>CAWGSV010000003.1:0-408458 GCA_963825365.1 uncultured Acidobacteriota bacterium | reverse complement strand
GCGTAAGCCTTGGGTTCGCCGTGGGTGCGCCTGGTGTGCGGCTCGGCCAGCTACAGCAAGCTGCCCGACCTGATCGCGGAATTGGAAGCGGGAAACCGCCGCGTCACTGGCCTGGACAACGATACCGACGCAACGTTTGAAACGGAAATTACGCGTCGCGACAATCCCTTCCGCGCCTACCTCACCATCATCGAAGGCTGCGACAAAGCCTGTTCCTATTGCGTAGTGCCGTTCACGCGTGGGCCGGAGCGCAGCCGCTCGAGCGCCTCGGTGTTGGAAGAAGTGCGAAGGCTGGCCGACGCGGGCTACTCGGAAATTCAGCTGCTCGGGCAAACCGTGAATTCGTACAAGGATCCGTCTGGAAAGCGAATGAGTTTTGCGGAGTTGCTGGTGGCGGTGGCGGCGGTGCAGGGAATTCGGCGCGTGCGCTTCACGACTTCGCACCCGCGTGATTTCGGCCGAGACATTGTCGAGGCCATCGACTCCACGCCGCAGCTTTGCGACCACGTGCATCTGCCCGTGCAATCGGGGTCGACGCGTATCTTGCGCGAAATGCTGCGCACCTATACGCGCGAAGAATATCTGGAAAAGATCGCCATGATTCGCGAGGCACGCCGCCCCATCAGCGTGACCTCGGACATCATCGTTGGATTTCCGGGCGAAACGGAAGCGGACCTCGAGGAAACACTTTCACTGCTGAATATCGCGCAGTATGACGGCGTGTTCGCGTTTCAATATTCGCCGCGCCCAAACACTTCCGCGCAGCACATGCCGGACGCAATTCCCGAGGAAGAGAAAGGACGCCGCCTGGCTCGCTTGATGGACTACCAGCGTGAAATTCAGCAGCGTCGCAACGACGCGCACATCGGCGAGACACTGGAAGTGATGGTGGACAACGCTTCGCGCCGCCCCGGAAATTGGTCAGGTCGCTGTTCAAACAACCAGATGTTAAATTTCACTTCGCCCCGCGAGAACCTTCTGGGAGAATACGTTCAGGTGAAGGTAACCGGCGCGGGCCCCATCAGCCTCGTTGGGGAACACGCGATTTAATTTTGTAGGACAGGCTTCAGCCTGTCAGGTTTTGACTTGCCCAGCTTTGACGCGAATCAAAAGAAGACAGGCTGAAGCCTGTCCTACAAAGAACTTGGGTTTGTTCCCGCAATTGCCGTCCGGGGAGGTTTCCATGGAAGTCGAAATGAAGATCCGCGGACTGATGATGGACCCCGTCACCAACATGCCCATCGTTGTGCTCAAGGACGCGCAGGGAACTGCGGTCCTTCCAATCTGGGTGGGAATCTACGAAGCCAACGCCATCGCCCTGGAAATTGAAAAAGTGCAAACGCCGCGCCCCATGACGCATGACCTGCTGCGCAACGTGTTCCTGGGCCTCGATGTGCGCGTGCAAAAAGTGGTGGTCAACGATCTGAAGGACGACACGTTTTATGCGCTGATCTGGGTGGAGCGCAACGGCGAAATTTTCTCCATCGATTCGCGGCCGAGCGACGCACTGGCGCTGGCCCTGCGCGTCGATTGCCCCATCTTCGTGGAAGACGAAGTCCTGAAAAGCTCGAAAGTTTCCAACGCCATCTCCGAAAAATCCACCAGCGAAGAACTCCGCAAATGGCTCGAAGGCCTCTCCGACGAAGACCTCGGCCGCTACAAGATGTAGGTTTTAAGTAGGACAGGCTTCAGCCTGTCCGCTTTGAGTTCGCCATGCTACCCTTAGATCTAAAACCAGACAGGCTGAAGCCTGTCCTACTTTCAAGACCGCGCAGCCTGCCGCCGCATGAACAGCACAATCATCGCGCCGGCAATCGTGGGAATCGCCAAAGTCAAAAGCCCAGTCTGATAGTTTCCCGTGAAATCCTTCGCGCGTCCCATCCAGTAGGGCCCCAGAAATCCACCAACAATGGCGATAGTGTTTGCAGTGGCGATGCCCGCGGCGGCGGATTTTCCGGTGAGAAAGCTGGAGGGAATGGTCCAGGAAGGCCCGGCAGTCGCGTTGAAGGCGATGAAGATGATGGCGTATGCGGGCAGAGCGAAGATCGGCGCGACGGTCAGCCCGCCCACGACGAACGCCGCGGCGATCAGCAAGACGGGCACGGCGATGTGCAGGTAGCGCTCATTGGTGCGGTCCGAGTGCTGCCCGTTGAGCACCAGCGCCAGCGCGCCCAGCAATCCCATGGCGGCCACGGCGAAGCCCACGCCCGTATTGCTCATGCCGGTGGCCTGCTGAATCAGCAGCGGCGCGGAAAACGAAAACGCGTAGAAACCAATGTAGATGCAAAGCAGATAAATGCCCAGCTGCCACACGCGCGGATTCAGTATGGCGCGCAACGCGCCTTCAGCGTGGCCCGCGCCGCCGGCGGCGGATGCGTTGTCCACGCGCAGCCGGTTCAAGAGCCAGTCGCGCTCCTCGCTCGTCAGCCACTTGGCATCGGCAGGAGTGTTCGGCAGATAGACGAGAAACACCACGCTGAGCAGCACGGCCGGCAAACCCTCCGCCACAAACAGCCATTGCCAACCGGCCAGCCCCATGCGCCCCTGCAAATTGAGCAGCGCCCCAGCCAGCCCTCCCATGAACACCGAGCTGAGCGGCAGCGCCACATAAAATCGGCTCACGGTGCGAGCGCGCACATTTGCCGGAAACCACTGGCTGAGATAGAAAACCACTCCCGGAAAAAAGCCCGCCTCGGACATGCCCAAGAGAAACCGCACCGCGTAAAATTGCAGCGGCGTTTTAACGAACATCATGCCCATGGCTAGCAGGCCCCAGGTGAGCATGATGCGCGCAATCCACCTGCTTGCTCCGAAACGCACTAGCAGCAGGTTCGACGGTATCTCGCAAGCCGCATAGCTCAAAAAGAAAAGCCCCGCGCCCAGCCCATAGCTCGAAGCGCTAAAGTGCAAATCGCGATTCATCTGCAGCGCCGCAAAGCTGATATTCACGCGATCCGTATACGCCACGCCATAAGCAATGGCGATCAGCGGAATCAGCCGCACGCTGGCCTTGCGCAGCGCGGACGCGCCGTTTTTGTCGTCGCTATGATTGACAGAAGCGGGCGCATCTGCACCGTTTCGTTTTGTGGTGGAAGAAGGCACAGGCTCGACAGCACTCATCTTTTTCGGTGAGAGGATAACACGTCTAGTAGGACAGGCTTCAGCCTGTCTGGTTTTGACTTTCGTTGAGCGGGCAGAAATCAAAAGAAGACAGGCTGAAGCCTGTCCTACTCCGGCGTCGTACCTTCGTGACGGGTGCGCATCCTTGCGCCATTTGCAAGGATGGGGATTTTCGGGCTTAAATTCACACTCCCACCTTCGGTGTCCGATGTTTCAGGAATCTAAACCCGCACTCTTTAAAGATCGCAAAGGGCGGGGCACCCCGCCACCCGGCGGTGGTATCATTCGAGCGTGCGCGCCAGCCGCGTACAAACCCCCAGCCTACAAAATCTTTCTTTGCGCGTTGTGAAGTTAGAAGCGCACTAGATAATCCATAATCCGGTCCGGAGATTCGCTTTTTCGATCCATTCCAATATTCCAATCGAGGTGCTGCAATGAGCCATCGCATCAAAGCTACTGATTTCGAAATCGCTGCCGCGCGAAAGAAGCAGCCACACACAAAAGTTGGTCCTCCACCCCCTGCGTGGCCGAGTTATACAGGGACCTCCGAATTCGTTGGGACGAGCAAGAGCGGACGAGTAACTGTTTACGTTGACCCGACGCTTGGCGGTCCAGCGCTGCTGAACGCGCAAGACCTGGTCAGTGATGCCGACCGCGTGGTGAGCGCCAACGATGCAATCTTTGGCAGCACCGGCGGCCCGGTGAGCGTAATCATTTTCGCCTTGGGGGGAGCGACGGATGGCACGGGCGGAGCCGACCACGATGGCTGCGATTACACGGTGGGCGCCGCAATCGAGGTCTGCGCATCGTTTGGAAATTCTGATCGAGTGTTAGCGCTCTTTGAAGCCGAACTGAGCGAGTGCTCCATGGGCGGAAACCTCTGCGGCGTTAGTACCGGGGAAGCGCTTTCACGATGGTGCGCGGCAGTCATCGGCAACAACGCCCTCTCCGACTTTGCTACCGCTCCTCAATGGGCCCACGATGGAATGCCGGACTTCGTCAACAAGACCGACCCAACCGACCAAAACGCGGACAGCACCGGATGCGGCATGGCTTTCCTATCCTGGCTGCAGAGCCAGGGCTTCACCCTGACCAAAATTGCGCAAACGATCGTCTCATTGAAAGACGCCGGAACGCTTGCCCAACTCTACGCCAGCCTCACCTCGAAACCCGCCTCTCAGGCCTTGCCCGCATTTCTCGACGCGGTGAAGGCCCTCAAGGGCGGCGTGACTTCCGATGACCCGTTCGGCACAGGAGTTCAGTCCGGCCAGCTTTCACAAGTGACCCCTTTGACTGCCGCATTGGCCGGCAAGATTTTTAGTTCGATCGTCACCGACGTCGCGGCCGGAAAGCCAGCCCAACAAATCGTTGCCAGCGTGCAAAAATTCCTTGGCCCAGCGCCAAAGCCACCCAAACAAAGCCCGAAGAAACGTAAAAAATCTCATCGCTAGCAGATCGCGCCACGCCGACTGTCCATTCTTGAGACTCGTGCAAGCGTGCGGGCGGCCCGAAATTCGCATTCTCAATATTGTTTCCCATCGTTTCAGTAAAATAAACCGCCGCTATTCTAGGATTGATCCGCAAAGAGTGCGGAGTACGCATCTTTCTTGCCGCTTCAGTGTTAGGCGGGTGGCCCGGGCTGTGTAGTTGAACTTGGGGTTTCGGGTGCCCCACTCTTGCGAATTGTGCGAGGGTGGGGATTTTGGGGGTTAAATTTTCACTCCCATCTTCGCTTCCTGTCGTTCCAATAATCTAAAGCCCCACCCTTTGAATATCGCAAAGGGTGGGGCGCCCGTTGCCACTGGCCACCGCGTTTCCTTGACATTATTGTCCCCTCAGTTATTCTTAAAATAGAATCCGATCCTCTTCCGGAGGGTTCACCCGTGAACATCGAAATCCACGATGCGGCCCTTGCGGCCAGAATTCAAAAGCAAATTCAGGCCACCGGCTCGGGCAGTGTCGAGGAAGCATTGCACCGTTTGCTGGAGACCAAGGAAGAGCAGGACCGCTGGCTTTTGGAGAACCGCGAAGCAATCGACGCCAAGATCAGACGCGGGATTGAGCAACTGGTCCGCGGCGAAGGAATCCCGGAAGATCAGTTGGATGCTCACCTGACGAACCTGAAAAGCAAAATCTAAATGAACCCGCGCTAGGTTCTTGCGCCGCAAGCCGCCCTCGATCTGGTTCAAATTTGGCTCTACATCAAAGAGCAAGCAAGTATCGCAATCGCAGATCGCGTTGAATCCACCATCCGTGAAAGAATTGCTTTTCTTGCGGGAAATCCTGGCGCTGGGCACCTGCGCAAGGAATTAACGGACGCGGATGTGAGATTTTTTCCGGTGTACTCCTATTTAATTGTATACCGGCAGGAAACAAATCCTCTGCAGATCGTTTCCATTCTTCATGGCCGAAGAGATGTGGAGCAAATTCTCAAGAATCGCTAGCCCCAGGAAAACTGCCGTGCGGTTTCTTATCACACCATTGGATTGACAAATGTCGCCTCCATTAATCGGTCTTGAAAAACCGAAGCTCGATTCCTTCTGATCTTGTACCGACGGAAGCAATTTCAAGATTTCTGGCGACGTCGGCCAATGAGCTGAAAATGCCGTGCGCCCTTCGCCGCACTTCGGGCGAGGGCTCGACCAGATCGGGCACGTTGAACACTTGCATTCCGGCTTCGTGCGCGGCGATGACTCCCGATTCGGCGTCTTCCAGCACCAGACATGCGCTTGGGTCAAAGCCGAGGCGTTGCGCCGCAAGCAGGAACAGGTCCGGAGAGGGTTTTCCATGCGTCACTTCGTCTCCGGTGGCCACTGCGTCAAAGCGCTCAAGCAACTGAGTTGTTTGCAAAAGGGACAGCGCTTTATGCCGCCTGTTGGAGGTGGCCACGGCCTTGGGCATTCGCCGCGATTCGAGAAAAGTAAGCAGGGAATCGAGCCCCGGCTTTCTTCGGATGGGCGCGCTCGTGAATGCAGTCGTCAAGTACGTCCGGGCCAGGCTGTGAAATTTCTCCTGGGAAAATCCCGCGCCAAACTCGTGCAAAAGCGTTTGCTCGGAATCCGTGGGATTGCGGCCCACCAGCCTCTTGTAGATTTCATCTGACAATTCGTAGCCGCATTCGGCGCAAGCCTGCTTCCATGCGCCGCGATACAGCGGCTCGGTGTCCAGCATCAGCCCGTCCATATCGAAAATCACCGCGCGAATGATCATGCAAAGATTGTAAAGCCAAATCGATTTGTCAGCGAAACATGGTCGGCCGCCCCATCCTTGCGGATTGTGCGATGGTGGGGATTTTGGACTTTAATACCCGCTCCCATTTGCGTTTCCCGCCGTTTCTGGAATCTAAGCCCGCACCCTTTGAAAATCGTAAAGGGTGCGGCACCCGGTTGAGATGGGGATGGAATTTTGTGGCGCGGGCTTCACAGGCCGCGGGGAAAATCGCACCGTGTCATTCCGAAGGGCGGGGTTTGCCCCGAGGAATCTGCTTATTCCTGGAAGCCTAGAAGAAAAGCAGATCCCTCGCATCGCTCGGGATGACAAACGGTGGATTATTATCGCAGCCTGTTCAGCTTGCGTGCTTTGGTCATTGCAAGACCTAAACCCCGCAGGCTGAAGCCCGCGCCACTAAGATTCCGCTTTTTCGCTTGCGCTCATTCCCGGTACGAGTAGATTTGGGTTGCGCCGACGGCTGGGGGCCTTCCCTCCATTTCATTGCATTTATAAGATCGCACGGGAAGAGGCCACCCAGGGAGGAAGTTTGCCCCAACCTAGTTGGGGCTGTCTATGACCGCCATCCTGACCATTGCCAATCAGAAGGGCGGAGTGGGGAAAACCACCACTGCTATCAATCTTGCCGCCGCAATTGCTCAACGCGAAAAACGTACACTCCTGATCGATCTCGATCCGCAGGCTAATTCGAGCATCACCTTTTTCGATTTGGCTACCGTGCAGGCGTCCATGTTTGACGTGCTGGGCGAGCACCGCGCCGAAATGGCCAGCGTCATCAAGGCTACCAAGATGCCGAATTTGTCAGTCGCGCCGTCGCGGCTGGCCCTGGCGAAACTGGAGCAGCAGCTTTCCGGGCAGTTTGATGCGCCATTCAAGCTGAAAGACGCGCTGGCTCCGGTGCTGAAAGATTTCGACTTCATCATCATCGATACGCCGCCGGCGCTGGGCATTCTTACGGTGAACGCCATGGTAGCCTCCACGCATTTGCTGGTGCCGATTCAGGCCGCATACTTCGCGATTGAGGGCACGGACGATCTGCTGGAAACCTATGAGCGGATTCGCGCGCGGCCCAATCCCGACCTTAAGGTGCTGGGCGTGGTCATCACTCTGTTTGACAAGCGGACCAATATTTCGCGCGACACGCACGAGCAGATTCGCTCTGTATTCGGCACCGTGCTGTTCAAGACGCGTATCGGCAAAAATGTGCGCCTGGAAGAGAGTCCAGCCTACAAGGAAACGATCATGACCTTCGCGCCCAAGTCGCCCGGCGCGAGGGATTACGGCAAGCTTGCCTTGGAGGTTATCCAACGTGTCGAAGAGAATGGGATTGCCCGTCACGCTGAAGATGCGGCATGACGCGCACTACGTAGAACAACTGACCACATTCAGCGGCGCAGCTATTGGCCGCATGGTTCCGGTTGACAAGATCAGGCCCAACCCCGATCAGCCCCGGAAATTTCTAGGCGATCTGCGCGATCTCACGGAATCCATCCGCGAAAAAGGCGTGCTGGAACCGCTGCTGGTGCGCTTCGTTCCGCGCGAGGATTGCTACTACATCATCTCCGGCGAGCGCCGCTACCATTCTTCGCGCGCGGCGGGATTGCGCGAAGTCCCCTGCATCGAAAAAATTGCGGACGACGCCGAAACGCTGGAACTGGCGCTGATCGAAAATTTGCAGCGCAAGGATTTGACGCCGTTTGAAGAAGCCGACGGCTTGCAGCGCCTGGCCGAGCATTTCGATTACACGCACGAGGATATCGCCAAGAAAATTGCCAAGGCTCGCTCGTCGGTGACGGAAACCATGTCGCTGCGCGTGATTCCCGAAGCGTTGCGCAAGATTTGCATTGAGCACGGCATCACCTCCAAATCGCTGCTCTTGCAGATTGCTCGGCAGCCCAACGAGCGCAAAATGCAGGAAGCTATTCATCGCATCGCGCAGGCCGGCCTGACCCGCGACGAAGCTCGCCGCGAACGCCAGGAAGAAAGCAACGCAGGTCCGCGCCCACAGCCGTTCATCTTTAATTTTCGCCCGGAGAACGAAGCCTTCAAGCTGCGCATTCAGTTCCGCAAGAGCAATGTCTCCCGCACGGAACTGATCGACTCGCTGCGCAACCTCATCCAAATGCTGGAGCAGGATGAGAATGCGCCGGGAAAGCCCACGTCCAAGCCTGCAGTGGCATGAAAACGCCGTGCCCGGTGATCCTTGGTTCGTGACCCGTGAATCGTGGACCGCAATTAGAGCTATCAGTTCGATGCGATTAGCCGCGCTTTAATCTGGGATGCTTTTTCTCTGTGGCCCTCTCTCTTTCGCCTTTCTCCGTTTTTCTCTGTGTTAAAAGCTTTGACTTTCCTTGCCCCCCGTGCCCATCTAAACTTCCACCATCATGAATGAATTTTCCGCGCAGCAGATTGACGTTTTGCGGCGACTGATCGCCAAGGATTTCGCGATTGTCGCTTTCCCCATGTATGCCAACGCGGTGGGCGTACGGAAGGGAAGCTGCGCGGCGCTGCTCGATCCCATCGCCAACGGAGGATTTCGTTTGTTCGGTGAGCCCTGCATTCTGTTGGAAGGAAACCTGACCGTGCGCATCAAGGAAAAAGAAAAGAGCTGGTTCGTGTGGAAGAAGCAGCGCGTGGAAGCAACGCCGGAGCGCCTGTCGGAATTGGAAGCTTTCGTGGCGGAACTAAAGTTGCTGCTCGAGCCTCACGTAACGTAACTCTCGAAACGAAACGACACCTTCTCTCCGCTTTCTCGTTTTTCTCTGTGCTCTCTGTGCACTCTGTGGTAAGCCTTTGCCGTTCGACAAAAGAAACAGACATTTAACACAGAGGGCGCAGAGATCACAGAGAAAGACCGGAACGCGAGAATGTGTTCAACAAAAGAAAAGTTGATTTGTCATTCTGAGCAAAGCGAAGAATCTCTCTTTGTTTTTCGGTGCGTGAAATCGAAAGAAAGAGAGATTCTTCGCTTCGCTCAGAATGACAAAAAGGCGAGCTGTTCATTCTGAAACCTGAAAAAGGCAGGGCGCGAGGGGAATTGTCTCGCGCCCCGCTCAGCCCAAGTGTGTTATGCCGACTTCTTCGCTGCCTTGATGGAGTTGAATTCCAGAATTGCCTGCTTGGTGCCTTCCACGTCGATGTCCGGCGTGAGCGTGCCTTTGAATTCATCGTACAGGCGGACGGTGTTCATCACGATTCGCTCTGGTCCCATCCAGTTGTCGTATTTGCCCATCTTGATGTCCGCGGCGGCAGCGCCGGGAGTCATTTTAGCGTCGTAGCGTTTCTTGACTTCGGGCTTCAGGTAACGGAAGTATTCGCCGGCTTGCGCCAGATCTTTTTTGCCGCCGACGGGGCCATGTCCCGGAACGATCACGTCAACGTCCCATTTCATGACTTTGTCGATGGCTTCCATCCATTTGGAAATATGTGCGTTGTGGCAGTAAGGAGTTAAGTTAAAAAAAGCCAGGTCGGCGGCGAACAGGATTTTGTGCTCCGGCAGGTAAGCCACCATGTCTCCCCAGGTGTGCGCCGGGCCCACGAAGCGGAACTCCACGGCGTTACCGCCAATGTTGTAGGTCAATTTGTCTTCGAACGTCACGCTGGGCGGCGTCAGTTTGCGCGCTTCGGTGCCGTCGGCAAGGCCATCGGCCTTGGGCCATGTGGGTGGCGTCGCCGGGATGGCTTTGATCACCTCTTGCCGGCAGTAGGGATGGCTGGCGATTTGCGCAGGAAGGAAAAATTGATTGCCGGCCACATGATCGCCATGGTGATGGCTGTTGATCAGGTGAGTGATGGGTTTTCCATTAGTGGCCTTTTTGGCAGCAGCGATCAAGGCTTTGCTCTGGATTGGAAATCCCAGCGAATCGAATACCATTACCGAATCTTCGCCGACGAATATGCCGGCGTTGGAGATGCCCGCATTGAGGTGTCCTGTGCCGCCCTCCTGCTGGTAGGCATAGACATTGGGCGCAAGCTGGCGAAGCGCGGTGTTCCAGCTGGGCATGACAGGGTAGCGAGGGTCGATGGGAGGAAGTTGTTCAACGCTTGCGCCGAAAATGCGCGGCGACGATTCGTCCACGCGCGGCGCCATCTGCCCCCAAAGTTTTTGCAGGCCGCCCGCTCCGATCATTCCGGCGGTCACTCCGAGCCCGGCCCACGCGGTGCGCGCCATAACTTCTCGCCGGCTTAACCCTTCGCCCTCAAACTTCGTATCTTCGTCCATAAATCCTCCTCGGGTATACATGCCTCAATTGGACAATGTCGCTTCGTTTTATACGCTGAAAATGGAAATTCCATTTTTATGTCTGGAAAAAGTGATCGCCATTGTACACCTGATGGGCGTTCGCATTTACCCCGGATTGAGCAGGGTAATCGCGCGAGACACATTCTCCACGTCCTCGTTATTGCTCGGTGTTTTCTTTATTACGCTTTCTAAAATGCGGCCGCTCGAAAAACCTATCGCTGTTTTGTTATGCTTTCCGCCATGAAATACCTACTTGCAGCGACAATCGTAATCGCCAGTGTAGTGGCTCTGCGCGCCGCGCCCCAAGCGGGGACGGATGCGCGTGCCGGAGAGATTATTAAAGAGCTGCACCTCACCGTTTTGCCCAAGGAATCGGGCTATCTGGGCATCATCGGCGTTTCGGCGCAGAAGGTAAAACTCAATGGCCGCGAACTTGCCGTGCAGAGTCAGAACTACTACATGCTCACTCGCGAACGCCCCATCAACTATCTGCACTGGCTGGCGCCGGACGACACGCACATCCTGATCGAGGGCGGCCCGGTGGACTATTTCATCTTTCATCCCGATGGGCACGCGGAAAAAGTGACGCTGGGGTTTGACTTCGCCTCCGGACAGCGCCCCGTGGTGGCCGTGCCGGGAGGTTGCTGGAAGGCTCTAAAGCTGCACGACGGCGCGAGCTACGCATTGATGGCGAACACGCTTTCGCCGGAGTTCACTCCCGACCGTGTGAAGATTGGCGAAGGACCAGATTGGGTAAAACGCTTCACGAACTCGGCCTCATGGGCCACCCCCAAGGCCCTGCGCGAAATGATCGGCCCCAATTGGATAGCGCAGTAGTTCGCAATTTCTCACAGCCGCGACGACAATTAGAAAACGTATGGGTCGCCGCGCCCATTTTCCCGCCGAATTCGTAAACTGCCGCTCCTATTTGCAAGAAAATACAGATCTTGCATGAGCTTTTGCCATGTTCCAGCAGACCTGTCCCCCAAAGCGCTATTCAGCTGACACCGCTGCCCACCAGTGTTTTCCGGTATTACGCCTCAGGCACAAGAAAACCAAAGTACTATTAAGGCCTCTTCTACTGAGTGTTTAACTGAACTTTCAACGACTTCGGAATACGAGCAGTGGATCCACTAGGACGCATAAGCAAGAGTTCCTTAATAAGGTTCGATAGCCAGCAGGATCTTTGGATTTCGATCCAGATCGACTGAATTTGTGAGAGCACATCAGAGCATTCGTGTTTTGTGCGTAACAGGCCAGACATTGAGGGGGGATGGCAATAATGTTCCTAGAAAAAAGACCGATAATTTTTCACCGAACGGGTAGGCCGCTATGAAGAACAAAGTAATTGCTTATTTGAGTGGTGTAAGTAAGGAACTCTGGCTGATCTTTTCGATCGTGGGTTCGGCCGGGTTGTTTAATTACGTTGTTGGCGGGCAGAGACTTATTCTCACGTTTTACAATCTTCCGACATTATTCGCGGCATATTATTTTGGTCGGCGGCGCGCGGTGGAGGCCGCCCTGGGATCGATCCTGTTCGTAACCTGGGTGGACATGATGAACCCAGAAATTCTAGGCCGCCATTCCGTGGAAACGAGCGGCTGGCTGACCTGGTCCGACCTGGCGATTTGGGCGGGCATGCTGATCGTATTCGCCTACGCCGTGGGTACCTTGCACGAGCACGCCGACCGGCGCCTGAGGGAACTTCGGGAAACTTATACGGGCTTGCTGCAGATTTTGAGCCAGATTATTTCCAACGATAAATACACCCAGAATCACTCCTACAGAGTTTCCGTGTATGCAACGCAAATCGCCGGCGAAATGGGATTTAGCGAGGATCAAATCGAGGATATTCGAGCCGCGTCCCTGCTGCACGATATTGGGAAACTGGAAACGAGCCGAGACATATTGCACAAGGCAGCCGAGTTGACCGAAGTGGAGACGAAGGAGATCAAGTTGCATGTTCAAAAAGGAGTGAACCTGCTCAATCCAGTTTCCGGTTCGCTTCGCCGTATCTTGCCGATTATTCTGGCGCACCACGATAGGTTCGACGGTACAGGCTACAATGCCACCAAGGGTGAAGCGATCCCCATCGAGGCTCGCATCCTGAGTGTCGCCGATGTTTATGATGCAATGATCAGCGATCGTCCCTATCGAAAGGGACTTTCGCCCTTCGAAGCCAGGGATGTCATCGTGAAGGGCAAAGGGACGGATTTCGATCCTCGAGTAGTTCAAGCATTCGAGTCGGCCTTTCAGAAACAGAGGTTGGAAGTTCCCGAAGTGCTGGTGTGATGGCGCATGTGCGGGCGTGAAACTCTTGCAAAATTTTCGTAGGGAATGATTTCATTTTCATCACACGGAGGATTAAAGACTAGAGGAAAAAGGGAGAACTTCATTTGCGGCAACGCCAATTGAGGTTGAATGAGTCCAGATAAACAATGCAGCCTTTCAAGATGCAGCCAAGCCGCCACGACATCGCTCGATGGCGAGGCATTCTGCCGCGATCATTTCATCACCAGATGCTACCAAAGGCTTGATCGCTACGAGGAAATACGCAAAAGTCCAGGCCTAAACGCCAGCGAATCGGAATCGGCGCGCCGCTTCATTCACGAATGCACGCGGCTCGCGGACGAGATGGAACACGCGGCACTCAATCTGGACAACCTCGACCGGGCCAAGCTTCTATACATCATTTTGTCGGCCAGCGAACTTGGTCGTCATCTGCGGCGTAGCCCCCGCAAGGTCGCCTCAATCCCCGTTAGGCTCGTGTCGGAAAAATTTGGAAGTGCGTGGGAAGAGGAAACCGAGACAGTTCTGGTAAGCAGGCATGGCGCGCTTGTGCGATGCAATCACCCCGCCAAAGCCGGAGAGACGCTGCACTTCAAGCGCGCGGATACCGGGCAGGAAGTTTTGGCGCGAGTCGCCTGGCAGCGTCCGTCAGCCGGAAACGATAATCGAGTCGGCGTGGAGTTTGTCGCCTGCGAGAATTTCTGGGGGCTGGATTGGGGAGCCGTCGAAGAAGGCCGTTAGATTCCGATCGAGGACTTGAACTTACCTCAAAGAAAATGCCGGATTCTCTAACCCCCAATCAATTCGTCACGACTTCTTAATTGTCTCAAAAAAATCTTGGGAGGATCCCGGCGCGTTCCATTTGGATTCATCCTCCGGAATCCATCCGTTAACCGCTAGGCCCATGTCTTGCGCGCTAGATGTCTGCTCTGGATAGTTGATCGTATCGATTTTGAAAGTGAAGCGCTCGCTGGCTCCCGCCGCATCGCACAACCCTTCCGCGATTCTCGCTACAACCTGCGGAATAGCCGCTTGCTTAAGTCCCGGGAGGATCACCCCAAAGTGAGCAGCGCTTACAATGAAAATGGAGTCCTGCTCGCGCAATTTTCTTATAACAGCCCTGGCGGCATCGCCCAAAGCGGACAAATCGCGGCCCGACTCGCTGAACGCACCTTGCAGCTTGATTGCAATCACCATTACAGTGAGTTTTAGGTCCGCGGTCGCCGCTCGGCGGAACTCCATTGTCAAGCGATCTTCAAAGGTATGGAAATTCGGCATGGTGGACAGCAAGTCGGCGCTGGCCTGCCTCAAGGCCTCGGAAGCCTTGCGATTCGCGAGGGCCAACTGCACACGCAGGCGATGAATGGTGAGCTGGCGGTCAATGATGTAGGCAACCAGAAGGCAAGACAGGGCACAGAATCCGTAAAATGCAATTTTCGGGTACTCGGAACTTTGCGGCGCCGAGAAAACCGCAGAATACATCAGCAGCGCAAGCCCGCCGGCCAATACGGCGATTGCCAAAGCCGCAAAAATGCTCAGGTGTAATTCTCGCCGTTCCAATTCTTCCGATGCTTGAGGGGAATTAGTTACCATGGCTGTATTACCGGCCCATAAAATTATAGCCAATCTTGCGGAAGGAAAACAGAGAACTAATTAGCGAATTGCCTGAAAAGGTACGAATGGAAGTTGCTATCTGAATGTACCACTCTGAAACGTTGAGTTTCCCTGGCTCGTTTCCGAGGGCATCAACCTAGCCACCTTGCCTTCTCTTTCAAGCAAAGGTAGCATACTGGTTCCGCAGGCGATTTGATCCCTCCGATAGAACAGGTTGTTTTGGAGAGGCGCGGAGGCGTGTGGCTGAACCTGCGCCTTGAATCTTTTTTGCGAACGGAAATGTCAATCCAAGCGGGAGCGATTTGCCGATGAAGTCGATCGTAGTGGTGGGCGCACAGTGGGGCGATGAAGGCAAGGGCAAGGTGGTGGATTATCTTGCCGCATCGTTCGATTACATTGCACGATGCGCGGGAGGCCATAATGCCGGCCACACCGTCATCTTCAATGGAAAAAAGTACGTTCTTCAGTTGATCCCTTGCGGAATCTTGCGTCCGGGCAAACATGCGGTGATCGGATCGGGAGTCGTGGTCGACCCGGCAGCGCTGGTGGGAGAGCTGGATACGCTGGCAAAGTCCGGGATTGACGTTACAGGGCGCCTGCATCTTTCCAATCGCGCGCACCTGATTTTCCCCTATCATCGCCAAATGGAGAAGGCGGCCGAATCGGCGCGCGGCGCGGGGAAGATCGGCACGACCTCTCGCGGCATTGGGCCTGCTTATGAAGATAAGATGGCCCGGCACGGAATTCGCGTTGGCGACATGATGGATGCCGCCAGATTTCGAGAAAAACTTGCCCGCGTGATCGCCGAAAAAGATGCCGTGTGCCGCGCAACCTACAGCGTGCCCCTGGATACAGCGGGACTTGCGGAGGAATATCTTGCTCTGGCCGACCGGCTTCGCCCGCTGGTATCTGATTCGTCAGAATTAATTAACGACGCGCTGGACACCGGGCATTCCGTTTTGTTCGAAGGCGCGCAAGGCACCATGCTGGACATTGATTTTGGGACGTATCCGTATGTCACCTCATCAAACGCCATTTCCGGCGGCGCGTGCACAGGCCTTGGCGTGGGCCCCACGCGCATCAATGCCGTGATCGGAGTGACCAAGGCCTACACTACGCGCGTCGGCAGCGGTCCTTTTCCCACGGAGATGCCCGACCTCGAAGCCACCGAAATGCGCGACCGCGGAAAAGAATATGGCGCGGTCACTGGCCGCCCGCGGCGTTGCGGATGGCTCGATCTTGCCGCACTGCGCTATGCGGTACGGCTTAATGGAATTACCTCGCTGGTGGTGACCAAACTGGACGTCTTCGATACGCAGAAAGAAATTCAGATCTGCACGGGATATCGCTACAAAGGCACGCTGTTGAAGGAAATGCCCGCTTCCGCGGAAGATTTGGCTGAAGTGACACCGGAATATCACGCGCTTCCGGGCTGGCGGACGGATACCTTTGGCGTCACAAATTTTGAAAAGCTTCCGCGTGCTGCGGTGGATTACCTCAAATATATTTCCGATTTTCTGGGAGTGGAAATTGGAATGATTTCTACCGGCCCGGACCGCGATGCCACCATTATTTGCGCGGGCACGCAGCTTGCTAAGTGGATTTGATCCATGGGTGCCGCCCCAATTTGAGGAATGCTCGGATTTCGGAGGTCGGGGCTTCAGCCCCGACGAAAAATATCGACTGGGAAGGGTTTTCAACCCCTGAAGCTTCAGGGGCTAAAGCCCAGTTCAAGGCAAGCGTGAATGTCCGAGCTGAAGCTCGGACCTCCAACTGCTCGAAGGAATTTAAGATTAGGACTGTGCCTGAACCATGAATTCCATGCTCTCCTACACAGACGCGCGCAGCAAAGTAGTGCAGGTAGCCGCTGCGCTGCAGCGCCCCTTGCAGCGGGTACAAGTTGAAATTGAGCAGGCGTTCGGCCGCATACTGGCTACCCCTGTGTTCGCCGATCGAGACTATCCTCCCTTTGACCGCTCCACGCGCGATGGTTTCGCGGTGCGCTCAGCGGATGTGCAAAATCCCGGCGTAAGCCTCGAATGCGTCGGCGAACTTCGCGCCGGCGGACATCTGGAACTTACCCTTCAACAGGGCCAGTGCGTGGAAATCATGACCGGCGCGGCCATGCCGAGAGGCGCGGATGCCGTGGTGATGGTCGAGCACAGCAAGCGCGACGGGCGCACGATCACGATGGAGCGCGCGGCGCGAAAGGGTGAACACTTTGTCCCTCGCGGCACGGAAGCACGCGAGGGATCTTTACTCGTTGCGCCAAAAACCCGCATGGGCTACGCGGAAATGGCTCTGGCCGCGCAGGCCGGCGATACTCGCCTGGACGTTTTTGCCGCACCACGGCTGGCCATTCTCTCCACAGGCGATGAAGTGGTGGATGCGCGCTCCAAGCCGGGACCGCTGCAAGTGCGTAACAGTAACGGAATTTCCATCGAGATTCTGGCGCGCACAGCGGGTGCGGAAACCATTCAGCTGGGAAACGCGCCGGACGAAAAGGTCGCTCTTCGCGCGGCCATTGAGCGCGGCCTGGAAGCGGACATCCTTGTCCTTTCCGGTGGCGTTTCCATGGGTAAGTACGATTTGGTCGAGCAGGTGCTTGCCGACCTGGGTGCGGAATTTCACTTCACTGGAGTTTCCATTCGCCCTGGACGCCCCGCCGTGTTCGGGACCTGCCGCAATAAACTGGTCTTCGGGTTGCCGGGTAATCCCGTTTCCACAATGGTGACGTTCGAGTTGTTCGTGCTGCCGGCAATCGATGTGCTGAATGGCGGGATCCCGCGTTCGCTTCCTGTGTTCCGTGCCAAGCTCGCCACACAGGTTCGCGAAAAAGGGCCCATGACGCATTTCCTTCCGGCGCGCATCGAGTGGCAAGGCAGGGAAGCCAGCGTCACGCAATTGCCCTGGCAGGGTTCCGGAGATGTCGTCGCTTTGGCCCTGGCAAACGGTTTCCTGATTGTTTCGCCGGAGCATCCCGAAATTGCGCCCGGCGAATCGGTTGACGTGATCCCGCGTCGCGGCGCAATTTAGATTTTTGTAGCACAGGCACTCTTGCCTGTGCGGGTTTCGCGATCGACGTTTGGTCGGGTGTTGTCCCAGTGCGGCATTTAAAAGCGCACAGGCAAGAGTGCCTGTGCTACTCAGCGAACCATGAAAAAACTAACTCATTTCCGAAAACGCGGTGAGGTGGCCATGGTGGATGTGACGTCAAAAGACGTCACAGAGCGCACCGCCCTGGCGCGCGGGTTTGTGCACATGTCACCCGCAGTAATGCGGGCGCTTCGCCAGCAGAAAATGCCCAAGGGCAACCCGCTGGAAATCGCACGAATCGCAGGAATTGCGGCGGCCAAGCGCACTTCGGAGTGGATACCTCTTTGTCACCCGCTGGCAATGACTCACATTGATGTGACTGCGCGGCTATGCCAAAATGGAGTTGAGGTAACTTCGCGCGTCACGGCAACGGCCAAGACAGGCGTGGAGATGGAGGCGTTGGTCGCGGTGTCGGCGGCGGCGCTCACGGTCTACGACATGTGCAAGGCCCTCGACAAAGGCATGGAGATCACCGATATCGTGCTGCTCGAAAAAATTGGCGGCAAGAGCGGCCATTATTTACGTCATAAAAGTCTGCGCCGCAAGAAGTAGTTGTTCCCGATGAAGACCCCGTCCCAAGTCGTGCAAGTGCTGATTGTCGATGACAATCCGATGATCCGTGAACTTGTCTGTCAGGGGATGGAATCGCACTGCGAGGTCATTTCATCCAGCGATGGAGCGGACGCGCTGCTTAAGTCCGTCGACAATCCTCCCGATTTGATCGTCTCCGATTTTCGCATGCCGGGCCTGGACGGGCGGCAGCTCTTCGAAAAATTGCGCAGCCGCGACAGCACCCGGAATATTCCCTTTGTGTTCGTTGCCAGCCGCGGCGACATCGAAGAAAAATTGCGCCCCGCGGTGGGCGGCGGCGTAGAGGACTTTATTCCAAAGCCATTTTTTGTGGCCGACCTGGTTCGTCAGGTGAAAAAAATTGTGGACCGCTTGCACTTGGAAAAAATGCAGAAGCGCGCCTCCCGCCCCGGAGTGATTCAGGGTCGCCTGGAGGAGATGAGCGTCACCGAATTGATGCAGTCGCTGGAAATGGGGCAAAAGACGTGCAGGCTGACCCTGCAACACGGCGGGGACGAAGCTGAACTGTACTTCGTCGCTGGCCAATGCAAGCACGGGCAGCTTGGCGGCACCGAAGGCGACACCGTGGCTTATCAAGTGATCGCATGGCTCGACGGCGAATTTGAAATTGAATTTGGCGCAACTTCCAATCGCGAGACCATTACGCTTTCCACTACCGGCTTGCTGATGGAAGCCATGCGCCTGATGGACGAAGCCAACCAGAGCGTGGGAAGTTAGCACTTCGTGGCATAGACTTCAGCCTGTGCGTTTTAAACCGCTGCTCGTTCGAGCTGTCGCATGCTGAAGGGGTTGTGGAGTGAAATGTTTTATTTTGTCATTCCGTTCACGGAGAACGTTCTCGGTGAACCGAGCGAAGCGAGGAATCTCTCTTTCTTTTCGCCCGCTCAAACCGAAGAGAGATTCCTCGCTTCGCTCGGAATGACAAAAAGTGAAATATTTTTGCCGCAAGCTTTGAAATCCGCGCAAAAAAGATAAATTGAAGCTGATATCGCGAACACAAGGAATCGAATTCTTCCCATGCGCGTTGCCATTCTGACCATCAGCGATTCGGTATCGCGAGGCACAAATAAAGATGCTTCCGGCCCAAGCGTGCGCGAAAAGTGTGTGCAACTGGGCTGGGACGTGGTTTCAGAAGGAATCTTGCCGGACGAACCGGCGGACATTCGCGAGCGCTTGATTTCGCTGGAGGAAGGCGCCGCAGTGGACTTAATCCTGACAACCGGAGGCACTGGAATCGGTCCAAGGGATTCCACGCCGGAAGCCACCATGGCAGTCTGTCAAAAGCTTTTGCCTGGATTTTCCGAGCTGATGCGCTCCGAAGGGCGCAAGAAGACTCCGCGTGCGGTTATGTCTCGAGCCATCGCAGGGGTTCGGGGCCGAGTTTTGATAATCAATCTGCCCGGCAGCCCGCGCGGCGCCGTCGAATCGCTGCAAGCCGTTGCCGATTTACTTCCGCACGCAATACAAATCATCGGCGGGGCTCGACACGATTAATTCCGAAGTTGGGAATGAATTGTTTCGTAGCGCCGGCGCTACAACCTCTGCTACACGCTTTTTCTGCTCGTATTCCATAGAATTTGAAACACGAGAGGTTTTTGTAGCCCGCGTCTTCAGACGCGGGGATTTTCTGCAGGCCAATCTAAACCCTCGCCTCTGAAGAGGCGAGCTGCAGCAATCTTCAGCACCAAACGACGTCAAAGAAGGAAGAAGGTTGACGTGCGGCTCTGCCTCGTCAACAATGCTGGGACCATGAAAATGACTCAATCTGCGAAAGTGGCGGCTAAACAGGCCGGTAAACTGGCCAATAAGCGGCTGGCCGTGCTGGGCTCGGGAAAGATCGGCGGAATTTTACTGCGCGCATTTCTCGAGCAGAAGCTGGTGCAGCCAAAGCATGTGCATGCCACGGTGCGCCACGCGGAAAAAGCGCGCTCGCTCGCCAAACAATTTGGCATAACGGCATCTACCGACAATCGCGCGGCAGCACATGGCGCGGACATCATCCTGCTGGCCGTAAAGCCGCAAGTGGTGAAGGAAGTATTGGAAGAGATCAAGCCGGAGATGAAGGCGGGGAAGCTGATCGTGTCAGTGGTGGCATCGGTCACCACTCAGCTCATGGAAAAGCAACTGGGCATGGATCTTCCCGTGGTCCGCGCAATGCCCAACACTCCTTGTGCCATTGGTTGCGGCATGACTGGCCTGGCCAAGGGAATTCACGCCGGCAAGGAACATATGGAAATCGCGCGGGCCATGTTTGAAGCGGTGGGGCGCGTGGTGGATGTGGACGAAAAACAAATCGATGCCGTTACCGGACTTTCCGCCAGCGGCACCGCCTTCATTTACATTATTCTGGAATCGCTTGCCGAAGGCGGCGTAAAAGTTGGATTGCCCCGCGACGTTTCCACACTCCTAGCGGCGCAGACCATGATGGGCGCGGCGCGAATGGTGCTCGATACAGGCGACCATCCCGCGTTGTTGAAAGATGCCGTAACCACGCCCGCAGGCTCTACAATGGACGGCATCCTGGAACTCGAAGATGGAAAGCTGCGCGTTACATTGATCAAGGCGGTGATGAAAGCCACGCAGCGCGCCAAGGAATTGATCGTCGAGTCTTAGTAGCACAGGCACTCTTTACCCCGAGCCCCTTTGAGGGGCTGCCTGCGCGGTTTTTGTGATCGCACCCCGAAGTCGGCGTGCACTACAATTTCAAACCCGCACAGGCAGGAGTGCCTGTGCTAAACAAGCCCGATCGGAGTTTGATTTTTTTCATCAGGTTGTGTGCGTTCAAATTTACGAAACAAAATCACAGAGGAGAAAACAAATCATGGTACGCAACGCTTCTGCAGTCTGGAAAGGTTCGCTCAAGGAAGGTAAGGGAACCATCTCAACCGACAGCAAGGTGCTCTCGAACGCGCAGTATTCATTCTCGACGCGTTTTGAGAACGGCATTGGCACCAATCCCGAGGAGTTGATCGCAGCGGCGCACGCGGGATGCTTCAGCATGGCCCTTTCCGGTCAGCTTGGAAACGCGGGCATGACGGCGGAATCGATCGAAACCACGGCTGCCGTGACTCTGGAAAAGGTGGAAGCCGGTTTTACGATCACCAAGGTTCATCTGGATGTGACCGCCACAATTCCGGGCGCGAATCCCGCGGCATTTGAAACCGCCGCGCAGAACGCCAAGGCCGGATGCCCCATTTCGCGCTTGCTCAAGGCCGAAATAACCATGACCGCGAAGCTGGTTGGCGGGACAGCGGCCAGCGCGTAGCCCGCGCTTCTCACAAGCGACGTGCGCGCAGTTTGGTTTTAATGTACTTCCATCGAAGAAGCTGCTGATTCATGTAGACGCCGTAGGGGCATGGCATTGCCGTGCCCCTACAACCGCGATGCCAGCAAAATGTGAACTCTTCAACTTTGTGGGAATGGATCCCTTTTGGTAGCACCAGCGCAGCTTATTTCCGTCGCTCACACCTTGCTATGTCAAGTGGAACGAAAACCATCGGCCCAGCGAAATTATGCTCAGCCACAGAATGACCGAAAACATTCCGTAAACGCGCGCCCCGATTGGAGCGACTTTCGCGTCCTTCCACGTGCCCACCTGCTTATATACGGTCGTGTGAAACACCAGCGCGTTGATTCCCGCGGCTACAATCGCAAACATCTTGAACCAAAAAAACGAATTTACGGCGGATCGCGTGGCTTCCGCGGAAAACATGAGAACCCCGGTGATAAACTGCACGCTGAATCCGGCAATCACCCAGGGCAAAATCCACTTGGCCAGTTTTTCCACAGGCTCGTCCTTCATGGGCCCAAAACCGAACAGGCGCATATCCAGCAGGAATGCAGCGGTAACCAGGGAGACGATTCCAAATACATGCAGCGTCTCAATCACTGGAAATAAATAAAGGGACTCCCTCATCTCATGGCCGAACGGTGTCTGATCCAGCCACTGACAAAAGTGAAGCATCCATGTGGGCAACCAACCTGGCATTCCCGCACCCCTTCATCCTGTTTTACGCAACCCGTCAAATCGAGGCCATGCATCCTGGCGAAACACATTTCCAGCGCCCCAGGCAAAACTTTACCTCGATTTCTCGATTTATTGTCGATGAATTGATATTGATTCAGTGCTTCAGGTTACACCAAGTGTTGGCCTCTGTCACATCGAGTCACGTGGATCTATGGAAGGAAAAGACGCGGGTTAGGCCTTAATGACAGGAGTTAGAAGCCGAATACCACCCCGCCGGTAACTTGAAAAGACCTTTGATTTGTGGAGAAGAAGCGCGAACCGATGAAGTCTGCTTCGGCCCGCAGTCCAATGTGTGGCAGGACGTAATAGTCCAATCCGGCTCCCGCCGCGCCGGCAAGGGCAGTGTTGCTGCCCAGCACCCCTGCTGTCTGGCTGAAGCGATAGTGTTCCATTCCGACCACCAGGTGCGCCCATGGTTCATACCGACCCAGGCTGCGCCAGGCCAGTCGCGGGCCCGCTCCGATGAAGGTCGATTTGACAGGCAGATTCGGCGGGGTGGATGTCTGGCCGGTGTTTCCGAGAAACCCAGTCCCCAGCTGAACTTCCGCGCCCAGCCATCCTCCGAAGTAGCGGGTGGCGCTGACATTCAAACCGTGTGTAATAAATGGGCTACCCAGCAAATTATCGCGGTTGTACTGATACCCGATTCCGATCGCCCATTTGTTGTCCTGGTGTGCGCCCGCGGACATGTAGCCACCGTCTGACCCAACGCCGGCCGGCCCTTGCGCGAAAGCCGAGGTCGCAAAAAATAGAACTGCTCCCATTAGGGAAATAGCCGTACGCATTACGATGCCTCCATCAGATTGATTGCACTTTGCTGCTCCGAATCGGTACATTTCATTTTAGCCGTCTGAATTTTGGTGGGAGCACCAATTGAGGAGCCATTTGCCCAATGCCATACGGAGTTAACCATCACGCGTCATTGACCGGGATCCAGCTAAAGTTGCTGCCGGGAATTGGCCCCCCCTTGACTCGTGTGTTAGGATTTCGGGCGACACTAAAGTATGCCGGCTCAATACATACCGATCTTTATTTTCGCCCTGCTCGCGGCAGCCTTCCCGGCCGCCTCGCTCATCCTTTTCAAGTTCATCCGCCCAACTCCAGTGGCCGTAGGCGCCAAACTCAAGCCATACGAGTGCGGTGTTGAGGCGGAAGGCGATACGCGCGGGCGATACTCGGTGCGGTTTTACATCGTTGCCATTCTGTTCGTCATTTTCGATGTGGAAACCACTTTCCTATTTCCCTGGGCGGTGCTGTTTTCCACTCGCGAACGGGTTTTCGCTTACCCGAGATCTATGCGCTGGCCAGCATGCTGGTTTTTATCGGCATCCTGGTGATTGGCTATGTGTGGCTCTACCGTAAGGGCGCCCTCGAATGGGTGTAGGCAGCGCCCGAGTTTCTTGATTACGGTGTCCCGGCCACGGAAGGTGACCGGGATTTTTTTTGGGTGTCAAAGCAGCGTAAAATGAGAAAGTTAGTGTACGGATGCGGAACAGGTTGACTCTGTTTTCCGCCGTGTGCTAAAAGCTACGATTTAATATTGGCTGCACGGATGGGGTGCAGCCGGTTTACTCCTAATTCATGGCAAACGACCCGGAAGAGAAGCAGCCGCCCGCGAGTTCAGGGAACGAAACGCCTGTGGCAAAGACGCCAGCCGCAGGGGGAGAACCCGCATCTAAACCGGCGGCTCCTCCGGCCACTCCACCTGTCGCTCCTCCGCCCGCTGCTGCCGCAAAACCTCCCGCTGCGCCGCGACCTCCCGCTCCTCCTCCTGCACCCAAAGAAGGCCCTGTTGCGCTCGATAACGACCTTGTAAAGCGCTACAAGGAGAAATTCGGGCCGGCCATCCTGGAAGCCTGGACGGATCGCAAACAAACTATTCTGGTGGTCGCGCGGGAATTGCTGGGAGAGATCGCGCTGTACAGCCGGGACGATGAGAAATTTGACTGGTTGAGCGACCTCACCGCCGTCGATTGGCCCAAGCGCGAGAAGCGCTTTGACATCGTGCTGCTCATGTATTCGTTCGAAAAGAATGAGCGCCTGCGCCTCAAGACGCATGCCAGCGCTGACGAACGCGTTCCCAGCGTGCAGGGCATATGGTCCACGGCAAACTGGATGGAGCGCGAAGTGTACGACATGTTCGGCGTGATTTTTGAAGGCCATCCTGATTTGAAGCGCATTCTGTTGCCGGACGAATGGCAGGGTTTTCCTTTGCGCAAAGACTACGACATTCTGAAGCAGGACACCGCCTGGATTCGCGAAAATTTGGGCATCGAGAGCGGACAATAGAGAATGCCTGACGAACGCATCCCATTTGCCACGCATGCCGATCACACCGTGCTCGGGGCCGATGAAATTGTCCTGAACATGGGGCCGCAGCACCCCTCTACGCACGGCGTGCTGCGCGTTAAGCTGCGGCTGGACGGCGAAAAAGTAATCGGCTCGGAATGCGTGATCGGCTACCTGCATCGCGGCGTTGAAAAAATTGCCGAGCACCGCAGCTATACTCAATTCGCGCCTTACGTGGACCGCATGGATTACGTCGCGGCGGTTTCCAATGGCCTCGGTTATTGCGAGGCAGTGGAAAAGTTGCTGGGCGCGGAAGCACCTCCGCGTGCCCGCGTCATTCGCACAATACTCACCGAACTGCAGCGCATTGCCAGCCACCTTTTCTGGCTGGGCACGCACGCGCTGGATATCGGCGCGCTGACGCCGCTATTTTATTGCTTGCGCGAACGCGAAGAAATTCTGAAAATTTTTGAAAAATTCTGCGGCGCACGCTTGACCACGCACGCCTTCCGCATCGGCGGCCTTCAGTACGAGGCGTACGATGAACTGGAGAAGGACGTCGAGCGATTCTGCACGCCTTTCGACAAGCGCGTGGACGAATACGAATCGCTGCTTACAGAAAACCGCATCTGGGTGGGGCGCACCAAGGGCATCGGCATTCTCACCGCCAAGGAAGCCATCGACTACGGCGCTTCGGGGCCAGTGCTGCGCGCCAGCGGCGTGAAGTGGGACATCCGCAAGGCCATGCCGTATGCCGCGTACGACCAATACAAATTTGAAATTCCCATCGGCAAGAATGGCGATACCTACGATCGGTACATCGTGCGCATGGAAGAGATGCGCCAGTCGCGCCTGATCTGCCTGCAGGCCATCGAAAATATTCCCGCAGGACCGATCATGGGCAAAGTCGGAAAAGTATTGAAGCCGCCGCCGGGCGAAGTGTATCACGCCATTGAAGCGCCCAAGGGCGAACTGGGCTATTACATTGTGAGCGACGGCACCACTCAGCCATACCGGGTAAAAATTCGACCGCCGTCATTCATTAATCTGGAAGCGTTTGACAAGATGATTCGCGGGCACCTGGTGGCCGACGTTGTGGCCATCATCGGAACGCTCGACATTGTACTGGGGGAAGTGGATCGCTAGCGCCATGCTGATGAATGTGCTCCATTTCGTGATTTCCATTTGGGTGCCGCTGGTTTGCGCGGTGATCATCGTAGCGGTGTTGCCACTGGTCACCGGATACATGGTGCTGATGGAGCGCAAAGTCATGGCGGACATGCAGGCGCGCCTTGGCCCCATGCGCGTCGGCCCGCACGGTTTGCTGCAGCCCATTGCTGACGCCGTGAAGCTGCTCATCAAGGAAGACATTATTCCGGATGAAGCGGACAAGGCCATCTTCTGGTTCGCGCCGCTGATTTCGGTGACGGCGGCCATGCTGGCCGTGTCTCCCATCGCAATTGGTCCATGGTTTCAGATTGCGGAGC
This sequence comes from uncultured Acidobacteriota bacterium, assembly GCA_963825365.1. GTDB lineage: Bacteria > Acidobacteriota > Terriglobia > Acidiferrales > UBA7541 > Palsa-360. The sequence continues at coordinate 382,474 of CAWGSV010000003.1, read as the reverse complement.
TGAATGTTGGATTGCTTTTCATCGTGGGCATCAGCGCGCTGGGAATTTTCGGAATCGTGCTGGGCGGATGGTCTTCCAACAGCCACTACTCGCTGCTGGGCGCGCTGCGCAGCGCGGCACAACTGGTGAGCTACGAAACCGCCGCGGGCATGGCCATCGTGGGAGCGCTGCTGCTGGCGGGAACCTTGTCCACGCGCGAAATTATTCAGGCGCAGGACGATTACGGCACATGGTTTGCGTTCGCTGCCCCGGTGGGATTTTTCATTTACATCGTGGCGTCCATTGCGGAAACCAATCGCGCGCCTTTCGATTTGCCCGAGGCCGAATCGGAATTGGTCGCGGGATACATGACGGAATATAGCGGCTTTCGATGGGCGCTCTATTTCCTCGCGGAGTACGTGAACATGGTGGTTGTGGCGTCCATCGCCACTACGCTGTTTCTGGGCGGATGGCTGCGGCCGTTTGCGGGCACTCCAGCATTCAATTTTCTGGATTACCTGCCGACCGTGCTGATGCTGGGTGTGGGAGCGTATTGCTTCTATCGCGCGCCGAAGCAGCCGGTGAAAGTGCAGAGTCTTTTCATGGTGGCCGTTGGGCTAATGATGTTTGTCGTCGCCGTCGTTCTTTTCGCGCCTCTGATTCAAGCCCGTCGCGAATATGCTTCCCGGCCTAAAACCCGGATTGCACGGGGCCTTCTGGTTCCTGTTCAAAGTAGGCGCATACGTTTACCTGTTCATGTGGCTGCGCTTTACGTTCCCGCGCTACCGCTTCGATCAACTGATGCGCCTGGGCTGGCAATTCTTGATCCCGCTCTCGATCGTGAACGTAATGGGGATTGGCATTGCCCTGGTGCTGCACCGCCATTGGGGATGGGGGCATATCCCCGCGTTTGGGTTGACGACGCTGCTTACGCTGGTTGCGGCGGCGTGGCTGGGCTGGGAGAGCGAGAAGAAGGACAAAGAACACGTGTTTGTGGGCGAAGCGTAGCACAGGCACTCTTGCCTGTGCGGTTTTCGCAAGAGTCAGCGAGGGCGCATAGTCGGTCCCATGAAGTAGTTCGAGACAAAGAGTGGCCGTTCGGTTTTTGCTGTAATTGAGGAAAAGCGCACAGGCAAGAGTGCCTGTGCTACACGGAAAAAAATGCTGGATCAGATTACATTTTATTTCTTTGCGACGCTGGCCGTGGTCTCCGCCATCCTGGTGGTGACTCGGCGCAACGTGGTGCAGAGCGCGATTTTTCTGATCACCGCGCTCCTTGCTACGGCGGGCATCTTTTTGCAATTGCATGCGGAGTTTCTGTTCATCGTGCAGGTGATTCTGTACGCGGGCGGAATCATGGTGCTGTTCGTATTCGTCATCATGCTCATCAATATGGATGTTTCACTGCACCAGATTCAGTTTAACCGGCAATGGGGAGTGGGATTGTTGCTGTCGCTGGCGCTGGGCGCGGAGCTCACGCTGGCCATCGCCGTGGGGCGCTCGCAATTGTCGTTTGGCGAGCCTGCCCCGGCCAGCGCGCTGGAACCCAGCGTGCAACTGGTTGGAAAAGTTTTGTTCAGCGAATATATGCTGCCCTTTGAAATCGCGTCGATCCTGTTGCTGGTGGCCATGATCGGCGCGGTGGTGATGGCCAAGAAAAAGATATGAACGGGAGAGCATGCAGATGATTCCGATCGGCCACTATTTGTTTCTGGGCATGGTGCTGTTTACCATTGGCGTGATCGGCGTGGTGTCTCGCCGCAACGTGATCATCATCCTGATGTCCATCGAGCTGATGCTCAACGCCGTGAACATCAATCTGGTGGCGTTTTCGCGGCTGGTGGGTTCGGCGGAGGGACATGCCTTCGCCATTTTCATCATCACGGACGCGGCCGCGGAGGCCGCCGTGGGGCTGGGCATAATCATCGCGTTTTTCCGCAATCGCGAAACGCTTTTGGGCGATGAGATGGATTTGCTGAAGTGGTAGAAGGCGCCGGTGATTCGTGCAGCGTGGCCCGCGGTACGGGCTGGGCGTTGTTTATATTTTTGTCATTCTGAGCGAAGCGAAGAATCTCTCTTCGGTTTGCGAGCGGCAGAAGAAAGAGAGATTCTTCGCTTCGCTCAGAATGACAAAAACGGAAGTAACGACAAGAAGGACAAGAAGAACGATCGGAAAAGAGACGCAGGCGAGCGCTAATTTATGATGCCGACGGAATATTTTCTCGCGCACATCTGGATGATTCCGCTGTTTCCCCTGGCGGGCGCGGCGCTGATGCTGTTCATCGGGCGCAAGCTCCCCAATGCGGGAGTGAACGTCATTTGCGTTGGCAGCGTCTTCCTCGCCATGTGCTACGCCTTCGGGGCCATCTGGCAGCTGATTGCGCGCCCGGTTTCGGAGCGCGTGGTCAGCTACACCTTGTTCGATTGGGTTCCCGCCGGAATCATGCACACCAATGCCGGGCAAGATCGTGGATTTCCACGTGCCCTGGGGCGTGCTGATCGACCCGCTGACTTGCGTGATGCTGTTCGTGGTCACCGGCGTCGGTTTCCTGATCCACGTGTACTCCACCGGATACATGGGGCACGAAGGCGGCTACTACCGCTTCTTCGGCTACCTGAATTTGTTCATGTTCGCGATGCTGACGCTTATCACCGCGAACAATTTGCTGCTGCTGTTCGTCGGGTGGGAAGGCGTCGGCCTGTGCAGCTATCTGCTGATCGGCTTCTATTTCCTTAAAAAATCCGCATCGGACGCGGGCAAGAAAGCCTTCATCGTCAACCGCATCGGTGACGCCGGGTTTATTCTTGGCCTGTTCCTGATGCTGGGCACGCTGGGCACAATTCAATTCACGGAAATCGGCCCTGCGATCGCCGCCGGGCATTTCGCCATGGGCGACGCCTCGTTGACGGCCATCGCGCTGCTTCTTTTCGTGGGCGCGACAGGGAAGTCGGCGCAGCTTCCGTTATATGTGTGGCTGCCGGACGCCATGGAAGGCCCCACGCCGGTCAGCGCGTTGATCCACGCCGCGACCATGGTTACCGCGGGCGTGTACATGATCGCGCGCACCAACGCAGTCTTTTCGATGGCGCCCAAGGCGCTGGCCGTGATTGCGGTCGTCGGTGTCGTAACATCCATCTTCGCGGCCACCATGGGCCTGGTGCAGAACGACATCAAGCGCGTGCTGGCGTACTCGACCGTATCGCAACTCGGCTACATGTTCCTGGCCTGCGGCGTTGGCGCATTTACCGCGGGCGTGTTTCACCTGATGACCCACGCATTCTTCAAGGCTCTGCTTATTCCTTGGGTCGGGCAGCGTGATTCACGCAATGTCTGGCGAGCAGGACATGCGCAAGATGGGCGGCCTGTGGGCGAAAATTCCCACCACGGCAAAAACATTTGTGGTGGCGTCCATCGCCATCGCGGGCATTCCGCCGCTCGCGGGCTTCGTCAGCAAGGACGGAATTCTGGGCCACGCATTCGAGTACAGCCCGCTTCTCTGGCTGGTCGGATTCATCACCGCCGGAATGACCGCGTTCTACATGTTCCGGCTGGTGAACATGACATTCTTCGGGACTGTCGCGCGTCGATCACGAAGTCGAGCATCACATTCACGAATCGCCCAGCTCCATGACCGTGCCGCTCATAATTCTTGCCGTGCTTGCCACGGTTGGCGGCTGGATCGGCTGGCCGGAATCGCTCGGCGGCAGCGACCGCTTCGCCAAGTTTCTCGAGCCGGTAATGGCCAAGCACACGGAAGAAGTGAGCGAAGCGGCGGGCCACGCAGCTTCCAGCGCATCGACCGAATATTTGCTGATGCTGGTCTCCGTGCTCATGGCTTGCGCCGGCATCTGGCTGGCATACAACTGGTACATCAAGCGCCCGGAAGTGCCGGGGAAAATTGCCGCGGCCAGCCCGTTTCTGTACAAGCTGCTTTACAACAAGTATTACGTGGATCAGCTGTACGACGCCATGTTCGTGAATCGCATGAAGGACCTGGCGCTCACGCTGGGCGCGTTCGATGTGAATTTCATCAACGGCCTGGGCGTGGACGGCGCGGGCTGGGTTACGCGAATCACCTCCAGCATTTCCGGCATTTGGGATTCCTGGATTGTGGACGGCCTGGTGAATCTGGCCGCGCGAATCGTGTGGCTATTCAGCTGGCCGGTGCGAATGCTGCAGTCCGGGCGCGTGGCGCGCTATGCGCTGTTCATGCTGCTCGGCGTTCTGGTTTTTCTGGGCTATTACCTGTGGACTTCGGGAATCAAGTTGTAGCGTGCTTGGGTCGACGTAGTGGTTGTCTCGGTGGAGATAGGGTAGAGGAGGTCCGACCTTCAGGTCGGACATAAGCGCGCCTTCCAACAGGCCTTTAGGCCCTGAAGCTTCAGGGGCTAAAGCCCGTAGAGAGTGCGTTGAAACGTCGGGACTGAAGTCCCGACCTCCGAAAGCATAATTACCGGAAACTACCCGGCTATCGGACATTTAGAGATGTTTGGGTTTTGCACAGTCTTTTGAAGAAGGCGAGGCGGGGAGATGGAATTTTACAACACTCATATCCTGACGGTGGTGCTGTTCACGCCGCTGGTGGGGGCGATCTTGCTGCTGTTCGTGCCGCGCGACAGCGAAAACGCGCACCGCGTCATCGGCAATCTGTTCGGCTTCCTCGGGCTGATTGTCTCGCTGCCGCTGATCTGGCGCTTCAGCCTGGACCCGTCCGCGCCGCGCTACCAGTTTCCCGAAATCGCCGACTGGATTCCCTCCATCGGCGCGCACTACTCGCTGGGCATTGACGGCATCAGCCTGCTGCTGGTGATCCTGACGACTTTCCTTGGCGCGATCTCCATTCTTTCCTCCTGGAGCGCCATCAAGATGCGCACGCAAGGAATATTACATTCTCTTCCTGCTGCTTCAGGTGGGCATGCTGGGCGTTTTCATGTCCCTCGATTTCTTCCTGTTCTACATGTTCTGGGAAGTGATGCTCGTGCCGATGTATTTCCTGATCGGCGTGTGGGGCAGCGACCGCCGCCTGTACGCCGCCATCAAATTCTTTCTGTACACGCTGATCGGCTCGGTGATCATGCTGCTGGGCATTTTGGCGCTGTATTTCAAGGCCGGCGCCGACGACGTTCGACATTCCCACGCTGCTGGCCTCCGCCGCGCAATTTGACACCGGCACGCAGGTGCTGCTGTTCTGGGCGTTCTTCTTCGCGTTTGCGATCAAGGTGCCCATGTTCCCGTTCCACACCTGGCTGCCTGACGCGCACACCGAAGCGCCCACGGCCGGCTCCGTCATCCTGGCCGGCGTCTTGCTGAAAATGGGCACGTACGGATTCATCCGCTTCTCGCTGCCGCTTCTGCCGCAGGATCCCGCGGCGCGCCACAAGATCGTCACCATCATGCTGGTGGTTTCGATCATCGGCATTATTTACGGCGCGCTGGTCTGCATGATGCAGAAGGACATGAAGAAGCTGGTGGCCTACAGCTCGGTGAGCCACCTGGGATTCTGCACGCTGGGAATTTTTGCGCTCACGCCGCACGGACTTTCCGGCAGCGTGATCCAGCAGATCAATCACGGAATTTCCACCGGCGCATTGTTCTTGCTGATCGGCGTGCTCTACGAGCGCCGCCACACGCGCCTGATCTCGGAATTTGGCGGACTTTCCACGCCCATGCCGAATTTCGCGGCGATCTACATGATCGCGACGCTCAGCTCGCTGGGCCTGCCGCTGCTCAACGGATTCATCGGAGAGTTCACCATCCTGCGCGGCACGTACGAAGTCAGCATCAAGTACACCGCGTGGGCTTCATTCGGCATCGTGCTGGGCGCCGCGTACCTGCTGTGGCTCTACCAGCGCGTGATGTTCGGCCCGGTCACCAATCCCGCGAATGAGCATTTGGCGGACCTGAACGCGCGCGAATACGCGACGCTCATTCCTCTCGATGATTCTTGTGTTTCTGGATCGGCATTTATCCGAAGCCGCTTTTCCGCGTGCTTGAGCGGCCGGTGCAGCAGATTGTCGAGCAGGTGAATCCCGGGATATTACGGCGCGGAGCGCGCGGCAACGCCCGCGTCGACTCCCGCGCTTTCACCCGCGCCCGCGGTGGGCAGCGGCGTTATGGACATGCCGGGAATGAATATGCCGGGAATGAGCATGCCTGCCGGCACGCAGGCAGCACCCGCAGCCGGATCGGAGAAGAAGTAGTCGAGCCGATGAGCCATATCCTTAACGCGTTCCGATCGTTCATGCAGGAGGGCGGCGGCGGACTGCTTCTGCCGGAGATGATGCTCGTCCTTTTTGCCATGGGCATCCTGCTCACCGATTACCTGCTGGAGGCGCGCGACAAATATTTCAACGCGCTGATGGCCATGCTCGGCGTGATCTTCAGCGGCATCTGCCTGTGGCAGTTGCGCCTGGTGGCCGAGCGCGGGCCGATCGGATTCAGCAGTTCGCTGCTGGTGGACCCGTTCTTTCTGTTTTTCGGTTTTATTTTCCTGATTGCCACGGCGCTGGTGATCATCCTTTCCGTGCGCTATCTGCAGATCGAGGACGAAAATCACGGCGAATATTACGCGCTGATCCTGTTTGCCACCGTCGGCATGATGTTCATGGCCTCGGGCTACGACCTGATCGTTGAATTCCTGGGCCTGGAAACGATGGCCCTCAGCTTCTACGTGCTGGCGGGCTTCCTGCGGCGCGATCGGCGTTCGAACGAAGGCGCGGTGAAATACCTGCTGCTGGGCGCATTCAGCTCGGCGATTCTGGCCTACGGCTTTTCGATTCTGTACGGAATCGGCGCCACGGCCAACCTCAGCTCTCTTGGCCACACGCTTGCCGCCCAGAACCAATCTGGACGTGATTCAGGTGGCGGTCGAGGCGCGCGGCCACACGGACCTGCTGGTGCTTCTGGCGCTTGCCACGGTGATCGCTGGACTGTTCTTCAAGGTCGCCGCTGTGCCGTTCCACCAGTGGGCTCCGGACGTGTACGAAGGCGCTCCCACGCCGATCACGGCCTACATCAGCGTGGCGTCGCAAGACGGCCAGCTTCGCGCTGCTGCTGCGCCTGCTGCTCACCGTGTTCTGGCCGGTGCGCCTCGATTGGGAGATGCTGCATCGCGGGCGTGGCCATCGCATCGCTCACGACTGGGAAACTTCGCGGCGATCACGCAGACCAACGTCAAGCGCATGCTGGCCTACTCCTCGATTTCGCACGTGGGCTACATCCTGCTGGGCATCGTGGCGGCCGCTTCGAGCCCGCAGGGATTCATGACCGGCATGAAGGGCGTGGCGTTCTACCTGTTCGTGTACGGATTCATGACCATCGGCGCCTTCGCCGTCCTGATTGTGCTGCAGCGGCAGGGAATCATCGGCGACGAGCTGGACGACCTGAACGGCCTGTACCGGCGCAGCCCGATGTCCGCGCTGGTGCTGCTGATCTTCATGCTGTCGCTTGCGGGCATTCCGCCGCTGGCGGGCTTCGTCGGAAAGTATTTCATTCTGCAGGCGCTGATCGAAACCGGCCACAATCGCCTGGCGCTGTTTGGCGCGCTCTACATCGTCCCGGCGCTGTACTATTATTTCCGCATCGTCGCTGCACGCCTATCTGTACGAGCCGGGCAACGCGCCGTCGCCGATCATCACCATCGGGCAGAAGTTCGCCTTCGCCGTGCTGTGCTTCGTGACGGTAGCCGCCGGCATTTATCCGGAGCCGTTCGTGCGCCTGGCGACGTACTCGCTGTTTTTCCCCGCGGGATTCAGTGGCCACTGAGGAACCAGCCGCGCCTTCCACGCCTCCGCCGCGAAAGCGGCCAGATTCCGATTCCGTCTCCGCGCAATTCGCAACCGCATTGGAGTTGCCTATCGTAATGGTGTCCGCAATCGTGGTCGGCGGATTCTTCGGATATCTGATAGACCGCTGGCTGCACACAAAACCGATTGCATTGTTGATCCTCGGAACGCTGGGATTTTACGTGGGTGTGCGCGACGTCTTGCGGCGCGTCTCGCGGGGTGATTGATGGAAGCCGCCGACGGCCGCGCAATCTGAGCTGACGGAGCGGCGCATCGCCCGGTTCACCTTGATCATTGGCGCGCTGGCTTCCGCCGGGGCAAGCTACCTGTTTTCGATTCGCACGGGAGCCGGCGTGCTGGTTGGCTCGCGTGCTTGCCTGGATCAATTTTCGCTGGCTGGAGCGAGCCATGGATTCGGTGACGCGGGCATCCACGGCGCAGGCAGGGTCGCCTGAAGCGCGCGTTCCGGTAACCAGTTATTTGGGAATCATTGCGCGGTATGCCTTGATCGCCGCGGTTGTGTATGTTATTTTTTCGAGACTCCAAATTTCAGTATTGAGCATGCTGGTGGGTTTGTGTGCGCTCGGAGTTTCGGCAATGTTTGCAAGTCTTTGGGAAGTATTGAGTCCCGCGGTCCGGAGAAACGACTAGATGGAAGAGCACGTAAGCTGGCTGACTCATTTTGTAAATCATTATCTGGGCGGCGCGGCGTTCGCGCTGCTGCACGCGCTTCACATTCAACCCTCGCATCCCGATCTGCCGATTCCAGAACACGTGGTCATGTCCATGGTGGTGTTCCTGATCGCCGCGCTGGGAACGCTGTGGCTGCGTCCGCGCTTGTCCGTGGATAACCCTGGAGGCGCGCAGCAGATTGCGGAAATGCTGTTCACCAACCCGCTGGGATTCGGCATCCAGGATCTGCTCGAGGAAAACGCGCACGACAAAACGGGCAAGTACATGGCCATGGTCGGCTCCGTTGTCGATCTTCATTCTGCTCGCGAATCTGCTCAGCGTGTTTCCGGCGTTCTCCGCGCCCACCGCCGAAAAGACAGTGCCCCTGGGCTGCGCGATCGTCATCTTCCTGTATTTCAACTGGCAGGGAATTAAACATCATACGGTTGGCTATTATCTGCTCACGTTTGCCGGTTCGCCCAGGCATCTGGGCGACTGGCTGCTGGGCATCCTGCTTTTTCCCGGTCGAACTCATCAGCACCTCGGCGCGCATTCTTTCGCTGACCGTGCGTCTGTGGGCAAACATTTTTGCCAGCGATCTGCTCTATGTGATTTTTCTTGGCTTGCTGGTCGAGCCGGTCACCTGGGGCTGGGGCAAATCGCCGGCGCTGGGCGTGGCCCTGGGAATTTTCCCGGCAATCATTCCCGTCGCCTTTATCGGGCTGCACATTTTCGTGGCTATCATTCAGACGTATGTGTTTACGCTGCTGCCGTCGATCTACATTGGCATTGCCACGGCGGATGAGCACTAAATTTGGCATCGTGCTTTACGGTTTAGGAGCTAAAGAAGAGGTGCCTCAGTATTTTTGTCATTCCGAGCGAAGAGAGGAATCTCTCTGCAGTTTAGCCGATTGAAAAGAAGGAGAGATTCCTCGCTTCGCTCGGAATGACAAAAATAAAAGTTGGTTTTTCTGCAGATTATTTTAGGGCGTTGTAGTAGTTGCAAGGCCGCTTCAAAGTGAGGCCGGTTGCAGTGCGATGATCCGGCAACCACCTCTTGGCGGTATTCGATAGGAGGAAAAGATGAAGAAAGCACTGTATACGGTAGGCGCACTGGCAGGTGTTTTGATGGCCAGCCCCGCAGCATTTGCGCAGACGGCGGCAGGCGCGGCAACCGGCGGCACGAACTGGGTGGCGATTTCCGCAGCGTTCGGCATGGCGCTGGCGGCATTCGGCGGCGCAGTTGGCCAGGCGCGCGTAGCATCCTCCGCGTGCGAAGGCATGGCGCGCAATCCAGGGGCTTCCGGAGCAATTCGCGCGGCGATGATTCTCGGTCTTGTGTTTATCGAGACGCTTGCGCTGTTGACGCTCGTGATCATCTTTGCAAAGGTTGCATAGACAATTTCGGTTTTTAGTTTCATAAGGCGGCACGCCCCCGGAAATTCGGGGCGTGCCGTTTTGTTTTTGGTAGGACAGGCTTCAGCCTGTCTGGTTTTCGTACAATGTTAGAAAAATCAAAAGCAGACAGGCTGAAGCCTGTCCTACCGAATATTAAGCGCAGCCTTTGGCGGCGAAATCGATGATGCGTGCGGGGAACAGTCCGGCATAGATCGTTCCGGCCGCGGCGATCCACAGCACGACGGAAAGCGTCCACGGCACCGGCTCGGCCGCGATTTCCGCGTGCGGCTCGCGCATATACATGGCGACGATCACGCGCAGGTAATAGTAGGACGCGATCACGCTGTTGAGGGCCAGCAGGATCGCGAGCCAGATCAGATTGGACTCGAGCGCGGCGTTGAAAATATAAAATTTGCCGAGGAAGCCTGCCGTGATCGGCAATCCCAGCAGCGAAAGCAGGAACAGCGAGAAGCATGCGGCCAAGCGCCGGCTGGCGGCGGCCAGGCCCGCAAAATCATCGATCTCCACGTGGCGTTCGCCCGCGCCGCCCACTTGCGCGACGATCAGGAACGCGCCCAGCTTCACCAGGGCATAGCTCACCAGATAAAACAGCGCCGCGGCGATTCCGGCTTCGGGATGGTCGGTCGCGGCCGCGGCGGCGAGCGCGACCAGAATGTATCCGGCGTGCGCGATCGAGCTGTAGGCCAGCATGCGCTTCAGGCTGGTCTGCACGATCGCGGACAGATTGCCGACAAACATGCTGAGTGCCGCGGCAACCCACAGCGCCCAGAACCACAGCGGCGCGCGCAGCATCCACGCTGGCCAGAATGCGCAACGCCAGGGCGAACGCGGCGGCCTTGGGACCTGTGGAGAGCAGCGCCGTGACCGGCGCAGGAGCGCCTTCGTACACGTCCGGAGTCCAAAGCTGGAACGGCGCGGCGGCGACCTTGAATGCAAGGCCGATGAAGATAAATCCGAGGCCGATCTTCAGCAGAGTGTGCGAAGAATCGTTGGCCAGCGGCGTCATCAGGTCGAGATGCGTCGATCCCGTGGCGCCGAAGGACAAGCGCAATTCCGTACAGAAAAAAAGCCGTGGCGAATGAACCCAGCAGGAAATACTTCATGGCCGCTTCGTTCGAACGCGGCGCATCGCGCCTGTAGCTGGCCAGAATGTAGGAGGCGATGGAGCTCATCTCCAGGCCGATAAACGCCGTCAGCAATTCGTGCGCTCCGGCCATCACGCCCATGCCGGCCGTGGCAAACAGAATCAGCGCGCAAAATTCGCCGGCGTCGAGATCTTCGCGTTTGAGGTATCCGATGGAGCCGAGAATCGCCAGAAACGCCACTCCGATACAATCAAGTGGACGAACAGGCTGAACGCGTCGGCGCGGAACAGGCCGGAATAGGCCATGCCGGGATGCGTCGCCGGGAAATGCGTGGCGACCAGAGCCAGCGCCGCGCCGGCGAGAGAAAGCGCCGGCCAGCACGCCGTGGCGCGCTTTGGGCACGATCGGAGCGAGGAACATGACCAGCATGCCGAACGCGCAGAGCACGATTTCGGGCGCAATCCGGTACAGGTCTTGGAGGGGAGGGAACATTTATTTCGATTTCACCGTGTCTGCCGCGCCGGCGTACGCCGCTGTATTCAGTCCAGGAACGGCCGCGGGGGCGTGATCCAAATTCATTTTCATTGTGTTGATGATGCTCGCGCCATCATGGCTTGGCGCGACGCCGGCGTTGTAGCCCTGCGGGCGCTGCATCTGTTGCAGCACGTTCTGTGTTGAGGCTTCCGTGCGGCGCGTAAAAAACGGCGAGCCGATGCCCATCCACAGAATAATCAGCGGCCATCACGAACAGAATTCCGCGCTCGCGCATGTCCAGGTCCGGCAGCGTGCCGTTCTTCTCCTGCGTGATGCTGCCGAAGAACACGCGCTGGTAGGACCACAGCAAATAGACGGCCGAGAAAATAACGCCCAGCGCGGCCCAGGACGCCCACGCCGCGATGCTTCTGGAATGTTCCCGCGAGAATCAGAAACTCTCCGACAAAGCCGTTGAGCATCGGCAGTCCCGCGGATGCGAAGCAAGCAAAAAAGATAAAGCGCCGCGAGCACGGCATGGGCGTCGCCAGGCCGCCGAATTCCTTGATCAGGTGCGTGTGCCGGCGGTCATAGAGCATTCCGACGCCGAGGAACAACGCGCCGGTGGAGATTCCGTGACTCAGCATCTGGAACACCGCGCCCTGAATCGAAATCGCGTGAAACGCAAAAATTCCCAGCACGACGAAATCCCAGGTGGCTGACCGAGGAGTAGGCGACCAGGCGCTTCAAATCCACCTGCACCATGGCCACCAGCGCGCCGTAAACGATTCCGATGATGGCAAGCACCGCGATGTCCGGCGCAAAACGGCGCGAGGCCTCCGGAAACAGCGGCAGGCAGAAGCGCAACATGCCGTAGGTGCCCATCTTCAGCAGCACGCCCGCGAGCATCACGGAGCCCGCCGTGGGAGCCTCGGTGTGCGCGTCCGGCAGCCAGGTGTGCAGCGGGAAGAGCGGCACCTTGATGGCGAACGCCAGGAAAAATGCGCCGAAGAGCAAATATTCCGTTCGAAGCGGCAGCGTGATCGTGCCGTTCGAAAGCAGCGTCTGAATCTGCGCGACGTCGAACGTCGGATAGCCGGCACGGCCGTGACGCGGTACAGCCACAGGATCGCCACCAGCATCAGGATCGAGCCGAACATCGTGTACAGCACGAATTTCAGCGCCGCATAAATGCGCCGCTCGTGTCCCCAGATGCCGATCAGGAAATACATGGGGATCAGCATCACTTCCCAGAACAAGAAGAACAGGAACAGGTCGAGCGAAACGAAGACGCCGATGACTCCGGTTTCCAGCACCAGCAGGCAAATGAAGAAGCCCTTCACGCGCTGGTCAATCGATTTCCAGGACGCCAGAATCGAAATCGGCGTCAGCAGCGTCGTCAGCAGAACAAGAAACACGCTCAGGCCGTCGACGCCCAGGTGATAGTGAATCGGCGGCTGCGGAATCCAGGCGTGAAATTCCTCCCACTGGTAGCCGGCCGCGTGCAGCGTCAAAGCCGCGCAAAAGCAGCAGCGAAATCGCGAACTCCGCGACGGCGGTGACCAGCGCCAGGCGGCGAATCCAGACGTGATCGTCGTCGCGCAGCAGCAACAGCGCCAGCGTGCCGGCGACGGGCAGAAAGGTCAGAACCGTCAGCAAATAGGTATGCTGCACGTCAGTCCACCATCCAGAGCAGCAGCGAAGTGAAAACCACCACGCCCAGCACAATCCACGTGGCGTAGCTGCGAATGTTTCCGGTGCTGGCGCGGCGCAGGCGGTCGCCCGATTCGCGGGAGACGGTGGCGACGCCGTTCACCGTGCCGTCAATCGCGCCCTCGTCCACGACGTGCCACAGAACTTTGTCCGAAATCCAAACCAGCGGGCGAACGATCACGGCGGCATACAATTCGTCGATAAAATATTTTCCGGACAGCAGTTTGTACGGCCCGGAGAGCGAAGCAGCAAGTTTCTTCGGCGTTTCGGGGCTGCGAATGTAGAACCACCACGCCAGCAGAAATCCGAGAAGGCCGGCGATCACGGGCGCGCCAAGCAAGGCCTGCAAAATTGCGCTGCACCCCGGAAGATTCCGCGCGGCTGCAGCAGGCTCGGCAGCCGTCGCAGAGCACAGGCGCGAGGAAATGCTCGAAGTGATTCACGCCGCCCCAAAGTTCCGGCGCAGCCATCCAGCCGCCGCACACGGAGAGGATCGCCAGAACAACCAGCGGCACCAGCATGTTCTTCGGAGATTCGTGCACGTGCACGTTGATGCTCGTCATAGCGCTGCGCGCCGAAAAACGTGAGGAACAGCAGGCGGAACATGTAGAACGAAGTGAGCCCTGCGGTCAAAACGCCGAGCGCCCACAGAGGAGGGCTGACGCGCTGCGCTCGTCGCAGAATTTCGTCCTTGCTGAAAAATCCGGAAAAGCCGGGCGCGCCGGCAATCGCCAGCGTGGCCATGAACATCGTCCAGAACGTCACCGGAATTTTCTTGCGCAGGCCGCCCATCTTGCGCATGTCCTGCTCGCCGCCCATGGCGTGGATCACGCTGCCGGCGGCGAGGAAGAGCAGTCCCTTGAAGAACGCGTGCGTCATCAAGTGAAAAATGCCCGCGCTGAACGCGCCCACGCCGCAAGCCAGGAACATGTAGCCGAGCTGCGAAACGGTCGAGTAGGCCAGAACTTTCTTGATGTCGGTTTGCACCAGGCCAATCGTTGCGGCAAAAAGCGCGGTGACGCAGCCGATGATGCCGACAACTTCCATGGCCATCGGCGCATTCAGGAAAATCGCGTGCGAGCGCACCACCATGTACACGCCCGCGGTCACCATCGTCGCCGCGTGAATCAGGGCGCTCACAGGAGTGGGGCCTTCCATCGCGTCCGGCAGCCAGACGTACAGCGGAAGCTGCGCGGATTTTCCGGTCGCGCCGACGAACAGCAGCAGCGCGATCGTCGTGAGCATTCCGATCTGCCCGACGGGTTCGGCGGCCATGGCCGCGGCGCGCGGAAGTACAGTCGCGAAATCCAGCGAGCCGAATGTGCGGAAGATCAGCAGCACGCCGAGAAGGAATCCGAAATCGCCGATGCGATTCACCCAGAATGCCTTGTTTCCCGCGTTCGTCGCGGATTGCTTCAGAAAGAAGAATCCGATCAGCAGGTAGCTGCACAGTCCCACGCCTTCCCAGCCGACAAACATCAGCAGGTAATTGGCGGCCAGCACCAGCAGCAGCATGAAAAACATGAACAGATTCAGGTACGAGAAGAAACGGCGGTAGCCGGGATCGTCGTGCATGTATCCGGTGGAATAAATGTGAATCAGCCAGCCCACGCCGGTGACGACCAGCAGCATGATGACGGTGAGTTGATCCACTTGCAGCGCGAAGTCCGCGCGGAAATCGCCCGGCGGAAATCCACGTGAAGTAGGACTTGGTCCAGGGAGATCTGGTCGGAGCGGGAGCGCAGAAATTCGCGCACCACTTCGAGCGCGGCGAGAAAAGCCAGCGTCGTCGAAGAAAGCGCGACGGCCGAGATGACGCTCTTTGGCCAGCGGCCGCCAAAAATGCCGTTGACGGCGGCGCCCAGCGAGCGGCAGCAGGGGAATGATCCACAGATAGGTGAGAACCGGCATCAGTCTTTGAGCGAATCCACGCTTTCCACGTTGAGCGTTCCCCGGTTGCGATGAATCAGGATGATGATCGCCAGGCCCACGGCGGCTTCGGCCGCCGCCACGACGATGACGAAAAAGACGAACACCTGTCCCTGCAACTGGCCGAGCGCGCGGCTGAAGGTAACGAACGCCAGATTGACGGCGTTGAGCATCAGCTCGATGGACATGAAAATGGTGATGATGTTGCGCTTGAAAATAAACGCAATCACGCCCAGTCCGAACAGGACCGCGCTCAACACCAGAAAGTACGAAGTCGGAACCACTACTCCCCCAGAACTGTCAGAATCTTTGCTGCAATTGCTGCCCTGCCTTGCGAAATGCAGTCCAAAGCATTTGCAGTCCGAGCAGCGAGGCATCTCTCATGCCATGGTAGCAGAGCTCCTGTTTCACTCGGAATGCAAAGACTTCGCAACAGCGCAAGCAGTGCCTGTGCTAGTCGGACTCTTCGCGGCGCGCCAGGACCAGCGCGCCAAGCAAAGCAATCAAAATCAGAAACGACGTCAGCTCAAACGGAAACACGTATTCGCGAAACAGCAGCGTCGACAGGTCGCGCGTCGAAACGGCTTCGCTGACGGCGCTGACGCCAGGTGCGAAGTCGCGCGCCCGATCCAGTAGGCCACTTCCACCAGGAACACGAAGCCCAGCGGCACGCCCACAAAACGCGCCATGCGGCTCACGTTGGTGCGTTCTTCCTCGCCGGCATTGAGCAGCATGATCGACGAAAACAAAAAGCACCATGATCGCGCCGGCGTAGACGATGATCTGCACGGCGGCGACGAATTCCGCGCCCTGCAGCAGATAGAGTCCCGCGAGAGAGACCATAACCACGATCAGCGACAGCGCGCTGTGAATCGGATGGCGCTGCAGGATCAGGCTCACGGCGCCCGCCACGGTGACCGCGGCCAGCACCAGGAATACGGCGATCTGCGGCGTAATCATCGCAGACCTCGCACAATTTCCGGGGCACGCGTCGGTTGCAGCGCTGTGTCATCTCATTCGCGTTCGAACTCATTGTCATGGTTGCGTCAACACAATCGCCAGACTCGTGATGACCACGTTCAAGATCGAAAGCGGCAGAAGCACTTTCCATCCGAAATTCATCAACTGATCGTAGCGGAAGCGCGGAAGCGTGCCGCGCACCCAAACGTAAATAAACAGAAACACCGCAATCTTCGAGCAGGAACCAGAACGGCCCTTGCACATACTCAATCACCGCGGGCAGGGCAAACAAAATGCCAAGCCGCAAGCAGCACTAAGCCCAAAACCGGCAGGACCATGCGTCCAAACAACGTGATGTAGCGGACGCCGTGCGCTATCAGCGCCAGCCCGGCAATGGCGAAGACGGCGGTGGGAATATAGTGCGTCCAGGCCAACACCGGAGTTTGCGCGAATGGCGAGAGCCATCCACCGAAAAATAAAATCGTCGCCAGGCAGGAAACCGTAATCATGCTGGCGTATTCGGCCATGAAAAACATTGCGAACTTGAAGCTGGCGTACTCGGTGTGAAATCCGGCCACCAGTTCCGATTCCGCTTCGGCCAGATCGAATGGCGCGCGATTGGTTTCCGCCACGGCCGCGGTGAAAAACAAGAGGAAGCCCAGCACCTGCGGCAAAGGTCCGCCGATCACATTCCAGCGCGGCATGAATCCCCAGTGAAAACCCTGCTGCGAAGTCACAATTTCGCTCAAATTAAATGTGCCGGCCATGAGGATCACGCCCACTACGGACATGGTCAGCGCCAGTTCATAGCTGATCATCTGCGCCGAACTGCGCAGGCCGCCGAGCAGCGGGTACTTGCTGTTGGACGCCCATCCGGCGAGGGCCACTCCGTAGACGCCCATGGAGGTGATAGCGAACAGAATCAAGATGCCAATATTCAAATTGGCGATGCCCGTGGGCGTGGCCTGTCCGAAAATCGTCAATCCCTTCGGCCCAAAGGGAATCACGGCGATGGACGTGATGGCCAGGGACAGCGACAGAAACGGCGCCAGGAAATAAAGCAAACTTGTCCGCGCCCGCCGGTGTCACATCTTCCTTGAACAAGAATTTTAGGCCGTCAGCCAGCGGCTGCAGCAATCCGTGCGGGCCCACGCGATACGGTCCCCATCGCGACTGGATGTGCGCCACGACTTTGCGCTCAAACCAGGTGAGATAGGCAAGCGCCGTCAGCATGACAAAAAGCAGAATGATGATCTTGGGCAGCGCCACGACCAGAAGTGGAAACCGTGCGGCATATTCGTTCACGGGCGCGCCTCCACTTCCGTTTCCTCGGCGGCTTCGGGCAGGGAGCGAACCATCGTCAAATAGGGGCTCAAGCTGCCGCTGGTAAATAACGTGTCGCCCGAGGAAAAGATCGAGCCTGCCGGAACATCGAAACTGGCATTGCCGTTGGCGGAAGAAACCGGCGAAGTTTTTTCTGCTTCGCCAAGCAGCAGCGTGGCCATGGCCAGGTTGTAGCCCGGCACGGTTCGGCGAATTTCCTCAAAGGCAGCTTCTGGAGTGCGATGCGGGAATGCCTGCCCCAGGCCGTGCTGCGCCAGTTGGTGAGACAGAATTCGCAAGATGTCGAAATCCGTGCGCGTGCCCATCACGTCGCCGCCCTTGCGCACTAATTGCACTTCGCCCGAAGAGTTGGTCATGGTGCCATTCTTCTCGTAGGCGGAGGCCGCGGGCAGAACGATGTCGGCGAGTTGCGCGGTCTCCGTGAGGAACAGATCCTGCACGACCAGAAAATCCAGCTTGCCGAGGCGGCCCGCGGCGGAAACGCCGAAAGTTTTCACAGGGTTTGCGCCGACGACGTACAGCGCATGCAATTCTCCCTTGGCAGCGGCGGCCAGCATCCCGCGCGCATTCATCCCAGATTTTTCCGGAAGGTTGCCGCCCCATAATCGATGTAAATTGCCGGCGGGCATCGGCGTCTGCGACAGGCAAATAGCCGGGTAGCATGTTCGGCAGCAGTCCCATGTCCGCCGCGCCGCGCGAATTCGCGTAATCGCCTAGCGCCATGTAGCGCGTCTGGCCGGGCAGGGAAGATCCAAATTTCACGAGGTCGCCAATGGCCGCGCCGCTGAGCTCCGCGCCGAACGACGATGACAACATTGCTCTCTTTTTCGAGCGATGCCTTGAGCGATGCCAGCCGCTCGATGGTGCCGGCGTCCAGCTGCGATTCGCCGCCAGCCAGCCAGCGCATAGCGGTCCCCTCGCGGCCCTCGGGCACTTCGGCAAAACCTCGCGCTTTGCGCAGCAGCTTGATGGATTTCGAGTTGATGATGTACAGGCGCGCGCCGCGATGGCGAATGGCGGAGCGAATCTGCCACGCGACCAGCGGACTTTGCTCAGTGGGATCGTGGCCCACCAGGAGCACGGCATCCGCCTCGTACAACTGCGTCATGGTGGCGCTGGCGGCAGCGGCTTGCGTGCCCAGCGCGGCGATCAGGCTGGCGTAATCCGCGGTGCGGTGATGATCGATATTGTTTGTGCCAATGGAGCCGCGCGCGATGCGGCCCAGCAGATAATTTTCTTCGTTGGTGGTGCGATTCGAGCCGATGAAGCCGATGGAATCCGCGCCGGAAGCTTTGTGGATTTCCGCGAGGCGCCGGGAAACTTCTGCCAGTGCATCTTCCCAGCTTGAGGGAACGAGTTTGCCGTCGCGGCGAACCAGCGGCAGCTTGAGGCGTTCAGAGTGCTTCGTGAAATCGAAACCGAAGCGACCCTTTGCGCAAAGAAAGTCCTTGTTGAAGCCGGAGAGATCGCGATTGTTGGCGCGCAGAATTTCATTGTTGCGAACGCTCAGCGTGGTCTTGCAACCGTTGGAGCAGTGCGTGCAAACCGTAGAGACGTACGTCATTTCCCATGGGCGCGTCTTGTAGCGATAGGTGCCGCTGGTCAGCGCGCCCACCGGACAGATGTCGATGCACATGCCGCACTCTTCGCAATCCAGATGATCCTCGCCATTCGGAATGATCACCGATTGCGAGCCGCGTGCCCCCACGCCCAGCGCCTTGACGTCCATGCCTTCGTCGCACACGCGCACGCAGCGAAAGCACAGAATGCAGCGCGGCGCGTCGTAGTAAACCGCTTCGGACCATTTCTGCTCGGGCTGATGGCGCTTCTCTTCGTTGAAGCGGCTCTTGTCCGCGCCATAGGTGAAGACCATGTCCTGCAATTCGCATTCGCCGCCCTTGTCGCACACCGGGCAATCCAGCGGGATGGTTGGCCAGCAGAAATTCCAGCATGCCCTTGCGCGCTTCATGCACCTGCGGCGTGCTGGTGCGCACGATCATGCCGGGCATTGCCACCAGCGTGCAGGCAGTTTGCAGCTTGGGCGCTTTTTCCACTTCCACGAGGCACATGCGGCAGGCAGCCTGCAAGGACAGGCCAGGGAAGTAGCAGAACGACGGGACTTCGATGCCCATGCGCCGCGCGGCTTCGATCACCAGCGTCCCGGGAGGGACAGTGACGTCGCGATCATCGATCTTCAGCGTAATATCGGTTGATTCGGCCATTTTTTCCTGGGAGCCTCAGCGAACCCTTTAACGCACCCCTGCCATCACGTCGGCCGGATTGTACGGACATTTTCCTGAAAGATGGGCTTCAAACTCGTGCCGCCACTTTTTTACGATACTGATCGTGGGCATGGCGGCGGCGTCGCCCAGCGGGCAGAAGGTGCGGCCCAGCATATTTTTCGACAAGTCACCGATCAGCGTGATGTCCTCCGCGCGGCCCATGCCGGAGTGGAAGCGGTCCAGAGTCTTGCGCAGCCAGCCCGTGCCTTCGCGGCAGGGAATGCACCAGCCGCAGGATTCGTGCGCGTAAAAGTGCATGATGCGCCGCGCCAGGTCCACCATGCAGGTGTCTTCGTCAATCACCACCAACCCGCCCGAACCGAGCATGGAGCCAGCCTTGGCCACCGAATCGTAATCCATGTTGATATCGATTTCCTCGGCCGTGAGCAGCGGGCAGGAACTTCCGCCGGGTATGACGGCCTTGAGTTTCCTTCCGTTTCGCATGCCACCTGCTACGTCTTCGATGAGCTTGCGCAGCGGAAAACCCATGGGCAATTCGTAGATGCCCGGCTTGTTCACGTGCCCGGAAACGCAGAACAGGCGCGTGCCGCCGTTCTTGGGTGACCCCAGGCCGGCATACCACTCGCCCCCTCGCCGCAAAATTTCCGGAGCGGAGGAAAGTGTTTCGACGTTGTTGATCACAGTAGGAGATCCGTACAGCCCAACCACGGCAGGGAATGGGGGCCGGATGCGCGGATAGCCGCGCTTGCCTTCCAGCGATTCCATCAGCGCCGATTCCTCGCCGCACTCGTAGGCGCCCGCGCCCGTATGCGTGACCAAATCGAAATCGTATCCGCTGCCAAGAATATTCTTGCCCAGGTAGCCCGCTTTGTAGGCTTCCGCGATGGCATCGTCCATGATGTCCAGAACGTAGCGGTACTCGCCGCGAACGTAGATGTATCCCTGATGCGAGCCAACCGCACGGCCGGCGATGACGATGCCTTCGATCAACTGGTGCGGCATCAATTCCATCAGCGGGCGGTCCTTGCAGGTGCCGGGCTCGCTTTCATCCGCGTTGCACAGCACGTACTTGGGCTTGGGCGAATCCTTGGGCACGAAGCTCCACTTCATGCCGGTGGGGAATCCAGCGCCGCCGCGCCCACGCAGGTTGGACTTTTTCACTTCGTCCACAACCTGCTCGGAAGTCAGTTCCTTGAGGGCGCGCTCCATACCCTTGTAGCCGTCATTTGCCACGTAAACTTCCAGCTTGTGCGAATCCTTTACGCCAAACAGGCGGCTGATGGCGGGCACTTCGGCGGGATGGCGTTCTTTCACGGCGCCTGAAATCGGCACGGAGGGTGCTGGCTTGCGTCCGGCTTCCAGGGCCTCGAAAATTTGCGTGGTGCGCTCGATGGTCAGATTTTCGTAAAAATCGTAATTCACCTGCATGGCGGGAGCGCCGGTGCAAGCTCCCAGGCACTCCACTTCTTCCAGCGAAAAAACGCCGTCCGCCGTGGTTTCCTTGTGCCCGATCTCCAGCTTCTTTTGCACAAACTCATAGAGCTGATTGCCGCCGCGCAACATGCAGGAAACATTGGTGCAGACCTGCACGTGGAATTTTCCGGCGCGATGGCGGCGCAGCATCGAGTAATAAGCCATTGTCTCGATGACTTGAACCGTTTTCAGGCTCAGGCGGGCGGCGATTTCCTCAATCATTTCATCGCTGACGTATCCAAACTGATCCTGCGCGTACAGCAGCATGGGAATGAGCGCCGAACGCTTCACCGGGTAGCGGTTTTCCAGCGTTTGGAATTTGGCTTCAAGCTGCGGAGGCAAATTCATCAGCGGTCAATCTCCCCAAGGACAATGTCCAATGTCCCAATGCTGGCAATTGCGTCAGCCACCAGGTGGCCTTCGACCATTTTTTGCAGCGCCTGCAAATTCACGAAGGAAGGCGCGCGCATTCTCATGCGGTAAGGCTTGGGCGAGCCATCGCTGGCAATGAAGCAACCCAGTTCGCCGCGGGGCGATTCAATGCGCTGATAGACTTCGCCGGCAGGAGGCGCGAAGCCTTCGGTGAAAATCTTGAAGTGATAAATCAGCGCTTCCATTTCCGTTTTCATTTTTTCGCGCTGCGGAGGAACGATTCCGGGAGCGTCAGCCTTGATTGGGCCTTCCGGCGGAATTTTTTCCAGAGCTTGCTTGACGATCTTCAGGCTTTCGCGCATTTCCGCAACACGGCACATGTAGCGCGCATAGCAATCGCCTTCGCTGCGCACAGGCACATTGAAATCGAATTCCTCGTAACTGGAATAGGGGAAATACTTGCGTACGTCGTAATCCACACCGGAGCCGCGCAGCGATGGGCCGGACACGCCTAGCGCGATGGCGTCCGACGCTTTGAGAATGCCCACGCCCTGCGTGCGGCCCAGCCAAATGCGGTTGCGGGTCAGCAACTCCTCGTACTCGTCAATGCTTGATGGGAAGGTGCGCACGATTTTCGCGACGTGATCGGTCCAGCCGACAGGCGGTTCGAGGGCAAGCCCGCCAATGCGGAAATAGCTGGTCATCATGCGCTGGCCGCTGACCAGCTCAAAAATGTTGAGAAGCTGCTCGCGCTCGCGGAAGCAGTAAAGGAACACGGACATGGCGCCCAGGTCGATGGCATGGGTGCCCAGCCAGACAAGGTGCGAGCCGATGCGGGTTAGTTCAGTGAGCAGCACGCGGATGTATTGCGCGCGCTTGGGAACTTCCAGGCCCAATAATTTTTCCACCGCCAGGCAATAGGCCAGGTTGTTCGAGAGCGGCGCAAGGTAATCCATGCGGTCGGTAATGGTAATGGCCTGCGAATAGGTCAGCGCTTCGGCGGTTTTTTCGATGCCGGTGTGCAAGTATCCGATATCCACATCCGCCTTGACGATATTCTCGCCATCCAACTCCAGCAGTACGCGCAGCACGCCGTGCGTGGACGGATGTTGCGGGCCCATATTCAGGACCATGGTTTTTTCGGGGCCGATGGCGGTTTGGACAGTAGTCATAGCACAGGTTCGCTCATTTCAGAATGAAAAATCAGCGAGGGCCCTCCACGGGATAATCCTTGCGAAGTGGATAGCCTTCCCAATCGTCCGGCATGAAAATGCGACGCAGATCGGGATGGCCCTCGAATCGAATGCCTAGAAGGTCAAAAATCTCGCGCTCGTGCCAATTGGCCGTGGGCCAAACCGGCACAACCGACTGGGTGACGGGATTGTCTCCCGGCAGGCTGATTCGCAGCGCAATTGTTTCGCGGCGCGAGAGCGACAAGAGATGATAGTTCAACTCGAAGCGCGGTTCGATGGGAAATCGGTCCATCCCGGTAACGTCGGAAAGAAAGGTGAAGGCCAGATCGGGCTCGGAAACCAGAAATTCGGCCAGGGGCCGCAAATGTTCGCGGTAGACGACCACGGTCAGGTCGCCGCGAAATGAAATTAGTTTCGCGATAGCATCGGGCCGCCAGGCTCGAATTTTCGCAATGATGGGGTTTTGCTCGAGGTCAGGCGTGTCCGTCACGAATTCCCGTCCCGGCGTACGGCTGGGCGGTTCCAGTCCAACGCCCCTTTCTTCCAAAGATAGAAATAGCCCACCAGCAGGATACCGATGTAGAGAATCATTTCCACAAAGCCGAACCATCGCAACGACTTGAAAATAAATGCCCATGGATACAGAAAGATTGCTTCCACATCGAACAAGATAAATAGAATTGCGATCAAATAAAATTTTACGGAAAACGGCGCACGTGCATCGCCCGTTGGCGTGATGCCGCATTCATAGGCTTGATTCTTTATCTTGGAAGGGCGTCTCCAGCCCACCACCGAAGATAGCAGCAGGAGAATGCCCGAAAGCGCCATCGCCAGGATGAGGTGCAAAAGTAGTGGCGCATAAGCTTGGATGTCGTTTCCAGTCATCTGAGCACAAGCTATAATAGCGACGAAGCGGCAAGCGGTCAAATGCACTCAGCAGATATATCGTCAAATTTTTCGATATAGTTAAGAAGAAATAAAGATGGCGCTCTCTTTTTGGGAAGGCTGGTGACGGAAATGAACTTTGGATTCAATTCAAACGTCCGCGTGGGAGACGCCATGTATCACGTGCAAACGGAAGACCGCGGCCCCTCGCACCCTTTTCTGGACACGGCAGTGTATTTGTCCGGTCGGGTGGTCTACAAACGCAGCACCAACTATGAAAAATTTGCCGGGGGTATCGTAACGGAGAAGCTGGCGGATAGTCTCCACGGGCGCCTGTCGCAACAGCATCGAGAAGTGATTGCCGAACTTGAGGCCGGGAAACTCCCGTTTCAGAACCAGGAAAACACGCAGACGCCCGCCAAGGATGCCACTAACCAGGATGCCCTGGAATTGCGCCTTACCAATCCCAAGAGCTTGTTCGCGGCTGGAAACGTGGTTCTAGAAATCGAATTGCGGGCAAAGGATTCTCGTACGCCCGTTGCGGATGCAGATCTTGAGGCTTTTCTGGAATTTGAAAAACGGCGCGTGCCCTGCGCGGGCGTTCGCACGGATGTCGAAGGCCACGCACTGCTCAAATTTCCAATTCCGCAAAATGCCAGCGATGGCGCTTCGCTGGTAGTTCGCGCCACGGATGGCTCGCGTTACGGCGAATTGAGGTTCCGGCTGAAATCCAAGCCCCGCGACACGACTCCGGCGCCGGCCGCGCGATGACATCGGGGATCCAAATTAGCGTGAATGGGGAAATGCGCGAAGTGCCCGCGGGACTCGGTATACCCGCATTGCTTAGTCATCTGGGCTTGCCCACCGATCGCGTGGCCATCGAACGCAATCTGGAAATTCTTCCGCGGTCACAGTGGGCCGCAACCAACGTGGTGCCTGGGGATCGTTATGAAATAGTGCATCTGGTTGGGGGCGGATGACGTCAAGACGCCTATCTGACCTTCTATTCAGTATGTGTTCGGGGAGATTGAAATTAGCATCGCGCCTTAGGACACCGTGCCTACGTATATAAGCTCCCCGGATTTGATTGCCCGCAGTGCATTCACGCAGTCGGGGAAGTGTGGACGGAGATGAACCAGGCGATTGGATTGTGTCCGGAATACTATGAATGCGATTTTTCGTTCGGCCAAATTTTGCTGATACTTTAGATTTGTGTCCAGCGTGATCAGCACATCAAATTCAGCTTCGGCGAGTTCCAGCAGTTCGCCGTTCACCTTCCCGGCCCAACCAGCGTCTTGAACTGTAAGGCACTCGTATCCGTGGTCGATCAATACTTGCTTCAGCACCCTGGGAGCACATTCATCGATCAGAACTTTCATTTGAGTTGAGATACCAGGCTGGATCGCGCCTCTTCGATTGCGGCCACAGCCAATTCGCGGCTTACGGAAGGGTATTGTTCCAGGAACTGGTCCAGCGTATCGCCTCCCTCCAGATACTCGATTAGTATCTTGAATGGAACGCGAGTTCCTCGAAAAACCGGCTCCGCGCCCAGTATGTTGGGGTCTTTGATGATCGAGCTTTGCATGGCGAAGGCCTCTCTACCAAGCCAAAGTGTAGCAGACAATTTCCATATGTAAGACCCTGAGTTCCTGCAACCCCGCCCTGTAAAACCATTTTCCCATACTAACTTAGGAGCATCCGTCTTCAAGGAATCTTAACTCTCGTAAGATATTTTGGCATTTCATGGTCGCGCCTTGTGGGCACAAATCTATCGCTTTCGCGCGGCGAAATACGCTTTCCACGGTTCCCAGTAATATTTCACCCAGCCTTCCGTGACGCCTGCGTGATCATATTCGGGAACGCCAACGTGAACCAGGTCCACTTTCGCGCCGCCATCGGCGGATTTTTCAATTGTGACCACCAGTATGGAATCGGGATCCGCCTTTTTCCATGCCGAGGAGCGCCACGTTTGCACGATCATTCGATTGGGAATCAGCACCAAATTCTTCCCCAGCAGCATGCCGCCGAAAGCGGTCCATTTTCCGCCGGGCTTGCGGCTGATTTTTGCGGGCGCGCCGGTAGCGGCCGTGTGCTTGGCCGAATCCATGAAGAGTTTGTAGAGTTTTGCGGGAGTGATTTTTTCAAAGCTGGAGCCGGAGTGAATCGCGGGCATCATGTTCTTCCTCCACAAGCGCAACCGTGGCGTTGCTGATCGAACATTGCAAATTGCCGAATTTCAAATCTCAAATTTGAAATTTCAAATCAATGCTGTCCCATTAAAAGTCGAATAGATTCAATTGCATACTGGACTCGGCGTCTGGCAACTCGTCGCCGAAGTTGGAAAACCCTGTAAAATGGGGTTTTCTCGAAAACGGTCACGCTGAAGAATCTGCAGTATTTTGTAAAGGCTTAGGTCCAGCCCCAGTTGCTTTTTGACAATCGCTACCAGCACGTAAACGATATGGCCACCCAAATCTGGGTCTTCACGGCGTTTTCCGATGTGCCGTAGAACGCTTTGATCCGCAGGTGCTGTTTGATCCAGCGAAAAAACAACTCCACGCGCCAGCGGGCTCGGTAAGTTCGGCGATGGTCAGTGCCGGAAGCAGGAAATTGTTGGTGAGAAAAACCAACCGCAGATCTTTCTCGGCGTCGAAGTAATGAATGCGGCGCAACGGATCGGGATACAGGCGTGAGGTTTTTGGGCCGCTGAGCTGAATGGTTTGATCCGACCGCAGTCCGGTCCAGCGGTGCACCGGCCGCCACTGGCGTCGCCAGAATTGTGTGTTCTGCTTGGCGCGCGTGATGAAAAAGGCGCACCCTTGTGTGAGCAGGTAGAGGCGGCGAAAGTCCAGGTACCCGCGGTCGAGCAGATAAAACGCTCCGGCTTCGGGAAGCAATTGGTCCAGAAGGTTGACGTCGTGAACTTGGCCCCCGGTCACATAAACATTGGCTGGAATGCTGCCTCGCAGATCCAGCAGCGTATGCAGTTTCACGGCGCTCTTGTGGCGACGGAATTTTCCCCACGGAAAAAGCGCCAGGCATAAATCGATCGTCGTGGAGTCCAAGGCATACACGGTCTCGGACAACTCCACGCCGAAGGGTTCGTCGCGGTACAGGTCCCGGGCGGCGGCAATCAGGACCTGAGCGAAATCGGCGTAGATCCTCCAGTCGCGATGCTCGTTGGCATGCGCCAAGGTGTTGCGCGAGATGCGGCCCGGAAACCCATGTGATACAGCTTGGGTTGCTGGGCGCGCAGACAGGCTTCGATATCGCGAAGACTTTCGCGGTACGTGAGCTGAGCAAAGGCCAGACACAGGAACTGATCCCAGCAAGAGAAATCTTTGACGTAGCGATTGCCTTGATAGCGATCGACGCAAATTTGAAACTGGTAGGTCGGGAGAAAATCCACAAGCTGAGAGAACACGGTTCGGCCAAGATTCATCGACTGCCTCCGGAACAAGCAGGAAAGCAGTACGATGCCACCGAAAAAGAAGCAATCATTGAAATCGAAAAAACTCACCGCAACCCTTACCTTCATTCCATCAAGCAGTTACGTCAAACCGCCAAAACTTTCTTGGGACAGCATTGATTTCAAATCTCAAATCTGAAATTTCAAATTTGAGATTTGAAGTCTAATGTTTCCGAACTAAAACAAAATCAAAACTAAAAGCCAGATATTAAGGACTAGGCAGTAGCGATTAAAAACTACACATCTTCGAGCAGATGCCCCAGCTTCGTGCGCTTGGTTTCCATATAGGCGCGCGAAGTGCGCGAAGTGCGCGGCCTGCAGGGCACGCGCTCCACAACCCGGATTCCCGCGCTCTCCAGTTGCTGCACCTTATCCGGATTGTTCGAAAGCAAACGCACGCGGCGCACGCCCAGCAGTCGCAGCGCCTCGGCTGAAAATCCATAATCCCGCGAATCGGCGGCAAAGCCAAGCTCTTCGTTGGCCTCCACCGTATCCATGCCGCGATCCTGCAATTCATAGGCGCGCAGCTTGTTCATCAGGCCGATGCCGCGGCCCTCCTGCGGCAGATAGAGCAGAATGCCGGATGGCGACGCGGCGATTCGTCGCAGCGAAAGTTCCAGCTGCGCGCGGCAATCGCAGCGCTCGGAGGCCAGAACATCGCCGGTGAGGCACTGCGAGTGGATGCGCACCAGCGGCGTCTGGCCGCGAATCGTGCCGCGGACCAGGGCCACGGCGCTTTCCTGATCGTTGCGGCCCTCGATGCCGAGAATTTCGAAGGGGCCGAATCGCGTCGGAAGCTTGGCGCGTGCCACGATTCGGATGCGGCCTTTCGCGGCTTTGCGCGGAGCGCGCGTCTGCGTCGCTTTGTTTTGAGTGGCATGAGAGCCGCGTATTATAGCAGGCCGAGCGATGTAGCGCCCGCCTTTAGGCGGGCATCCGGCTGGCCGTAGAATGCCCGCCTGAAGGCGGGCGCTACAGAAAGCCAAGCCTATCGCTGCATGGATTCGTAAGCGCCGCTTTACATCGGCCCTGCGATTGGCTAACGTAGCCGCCAGCGGATCAAGGTTCATGAATACGCTTACACTTCGGCGGGGATTTGCTGCTCACGCTGCTGCTGCACGTCGGCGCGGCGGCGTCGATCTGCGCCTGGCTGGCGCGCTCGGCCATCTTCCGCAAGGTTCTCTTCACCGAAGTCCGCGATTCGGACCAAAAATTGAAGCTGATGCTTTTTGTCACGCCGCCGCTGGCCTTCGGCGTGATCCTGCGCATCGTGGGCCAGCCCTATCGCGCTGCGGACCTCATGCTGGAAGGATCGTTCCTGCTCGGGCTGCTGGGCGGGCGCGTGGTCGGCCCGCTGGGCGGGTCGATCATCAGCCTGCCCGCGTTTTTGCACCACGAATGGCTCTCGATGCCCGTCGCCGCGACCGCCGGCCTCGTGGGTGGATTGATTCGCCAGTCCATTCCGAACACCGAGGAAATCTGGAAGCTTGGGCCGTTCACGTTTCATGAGCACGCCGCGCTGGCTGGTGCGCGTGTTCCGCGGCAGAAAAGTGACCTGGGAAATGCTGCCGCTGGGCGCGATTGTCGTGCTGGAACTGGCTCGCCAGGCGCTCGGCCACGCCACCAAGCCGCAATGGCTTTTTTATCTGAACGCCGGGACAGAGCTGGGGACTCGCGCTGGTCCTGCTCTCCACCGTGATGGCTGTCGCCGTGCCGATGAAGATCTGGAACAACACGCGAATCGAAATGAACCTCGAGCAGCACCAGCAATTGCTGCTCAAGGCGCGCATGGACGCCCTGACCGCGCAAATCAATCCTCATTTTTTGTTCAACACGCTCAACACGGTTTCTTCGCTGATTCGCTACGATCCGGACACGGCCCGCGGCGTGGTCATCAAGTTGAGCAATATTCTGCGGCGGCTTTTGCGCAAGCACGAAACATTTGTGCCGCTGCAGGAGGAACTCGATTTCATCGACGACTATCTGGACATCGAGGTCGCGCGATTCGGACGCGACAATCTTCTGATTCACAAGCAGATTGACGAAGCACACGCTCGACGCGTTTGTCCCCAGCATGCTCCTGCAACCCATTGTCGAAAATGCGCTGAAGCACGGGCTGGCCGCGAAGAATCGGCGGCGGCGAACTCACCATCACGCACCGAAGCGCAGGACGGCGCGTCTGATGATCGCCATTGAAGATAACGGCGTGGGAATTCCCAAGGAACGCATGGGGCAGGTGTTCGGAGACGGGATCGGCATCAGCAACGTGCACGAACGCTTGCGCGTGCTTTATGGCGCAGATTTCCGCATGGATATTTCCAGCCGAGAGGGGGAGGGAACACGCATCCGCATCGAAATTCCCGAACTTGTGCCCACCGCGTCCGAGCCTTCCATCATTCTTCCCGCCACGAAGATTTGATTTATGTAGCACAGGCTTCAGCCTGTGAGGTTAGTCCGTGCTAGGCCCAACCCCCACAGGCTAAAGCCTGTGCTACTCAATCCCCTAAAAAATCAGCTTCAGTCCTAGTTGAATCTGCCGCGGAGACGTGGCCGTCGTGGTAATCAAGCCGGCCGAAGGGCTGATCGGCTCCGCTTGAAAACACGGTTGTGTTGGGCGGACCAAAGTTTGAGCGATTGAAGATGTTGAAGAATTCGGCGCGAAATTGCAGGTTGGTTTTTTCCGTGATGGTGGTGTTCTTGAAAAGTGAAAAATCGACGTCCGCAAGTCCCGGCCCGGAATATGTTCCCCTTCCCAGATTTCCAAACGTCCCCGCGGTCGGCAGAACGAAGGCTGCGGGATTCAACCACTGGTTTGGATTTCCGGTGACCACGGGCCCGCTGAAGGACGGATTGATCGAAGGCCGGTCCGGATTTCTGGTGTCGCCGTCGCCGGAGCGATTCGATCCAACCAGCGGCGTGAAAGGGAAGCCGGACAGAAACGTTCCAATGGCATTCACCTGCCAGCCGGAAACAAACTTGGCTTCGACGTTCGCGAGACATCATTCAGCCAGCGCTGTCCATGGCCAATGGCAGTTCATAATCGCGGAAATGCTGGCCTGGCTGAATGAGATTCAACGCGGACGGGCCCCAGTCCCTGTGCAAGTCATTGCGATCGAGCACCATTTGCGCCTGGTTGTTGGCCTGCGCTCCGGTCAATGCGGAATTCATGTCCAGATTTTTTGACCACGTATAGTTGCCGCGGAATTCCAGGCCCTTGCTCATGCGGTGAGTCACGTCAACTTGCAACGCGTTGTAGCTGCTGTTGCCTTCGGTGAGCCAGAAAAATCCAGCAGAGAGGGCAGGGTTGGGCCGCTTTGTTCCGATGCCGGGAATGTACTGCGGCCCCTTGCGAAACATGTCCTGTGAATGCTGCCGTTGCCCCCGGAGTTGCATCCCGCGGCATTGCGACGCAAATCTGCGTGGGAATGGTATTGGGATCGACGCTGAGCAGTTCATGCACGGCGAACGATCCGACATAGGCAACGCGCAGCGAAGTGTTCTGTGCTGAGCTGCTGCTCGATGGTCAGATTCCATTCCTGAACCGCCGGAGTTTTGGCGTCCGGCTGAATTCCTTGTGGCGAGTAGACAGGTGTTCGCCGGTGGAGGCCCTGGAGTCGAATCGGGAGAGTGCCATTGGTGAAAATATTGCCCACAAAAGTAGCCGCGCCGTTATAGGGCGGCAGGGAATTCTGCAAAAAGGCTAGATCGTCGATGAGCGAATAATACATGCCGTATCCCGCGCGAACAGCGGTTTTTCCGGTTCCGAAAACGTCCCAGGCCAGGCCGACGCGCGGGCTGAACAGGCGTATGGCATTGATTCGGCCGTATACACCGAATTACCCACGACGGGGTTGGTCACCAGAACGTTTTGCGCATTGGTGACGTAGTTGGAAGCCCTGCCTTGGGACTCATTCCAGCCGGTAGTGAATTCCTGCCGCAGTCCGGCTTCGAAGGTGAGGTTGCGGCGCAGCCGCATGGAATCGTCCACGTACCATGCGCCCAACAGGGTTCTCCAACCCAGCTCGGTGTGCATGGGCACGACTTGGAAGTTGGTGACCGTACCTTGCAGAAAAGTCGTCAAGCTGGCGAAGGTCGCCTGCCCAAGCTGGCGCGATGCGGTGTCTTCGTTGTCCTGCAGCCGCTGGAACCACACTCCGAAGTTGAGCTGATGAATTCCGTGGCTGATGTGCAGATCGTCCTGATAGGTAAAAAGATTCCTGTGGTTTACGATCGCCCGCCGCATTGTTCGGGCCTGCCGAAGTGATGGAGCCATTTGCGGTAGTCGTTGCGCCGCCGCCGACAACGATTCCGCCTGGGCCCAGTCCCTGGACAAACGATAGGCTCGAGGGGAAGCGTGGCCAGCGGAACCGATGCCAGGGCGAAGGAGGCGCGGGAAAATCCGAACGGTAACGGTGTTGAGAACCTCGGGCGAAAAGATATGCGTTTCCGCCAGGCTGAGCACCTGCATGCGCAGCGGCGTGTAGGACGCGAACAACGGATCGGCCAGCGGGATTAGGCTATTTCCGTCGTCAATCGTGTAGACGTTGGATAGCTGGTCGTTGCTACCAATGTGGTAGTCGGCTCGCAGTGTTCCGAAATCTTCCTGGATGTGCTGAGTTGGGATTGTAGAAAGCCTTGGCGGTCCCGGAGGGCACCGGGGAAGTATTTACGCAGCCCGTCCCCGAGGCAGGCACCATCAATTCCGGTCCATTGGGCAGAGGCCAGAAGGACATGTACGCCAGCATGGCGTTGTTTAGTTTCGATGACCGGGGTATATGCGCCTGTACATGGATTCGGTAAGGAACCTTGGCGTGCCTCTGGCGCAAGCGCCGTCCCATTGTCAGGAACCACGCTCACGCTGCTCAGGTCCAGCGACTGGCGAAATCCCTCGTAGTTGCCAAAAAGAAAAAGACGATCTCGTTCGAGTGGGCCGCCGGCAGCCGCTCCGAATTGATTTCTTCGAAAGGCAGGAACGGTTCCGTTGTCGAACGGGCCGGGGGAATCGAAGGCGCTGTTTCGCACAAATTCAAAAACCGTGCCATGAAAATTATTGGTCCCGGATTGCGTGACGACGCTG
Source organism: uncultured Acidobacteriota bacterium (assembly GCA_963825365.1). Taxonomy (GTDB): domain Bacteria; phylum Acidobacteriota; class Terriglobia; order Acidiferrales; family UBA7541; genus Palsa-360. Next base: position 350,405 of record CAWGSV010000003.1, on the reverse strand, counting down.
ACCTGCGCTCCGGAGCGCTTGCCATATTCGGCGGAGTAGGTATCGGTGAGCACATTAAATTCGCGGATGGCATCGATACCCAGCAAGATATCCGCTGGTTCCGCCGGGAGTGACGGCCAGTTGGCTCGATCCCATGTATTCAACGCCATTCAGCAAAAACAAATTGTCGCTGGTCCGGCGGCCGGCCACCGAGAACGTGTTTCCATTGCTGGTGCTGGTATTGGGGCTTTTCATGGCGCTGTAATTGATTGTGCCGGGATTGAGCGTGATCAGATCGTCAAAGCTGCGGCCGTTCAGCGGCAATTCCTTGATTTGGCGTTCGTCCACCATTCCGGAAACAGATGCGGTAGTGACATTGACCACGGGTGCGCCACTTACCACAGTAATGGTGATTGGCTGGCGATTATCGTGAACGTAATGTTTATGACGGCCTGCTCACCCACATGTAGATCTATCCCCGTGCGCAAGAAGGGTTTGAACCCATCCTTTTCCGCTTTGACTTCTTGCAGTCCTAATGGCAATGAAAGAATCCGATAGATTCCAGCATCATCCGAAGTCACTACTCGGCGGCTCCGGTTTCCACACTCTTCACGGTAATTTTCGCGTCCGCGACGACCCCGCCAGATTGATCCGTAATCGTTCCAACAATCGACGCTGTAACCTGCGCCCGGCCCGTCGCCGGCAGCATTGCAAAGCCCGCAAGCAGCCAGGAAATCACAAATGGAAACACGCAAACCCCTGCGCACACGCAAATTCCTGCACCCGATAAACACGTATTCCCCCTGAGCTTTGCGAACGTATCTGTCCCAACCCCAATCGCCCGACCACGGAAAAGCCTTCAAAACATTTTGTCATTCTGAGCGAAGCGGAGAATCTCTCCGCGGTTTGAGCCCAGGAAAAGAAAGAGAGCTTCTTCGCTTCGCTCAGAATGACAAAATAAATTACTTTTTTCCGCAACCGATTACGCGTTCGTCGCGGCCACCGCATCGATGACCTGTTGATAGTACGCCTCATATAGCGGAATCACATCGTTGGCGCAATATTTTTTCTTGGCGTTGACACGCGCGACTTGTCCCATGGCGCGGCCGCGATCCGCTTGTGACAAAATCTCCAGCGCGTAGCGTGCGCCGATTTGCACCTCGCGTGGCGTAAAGCAGGTAGCCATCAACTCCGTGCTCCACCACTTCCGGCAAGCCGCCAACATTGGTGGCCACCACGGGCACTTCGCAGGCCATGGCTTCCAGCGCCGCCAGGCCAAACGATTCCATGTCCGACGGCAGAAGAAACAGGTCGGCCTGCGAGAGATGCTGGTACACGCCATCCTGCTTGCCTAGGAAATGCACGTCGCGCGTGCAGTTTCTTTTTGCGGATCAAGTGCTCGGCGGCGCCGCGGTCCGGGCCATCCCCGATGAGCACCAGCTTGGCGCGCATCTTTTCGCGCACGATGGCGAAAATTTCGACGACGTCGGTGATGCGCTTCACGGGCCGGAAATTTGACAGGTGCATCAGGATAGGTTCGCCGTCCGGCGCCCATTCGGCGCGAAGGGCCGCGTCCGGAGTGCGCCGGTAAAGATCGCAGTTCACAAAGTTGGGAATCACTTCGATGGGGCGCTTGATGTCGAATTCCTCGACGGTGCGCTGCTTCAAGTAATTCGAGATGGCCGTGACGCCGTCGGATTGCTCGATGGAAAACTTGGTGATGGGCAGGAAGCTTCGGTCGTTTCCAACCAGCGTAATGTCCGTGCCATGCAGCGTGGTGATGAAGGGCAGTCGCTTGGGCGCGGCCATCATGCGGGCCAGAAGGGCGCTCACGGAATGGGGAATGGCGTAGTGCACGTGCAGCAAATCCAGGTTTTCCGCCTCGGCCACCTGCATCATTTTCACGGCCAGTGAAAGCGCGTAAGGCGCGTGATCGAACAAGGGATAGCTGGAAATTTCCACTTCATGGAATTGAATGCGTTCGTTGGTGTCCGTCAATCGAATGGGCGGTGCATAGCTGATGAAATGGACTTCGTGGCCGCGCGCCGCGAGCTCCATCCCAAGCTCCGTGGCAACCACGCCCGAACCGCCATAGGTTGGATAGCATGTGATCCCGATTTTCATTTCAATTCAGGCAGATGGCCCGATTGCTCCTTAACGTAGCCTACCCTCAACGAATGTGCCCTACCCTCGAAACAACCCCCGCCTCTGAAGAGGCGGGCTACAGCAATGCGCAAAGGCCACCCAACTGCTGTAGCCCGGGTCTTCAGACCCGGGGCCTTTCCGCTGCACGGCAAAACCCTCCCGGAAACGTGAGGTTCCAAACAGGCGTTGTACTTGTTTGCAGCGGGCAGTTTACCAAACAGAGTCTCCCACAAGACAGAGATTCTATTGCGCGTGGCTGGCCAGAATGCTAGATTCCCGGGCCTCGGACCACCCCGCCGATGCCCGACACATCGCGCAGCGTATTGGACGCGCAACAGGCCGCCGGGGTGACATTTTTTTTGTGCAGCAGGGGAAGAATGAGGCTGAAACCGCGAAGGGGCGCGCCAACAACATGAATCCGCGAGGAAAATTATCCAAAGCCGACCTGGCCAGAGCCACCGAGCGCTTGCGCCACAGCGCTCCCATCAACCATTTCGGATTTCAATTGGCCAAGGCCGAGCGCGGCCGCGCCGTCTTCAAAATGCCAGTGCTGGACCTGCACAAGCAGATCCACAAGGTGGTCCACGGCGGCGTTCTGGCCATGCTGGCCGATACCGCTGGAGGCTTTGCGGCATTCCTGGCATCTCCCGCAGGCTCCCGCGTGGTTACCATCGAAATGAAAATCAATTTTCTGGAGGGGGTCGAACACGGCGAAATCAAGGCCGATGCGCGAGTCCTGCGGCAGGGAAGAACCACCAGCGTGGTCGACTGTGACGTAACCGACCAGGACGGCCGCCTGGTCAGCAAAGCCCTGATGACATTCTCCGTCCTTGCACCAAAAAAGTAGGATGGGCTTCAGCCTGTCTGCTTTTGACTTTGGTTCTGCCCGCAATCTCGAGCAACGCAATCAAAAGGCAAACAGGCTGAAGCCTGTCCTACCTGGCGTCAAAATCTACTGCCCGTTGGCGCCGCCAAGCGCGGATTCCGGCCCATCTTTGTAAATGTACTTTATGAACTGTTTATAAATCAGCAAGTTTGGGCTGCCCGTCCGAGTCAGCTTAATGCAATCTTTGTCATACCACTCCACAACGCCTTGCAAATTCTCCCCATCGGTCATGACCACTACCACCGGGGTACGCGCCTGCATCTGCTTAATCCAATAAAAGTTTTCCGCGTGCGTTTGTTCCGGCGGAGCGGGCTTCTTGTGCGGCTGTGGTCCATTGGTGGATGAATGCGTGCGGCTGGAGCTGATATGAGGTTCCTTAATTTCCGTCAAAGTAGGCCGAAACAACTTACGGTTTACCATAGCAACTCCTTGAATTATAAAGTCCCGCGTATTAGGTGAGTCTTCTCAACTGCTATGATGCATTAGGGGCCGATCTGGGTACGTTTCTGTTATTAAAAAACCGATTTTTTTATCCCCGACGAGGGGCGCGCAAGAGAAATAGCCACTGCGTCCAACCCCAGTGACCGATTGATGTTCCTTCGGGTACGGGCGTGCAGTACGTCAAATCCATCGACGGCTTTGCCAATCCACGCCACATCTACCTTCTTGCTGAGTGCTTCGAGTTCCCTGCGTAACGCTGGATTTCTCAACACCTTCATCGTGGAAGAGCTGGACAGGTCAACTAGGTCCGTGAGGAGACTATAGAACACTTCCAATACATTTTCAAACGCGATCTCCTGGCTCTTGGCAAGCGCCGCCGTGCTGGCAAAGAGATCGGAGACCCCGCGCAGTTCCACGGAGCGTTCCAGAATCGTCAAAGCGTCGCGATGCAGCTTGGCCACAGCATCCAGGTCCAATCCGATCGCAGCGCCCGGGCAGCCCTCAGCATACTGTGCGGCGAGCTTACGCTCTTCAGGAGATAGTTTCGTGTGTGTGGACAAAATTTTCTCAACTTCGGCCGTGGTCAGCGCGGAGAAAGAAAATTGCAGGCAGCGCGACCGGATAGTCGGCAAGAGCTGAAAAGGATTTGGCGCCATCAGAATTAAGGTGGCCGATTCCGGCGGCTCTTCCAGAATTTTCAGGAATATGTTGGCAAAGTCCCAACGCATGGTTTCCGCGCCATCGATCAGAAATACGCGGCGTCGCCCGCGCGGCTTAAAATAAGCGGCGCGTTGCACGGCGCGAAGTTGTCCTACGTGCAGCACGGGGCGCGCAGCCGGATCTTTTGGGCGCACAGGGTCCGGCACGATGGCCCATACGTCCGGATGCGTTTCCAGCAGCAGCGGCACGCGCTCCACAGTTGCGGAGTCCGGCCGCTCACCGCGATTCGCGAGGCCCTGATCCACGAGTGGCTTCAAATCGGCAAGCAGCCCGATCTTCCTGCAAGGCTCGCATTCGCCGCAAAAATCGTCCGGCAGCCGCTCGCAGTTGGCCGCCTGCGCGAACATGCGCGCCAGCGTGAATTTGCCTACGCCTCGCGGGCCGGAAAACAACATGGCATGAGGCACGCGCTCGCTGGCCAACATGCCGCGCAGCGCCGTGACCACTCGCGCATTCCCGAGAAATTCCGAAAAGCTCATTGTGGCACTTTCCTTTTTCAAGTCACGCCAGAAACTCGGCGTGGCAACATGATTTCCAAATCCTGACAACTGTTCCACACCTTCTTTGCGTGTCGCAACGAATTTAGTGTTGCTTCTCTCTCGGCCTGGTCTCGCGTGGAGTCCCGGAGGGACGGCACATCGTAGCCCACCATGAAATGGTGGGTTAACGTAAACCCGAGAGTCAAGCCCCGGAGGGGCGGCACAACAGGTCGACACGATCAACCAAGTGTGCCGTCCCTCCGGGACTCCGGATCGTTTTGCTTTGCGTCCCCACCGTTTCACGGTGGGCTACTATATGTCGTCCCTAACGGGACTGGCGGAGAGAACAAGGACAATTCACAGTAGCCATACATTCTGCCTTTGGTTGCGGCTACGCCGCGCCGTGTAGCGTCCGCCTTCAAGCAGGAATCTTTGACCTAGGCAAGTGCAAGTCCGCCGCGGCGGACGATTGCTACAAAGCCTGGGACAAAATCCTCGACTCCACTGCCTTAATAACGCTTTGGTGGATCTCCTCCGGCGAATTCAATGGGCCGGAGCCCTCGCTCACACAATCGATGCGTATCCAATTCGCTTCGGTTACTAGTCGATCGTAAATGTTAGCGGTTTCTTGCAGATGCTTGACGTCCGCCTCTTGAATATCGCGTTTCAAGTTTGTGTATTCGCGCGCGGCCTTCAATCCAACCAGCCGGTGCGCCTCCTCAACGGGAACGCGCAAATAGATCACTAGGTCCTCCGCCGGCAAAGCGTAAAGCCCATATTCAAGGCGCTTCAGCCAGGCCAGGAATTGCTCTCGCTTTTCCGGTGCGACGCGCGCAGTTTGATGCGCCATGTTCGAACCGATGTAGCGATCGGCCAGCACCATTTTCCCGGCGGCCAACGCCGCTTCGATCTCAGGCCTTGCTTCCAGGCGATCCCCGGCATAAAGCAGCGCCGACAAGTGCGGGTCAACAGCCTCAAGTGTCCCAAATTCTCCATTGAGATAGCACCCTATAAGTTTTCCGTAAAATGATTCATACCGGGGAAAGCCGATGCGAAAAGTAGCCAGCCGCCGTGCTTCGAGCGCAGCGGCCAGCAGATCGAGCTGCGTGCGCTTTCCCGATCCATCGATCCCTTCCAGGGCAATAATTTTCCCGCGAGTGGCCATAATGAATGAGCAAGTCTAGCGTGCGCGTGCAATTGCCGCAAGGAAGTCGCTCCTGACATCTTCGACTCTTGCGAATGTCCCTGGCACATCCTGAAACTTTTGCCCTCGTGCCGCATCGTATAGATAGGGAACAAGATGTTTAATCTGGAGAACAGTTCTTGCATGGTGCGGGCTGTTCTTGCATTTTGTGCTACAATCAAGGCGCAACAAATATCGCCGAATCCGGCAGGGAGTGAAGGTATTTAAATGATTCAGGTTACTCCAGTGGCGACAACCAAGGTAAAAGAGATTATGGGCCAGCAGAATCCCGCTCCAATCGCGCTCCGCGTGGCTGTTGTAGGCGGAGGCTGCTCGGGCTTCAGCTATCACATGGCCTTTGAGAATGCCGAAAATCCGACCGACAACGTCTATGAATTCGACGGCCTCAAGGTCCTTGTCGATCAGATGAGCGAGATGTATCTGGAAGGCGTTTCCATCGACTACATCGAAACTCTGGAAGGCGCTGGCTTTAAGTTTAATAACCCGAACGTTAAGAGCACCTGCGGCTGCGGCAGCTCGTTCAGCGTTTAAGAACGCCGTCTCGACTCTTGCACACTTCGGTCAACAGGCTCGTCGATGGGCTATTGCATATACTGCAATGGCCCATTTTCTTTTGTATTTGCACCCCGCATGCGCAACGAGTGATATCGTTGCAATGCGACATCGCGCCCCGTATTCTATAGGCCCACATGAAAATTGCCCTCGCACAACTGAACCCAACCGTTGGTGACTTCGCGGGCAATTCCGCCAAGATTTTGGATTTCGCGCAGCGCGCCCGCCAAAAGGGCGCTGATCTGGCCGTTTTTTCCGAGCTTTGCCTGTGCGGCTACCTGCCGATGGACCTCATCGAGCGCCCCCATTTTATCGACCGAAACGAAAGGGAACTGGCTTCCCTGGCCAAGCAGTTGCCCATCCCTTCCATCGTAGGCTACGCGGCCCACGCTACTGGCGCCACGGGAAAGTCCGCTGCCAATGCCGCCGCCCTCCTTGCAGACGGAAAAATAGAATTCGTGCAGCACAAAATGCTACTGCCCACCTACGATGTCTTTGACGAATCCCGATATTTTCAGCCCGCCGCCACACAAAATGTTTTCTCATTCGGCGGCAAAAATCTGGGCATCACCATCTGCGAGGATATCTGGAACGATAAGACGTTTTGGGCAAAGCCTCTCTATGAGCGCGATCCCGTGGCCGAACTGGTTGCCAAGGGCGCCAACCTGATCATTAATATTTCGGGATCTCCCTACACAATCGACAAGCGATCCCTGCGCGTGGAAATGCTGCGCGCGCTTGCCAAGGCGCACAATCTGCCCGTCGTCTACGTCAATCAGGTCGGCGGAAATGACAGCCTGGTGTTCGACGGCGGCAGTGTGGTCGTCATGCCCGATGGCCGAGTCCCCGCCCAGGCGCATTCCTTCGAAGAAGACCTCGTGCTCTTTGACACTGAGACATGCTCAGGCGAGGTCCACTCGCAGCCATCCACCGAAATCGAATTGGTGCTTCAGGCTCTCGTTTGCGGCACACGCGACTACGTTCGCAAGTCAGGCTTTCGCAACGTAGTGGTCGGCCTGAGCGGCGGCATTGATTCCGTCCGTCGTGGCTGCCATCGCCGTGGCAGCACTCGGACCGGAAAATGTCCTCGGCGTTTCCATGCCCGGACCGTATTCCTCCGAAGGAAGCCGATCGGATGCCCGCAAACTTGCGGAGAATCTGGGAATTGAATTTCTGACTATTTCAATTACAGATGTATTTAATACCTACAAAGCCGCTCTTAATGAAGCTTTCCGCGGGCGCCCCGAAGACGTGACCGAGGAAAATCTTCAGGCTCGTGTTCGCGGGAATTTCTTGATGGCGATATCGAACAAGTTCGGATCCATGGTCCTCAGCACTGGAAACAAATCTGAAATGGCGGTAGGGTATTGCACTCTCTACGGCGACATGGCAGGCGGCCTGGCCATGCTCTCCGACGTCCCCAAAACAATGGTCTACGCCTTGGCAGAATTGATCAATCGCGAAAGGGAACTGATTCCCCGGCTTCAATCGAAAAGCCGCCATCCGCCGAGCTTCGCCCGAATCAAACCGATCAGGATTCCCTGCCACCGTACGAAGTCTTGGATCAGATACTGAAAGCCTATATTGAAGATGTGAAAAGTCCCGAGGAAATTGCCAGTCAATGTGGCTTCGAAATTGAGTTTGGTCCGTTCGATCGCCGGCAAAGTTGACCGAAACGAATACAAACGAAGGCAAGCCCCGCCTGGCCTGAAAATTACGTCCCGGGCTTTCGGTTTGGGCCGCCCATTTCCAATCGTGCAAAAATTCATCCCCTGAGAGGAGTTTTACAGTGCTGCGAAAATTGATTCTCTCCACACTCTTGTGTCTAACCGTCTTCCAGCTTCAGACACTCGCTCAATCTGCTCCGGCCAAGGACAAAGACAAGTCCCCAGCCCCGAAATCCGCAGAATCGACGCCTGCCAAGCCAGGCACCGTCGAGGCCCGCGTCGAGGCCTACCTGCGAAACCTTTACGCCTGGGGCCCGGCCTTTGATGTCAAAGTCGGCCCATCTAAACCCTCTCCCATACCCGAATTGCAGGAGCTCCCCGTTAAGTTTCAATGGGCGACCAATCCGACACCGCCGTAGTCTATGTCTCAAAGTCCGGTAACTTCCTCTTAAGGGGAGACATAACCGATATGTCCGTGGATCCATTTGCGGAAAATCGTTCCAAACTTCACGTCGGCAAATCCCCATCCATGGGCCCCGAAGACGCCAAGATCACCTTCTTTGAATTCGCCGATTTCGAGTGCCCATCCTGCCGCCAACTCGACTTGATCCTAAGCGAATTCTTGCCCAGCACCCGGAAATCCGACTGGTCTTCAAACACTACCCACTGACCAACATACACCCCTGGGCCATGACCGCTGCAATCGCCAGCCAGTGCGCCTACCAGCAAAATCCGGCCAGCATTCTGGAAGATCCACGACGCCATCTTCGACGCCCAAGACGTAATCAGCCCCTCAAATGTTTGGGAAAAGATGCAAGACTTAGCAGTCCAGCAGGGCCTAAACGCAGAATCCTTCCGAACCTGCATGGCAAACCCAGAAATAGCCGATCAAGTAAAGGAAACTATGAAAGAAGGCCAGTCCCTAGCCATATCAGCAGACACCCACAACCTTCATAAACGGCCGCCGCGTAGTCGGCCCAGACAAATCTCAAATAGACCAGTCCATAGCATTCAGCACAAAATAATAGTAGACATAATATAGCTTATATGACGCATTATGTCAAGAGGGTCGGGAATATTTTTTGTAGATTTCATCCAATTCCATCGTGTTGCCCCTTTCTAGCTAACTGTAATTGTTTCTTCGCATTTGGATGTGCTGGATGATCGTTCTGTAAGTTCAACGTTTTAAACGGATTAAATGTGTTGCGTTATATCGGGCGTCGCTGGTGATTTTACTTGGTTTGCGCGGCGCTTTAGTGGCGAGCTACTGCTGCTACTGCGGCGCCGGCTGCTACGCCGATGGCAAACCATTTCATGGTTCGCTTTAGACGGGTTAGGAATGGTCCGCCGTGAGCGGAGGCCAGGGCGGCGTCTCGTTCGTGCTGGAGAGCGGATGTGCGCGCTTTTTCATCGGATAGATCTTTTTGCAGAGCGTCACTTTGGAACTGGCTTGCGCGACAGTCTTGCAAACCATTGTATAGAGGGATGAGATCGGGCTGCGGAATCGAGAGAGTTGTGGCCGGCGTTTCACCGGGCGGGAGCGGGATGGACAGATCGGGATCGTGAATGGTAACGGGGATTGGCAGAGGTGGGAGGACTAAGGCTAGTTGTTTGGAGGCCTCAAGCGGTGTTTTGACGGCTTCTTTTTGGGCTTGAATGGCGGTGAGAGCGGCAGCGAGTTGCGCGTCTCGTTGTTTTTCGCGATTGGCGGCTTGCTGTATCGCGCGTGTTTTGCGTCGCCAGCGTGGCGGCGAGTTGCTGAGAATCCTGCCGGGCGGAATGCCAGGCATCGACCAGGAGAGCGATGGCGATGGCTGCGGCGGCGAATAGGACGATGCGAATGGATATTTTCATGGGGCTTGGTGCAGCGGTTTTCGGTTGTCGATTGATTCCCTTGCGAAAATATTTTGCGTGGTCGGTTTTTTTTTACGGGAACGAAATTTCACAGTTGAAGGCTGTGCTACTTGGATATTTTCTCGGACTAAAAGCTAACGGCTGAAGCGTGCGCTACTCGAAGGGTATGCCACAAAAGCAACAGGCTGAAGCCTGTTCTACTTAGGGGCGCGACGAATAATTTCGTTTGCGTGCCAGCACTTCCGCGGCGTAGTTGATGTCGGCGCCGCCGTTCCATGCCAGCAGCGCGGCGGGGACATCACCCTTCGCTTTCGCCAGTCTGGCGCGGAGCACGCGGCATCCAAACTCTATCCCTACGGCCGGGTCGCACAGCTCGCTGAGCGACGCTTCCTTGAATCCGAATTCGCGAGCGACCTGCCCCATCACCTGCATCAGTCCCCAGGACATCGCGCGCGTATAGGCTTCGGTGGCGCTCAGTTTTCCGGCTGTATAGAGCGGCGCAACGTAACGGGACAAGAATCCCGGCTCGTAGCGCACGGCCCAGGGATTCCACGCGGATTCCTGCTCGATGACGGCGCAGACTAGTGCTGGCTCAAGCGAGTGCTCGCCGGCAATTTGACGTGCGAGCGCGATGACTTCGGTAGGGACTGTGTCGGGCATAAAGAGTGATGCGTGATTGGTCCGCAGTCAGCGTTTTCGTTCCCCGCCATTCAGTTCCAGGAACTGTACGGGCGGAGGGTCCTTGAGCTCGATGCCGAGGTGGTCGGCGATCTGGCGCAAGCCGTGGTAGAGGTGAGGGAGATGATTGAGCGCCATGTCGCGAACGAAGGCGCGGCGAATTTCATCGTCGCGTGTGCGGCGGTGCAGCCAACGAATGAAGAACAACAATTGCAGGCACGAAGGAAATACGACTACGATCCAGTAAGGATTCATTTGTATGTGGGCCCGCGGGTTTCAGTAGGACTGGCTTCAGCCTGTTTGCTTTTGATTTTGATTACAGCGCAACAAAATATCGTAAGTATTCATTGGGATGAGCTTTATGTGGCATAGGCTTCAGCCTGTGGCTCTTTTTCACGCACTATAAAATGTGCCAGGGCAAAAATCCACAGGCTGAAGCCTGTGCTACTGCAGAGCCACATTCGCTATCCCTTTACGCCGAACGACAATCCACCCGGGCCGAAGCCCAGGCTGAATCCGCTGGACGCCGCATTGCGCGCGCTGGCATCGAGCAGTTGCGCAGGCACGCCGATGGCGCGGCCGAGCAGGTTTGCGTCGGTGCCGTACAAGCCAGAAAGCCCTGCCAGCGCAGACTGCGTATCCGAGCGCGAGGCGTTGGCAAAGGCAATTTGATTTTGCTGCGCGAGGTTGGCGGAGTCCTGTCCCTGCGTGCGCGCCAATGAATCGATCAGCTCGCCGTAACCGGCTGAGTTTTTTGTGCGCGCGGCGCGGCTGGCTGCGTTTTGCGCCAGCGCGTCAAACGACGAGGACAGCGCCGACTGCGACAGACCTGTGATGGCCGACTGCTGCGCCTGCGAGTAGCCGGGATTGGCCAGCAAGTTTTGATAGCCACCGGCCGCTTGCGAACCGAGCGCCTGGCTCGATCCGTAGATCTGCTGGTTCATTGCGTTTTGTGAAGTGAGTTGCTGATCGATGTTTTGTTGTGTCTGAGCTTGCGCGCCGCGTCCCATGTGGACCTCCGTAATTCGTGGATTAGAAATTTATGTAGGACAGGCTTCAGCCTGTCTTCTTTTGACTTCTGTCAGCTCCACTAAAATCAAACCCAGACAGGCTGAAGCCTGTCCTACCTCTAAACCCGTTGCGAAAAGCAATCCCAGGGATCGCGCGTCCAGCCGAGCCTGGAGAGCCGCCGCCCAAAAGCGCGCGACACGCGCGGCGGCAGAAAAGCCTGCACGTCGTCGAGGCCTCGCGCGGCGGCGCTGCTGCGTGCGGCATCGTGCAGCGCAAGAAATCGTTGCCAGCGCAAACGCGGCGTGCCGGCGGCGGGATCGTGCAGCAAATACGCTTCCGCCGTGAGCCGCAGCAGCACGGCCATGGCGATGCGCCGCGGCCTCGCGCCGCATAGATCGATTCAGGAGGGAATCGCCAGACGCCTTTTCGCCTCCTGCCGCTTCCCTGCCGGCCTCTTCCCTGCCGCTCGTGCTTCGATCGTTTTCGCTCGGACCCGCGCCCGCATCATTCGCAAGATCGCAATCCTCGCGCATCGTCCTCCAGCACGAGTTTGCTGACAAACAGCGGGCTGTCCAGATCGGGCAGCGGATATGCAAATCCCTGCGCGGCGTGCATGCGCCGCAGCTCGTCAAAATCCGCCGGTGTGTATTCGCGAATGTGCATCCATCGAATCTCAATGCGAGCAGCGTGGGAAATTCAAATGATTAACACAGAGGGCACAGAGCCGAGACCGGTTTATGTAGCATAGGCTTCAGCCTGTGGCTTTTGATTTTTTCTACAAATCGAATATTGATTCAACTTTTCAACGTTTTAGTAAAACAGTCGATTTGCGAGGCGTTACGAAAATCCACAGGCTGAAGCCTGTGCTACGGAAATCAAAACCAGACAGGCTGAAGCCTGTCCTACCGCAAAATCACCGGCCCGGAAGTGCTCTGCGTAACCAACCCAAATCCCGACCCGCCTTCGCTGCCGGACGCCGTGCCACTCCCGCTGGAAGTTCTGCAGCGCCGGCCCGCTGGCCGTGCCGCCGCCAACGACGGCCGTGGGCGGAGTGCCAAACGCCACCGGCTCGGAGGTGTCCGACCCGAGATATTGCGAATACGCGCGCCAGTACAGCGTCTGGTTGCCCATGGCTACGCGCAGGTTGCGCGAGCTGCCCATGAAATGCACGTAAGGACTCGCGAACGCCGGCGTCACGTCGGACTCCGCAAAATAAAAAATCCCGCGATTCAAAGTGGAATTGTCAGTGATGGCCAAATCGAAAATCCCATCCTGCGCCACCACATTCAGGCTGCCAATCGGCGAAGGCGCGGCAATCGATCCCGAGGGATCGACGCCCGTTGCGCGCCCCACCGAGTTCACGCCGTTCACCAGCTGCGTCAGCGCCTCATACACGTACGGCGAGTCGCTCTTGATCTGCGCAAGTTGTCCAATTTTCAGCATGGTTTTCGAGTAGGACAGGCTTCAGCCTGTCGACTTTCGCTGTTGCTGCAAATGTAAAATCCGCAGCGGAAACATGGTCCGGCGGCGGTTCGCGGCTCGCTGGGAGTGCGGTTTATGTGGGTGCAGAAACCAGACAGGCTGAAGCCTGTCGCTACAAAATTCAATTCCCGCCGCGCACCGGCGCCCAGGGATCCGGCAGCAACGAAGGAATAAATCGTTCCAGCTTGAACCACGCCCCAGCCGTATTCGTCCCCACCTGAAACGCCACGCGCTCTCCCTGCAAATTAATGGGCATCTCCAGATCCTTCGGCGCCCGGCGAAGAAAGCGGCAGCGCCGCGAGCGACGTGGGAAACGCCTCGTTGTCCACAAACGCCGAGAGGTTCAAGTTCCCTGCCCCTTCCGCATACATCGCCAAATAAGCAAACAGCTTGCGATGCGAACGCACCTGGTAGGTCTGCTCCAGATCGTGGCTCAGAAAAAAGTAAGTCGTGTAGTACGAATTGATGGCGTTGCCATCGTCCGAAAATTGCGTATCCGAAAGCTGATAGATTTTTCCGTTGGCGGTGAGCGGCCCGGGCACTCCGTTGCCCGCGCCGTTTCCCAGAAACATTTGCGCCGTGCCGTCCGCACGTTCCACAAGGGCGCAGGAATTCGCGCTGATCGTCCACGGAGCCCATTTGCGCGAGCGCCCCACCGCATAAATCTTCCCCGAAAGCGTGGAAAACAAAACCGACCCCAGCGATTGAATTTCACCGGCGCTGGACAAGCTGCGGTAATCCAGCATCAGCACAACGTTGGGAGAAGTCGCCGTGCCGGTCGGCACGCCGCACAAAATGCGTTTGTTGCGAATGTCCACGCGCACCCACAGCGTCTGCCCCGCGGCCCAGTTAATGGTGTCCCACAGCGGCTGAATCTCCTGCGAAATTTTTATAGGCTCGCCGCCATCGAACATGTACATGCCCGCGCGCCCCGCGATCACCGCCCAGTCCTCGCCCACGTCCACGCCATTCACGGAAGGCGTACCCACCGCGTTGGAAACTTCGTTAATGGTCCACGCGGCAGGCTCGTTCACGCCATCATCCTGGGTCACGTGCGTGGAGCGGTCCTTCACAAAGTACAGCCGCTCGCGCAGTTCAAACGCCGCGCGCACCGTCTGCCCATCGTTTTCCGAAACGTTTATGAATCCGGTCACGCCGTCGTAGCTTTCCGGATCGTCCGCATACGACGCGCGCACGAGGGAAGTGTTGTAGGGCTGCGCGGTCGGAAAGATCTCAATGTTCTCCACCATGAATCCCGCGTTGAGCGTTGGCGTGCCATCCGCGTACACGCGCAGCACCAGGTCCGTCGGAATGTTCAGAAATCCGGCAGCCGGCGTGATCGGCGCGATAAATTCCTTCCACGCCCCGGCCGTAATCTGCGCGGCGGGCACTGAAATTCCAGTAGTGGAAATGAATCCCAGCGCGCTGAAAACATGCACGTGCAGCGTGCCTTGCGTCAGCGTGCCGGACATGCGCACGCGCACTCGCGCCGAGTAGCCGGTGTTGGCCTGCATGCGCGGCGCGCCGTTGTAGTCGCTCACCGCGCTTTGCGTGACGAGCCCGCGCGTGGCCGTCGCGCCATCGCCCAAAATTAAATAATCCCCGCCCCAAATCGCCAGTCCCGATGAATCGAACGTGCCGCCCGCGAAATAGGTGGCGTCCGGAGTCCATCCCAGCGGCACATTGTTTCCCGCGCCGCCAAATCCGCCGTCAAACGTCAGATTCTCCCAATTATTTTGCTTGTTGCGCTCGCCCCACCAAAAAACCCGGTCCGAATATCCGATCACTCCGGCACACTCGCCCAGCTCGACAAGATTGAAAAGATAATCTGCTTCAATCCCCGCCAGCAGCGCCGTGTCTGAAAAATCCACCACGTAGGACGTCACGCTGTTGTCAAACACCTGCATCTGCGGCGAGCCGTCAAGCCCAGTGGTATAAAAAAACAAATCACCGCCCGCTCCCGTGAAGGCCACAATTCGCGCCACAATATTGGTCAGCGTCCCGACCGAAGGAATGCCCGTCACCTGCGCGCGGCGCCCACCGGCCGCCGTCCACGAAATCGGCGGAGATGGCCGCGTCAAATATCCTTGCCGCGTTACAAAAATCACCGAGCACTGGTGCACGCCCGCGCTGATCGATCCCACCGGCGCGGCCGTCCCTCCGCTGGAGGACGAATTGGCAGCCGTCTGCGCGTAGGTGAAATGCAGCGAGTCGATAATCGACGCGATCGGAAACGTTCCGTTGTAGGTCGAGTCCGTCACGCCCACGATGGTCACCTGATCCGTGGCCAGCATTCCCGTCGGCGTAGCGGTGGTCACGGTCACCACGTTGGACGTGCGCGAAATGGCCGAAATATTGGCGACTACATCCGTCACCGCCGCCACTCCCGCGCCCGGCCCCACCTGGCTCACGCGATCCAGATTGGTCCCGTCATACTGCCGCGGAATATCCAGGCCAAAGCTGCCATCATGCTGCGAAATATATTCGCGCCCGAAAAGCGAAGCAGATTTGGCCGCCGCGCTGCTCGTAAGCCCCGCAGCAATCTGCGTCAAAACGCCCGGAGAATTCTCTCCCCACAGCGTGCCTGCCGAATCGATGGCCAAGAGCGTCTTCACCAGATTTGGCGCAGTATAGGTCTTCAAATAGTTGACCGTAGGATTGCCGGCAATCGCAGAGTAAACCGACAAAAGCCCCGGCCGCGTCTTCACCGCGCCCTGCACAAATGCCACATTGCTGCAGTCCGGCGACACCCCCTGCGGCAAATCCGCCGCGGGCATGTCCGTAACCAGCCCGCCAAACAAATCCAGCGGCGCATCAATTGTCCCAGCAATGCTCATAGGTTTTCAGTAGCACGGCTTCAGCCTGTGGAATTTAGTCCTTCCAACAAATTTCACTGATAATTTTCGACAACAATTTCCACTAATACACAATTCGCAGAAAACCCACAGGCTGAAGCCTGTGCTACTCAAATCAACGGCGCAAACCCCGCCCGCGAAGAAAACGGCCTTCTCCGCCGCCCCGTCTGCTGCTCCCGCTGCGTGGCCCGCACCAGCAAATCCTCCAGCGCGTCGCCCGCAGCCGCATCCCATCGCTCCGCCTGCGGAGCCCCGCGCGCCGCTCCCGCCATGGCCGCCGCCGCATAGGCCAGCGCTTCCTGCGCGTTGCGAATCAAGACCGGACTCGTCGCGTCCACCAGGTCCGGATAAGATTTCTGATATCGCAAACGAATCTGCGTATCCTGCGTGGCACCCAGAAAATACAATCCGTCCGCGCGCCATTCCCAATACCGCAGCTCCTGCCCCTGCGGCTCTGACGGCAGCCCGTCGTGATCCGTGAGATCCGTCATCTCCACGAAATCATCCGAGCTGAGATTTGCGCGCTCCCACAATTTCACCGGCACCAGCAGGTCCGGCGGCAACTGGTTAGGCGGCGCCGTAGCATCGGTGACGGACACTTGCACCGAAGCATCCACGGCGCTAACAGCAGGCACCACCAGCAGCACGTTGTCCGTCAAAAAACTTCCCGACTGAACATTGGCCAGCGTGCGCTGCGCCTTTCGATATCCCGCGTTCACATAAGGCAAGAGCACCGTATCCGTAAACAAATTCCCCGCCGCATCGTTCAGCAGCGAGCGCACCAGCGCCGTAATCTGCCCCGCGGTGTTATATGCAGTAGTTCCCACAACAGGCATGCAAGCTCCGTGGTGGTCCGTGGCTCGTGATCCGTGGCCCGTGACGCTTGACTATCCTCAACTAATCGAAATGCTGCTCGTAATGGTTTTTCAACACGGGCCACGATTCGCGGATCACGAATCACGGCTCCCTGTGGCAGCGGCGACTGCTTCAAATACGCAGCCACTCCAATAATCGCGGACATCAGCGCGCTCACCGCCGCAATCCCCAGCGTGGCGTGCAGCCCAGCCTGCAAATTAAAATGCTGCAGGATCAATGCCTACCGCCGCAAACCCGGTAATCACTCCATTGGCCCCGCCGGCAATCCCCGCCGCCGTCAACCCTCTCCACCACACCTCAAAATTTGCCCAAGCACTCATGCGTCCCTCTTAAGTAGCACAGGCTTCAGCCTGTGGCTTTTTTGTCCAGGCAAGTTGTATTGATAGTGGCGTAATCGAAAAAATCCACAGGCTGAAGCACGTGCTACTCAAAAACGCCGCAACCTTCACCTACCCAAAAAAAACATAACCCGCGCGCTCACCGCGGCCGTTTTACTTTACGGTAATGAGGGGAGCGCTCGGTGCGTTTGGGTTTGCCGGCACCGTAGCATTGGCAGCCGTCGAGCACGCCGATTCCTCGCCCAGCGAATCCACGGTAGTCACGCAGTAGGTGTAACCCGTCCCGGCAGACACGCTGGTATCGGTATAAGTAAGCCCCGCATTCACCGCCGAATTTATTTTGGCGAAAGTTCCCGCGGACGCGCTGGTCACCAGAGGCGAGCGGTACACGTTATACCCGCTGATGGTCCCCGATCCCCCAACAGGCGACGGCGCCTGCCAGCCCAGCGTCACGCTATGCGCAGTCCCGCCAGGCATTCCCTGCGCGCCGGCCACAACGGCGCCAGCAACAATAACTTCCGCCGCAATCAACAGCGCACAAACTCGAACTCCATAGCGTTCCCGTAATCCACTCATAAATAGATATCCTTTACTCTGGCGCGGCCTTAAGTAGCACAGGCTTCAGCCTGTGGCCTTTAGTCCCAGCAAGATTGACTCAATCTAAATGTCAAGTCTCTGCAAGGCCCAAAACCCACAGGCTGAAGCCTGTGCTACGCAATCCTTGCGCCGTTACTGCGCATACCACTCACCAAATCTCTACTGCTTCAACTCCACCAAAAACATTTCCGGCGTAATGGCGTCCGTAGCCGCGACATTAAATTGCAAATTAATAGTCACCGCGGAAGCGGTACTCACCGCCGCCGTATCCAACTTCATCGAGTCGGTCCCCGCGTTGCTATCCTGCCCAACCGTGGAAATGGTCTGCGCGCTGGTTGATCCAGCATTGTTCATGACGATGTAGGTCAGCTTCTCCAGCTGATTGGCCGCGCCCGTCGGCGGCACTGCAGTGGTGGACGTTCCGCCAAACGACAGCGTGTAGCTCACCGCCGCCGTTCCAGTAGTGTGCTTGGCCAGCACGGTGATAATGATTCCCTGCCCCGCGCCCATCACGCTCGCCGGCAGAGTACACGTGTAGTAAGTAGCCGCCGCGCCCGTCCCCGTGACGGTCGTGGCCGGTCCCTGGTAAGCGCATGCCGAGCTATCCGCGCTCGCCACGATTTGCGCCGTGCCGTTGTTCTCAATCTTCTTCCAGCGATGCGCCGTCGAGTCCGCGTAAAGCTCGTCCACGCTGGCAATTCCCGTGGGCGCCGTTGTTTCCGACGCGGAATAGAATTTGTAGCTGTGCACCCCGCCATTGAACGGAAACTGCACTCCGGTTGGCGGCGCGCCGTATTGCGCGGCATTCAAATTGAAGCCAACAAATCCGGTGCCAAGCCCGCCGCTAAATCCGCAGAACAGGCAGGAATTTCCATTGTTTTCCTCGGTCAGCCAGCTGCGCATGGCGTTGCCCACGGTCGGCGGCGCCTTGGTCAGTTGTCCAGCGGTGGTGGTCAAGGTGAAGGTGCATGTGCCGTTCGTGACGGTCGTGGAATTGAAGTAATTTCCCTCGGCGCCTTTGGTTGTGCCGAAATAAAAATTGCAGCTTGCGGGGAAATAAATTGCCGTGCTGGCCGAAACGCCGATGGAGCTGGATGCGCCCACCGCCTGGGAAATTTCCGGGCTGGGAGCGGATTCGCGCCCGCTTACATCCACCACAGTAATCTTAAAGTAATACGTGGCGGCGGCAAGCGATCCGGCCCCCGTGCCGCTGATGCTCGCCTGCGGCCGCCGGAACACGTGCCCGATCATTTGTTCACCGGCGGGACCCAGCGAATCGTTTCCGCCGCTGGTCAGCACCTCGGTGGTCTGCACATCGTATCCAGTTTGCGTGATACCCAGATCGCACCCGGAATAGCTGCCAAAAATGTTTCCCCAGTATCCGATGCTGCTGCTTCCGCTCCCGCCGGTATTCGGATTCTCGTACGTCCAATTCTTGCAATCTGTAGGATTGCCTGAATTAACGGACGATGCTGACAACGCCGTAAATCCCGAAGTCTGCCCGTGCACAAAAATATTGTTCCCTGGAGTTGAGCCGCACGTGGACGTGCTGTAGAAAAGAGCCTGATTGGGCGCCATGATGTCGCCCGTTGACACGTTGTCAAAGGTCACGCTGCCAAGCGAGTTGCACGTGGCAAGATTTATGAAGCCTAAGTCCTGGGCGTCTTCAATGTCCGTCGTTCCGTCGAAAATCAGGATGCTGGTGGGCCCGCCACCGCTCGGAAATACAATGTCCGCCCGGATGGTATGGCTGACAAACGAATTGTCGCGAAAATCGAATACGCTGCTGTGACCGCTGTTGGTCAGGCCCAGAAACCAGATGGCCGGAATATTATTGTTGGTGGCATTGGCGCTGTCGTTCCAATTGGTACGATCGAACAGACTGAAAAATGCATTGTTGTCCACCTGCAGCATCGGTCCGCTGCCCGTCCAATTGTAAAAAGTGACGTCCTGCGTGGTCACGTCTCCCTGCGTGTCCTGAATGATTCCCGCTTGCGATGAAGTGAGGCACACATGCGACAGGTCAATCCCGCTCCCAGGTCCTTCAACCACAAATAAAGCGCCCAGCGATGAATATCCCAGAATCTGGCTGCAGGATAGCGTCCAATTTCCCTGCGTGTACAATCCGCCCGTGCCCGTAATCGAAACTTGTCCCGTGTTTCCCGTGCTGCCCAGATTCCCCTCGATGGGCAATCCAAAAAGCTGTATTGCGCCGTTCTGCACGATCTTCACGCCCGCAATGCCCGAAGACGGAAACGGAATCGTGGACATGTACCACAGTCCCTCCGGCACGAAGACGGTTCCCTTATTGGTGGCTTGCGTGAGCCCGTCGCTGGAAGCATCGATGATTGCCTGTTTGATAAACATGGAGTTGTCCGGTATGGCGAACACCCCGCTTACCGAATTTGAGGCATTTGCCGCCAGCACAAGATTCAGTCCGCCGTTGGCTCCCGAAGTAATCGTGGTGATCAGCGCCTGATTGCTGGCCGATGCCGGTGGAGCGGTCGGCCAAAACCCCTGAAAACCCGTCCAGGTATTGGTCTCCGCTCCCTTGTCGATAATTCCGCAGGTATTTCCCGCGCTGAATCCAAAGCAATCGAACGAGTAGCCCAGTGGCGCATAACTTCCGCCCGCGTCGCTATACACCAGATATCCCACCGCGTTGGCCACCGACGTCCAGTACACGCCCACGTAATTCAGCGGCGTGCGCGTCGCCGGCGCCGTGTTCATGGTGATGGCCGCGCTGGCCGCGGATGTCCCGAAATTTGCATCGATCGCGGCAATCTTGTAGTGCACCGTAGTGCTTCCCGCTGTTCCAATCACGTTCGGACTGGGAGCCGCGCCCTGCGCAGGAGTCGCCAGCGTGGACACGGGCCCCGCGCCGGCAATGAAAATTCCGCAGCCGTTTTTGAAATTGTTGTCGTAGGCGATGGTCAGCGCATTCGTTCCGGATGTAATCGTTCCAGTAGTGTGGACCCCGCCAAATGCAGATTGGTCGCAGCCGCCTGCCGGCATGTACGCCGTGATGTCTCGATAAGGAATAGGCCCCTTAAATCGCTGCGAGGCGGTCCACTGATTATCCTGATTCACGGACGGAATCGGCGCGCCGCCCACGGTCAGCGATCCGGTAATCGCCGCCGAGCCTTGCACCGTCAAGTTTCCCGCCAGCGTCAACGAAAACGCGGAGATGCCGCTGGTAGTCGTAACCGTAGTAAAGGTCGGAGCCGTCGGATCGCTAGGCAAAATCACATTTGGAATTTGCTTGGTAGTGATGGAAGGTCCGCTGATTTCAATTTCATAGCGCCCAGGCGCGGCGTAAAACGTGTAGTTCCCAAGCCCGTCAGTCGCAATCGGATTGGCCAGCGCCTGCGTCAGCCCCGGATCGGAATAAATCAGCGCCAGCGGCGTGCAAGGCTGCCCCGTCGCCGCCGCTGTGCAAATGCGCACAGTAGCCCCAGCCATGGGCCGCCCCTGCGCGTTAAACACAATGTCATCCTTGCGCGATCCCTGCGCGAACACGTTCCCCGCGCACAGCACAACACCAATAGCGGCAATCGCAGCGGCCGCCAGCACATTCAAAAAAGTATGTTTTACTCTGCTCATTTCCCTAATCCCCTATTTTGAAAGCACGTAATTCCGTGCCTTAAGTAGCGCGGGCTTCAGCCTGCGGATTTTGGTCCAAGCAAGCCCCAACCCCCGCAGGCTGAAGCCCGCGCTACCAAATGCCAAATCTTTGTTTATCAGCCTTAATCAGTGTTCATCTGCGGATTCGATTGGCAGCTACTCCTTGCCCTTCCCCACGCCGCGCTGCCCCTGCCCCACAATTTCCGGCGGCGGCTGAATCAGCCCCAGTGCCAGCGCCTTCTCTCGATTCAAAATCGCGTGACAAGATTTGCAAACAGCCACGCCAGGCTTCACGCGATCGCCGCATCCCGGGCACTCCTCGGTCTCGCGCACCTGGTAATACCATTCCTTCTCCATGCCCAGCTTGGCCGCGGCCCGCCGCTGCAAATCGTGAATAAACAAAAACGAGTGTGAGCGCTCCCACTCGCGATCCGCCGAAGCCACCAGCGCCCTATAAAATTCGCCAAGCTTTTCTTCGGCGTTCTTGAGCTCCGCTTCCGTCGGCGCATCACCCGCGCAAACAAAAACCCCCATGAAGCTCTGCTCTCCGGCGTCAGCATTAATTTCCCTGCAGATGTCTTCCGCAATTTCCCGCGCCGCAATGGCCAGCGGCAGCGTGCGCTTGTCGCCGTAGTCCATCACCGCAGAGCGCGCCGAAACGCGCGTCAGCGCAAACGCGCCCCCCTCGCCGCGCCCAGCAATCTGAAACGTCCCGTACATCCGGTGCGCCATGTAATGCTGCTCAGTAATATTGCAAATAGTGACGCTCGGCATTTGCTCCCGCGTCCCAACATTCTCGCTATGCATTTCGTTTTCTCCTGAATTTCGTAGCATAGGCTTCAGCCTGTGGCCTTTAGTCCGAGCAAGATCGACCCAATCTCAATGCAGAATCCCAGCAAAGCCCAGAACCCACAGGCTTCCCTTCAGAGATGCCCAGGGTAAAAAGCCTATGCCACAACAAATCCCTGCCTTTATCAGTGCTTATCAGCTTTGATCAGTGTTCATCCGTGTTCTCGCACTTTCGCCGATCACGACCCCAACGCATCCATCGCCCAGCTGTCATACTCCCGCTCTTCCCGCCGCGCGCGATCCTCCAGCGCTTCCTTCTTCTTCGCCGATCCCACCCCGCGGCTCACCTCAATGGCCCGCGCAACATGCCGCGCCGCCGCCGCCGTCAATTGCACAAACCCCCCGCCCGCCCCCGCGAGCGTAAAACAATGCTCATAATCCCCGCGCGAAGGATACGGCCCCAGCGCCGCCACGCTCCGCCCACCAACAAATTCACGGGTAGCCGCGCACCACGCCTCGGGAGACCCGTAGCTCTCCGGCGGCATCCACCGCTCAATGTGCCAGCGATCATGCGGCAAATATTTGGGCTCCCGCCGCAACTCAACCATCTCGCGCAACAGCCCCCCAGTCAGCGCATCGCGGTCCTCCCACTTCCCCCCGATCCAATCCAGCCGAGACCATCCCCACACCGCCCGATAATTCGCCTCGCCAAACCGATTCACTCCGCCCGCAAGCAAAAGTTCCCCCGCGACCTCCGCAGAAGCCTCATGCGTCTCTCTGATGATGGAAATCATTTGATTTGACAACGAATTGCTGGAAGGTTATCCAAGGCGCGTGACTTCTTGTAACGCCTGCCGGCAGTGCGACGAGAATGCGAACGGTAAATGTGCTGTGTGTCATGGACTCGGGTACACGCTGACCGAGTCCTGTTCTGTTTGTCACGGCACAGGTCGCTGCGCCAACTGCGACGGGACCGGTCAGGACTCAGTCGGCTTTTACAATATTTTTGGATCCATCAAGGAACTGATTAAAGACGCATTCAGAAGAGATTGAAACGATCGTGGATTAAACGAGATAGTTTAGTGGATGTCTTCTGATCCACGAACGCAATTTCATGGTGGCTTGGTAGGAGCCCTCGAGAGCAGATACGCCGGCGAGATCACTTTTGAAAGTGGCAATCGGAGTAATTAGGTTCTCTACCGAACTAACAATATCTACGAGCGAAGCTTCATGCGATAAGTTCCGTTCCCGGTAGGAAGCTGTATTTGTCGCAAGCTCGTACATGACCGAATTTGGAATGCCAAGTACGAATCCGTTCGCCAGCAGAAAATGATCCAACGCCGTTACTGCGGTCCGCTTGTTTCCATCGAAAAAGGCATGGTTTGCGACCAAGGAGTGGAATAGGGCAACTCCTTTGTCAATGATCGTGGGATAGATATCCTGGCCGAAGGCCGATTGGAACGGCCTACCAACTGCTGACTCGATCAGTGTTCGGTCGCGAACACCCTGGGTCGCCACTTTTTCGACCGTCGGCCAAAATAATTCCAGCAGCTCGTCGTGAATGTACTCCACGTATCCGGCTCCCAGCATGCAATGACGATTTCTACTTGTGTTCTTTGGCAAGTTGGTCGAGGCAGTCATAATACTTCGCCGCTGTGTACACCAGCGCCGGGTTTGGTTTCTTGACCCCGGCTTTACGCAGTTTCGCCCTCACGCGGGGAGTATTCTTCTTGATGTTGCGCGCGAGATCGATCAGTGCGCGGCGTGTTTCTGGACTCATATCGTAAGTATACCACGGTCACGGCTAGAGACAGTTTCCGGGGGAAGGACGGCCAATTGAATGGATGAGCACATCGCTAGGCGTGTGCGTATCGAGCATCACGTCAATTTGCGGAACTGCGCCGAAAACGTAATCACGTCGGTGGTCGCCGATGAAGGATACGCCGCGCCCCCCGTAAATTCAGCGCCCGCCGACCCAGTCGAGTAGCCGCGCATCTTCCAATTATTTGCAGCCGCTCCCTGCTGCATCTGATACTGATTGGGAGTCCCGCCCTGCACAGTAAACGAAGCCTGCACCGGCCCATAAGCCGGATCGCCCATGCCGGATCTCCACAGTCTCGCCCCGCGCCCCAATTTGCCGGATCAGCGTTGTCCAATCCACCGTATCCCCGCCCGTCGGATAATTCCCCGAAAGCGCCACCGTGCCAAACGCATAAATCTGTGTTCCCCCAGGATCCACATCCGTAAGTGTCAATGTAACAGCCATGTTCGTCTCCTAATCTTTAAGTAGCACAGGCTTCAGCCTGTGGCCATTGACTTCTTCCAGCCCAACAAAACTCAAAACCCAGACAGGCTGAAGCCTGTCCTACCAACCAAACCGAAATTTCAAATACCGCGCGGTTTTACGTAGCACAGGCTTCAGCCTGTGGATTTTAGGCATAGCAATTCTTCTGCGCAGAGAGACGTTCGATCTTTGCAAGAACTAAAACCCACAGGCTGAAGCCTGTGCTACAAAACCCGCAACGGGTGACTGGCCGTGAATCACCCTTCGCCGCAGCTTATGGCAAGCCAGTCACCAATTGCGCTTTTTCCTAGTACCCATTCGGCCGCGCCAGCGTATCGATATAGCTGCCGCTGCGAGGAGAGTCATTCCACACCTGAAATCCAGTGTCGAAGTAAAAAATGAACGAAGCGGAAACGCCGCCGCTGGCCCCATAAATCGGGAACACCGTCTGCCCGCCCACTTCAAAGAAGTCGATGTCTTTCATCACCGCACGGCCCCAGTGAGACAAGTCCAGGAAATCCACGCGCGTCTGATCGGCGTTCACCGACGACTTGATGGGAATGCCGGACATGGTCTTCTTTCCGGAAAAGAGCATGTCAAGATCGCTTGCGCGCCCGCCAGGCCCTTCCTTCACCACTTGCGAAACGGTGATGCCCAAATTTTCCCAGGCGTGTTCTTGCTCCACGCTCGTGTAGGCAATCAATTTTCCAAGCTGGTTGATGCCCAGTGCTTTGCGCACCTTGTTAATGGCCAGCCGTGCGTGTCCGGGAACGAGTGCAGCGTTGCCGGCATTCACGCGCGGTGTTTGCAGTTGTTGTGGATAGGTGGCCCGGTTCAGGTTCAGCCATGTGCCGGTGGTGGCGTTGTTCTGGTGATACTTGATGCCGTAAAGAGAAACCGGCTGTGAGCCCGTCAGTCCGTCGTGCACGATCAAGTCGTTGACGGCCGTGCCGCTGGGCACGTTATCCACGGTAATGGTTTGAGTGGAGGAAATGGGATCGGCCGCCGTCACGCTGGAAACCACGCTGGCCGCCACGTTTCGGTTGGTGGTCAATGTGGGATCGTAAATCTGAACGGTCTGCCCCACATACACCAGCGCCGAGCCCGTGGGCACGGCCATGGTAAATGTGTTGCTGTTGATGGCGCTGATGGTTCCCAGCACACCGTTGCCAGCAGTCTGAATCACCTTGTCCAAAAACGCGCGAAATTGCTTCATGCCGCTGGCGATTTCGCGCTTCACGGCATTTTCGATAGCCTTCTCGCGAGAGTTGGAAGCGTACTCGACGAGCTTAGTGATCTGTACGGCGAAGCGGAAAAAGATCGGCGAGACTTGCGCCACGTCATACGTCGAGCCCGAACCGAGCCCCAGGTCGCCGCCATCGGCGCTGTAGCTTCCGGCCTTGCCGCCGGGAACAAGTTGCAGCGGCAGCCGCATGTTGCGCGAGCTGACTTTTTCAACATCGCCTCGCGCCTGAATCATACTGAGTAGTACATCGTCGCGCTCGTAGAGCAGGGGCACTTTGTCGCGCACCTTCTCCAGTTGCAACGCGATTGTCTGTGCGTTGTTTTGTGATGCCATAATTGCTCCTTAGTTGTTTATATGAATGAACGATTGCTTGGTATTGCTAGAACGTGAGATTGAAACGTATTGCAGTTATAAGTGCAAAGAAAAAGAGAGTGGCGTGCGATAACATCGAAGTGTAAATCACATCGCTGGTTTAAGTAGCACAGGCTTCAGCCTGTGGAATTTAGTCCTGGCAAAATCCCAATTATCTCGCTCAGATTTGATCTCCATCAATTCCTAAACTTCACGCTTTTCCAACCCCACAGGCTGAAGCCTGTGCTACTAAAATCACATTCCTAAAATCTGCTCATCGCTCATCGACGCGTAATTCACCTCACGAGCCGACATGGCACGCAGCGGCATGGAGTCCGATGACCCGCCCGCCGCCGCAATATCCACCCTCGAAGCCGCCGCAGCCTGCCGCGCCGCCTTGGATCGCGCCGTGTTCAGCACCGTCCCAGTCCACTCCCCAATCACGCGCCGCGCCACGCTAGGCACAAGCTGCCTGGCGCGCCCCGCCACAAGCGCCGCCACGCGCTGCTGCTGCTCAGCCCCAAACCGGGCAAGCCCGCCGTAGCCGCCGTTCGGCGAAGGCGGCCGCAACACCCCGGCAACCTGCTCCGAAAGCGCCCGATCCGCCGACAGCGCCCGATGCACTTCCCTAAAAATATCCTCGCCAATCCGCCGCGCCGCCCCGTCCGTCACGCCCTCCGGCATCACCCGGGAAAGCGTCTCGCTGATCGACCCGCGCACATCCCGCGCCACCACATCATTGGTAGCCCGCTCAAACGCTGCGTAAGCAGCAGGATCGAAGCTCCGTGATCCGCTTGCCCTGAGCTCCGGCGAAGGGTGTTCCGCCGAATTCGTAGCGCCGGCATCCTGCCGGCGGTCTTGAAATTGGTTTTGGTTTTGCTTCAGAATTTGATTCTGGTTTAGATTTTGATTTTCCGTTTGGGTGCCCCATCCTTCGCGACTTTCGCGAAGGGTGGGTCCGGCTGAATGTCCATCCCCACTTCCCACAACATTGGGCAACGACATCCCCATCCCGGCCAGCACCCGCGCCGCCTCCGCAAACATAGACCGAAACGCCGCCGGATTCGTCCGCGCCATCTCCGCCACCACTTCCGACTGCGCCCTCACATCGCCAGAAAACAGCGCCGCATCGATCCGCTCCACCGACGCAGTAGCCTCGCGCAGCGAAACCACATCGCGCACCCCGCCAGGCAGCAACTCCTTAATCGCGCGCGCCTCCTCCGCCACAGCCCTCGCCTCCACCGGCGAAGCAAACGCCGCGCGAAACTCCTGATGCTCCGCCCAAAGCGCCCGCGCCTCCGCCCCATTCTTAGCATTCGCCGCCACCGCAGCCATCCAAGCAGGCATAGGGCCCCCAGGCCCGCCAGCCCCAGTGGCATAGGCTTCAGCCTGTGCGCCTTTCTGCCCAAGAGCCGCATCTTCCCCACTCACCGCGACGTCACTGTCAGAGGAATCTCTCGCCGTTTCGCTGCCCCCTACAGGCGTAATCCCCAATATCTCTTCATCCGTCAAGTAAGCGCCGCCGCGCGCGCCACCCGCAACGGTCCCAGCCGAACCAGCGTCAGCACCGCCCGTGCCACTCTCCGCAACATCCGTCCCCGCCCAATCCAAGTCGACCTGCGTTCCAGTGCTCATAGGCAGCTCCTATCGAAATTACTGCAGTCCATATATAGTTGAACTGCTGGACCGTTTTTTTCCCTGCTTTAATTGCAAGTTATGAAAACGTTGCGAGTATTTGAATCTGCTTTTAAAAAGCTCTACGGAAAGCCCTGCTGGGGGGTGCGGAAGGGTTACGGCTCGTCCCTCCAGTTCAATTTTGGAAAGCCTTATTTGGAGATTCGTGAACCCATTATCGCAGATCGCAAGTCTTCCCAGCGAGTACGCGAGGTCTTAGCCAGACGCAGCGCCGCTGTTAGAGGTGACTGGCTGCTCTGGATTTACATTTGCGATTGGGAAATCCTCCGAAAGGGAAAAAGATTTCTTAAGAGTTCCTCCCCGGAAGAAAGAATCGAAAGGGTTGTTGGATTGTTGGATGGTGAAAAATTAGTTCGATTCACGCTCGTACCAAGAGGGCTGCACTGCATTTTTGAGTTTGACCTGGGCAGCGTGCTTAAGACGAAACCGTACAACAGGTCGCACGAACAGTGGTTGCTCTATGAGCCTACTGGCAAAGTGTTGACAATCCGCGCGGACAAGCGCTATTCCCATGAGCCTTCCAATCGCCCTGAAATTGAAACAAATTGGAAACCAATTCAGCACTAGGAATTTGCATTATTCTCCGACCGCTGTGTTGACCCCGCTGCCCCGCCTGTTTTAGCTGCTTTCCCCACATCTTGCGCCGCATACGCCAGCCCCACCGCCCGCAAATGCGCCTCCGCATGCGCCCGCACATTGGCAAACCCCACAGGATTCTCGATGCGCGCAATCTGCCCCGCATCCGAATTGGCCCAGCGCCGGCACTCCTCCAGCTCCACCGAATGATTATCGAACATCAAATCCACCGGAACGGAAGGCAGCAAAGTGGCGCCGGCATCTTGCCGGCGGTTTTCTTCGCCGTCGGTAACGCTTTCATCGTCCGAGACACCCGCCGGCGAGACGCCGGCGCCACCGTGTAGGGGCACGGCATGCCGTGCCCCTACGCCTACCGCAATCGGCGCCCCAGCCATCAGCAAATCAATCTCCCGCAGCTGCTTATTCCGCGAATCCTCTCCCGGCACCACCAACTCCGACAATCCCAGCACGCCCTTCACAAATCCCACGTTCGCAGGATCAGCCAGCGCCTGCTGAATCAGCGGATCGGACGAAGCCATAAGCTGCTGCACCACCGCGCGCTGCTGCGATTTCATGCGCGGAAACGTCTCGTCGCTTTCCGGATGCGCCTGAATGTTGCCCTTCAAATCCGCCAGGCGAATCCAACGCGACTCAAATTCCCCGCCCGGCCCAAGAATGGGAATCTCCGCGTCCTCCGGACGATTCTTGCGAAAGCAATCGACGGAAAGCAGCATCACATCCGAATAAAAAGTTTTCAGCCGCCGCCACACGAGGCCAAGCCGACCGAGCGCCTGGTCGCGCGCCATGGCATATCCGGAAGCCGTCTTCTGCGATTCCATTTCCCCGCCAAACACGGCGGGAAACAGTCCCGTCAAAAATTGCGACACCGGCCCCATCAATTCTTGCTGATGCCGCACGAGATCTGGAGGCACCTGCGCCGGCGCAGGCTGGAAAAATCCCGCAGCCAGCGGCTGCCCAGGGCGCGACCTCGCCGGATAGTGCGCCGCAGGCTCGGCAGTCTGATTAGCCAGCGCGTCGAAATCCAAAACTTGCGGATCGGCGTAAATCGGCGGAATGCCGTACTCGTAGGTCTCCGCCTGAATATTGGAAAGCGTGTTGTAGCGCTCCTGAATCTGCACCAGCGAATCGCCCACGCTCGGACGATTCTGCCCGTCGCCGGGAAGCGCGTGCATCACCCGCCAGCGATCGTCCATCGATTCGTTGCGCGACTCGCAATACGTGTCGCCCGCAAACGCCGCGTAGCATCCATCCGGAAACAGCGCCAGGAGCGCATCGCGCGTAGATTTATCCTCGATCGAGTAAAACGCCCAAGGCCGTATCCAGGTCCGCGCAAAAGTAATCAAATTAAACAGCGCGTCTCCCGGATGCGTAGAGGGAAGCCCCTGCGAAACCGCCACGCGCGTAGACCGCGCATAAATTTCGTCCGCCGATTGCGGCCCGCCCATCTGAATCTTGTCCGCCGCGTGCGGATAGCTGGCCTTGAGCTTGGCGCGATGCACTTCCATGGACCACTGCAAATAAGGATACTCGTGCATCTCGTTGGCCCACACCGGCGTGTTCAGCTCCAGCCCGCCAACAATCGAAATCACTTCCTGCCCATTGGCCACGCGCCGCACATCAGTAATCACTGGCACACTGACTTTAGGAGCAGGCTTAAAATGCTCAGGCCCAAGCGCCCCGCCGCAGTTCTTGCAGATCACCGGTGGAAGTATTGAAGGTCCGCCTTGAGTAGCACAGGCTTCAGCCTGTGGATTTTCTTCCCCGCTACCACCGCTTCCCGCGTCCAAACCAACCCGCTCCGCATTCTGAGAATTTCCCGCCCAGCCCGGCTCGTCCCCCAACGAAACCCCACAGGCTGAAGCCTGTGCTACTGGCTGCTCCGCCGCGCACTCCGGGCACACATAGGCATCATCCCCCAGCGCCACGAAGTGTTCCTCAATCACCGGCTCATCATGCGAACCAAATCGCTGCGCGTCCGCGACAAAGCGCACGTACCCGCCAATTTTCCCATCCGTCCACAAATAAAACGCCACACCCGTCAGCAAATTCTGCACACGATTATTCTGCTCCACGAGATCGCAAACCTGCGAAGCCGCGCGCGCCGCCGTAATATCCCCGATGGATTGTGCGGACTGCGGATAAAATCTCGTCGCCGGCACATCCTGGCTGAGCACCGAAATAAACGACAGCCCAAAAGCCTGATACAAATTAGTCACAAACTGGTAGCGAGGCATCTCCGCCGCCGCGCTGTCATCATAAAGTTTCGACTCGTACGGCAAATTCCAGGTCATCTCCTGCGGATTCCACCACGCATACTGCAACCCTTGCCAAAACAGCCGCGCCTGCCGAATGCGCCGAATCTCATGCCGCCGCGCCACAATCCCTTCTTCGCGATACTGCACCACCAACTCGCGCAGCGCATTCACCAGATCCGGCCGCAGATCCTCGAGACACTCGTTGTTGGCCCCCAGCGCCAGCTTGGCCAGCGCCTCCGCCGGACTAGCCGCCGCACGCTTGCCATCAATCCCCAGTGGAGCTTTGCCGCCGCCTGCAGCAATCCCGCCATCCAGCGGCGCAACGCTGCCATCATTGGGCACTTCCGACTCACCATTCAATATGGCCATATCGTTGGAAACATTCATCGAAGTATTCATAAAGTGTTGGTTTCTTATTCTGGCCACAAAATTTTCAAAAGTGCGAGGCTCTCAAGTAGCACAGGCTTCAGCCTGTGGCTTTTTGCTTACGCCACGGATGCCCGAGCACAGCAAAACCCACAGGCTGAAGCCTGTGCTACTCAAAATCTTCATCTCCCTGCCACAACAATCGCCAGAATGAGCGCAACATCCCCACTTGAGAGGAAAGTGTGATAGAACACACACACACGTACCGGCAACAAGGAGGCATTACAAAATGGGCGGATTACTCTGGTGGATCATCGTCGGCGGGATCGCCGGCTTTCTGGCCGGAAAAGTAATGAAGGGCGGCGGCTTCGGCTTGCTGATGGACATCGTCATCGGCATGGTTGGCAGCGTCATCGGCGGATGGGTCTTCGGCATGATCGGACTATTTTCCGGCGGCGGCCTGATCGGCTCCATCCTGGTAGCCTTCGTAGGAGCCTGTATCCTGCTCTGGCTAGTCCGCCTGATCAAAAGCGCTTAATTGCGCGTTACTTCTCGGCGGCGGTCTTCCCCGCCGCCATTTCCCTCTCCCGAGCAATCTGCGTCCAGGTCCGCCGCCGCACCGCTGGCATCATCCCCCCGCCGCGCCGCACTTCCTCGTCCAACGAGATCGGCGGAAACCCAGCCGTCCCCAGCAGCGAATTCACCAGCGCGCGATTCTCCGAGCGCAGCCTCTGCACCTCGTCCTCCAGCATCAACACATACCGCCCGCGAACATTCCGCCCCGCCCATTCCATAATCGCTGTCCACATAGTTTGCTCCGCACCATTGATCAGTGGCACGGGTTTACGTAGCGCGGGCTTCAGCCTGCGGGTTTTAGCCCTAGCAAGACCCAACCCCCGCAGGCTGAAGCCCGCGCTACGTAAACCCGTATCTCCAAAATCCACTTCTCATCCTGCATAACTCTTGCTAGGCTGTCACTAACAATGACCGGCATCACCACACATACGTGGCGTCGTCTGCCGCACTGGCAACCACCGGGCTGTGGTATTTTTATCACTTGGCGCCTTCATGGCTCGCTGCCAAAGCACATCCCAGCCTTCAATAAGAAAAACATACCCAGTGGTGAATCCTTTGTGCGCCACGACCACATTTTGGATCAAGCCCAAACAGGACCGCTCTGGCTGCAGGACTCGCACATCGCAGACTGCGTCGTGTCGCGACTGCTCCAGTTACATCAGCGCAAACTGTACCTGCTACAGGCGTATGTGTTGATGGCAAATCACATCCACGTCCTGATCGAACCACAATCGCCGTTGGCCGAAATCACTCAACAAATAAAGGGTGCCACCGCTCGCGAAGCCAACTTCATCATTGGCCGTAAAGGCGCCCCGTTCTGGCAAAACGAATCTTTCGACCATTGGATCCGCAATCCCGGTGAATGGCAAAAAATCCGCAATTACATTGAATTAAATCCGGTGAAAGCCGGCCTGGTCACCAATCCAAAAGATTGGCCCTGGTCCAGCGCCTCGCATCCAATCGGATAACCTTCACGTAGCGCGGGCTTCAGCCTGCAGCACTTAGTCCTAGCAAGGACTAACCCCCGCCGGCTGAAGCCCGCGCTACAAAAGCCGCCCACAAAACCTCACCACCCCTGCGGCCGCCATCTCCTCGGCACCACCGGCGCCACCCTCCGCGTCTCCTCCGCCGAAAATTTCTTCAGCCAAATGGCCCGCGAAGTAGGATCCACCGCCGTGATCCTCTCAGCCGCCAGCACTTCCGCAGGAGCGCGCCCCGGCTCCAGCGCCGATTTCAGCCCATAGCGAGCCGCGTCCGCCGGATCGTCCCCATCGCACTTCAGCACATCCTCAACGTTAGCCGGATCGCGCGTCAGCGTCGGCAAAGTTTCAATCAGCCGCGTGCAATTGTCCGCAATCAGCCAGTGATCCGCCTCCAGCGCCTGATACATCAGCATCCATCCGCCCACGCGATCGTTATCCGCCGGCGAAGGCCGCGGCAGCCCCGCCGCAGCCAGCCCATCGCCCAACTGCTCGGCGATGGAAGCGTCGGCCGTGCGTTGCGCGAACGCATCGGGGGAGAGATAAACGTCCCGTATGCGCTCGGTGCGCCCCAGCCGGTCGACGCTCCGTTCCGCAATCGCCGCGGCAAGCATGCGCGGCGACAAATGGTTTTGCACAAATTCGCGATACGTCACCACCACGCCGTCATTGCGCGTCGAGTACCAATACACCGCGCTGGGATGCTCAAATCCCCAGTCAATCGCAATCCATCGCGGCGTCCACGGCTCCAGCTGCACTTGCTCGGCGCGTATGGTGTGCCGCTCCCGCGAAAAAATATCAAAATATTGCCCCGCGTAAACGTCCCACTCGCCATCCAAAAACGCCCGCCGCAGCGCCTCGGGCAGTTGACCCAACGTTTTGCGATACTCCGTGTCGCCCTCGAACAACGGATTGTCATTCAGCGTTGCTTTAATAAATTCGTAGTCATCAGGATGGTATTGGTCGGCGCGATCCATCCCAGGCGCCGGCGTGCCATCCACCCACAGCGCCTTTACCCAGGCGTGCCCCACATTTCCCGGATTCGTAGCGCCAGCCATGCAGGGTTTCGCCTTCGCAATGCGGCAGCGCAGCCGGCTGGTCAAAAATTGCCACTGCTTCAAAGTGAAATGCGTAAGCTCATCCACTCCAATAAATAAATACTCCGCGCCCTGATATCGATAAACATCATTCTCCGAATCGCAATACGCAAAGCGCGTGGTCGACCCGTTCAGCCAGGTCACCGTATGTTTCGACTCGTTATACTTCTCGTACAGCTCGTGCGGCACGTCCCGCCGAAAATAAGTAATCAGCGAAGCCTCAAGCTCCGGATACGTCCGCCGCAACAGCAGCGTGTCCACGCCAGGATGCAAATGCGCCTGATAAATGGCCTCATACAGCAGCGCCTTGGTTTTTCCGGGCCCCGCCGCCCCGCCAAACAATCTGTACTTGGCAGACGATTCATGAAATTCCCGCTGGCGGTCAAATGGCTGGTAATTAAAAGCCCTGCAAAATTTGGAGAAGCTCTTAAAACACTTCTGCCCCTCCGACTTGTCCGCCTTATTGCCCATTCGCACTCAGTAGGACAGGCTTCAGCCTGTCTGCTTTTGAAGTTTCCTATCTCCACAAAACCCAGACAGGCTAAAGCCTGTCCTACTGATTCAAGCCGCCTTCATCTTCCCCCCAATGTAATAAGCCGTGACGCCGGCAAGAATGCACGCCCCAATGGCATAGTGATGCACGCTGAGAATGGCCCCCGCCACAATCGCGCCAATCCCCGCCAGCTGCACATACTGCCCAATGCTTTTTGCCGATACAGTGGTCATAACCTCTCCTGTCATTCCGTCATTTAACCTTCAAACAATTTTCAAGGCACGGCCTTAAGTAGCACAGGCTTCAGCCTGTGGAATTTGGGCCAAGTAAACCCCAACCCCACAGGCTGAAGCCTGTGCTACAAAAAGCCAAAATCATCGACAGCATCCCATCAGCAACCGCGTTCCAACATTCCCGCCAACCGCAAACAAATAAGCCCCAATCTCCCACCCGCTCCCAGCCGAATTCTGATTCAGCAAAAAAACCCCGCCGGGCCACGCCGACGAAGCCCCCAGCCCATTCTGATAGACCGAACCCAAATTCACGCCCGCATCAATCGCCGGCGAAACCGCCAGCAGCGAATAATTCCCAGTGGAAGAAAGCGCACTGGCATTCACGAGGCCAGGATCGGCGCTGAAAGAATGCCCATCCTGCGAAGAAGCCGTCTGCCACCCGGAAAGCGAGTAAGCCGTCCCGCCCCAGCTGAACGGCGTCCCCGAAGCCGAAAAATAATCGTTGTAATCAAACGCGCTGGAAGTTTCCGACGAAGCATCCACCAGCGCATACCCGCCCGCATAAACAATATTGTTCTTCACCAGCGCGCCGGTAGTAGTGCTCTGCAGCGAGATCGCGGCATTGGTCATCAGCGGTGCAAAAATTGTATTGTCATAAATCAAGCTGCCGGCATCCGCTCCGTACGCGTAATAAGCCGCCCCGCCCGAAGCGCTCAGATAGCACTGCGAGCAATCAATCAGGTTGTCCCACAGCGCAATCTGCCCATGCGGGCCTTCCCCGCTGTTGCCGTTTTGCCCCAGATACACGCCCCACTCGAAATTACCGTACAGCAAACTATGAGAGAGCGTTACCGTAGTATTAGCATCGCCCACCAGCATCCCATACCCGTGCGACACATTTGTGTTCGAGCGGAACGGCCCAGCCGTGCTCTGCAGCACGCAGCCATCCACCACATTTCCCGTGGACCCGCCATGCGCCACGATCAGCGACCACACGCTGCCCGTAAAAACATTGGCCTCGCGCAAATACGTATCGTTCACAAACGTGGAATTCTGCAGCAGATTATTCGTGGTGCCCGGCCCATAAATGCACACCGGCGAATCGCCGTAGGAGTTATATCCTGAAATATTCGTGGCGATGTTATTGTCCGCGCCGGTGTAAAAGCAAAAATTGTGCCGCCAGGCGTCGTGCGTGGCCAGGTTCTCAATCACATTGTGCGACCCGGTAATGATGATGTTTCCCAGGCAAGCGAACAGCGTGGTGCTCGTGCAATACACTTCCGACGTGTCCACGCCGTTCATCACCACATACGATTTTCCGTTGTCCCAAAAATTGTAAGTAGGGCTGGAGGAGGTCACATAATCGTAGAGTTTTCCATTCGTGCCCACATTCGATCCGTCCGACGCGTGAATGTACAGGTACGTCCCGTCGTAAAACCAGGACCCAGCCGTTTGATCCACGCCCAGTGGATTCTTGGCCAGCTTCAGCAGCGTGTCATTTTCCCACACCGCCACCGGCGTGCTGGCCAGAGCCGCATAATACGTGAACCCAGTAACGTTGGTCGCGACGATCGACGCCAGAATTACATTTCCGCCCGAAAACGAATACCCGCTTACCGTGGCGCTCTGCGATTGATCGCCGCCGCCAAACAACTCGTACAGCGACTCTCCGTTGCCCGCGTAATAGGCCACGTTGCGCGAAGTGCTGTACAGCGTCACGACCTGCGGAACGGTGTCATCCAAATTGTAAAAAATCGAATCCGAAGTAGCCGTCGCTCCGGCGGCAATGGTCGTCCCATTGCTTCCGCCATTCCAGGTAATGCGCGTGATCGACGAAGCATTGGGCACAGTTGCCGCAGGCCCGATCCCCGTGCCCGTAATATTCAGCGCTAGCGTGGGCGAAGCCGTCACGCTGATGCTGATCTCCACCGCCGGATTGCTGATCTCTCCCACCGGAATATTTTCGCGAAAGTTAATCGTCGCTGAGTCGGTAGCCGAAGTTCCCAGGCTGGGCCGCTGAAAAATAGTGGTCATCGTATTCGGCGCCAGCGTGTACCCGCTGGTGCTGAAGTTAGTCGCGCCCTTGATAATCGGATTGGCCCCGCTCCCATAAGCCCCAAACGTAATCGGCGATCCGCTAGCTCCGCTGGAAGGCACAACCAGCGAGCTGGCATACCAAACGTCCCCGCGATTAAACAAAACCGAATCGCCCGCGGAAAACGACGCAGCGTTCACCTTGGCAACAGTCTGCCAAGCCGCCCCCGAACTCGTCCCGCTGTTCGAGTCGCTCCCCCCAGCAGCCACAAAATAAGTAGTAGCCCAGCAAGGCCCCGCAAAAATAAATATGCAAAGAACCAACGCCAGCGCATAGCCTCGAGTAGCACAGGCTTCAGCCTGTGGCCTTTCGTAAAAAGCGAAGCGCCCATTCCCGCAAACGTCGCGTGCAAATGCCAATCCCCTAGCCTCACCCAACCCCCACAGGCTAAAGCCTGTGCTACTCAACCCACTACTCCACCACATAACTAATCCCGCCAGACACCTGTCCCGACCCAGAATTAAAAATGCACAAATTATCCCCGCCAGTCCCCTCAGCCCCCAGCGAAGAATCCCCATTCCCCAGCGCAATGCCGCCGTTCCCCGCAAAATTCCACCCGGTAGCCGCCGTAGCTCCGCCAAACCCGCTCACCCCCGCCGTGCCTGTGCCGCACACAGTGCCCGTTCCCTCGACCACCGCCACATCCGTCGCCGCCGCAGCCACCACATGAATCGAGCAAACATAAATTTTCTTTGACACAGTCCCAGCCACCAGCTGCGTATTCCCCGTCTGGCTAATGCTCGCGTAAAGCTTCGTCTGCGCCTTGCAAGGATCCACCACAAAAAAATTGACCCCATCCGTAATCTTCACACCACTCCCAGTAGCAAACTGCCCCTGCGGCAGAGCCGCAAGCGGCGCCGCCAGTAGCACAGGCTTTAGCCTGTGGCCTTCCGTCAGCACATCAACCACCCCAACCCCAAGCAATCCACCCTCAACCGAAACCGGTTTAATAGAAGGGCCAGCCTGTGGCTTTCCATAACCCTATCGACCGGCGCCGCCGCAAGCCGACCAATCCCGCGAATCGAAGCCGCACCACTCCCCCTCCAAACTCCCAGCGCCCCAACCATCAGCACTACAGCAAACGGCCACCACTTCTTCTTAAAACCCACGCCCTGAATCGCCTCCGCGCCCGAGCCGCCTGCATCCCCCCGCAGCAACGCTTTCCCCGCCCCATTCCATCGCAAAGAGCCGCGCGCATCCGGCGCAACCAAATCCAGCAATCCGCGCAACACTCCAAACTCAATAGCCACCGCCGCCGCTTCATCCGCGCGCGCGTCTCCGGTATTCGGCGCCACAATCCGCAGCTCGCGTTCCGATCGCACCACTCCCCCAGGCCGATCCACAATCACCGCGCCCGCCGCCAGCTGCGACACATGCCGCAACACAGCCGACTCCAGCGCGCTATCGACAGAATCAAAATGAATCAATCCCAAATGCCCATAAGACGAACCAGTATTCGCCGGACCAGGCTCACCAGTCGATCCTTCAACGAAGGAGGGCTCGCCCGCCGAAGCAGTTTTCGCGAAGGAGGGTGAGGAAGCGTCGCGATGCATTCGCTCCGCTTCCTCGCTACTCGAGGACTTGCTCTCGTGCGTGGCAGGTTCCGGCTCAAGGCAGGAATTAGGGGTGTGGGCCGGGGAAAGATCGATCGTGATGGCATATCCGGAAGAGGGCCCCTGAGTCAGCGCCTCCGCCGGCAAAAAATCCGTTACCGCAAATCCCGCAAGCCGCAGCAAATGCCGCGTAGCCCGCGCGCAATTATTCTCGCCAATAATTTTGATTCGCATGTTTTCTCAGGTCGACTCTACAAATTGGTGGGCACAATCCGATTCCACAGATGAACACAGATGAGACCAAACAAAAGCAGATGAACGCAGATAAAACCAAGTGAATAGAAACGAAAACAGGGAAAACATGGTTTGGAAATCAAAGATGGGCGCGCAGAAAAGTCGACACTAGGGAGAAACAAGAATGCCCAATCGAACCAAAGTGTTTTTCTTTCCTATTTGTCATTGCTTATCAGTGTTTATCAGCTTTTATCAGTGTTCATCTGTGGACTGCTTTTTCCCCAGCTCACCGCACAAACGTAACCAGCGCCGGCCCAGTCCCGCTGGCCGCCTGCAAGTACGCAACCGTATCCCCGGCAAAAAAGCGCGACCCGGACCCGCCGTCCTGCACTCCGCCGCCATGCCGCGCAGTGGAAACAGTCTCAATGCTCCCCGCCGAAATGGTGTCCTGCGTAGCAGCGTCCCCCGAATCCGTGCGCACCTTCAAATCAATGAGCACCGAATTCTTAATCGACACGCCCATGCAGTCCACCGGAGCGACGACAGCCGTCCACGAAACCGTGTCCACCGCAACCTGCTTCTTAACGTAATTAGGATTCGACGCCATTTTGAGTAGAACAGGCTTTTTACCCTGAGCATCTCCGAAGGGCAGCCTGCTTTCTTTTGACTTCCGTAACGCGCCTTCCCAACTCCAACCTAATTCTTCATTTCATTCGCCGCAAAAACGCGGCGTAGCCGCAACCGTAGCACAGGCTTCAGCCTGTGGCCTTTAGTCCAAGCAAAACTCAAAGTCCCGAAGCTCACGAGTCACGGGACACGGATCACGCTCCACAAATCACGAGCACGCCCCCTACGGCAACATCTTCGCCGTCAGCGAAGCTCCCCCGGACGAAGTATTCACAATCACCCGCAAAAATCGCGCGCGAACCCCAGTCACCGTGCGAGCCTCGCCCGTAACAGCCGTGGATGTGTCGAGCGTAGAGTATTCCCCCGGCACGTCGGCCGCCGCCCCCTGCAGCGAAATGCTAATCGCCGTAGGATTGGTGCCAAAAAGGGTTTGCCAGCGAACCGCGTGCGTCTGATCGGCAAGCCCAGCCGGCTCTGGAATCGCAAATTGCGACCCAGCCGTCCCGTTCGCCGGAAACGCTTCGGCATTAAAGCTGAACCCAATGTCGCCAGGAAAAAGGGAAATCGGCGGGTAAGTATTGCTATAAGCGGGCATGTAGCCTCCTGCAGATTTAAAAAAATAAGTAGCACAGGCTTTTTACCCTGAGCATCTGACGAAGGGCAGCCTGTGGATTTTAAAAAATGATCAATAAAAGTAGATCGCAAAAAATAGTAGCGCGGCCTTTTTACCCTGATCACTTCTGAAGCGCAGCCTGCTGATTTTCGTCAATGCAGGCAGTGCCCACCGGAAAAGCAGGCATTTAAATGAAAGAAGGAAAATACCGCACAGGAAAATAGAATCAGGAAGCGAAGCCCCCGCAAACAGAAAAGCGCCGCGTCAGTCCATATCAATATCACTAATATGTCGAAGGATCGGAAATCCGCCGGAGAACCCGGCAAGAGGCTACAACTCTGCGAAAAGCAATGTACCACACAGTGAGTTAATGTGTCAAGTATTCTTTTAGCAATTCGCAAAGATACTAGAAAACACGCCAGCCAACCAATCGCCGCCCCGCAGAAAAACAAGTGCCACAGCTTTGCGTAGCGCGGGCTTTTTACCCTGAGCATCTCTGAAGGGCAGCCTGCCGATTTTGTCCTAGCAAGCCCTACCCCCCGCAGACCGAAGTCCGCGCCACCAATCCTCAAGACGCCTTGGCCGTACTCTCCCGAAAATATCTCGACGGCGGAAACACCCCCGACCGCGTCAACTCCCGTCCCACCAGCCTGCGAATCTCCTCAGCCCAATCCGCCCAGGTTATTTCGCTGATCCCCATATGCCGCCGCGCCGCCTGATACTCCGCCCCACCCAAATAATAAACTCGAAACATCGCCATCCGGCTGGCCCGAACAGTAGGACAGGCTTCAGCCTGTCTGCCTTTGCCAACCGCATGCGCAACGCCAATCCCGCGCCGCCCCCCATCCGCCCCAGCTCCCTCACCCAGCGCCCTCTCCCCCGCGCGCGCAAAATCACAAACAAATTCCGCCAGCCGCGGCATGCGATCCGGATGCCACTGATATTTTCCAGAAATCTCCATATTCAACGTAGCAATTTTCGTGTCGATCGATTCCCGCGCCACTCGATACACATCATGACAAACATCAAATGCAAACGTAGCCAGCATGATCTCTCCTCCACACAGCCCGACGTAAACATCCATTCCCTAATTCAATTCCCTCCACAAGCAAATATTTGTAGGGCACGGCTTCAGCCGTGCCGCAATGTGTACGGAATCAGTCCGACTTTAGCCGCTGGCCTTTCCCCAGTCTCTAAACTGCTCCAACCCACGAACCCACACCCCCCTCAAGGCGACCGAGTCCCAGTCTTAGCCCTCGCCTCCTCGCGCAGCCGAATCCGCTCCAGCACCTCCGCGCGAACCCCACCCGGCCAGCAAACCGGCCCCTGCCCCACGCGCAATTCCTTCTGTAAAGTCATTTCCTTAGCGCTCATTCCATAACCCCGAGGCGGCACTCGCCAAGCAGCGTTAGCATCCCCCGCAGCAGCCGCAACAAATCCCAAATCCACATCCGCAATGGCAGTCAATCCCTGCCCGGAATTCCGGTTTGCCCGACTGCGTGCTTTATCAATCGAATTTGCATTTGCCTGTCCACAGGGATCCACACTTAGATCCAGATCAGCGCGCATATCTGCATCCGCTTTAAGGTTTTCACTGTTCAGCGAATTTGTTTTTAGATTTGCATTTGCCTTTGCACTTGAATTCACAATTGGGTGAGATTTTGAATTTGCATTTGCATCTGCCTGCGAATTTGAATTACAAGAATCTTCCTCAACCAATTCCCCACCCGCTCCCCATTTTCCTTTCAATTTCCAATCCAAACCCAAATTCAAATTCCAATCCTGTGCTTGAGCCTCCTCAAGCCCACCCTTGAGCCCGAAGTCGCTCAAGCCTCCGCGCTCATCTCTCAAATCCGAATCTTCAAATTTCAAATCGCCCTGGCCTTTTGTTTCCCCCGCCCCAGCCTCCGCGCGAAATCCCCCGCCCGCCATCGCCGCGCGCCCTCGCGCAAACCGCGCCATGTACTCCGCCAGCTTTTGCTTTCGGCACCGGCGGCGCAAACCTTTCCAATCGCGATCTCCAGGAAGGCGCCGGCAACCGCCCCGGCACATCGCTCCCCGTCCAGTGCGCGTACCGTTTCCCTTCGTACTCCCAAACAAACAGCAACCCCTTGTCCTGAAATTCGCCAAACACCTGCTCCAGCCGCTCGATCGTAAAATTCCCGCGGATCGCCGCCACGCGCCCCCAGATCACCCGCAAATTAGTCACCTCAAAGCATCCCGAAGCGTCCGCCAGTCCATACAGCCAGGCGTATTCCGCCTGCGCCCACTCCGCGCAAGCGGCCAGCTTGTCCGATCCCCACATCGCATCGAAATCAATCACACGCTTCGGCATCTCTCACCTCCCAGAAGATTCAAGTACCGCCCCAGTAGCATCCCCAAGTGGCACAGGCTTTTTACCTTGAGTATCGTCCGCCAAGACAGCCGTGGCTTTCCCCCAAACTCTCCACCACCCAACCAGAAATCAATGCTTTCCAAGCCGAAACAAAACAATCACACTCTAAAACCGAAACTCAGAAATAAAACTCTCAAATCGTCAAATCTAGCAATCCCCATTCCGCGTCCACCCGCCGTCATCCCTACGCCGCAACCGCGCAGCCCGCACGCCCCGCTCAATCCGATACTCCCAAACGCATTCCCCGCGCCCATCCGTTCCCGGGCGCAACGGCGAAGCCCCCTCGCGATGCCTTTTCACAATTTCGTATCCGCCATTCTCGGCCCTGCGCAAATGCCGCAACTGCGCCGAAATCGACGCCTCGCCATATCGAGTGATCGCCCGCAATTCCCCCAGCGTCAGCCAGGTTTCGCAGTCTGCCGCCGAAACCATCACGTCGCGAATAATGTCCCTCTGCGAACGCAATCGCCGCGCGTCATACTCCCCCGTCTTTGACGCCGCACACGCCGCGCACCCCCTCCGGAATCCGCACAAATCTCCCCCCGATCGCCATGTTGCCCAGATATTCCAGCAGCGTTTTTCATCGATCCTCCTGTCGTGTCAATGAAGTGTCGTGCTCCAAAATGCATACCAACTCTTAAATCCACAATTCGTGATTGTGCGTTCAACTCTGCCAAATTTCACATTTCAAATCTCGAATATGAACATCCGGCCCAATCTCAAATACTCCAACCTTCGCAGCACGCGCAACTGGCATTTCTCAGCTCCCAGCTACCACCCCGCAGTGCTTTCGCGCGCGCGCCAACGATCCTTCCGGGCATGCCGTCTGGCCGGCCATGCGCACTGGCGAAAACATCAGCGCGCACGCGAAAACACTGCCTTTTCTAACCATTCGCACTTTTTTCTACGAAGTCCGATAATATGTTTTCTCCAGTCTGCAATTCGCCCCACATCACATTTAGGCCGCGCCGATCTTGTTTCTGTTTACTGAGCACCTATATATGTACGTTCAGCATCCCGTTGATCTCCGTTCCCCGCGCTTTTCCACGCTTTTCTTTAGCATCATTCGTCCCCCTCGCCTCCGATCCACGTCCGATAACTTGCGCGCTTATTACCTGATCGATTCATTGCCCCAACCCAAAGCCGTCCACCAGAATTATCAGTCCTTGTATTATTCGACCTTCATGCCTGGCATAGAGGTCTCACCGGCCCCTTCGTCGTGGATCATCACTCCCTCGCGCGCTAACATAGTTGTTATCAATTGCCACGTTATAACCCTACCCTTACCGTACCTTACTGAGTTATCCACAGCCTCTTTCACAAATCACTAGACACGATTCATGACGCATTAGTACCGTTAACCAATGCTTTCACCGGCGGCCCTTTTGGAGCTGCCTTATCCGAAATAAATTGGAGCAGTGCTCATGACTATTTCTCGATTCACTCCACCTCTCGACTACCTGCAGGCCGCATCGCGCGCCTCCCTGCAAAGCTTTGAGCTAACTCGATTGAATCACGCTGCCAACCTCCGCAATGAAATCGCCACTTTGATCGATCAATGGATTCAAGAAAGCAGCGAAGCACTCCTGGCCAGATGGATGCTCGATCACCACAAGTCCCTGCAATCCCCGTCCATCTCGCCGGCCGACCTCGTGCGCACCCTGGCCGATCCGCCAACCTCCCTGCTCCCCGAGACCATCTTTCCCTTGGCAGATGTGCTACCCGCTCCTCCGCGTTTTTCCCCCTCCAGCTCAACCATAAAAGGATCCCTCGCACGCAAAACGCAAAAGCAACGTAATTCCGCCACCGGCTGACCGCCACGCCACTCCGAATCACCCTTCATCTCCATTCTCCAAATCCCCACGCCAATGCTAATAAATCGTGACCAAGTCAAGATCGCCCCGTGTTTTCCGCAAAATCCCACTTTCCGTTAACTTTTTCTCCGAAGCCCATTCGCCCAGTTCCACAAATCCCAACGCACATCCTCGACGCTCTCTCTCCAGTTAACTCCAACCCTCCGCGCCAATATCTCGCCCCTAAATGTCATTCAATATTCATCAACGGAGATCAGCCCCGTTGTGCACCGTTCGTCGAAAGCATTTCCCCCATTTCGACAAACACCCAGGCCATTCAAGGAAAACAGAACATCCCAAACAATCAGATGCTGGCAATAAAAACCAACAACAGCCAACAGCAGCCAAGAACAGGCAACAACAATGTTCCAAACTCCCCCATCGAAAGCTCCCCATTGGAACCCGCCCATAACATTTGTCACTGCCGCTGAAACCACTAAGCAGCCTCAATCCGCGCAAAGCAACCCAACCCACGCCCCGGCCAATTGCCGCTTCCCCTCGGTGCAACTTCAACCCGGCCCTAAATAGAAACACCCC
Source organism: uncultured Acidobacteriota bacterium (assembly GCA_963825365.1). Taxonomy (GTDB): domain Bacteria; phylum Acidobacteriota; class Terriglobia; order Acidiferrales; family UBA7541; genus Palsa-360. The sequence goes on along the minus strand of CAWGSV010000003.1, from coordinate 306,148 downwards.
GCATAGCACCCCAGCACACCATCCGAACGACAACCCCGCATAGCACCCCCGCACACCAAGCGAAGAACGCCCCCGAATAAACAACCACCACGACATCCCCTACCAGCCCCCGCCCCAGCAGACCCAGCAACCCAACCACCAAAGCAGACTTGCAAACAGCGCCCCGACAATTCAAATATAGAGATACTCATAAATACATATGTTTACGTTTACTTACCTAATAACCTAATCTACCGAATAGCATCCCCGCAAAAATAATCCCCAACTCACAGCGCCATTTCAAATCTCTCCCCAAAATACGACCCCACAAACAACTCATCCCCCTCAAACCCAAATCCCTCCATCATTCCCTCCGCCCCCATGAAAATCCCCCCATTACCCTATGTCACCCTTCTTTTTTATAGCTTTTCTGAAATTGGAGTATTCGGGAATTTAGATTTGCGGTATCAAAGGATTTGTCAGGCTAAAGGGGGCGAGTATAGAGAGTAAAACGAATTGTGCAGACACCGATTTGCGCAGGTTTGAGGATCAAAGGAAGGTTCGCTTGCTATATAAAGTGGGAGAGTTCATTGAAAAGAAACGTATACAAGGACGAATTGAATGTTTTTAATCGAAAACACTAGAAGCAGTTGCATAACCTAATACAGGGTCTTGAAAAGAAGGTAGTTGAACTTTCTGGGATGAGAGATAAGGAGAATCAGCAGCGCCCAAGGAGGGCCGATGGCGCGATACGGTCGGTTGCTGACCGACGCGCAGTGGGAGAAGATCGCGCCCTTGCTCCCCAAGCCGCCCAACACGCAAGGGCGGTCGTCCTGGATTGCGAATCGTCGCAGTACTGGAAGGCATTCTGTGGATTCTGCGCAGCGGGGCTCGCTGGCAAGATCTGCCGGAGAAATTTCCGCTCGCCTCGACCTGCTGGCGGAGGCTGCGGGACTGGGAGGAGCGGGGGGTCTGGCTAGAACATCTGGCGAGCGTTTCTGAGCGAGCTAAACGAACGCCAGCAATTGAACTGGAGCGAATCGTTTCTGGACGGCAGCTTTCGCTCCGGCCAAAAAAGGGGCTGCGGAGTCGGAAAAACCAAGCGGGGCAAGGGGACGAAGTGGATGGTGGTGGTCGACGGCTGCGGGTCTTCCTCTGGGAAACCACCTTCACTCTGCATCCCCGGGGGAAGTCACGCTCGCGGAAGCGACGCTCGCGACGATCCGCGTAGGGCGGCGTCACCGACGCGGGCCGGCCTCGGCAGAACCCGGTGCGCCTAATCGCCGACCGCGCCTACGACAGCGATCCGTTGCGCAAATGCTTGCCGCAGCGCGGCATTGAATTGATCGTGCCGCATCGCTCAGAACCGAACGCAAGCCGGCGACCCAAGACGGTCGAGCGCTGCGGCGCTACAGGCGACGAGTGGACGGTCGAACGCACCTTCGCCTGGCTCGGTAACTTCCGGCGCTTGGTCGTGCGCTACGACCGCTCGCTCACGATCTATGGCGCCTTCTTTCATATCGCCTGCTTCATGATCGTCTTGCGGAGGGTTGTGCAACAGCTTCTAGGCTGGTGGGCACTTTGGGATCTCTGGCAGGGATGTGAGGCGGCGATGCTTCAACGTTTTGCTGCAAGTAGAAACAATGGATGCGGGCGACCCGTTGCAGGTCTGTCCGGTCTTGCGGTTGAGCGGATGCGAGGGACGGCGCTGTAGCTCAAGGATCGACTCGGCTCTACTTACAAACCAGCGTCAGACCTCCTGGAATCCTTTAAACTTAGGAAGCATGATCGACATTGCGATAGGTTATGGCTTTCGAGGAAAGTTGGCCGAGGACGTTGGCCTTATACGAATTGCCATTCCTGGCTGATATGAAGATGGGGCGATGCGGCGGAGAGCGTGCGGTTTGCGCAACTTGCCTGACGCCTTCTGGAAACACAACGACGCCCACGAAATACCAGCAGATAGAGATCGATGATCGTCGTGTCGAGCACATAAATGCCGCACAATATTTGAAACTGTAGGGTGCTTGCAAAACGGGATTCCGCACGTCCCCAATAGGGTTTTGCATAAAATTGGCGGGGTGGCGCTTTTTGCGCAGAGCATTCGATTCTTCTGGAAATCAAGAACAAGACGCCTTACGAAGCCTTCTCATCTTTTGCGGGTCTAACTAAAAACGTGCATCTGAACTTTTAACAAAATGAGATGCATCGTATGACCTTCAACGCTATTCGTGTGACCACTGTCAAAAGCGGATAGAAAAGCGGTGCCTGCTAGACCTGAGTAGGGGATTTTTCGAGGAGCTTTTCCTTGCGGTAGATCATGGCATTGATGTTGGTGGCGGCAAGTTCGAAGTCGTGACCATGAGTGATGGCATCGGTTGGGCACGCTTCCACGCAATAGCCGCAAAAGATGCAGCGCGAGTAATCAATATTGTAAACACGGGCGTAACGCTCGCCGGCGGAAATGCGCTGCGCGTCCGTATTTTCCGCAGCTTCGATATAAATGCAACGCGCCGGGCAGGCTGCCGCGCACAAGAAACATCCAACACATTTTTCAAGGCCGCTTTCATCGCGATGCAACACGTGAATGCCGCGGTAGCGAGGCTGGAAATGAACCGGTTCCTCGGGATAATTTTCCGTAACGGTCTTCCGCATCATATTGCGGAACGTCACGCTGAAGCCTTTTATCAGGGTAACAAACGTTTCGCCAGCGTCTTTGATAATGGATGACATCGAAATTTAGTGTAACAAAGTCGCAGATGCGGAGCAAATCAGATGGGAACGGCAAGATACGCCTGAATACGGATGCGCAAATGCACAAATACTATTGCGAGAAAGGAAACATTAGCCATCCAATTCCGACTGCGACCAGTAGGAAGGCCAGAAATGCCCAAAGGGTATATTTGAGGCGCTCGGTGATTCCCTTCTTTGAAAGAAACGCGAAAGTTATGGAAACCACAATCGCAAAAAATAGGAGTGCCATGAAATGATTGAGACTCCCAAATGCGAGGTTCATTTCGGTTCGCTTCCTCGCCCGACATCGTAGGCTTCGAGCACTGTCAGAAGGTTGAGCATACCGGCGGCCGCAAACAGTCGGGTGCCATAGTCACCGGTGGCATGGGCGACGTCAGGGCCCGCAGTTTGAAACTGGTGCGCGAGAAAATAAAAAATACCTGCACCGAGATCGGCAAAAAATCCCAAACGGTCAAATAAGTCTTCAGCGCCGAAGGCAAATACTCCCCCGCGCATTGCGAGGCCCGCGCAGGCCAGGGCGCCGATGCACATAAAATATATCGCAGCCTTGCTCCAGCGACGGAGGATAAGATGTCCCAGGCCCGGAACAATCCAACCCGCGATGGCGGCCGCAATACCCATTGTCTGGGAACCCTTGGCCGCGTCCGGGCTCATTGTATCTTCCGCGCTGGTTGCCCTCTCGTTCATCACAGTAACTCTAAAAGTTCAGTTTGCTCAGGGCCAGTCACTTCCGCTTTGCCTCCCGAGACATACACATCTACTTCACTACGGATGCCAAATTCGGGCAAGTAGATTCCAGGTTCGACGGAAAAGCAAGTATGAGGGATGATGCGGCGAATGTCTCGCGTTTCGAGGCCATCCATGTTCGCGCCCGCGCCGTGGACTTCCTGCCCGATGTTGTGGCCGGTGCGATGCACAAAATATTTAGCGAATCCCGCCTTGCGGATGACTTCGCGCGCCGCGCGGTCCACTTGCCAGCCTTCGATTTCGCGGCCGACGCTAACATTCTCCTGCACGAAATGCACGGCCGCATCGCGGGCATCGCGAACGATCGAGAAAACCTTTGTGATCTTCTGAGGCGCTTTCGGGCCGAGAAATCCAGCCCAAGTAATGTCGTAGTAGACGCTGTTTGGCGCGAGCGTTTTGGCCCAAATGTCCAGCAGCAGCAAGTCGCCGCGCCGGATGCGCGACGAACCCTGCGATCGCGGTTCGTAATGCGGGTCCCCGGAATGCGGCCCGACGGCGACAATCGGCGCGGAGTCGGAAATCACACCCTTGGCTGCGAATTGGCCGACGATCCATTGCTGCAGGTCGTACTCGGTGAAGGATTCCTCGGCGGAGACTCGACGCGCAGCCTCCGCGAAAGCCTCTTGCGTGATTGCGTCGATCACGCGGCCCGCGGCGCGATGTGAATCGAACTGTTCGGGAGACCACACGGCCTCGAATTGCTGGATGAGGTCCGCGGAGCTGACCACCTTGCAACCCTGAGCGCGAATCAACTCGACGGTTCCCGCGTCCACCAGTGAAATGGAAGGAATGGAATTCTTCGGCGAATACTGCATGGCAACTTTTTTGGCGCGGCCAATCAGCTTCTTGAGATTCTTTTCCAGCTCTTCGGCCGCTGCGTACAGCATTTTTTCACCAGGAAGCGAATCGAGCGTTGCAGCTTCAATTCGGTGAACCAGCTTGCGCGGAAGGCCCTTTGCGGGAATCATATAAAACCAGCGGCGCTTGGCTAGTACGTGGTCCAGGCCCAGGACGCGGTAGGCAATCGGGTCACGATGGAGAATGTCGTAGAAGAGCCAGCCATCGATATTCTGCTGGCGGAGTGCGGTCTGAATGGCTTCGATGCTTGGCATAGACAGGTAAATCGGAAAATTCCGTTGCGAATGGCCACTTACTAGTCTTGACCAGCAAGGTGGCGAATCGTTGCAGCCGTCACTCCTGAAATCTCCAAGCGCTTATTGCGGCTGCGCTTTCCTGACGCGATTCTAACAGCGCTGACTGGCACTTTCAAACGCGACGCCAAAAGTTTGCGCAGCGCTTCGTTGGCGCGATCGTCCACAGGTGGCGCGGTGAGACGTATCTTCAGGCCACCCTGGTGATCGCCGACGATTTCGTCCCGGCTGGCGCGAGGCTGCACGCGAACCACGAAGCTTACGGTCCCATTTTTCTCTGCAATTTCCACGTGGGACTATGCCTTTTCTCTCTCCCCAAACAGGGCCGTTCCAACGCGCACTTCGGTTGCCCCTTCTTCGATTGCAATTTCGAAATCGTTGGACATGCCCATGGAGAGAACGGGCAGCATCTCCGAACCCATTTGTGAGCGGACTTCATCGCGGAATTCACGCATTCGGCGAAAGTACGGGCGCGCCTCTTCAGGATTGTCGAAATAGGGAGGAACCCCCATCAGGCCGCGCAAATCAAGGTGCGGCAATCGCAGAATAGCTTCCGCAAGCCGCATTACGTCTTCGCCTGGCACACCAGATTTGGCCGGCTCTGGATCGAGTTTCACCTCGATCAGCACCCGGAGGCGATTCCCTTCCTCGGGAAATTTCGAATCGCCGGCGGCCTCAGCAGCGCAATCTGCTCGGGCGCCGTCCAGCTTTTCAGCTACCGAAATCCTGTCAACCGAATCGACGCTGGCGAACAGCCGGGCGGCTCGCGACACTTTATTTTTCTGGAGATGCCCGATCATGTGCCAGGTCGCGTTCAGGCCAGCCAAATCGGCAAGTTTAGATTCCCGCTCCTGCACGCGATTTTCCCCAAAATGGCGGACTCCCGCTTCATACAACTCCTGAATTTTGCGCGCCGATTGAGTTTTTGAAACTGCGATAAGAGTGATCTCCTCGCCGCGGCGCCCGCAGCGCGACGCGGCCAATTGCATTCGCTCGAGCACCTTCGACAAGTTGTCGGTCATTTTTTGAGGTGCGAAGGTCATCCCGCGGATTCTAACATGCAGCCAGCGCAATCTTTCGCTAGACGCGATTCAGGACGTCGGCCACTTGGCAATGTGGCCACAGCGAGTCCTGGCGATTTTCGACAATTCGAGGCCGTTCCCTTAAGATTGAAACATGACTCACAAAATTACTCTTCTCCCCGGAGACGGAATCGGACCCGAAGTTGCGGATGCGGCCACTCAGATTGTGGAGGCTGCAGGAGTTTCGGTGGAATGGGAAGTGTTTGGCGCGCCGCTACAGGACGGAAAGCGTGTGGGAGAATTTCCTCGCGAAGAGGCGGTGGCATCAGTGCGCCGCACGCATGTGGCGCTGAAAGGGCCGATGGCCACGGCCGTAGCGCAAGGGCCGCCGAGCATCAACGTGGCGCTTCGCAAGGAACTCGATCTTTACGCAAATCTGCGTCCAGTGCGCAACGTCGCGGGAGTCGCGTCGCGATGGTCCGGCGTGGACTTGGTGATCGTGCGAGAAAATACGGAAGACCTCTACGCGGGGCTGGAGCACACCGTGGTTCCGGGAGTGGTGGAAAGTTTGAAGATCATCACGGAGTACGCCTCCACGCGCATTGCCAAGTTTGCCTTCGAGTACGCGCGCAAGAATGGGCGCAAGAAAATCCACGCCATCCACAAGGCCAACATCATGAAACTTTCCGACGGCCTTTTCCTGAGCTCTATTCGCACCGTGGCCGAGAAATATCCGGAGATCGAATACCGCGAACTGATTGTGGACAACGCCTGCATGCAGCTGGTGATGAACCCCGCGCAATTTGACATGTTGCTCCTGCCAAATCTTTATGGGGACGTGGTGAGCGATTTGGCCGCCGGCCTCGTGGGAGGATTGGGCGTGGTGCCCAGCGGCAACATCGGCGATGTTGCGGCATTGTTTGAAGCTGTGCACGGGACCGCGCCGGATATCGTCGGAAAAGGGATTGCCAATCCGACTGCGATCGTAATGTCAGCCGCGATGATGCTCAATTATTTGAACGAGATGGACGCCTCGCGCAGAATTCTTGCCGCGCTCGACAAAGTGTACCGAGAGGGAAAACACACCACGCGCGACGTGGGCGGAACGGCCACAACGCAGGAGTTTACCAGGGCCGTGATCACGGAGATGCGTACGATCAAGTAGGCAGGCTTCAGGTTGTCGCTTTTTGGTCGGGTCGATTGGCGAAAGTGCGACAGGCTGAAGCCTGTCCTACTGTGCGAACCCAGCGGGCCTTTCTTCTACTACTCCAAAAATCCGCTCCAGCGCCAGGCCGGCGCGGCCCAACATACCTTCCTCGAAGAGCTGACCAATCAGCGTGACGCCGTGCGGCACTCGCCGGGCCGGTGAGAAAGTTGGAAGCGGTTTCCCTGGGTCCGGCGCCCAGTCGCTTCGCGCGGTGGAGACTTCCACGAATCCCGCGCGCAAGGTCAGCGAGGGATGCCCCGTAAAATTGGTGATGGTGAGCATTTCATCTCGCAACGACGGCACCAGCAGCAAATCCACGCTGGAGAAGACACGAGCCATCTCCATGGCTACGCTGCGGCGGAAGCGGTCGGTCTGAACGAAGTCCACGGCCGAAAGAAAACGTGCCTGTCGGAAAATGTTTGGCCACGAGTCTGGCGATTGGCTTTTGAGTTGGTCCACGCCGTGGCTCAGCGTGAGGTCTTCGAATGCGGCAGCAGCCTCCGCAAACAAGATCAAGTCCAGCGAGTCATAAGGCCAATCTGGAATGGATACTTCCGTCGGAACCAATCCCGCCTTTCGAACCATTTCCAGGGCGTTGCGATCCACATCGGTCGCTGGGCTTTCTTTCATCCACTTGGGGAAATAGCCCACACGCAGTCCCTGGACGCTCGCCGTTGCGTCGAAATCGAGCTTGCTGGGCACGCTTGCCAAATCGCCCGCGTCTGGCCCGGAAATGGCGCGCAGCACGAGCAGGGCGTCGCCCACGCTGCGGGTCATGGGGCCAAGCTTATCCAGAGACCAGCAAAGCGTCATGGCACCCGTGCGCGGCACGCGGCCGTAGGTAGGACGCAACCCCGTAATCCCGCAGCGCATGGATGGGCTGACGATGCTGCCATCCGTTTCGCTCCCAATTGCAAAACCTACCAGGCCCGCACTAGTGGCGGCGCCCGGGCCAGCGCTTGATCCCGACGACCCCTCCTCAAGCAGCCACGGATTCATGGTCTGGCCACCGAACCACACATCGTTGAGGGCCAGTGCGCCCAAACTCAGCTTGGCGACCAGCACAGCACCAGCGTCATGCAAACGTTTCACGACGGCGGCATCCTTTGCCGGCACGCGGTTTCGAAATGGCTCGGCTCCGTAGGTGGTGGAAATTCCAGCGGTATCAAGCAAGTCCTTCACGCCGAATGGAATTCCGTGCAGAGGGCCGCGGTACTTCCCCGCCGCTATTTCTGAGTCGGCTTTCCTGGCCTGCTCCAGCGCGAAATCGCTGGTCAGGGTAATGGCGCAGCGCAGTTTCGAGTCGAATTTCTGCAATCGGTCAAGGTATATGCGCGTGAGGCGCTCGGAAGTTAGCTTTCGTTGCTGAACCCAGCGCGAAAGTTGCGTCACTGGAGCGAATGCAATTTCGTTGTCTTTGGAAGGCAAGGGGCCGGGATCGGCTGGAGTGAAGATAAATCTGTCGCGATCGGGGCCGCGTTTCTCGCCAGATAGCACCGGATCCCAGTTCGAATACGGCACCATCGTGGACTCCATAGCAACCTTGCGAGGGCCTGTGCGCCGCTCGTACACTGCAGCCACGTTGGCGCGCCAGCTACTTGCCGCTTGAGTGCGCTCTCCGCTTGTTAGACTGATTTGAACAAGTTTCTCGGCTTCCGCAAATGTTGTGGTGGATACTTCCGGTCCGGCAGGCGGCGAGGTGCCGAACGCGGGCGGCGCACCGGCAGGAGGCTCAGGCACATTTTTCGGCTTGCTGCCGCATCCCGCGGCCGCTCCCAGCAACGCCAGTGTGGAGTGCGTTAGAAATTGCCTGCGGGAATTGGACATGGAGTGCCTCCATTTTATTCACTCGTCGCGATCAGGCCCGGGTTTGGTGGCGCTGGCGTCTCGCCGGTGGTTTTTTGTCTCGTAACCCAACTCAAACCCGCCGGCGGGACGCCGGTGCCACAAGACCCGGCGTCAGCCGAGCTTCGCCGCGAGAGATCTCTCTAACCCTTGCTCGGCGGATTGGAAGGCAGCTTTGCGGCTTCGCGCCCCGCGATGCGCCCCTGCACGGAGCAGCGCGCGATGCCGTGAATGCTGAACCCACCCGCGGATTCTCCGCCGCAGTACAAGCTTGGGATCACATTGCCATTCAGGTCGATCACCTGGCACTTGGCGTTGATGCGAAGGCCGGCGCGCGAGTCATGAACAACCGGCGTGGACCACGCCGCAAAAAATGGCGCTGTCTGAATTTTGTATTTCGGCGCAGCCTTGCCGAAATCCGCATCTTTGCCTGCCTCGACGTAGGAATTGTATTTCGCTACAGTATCCTGCAATGCGGCGGGCGGCATCGATTTGCGCTGATACTTGTTGACGATATTGCGCGCCAGCTCCTCGATCGTGTTGCCGGAAAAGAACAGACCTCCAGCCACGTCCACGTCGGGAGGAGCAGGGTTCCAGCCCTCGCGTTTCACGGCGTCCGCGTCGAAGATTGCCCAGATCGGCCCGCCACCGTTGGTGGATTCTCCAGTTCCGGCCAGCGCCGCGTTCAGAAAACTTGCGGGATCGTATTTGATATTGGCGGCGTTGAGATAGCTTCCGGGAACATACGGCTTGATCGCGCCATAATTATTGGCTGTAGGATACTGGCCTTTAGTTTCGTCGAAAAATCTCAGGCCGATCTGATTCATCAGAATTACGTTCTGCCAGTCGGCCACGCGCAGGCCCGTCGCTCCAGCGCGCGAGAAGACCGGACTTTCCGGCATCCAATTGAGATTGACGTACCCTTCGCGGCTGCCAATTCTTCCCGCTTTGGAAAGAGCCTCGCCAAATTCTCCCGTTTGATTGTAGGCGCCCCAGAGCGATGCTCCGAGAGCCATTGCCGCAAGTTCTCCGCTCGCGTCGCGTGTCGAGTATGCCTCGCCCATGGTCTGATATTCTTCGGTGAGGCGCGGATCGAAAATGCGCCGGAAGTTTACGTTGCTACTGTGGCCGCCGGTTCCGATGATGACCGCTTTTCTTGCGCGGATGTTCAACGTCTTGCCATTGTTCGTCGCCGTGATTCCCAGGACTCGGCCCGATGTTTGATTTTCGCGAATAATGCTGGTCATTCGATGCTGCAATAATATTTGCGCGCCCAGCTTTCGCGCCGCGGCCTCCATGGGCCTCACGAAGCCGATTCCCGACGATGTGGTGGTTTGCTTGTCCGGCGCGATAGGCACGCCTGTCTGCATTTGCGGCCACTGCATGGGAGCAGCGTGATTTTCGCGCGGCGCGGAATTTCCGGTGGCGTGCGCGCCTGCGTTGTCCGGTGTCTTGTCGACAAACACCACGCCATGCGCAACCAGCCAGTCGCAAGTGTCGCCGCTATGGTCGGCAAAGGCGCGAATAATTTCCTTGTCGTTGTAGCGGTAATCGGGGAAGCCGTTGGGCTCCACCACGGACCAGTCGGTCAGGTCCGAGAAGAGCAAGTCCGGAGAATCCTTCACGCCATATTTCTGCTGCCGCGCGGAGCCTCCGCCGAGAGCGATGTTACCTCCACTCACAATAGCGTGCCCTCCGACATCCGTATTCGCATCCACAATAATTACAGACGCGCCATTTTCAATCGCTTCAATCGCGGCTGGAAGTCCCGTGGCTCCCGCGCCAATGATCACCACATCGGCCTCGCGGTCCCATCGCTTGGAAACTTGCGCTCCGCCCTGAGCGGATTCGATGGGCGCAGCTTCGATGCCTGCGAGCGCCGATCCGCCAAGGCCCGCCGCCGCGGTTTTGACAAAAGCTCTTCGAGTGACATTGTTTTGTGCTGGCTTGTTTTGCTTCATGCACCGTCCTCCGGGGTCGACCGAATATAGCGCGCAATCAGAAAGCCCGACGAAAACATAGCGTATCGCATTTCAAGGATTCTTCGGAATGGAAAGACGGTGCGGAAGATCGGGATGTTTAGCTGGGGTCTAGAATCTGACTACGATTTCATTTGGGTTGGATGGCAGATTAAATTTTGTGCCGCGTTCGTTGTTGATTCTCAGGCTTGCGGGAATGTCCAGATCAGCAAGGGGGATTTTTCTTGCGGCAGACCAGTACTCCGCTTTTGTGTACAGGGCATCGCCTTGAATTGTGTACCTGCCCAACTCTTCGCTGTGGCCATCGCGGAAAACGATTACCGCGGGCGGCAATGGAGCTAGCGGCGGCGCCACTTCCGAAGGCTCGCTAATTCCAGGATGCACGCTGGTTGTTGGGGCTGCAATCGATTTTGCAGAAGCCGAGTCCGTTAACATTTCTCCGCCGGTCGGCAGGCGTACCCATTGCCCGTCTTGTTTTTCCATGAGCAGCGGCTCGATCGGACTCGCTGCGGGCGGAATTGGTTGAGCAGGTTGCGGCGCGACCATTTGAAATGAAGGCGCTTGCTGTTCGACAGGGCCGTAATCCAATTCACCGTCAGGGAAATAGTAGGGGAACAAAATTCCAGGTTCGTTCAGATATCGCCGCCGCGCTGGCCGCGTGAGATTATCCCTTGCGCCAATCCTAAGCGAAGATCGCGATCGGACAGAGGCGCCGGATACATGTGCCCCGCGCCCTTGTGCTGACGCTGGAGGTGCAAGTAATGCAACCCCCGAGATGGTTGCCAACAAAGCGAGTGTGAGTCGAGAAATCATTTCAATAAAATCGCGCGACTTTTTCCGCCACTTCCGCCAAGATCGCGCAAGTAACTTCCTCTTTTCGCTCCTCAACGGTAGCTTACGCCTGATCTTTCTCGGATGCAACGTTGCGCAGGCGACGACTCGTGATTCGTGAACAAAAGAATCTTGCACTTCCAATCATTAGAGTGCGGTGGTGTAGCGTCCCTCTATACCACTGATGCGTAGATTCTTTGGGTGGCGCGACGAATGTAGTGTTGCTTTGGTTTCGGTATGATCTCGCTCGAAGTCCCCGAGGGACGACACATCGTAGCCCACCACGTAAGTGGTGGGAGCGCAGCGCCCGGCGAATATAAGCCCCGTAGGGGCGACACATTCTCCAACGTGTGTCGCCCCTACGGGGCTGAGGATGGTTGGGACACGCGTTCCCACCACTTACGTGGTGGGCTACGATGTGTCGTCCCTAACAGGACTGGCTGAGAGAACAAGGGCAATTCGCAATTTAGTTTACAGGTTGCATTTGGTTGCGGCTACGTCACTCTGTGTACCCACACTTGGACGGTATGTTCGATTGCCCCGTGCCGCTCACAATTCCGGTCGTCACAAATCACGATTCACAAATCACAATACTTCGTCCTTGGTCTCTCGCGCTGCCAGCAGGCCGGCGAACGTCAACGCGGCCGCGCCTGTGAGGTAATAGCCCACATACTGCAAACCATAATTCTTGGCCAGCCAAGTGGCAATGTAAGGAGCGAGCGACGCGCCGAAAATTCCGGCGAAGGTGAAGGTCAGCGAACTGCCTGTGTAACGCACCGACGTTGGAAACAATTCGGAGAGCACCGTGCCCAGCGGGCCGTAGGTCAGGCCCATTAGCGAGAGGCCGAGGGTCATCATCAGAACCGCTCCCGTAGTTCCCGCCAGAAACATCGGCGCGAGTACTAATCCGAATGCGCCAATAGCAGCAGTGACCCACAGAAGCGCGCTGCGCCGCCCTCTCTCCGCAAGTACCGCCCCCACCGGAATAAAGACGGCAAAGAACAGCACAGCGAACAATTGCATCACCAGGAATTTCTGCCGGCTGTAGTGCAGAGCTGTGGTTCCCCAGGACAGCGCGAAAACCGTCATCAGGTAGAACAGCACAAACGTTGTAATCGCCGTGAGCGTGCCGAGAAACAATGTTTTGCCGTGCTCGTGAAACACCGTCAGCATGGGTACTTTCACGCGCTCGCGACGGCTGAGCGCGTCCTGAAAAACGGGCGTTTCCGTGATGGTAAGCCGCACGTACAGACCCACCAGCACCAGCGCGGCACTGGCCAAAAACGGAATGCGCCAGCCGAAATTGAAAAATTGCTGATCGCTGAGCAGTCGCGAAAGCAGTAGAAATATTCCGCCCGAAAAAAGAAAGCCAATGGGCGCGCCCAGCTGCGGAAACATGCCATACCACGCGCGCTTCCCTGGCGGCGCATTCTCAATGGCCAGCAGCACCGCCCCGCCCCACTCGCCGCCCAGCCCCAGCCCTTGCCCAAATCGAAAAAACGCCAAGAGCGCCGGCGCAGCCACGCCGATGGTGCCGTAGGTGGGCAGCGCGCCGATCGCCACCGTGGAAAGGCCCATGGTCAGCAGCGCCGCAACCAGCGTGGCTTTCCTTCCAATGCGATCTCCAAAATGTCCAAACAGAGCCGAGCCGATCGGCCGAGCGAAAAACGCAATCGCAAAGGTAGCCAGCGAAGCAAGCACACCGGTAGCGGGATCCGTCGACGGAAAAAATAGCTTGGGGAAAACAAGGACAGCCGCGGTGGCAAAAATATAAAAATCGAAGAACTCGATGGTCGTCCCAATCAAGCTGGCAAACAGCACCTGTGCAGGACTGTTGATAGGCGCGGCCGCGCGATGCAGACTCGGGCTGACCGCCACGTCAATGTTAGAATCTTCGCGCAAGGGTTTTCAGCTTACCTCAAATATTGCTACTCAATTCAGAGAATCTAGCAGATTGACAACTTTCATTGCGTCAGTAAGAATGTTGCCCTGCACCCCCATTTTTGGAGGCTCGACGTGGCGTATTCGGCTCCTAGTATCGAGGAATTTCAGGCGGGAACAGTCGTCAAGTACGCGCCAATTTCCACCGGCACGACCACCCAGCGCAAACGCAAACCGCACATTCTTGCGGTGATCAATGAATGCTGCACGGGATGTTCAGGCTCGCCCGCTTGCGTCGAGTATTGCCCGGTTGCGGATTGCATGTATTGGGCGCCGGACGAAGACCACGCTCCGTTTGGACGCATCATCGTCGATCCCCTGCTGTGCATCGGATGCAAATTGTGCACCAGCAAAGGCCCTGATGGCGCATTTCTCGAAGGCTGTCCGTGGGACGCCATTGATATGGTTCCGCTGGCCGAGTTTGAGGGCGACAATGGAGCGTTGCCGTTCTAAAGTAACGTGACCCGTGGTTAGTGGCCCGCGAACCGTGGGCTATGATCTGAGTTCTTCGCAATTCCCCTGAATCGCTCCCAAACTTTACAACGACTGAAATTGGGCACGGGTGTGCGCTGGTCTTACACGGGTCACGGAACACAAGCCACGGGTCACGGCTTAGCGCTACGCGCAGAAATTTCCTTCGCGGTCAGTGCGGCCTGCTGCTGAATCTGCGGGGGCATTCCTTCGGCGGCTCGCTCGTATGGTGCTACAGCCAGCAAGTCTTCCTTTTGTCCAACTAGATATAACGCGCGCAGGGATTCCCACACCATTTCCGCGCTGGGATCGACCAGCAGCATTGGCTCGCCAGTTTTAACCTGCGCGTTGTCAGGGGAAATCCACTGGCGAATCGTGCCGGGAACTTCCGAGCGCACTTCGGTGTTGTCCGTGCCGATCAGGATGTGCCCGAGCAACGTGCCGGGATTGATGACGTCTCCCGGTTTCAGGCGGACGGTAAGCGTGCCGGTGCGCTGCGCCGCCACCGTGTAGGGCGCAAGCATTCCCGCGATGAGCGCGTGCCCGGCGGGATCGCCAAAGCGCACGAGAGAAAGCGCCGCGTTGCGCTGCACCATGGGATTCGTGTCGGCAAGCTGTTTCAGGAGCGCGGCGTGAAATTCCGGCGACTGGTTATCCTGGCCCATGACCCATGCGGCCGTCACGCGCAGTTCATCGCTTCCCTGCTGCGAAAATTGAATCACTTCGGGGTACCAGATTTTGGCCGAGGCGCGGATGCCGGGATTCTGGCTCATGATTCTGTCGGCAATTTGCGAGAGCGCGTGCTGCGCGCGGCGCGGATGCAACGTGTCCGCGAAATAGGTTCCCAGGTCAGCGTCGCTCAGCGGCCGCGTGAAGGTGGTCATGTACCACAGCAAGAAACGGCATCAGCACAAACGCAAAGGTGAGGACCAGAATCGCCACGAGCCACTTCTTGGCCATCCCTGGCTTGGGAGGCTCTGCGGGAACTTCGGCGGGATGTGGAATGCTGTTCATTTCAGTTTTGATCTGAGTAGCACAGGCTTCAGCCTGTGGGCTTTGTTGCGCGCAAGAAAATCAAACCCCACAGGCTGAAGCCTGTGCTACTTAACCTACGGACGCGCCGGCGTATAAATCTGGTAGAGCACCACGTAGATCAGCACGCCCGTCACGGAGACGTAGGCCCACAGCGGCAGCGTCCAGCGCGCGATGCGCTTGTGCGCCACAAAATTGGAGCGCAGCGCGCGCACCAGGGACATGATCACCAGCGGCACAATGACGATGGCCAGAATGGTGTGCGACGTCAGCATGGTCAGATAGGCATAGCGCGGCGCGCCCGTGCCCGGAAAATGCAGCGGCGCCTGCCCAGCAGCATACAAGTTGTAATGATAGGTGACATAGGAAATCAGGAAGATCGCCGAGGTGGCCGTCGCCGCGAGCATGCATGCCTTGTGCGCCAGGATGCGCTTGGAGCGAATCATGACGTAGCCCAGCGTTACAAGAATGGCGCTGGCGCCGTTCAGTGCGGCATTTAATGCTGGCGGGGAGATCAATGCGGGTGGTCCTTCCGTAGTAGCAACAGCCACTCCTGGCTGTGCGATTTTGTAAGCTGTCGTTAACTAGATTGCGGCTGACTGGAAATCGCGAAAACCGCACAGGCAAGAGTGCCTGTGCTACTTCGCGGCGGCGGGCGGAGCCGCGGGGCTCTCATGCTTGCCGCCCTTGCCAATCCATCCCTGCTGCAAGGCCTGAACCAAAAGCAGAGCGCTGAAAATCAATAGCATCATCAGCGCAATTCCCAGAATCAGAAGGCCATCGATGCCGCCAAACAGCCCCCTGGAAAAACCGGCCACGATTCCCAGTGCCGAAAGCACGATCACCACCAGAGACATTATTGCCAACTCGGCTTCATTTTCTTTACCGTTCATGGCATCTCGTTTCGCCCCGTGCGCGAAAATTTATCGGGTGAATTTGTCGTAGATCAGCAATCCCAACAGCAACGGCAGGTGAAGCACGGTGGCATGCATCAGCCACTTGGCACGGGCGTTTGACTTCGATGCCGCGGCCCACAAACAAACTTCGACCAGCATGATTCCCAAAACCACGGCGCCGAAAAAGTAATGCGCCCCGGCAAGCCCCGTCACCGCGGGCAGCAGGCTGACCGGCACAAGCAGCGCCGCCGTCATCAGGATTTCACGAAAAGTGCGCCTGCCGTCAGGGTCCACCGTGGGAAGCATTTTGATTCCCGCGCGCTTGTAATCCTCGCGGTATACCCAGGAGATGGCGTCAAAGTGCGGAAATTGCCACAGGAATACGATCGCGAACAGGACCCAGGCTTCGATATTGAGCGTGCCTCGCGCGGCGGCCCAGCCGATCAATGGCGGCACCGCGCCGGGAAACGAGCCGACGAATGTGGCCAGCGTGGTGCGGCGCTTGAGTGGCGTGTAGGCGCCCAGATACAGGACCGATGTGGCTACGCCCAGAAAAGTGGCAAGGGCATTCGTGGCCAGCGCCAGATACAGAGTGCCGAATACCAGCAGGCGACAGCGCAAACCAAAACGCTTCGCGCGGCTTCAGCTGCCCGGAAGGCAGCGGGCGCGAGGCGGTGCGGCGCATCAAGGCGTCCGTATCGCGTTCGAAGTAATGGTTGAGGGCCGAAGTGCCGGCGGCAATCAGCGTGGTGCCGAATACGGTGTGCGCCATTCGCAGCCAGTCCAGCGGGCCGCGCGTGCCCAGGGCAAAACCGGCCACCGTGGTCATGACTACCAGAAAGGAAACGTCAGGCTTGGTGAGCGCAAGATAAAGCGCGGGGCGGCTGGCTTCCGAAGCTGTCGCGCTGGCAGTTTGTATCGAATCTTTCATGTCGTTTCTAAATGGCCCTCAAAATTAATCTCAATGGCGACGGCTGCAGAATAAAGAAGTCGCAACATTCTCCGGTCCTCTCCTCTTTTCTCTGTGTTCTCTGTGTTGAGCTTTAAAAGCTTTAACACAGAGAACACAGAGAAAAGAGGAGGGCCACCGAGAGTGGCTTCAAAGATTTAACCACGCGCAACCTGCTGCGAAGCCGGGGCCGACTCACCCACCGCAATTTGCGCCCTCAGCATACGATAGCTGATCAAGGCTGTCACCAGCGTTACGGCCAGAACCAGCGCGCCGGTCACTGTATGCACCACCGTCAGCGCCACCATCACGCCAATGGGCTGCGGGAAGCGCGCGCTGTACAGACGCGACCAGTAGGCTCCCACACCCAGCAAAAGCTGCACGCCAATCAAGATGTGCAAAAAGCGGGCACAGCTTCGAAGCGCGGGCACATCCGCAAAGCGCCGCTTCAGCGCTCCCGCCGTCATAAAGATCAAGATTGTAACAACGACAGCGCCAATCAGGTGAGGAATAATACCAAAACCCTTGTGCCGAAACGCAGCACCCAAGATCAGTTGCAGGAAAACGGCCACGAATGTCCACACGATTAGGGTTCGAACGCGCGGCGTGCCGGGATCGTCGATTTCCGCGAGCTCGCCGTTCCACCAGGAACTAGTAAAGACGGCGATAGACACGACCGTGGAAAAGAAAAGTTGGGCCAGTGTGGCGTGAGCCGCGGAAACGGCCGGCAATTGAAATGTCAGAACGGTTGCGCCGCCAAGGATTCCCTGCGCAATTACCCCGCCAAGCGCAGCCAAGCCCAGCCAGCGCATCCAATTACGTTTTTCGGCCCTCCATAGCCAAGCGGCCAATCCGATGGTCAGAATGCCAATGCAGGTGGCAAGAACGCGGTGAGACCACTCGTATACGATTCCGCCGACCATCGGAGGATGCACTGAGCCGTAGGCCAGCGGCCAGTCCGGAATGGAAAGGCCAGCGTCGTTCGAAGTGACCAGCGCCCCGGCAATCAACAGGAGAAAGGTGCAGCAGGCCGTGAGAACGGCGTAGCGATGCAAGGATTGGTTGTAGATCTTAGTCATCGTTGCGGCGGGTTCCACACTTCCTCAGCATTATTTCACGCATGAGTATAACGCTCAGGCCCTGAATTTAGAACGCCGGGAGGGAAACTTTTCCCGTCCCGGCGTGGTTCAAACCCTGCAATTATTCTCTGTGGCTCTCCTCTTTTCTTTGTGTCCTCTGTGTTAAAGCCTTAAAAGCTTTAACACAGAGATCACCGAGAAAAGAGGAGAACACCGGAGAGTCTTGCGGCTTGGTTAATCTCCTGCCGCGGCGGTGGCTTTGAATGTAAATGATACGGCCTTGGATTCCTTTGGGGCCGATGGTGACGGTTTGCGGATCGCTCGAACCGTAGAGTTCATGCCAGGCAACCACCGTATACGTGCCCGGGGGAAGATTCTTCAGGTCGAACTTTCCGTCCTTGTCCGTTACCTGGAAATACGGGTTGGGCAGGACGGCCATATAGGCCTTCATCCACGGGTGAACGTTGCACTTCACGGGGATGGCGATTTCCTCGCGCGTAAAAGACTTCTCAATGGGAGCGGCTCCGGGAGGCTGAGACTCGTTCCACTCGCGATTATCCTTTGGGATGGGGTGAATATTGTGGGTGGTCATGTCAGCATTGGTGACGTCGATATTCTGGCCAACCTGCATGGCAACCACGTGCGGGTGATACTGGCATCCCTCTTGCTTAATGGCTGCCGGTGTCGCGGGCGCCGGGAAAGAATATCCATCAAGGCCGGTCTTTACGTATACGACCACGTTTGCGAGCGCTCCGCCGTCTCCAGTGATAACCTCTTCGCTGGTGGCTGGGGTAGTGCGCCCTTTGGCGCAAGATGGTTCGGCCGCCATGTTGATGGCTTTCATTTTGGGTGCGGCGCCGTCAAGCTTTACCGATCCGGTAACTTCGCCGGCCGTGGCTGCGTCAACCGATTTTCCGGCCGGCGCGCCGGCCGCCGGTGCCGCCGCGTTATCCGATGATTCATCTTTCTTCCCGCCGCAACCGGTGATCGCCATGGCGAACACTCCAATTGCCAGCGAGTACATGCCCAATCTAGTTTTCATCACGAAACTATTCCTCCTGTTTGAATGCAGAATCTTTGAATCGATGAGTTGCCCATAGGGGCACGGCATTGCCGTGCCCCTACAACCTAGAAACCACCTTACAAAATAAGAAGTGCTTACTTCCCTGCGCCGCCCGAGCCACCGCCCGACGGCGTTCGTCCCATCAGAGCGCGTTGCTCTTCAGGAGTCAACTGGAACATATAACGCACCAGCAGGTCGGCCTGGTCGCCCGTGTATCCCTTAAAGCTTGCCGGCAGCGGGCCGGAGAAGACCCAGTGATCGCCGTCGCGCTTGAAGAGGCCGGAAGGCATGGCCGTCCCTGGAGCGATGAGAGCGGGATTGGTGATCCAGCGTTCGGTCCAGCCGGGCTGCAATCGTTCCTTGGCGAACAGGAAATTGGGAGCGATGGCGCCCTTGTCATGCCCCGGATCGCCTGTGGCATGGCACTTCAGGCAAGGCGCAGCGGAGCTGGTGAACAAGTCGCGAGCCATTTCTTTTTCCGCAGTCGTGATGGGTTCGATCTTTTGCGGGATGTATGGCTGCGGCTGGCTCGAAATGGCTCCGAAGAACGACACCAGGGTGCGAATTTCGTCGTCGGACAGGAAGAACGTAGGCATGCGCACTTGCAAGTAGGAGCGCACGCCATTGCGGTTCATGTCCGTGGTGCTGAGCGACGGATTATTGAGAAACGCCTTGAGCCATTCGGGGCTGACGCGAGCTCCCTCGCTGGTCAGCACCGGCGGCAGGTTCTGCTTATTTTCCGCCTGATATTGCGGCAGGCCCATCAGCACGGATTTTTGCCCGATGCCGATCTGGTGGCAGCCGATGCAATTGTACTTGGTAACCAGCCACCAACCTTTTTGGATGGCGGCGCGCTGATCGGCGGGCTTGTACATATATTCCGCCGGCAGGGTTGGGTCCGTCGATCCCAGCAGGAACGTGGTCAAGGCATCGATATCTTCCTTGGTGACGTTGGGCTTGGGCATGCGCAGACGGTCCATGGGATCGGGCTTGTATTTGCCGCGATCGAAGACGGCCGGGTCCGCAAGTTTGTTATCGAAGAAACCCTTGAGGTCGTACCACGCGCCTCGATCCGCCGACGTCCTTTTGCCGTCGGGTAGAACACCGAGTTTGGCGTTTTCCGTGAGCAACGCGAAATCCAGGCGCTCGATGGGCTTGCTGCCTTCGTTGGTGAGTTCCGTGCCGATGCGGCCTTCGTCTTCCAGGCCGGAAATTTCATGGCAACCTGCGCAACCGTAATGCTGGATCAATTCCTTACCGTGTTGCTTGAGGTTGGGATCGTCCATGAAATTTGCGGCGTCGTAGGTTGCGTCGGCATGCTTTTGCGTCATCAGGTAACTGGCGATGTCGCGAGCCTCCTCCACCGTCAGGCGAAGGCTGGGCATGACCGTCATTTGCTGGACCACCATTTCGTGGCCGTCGTCGGGGCTGCGCGAATGGTCGAGGTCAAACACAAATGGCAGATTGTGCTTGGCATAATCCTCGGGGCCCAGATCCTTGTGTTCGAACGGGCTGTAAGGCCGCGTCCTCACGCGCGGATTCAGGATCCATCGCACCAGGTAGTCGTAATTGTCTTTTTCTCCCACACGCGAAAGGTTCGCGGCGAAATCTCCGCCCACCAGGTTGGCGCCTTCGCCCATGGAGTGGCAGGCTTCGCAGCCGCGCTCTTCGAACAACACTTTGCCGTTGGCAGCATTTCCGGGCGTCTGCTTGGGAAGCTCGGGGCCGGTGATGGCCGACTGCCAGATGTACGCGGAGATGGCCTGGATTTCGTCATCCTGCAGGCGGAATTGCGGCATCTTGGTAGTCGGCCGCCATTCGTGGGTGTGCTTCAGCCAGTTGGGAATCCATTCCTTGTGGATCTTCATCCGGACTTCTTTTAGGTCCGGACCGACTTTCTTGATTTCGCGGAGCAGGTTGGCGGAACGCCGGTCAAGCTGTTCGATCTTGGCGTCCATCCCAGAAGTGGTGACGGTCAGGTTTGTGGCTTCCGCGTAGTAGCGGTTGGCGGTTTCGTTGTCGGGTGCGGTGTCGCCCTTTTTGTTCAGCTGGGCAATCTGCAGGCGATCGTCGATCTTCTGATTTTCAAGCTGCGCGATGACTTGCCGAGCGCTGACCAGTTCTTCGTCCTGATTGTCGAAGCCCTGGAAGCGGTGGCAGCCGATGCAGCCTTTTTCGCGGTACAGCTGCTTGGCGCGATTCAGGACAGGTGCGCTCTCTGTGACCATGTCCGAAGCGTGGCATTGCTGGCATCCCGCGTTGAAATTTTCTTTATAATACAACGGCCAGAGCCAGTGCTCGTAGCGCCCGTGGCCCTTTTCGACCGTATCCAGCGCGCGGCCATTTCCACCGTGGCAGGGCGAGCAGCCAAATTTTTCCAGGGGATGATATTTCATCATGTCCGGATCGGGATGGCTTGAGAAGGGAGCATCGTTGCTCTTGGCCAGGCCCAGATCGGCCTTGGTGAGCGTCATGGTTACCGGGACGATCAGCGGGTCCGTCCCCACGTGGCAGGATTGGCAACGATCCACGAGGCCGGCGCCGCCCAAATTGTTCAGCGAGGTTCCAGTGGGATTCACATTGATCTGGCGAATGTGAATGTCCAGGCCCTTCATGCTCTGGCTGAGCGCGAATAAATCCTTGGAGGCCAGGCCGGGAAGATTTTCTTTTACATATTGATTCAGTTTGTCCTGCGCGTCCTTGGCGGGCTGATCGATATCGCCGCGCTGCGCAACGAGTTTGGCTTTCGATTGCATGATCGATACGAACAGGCCGTTGAGCTTGTCGTAGTTAAATTGATCCTGCTCGATCTTGTCGCCTTCCACGGGCCAGGCTACCGCATAGGTCTGGGCCTTTGCTTCATTCAAATCTTTGAGCTTGGAGTCCTTGGCGCTCTTGTCCTTCTCGTCAATTTGCTCGAGCTGATAAGTGAGCGAGCCGACCAGGCCGCGCGAATTGGTGAAGGCATCGGTCATGGCCGCGCGCTGGCGGTCCAGCAAATCGATTTGCCGGCCGATTTCCTGGTCCTTGGCGCGCGCCGCGTCCGTGGCGGCTTTCACGTCGGCCACCAGCTTCTCGTAAGCGGGCGTGCTATAGAATTTTTGTTCGTCGCGCTTTGCGCTGTTTGTATTCCTTGTCCAGATAGGAGGAATACGCGCTGGAGAACTCGCCCTGGTACTTGCGCCAGGGGCGCAAGCCAAAGAATTCATCGTAAAGCGACCAGGCAACGGTCAGCGTCAGGATGAACATGGAAAGCAGAACGAGTCCGGCCATGGGCCGGTTTGTTATTGGATCGTCGGGAGGAAGCTCAGGCACCCAGTGCCTCCTTATTCTTATTCAGGACCCGGACAACAGAATCGTTGCCCACTTCAGTTCGTTTCGTAAAACAATACCGTTCCAATTATATCGAATCATCAAATACTGAACCACGGTGTCACCCACACGTATTTGATGCGCAACAAAAGCCGCAGCAGGATTTTCACCGGCAAGCTCAGCATCAGAACCAGAAACAATTCCATGGTGGCCATCTGCAGCAGAGTCATGCGCTTGAAAATTTTTCTGCTGAAGTCCGTGAGCAGAAGCAGGCGGTGCACGCCATAACCTGCCACCAGGAAATAAAAAATCATGGGAAAAATTCCAAATATGATGCGCGCCAGTATGGGCGCATAGGCAACGTTGGCCGCGGGCATCACGTGAGCCAGCCAGGAACCGTTGACGCCGAAAATCTGATCGACGTTGCGGTTCACCGCGAACTCAACTCGTTGCGCGTCCCATGTCTGCCCTGGCCAGAACCACATCCAGCCAGGGCCTCGTATGAAGGTCCCTATAACGATCATTAAGACCCATAAACCAATGAAGCCGAAAAGGAATGTCCAGATGGCAAATTTGCGCTGCTTGTAGGTGTAATAGCCGTTCCCCAGCGGATTGGCGTCAATATAGGGAATGGCCATCAGGCCGACGATGATGAGCGTCGGCATAATCACGCCCGCAATCCATGGATCGAAGTACACCAGCATTTCCTGCAAGCCCAGGAAATACCACGGGGCTTTGGCGGGATTCATGGTGACGTTTGGATTGGAAGGCTCTTCGAGCGGCGCGCTAAGAGTGATGGACCACACCATCAGCAGCGCGGTCACCAGAACAGCGGCGACCAACTCGATGCGCAACAGGTAGGGCCAGGTGTGAACTTCACGCTCCCACTTAGGATGCCACGGCTCGGTCTTGCGGTATTCGGTCTTGGCCAGCGCTGGATCGGCGGAGAGTTTATCAATCAAGCGGTCGTTGTCGACGGCCTGCTTGAAGGCATACCAAACGTAAAATGGGACCAGGAACAGCAGCGCCACGATCGGCACGTTATCCGGTGCAGATGCAACCTCCCACATTTGGTGCCAGTTCATATCGGCCTCAAACCCCGCTGATTAGTTTGTCGGTACATCTGCGTAAATTCACGTATTCGTATCGGTGCTTCACTCGTAGGGGCACGGCATTGCCGTGCCTCTACAGCTGACCTACGCCATTCCGCTGGGGCGCAGGACCACCGGCCTGTGACCCTTCTCTTCCTTAATTTCCGATTCCAGCATGACCGGCGCAGGCCCGGAGATTCCGCCGTCCTTACGGACGCGCCAGAAATGCAAGGCCATGAAGATGCTGGCGATCAGCGGAATAGCGATGCAATGCCAGATGTAAGCGCGCAAGAGCGCGTTGGCATCCACGATCGATCCGCCCAGCAAAGCGAAACGCACATCGTTATACGGCGTCATGCCCAAGCATTGCGCCGAACGGCCCTTCCGTCCCTAACAACGGCGTGGCCCTGGCCATGTTGGTTCCCACGGTGACGGCCCAGAATCCCAGTTGATCGTCGGGCAGCAAATACCCGGTAAAGGAAAGAAGCAAGGTCAGCACCATCAGCAGAACGCCGATGCACCAGTTAAATTCGCGCGGCCGCTTGTAGGAGCCGGTGAGGAACACGCGGAACATGTGCAGCCACACGGCGATGATCATCAAGTGCGCTGCCCAGCGGTGCATGTTGCGCAGCAGCTTGCCAAAGGGCACGTCGTTCTCAAGATACAAAATGTCTCGGAAGGCCTGCACTTTGCTCGGGTGGTAATAGAACATCAGCAGCACGCCCGTGAAGGTGAGCACGATGAACAGGTAAAAAGTAATTCCGCCCATGCCCCAGGTGAATTTGTATTTTACGGCGTCGCGATTGACCTTGGCGGGATGCAGGTGAAAGAAAACGTTGGAAAGAACCGAAAGAGCGCGGTTGCGCGGCGTCTCATCGTGCTTGACGCGGAAGACGGATCGAAATAGCTGGCTCTTTTCAGGCTCTTTTAAGCCTTCGATCTCATCCTTACCCTTTTCCTTAATCGTACTTCCTTAAGGTCGGTGATATCCTGACGGACACGGTCGATGATCCCTGTGCCCTTTTTTTCGCCGTTTTCTTCGGCCATTCCTACGCCCCCTAGAGAGTGAGTCCCAGGTCCTGAGGAACATCCATTCGGCCAGTAGGACAGGCTTCAGCCTGTCTGGTTTCTGGATGTCATTTCTTCCAATGCTATAAGTGCAACAGGCTGAAGCCTGTTCTACTAAACCTAAACCGGCAAATACGCGCCAGGATCATTGAACTGATTCACTCCGGCGCGCGGATCGTCCATGTACAGCCTGCTGGTATCGACGATAATTTTGCCGGTCGGGTCCATATCAATGTGCGCGCGATCCATGGGACGCGGCGCGGGACCTTCGAAGTTCACGCCCTCACTGTCGTATCCGCTGCCGTGGCATGGGCACTTGAATTTATTTTCCGCGGGCTTCCATTCCGGAGTGCAGCCCAAATGCGTGCAGCGCGCGAAAATCACGAAAATGCGGTCCGGCTCGCGAACGATCCAGGCGCGATTGGTCATCAGATATCGCTGGTCGATGCCCAGAGAGAAGTCGACCGGGTAACCGATGTTGAAAATTGTGTTGGGTTCGTACAGCGCGCGCGGGAAGAAGAAGCGCAGGAACATCAACAGGTTGATGCCCAGGTAGCCGTAGATCATTCCCCAAATCACACGTCGGCGCATGGGATCCGGCGCGTCCGCGCTCTCCTTTGGGTTTTGGCCGCCGGCTTTGGGGCCGGGGCTGTTTGCTGCTGGGGCCGCTCCGGCTTTGTACTGGCGGTTGAGCCGGAGTACTGCCTTCTACGGGATCGGCCATAGTTGCGATAATATCCTCTCGATAAAAATTATAAATCGAGACAGTAGCTGTATCGGAGCCTGAAAACGGATTAATTCAACAACTTCTTATATTTCCGAGGTACCCCTTCTGTCAAGACGAATTCGCAGTTTCGATGGAAATTTGTTTCCTTGCAATGCTGCGCATCTTCGAGTTGTTTTGCAAAAGCAGTTGCGCGTCCGACACATCGCGCACCTGCCGGTCTTTTGCGCGCAAATGCCTGCAAAGCACCGGGCTTTGGACGCGAAAAAATTCCCAACGAGACAATCTCGCGACACTTCGCGGGATTATTCCTGGCAAAGCAGAACAATCTTGCCGGCTGAACTTCGGCGCGCTTCAATCATTTCATTCGCGCTCGCGGCTTCGCGCAGCGGCATGCGCGCCGCGATGACGGGATGAATCTTTCCCTTGCGCCAGAAGGTCGAACAAGATTGTCAAAGGTCCTCGCGAAACCAATCCGGGTGTTGCTTCCGAAGATTGGTGACGTTGATACCAAACGCATTTCCTTCCGTCCGGAATCAACTTCAGAATTCCCAACAGCAGAAAACTTCCCGCGCCGGCCAGTTTTCCGCCTGTGACCGCCGCGGACACTCCGTAGCAAACCAAAGATCCCGCCTTCGCAGAACCAGACGGTAGGAGCGCCACCAATTCCATTCCTCCGACGGGATCGAAAACGGAATCCACTCCGTCGCCGGTGAAGTTCGCGGATGCGCCGCGTGAAATCCTCCGACCGGTAATCGATGGGAATGCCGCCTTCGGCAGCGATGGCGGCATGCTTCGACTTGGAGGCCGTTCCGTACATGGTCAATCCCGTGCAAGCGCGCCGAATTGCAGCAGCGCCGTGCCCACGCCTCCTGCCGCGCCGTGAATCAAAATTCGCTGTCCCGCGGACAATTTGGCGATGCGATGCAGCATCTGATAGGCGGTAACGTAATTCAGAATCAGACAAACGGCTTCCGCCGGATCGAGCCCGTCCGGAACAGGAACCAGATATTCCTCGGGAACGATTGCGAACCGGCTGTATGCCGCCGCGCACGATCAACGCGCCGACTCGCTGGCCCAGATGCAAACTTCGACGTTACACCCTCGCCAAGCGTGTCGATCTCGCCCACGAGATCGTAGCCCGGAGTGAAAGGAGGAGGAGGCGTTCCGGGATAGAGTCCGCGGCGCATCAGCACGTCGGCAAAGGAAACGCCAGCGGCCAGGACCTTGACGCGGACTTCCCCGCGTCCAGGCTCCGGGATGTCTTCCTCGATATACTTCAGGACTTCGGGGCCGCCCAGGCGCGTGACGACGATTCGACCGTTTTTGACTGGAGAACTGCCTAGGATACCCTTCGGGCTTGTCAGTTCAGGGATCTGACGACCAGATCGGCGAGCGCGGAAATAAATGTGGGCGAATCGCCGACGGCGGGCATCATTTCAAATTGTTCGACGCCGAGTTTGTGAGCCTGTTCGCGGGCTTCGATATTAATTTCATGAAGCGTTTCGATGTGTTCGGTGACGAAGGCGATGGGAACGACCAGAAGATTTTTCTCGCCTGCGCCGGCCAGCCGGTCGATGGTGTCCGTGAGCGAAGGCGAGAGCCATTTGCGGCGGCCCACCTTGCTTTGAAAGCACAGCGTGTGCGCATTTTTCCAGCCGCCGCGCTGCATCACCAGGTGGACGGTGTCGGCAACCTGCTGCGCATACGGATCTCCGCGTTCGATCAGGCTGAGAGGCAATCCGTGCGCGCTGAAGACGATGTGCGCGCGGTCCGGATCGTCAAAATGCGTCAGCGTAAGGGCGATTTTTTCGGCGACCGCCTGGATGTAGAGCGGATGATCGAAAAAGTTTTCCACCGTGTGCGTCTCGCGGCGCGTTTCCGTTTGGGATGAAAGACGCGCTTCCATTCCTTCAGGCTGCTGGACGTGGTGGCAAACGAATACTGCGGATACATGGGAAGCAGAACAAGTTCCGGCGCGTTCCAGGCATTCACCTGCGCGGCCGCTTCCGCCGTCAGCGGATTCCAGTAGCGCATGGCGATGAAACATTTGGCGTCGAAGTGCGGAGCGAGCGCGGCTTCGAGCGCGCGCGCCTGCCGTTCGGTGAGCACGCGGATCGGCGAGTGGCCGCCGATGGCGTCATAGTGTTCGCGCACGACGCCGGCGCGATTGCGCGCGATGTAACGCGCCAGCGGACGGCGCGCAAACCACGCGCCGAAAAAATCAATAATGTCGGGATCGCAAAACAGGTTGTAGAGAAATGGTTCCACGGCGTCCGGAGGAATCCGGGCCGCCCAGCTGGAACAGCACGACGGCGATTTTTTTCTTTTCGGTCATCGAGCGGCGCTTCGGACGAATCTACCGGAAGATGCGGCTACTTTCCGTCCTGCTTCAGGCGGCGAATATCGTCCTGCAGATTCGCCATGCGGCGAGCGACGGAAATCACGTACCCGCAGAAGATCAGCCAGATCGCGATGTAGGCCGCCACCAGAAAATTCAGGTTCTTCATCGATTCATCTCCCTGTGGCATAGGCTTCAGCCTGTGCGAGGCTAGTCCTGGCACGATCGATGTTGCTAGCGCTAAACCCCCACAGGCTGAAGCCTATGCCACTTAATCGCCGCTTCGCGCGGCTTCCATGCGAATCGCGTCGACTTCCGAGCGCAAGGCCTCCAGGCGATAGCGCACGCGGATCAGCACGGTCATCACGCCGAGCATGGCCACCCAGCTCAGCAGCAAGCACCCAGCCCATGCGGGGATCCAGCGATCCGCCGTCGCCGATCACGGGCTGCGGGTGCTGCGTGCGAAACCACCAGATCGAGAAATACACCAGGGGAATATCCAGCGTCGCGAAAATTCCGAAGACCGCGGACACCAGGGCGCGGCGCTCCGGCTCATCCACCAGCGTGCGCAGGACCAGATAACTGACGAACAAAACCCACAGCAAAAACGAAGAAGTCAGCCGCGCATCCCAGGTCCACCAGATTCCCCACACGGGCTTCGCCCAGATGGGCCCGGTGACCAGCACAATCGTGAAAAATGCCACGCCCACTTCGGCCGAAGCCACGCTGAGCCAATCCCATTTCAGCGCGCGCGTGCGCAGGTAGGCCACGCTGCCGATGAAGACCATAATGAAGGAGACGAAGCCGGTCCATGCGCTGGAAACGTGAAAATAAAAAATGCGCTGGATCAATGCCCATGGTGTTTTCCGTGGGAGCCCAGATCAGCGCGCCATAGCTGGCCGCGGCCAGCAGGAGAAAAACGGCCATGAGCGACGGCAAGGAAATTGCCGAGCCGAGCTCGCCGTCTGCGATTGAGCTTCGCTTGCCATTTCACTCCTCCAACAGATATTCGCCGACCAGCCAGGCCGCCGTCAAAAATACTACGTCAAAGCATGCCAGAAATGTCAACCACACGAGAGACAATTCCGAAGGGTCGCGCAGAACGCCGATGGTCGCTTCCGTGCTGGCGATCAGGACCGGCGCGAGCACCGGAAGCAGCAAGCAGCGGCAGCAGCAATTCGCGCAGGCGCGCCTGCGCGGCCACCGCCGAAAATACCGTGCCCGTCGTGGCCAGGCCAATCGTGCCGAGCGCCAGGACCAGCAGAAGCTGCGGAAGAACCGGCAGGATCGCGATGTTGTACAGCACCGCGAACACCGGCAGCAAAATCACTTCGACCAGAAGCAGAAACAGAAAATTGGCGGCCATCTTTCCCGCCAGAATGCTGAACGGGTCGATGGGAGCGAGGCGCAGCGCGGCCAGCGTGTCGTTGGTCTGCTCGCGCAAGAAAGACGGCTGCAGCATCAGCGAGCCGGCAAATAAAAATGCCAGCCACAGAAGGCCGGGACCGAAGCGGCGCGATTCCGATGGATGTTGGATTGAACGTGAAACTGAACAAGCACGATGACGATCAGAACGAAGACGAGCGTGGTGCCCAGCAATTCGCGCGAACGGAATTCGGTCCGGAGTTCCTTGGCCAGAATCACGCCGGTGGCGCGAGCGAGGCTCATGATGCGCCCGCTTCCCCGCCGTCGCGCACCGCGGCCATGACCAGAACTTCGCTGGGATCTCCGCCGGTGCCGGAATCGTGCGTGATTTTTCCGCCGTCCAGGCGAATGGCGCGCGTCACCGACGCCTTGCGTTTCATTGCGCCCGTGCGTGCTCATCAGAATGGTGCAGCCGGAATCGTGCAGCCGCTGGATGCGTCGCTCCCAGCCACTGCTGGCCCTTCGGGATCGAGGCCCGCTGCGGGCTTCGTCGAGGAGCAGCAATCCGGGCGAAGCGAGCAGAGCGCGCGCGATCGAGCAGGCGCTGGCGCATGCCGCGCGAAAATGTGCGCACCAGGTCCGTGGCGCGGCCTGCGAAAGGCCGACGGGCTCAAGCGCCTGGCGCGCGCGTTTCGACGGGGTCCGGCGAGGCCAAATAATTTTGCGAAGAAGATCAGATTTTCCTCGGCGGTCAGTTCGTCGTACACGCAGCGTGTGGTGCCCGACCATGCCGATGCGGCGCTTCACTTCCTCGAGCGAGAGCAGATGTTTCGCCGGAGTAAAAAGCGATTTTGCCGCGCGAGGGTTGCGACAGTTGCGCCGCAATTTTCAGCAGAGTCGTTTTTCCCGATCCGTTGTGGCCCACGAGCGCGACGCATTCCCCTGCGGCAATCTCCAGCGAAACGCCGCGCAGCGCCATGCGCATTCCGTAGCGCTTTTCGACTTCGCTGAATTGGATTCGCAATCCATCCGGCCGTGCCGAGGTTTCCGTGGCCGCCATTCGGGGAAGATGCAGGCGGTGTGGACACGCGCGACGGCTCAGCCCTGGACCAGATCGCGCAGCAATTGCTCGGCGCGACCACGCTCCAGGGCATACTCCTCGTCCGAAATCGTGCCGGCCTGGCGCCGCAATTCAATGCGCAGCAGCGTATCTTTCAGGGAATCCAGATTCGAATTCACTTCCTGCGTCAACGTGGTCGACGGCGGCGATGGCGCAGGGGCGACGGGCGCTGCGGCAGCAGCCTTGGCTTGCCTGCGCTGCGCGTTGTGCCTTGCGGCCTTTGGGAGCCGCAGGCGCGGGCGCAGCAGGGCGCTTACAGTGTCAGGAACTGGCTTGCGCAGCAGCAAGCCCACGCCGACGGCAAAAATCGCCGCGAGGCCTCCAAGCAGAATCCATTTCTCGTCGTCCGAGGCGCGCGGGAGCCGTTTCGATGGTGGGCTCCGGGCTGGACGTCGTGGCCATTTACCTGTCGGCGGAGCTCCGCCGGAAGCTGCCGAATTGTCGGACGGAGGAGGCGCGGTGCCGGAAACGGTAACGTCAAATCCCGTTCCCGGCTTTCATGGATTCTTTCGAGAAAACATTAAATCCCTGCTCGGTGCCCGCGGCATTGAATCCGGCGCTGGACAATCTGCATGGTCGGAGGAATCACCAGCAGGACGCGCTGTCGCGTCGTAGGTGGACGATTCGCGAATCGTGCGCTTGATTGCCGGTGTACGGGACGATGTAGGAAATGCGCACGCCGTTCTGTCCGGGCTGAAACGCGTAGGCAGATCGCGTAGCGGCCCTTGCCCTTGTCGATCGTGCCCTGCCGCACGGGCATGCCGGACGGACCAAAGGTGGAAACCTGGTCGAGCTCCGCGCCCTGCAGGAATCGTGAACTCGAAATTTCCGTCCTGCTTGTAATATGCGGCGGGAGGATTCGAATTATTCTGGATGGAATATTCTTCGCCCACCATCAGCTTGTCGCCATTGGGCTGAAATACCAGCAGGCGCAGGGGAACCTGGATGGCCGTGGGATTCGTGGTGGGCTCGTAGACGGTGACGTCGACGGTCGGCGGTTCCCGGCGTGAGCGGCTGGTGAAAAAAAACGCCGCGATAAACGGCGCGAATCAGCATCGGGCCCTGGCCGATTCCAGGATTGTCGAAGTGATAGCGGCCGTCGGCGTCGGTCTTGGTGCTGGCCACGTTCTGCATGCCGCCCTGCAAGCTGGATCAGCAGTACGTCCACGCCCGGTGCGGGCTTATTGCCGTTCGTGCCGTTGTGGACGATGCCGGAGACCGTTCCCGCGTGGGCGGCGGTCGCCGCCACAGCAGAGCAACAGTGCAAGCAGCGACGTTGCCGCAATCGTCTTCTGATTCGGACAAGATCTTCATGAACAATGTCATCCTGCAGAATAATCTCACCGTCGTTTCCGAAGTAGGACAGGCTTCATGCCTGTCAGGCAATTTCTGAACGACTCGTAATGCAAGATAGACAGGCTGCAGGCGTTCGTCCTTGCAGCGGTTCAAGCCTGTTCAAGCTATGAACGCGGATTCGCGGCACGTAGACCGGATCGCGGCGCGGGATGGGCGCTTGATTTCCGGTCACATTCTCGATTTCCAGGAGCACTTGAGCCGCCTCGGTCTCCAGCGCATCCCGCATCTGCTCGTAATCCTGCTCCGCGTACTTCCCTGCCCGGTTTTCAAATTTCAGGTCGCGCAAATTGTCGTAGATCGAATCGCGCCGCTCCATCAGCTGATCGAGTTGCGAGCGATGCGGCGCGGAATCTCCCGGGTCCGGCTCAATCCAAAAAACGAAAGTCACCGCGGCCAGCGTGAGAACCACGCAGGCCGAGAGCATGACCGTATCCGGGAAAACGTCGCGAAGATTGCCAGTGCCATCATTCGTGTTCCTCAGTCATTCTCTATTCCTCCGTCTCGCGGTCGGCTTGCTGGCGCGCGCGCTCCAGTTGAACGTCGCGAAGTTCGGATGCCGCACGTCGGCGGCGACGGACGGCGCGCTGGAGCAGCCGTCGCCAGCCGCGCCACGTCGCGCTGCCGCCACAAGCGGATCAGCGTCACAACGATGCCCAAGCCCAATCGCAAAAGCCACTCCGGGAATATACCAAGCGATAGCGTTGAAACCGTGGGCGGGCGGCGCGCTCAAAACTTTCTCGCCGTATTCCTGCACGAAATCCTGAACGATCAAGTCGTCCGCCTCGCCCTTGGCCACGTGCGCGTCCAGTTCCTTGAGCATGGGACCGGAGGACGGGCAGTTGATGTGATTGCACTGCGTGAGGATTTGCCCGCAACCGCACATGCACATCAGCTTGGTGCCCAAGGATCTTGGCGCGGTCGGTCTTCTGCGCGTCCACGTGCAGCGGGACCAGCGCGGAGGCGATGCCCACGAACGCGGCGCAAATCAGCAGCGAGTCGGCGGCGATTATTCATGCCACTGATTCCTGATTTCCTGGCAAGTTGCGAGCGTGCGGAATTCAGAGATTTGCGCGGGATGCGCGCTTCCGGGCACAGGCGACGGTTGCTCCGGCCGTCGCGGTAGACATCACCATGACCGCCTGGCGATTCGGCAGGAGAGCCAGAATCGTTCCCAGCACGACCACCGCGCCGCCCAGCCAAATCCACTTCACCAGCGGATTCAGATACGCGTGAATCACGGGAAGATTGGTATCCGGATTGGTGCCCGCATAAACCACGTACAGGTCTTCGCGGAGCGTCGAGGAAATCGCCACCATGGTGCCGGATTCCTGATTGGACGGATAAAAACGCCGCGTGGGATAGAGCATCATCACGGAGCGGCCGTCTTTCTCCACGTCAATCGTGGCGCGTTCGGCGGTGTAATTCGGCTTCCTGCGTGGAGTCGTAATTCTGCAGGTGCAGATTGTACGGACCGATGTTCATCTGGCGAACCGGCGGACATGTCCATCTGCTTGTCCTGATTGAACGCCGTGCCGGAAATGCCGATAAACACCAGCACCATGCCGAAGTGGACGACGTAGCCGCCGTAGCGCCGCGTGTTGCGCATGGTGAGCTGCGATACCGACGAGAAAATATTCGCGCCGGTGCGCGCGGCGATCACGCGCGCGCCGCGATAAAACTCGGCACAGAATCGTCAGCGTGACGAACACGCCAAGCAGCAGGCACAGCGTGACGTAAAATTCGCGCAAGCCCAGAGCAACTCGCAATGGCCGCAGCGACGAAGCCGCCGATCAGCGGGAAGCCGAAATTCTTTCGCAGGCTTTCCACGGAAGTTTTACGCCATGCCAGCAGCGGACCGACGCCCGTCAGAAACAGCAGAAACATGGCGATGGGAATATTCACGCGATTGAAAAACGGAGGGCCGACGCTGATCTTCGATCCGCGCACCGCTTCCGAAAGCACCGGAAAGAGCGTTCCGGCCAGAACCGCGACGCAGGCAACCAGCAGAATCAGGTTGTTGAACAGGAAGCTGGATTCGCGCGAAAGCATGGAGTCCAGTTGATTGTCGCTGCGCAGGTAATCGCGATTCTTGAAGTAGGCCGCGAGGCACACCACGATGATCGGCAGCAGGAAGCCCCAGAACCAGTGGCCAATATTCGATTCCGCAAAGGCGTGAACGGAATTCACCGCGCCGCTGCGCGTCAGCGAAGTACCCAGGATGCATAACATGAAGGTGAGAAAGACCAGCCAGACATTCCACACGCGCATCATGCCGCGTTTTTCCTGCATGATCACGGAATGCAAGAAAGCGGTTCCGGTCAGCCAGGGCATCAGCGATGCGTTTTCAACCGGATCCCAGCCCCAGTAGCCGCCCCAGCCGAGCACAGCATAGGCCCAGTGCGCGCCGAGCAGAATTCCCGCGGACTGAAAGGCCCAGGCAATCATGGTCCAGCGGCGCGTCAGGTGAATCCACTTCTCTCCCGGATATCGCCCAAGCAGCGCGGCCAGCGCGAACGCAAACGGAATCGTGAATCCCGTGTAGCCGGAGTACAGAGTCGGCGGATGGATCGCCATCTCCGGATATTGCAAGCAGCGGATTGAGGCCGCTTCCATCGGCGCGCGTCGCCAGGTGCAGAATCCCGCCGGCGCCACTTCCCGCAAATACTCGAAACGGGCTGGCGACGAAATTGTTCATGGTCAGGAAGAAAATCTGAACGCCGGCCAGAACCACTCCGACGTAGGGCATCAGCTCCGGATGTTTGCCCCGATAGGTAAAGAGCGCGGAGAACACGTAAATCGAAAGCAGGAAACTCCAGAACAGCAGCGAGCCTTCCTGGCCCGACCAGAGCGCGGAAAATTTGTAATATGGGGAAAGCGAGCGATTGCTGTGCGCCGCCACGTACGCCATCGAGAAATTGTCGGTGAAAAACAGATACCACAGGCTGGCGGTTCCCATCCAGATCAGAACGCAAACCGCGAAGCCTGCATTGCGCGCGGATTTGATCAGCAGGGGACGGCGCGTGATGATCGCGGCAATGCCGCCGAAGATCGCGTAGACCGCGAAGGCAAACGCCAACAGTAACGAGTAAGAACCAAATAGGTCCAATTTAGGTCCTCGATTCCGGGTCTTGCTGGACAGTCGCATTTCTGTGAATCTGCAGCGGCACGGCATTGCCGTGCACTCTACACAACGAAGATCTGCGCTGTCCTGACAATAGCCAGCTCAGGCCGGGCGATTAACTCTTGCCATTCGAATAAGAATCGCCGGTCGCGCTGCCGGGCTGCGCCTGGCCGCCCGGAGCCGCTTCATACTTAGACGCGCACTTGGCCTGAACGGTCTCAGCCACAAATCGTCCGTCGGGCTGCACTTTGCCTTCGACCAGGCACTGCGCGCCATCCTTAAATGTATCGGGCAGCGGATCGGTGCCCACGTAGCTGACCGGCAGCACCTTTCCCTGCTCCACCAAAACAAAATCGACGCGGCCGGAATAATGCTGGATCGAACCGTTCTTCACGTCTCCGCCCACACGCAGGCGCTGGTGCAGCGCCGAACCATTCAGCGTGGGGATTTCCGAGATGGTGTGGTAGTACGTCTTGCTTTGCTCCGCGCCAACGTAGGCCAGGCAGGAAAGCGTAACGAGAATGATCCCCACTCCGATGCCAAATTTCGCTTTGGTTTTCACGAGTTGCCCCCTGCTTCCAAATTCCCATAACTTCGCGTAATTTGAATACTATCATATCCCATTGGAAGATACGCTCAAGGTGCTGCAGCCGATACCACCCTTCGGAACAGTTCCGTGGAATCCGCCGCACCTGCACCTGGGATGGGCAGGACCTGCCCGTTATCCAAGGTCAGCAGAGGGCCGATCCCCGTGGCTCTCAGCTTTTCAATCAGCGGAAGCAGCTCTTGCCCCAGAGGCGCAATGTCTTTTGGCCTGTAATTGAAGCGGATTCGACGAATCAAGGTACCTGCCAGCCGATCGATGGTTGTCTGCACAGGCTCCACATGTTCGGGAATCGGACATTCCGAAAGGTAAGTCAGGTAGTATCCCCTTCGCTGAAATTCGGCGAGCATTGCGCGAGCCGGCCTCCTGCGCGTCCAATCCCTCCCCTGATTTTTGTGCCGGCGAAGAAATTCCCAATGCGTCCATGAACGGGTTGAAAAATTCTTTCGATTTGGCCGGGCCATAGAAATCGTCTTCCGCGCGGACGGGCGGAGCCAAGGCCACAAACAGCACGTGGAGATGCACCGGCCGAAAGCGCGTAGAGAGTTCCAGCCGCCGCACTCGCTCGGCAATATGTTCGGGCGACGCCGGCAGGCCGCAGCCGTCGCACGGCAGATCGTTCGCAGTTGTTCCCATAGTCGCAGAACATCCTACAGCATGTGGCAGCTGTAGGACAGCCAGGAGTGGCTGCCTAAGGTTAGGAAAGGGCGCGCCGCAATCGGGGGCGGCGCGCCCTTTGATGCGCAACGCGCCAGCACGAGGGTCCAGGGGTGGATTCGGGCTGCCGGCATTGAGCAAACTCGAAAGCGAGTCTGCCCAAATAAACACGGCCGCCAGGAAATAGTTGCGATTAGGAATGGGAGATTTACGCGGATTGCTTGGGAAAATATCGGAAAATGATGCCGCCGGCTTTCAATTCAGAGAAACTACTTGCCCAGTTTATTCTGCAGGCAGTATTTCAGTTCCGGGCTGATCTCGCTGATTTCCATGCCTGCGCTGACCAGGAACTTGCAGCTCAGAAGCTCGTGCGGGCGGTCTTCATCCGGCAGTTTTCCGACCACGCGGCAATATTGGCAATCCTGGTTCCAGCAGAAACGTCCGTAAGGGATGGTTTCCGGGCTGATGTATTGAAAGCAGCGAAGAATAGTGTTCTTTTCGGGGACCTGAAAAGATTTCCCAAGAACCTTGATCTCCACGAGACGCTCATATGGGCGAAAAACCTGAGTCGATCCGCTTGACGCAACTGCATCCGATACCTGTGGTCCCGTGTGCTTTGACATGAGAGGCCTGTCTCCGTCTTGAAAGAGTAAAACGAGAGCACGCGGAGGGACAATAAAGATGCTGCAAAGTGGTGCGAATCCAGCAATGGTCCTTTGGACCCTCAAAAAGGCAGGCAGGAAACGGTTTGCGCGGAATGTGACGGTGTGAAGTAGTGGCGCGGAGCGGGAGCACGGAGTAGGGTGCCGGCGTAGGGGCACGGCAATGCCGTGCCCCTACATGCAGAGAGATTCATATTTTAGCGGTCTCGAAAAACTGTCCCATGCGGCGAAATTTTTCGTAGCGGCGATCCAGAAGTTCTCGGATGGAGAGGCTAGAAAGATCGCGCAGGGAGCGGTCCAGGACGCGCCCTAGCAACGAAGCGGACGCTTCATGATCCAAATGCGCGCCGCCTTCCGGTTCGGGAACGATTTCGTCGATGATCCCAAATTCCTTGAGGTCAGGCGCGGTAATCTTCAACGCCTCGGCGGCGATCTCCGCTTTGGCCGCATCGCGCCACAGGATCGAGGCGCAGCCTTCGGGCGAGATAACCGAGTAGACCGAATTTTCGAGCATGTTCACCTGATCGCCGACGGCGATGGCCAGCGCGCCGCCCGAGCCGCCCTCTCCCGTGATGGTCACCACGATGGGAACCGGCAGGCGCGCCATTTCGCGCAGATTTCGCGCGATGGCTTCGGCCTGGCCGCGCTCTTCCGCGTCGATGCCCGGATAGGCGCCCGGAGTATCAATAAATGTAAAGATGGGCCGTCCAAATTTTGCGGCGAGCTGCATGATGCGCAGCGCCTTGCGGTAGCCCTCCGGTTTGGCCTGCCCGAAATTTTGCGCCACGCGCTGCTTGGTGTCGCGGCCCTTTTGCTGGCCAACCAGCACCACGGGACGGCCATTGATAGCGCGCGAAACCCGTCACCATTGCGGCGTCGTCGCCATAGGCGCGGTCGCCATGCAGCTCATGAAAATCTTCAAACAGGATGCGCACGTAATCCATCATGTAGGGGCGCTGCGGATGGCGCGCCAGAAGCGTTCGCTGCCACGCGCCCATGTGCTCATAGAAATCGTGGCGCAACTGCGCGACTTCGCCGCGCAGGCGCTCGAGTTCAGTGGAGGGAATGTCCGGCCGCGTCATGCGCTGCAGGTCGGCCAGTTCCCTTTCCAGCTTGTCGATTTCGTCTTTCCGAGAGTCTTCGGGCATATGTTTTAGTAGGACAGGCTTCAGCCTGTCGAGTTTCAGCGCGCGGCGCGATTGCAAAAGCGACAGGCTGAAGCCTGTCCTACTGTAAATCTACGTGCGCGTTTCCAGCTGCACTGCATTATCGCCGCACAGGCGGCAAACTTCACGCACAAGTTCCTGATCGGCACGGACGCGCTGGTCGGCGCGCAGCGTGGCCACCGCTCCTTCCGGCGGAAACGATGATCGAAAGCCACCGCGCAGGAACCGGGCTTGTTCACGAACAATTCTTTCAGCTGATCGAGCACGCTGGAATCGACGGACTGAAGATTCACGCGCACGCGCATCACGCCGGGCTGGCGCTGGCCCATGTCTTCCAGCTTGCGCCCATCCATCACCGCCAGGCGCGTGCCGGCCTCTTCCACGTTCACGCGGCCCTTCAGGATCAGCGGCGCGTTGCTCTTGAACACGGTTTCCAGGCGCGCGAAGGATTCCGGAAAGGCCAGAATTTCCAGCACTCCGGTCATGTCCTGCAAGGTGAGAATTCCCCAGCGGTCGCCCTTGCGCGATCGCATGGAGCGCATGGCGATCACGATGCCGGCGACGGTGACCTCTTCGCCGTTTCTGCGTCCCTCGACGGCGGCCAGGTCGAGCGCGCCCAATTCTTTCAGCTTGGATGCAAATTTCGAGAGTGGATGCCCGGAAATGTAAAAGCCCACGGTCGCGAATTCGGCGTCCAGAATTTCGTGCTCCGGCCATTCCTCGAGATCGGGCAAAGGTTCGTCGACGGGTTCGGCTGCGGCAGACACGCCGCCGAAAAGGCCGTGCTGGCCACTCGTTTTTTCGCGTTGGCGGCGCTGCGCGGCTTCCATCGCCTTGTCGATCGCGGCAAACATTTGCGAGCGCCGCGCGCCCAACGAATCCATGGCGCCCGATTTGATCAGGCTTTCCATGACGCGCTTGTTGATGAGGCGCGTATCGATGTGATCGCAGAACTGGTAGATGGAAGTGAAGCGGCCAAGCTCGGCGCGCGCGTCCAGAATTCCCTTGACCGTGTTTTCGCCCACGTTTTTGATGGCGCGCAGCCCGAATCGAATGGCCTCGCCCACCGGTGTGAAATCCAGATCGCTGGAATTGACGTCGGGCGGAAGTACGGTGATGCCCATGCCGCGCGATTCGTTGATGTACTTCACCACTTTTTCGGTGTTGCCAGTTTCCGATGTGAGCAGCGCGGCCATGAACTCCACGGGATAATGCGTCTTCAGATATGCGGTCTGATAGGCCAGCAAGCGCGTAGGCGCAGGAGTGCGATTTGTTGAAACCGTAGCCGGCGAATTCCGCCATCAGATCGAAAATCTTTTCGGCCTTCTTGGCGGCAAATTTCCGCTCGACGGAACCGGCCAGGAATTTTTCCTTTTGAGCGGCCATTTCGTCGCGATTCTTTTTGCCCATGGCGCGGCGCAGAATGTCGGCTTCGCCCAGGGAAAATCCGGGCAAGCGGTTGGCGATCTGCATTACCTGCTCCTGATAGAGGATGACGCCGTAGGTTTCTTCCAGAATTTCCTTCAGCTCGGGCAGATCGTAGGCGACTTTCTTCTTGCCGTGTTTACGGTTGATGAAGTCGTCGATCATGCCGCCCTGAATAGGGCCGGGACGATATACAGCGTTGAGCGCGGTGAGGTCTTCCATGCGCGTGGGCTGGTAGCGGCGCAGAATGTCGCGCATGCCGTGCGATTCAAATTGAAAGATGGCCGTGGTTTCGCCGCGCGCGAAAAGTTTGTAGGTGGCCTCGTCGTCGAGGGGCAGCGTGCTGAGATCAACGCGCTCATTGCGATTCTGCTGGATCATGCGCACCGTATCGTCCAGCACGGTGAGCGTGGTAAGTCCCAGGAAATCCATTTTCAACAGGCCGATGTGCTCTAGGCCCTTCATGTCATATTGCGTGGTGATTTCATCCCTGTTGGACTTGTACAGAGGGACGAGGTTGGTAAGCGGTTCGGGAGAAATCACGACGCCGGCGGCGTGCGTGGAGGCGTGGCGCGCCAGGCCTTCCAGACGTTTCGCTACATCCATCAAGTCCTTGTAGCGCGCGTCGCCCTCGATCAGGCTCTTCAGTTGCGGGGCCTGCTTCAGGGCTTCGTCCAGCGTGATGTTCAGTTGCGCGGGAACCAGCTTGGCGATGCGGTCCACTTCGCCGTAAGGCAGGTCCATGGCGCGGCCCACATCCTTAATTGCGGCTTTGGCTGCCATGGTTCCGAAGGTGATGATTTGCGCCACGTTGGCGCGGCCGTATTTTCCGGTGACGTATTCGATCACTTCGCCGCGGCGCCTCATGCAGAAGTCGATATCGATATCAGGCATGGACACGCGCTCTGGGTTGAGGAAGCGCTCGAACAGTAAATCGTATTGCAGAGGATCGACGTCCGTGATTTGCAGCGCGTAACTCACCAGGCTACCGGCCGCCGAGCCGCGACCCGGACCTACAGGAATTCCCTGCGTGCGCGCGTGCCGGATGAAATCCCACACGATCAGGAAATATCCGGCGTAGCGCATCTTCTGAATCATGTGGATTTCATTAGTTAGGCGCGCTTCGTATTCGGCCAGCGTTTTGCGAAGCTGTCCGGCCTTGGCGCGCGCTTCCAGCACCGGCACTCGGACGGCGAAACCTTCGCGCGAGACGGCCTCGAAATAGGTATCGACCGTGTGTCCCTCGGGAACCTGAAAGTCGGGGAAGGAATTTGTTACGGCGTCGATTTTTACGTCGCAGCGCTCGGCGATAGCCACCGTGCGCGCCAGCGCTTCGGGAAGCTCGGCGAACACTTTGGCCATTTCTTCCGCGGTCTTGAAGAAGAATTGGTCGGTGGGAAATTTCATGCGATGCGTATCGCTCATGGTCTTGCCGGTCTGGATGCAGAGCAGCACTTCCTGAGCGTGCGCGTCGGAATGTTTCAAGTAGTGGCAATCGTTTGTGGCCACCAGGGGAATGCCAGACTTGCGCGAAAGATCCACGATTTGAGGGTTGACGCGCTTTTCGATTTCCAGCTCCTGATCTTGAACTTCCAGAAAGAAATTTTCTTTTCCAAAAATGTCGCGCAGCCGGTGGGCCGCTTCGCGCGCCTCGTCCGGCCGCTCTTCCACCAGGTTTTGCGTGACGGCGCCGTTCAAGCACGCGGACAAGGCGATCAGCCCCTTGCTGTGCGTTGCCAGCAGGTCGTAATCGATTCTGGGTTTGTAATAAAAACCTTCCAGGAAACCGGCAGAGACCAGCTTGACCAGATTGCGGTAGCCTTCGGCATTTTCGCAGAGCAGCACCAGGTGATTGTTTCCGCGCTGTCCCGGCTCGGAGGCCGCACCGTTCGAGTGTCCGTTGGCCGCATCGCGCTGCGACGCTTCGCCGCGATCATGGCGGCTGCCCTTTGCCACATACACTTCGCAGCCGATGATGGGCTTCACACCCTGCTTTTTGGCCGCTCGATAAAACGATTCCGCCGCAAACAGATTTCCGTGATCGGTAACGGCCACGGCAGGCATCTTGCGCTTGGAGGCTTCCTCGACAACTTCCTCAAGGTCGCAGGCGCCATCCAGCAAGCTATAGTCCGTGTGCAGGTGCAGGTGAACAAATTCGGGAGTTTTCATGCCGGAGGCTATTCTAGTCTCGCACGTCAATTTTTGCTACGCCGCGATTTAAGTAGGACAGACTTCAGTCTGTCTGCTTTTGCGAGAGGAAAGAAAAATCAAACCTCTACGCGCCGAATTGCCGCAGATGATGGTCCAAATGTTTGTACATCAAGATGGACCACTCTTCCGGTGTCATCGGACCGAAGAAGGGATGCGGGTGCGTGGTGCATCCGCGAGCTCCCGAACTGGAAAAACTGTCAATCAATTCGCATAGCCGCTGGCATTCAATTCCCAGGTCGCGTTGGTCCTGCACAACGAGGGACTTTGCCGTCGGCGAATTCCGGCGCATGGGCTCTTTCCCGAGTGCCATCCCTTTCACTATGGGTCCGAGGATGCGCCCGATCAAAAGGCGCGGCGGTTTTGTTTCTCCATTAGCCATGCGGATGCCTTCCGAGCAGTGCGCCACGGCTTGTGCCGCCGTCATCTTGCCCCAGAGTCGCTCACTTGCAGGCTGCAGGGTGGCTATTCTGCCCTTCACTTCAACAACCGTGCCGGCTTCAAACATATTTTTCATTTTGGCCGCTCCCGAAAGAAATTGTTTATCCCACTTGGGATTTGTCGAAAGATTTTAGCAAATTACAATATTGGCCCGGTATCACATCTTCCCAAGTCATGCCCGTCAAAAGATTGAATGACGCGGTGCGAGCTAACTATTTGTTCCGCGAGTTGCGCTCGCACACACAGGGCCGTTTGCATTCCCGCCTTTCTGGCGGCGTCCAGCTCTTTCGCCACATCCGAAATGAATAAGATGTGGCCCGGCTCGTGCGCGATGCCCTTAGCAATTTGAAAATAACTTTCCGGCGATTGTTTGGGGCCGATGGCGGTGTCAAAGTGCGCGTGCAGGAAGCGCGTCAGGTCGCCCGCGGCCGTCGCGCTGAAGAGAAGCTTCTGGGCGAGGACGCTGCCGGAGGAATAAATGGCAACGAGCTTCCCTTCCCGCGTCCAACGATCCAGCGCCGGCGGCACGTCGGGATAGACTTCGCCGTGCAACTCGCCGACTCGATACCCTTCCTGCCAGATTTTCCCTTGCAGCGATTTCAAGGCGAAGCATTTGCTGTCGCGGTCTATCAACCAGTGGCCATAGGCAGTCGCCGCGGCTAAATCGAAGTCGTTCGAATCGCTGTTCCACGCGGGCGGAGAAAGTTGTTCGTCTGTGTCGCTGCGATGTTGCACGCGTAACGCTTCGATGTCCGCACAAACTTGCGGATCATCGCGGTGCGCTAGCAGAAATTGTGCCAGCCGCGCGCGGGCGTATGGAAACAAAGTGCGGTAAACAAAATCGACTGGAGTGGTGGTACCTTCGATGTCCAGCAAGATGGCTTGAATCGAATTTCCGCCGACGGGCGCCGCCAACGCTAGCTCACCATGGGCGGCGCGGGAAGATAAGTTGGCCCGAAGCAGACCGGCTCGTAGCCACGGTCGACGCCCGTGCCTGTGTAGTGCGGCGTCCAGCCGGCGGGATCCTGAAAGAGGCGAATCGCGCGAATGCGACGGTCCGAGCACAGATCGAACCAGTGATGCGTTCCCAGCGGCACGCGAATCAAATCTCCCGCGCCCACTTCGATGGCTACCACCGGACCCTCTTTGGGATGAACGTGAAACACTCCCCTGCCCGCGATGATGAAGCGAATTTCGTCCTCATCGTGCCAGTGCTCGGTGTTGAATCTGGCGAGCATGGCGTCCAGGCCAGCCGTCTGCGGATTGACGTCGATCACATCGGCGGTAACGTATCCGCCGCGCTCTTTCAGCTCATTGATCTGCGGCTGCATAGGCCGCCAGGATTTCATCCGCAGTGGCCGTGGGGGACACCGGCGCGCTGGGCTCCCAGCGCTCGTAGTCGATGCCCATTCCTGCGAGATAGCTGGTGACCTCGGCCTTGTCGCTCAGTGTTCGCTTTTCGTCTGGAATTGATAGAAGGGCCATGGTGTGCGCTCCTTATATTTTCTTGTGCAAGCCTACTCAATTTTTTGATCGAGACTACCTGTGCCAAAAAACGCCTCAATCTATTTTTGTCATTCCGAGCGAAGCGAGGAATCTCTCTTCGGTTTAGCCCACGAAAAGAAAGAGAGATTCCTCGCTTCGCTCGGAATGACAAAATAAACTTTAACTTTCGCAGCCGATCAAACTAATTATACTCCGCTTCTGGATCGCCCGAGCGCCTCCAACAAAAATTCCAGCACTTCCACGTGGCGCTTGGCTTCTGCCAGATCGCGTCCCCAGGTA
This sequence comes from uncultured Acidobacteriota bacterium, assembly GCA_963825365.1. Lineage (GTDB taxonomy): Bacteria > Acidobacteriota > Terriglobia > Acidiferrales > UBA7541 > Palsa-360. Next base: position 262,756 of record CAWGSV010000003.1, on the reverse strand, counting down.
TACAGGCCGTGGCGGCGCAACAGGAAACCGTGAAGGGCCGGATTGTTTTGCAGCAACGCGCCAACTTCTTCCGCCAGCGTGGAAATGTTCTGAGAATTCTCAAGGATCGGAAGCGTTTCGCGATGATCGTGCGAGCGCACGCCGGTCAGTCCCTTGAGCATTTCAAATCCTTCCAGCGTTACCGTTCCCTGCGAGTAAAAAGTGTCGGAAAGCAGAGTGCTCCACAAGGAATGCGTGTGCAACACCGCGCCAGCGCCGCAAGCCCGCACGATGGCCAGGTGCAATCCGGTTTCGGCGGAGGGCTGGCCGCTGCCCCGCAGCACTCGCGCGGTGTCGTCGATTTCCAAAAAGTGCGTTGGGTCGAGCGCACCCTTGTCGACCCCTGTCGGGGTGATGGCCAGACGCAGCGGCTCTCGATTCACCACCGCGCTGAGGTTTCCGCTCGTTCCGAACACCCAACCGCGCTCGTAAAAACTTTTTCCAATTTGTGAAAGCGTCACGGACAATTTTGCAAAGTTGCCGTTTGGTTCCGCTCGGCGCGGACGGCCAGATTTTCTGATCGCGGAGTGTTTTGCGCCACTTGCCATGCAGCGAATTATTGCATGGCTGGCGCACCAATTGCATTCTCGCGATTTGTAAATTAATGAAATACTTCGGTGCCGAAGGGTTTGCGTGGCATAGGCTTCAGCCTGTGGTTCTTGGGCCTTGCAAGGACTAACCCTACAGGCTGAAGCTTGTGCTACTCAAAGTCGACGCGCGAGCATTGCCTATGGGAAATAAGGGCCGGTTGTAGTATCAAATGCGGCTGCGCGCGGGCGCTGCATTTGCGCGCGCCAACGGAGACGAATGGAATGACCACAGGCTATCGATGGTTCCGCGCGGGCGACTTGAACGGCTTCTTCGCCCTCATGTTCGACAACGTGGCCAATCTGGTGATTCTTGCCAGCATCCTCACCGGCGCATTTGGTTTCCCATCGTCCATCGTCTTGTATCGCATGGTTCCGGGGACAGCCATCGGTGTGCTGGCCGGCGATCTTTTCTACGCCTGGATGGCTGGCCGTCTCGCCAAGCAAACAGGACGCGCCGATGTGACCGCCATGCCGCTGGGCCTGAACGCTCCAAGCATTTTCGGAATGTCCTTCGGCGTTCTGGGGCCAGCTTATTTGGCAACGCATGACGCGATGCTTGCCTGGAAGATGGGCATGGCAGTAACGGTGCTTGTAGGCGTGTTCAAGATTGCGCTCTCGTTTGCAGGCAACGCGGTGCGGCGAGCCGTGCCGCGAGCGGCGCTGTTAGGCTCGATCGGAGGAGCAGGGTTGGCGCTGATTGCTTTGCTGCCCATGCTGAAGATGTATGCTGATCCGATTCCTGGCCTGCTCGCGTTCGGCGTTATCCTGGTTACGCTGGTCGGCGGCGTAAAAATTCCCGGAAAAATTCCGGGAGCGCTGGCATCCGCGCTCGTAGGCATCGCCGCATTTCATATTCTGCGCGCATTTCACATCATGAGTCCGCTTGCGGCACCCCCAGCAGGAGGCTCAGCCGCATTCCATTTAGCTTTTCCGTGGCCCAACGTGGCGTTTCTCGGCGGCCTTTCGCTGGCATGGGTCTATCTGCCCATTATCCTGCCGTTTTCTCTTGCCACCGTTGTGGGAGGAATTGACAACACCGAGAGCGCGGCGGCTGCGGGAGACGTCTACGACACGCGCACCATCCTGCTCACCGAAGGTTTTTGCACGCTGCTGGCAGGGCTGTGCGGAGGAGTGGTGGAAAGCACGCCGTACATCGGCCATCCTGCGTACAAAGCTATGGGCGCCGGCGCGGGCTACGTCATTTTGACCGGATTATTTATCGGCCTTGGCGGCATTCTTGGCTACCTACCATTTTTCGTTGCTTGGATTCCGGCTGCCGCCATTGCGCCCATCCTTGTTTACATTGGTCTTGAAGTCATTTCGCAAGCTTTTCTGGCCACGCCGTCGCGTCACGGCCTTGCAGTCGCTGTCTCAATCCTGCCCTCGCTTGCATTTTTGATCGGCCTCGAAGTAACCGCGCGCTCTGGGAGGCGTAGGCGCGCAAGCCGCGCAATTGACCGGCGACGTGGGAGAAACCGTTCGCACAGTGATCCTGCTCGGCAATGGTTTCATTATTTCCGCCGTAATTTGGGGAGCGGCCACCGCTGAATTGCTCGACCGCCGCTTCGCGCGCAGCGCCTCGTGCCTGGCGATTGGCGCGCTGGCCTGCCTCTTCGGAGTCGATCCACTCGCCCGCCACCGACGGAAAATTTATTCTCCCCTGGCGCACAGGCTCGCCCCTGCCCTGGCACTTCGCCGCCGGCTACCTAGCCGCCGCTGCTGTCATCGCCCTCGCAAAATATTTTCCGCATGGCGATGCCGCGACGGAGCATTGAGCGTGGAGTTTTGCGCAGGCTTCGCAAGTGGGTACCAGAAAAATCAAAGTCAAAAGTTGGCGCACCCACCGTACAATGCGAACTCCTACATTGCAGGCGAAGCGGTTCCATCCGACCACATGCCAGCGGGAACCATGAACACATCAAATGGCTCCGGCGCGCCGCCAAACTGAGGATTGAGCATGACGGGAGAATTGGGCAGATCCGCACCCAAGACGGCACCGTCCATAAGCGGCGTATAAAACATCAGGTGAGCCATCCAGCGGTGGTCGCCACCATCGGTAAGATACTGATCCTTGGACATCATGTAGCTCATGGCTCCAGGCTCCAGGGACGGCAGTTCTTTTTTTCCGTATGCGGCTTTGAAAGCGTCGATGATCTGCGCCTTCGATTTCCCGGCCAGAATCATTTCCGTCCTCTTGTAGGTAATCGGCAGGATAGATTTCGCTGCAGGAGGATTAAAGCAGAGTGGGCCTCGAATCTTGGGGTTCCAAAAATTTGCGGCAAATTTACCGTCGAAGGGGCCCATCCATCCTCGCTCCACGGCGCACACAAAACCATTCTTGCCTTCGACGGCAGTTTCGTATCCATGCCGTCCGAGGACCAGAATGGTCGCCTCACTGGAAATGGCCTTGGGGGCCGCGCTTCGCGCCAAGGCGATCTCAGCGTTGCGATCCGCCATAAGGTATTGCTCGATCGGAGCCATACTCGAGTACTTCATTTTAGGATCCTGCGCCCGGCCGGAAACGCTCAGGGAAAGCGTTATTGCGAAGGTTAGTAAAGCGGTTGCGTGGAATCTAGTTCGGTTCATGATTTCCTCCTGTGCCGAGTGAATCTCAGCGCAGATGTGTTGCTCACCTCTAGTCTAGACGGTCGGAGCCTCGTATTTTAGTACATCTTCGATTGCCAAGAAATCCTCGGGCGGGTGGGCCCGCCTTTGGCTTTTTTTTCTATTGACATCTTCAAACTTTTGAATGATACCACTCCTGCACGTCCTTGTTGAGGAACTGGTTTTGCTTCTCCGAGCTTTGCCGTTCCCGGTGGCCGACCCTTTCGCCCTCAAAAGGTACAGTTTGTCATCCCGAGCAAAGCGAGGGATCTGCTTTTCTGCTCGGCTTCCAAGAAACAGCAGATTCCTCGGGCAAACCCGGCCCTTCGGAATGAAATGATGTGAGTTTTCCCGCATCCTCATGAGCCGCGAATGGAGGCGACAATGACCTATCGCATTCTTTCACTAGATGGTGGCGGTACATGGGCGCTGATCGAGGTTAAAGCCCTGATTAATCTCTACTCTGAGACCACACTAGGTCAAACTGTTTTGCAGGACTTCGATCTGGTCGCGGCAAGTTCAGGAGGCAGCATCGTACTTGGAGGGCTGCTTGAGAATCTCACACTTGGAGAGATTCTGAATCTTTTTGAAGGCCAGACCATGCGAAAGTCGATCTTTTCCGATACGGAAGCAATCGGCGATCGGGTTCTCCACGATTTAACCGGACTTGGCCCAAAGTACAGCGCGGAAAACAAATTGCCCGCGCTGCAACACGTAATGACCAAGACAGGAAACATTCCTCTCAGCCAAGTTGCTAAAGGCCTGCGCCGTGCCGGAGCGGCCCAAGACTTGCACCTGCTCATTATCGGATTTGATTATGACCGCAACCGTGCGGCTTTTTTTCGCTCTTCTGATTCCAGTGGGCCGCAATGGGGAAAGGGTGACCCGGCCAACATCACTTTAGCGGAAGCAATACATGCTTCGACAAACGCTCCCGTGAATTATTTCGATGCGCCGGCCACATTTCCCGACGGTCCCGGAAACTATTGGGACGGCGCGATTGCCGGCTGCAATAATCCCATCCTGGCTGCGGCCACGGAAGCGATTGTAAGGCAGGTGATCCCCACGGATATCGCTGCGCTTAGCATTGGAACAGGTTCGGTTGCCCTGCCCTGGTCCCTGCCAGGACAACCTCAATCACCCTATTTGCAGCAACTCGTAAAACCTGGATTCGTCGCCGACTTACGCAAACTGGCAACCTCGATTCTTGACGATCCACCGGACATCTCTACGTTTTTGGCGCACGTTATAACCGGGAGTGGAATCGCACTTGGCAAACCGCCCGCTGATAGCCGCATCGTGCGCATGAATCCTCTGATCAGCCCGGTAAAGAATCAAGCTGGCGACTGGACCGCCCCAGGTTCGATGACTGCTGCGCAGTTCGCCTTTTTGGCGAAACTCGACATGGACGCGACCGAGCAGACTCAAGTGGATGCAATTTCCAAGTACGCTGATTTATGGGTGCAAAGCGTGGCTCCCAACCAACCCATACGAATGAACGGAGACACGCTGAAATCCGAGTTAGGACAAACTAATTTTATGGATGCAGTGATTGCCTGGAATGCGATCAAATAGAACTAGCGCCTCGGTCGATTACACTCGCGACGGCCACACATACTGCGGAAAAAGTACTATTTGTCATCCCGAGCGAAGCGAGGGATCTGCTTTTATCATCGGGTTCCAAGAAACAGCAGATTCCTCGGGCAAACCCCGCCCGTCGGAATGACATAGTGTGAGTTTTTCCGCGACCTGCATAGCCAGATCGCAAGGAACCGGCCTGTGGGACTCTTTGCCCATCTTTATATGAGTTAATATTTTGAGGACGGATTATGCATCCCGTTATTTGCCGGGACCGGCAGGCACAGTTGGTTTCTCCACGGTGTCGTCGAAGTATTGGTTTTCGCGAACCTCACAAATCCATTGCGATCGCGCAAAACCTTCCTTTAAATTTTTGACGGTTTTGGGGCCGTAGGTCCAGCTTGACGTGTAGGCTCCCGGATCATCGATTGTCAGCGTAATTTCCAATGTATCCGCGTCCACGCGCCGGAAGCGTTCAATCAGATGGGCTTTATCCGTTTGCGGACGGCCCGCCATGTCAAGCCAGGTTTTGCCGTTAAAACCGATGGTATCCACAACCAAAGTGTCAGTGCCTTCATACTTGCCAACGGATTCTCCCCACCAGTTCGGGTCGGGATCGGCGGCGTGATCCCGATTCAGCCATACCACCCGCCAATTCATATCGTATTCATAAAGGATCATCACCGCTTCAGGCGTTTGCATAAACCTGAATTTGGAAGGCCAGGTCCAGATTCTCGGCGTGCCCAAAGGATCGCAGTAAACCATATGCGGATCGGTGGTCTTTTCAAAGGTGGCGCGAGGGCCGGTCATTGGCCTTTCCGAAAGAAATTTATCGCGAGCCCAGGGCTGGTACGGAACCTTGTCATCCGGCGGACCCAATTTAGCGTTGCCGTCTGGCGGAACAAAATTTATTCCGATGCTATATCCCCAGTTACCTGAAAGATCGACGTGATCTTTGGGCACGACTTTCGCTGCCGGTGACGGCGGCGCTGTTTGCGCCCGCACCGTGGGTGAAGCGGCCAAAGCCGCCAACCATAGAATGGCGCATGCGATTCGCTGATTTCTCATTTTCAAACTCCTCAGGCGCGATTTTCCAGCACCGTGCCATCCGCCAAAACCAGCTTCTGCAAAATGGCGCGCGGCGAGCCGTTCTTGGCCACTTTCAAATAAAAAGTGACCACGTCGCCAGGATTCAATGTCTTCCTGGTCCAACCCACATCCAGAAGCCGAAGTGGGGGGCCGCATTCGCTGATCCAATGAACCACGGTGCCTTTGTCGTCGGTGACGTCAAAATGAATTTGCCCGTGCGGATTTGTCCATTCAAATTGCGTCACTGTTCCCTTCATCGTGGTTACTTTGTCTTGATCGTATCCGGCTGAGCCATGATGTGCCGGCAGCGGGACGGAAAGAGTCAGAAACATAATAGAAGCCAACAGCAAGAGCCACGTTCGCTTGCAATTCATAACCTTTCCTCCACTGAAGTCCGCGATAAAAGTACTTTTTGTCATCCCGAGCGGAGCGAGGGATCTGCTTTTCTTCTGGGGTTCCAAAAAGCAGCAGATTCCTCGGGCAAACCCGGCCCTTCGGAACGACATGGCGCGAGTGTTCCCGCAGCCTCTATAGCCAAGTCACAGTTTCTGGGCGATCCCTTTCTCCTTCAAAGCCTTTAACACGCGTTCAGGAGTAAATGGGATTTCGCGCAGGCGAACCCCGGTCGCATCGAAAATTGCGTTAGCAATGGCTGCAGGAACAACCACGATGGGCGTCTCGGCCGCGCCGCTGGCCGGCAGTTCCGGCCGATCAATCAAGGTAATCTCCACATCCGGAATATCCTGGAAACGGATCACTGGGTAGCTGACCCAATCCGCGCTCGTGACTCCCGTTGCATCGAACTTCGATTCTTCGATCAGCGTGCGGCTCACGCCCTGCACCATGTTGCCTTCCAGTTGGCTCTTGACGCCGTCCGGATTGATGATCAGGCCGCAATCGTAAACAATAACGAGGCGTTTGACGCTGACCTTGCCCGACTCGATATCCACCTCGACTTCCGCGACCAACGCTGGGACGCTGCCTCCCCGCTGACCAATTGCTACTCCTCTTCCCCGCAGAATCTTTTCGTTCGAGGCGGGCGCAGGCGACGGACGCGTTATCCAACCGGACTTCTCCGCCACGGTGTTGAGAGCTTCCGCGACTCGCTTATCCGTTTTCAGATTTGCCAGGCGGAATTGCACTGCATCCATTCGAAGTTCCGCGGCCAGTTCGTCGATAAATGACTCCGTCGCGAACATGCGCGGGGGTTCACCCGGAGAGCGTAAGGACGCAGTCCGCAGAGGCATGGGCTCCGCAAACATCCAGGGGATTGTCTTCGATTGGATCCTCATGCTGGCGAAGTTGTAGATGTCCCCCGCGCCGCCCGCGCCGTTGGGATTTCCCGCGTCTGTCGACAGGATGCCGATTTGTCTCTCAGCCAGTTGAGGGGTACCTTGCGATTCGGTCCAAGGAAAGCTGCGATCCAGATAATCCCAGGCAGTCACCTTGCCCTGCGAATCGATCGCCGCACGCACCACGAGCAATTGCTGCGGCCCTTTGGGATCCCAAACCTGTTCATCCGCCCGCATCCACTGGACGCGAACTGGCTTGCCCACCGCGCGGGAAAGCAACATTGCATCCTCCGCAGCGTCATCGGCGGTGAGCCGGCCGTAGCAACCGGAACTTTCGATGAAGTGAACTTCCACGTTTTTTTTGGGCACCTTCAGCATGCTGGAGATGCGGTCCCGGGTTGTGAATGGTCCCTGCGCCCCTGTCCAAATCATAGCTTTGTCTCCCCGGACGTCCGCGACGGCGCACGGTGGGCCCATCATGCCGTGATTCTGAAAGGGCCAGTGATAAGTCGCTTGTAAAGTCTTGGCCGCCTGGGAGAAGGCAGAATCCACGTCGCCAAGCTTGCGCGCAATGAGCTCCCGAACGGGCTTCGTATCGGTCAGATAGCGATCCACTTCTTCGCGGTCGGCAGGCATTTTTGTTTCTGGAGTTGACCAGACAACCTTCAGCGTTCTAGCAGCTTGGACCGCCGCCCACTCCGTCTCTGCCACCACACCGACGAAACTTCCTTCCTGGACGACTTTTACTACGCCCGGAATATGAGCGATGGAACTTTCATCCACACTCGAAGGTTTGCCGATCGCGGTGTTCGGCCTTACGGGACGGCCGTGCAACATGCCCGGCACTCGAAAATCAGGAGTGTAGGTATACGCTCCCGTGAATTTCGCCGGCAGATCGACGCGGGGGATGGAAGTTCCGACAACCTTGTAATCCTTGAAATTCCTGGCCTTCACTTCCGGCGCTACATCCATGCCGCCCTGGTAGCCCTTGGTCGAGATTTTTACGTTGAAGCGCTTGCCGCCGATCAGAGCGCCGTACGAGATTTTCTTGGCAGGGTCGCCCGAAACGCTCACCACTCCATCGGTCACTGTGAGCTTCTCGATCGGGGCGCCGAGGTGGGCTGAGGCCAGCGTGAGCAGCGCCTGATGCGCTGCGGCCGCTGCTTGCCGCAATTGGGCGCCGCCTCTGGGAATCGTGCTGCTGCCGACCGTACGTCCCTGATCCACACTCTTGGCCGTTTCGCCCATGGACATCGTCACGCGGTCGAAAGGCACATACAGCTCGTCCGCCACAATCTGTGCCAAGGCAGTCCGCGTCCCCGTGCCGATGTCCACTTTCCCGGTGTACATGGTGATGCTTCCGTCCTGCATCACCGCCAACCAGGAATCGAGTTCCTTGGGATCTAGATAGTCTCCGGGTTCAGGCGTGAAGGTGCCCAGATCGATACGTTCAGCTGCGTAAGGGCGCGCTTCCAGTGCTTCCTGCGACTGGGCAAAGACGCGGCTGAGTGGTCCATAAATGCTGAAGCTTACGACCAGCGCGCCACTGCTCTTAAGAAGCTGTCTGCGGGAGAGAGATTTAGCACTCACGGTCAACTCCTTCGGCAAATCACAGTTTTGCGCGCTGATTCTGTGCAGGAGCGTATCTAGGGACTGATTTAATGAGCTTAGTATCATCGACAGTCACAATTTTACAAGGGCTTTCTTTAGCGCCTAATTGATCTGGCCCGCATCGCTGCTTTTAGCTGAAACAGAAACTGCGTGTATACTTCCCCAGTCTCTGTAAAAATCCGGGATCGCGTCGCGCAAATTGCAAATAGGATGGTGTGCCATGAGAAATTTTTCAATTCACCCGCTCACTTGGTTGCCGATCACGATGATGCTCATGAGCGCATCGGCAGCCTCACTGCGAGCGCAGACCATTGTGCGCAGCGATGCGGGGCTGGACAAGATTGTGCCAGCTGGAGCGACGGTTGAAAAAGTTCATGGGGATTTTCGATTTGTGGAAGGACCGGTTTGGAATAAGAAAGACGGCTTTCTGCTCTTTAGCGACATTCCTGCGAACGCGATTATGAAGTGGACTCCCGATGGAAACGTGTCTGTTTTCCGGAAGCAGATTTTTTCTGGGACATTTCCGGATGGCGTCTTGATTGGATCGAACGGGCTGACGCTGGATCGCCAGGGACGCGTGGTTGCCGCCGAACACGGAAACCGCAGAGTAGCGCGATACGACAAGGACGGCGCGGTCACGGTTCTCTCCGACCGTTTTGAAGGCAAGCGTTTCAATAGTCCAAACGATCTGGTTGTGAAGAGAAATGGCGACGTTTATTTTACGGATCCCACGGGGCTCTCGCGAAACTACCCGGCCGATGCCAAGGACATCCCCACACCTGAGCTGGGCTTTAACGGAGTCTATCGAATCTCAGCCGCGGGAAAGCTCATGCTCCTGACTAAGGATATGCCCTATCCGAACGGCCTCGCGTTTTCGCCTGACGAAAAGAAACTGTTCGTGGCAAATTCCCGGCCAGACAAATTCTGGATGGTCTTCGATGTAAACAAGGACGGTACTTTGGCCAACGGCCGCAAATTTTTCGATGCCACACAGATTTCAGGAGAAGATGTGCCCGATGGAATGAAGATTGACAGCGCGGGGAATATTTATGCCACGGGCCCGGCAGGAATCATGATTTTTTCGCCGCAAGGAAAACTGCTTGGAACAATTCAGTTCCCCGAGCTTCCCGCCAACTGTGCGTGGGGAGATGCCGACGGCAAAACCCTCTATGTCACGGCACGAACGAGCCTGTATCGCATTCACTTAAAGATTGCCGGCATTCGGCCCTGATTTTAAGTAGCACAGGCTTCAGCCTGTGGGGTTTAGTCCATGCAAGGACCAAAATCCACAGGCTGAAGCCTGTGCTACTCAAAACGGCTACGGGCCTTGCCGGATGCCGTTATCCTCGGCCTGCTTGATTAGCATTGAGGCGTCTTCAGGGAGCAAGTAGCGCTGCTTCACAAGGCTTTCAGCGGCTTTTTTAACTCCCGCCACATATGCATCTTTGCTTGGATAGCGCTCTTCGAGAGACTTTCGCGGGTCTCCAGTCGCCAGGCGCTCCTGCATGGTGGAGGCAAACGGAATAAAACTCCCGCTGAGCGTGCAGACGCCATCCTCGTAAAACCTGCTATTGAAAAGATTCCATCCTGTATAGGTGCCGATGGGAACCTGCACAAACACGTTTCGGATTCCGCCAAGGTCATTGCCATCTTCGTCCACTTGCGGAACAAGAGTTCCGTAGCGCGCCGTTCCCACACTGGGCAGCTCCCCGTTCAGGATGCCGCTTGTGTCTGCAGGATGATAATCCTCGCCGAAATCGAGCACGTGGTCGGGATTGTTAAGCGCCAAAAATTTCACAGCGGGGCGATTTACTCCGCCATATTTATTTGCGGGAATGGCCGGAAAATGCACCTGGTCCGCGGAAACCAGGTTCCCGGCGGCAATGGTTGGCCGGGCGCTTGGCGGGGGTTCCGTGCCGGTGGTGATCCACTCAGACAACGCGACGAGAAGCGCGCGCACTGTCCAAGTATGAGGGTTTGGATTTGGTTGTTGTTGGCATGCGCCAAACGGAGCCTGCGTCGGCAGTGGAAGCGCTGCAGGCGCGTGCTGTGTGGAGACCATTAGATAGGTACGCACGTTGGGCGGGTCCGGCAAATCCTTCATCCCGAGCGGATCCGTGAAGCCAAGCGACTGGCGAAGTTCCCACATCTCCAGTGAAGTCGCCGCGTGAACAATTTTGGGGCAAGTGTGCGTGGCGCTGCAGCGATCCAAAATGCCGGCACTGCGTCCCGACAAAGGATCGGTCTCCTTGCCGTATGTGAAAGGAAACTCTCCCCCGGGCGTTTGATTGTCTACTTCCGCATTTCCCGCGCCGCGTCCCGGCTGGCCCCAACGAACGTTTAGCGGAACCAGTCCGCCGCCAATTTCGGGAAACGCGCCGTCGAAAACGATCTTGCCATCCTCGCCGCGATTGAATCCCAGGTTAATGAAGGAGCGGATAAAACGCCCACTTTGCGACGATCCCATCACGATCGTATGCGCATTTGGAATGATCACCGGATTCGCGGTTCCACTGTCGTCCTTCGCGGCCGTCCTTAGGAACGCTCCCAGATCTCTGGTAGCGGCAAAGCCCAGGCCCAGGATGAGCGGGTCTCTTGCGCGATAGGTAATTTCGTAGAGCTGGCCAGGCTTGAATCCCGCGGGGTAGCAGATCTGCGTGGCGCTAGATACTGGCGGCGCGCCGTTTTGCCCGCACGCTCCGAACGACCACTCCGTATTCGCGATGGGAATACGTGGGTCCGACTGCCGCCGGCGGACTGTCAGCGAGGGAAGGAATCCGCCCGCAAGCGGCGCGCGGTTGTCCGTGCTCACCGTAGGATAGGGAGCGGAACCTCCACTGAACCAGCCGCCCGACAGGCTCAGCGTGCTGGTTTGGGCCTGCGTGATTAATTCGCTGCGCACCATGCCAGTAATCGCCGATCCGTCTGGATTGTGCGCCACGGGAACGGTCATACGTTATGCGCCCGTTTCCGGGCAGGACGTCCGCTTGCCACCCGAACCATATCAGCGTGTAGCCCTTGCGCAGCAGGAAGCCGTCGCCTGCCTCCGTCAGATTGTTGCCGGCTCCGCCGGGGACGTTGGCATTAAACAGCGCAAACCCGCCTTTATTGCCGCGATTGACGATATTGAAAAACAGGATGCCATTGGATTTGGAGCGATCGACGGGACGCAATATGTCGATGTCGGTGACATACTCAACCATGCCACGCGCATTCTTGGGAGCAAGCTGGATGTCCTGGATGATCGCGTTTCCCGGAAGTTTGGGATCGACCTCGCCAAACGCTTTGCCGGTCAGCCTTTCGTACGCGCCTACGCTACCAAAGCTCATGCCGCCGAATGCGGGCTGCGTTTGCGTGATCTGAACGCGCGTGATGCGGGCCTCGGCGGGGCTGGCTAAGAGAGCTGCAATCGCCATCGCGCCCAGTGCACTTCGAAGTGACAGATGCATGGCTTCCTCCCAGATTTCTTAACTGCGCGTGTTCTTAAGACGCATGGAGAAACTAAATGGGTCTGGGTCAAATTGTTCTTCAGATCAGATTCTGCCGTAAACTAACCTTGAAAAGAATTCGGTGGCCGATCAATCCATTCATGCATTTACGCGAATTTCGCGGAAAAAGTACCTTTTGTCATCCCGAGCGAAGCGAGGGATCTGCTTTTCTGTTCGGGTTCCAAGAAACAGCAGATTCCTCGGGCAAACCCCGCCCTTCGGAATGACATAGTGCAAGTTTTTCCGCAGCCTGTGAAGCCTGTCCTACTTTTTCTTCTTCTTGGGTTTCGCTTTTGCCGCCGGGGCCGGAGCAGCTTTGCCCTGCGCCATGCGATGCGGCTGTATCTTTTCCGGAGTCACGGGCCCGGACGGCGCGGCTGATTGGGGCTTTGCGTCCGGCTCGCCCTTTTTCTTTCCCTTTTCCGGTTTTTTCTTTTCTTCGGGCTTCTTGGGCAGCTCTTTGATGCCGGCGAGTTTTCTCAGAATTTTGGGGTAGTCCTCCGGCTTGCGCGCCCGGCCCAGGAGCTGCAACTGGAAAAAATCTTCAATAACTTTATCGAACTTGGGGCCACGCTCGACTCCCAGAGATTCAAGCACAGTGGCCACACCGGGCAGCGCCTGGCGCAGCGGTTTCCATTTGCTGAAATAAGTTTTAATTTTTCCGACTACTTTGGAGTTGGAAGATTCGGCCAGAATGTAAGCAAGAAATTCCAGTGGTGCTTTCTCCAGGTAGACATAAGTGTCGCGCGGAGCCGCCGTTTTCGGGCCAGCCAGAATCTTTACAGTCTTTAGCGATTCCTCCTCCAAATCCTGCACGGCGCGCATTTCCCCGGAAGGCAATCCCATGCGGCCAAGCACGCTCTTGCGCTCGCTGTCTTTCAGCTTGCCGAGAATGGCCAAGGTGACTGGTGCGAAAAGGCGCGGGCGCAGCCCGGACGAAACCATATCTTCGCGCACGCGGAAAATCCTGTTGATGGCGTCATAATCGGGATGGCGTTTCTGCAAAAGCGGATGCACCACACCCATCAGGCCGTGCGACTCCCAGGACTTGAGGACCGCGCCGGGTTTTTCCTCGCGCGCAACTTGACGGAATTCGTTGCCGGCCTCCTCTTGCGGAATAGTGAGTTGCAATTCCCTCTCCATGGCCAGCTTGAACCAATCCGCCGTGCGAGATTCCAGCTTGAAACCCATGCGCGCCTCATAGCGCAGCGCGCGCAGCAGGCGCACGGTCTGGTTTGTGAAACTGTGAATGGAGAGCGCGCGAATCTCGCGGCGCTCCAGGTCCGCCAATCCGTTGGTGGGATCGAGAAGCAGGCCGCGCGAATTGGCGTTCAGGGAAATGGCGATGGCGTTTATCGAGAAATCGCGGCGCCTTAAATCTTCCATGATGGTGGAAAATCGTGTCTCCGGCTTGGTTCCCGGGCGCGCGTAAACTTCCTCGCGGGCTGCGGAGATGCTGGCGTCCACATCTCCAGACATCATCAATTCCGCGGAGCGCTGCGATTCGTCTTCCTTGATTACTTTTGCTCCGCCCTTTTCCAGTTCCCGGATGATGCGCGCGGGATTCCCTTCGACCGTGAAGTCCAAATCGCGTATGGACATTCCCGAAATCATGTCGCGCACCGCGCCGCCGACCAGATAAAGATTCGACTCAAACTGCACCGCCAGCTCCTGAATGCGAACCATTGCGGCGCGCTGCTCGGGAGAGAGCCGGCTTTCCAGCTGAAACATATAATCAGGCATGCTTTTTCCATCCTCGGCCGGAGATTTCGCAGAATTTCGCGTCCCCGCACCCGATCGAATTTATCTTTCCATTTATCGTGCCACGGGAGCTTTCCCGTGTCTTAAGGTTCGGCCCTTACCAGACCGCGGAAAACTCCAAAAACTTTTGCCATTCCGAGCGAAGCGAGGAATCTCTCTTTCTTTCCATCGGCTTAAACCAGGGAGAGATTCCTCGCTTCGCTCGGAATGACAAAATAAACTACTTTTTCCGCAGTAGGTTCACGCACGCGGGTGATGCGCTTTATAGATTTCCTTCAAGCGCTCCTCGACCACGTGCGTGTAAATCTGAGTCGTGGAAATATCCGCATGGCCCAGCATAAGCTGGACCGAGCGGAGGTCCGCACCGCCTTCCAGAAGGTGCGTGGCAAAACTGTGGCGCAGCTTGTGCGGGGTCAGGCGTCCGCGCAAGCCCAGAACGGTTCCATAGTCGTGCAAAATCTTCCAAATGCTTACACGGCTCAGCCTCTTGCCATTCCTGGTGAGCAGCAGGACATGGTTGTGAGGCGGAGGACTCGACGGGCGCGCAAATTTGGGACGCGCGTGCGCCAGATATAGTTCCACAGCTTCAATGGCCTTGCGCCCAATGGGCACCAGGCGCTCCTTATCTCCTTTGCCAATGCAGCGGACATAACCCATGCGCATATCGATGTCCGACGTGCGCAGATTCAGCAATTCGGAAACACGCAATCCCGTGGAATACAAAATCTCCAGCATGGCTCGGTCCCGCAGCCCGATGGGCGTCGCCAGGTTGGGAGCCTCCAGCAGCTTGTTGATCTCCTCGACTCGCAGGTAGGTCGGCAGGCTGTTGCGAATTTTCGGCGACTCCAGATTCTCCGTGGGGTCCGCGGTGACCGTGCCCTCCATCATCGAGAACTTGTACAACCCACGGATGGAAACCAGAAAGCGCGCCACGGAGCGGCTGTCCATCTTTTCCTTATACAGGTTGGAAAGAAAATCGACCACGTCTTCCCTGGTAACATCCTCCAACCGCAGTTTTTGCCGTTTGCGGAGGAATTCCGCGAATCTTCGCAGGTCGCGGCCATAGGAGAGTATCGTATTCTGCGCGAGGCCCCGTTCGACGCGCATATAGCTCAAAAATACGTGGATGGTCGATTCCAAAGTTTTCTACCCTACGATTCCCTGTTTGCCAGGTTCCGCGCCCGCGGAATGAAATGCAATACCGTAGACCTCGCCAATCTCGGCGCAGCGCATGGCCCAGGCCAGTCCCAAATAAGTGAGCGTGGCCGCGCCGATCAGCGCGACAAACACGACCAGCCGGGGCAGGAAATGCTCGATCTTGTCAAAATGTGAATAGCGCAGCGTGCCCCAGCAGACTACTCCCATGGCCCCCGCGCACACAGCGATTTTTGCCAGCGACGCCGCAATGTCGCGCGTTCCCAGCCTTCCAAAGCGCAATCGAAAAATAACAAATAACGCGAAAACATTGAAGTATCCAGCCAGCGCGCTGGCCAGCGCGGGGCCGCCATTCTTCAGTTTCGCAAAGAAGTAAAATAGGAATATTACATTCAGCAAAACGTTTGCAAGCATGGCCAGCACGGCCACGCGCACCGGAGTCCGCGTGTCCTGCGTCGAGTAAAACGCCGGTACGATCAATTTAACCGCCGCGAATGCCGGCAAGCCAAGCGAATAATACAGCAGGGCGCGCGCCGTCAAGCGTGTGGACTCCGCCACGAAATTGCCGTGCTGGAAAAGGACCTGCACGATCGGCTCGCGAAGGATCACCAGCCCAACCGCCGCGGGAATGGTGATAAACGAAACGATGCGCAGCGCAAAAAGAAAAGTTTTCTTCATCCCCTCGTGATCGCCGGCCGCGGCCTGATGCGACATCATGGGGAGAATGGCAGTGGCCACGGCGATGGCGTATCCGCCCAACACCAGTTCGGTCACGCGATCCGCCACATACAGCGATACCAGGCTTCCTTCCGGCATTATCTTGGCATTAGCAAAGATCGTATCCACCAGCAGATTGATTTGCGCGATGCCCATGCCGATAAATCCCGGCACCATCAGCCGCGTCACACGCCGCACGCCCGGATCCGAAAACGATATATCCATCTTAAAATTCATGCCGCGCTTGACCAGTTGCGGGACCTGCCAGAAGAATTGAAAAATGCCCCCCACCAGCACACCCACCGCAAGTGCCGCAGCAGGGCTTGAGAAATGCTTCCAAACCGCCGCCACGGAAAAGACAATGAAGGAGACATTCAGCAAGATGGGGGTGGCGGCGGGCGGCCCAAAAATGTGAAAACAGTTCAGAATGGCCATGGCCATAGCCGCCATCCCGATGAACAGAATGTACGGGAACATCAATCGATTCAAATAGATAGCTTCGAATTGAAGCTGAGTCCTTCCAAACATGGAGAAGAAACGCACAAAGAGGGGAGAAAAAATAACTCCCAGCACCGTCAGGGCGGACAAGATGACGCAAAAGGTCCAAAACAGGCGGTTTGCGAACTCCCAGGTCTCTTCCCGAGTGCGATTGCGCATGTAGTCGGTAAAAACTGGAATGAAGGAAGCCGTCATGGAGCCTTCGCCCACCAGACGCCGAAGGAGATTGGGTATGCGGTAAGCCAGCACGAAGGCGTCGGCCACGCCAGAGGTGCCCAGAAGCAGGGTCAGTCGCTGGTCACGGACGTATCCGAGAACCCGGCTGACAATCGTGATGACGCTGATGATGGAAGCAGATTTGAGTATCTGCCGCTTTTGAGTGACAGTTTCGGTCAAATGAGCGAGGCCTCGGCCCCAGCCCCCTTCTAGAACTCGGTCTAAGCCTTTGAAAAATATACACTTGACAGCAAAAGATCGCTTAACATAACATAGTTGCGCTCGACTCGCAAGGCCCGCGCTCGGGCCCGCTCCCGTGAAAGCACGAACTCCATCCTCTACGCACAAGAAAGTTGTCGTGCGATTCTTCGATCGCAATGACCTGCGCGGCTATCTAAACCCCGGAAGATTGGGAGAATCGGAAACCATCGAACTGCTCACGCCCGATGGGGAGCAGCGAAATTTCGACATGAAAGAGGTTCGCAGCATCTATTTTGTGCGCGATTTTGCCGACAATTTCGAGCCGGAGCGAAAGGTATTTCTCTCTCGTCCCAAGCTGGATGGCTTGTGGGTGCGACTGAAATTCCGCGATGAAGACACCATCGAGGGCGTGGTGCCCAACGATTTACTTTCCCTGCTGGACCGCGGAGTGCAAATCACTCCGCCCGACCTGCATGGCAACACACTGAAAATTTTTATACCACGAGCCTCGCTGACGCAAATGACCGTGCTGGGCGTGGTGGGAATCGCGCGGCGCAAGCCCCCCGCCCCGCCTCAACCCGGACTTTTCAACGATTGATAGAGCAGTTCCCGCCTCTGTTGCAATTTCGGCATCCCCTGGGAATGATGTACAGTGAGCAACGGGGCTGCCACGCTTTGGCAATTTATCGAATCGATTTTTCCAGGAGAACCTGACATGAAGCTCGGCGACTTGGCCGCACGATTGGGCTGCATATTGCAAGGCGGAGAAAATTTGGAGGTCCACGGCGTTGCTGGAATTGAAAGCGCCAAAACCGGCGAAGTTACCTTCATGACCAATCCTAAATATTCGAGGGAGCTGGCCAAGACGCTGGCTTCGGCCGTGTTCGTGGGCGAAAAAATCGAGATCGAACGCGACCCCGGATTGCCGCCACTCGCCGCGATTCGCTCCAAGAATCCCTACTTCGATTTCGCGCGCGCGATTGAATTGTTTTCCACCCCTGCCGCGTATCCTCCGGGAATACATCCCAGCGCCGTTGTGGCTCCATCCGCAAAGATCGGCGACGGCGCGC
Organism: uncultured Acidobacteriota bacterium; assembly: GCA_963825365.1. Classification (GTDB taxonomy): domain Bacteria; phylum Acidobacteriota; class Terriglobia; order Acidiferrales; family UBA7541; genus Palsa-360. The sequence goes on along the minus strand of CAWGSV010000003.1, from coordinate 244,847 downwards.
ACATCGGGCCGCACTGCTTTGTGGATGAAGGCGTGGAAATCGGTCGCAATGCTGTGTTGCACAGCCTGGTGACCATCTACCGCAACACTCGAATTGGCGACGATTTTCTGGCGCATTCGCATACGGTGGTGAGAGAGGGATGCAGCATCGGGGATCGCGTGATCCTGCAAAATGGCGCGGTGATCGGCGGCGATGGATTCGGTTTTGCAAAGAATTCCGATGGGCGTTGGCACAAGATCATGCAGAACGCGCCGGTCATCATCGAGGATGATGTGGAAATTCAGGCCAACGCATGCATCGACCGCGCCACGGTCGGCGAAACACGTATCCGCCGCGGAGCGAAGATCGACGATCTGGTGCTGGTCGGGCATGCATGCGATGTGGGCGAGGACTCCATCCTGTGCGGGCAGGTAGGCCTGGCGGGATCTACGCGCGTCGGAAATCGCTGCATTCTTGCCGGGCAAGTTGGGTCGGCGGGGCACCTTGAGATCGCTGACGGCGTTATCATCACGGCGCAGAGCGGTGTGCACAAGGACGCTCCTGCCGGGGTATGGTCAGGCACTCCTGCCATGGAAAATAAAATATACACAAGGGCCTTCGCGGCATACCGGCACTTGCCTGAAATTTACAAGAGCGTGCGGCGGCTAAACGGAGAAGTGGATCAAAAGCAAGCAGAAGAATAATTGGGGCGGATTTCAGGGACAACTTTCGATTGTCGAAATTACAACAATTCAGCCTGCCCCTCTGGTACGCCGTAGGGGCACGGCATTGCCGTGCCGCTACAAACGCGACGCCAGAAAAATGTACCCTCGGCTAAAGAAACCTTCAGGGTTGTATTACGCGCTTGTGGGAAATTCGGATTTGACTTCGAATATGTGCTAGCTTTTTTTAGCGGCCTTTCGCCGGCATTTTTACGATTGATGAAGCCAGCCAAAACTGCCGGCGGGACGCCGGCGCTACCAAAACTCTCCTAGGCAGGCTTCTGATCCTCAGGCAAGTCGGCGGCAACCGCGTCGTGCACTACCTGTGCGAGTTCATCGCGCTGCTCGACGGTGTAGGCCGAAGCGTCGATCGGCTTTCCGAATCGCACGGTTACCCTTCCAGGTCGCACAATGAGCGAGTTCTTGGGCATGATGCGATGCGCTCCCGAACATGCCACCGGTACAATCGGAATGCCGGCCTCGATGGCGATGGCGAAGGAACCTTTCTTGAAGCGGTGAAGGCGGCCATCCGGGCTGCGCGTTCCCTCGGGGTACACAAGAAAAGAAAATCCTTCGCGGGCATATTCCACGGCCTGCTTGACGCTGGCCAGCGCGGCGTCGCGATTGCCGCGATCGATGGGAACAAATTTCGCCAGCCGAAATGCCATGCCCACAACAGGAATATCGAATAGAGACTTTCGTCCGATGATGGAGATGCGCCGGGGAATCGCGCCGACAATGGCTGGCGCGTCGGCGTTGCTGGTGTGATTTGCGGCAAACAGGCAGGCGCCCGGCGGAATATTTTCACGGCCTTCCACGGTTACTTTTTCGCCGGCGATTCGCGTGACGTACACCACCATCTTTACGCCGGTCCAATACATGAGCGTGGCAGATTTGGTCATCAGAGTTAGCAAAATGAGCGGAGGTCCGAGCACAAGGGTGCAGAGCCCCATCGCGAAAGCAATAAATGCTGTCCGTATCATTTCAAGGAGTGGTCACGCCGCGCAGAATGCCTTCACGAATGCGCCGCTGCCTTTCCGTGGGTGAGGAGATTTCCGTAATCTGAAAAACCGCATCGGTTTGACGCCCGAGCGGGAAGGAAACATCCCTCTCTTCCCCGCCCCGTTGAATTCTTATTGTAACGCGTTCCTCGGGCTGATGTTCGCGCAACCAGCGATCCGGGGCGCGCGGAAATGGTTCGCCGTTGAGCGCAATCAACGCATCGCCCTCTTTCAAGCCCGCATCGCTCGCGCCGCTTTCGCGGTCCACGGACGCAATCGTGGTGCTGGCCGCGCTGTCGCGGCTGACGGAGAAACCCAGTGCGGCTCGGCGCTGGCTGGTTTCGCGCAGAGACAATCCGGCTCGGGAGAGAAAATCCGAATAGGGCATTTCTTCCGTCCCCGAAATATATCGCTTAAAGAAATCGCTAAGGTCGGCATTCGCCGAGGGAGTTTTTTTTCTAATCACTTCTTCCATCGCGGCGCGCAATCCATCGCTTTCGTTGTAGAAACGGACGGTCTTGGCGTACTCCTCATTCAGCGTTCGCAGGACATCGTCCAGGCCGGCGCGATTGTCGGTGCGCTCGCGGATCTCGATGTCCAGCAGCACTCCAACAATCTGCCCCTTGTTGTAGTACGAGATGCTTTCCTCGGGGCGCGTGTACATCGGATATTTTTCCAGCCATGCATCCAGGCTGGATTGTTCAACGCTTTGCCAGCGGTGCGCGGGCCGCGATTGCAGTTCTCTGATCTGATCGGCGAGATTCCCGTAAAACTGCTGCGTAGACCACAGTCCCGTACGTTCCAGCGCGTAGGCCGCATATGTGCTTGTAACGCCTTCGGCGAACCACAACGAACGCGTCCACATTTCTCGTGTGTAATCCACCGGCTCGAGAGCCTGCGGGCGAATGCGCTTGACGTTCCAGGTGTGAAAGAATTCATGCGCTGAATAGCCCGGCAATTGCGCGGGAGCGTCCGCCGAAATGGCGGTGCAATTCATGTGCTCCATTCCGCCACCGCCGAACGTGCTTCCCACGTGAAATAGAAACATGTATTCGCGAAATGGCGCGCCGCCCATCAGAGAGACATCGTAATCCACGATGCGCCTCAGCGATTCCAGGAGCTTCGAGCGATCGCCGGAATCTCCATGAACCACGATGCGAATGGGCCTTCCGCCGGCCTGCATGCGGAATTCGTCGAAATGGCCAATTTCCACCGGCGCATCTGTCAGCGCGTCGTAGCTGGGCGCTTCATACGCGCTGGAGCTGCGTCCCGCGGACGCTCCCGCGGCATCCAGCTCGACGGCCACGCGCCAGCCGTCCGGCACGTCATCGAACACTACCTTGGTGTCCTCGGCTCTGCGCTCGGGCACGTACAAGAGCAGCATGGCAAAATTAATGAAGGCGTGGTCCGGATTTAATTGCGATGCAAACGGGCCGGGCTCATCCCACAGGATGCCGTAACTCACTGAAACTGTACCGCTGGCGGTTACCGTCCAGGTTTGCTTGTCTGTCTTCTGCAGAGGCAGCGCATGTCCCTCATCATCCTTGGCAACCACATGAATCATGTGCGAGGCGAAATCGCGAATCTGGTAGAGCGCGTTCCATGCGGGCATTTGCAGCGTCACATGGTCGCGCACGTTCGGCACGCGCATGGTCACGCCAAAGATGTGCCTTTCGGGGTGAGAAAGTGAAACGGAATAGTCGATGGTGGCATTTGCGGACGATGCCAGGCAGAAGATTGCCGCAAGGATCGCCAAGCAGGGCCAGACGCGCAAACGAAACTTCATGCTTTGAATTTCCCTGCCGGGTGCGTCGCGTTCCTGCAACTTGGCGAGCAGTTTGCCGCACAGCCCGTCAAAGCTGCCGTTGGACATCACCAGGACCACATCGCCGGCGCGCGTTTCCGCGGCGAGATATTCCGCAACTTCTTCGGCGGTATCGAATCCCTCGGCGGTTCGTCCCGCTCCGCGAATCGTTTCCAGAACGCGCGCGGGAGACATTCTCTCCGCATCGCTCAAAAGATTTGCACGGTTCACGGCGCCGAGGACAGCCGCATCCGCCGTGGCCATGGACGCGGCAAGATCGCTCTCAAAAACCTTGCGGCGCATGGTATTGGATCGCGGCTCAAACACGGCCCACAATTTTCTGCCTGGCCAGCGGTTGCGCGCGGCGTCAATGGTTGCGCGAATGGCCGTCGGGTGATGCGCGAAATCATCCACCACCAGCACTCCGGAGGATTCCCCTTTCACTTCCAGGCGCCGCAGAACGCCGCGAAACTCGGCCATGGCGGAGGCAATCGCTTCGCTGCTGACGCCGCGGCCGTGCGCGATGGCGATGGCGGCCACCGCGTTCAGAACATTGTGTCGGCCGGCAAGCGACATACTTACGCGTGCGACTTCCTGCCCGCTGCGCGAAACTCGGAAGCGCGTCTCGCCGTCGGAAAATTCCAGGTCCCCTGCCAGCCAATCCACTCCAGGCTCGAAGCCGTATGTTTCCACGGGGCAGAAGGCCTTCTGCAAAACGCCGCGAACGTTTGCGCTCTCGCCCCAGGCCACGATTCGCCCGCTTCTCGGAACCAGATTCACCATGCGCCGGAATTGCAGACTCGATAGCCGCGAGATTTTCGTAAATATCCGCGTGATCGAATTCCAGCGAAGTGAGAATCACTTCCTGCGGATGGTAGTGCAGAAATTTTGGCGCTTTATCGAAAAAAGCGGAATCGTACTCATCTCCTTCAAGCACAAATTCTTTTCCTCCGCCCAGTCCAAAGCTGCGCCCAAAGTTTTCGGCCACGCCGCCGATCAGGAAATTGGGATGCCGCCCGGCGTGGTGCAGGATCCAGGACAGCATGGAGGTGGTGGTGGTCTTGCCGTGCGTTCCGGTAACGACCAGTGAATCATGGCCCGGCAGGAAAAATTCCTCCAGCGTTTGCGGAAGCGAGCGGTACGGAATTTTGTTATCCAGCACCGCTTCCACTTCCGGGTTGCCGCGCGACAGCGCGTTGCCAATCACCACAATGTCCGGCGCGGGATCGAGATTCTCGGCGCTGAATCCATTGCTCCATCGAATGCCGAGTTTTTCCAGCAGTGTTGACGCCGGGGGATAAACGCCCGCATCCGAGCCGGTCACGCGGTGCCCGCTCTCCACCAGCATTCCGGCAAGAGGAGTCATGGCTGCGCCGCCAATTCCCGAGAGATGGAAATGCAAGGGCCGCGTCATGCGCGCACCGCCGGTTCCAGAATGTCGATGCGCCCTTCGCCCGAGGCGTACAGTTTTGCGCGAACGCCCAGCGGCATGGTCAGCATGGGCCGCGTGGTGTGGCCCACAGGCGCGCCGAACACCATGGGAATGCGCAGCGGGCCGAGCACACGCTTGCACACGTCCGCGACCGTCACGGCGCTTCCTTCCGGCGCTTCCGACTCGGGAAATTCGCCCAGAATTATTCCGCGCACGCCGTCAAATTTTCCGGCCTGCCTCAAGTGCATCAGCATGCGATCGAGTTGATAAGGCTTCACTCCGCGATCTTCGAGCAATAAAATCGATCCGCGCGTGTCGATCTCCCACGGTGTGCCAATCGATGTTTCGATCAGCGTAATACACCCGCCCAGCAACACGCCCTCGGCATTGCCGCGGGCAAATGTCTCGCCTTCCAGCGGCACGCTCCAGCCGCTGTTGGTGGCCGTCATGGCCCACATGAAAGTGTCCGGATCGAAGCCGCCGGTGGCGTTGGGGCCGGCGTCGAAACCTCCGGCCACCAGCGGGCCATAAAATGTGACCCAGCGGAGTTTCTGCCACAAGAAAATATGCACCGAAGTCAAATCGCTGAAGGCGCAAAATATTTTGGGCTGCTTGAGGCGCGCGGTTTTCAGATCGTCGAGAATTTCCGTACTGCCGTATCCGCCGCGTGCGCACAACACCGCCGCGATCTCCGGGCGCGTCAGCGCGTCCTGCAGTTGTTTGCGGCGCTCGCCAAGCGGCGCGGAGAAGAAGCCATCCGGTTTGTCTCTGGTTGGGTAACGTTTCACGCGAAAATCAAGGCGGCCCAGAGTTTCGCAGCCGCGCTCGATGCGTTCTTCCTTGGCAGAGCTTGCCGGTGAGACCACCGCGATGGTGCTTCCCGGAACAAGCGCGTGCGGTTTGCGAAGTTTGGGCATGAGAGAAGTTGGCAAGGAGGAGTATACAACGCAGCGGCGAAAGGAAAGCCCATCTACCAGGTGGCATGTTGCTGGGATTGCAAATGGGTACGCAACTAAATTCAAAAGCTTCACCACAGAGGACACAGAGAAAAGAGGAGAAATGCGGAGAAACCATAGCCTCTCGGGGTTTCTCCTCTTTTCTCTGTGTCCTCTGTGTTAAATCTTTTCGCCTTCGTGTTCGCCTACAAGCTGAACTGCGTCATCTTGAGAAAGTGTCTGGCCCGGGCAGTAATTTCCGACTTCTTCAGCGCGCGCAAACGATCGAGGCCAAATTTTTCCACGGTGAAACTGCCCATCACCGAGCCGTAGACCATGGCGCGCCGCAAAGCCGCGTCGTCCACTTTTTTGGCGGTCGCCAGATAGCCCATGAAGCCGCCAGCAAAGGAATCCCCCGCCCCGGTGGGATCGTGCACCACTTCCAGCGGGAACGCAGGGACGTTGAAGGTGCGATTCTGATGAACCAGCATGGCACCGTATTCTCCGCGCTTGATGACCAGCGCCTTGGGCCCCAGCTTGAAAATGTGCCGTGCTGCCTTCAACAAATTATGCTCACTTGAAAGCTGGCGCGTTTCCGAGTCGTTGATCACCAAAATGTCGGTGTGCTTGAGCGTCTCGCGAAGTTCCGCCGGCGTGCGCTCAATCCAATAATTCATGGTATCGAGGGCCACCACGCGAGGCCTCTTGCTGACCTGATGCAACACCGAAGCTTGCAGCGTGGGGTCGATATTGGCCAGAAAAATGTGGCTGGAGGTGAGATAGGCCTCGGGCAGGCGCGGCTTGAACTCGGCGAACACGTTCAGTTCCGTAGCCAGCGTGGTGCGCTCGTTCATGTTTTCGCTGTACTTGCCCGCCCAGAAAAACGTTTTTCCGTCGGCGCGCTCCAGTCCCTGTGTATCGACGCGGCGGCCCTTGAAAATTGACTCGTCCTTGGCGGTGAAATCCGTGCCAACGATGCCCACCAGATTGACGTGCGTGAAGTAACTTGCGGCCACTGAAAAATAGGTGGCCGCGCCGCCCAGCATGCGGTCCACCTTGCCGTGCGGAGTTTCCACGGCATCGAACGCAACCGAACCAACCACGAGTAGGGACATTTTCAGCGTGCTCCAGGTGTGAGATATTTTCCGGCAATCACGGCCAGGCGTTTGCGCGCCGCGGCCGGGATCATGGATGGATCGGTGACGATGGCGTGCGCCAGGGCGCGACCGCATTTGCAGCTGCGTTCGGCGGGCATGTTGCGCACGGCATCGCGAATCACGTTTTGCGCGTTTTCAGCGTTCTTGTTCAGATTGGAAATAATTTCTTCGAGAGTGACGGAAGCGTGCTGCGGATGCCAGCAGTCGTAATCCGTGATCATGGCCACGGTGGCGTAGCAAATCTCGGCTTCGCGCGCCAGCTTGGCCTCGGTCAGATTGGTCATTCCAATTATCTGGAAATGCAGCTGGCGATACACGTTGGATTCGGCCAGCGTGGAAAATTGCGGGCCTTCCATGTTGATATAGGTGCCGCCACGATGCACGCGCACCTTGGCGGAGTCGCACGCCGCGCCCAATGTGCCGGCAAGCTGCGCGCAGACCGGATTGCCGAAACCCACGTGTGCGACTACACCATCGCCAAAAAACGTGGAAACCCGGTGGCGCGTGCGATCGTAAAACTGGTCGGGGATCAGAAAATCAAGCGGCCTCAATTCTTCCTGCAACGAGCCCACGGCGCTCACTGAAATAATTCGCTCCGCGCCCAGTTGTTTCATGGCGTGGATGTTGGCGCGGTAGTTGATCTCCGTGGGAGTCAGTCGATGGCCGCGTGCGTGCCGCGACAGAAAAGCCACGCGCTTTCCTTCGAGAGTGCCCACCACGATTGCGTCCGAGGGATTCCCAAAGGGCGTCTTGACGCGCACTTCGCGCGATTTTTCGAGGCCCGGCATGTTGTAAAGTCCGCTGCCGCCAATGATGCCGATGCGCACCGGTTCCGTGCCCGTCCCGCGCCGCTTTGCCGCCTGAGTCTTCTTTGCCATCCCCGTGCCCTCGCGCCTAAGTGGAATACTGAATTTAAATGTCGATCATCACCGGTTCAAGATCGTATTTGCCCTGGCGTTCGCGCAAGTACACTGCAGGGGTTCTGGCTTCATGCCCGAAAATCACAAGCCACTCGCCGCTTACCATTTGCGGAATCCACTTCTTCTTGCTCTCCAGCGTGGTCAGCGGATACAAATCGTAACCCATGATCCACGGAAGCGGAATGTGAGCGGCCGTGGGAATCAAGTCCGCTGTAAAGAAAACGGTTTTGCCGCCGCCGGTCAGGCGCACGCACATCATGTCCGCGTTGTGGCCCGGCGCGCGAATTACTTCCACGCCCGGAACAATTTCCGCGTCGCCTTCCAGCAGTTGCCACTGTTTCGATTTTTCCATCGGCAAATAATTTTCGGGGAAATAGCTGGCGCGGTCGCGATCCGTGGGAGACTTGGCGTGCTCCAATTCGCCGCGCTGCACGTAGTAGCGCGCATTGGGAAATACCGGGATGGCCTCTCCGTTGACGATGCGCGTGTTCCAGCCGCAATGATCGAAGTGCAGATGCGTGTTGATGACCATGTCGATTTTTTCCGGCGGCACGCCGTGCGTGACAAGCTTTTCGGGCAGCTTCGGCGGCGCTTCAAACGCATAGATGTCAGAGCGCTTGGCGTCCCACTTGTCTCCCGATCCGGTTTCCACCAGGATCCACTTTCCGCCCGCACGAATCAGCAGCGAATTCATGGCCATGAGGATGCGATTGCGCGCATCGGCCGGGGCGACTTTTTCCCACATGGGTTTGGGGATTACGCCGAACATGGCGCCGCCATCCAACCGGAACGTGCCGTCCGTGATCAGCCAAAATTCCAGGTCTCCAAGTTTCATGCGCTTCTCCGCGCGCCGTCCGCACGAGCAAGCAATTCGCGAACAGCAGCGTACGGGTCCTTTCCACGGCTGGCCACTTCACGCGCCAGTTTGTCCAGCGCAGCCTGGCCTTCCGCGCCATCCACGGCGCGCTTCCAGAGCGCTTCTCCAGCGAGAGCCAGAAGCCTCAATTTCCAGTGTTCGATTTTTCGTTGCTGGCGCTCCGCACTGTTCGCGGTGCCTTCCCGATATTTGGCAATCGCCGCGACAAGCTGGTCCACGCCTTTATTTTCGGTGGCCACGGTGCGAACGATCATGGGCTTCCAGCCCAGTGCGATCCGGCGCCAGGTGCAGCATGGCTTCCAGTTCTGTTTCCAGGCGTTCCACGCCATCGCGATCGGATTTGTTCAGCACAAAAATATCGGCAATCTCCATCAGCCCGGCTTTCATATTTTGCACGTCGTCGCCCATGCCGGGGACGAGCAGCACCAGAGTGCAGTCCGCCAGGCGCACAATGTCCACTTCATCCTGGCCAACGCCAACGGTTTCGACCAGCACAACTTGCTTTCCCGCGGCGTCCAGCACCAGAGCCACATCGCCCGTGGTTCGCGCCAGGCCGCCAAGGAAACCGCGCGTGGCCATGGAACGAATGAAAATGCCCGGATCGCTGGCGTGGCCCTGCATGCGAATGCGGTCGCCCAGAATTGCGCCGCCCGTATAAGGACTGGTCGGATCGACCGCGATGATCCCGACGTGACTTCCCTGCTGAGCGATAGTGAGCGGCCAGCCGGTCGACAAGCGTGCTCTTCCCGGTTCCCGGAGCTCCAGTAACTCCAATCAGAAAAGACTTTCCGGTGTGCGGAAAGAGTCGCTGCAAGAGTTCTTCCGCAAGAGGGTCGTGATCTTCGATTGCGGTGATGGCGCGGGAAACGGCGCGCACATCCCCGGCGCGAATTTGCTGGGCCCACGTTTCGATGGTTGAGGACATAGCGGTTTTTGTGGCGCCGGCGTCTCGCCGGCGGGTTTTTCCGATTTAAAGTTTCGCAAAACCACCGGCGGGACGCCGGCGCCACCACACCATCCGCGCTCACCGAATGTTTGGCGTGGCAAACAAATTCATAATACTTGTAGAGAAATCACGACTAGAACGAATCAAGGAAGTTATCACAACCCCTGCACGGCTGGCACACGAAAACCGAATCAGCGTGCATCCAAAATCTGACGGGCAATCACCATGCGCTGGATTTCGCTGGTGCCTTCGCCGATGGTGCAGAGCTTGCTGTCGCGGTAAAACTTCTCCACGGGATAATCCTTCACGAATCCGTATCCGCCAAAAATCTGCACAGCTTCGTTGGCCACGCGCACGCCGACCTCGCTGGCATACAATTTGGCCATGCTCGATTCCTGGGTGAAGCGCGGCCCTTTCTGATCCGCGAGCCATGCCGCGCGGTACACCAGCCAGCGCGCGGCGTCGATTTCCGTGGCCATGTCGGCCAGCTTGAATTGAATGGCTTGAAATTCGCTGATGGTTTTTCCAAACTGTTTGCGTTGCTTGGCGTAGCCGACCGCCGCTTCGTAGGCGCCTTGCGCCATGCCCAGCGCCAGCGCCGCAATCGAAATGCGCCCTCCGTCCAGCACCTGCAACGTGTTGACGAAGCCCAGGCCTTCCTTGCCGAGCAGGTTTTCGTCGGGAACAAAGCAATCGCTGAAAATAACTTCGGAAGTGTCGCTGGCGCGCATGCCCAGCTTATTTTCTTTCTTGCCGGCGCGAAAGCCGGGGTTGCCCTTTTCCACGATGAACGCGGAAATTCCTTTTGTTCCCTTGGGCTTGTCGGTCACGGCCATGGCCACGCAGACGTCCGCATAATGGCCGTTGGTGATAAATGTTTTTGAGCCGTTGAGAACCCAGCCGCCATCCTTGCGCACGGCGGTGGTTCGCGCGCCACCCGCGTCAGAGCCCGCTTGCGGCTCGGTGAGCGACCAGCAGCCCAGCTTTTTCCCCTGCGCCAGTGGGGTGACATATTTCTTGCGCTGTTCGGGCGTGCCAAATTTGTAAATGTGATTGGTGCACAGCGAATTGTGCGCGGCCACGATCAGCCCGATCGAACCATCGACTCGCGCAAGTTCCTCGATGACCGCTGGCGTACTCGATATAGCCCAGGCCCGCGCCGCCGAACTCTTCCGGGAAAATCACGCCCATCAGGCCCATTTCGGCCATCTTGGGAATCAGCTCGGAGGGAAAATGGGAAGCTTCGTCCCATTCCATGACGTGCGGAGCGATTTCCGATTCGGCGAATTCGCGAACGCTGCGGCGGAGCTGCTGCTGCTCGTCGCTGAAGGAAAAGTCCACAAACCTCCTGAAAATAAGCGCTGCCCTTAGCGCTTAATTTATTTATATCACAGGCAATGCGGCGTGTATTTTTGTCACGCATCGCAGATGTTCCGAAGACGTTAAGTAGCACAGGCTTTAGCCTGCGGAGTTTGACTTCCGATTTAGCGGTCATGATCTATCGAAGCACAAATCCACAGGCTGAAGCCTGCGCTACTAAGCCTCAATTCCAACCCACGTTGTGGCCGGCGTTCTGCTCGTCGAGCCACTTTTTCAGCGGCGCGAAGTAATCGAGCTAACGCCGTGGCATCCATCTGGCGCTGGCCGGTCAGTGCCTCCAGCGCGTCCGGCCACGGGCGGCTCGCGCCCATGGCCAGCATCTTTGCCAGCTTGGCGCCCGCGGCCTTATTTCCGTAGATCGAGCAGCGATGCAGCGGGCCGGTGTATCCCGCTTCCTTGCACAGCGCGCGATGAAACTGGATATTGCAAAATAATCAGCCAGAAAATATCGCGCATAGGGAACGTTGCCGGCCACGTGATACTTTGCGCCGGGATCGAAGTCCGCCTCGCTGCGAGCGACGGGCGGCGCGACGCCCTGATATTTTCTGTTCAGCTCCCACCAGGACTTGTTGTAATCGGCGGGCTTGATTTCGCCGGAAAAAACTTTCCAGCGCCACTGGTCCACCACCAAAGTCAAACGGCAAGAAGAGCCACTTGATCGAGCGCGCGATTGAGTAGCAGGCCAATGTCTCCCGATGGCGGCGTGACCGTATCGATCAGGCCGATCTGCTTCAGATATTCGGGCGTGACGGATAGCGCGAAGTGTCCCCAATGGCTTCATGAAAACCGTCGTTGGCACTGTCCAGGAACAGCGGTGAAAGGTTTTCATATGCGCGCTGGTAAAAATTGTGGCCCAGCTCGTGGTGAACCGTCGTGAAATCCTCGGCGGTGGGCTCGATGCACACTTTGATCCGCAAATCTTCCTTGAAGTCGAGGTCCCACGCGCTGGCGTGGCACACCACTTCGCGGTCCCGCGGCTTTGTGAACATGGAGCGCTGCCAAAAAGTTGAAGGCAGCGGCTCGAAGCCGAGCGAAGTAAAAAATCCTTCCGCGTAACGAACCATTCCCTCGGCGTCCACATTTTTCGCGCGCAAAGCAGCGCCGATATCCGGACCCGAGCCCGCATTAGGCGGGGCCAGCAGCGGGTAGATGTTGCTCCAATCCTGCGCCCACATGTTGCCCACCAAGTGCGCGGGAATGGGAGCGTCCTCGCGCACCAGATCTTTTCCATACTTTTCCGCCAGCTTCCAGCGAACGTAGGCGTGCAGCGAAACGTACAGCGGGCGGACTTGCTCCCACAGGCGGTCCAACTCCTTGCGAAAACTCATCCGGAGGCATGTCGTAATTGGAGCGCCACATCGCGCCCGTATCGGCAAAACCCATTTCGCGCGCGCCTTGATTGGAAAGCTCGACCAGGCGGGCGTAGCGCTTGCGCATGGGCGGAGAGATGCTGTGCCAGCCATTCCATGCGTTCTGCAGTTCCTGCGGATCGCGGCTGCTGGCCAGAATTTTTTCTATGTCCGGCAACTGCTTGCAGTTTTCTTTTTTGTCGTCCGGGCACCAGGTTCCCTCGGCCGTAGTCACCATCGAGCGAAACGGCAATCTTAGCGAGCTCGGCCTGCGCGGCCGCGCCGCGAGGAGCGGGAATATCGACCGACAATTTCAGAAGCATGAATTTGCGCGCCACATCGGGAGGAAGAGAAAGTTTTTCGTAGCGCTTGGCCTGCCGTGCCAGATCGGCCGTCGCGCCTTTCACGGCCGCCTGTGCATCGGCTGCTATGGATTCGGTGTCATCGGTAATGAAATGTTTCGGAGACCCAGCTGGCGCGGATGCTCTTGATCCACAGGTCCAGCAAGCGAGTCTCCGCTTGCGAGATGAAGCGCTCCGCCTCGGCCACGGTTGGCGTGGAGCCGGCAGCCTTGGGCACGGGAGATGTCTTTCGCGTTCGAAGAAGGCGTCTGTCCGCTGGCAACAGGAACGATCGCGGCAACCGTCACAATCAGCAAAGTGGCGATGCAGCATCGCCATTTATTTGAATTGGCGGAAACTGAAACCATACGAATCTCCTTCCCTTAATTACTCCAGAAGATGAACGAACACTTCGTTCGAAACGGCCAGTCGTTCGGGAGAAAGTCGCAGGAGCGGGCCGTCCCATTCCACCAGCCCTTGCGCCACAAGCTCTGCCAAGCGAGGCCGAAGCCTTGCGCCATCCATCGGCCATACTTTTCCATGATCCTGCCCAAATCGATTCCTGCAAGCTGCCGCAGGCCCAGGAATAGCTCTTCTTCGAGGGCCTGGCCGTGCGTCACGCTCTGCAGTTGCTCGACGGGAAAACGTCCCACAAGGATGGCATTCGAATACGCAGCAGGGTCGTGCGCATTGGCCCAGCGCTGCGAGCCGTTGAACGAATGCGCGCCCGCGCCGAAACCGAAATAAGGTTCTCGCCGCCAGTATTTCAGATTGTGGCGCGATTCGAATCCTGGCAGGCCCCAATTGGAAATTTCGTAATGCTGGTATCCCGCGGCGGCAAGTTGGCGGCAGCCGGACTCATAATACTCGGCCATGGAATCGTCCGACGGCAGCGCTTTCGCCGAATAGCGCTCGCCGCTTTGCAGGACTTCCAGGCCCAGGCGACTTCCTTCGTCAATTTCCATCATGTAAATGGAAACGTGCTCGGGCCGCAAGCTTAGCAGTTGCTTGACCGAATCTTCCCAACTGGCATCGGTCTGGTGCGGCAATCCGGCAATCAAATCGAAGCTGATGCTCGCGAAGCCGGCGGCTCGCAAAATTTCCGTGGCGCGAAAAACGTCGGCCCTGCGATGCATGCGGCCGGCGGCGCGCAATTCGGCGTCGTTGAAGGACTGCACGCCCATGCTGATGCGGTTGAATCCTGCTTCGCGCCAGGCCGCTGCCTTTTCGGGAGAAATGGTTTCCGGATCGGCCTCCAGCGTCACTTCCTCGAATTGCGACGAGAACGACGCGCGAATGGCTGTCGATGATTTGCGCTAGATTTTCGGGATCAGAGAAGGCTGGGCGTTCCGCCGCCGAAGTAGACGGTGTCGACCACGGCTTCAGGGACGTCCGCGATTCCATTTTCAGTGCGCAAGCGCGGAAATTCCGCGATCTCGCGGCACACCGCGCGCACGTACGGCTCGTACAAATCTTTTGAAAACACACCTGTGTGGAAGTTGCAGTAGGTGCACTTAGTCTGGCAGAACGGAACCTGCACGTATACGCCGAGTCGCGTCATCTGCTGTTGAATTTAGCACAGTACGGAGTGGCAGGGACAAGTAGCACAGGACTTCAGCCTGTGGGGGGTAGTCCTTCCATGGACTAAAACCCACAGGCTGAAGCCTGTGCTACCTAAGACTACGCCAATGCAGAGGACGACGTTACGCCGTAAAAGGAAAACCACGGCTTGGCAGCCTTCAGCCGATCATTCACGTTGTTGATGTTTTTCACGCCCTGATCGCAGCAGCCAATCTTCCAGGGCTTTGACGCCCTTGTTTGCCATACACGGGGATGGCATCCTTCCAGGTGGCGCGGCCGCACAGCACGCCGGAAAAATTCACGCCGGTTTCGGAAGCCAGATCCAGCGTTTCGGAAAACGTATCGTTGCTCACGCCGGCCGACAGATAGATGAACGGCTTTTTCGCGGCCGCAGCGGACTTGCGGAAATGTTCCTTGGCTTCGTCGCGCGTGTAGGCGGATTCGCCCTTGCAGGAGCGCGCTCCCTTAACGAAGGCCATATTGATCGGGACTTCGACCTTCAGCACGTCCACCGCGTACTGCGGCTTGCTGAATTCTTCCATGCTGCGCGTCACGTACTTCCGGCTTTTTCTTGGCGAACTCCAAGCCCTTTTCGTCCGCGCCTTCTTCGTAGGTCACAAATTCCAGAAAAAACGGAACGTCGGCGGCAACGCATTCCGCGCCGATGCGCTCGACCCAGGCGTGCTTCACATCATTAATTTTCGCGGTATCGAACGGCGTGTAATACAAAAGAATCTTGATGCAGTCGGCGCCATCGGCCACCAGGCGGCGCACGGAATAGTGGTCCAGCAAATCGGGCAGGCGTCCCGGCTGCGTGTTGTCGTAGCCGCTGTTTTCGTAGGCCAGCAGCAGACCGGCGTTCTTGGCGCGCTGCTTGGCCGCCGACAAGCCGTATTCGGGATCCAGCAAAATCGCGGTGGCATGCGGCGTCAAGACGCGGCTGACCGCTTCCTTGAATTCCGCCATCATTTCTTTTGTGACGGCCTTTTTATCGATGCCTTTGTCTTTGGCGATTGCGCTCATCAGCGAGCCGCGCTGATCCATGGCGGCAGCGGCGATCACGCCAGCCGAATTCGATACGGCATCGAGTCCCTTGCGCTTTCCTGGAGTAAGCTTCATCAGAAAATCCTCCGCTCATGAGCTTGGATAATGGCCAACGACTGGAAATCTTACCACGCCAGCGCACTCCGACACTCTCTTCTGGACGCCATTTTAATGTCAATTGCAGCGAAAAATACATGGGCATCGAGTAGCACAGGCTTCAGCCTGTGGGGTTTGGTTCTTGCAAGGACTAACCCCCACAGGCTGAAGCCTGCGCTACTTAAAATCTACTTCCCTGCTGGTTGAAGAAACAGGAAGCAATGTTCGCCGCTACCCGCTTTGATGTGGCGGTCTAGCTCGATCGAGCAGCTGCGGGCCTTCCGCAGCCAAAAAAGTGAGCAGGCCGAAGGACCGCTCCTGCAGCGCGTTGTTGGGAAAGAGCGACGCGGCAATTTCGTTTTCATGCGTGTTGAGGACGCCGGTACGAAAACCCTCGGCGCGGCCGGCCTTAGCGCGCAGGCCGTTGAACTGGTAGAGCATTTTCTCAGAGGCCGTGTCCAGCGCGCCCAGCAGCGTCTGATCGAGTTTGCCGAGTGGTTCGCGCAGGCCTTCGATGAGCGATTGAATAGCCTGCTCGCCTTCGTCGAATCGCGCGGTGAGAGCCTGCGGAAGCGCTTCGGCTTCCAGGCGCGCGCGAAATTTGTGGCGCCCTTGAAGAATTTCCCGGGCATCCAGATTATATTTCTTCAGCAAATTGGAAATGTTCGCAGGGACCAGCGTGAAGCTGGCGCGCGGCAAAATTGCGGGCGCCCTGCCCAGCAACTTTTCGTAAACCAGAGATGTTTGCGCGTAGTAAGCCACTTCGGCGGCGCCCGCGATGTAGGCCACCGTCGGCAAGAGCGAATCTTGAATGATGGGGCGCAGCAGCGCGCTGGGGCTGAAATCTTCGGGGCGCTCTTCCAGAGCGTTTAGCGTTTCCTCGATGGATTCAATCTTGTTCCCTGCCGCAAGCCCGCCGTTCGACGGCGCGCAGCGGAACCCGCTGCCCATCGACCATGCGGAACAGCAGCGTGCTTTGCTCCGTAACTTTCACCTGCGCGTGGAACCCGGCTTTTTCCAGCTCCGCGGATCGCGCCACGAGTTCAGAGGCCAAGCGCCTTGTGCTCCCGCACCGCGCGATGCATGGCAGGCAAAGACAAGCGATGAAACTCGGGCGACATCTGATCGAGAAAGATCAGACCGCGCCCGGCAAAAATGCGCGTCATCAATTTTCCGAAGGAAGTGCCGAAGGATTCCTCCGGCGCATAACATTCCGCGACCCACTTGCCGACTTCCTCGGCGAAGGGACCTTCGAGCAGCGCGCTCACCTGTGCAGAAAGCCCGCGAACGTCATCGCCCAGGAGGATATCGCCGACGCGCCTTTCGGCTAAACCTGATGGCGAGAATTTCCAAACGCTCCAGGCCGCCGCGCTTCGGAAAGAAGCAGTGGTTCACTTCGGCGAAGTCGTGGTCCTCGGTGGCCAGCCAAAAAACGGGGACGGCATTCACGCCGCGTTCGGTCAATTGGCGCGCCACGTGAACCGCAGTGAGCGCCTTGTACACGCAGTACGCCGGGCCGCCAAACAATCCGACCTGCTGCCCGGTTACCACCGCCACCGCGCCATCGCGCAAGCGATCCAAATTCTGCACAGTGAAAGCGTCCCCGCCAAAGGCCTGATTCTGGCTTCTCAGAACTTCGACAACGGCGCGGCGGACAGAGTCCTCGATGCGCACTTCACGCGCGGCCTGGTCGATTCCGGCTGCATTCGGAGGATGGCGGTAGAACTGGGAAACGCGGGCGAAATCGGAAAGATAGGTGGAATAGAGGCGCGTGGTTCCTGGCAAATCGGCCGGTGAGATGCAGCTACACTCCATCAGGCGTTCCATCCTTGTGTCCGGCAGAGTTGCCATCTGTTCATTTGCAGATTTCATTCGCAGTTTCATTCACACTCTAAGCGCTAAGCCATGTATTGGATGATCTGGAATCCGTTCGGATTCAAGCCGTGGCTGTTGCCGACGGGTGCTAGCGCTGCCATCAATGTTTCAACTTCCTTCTTGTGCGCTTCGCTCAGAGGCAGCAGCGGGCCCGCGAACCGGTCCCGCCGTAATACCCGCGCAGATCCATGGCGTACTTCACGCCGGAAATTCCCATGGCGCCAACGATCCGCTGCGTCGGCGGAATCAGGCGGCGCTGAATTTCCAGGGATTTCAAGCGCGTCTCCCGCGACAATCGCATCGTAAAGCGCAACACAAAGTTCCGGCAGAAAATCCGCCAGCGCCAGAATCGCGCCTCTTGCGCCAACGGTCATCGATGCGATAGAACGGTGGTCGACGAGCCAGTCATCAGCTCAAATGCGTCGGGCACGGCGGCCAGGATCGCTCCCAACGCGGTCCACGTTTCCGGAACTGTCCTTCATTCCCGCAATGTTGGGATGCTCGGAGAGGCGAGCCGCAACATCCACTTCGATGGCCACTCCCGTATATTGCGGGCACGGAATACAGCAGCACGGGAATCCGCGAAGCATCCGCCACGCGCCGGTAATGTTCCACCAGAACTTGAGAACTCATGGCCGGCTTGTAATAGCAGGGTGGGGCAACCAGCGCGTAATGGTATCCGGCCTTTGCGGCAAATTCCGTGCGCGAAATCGTTTCCGCCGTGGTCTCAACGCCCGTCCCAGCGATCAGTATGTGGTGAGAGCCGGCCGCTTCACGCACCACGGAAAGAACTTTTTCAAATTCCGCACGGTCCAGCAGCACCGATTCGCCGGTGGAGCCCACAGCAAGATAGCCGGACACGCCCGTCCGATTATACGTCGCAATATTTTCGCGCATGCGCCCAAGTGCCACCCCGCCGTGGATTCAAACGGTGTCGTCAGCGCCGGAATGATTCCCTTGAGATGTGGTTTCTTTGCCATCACAAATTCCCTTTGCTACAGGACGCATTTAAGTAGCACAGGCACTCTGCCTGTGCGCTTTTCGCCTCAGTCTAGACAGCCAAAATTTCGAATTTCAGCAATCCAGAAACCCACACAGGTCCGCCGAGGCGGATGCTACTGGAAAGCACGGCGCGCCTCAATCGTTGCCGGAAGGCAGTTGCGGCGCGGCCACTTTCTTGGAATGAAGCGATTGCAGCGGCGCAACCTCCAGCTTTTGCTCGACAAGGGCGCGAATTCCGCGCGCGGCGGCGTTGGCGGCGGACAGCGTGGTAATGCACGGAATGTTGTAGCGAATGGCCGCGCGGCGAATTGATTTTTCGTCGTAAAACGATTCGCGGCCCAGCGGCGTGTTAATGATCATATCCACTTTGCCCGTCTTGACCAGGTCCACGATATTGGGCCGGCCTTCATTCACCTTGTAGACGGACGTCGCCGGTACACCGGCGGCTTCCAGTGCCGCCGCCGTGCCGCGCGTTGCTATCAAACGAAAACCCAGGGCGTGCAATTCCTTGGCAAGAGGGCCACAGTGGCGCTTGTCGTGATCGCTCACGCTCAAAAAAATGGAGCCTTTGCGCGGCAGCCGTTGGCCCGCGGCCAGTTGCGCCTTGGCAAAGGCCTGGCCGTAATCCTTGGCCACGCCCATCACTTCGCCAGTCGAGCGCATCTCCGGACCGAGAATAGTATCCACTCCGCGAAATTTATTAAACGGAAAGACGGGAGACTTCACGGAGTAATAATCGCGCACGGCAATTTCCGCCACGCCATCCGTGATCACCACGGGAAGATTCATGTCGCGAAGTTTGCGGCCGGCCATCAGCCTTGCGGCAACTTTCGCCAGGGGCACGCCGGTGGCCTTGCTGACAAACGGGACGGTGCGCGACGCGCGCGGATTCACTTCCAAAACATAAACCGTGTCGCGCTGGATTGCGTACTGCACATTCATCAGGCCCACGACTTGCAAGGCCTTGGCCAGACGATTGGTGTAGTCGCGAATTTTTGCCAGCACCGCGGGCGAAAGGCTTACAGGAGGCAGCACACAGGAAGAATCGCCTGAGTGCACGCCCGCCTCTTCGATATGCTGCATCACGCCGCCGATGATTACGTCCTCGCCGTCGGCCAGCGCGTCCACATCCACTTCCGTGGCCTCTTCCAGAAACTGATCGATAAGCACCGGTTTCGCCGGGCCCATCAGCGCTGCCTGTGCCACGTATTCCTGCACCGTATTCAAATCGTAGGCGATGACCATGGCGCGCCCGCCCAGCACGTAGCTTGGGCGAACCAGCACGGGGAAACCTATTTCGCTGGCCACGCGCGCCGCTTCTTCAGGCACAAGCGCGGTGCCGTTTTTCGGTTGCGGAATTTTCAATTCATCGAGCAGCTTTCCAAATCGGCGGCGGTCTTCCGCCAGATCGATTGATTCAGGCGCCGTGCCGATGATGGGCACGCCATTGCGCTTCAATTCCAGCGCCAGGTTGAGCGGCGTCTGCCCGCCGAATTGCACGATCACACCCTGCGGCTTTTCGCGATCCACAACGGAAAGCACATCTTCCAGAGTGAGCGGCTCGAAGTAGAGGCGGTCCGAAGTGTCGTAGTCCGTGGAAACCGTCTCCGGATTGCAATTGATCATGATGGTTTCGTAGCCGTCTTCGCGCAGCGCGAAGGACGCGTGGCAGCAGCAGTAATCGAATTCGATTCCCTGCCCGATGCGGTTGGGGCCGCTGCCCAGAATGGCGATCTTGGGGCGATCGGTGGGCTGCGATTCGTCCTCATCCTCGTAGGTCGAGTACATGTAGGGAGTGAAGGACTCGAATTCCGCGGCGCAAGTATCGACGCGCTTGAATACCGGCGAGATATGAGCCTTGGCGCGGCGATGGCGCACGGCCGCGGGAGTGGTCTTCCACATTTGCGCCAGCTGCTCGTCGCTGGTGCCGATGCGTTTTCCTTCACGCAGCAAATCTTCGGGGACGGTTTCCACCGTGACGGATGCCAGCCTCTTATTCACCGCGATAATTTCCTGAATCTGTTCAATGAACCACGGATCGATCTTGGTCAGCTCGATGGCTTCTTTTGCAGACATACCACGGTCAAGGGCCACGAACAACCAGTGAATGCGGTCGGGGCGCGGCGTGGCGATTTTTTCGCGCAAGAGCGATAACGGTGTATCGGCCGGCGCGCGCCACGGCGAGCTTGGTTCCAGCGAGCGAATTCCCTTTTGCAGGGCTTCCTTGAATGTGCGGCCAATGGCCATGACTTCGCCGACGGATTTCATCTGCGTGCCCAGCGTAGAATCCGCCCCGGCGAATTTCTCAAATTGCCATTTCGGAATTTTGGCCACCACGTAATCGATGGTAGGCTCAAAACACGAAGGCGTTTTTTTGGTGATGTCGTTAGGGATTTCGTCCAGAGCCAATCCCACGGCCAGCAGCGCGGCGATTTTTGCGATCGGAAATCCGGTGGCCTTGGAGGCCAGCGCCGAGCTGCGCGATACGCGCGGATTCATTTCTATCACGATCATGCGACCCGTGGCCGGATCCAGCGCGAACTGGATGTTGGATCCGCCGGTTTCCACACCCACTTCGCGGATGATCACCGCCGCGGCGTCCCTCATGCGCTGGTATTCCTTGTCGGTCAGCGTCTGCGCGGGCGCCACGGTGATGGAATCTCCAGTGTGCACGCCCATGGGATCGAAATTTTCAATCGAGCAAATGACCACGAAGTTGTCGCGATAATCGCGCATCACTTCCAGCTCGAACTCTTTCCATCCCAGCACGGATTCCTCAACCAGCGCCTCATGCACGGGGCTTGCGTCCAGCGCGTGGGCCATGGCTTCCGAAAATTCCTCGCGGTTGTAGGCGATGGATCCGCCCGTGCCGCCCATGGTGAACGACGGACGAATCACAACGGGATAGCCAAGCTGGTCGGCCAGTTTCAGACCGTCTTGCACATTGTTGATCAGTGCCGAGGCTGGAACGTCCAGCCCCACCTTGCGGATGGCGTCCTTAAACAACAGCCGGTCTTCGGCAACTTTGATGGCGCGCAGGGATGCGCCAATTAATTCCACATTGTATTTATCCAGGACGCCGCCCTCGGCCAATTCCACGGCCAGGTTCAGCGCAGTCTGCCCGCCCACCGTGGGCAGAAGCGCTTGCGGCCTTTCCACGGAAATAATTTGTTCCAGATATTCCTTGGTGAGCGGCTCGATGTAAGTGCGGTCGGCGATTTCGGGATCGGTCATGATGGTCGCCGGATTTGAATTCACCAGCACCACTTCATATCCTTCCTTGCGCAGAGCCTTGCAGGCTTGCGTGCCCGAATAATCGAATTCGCAGGCCTGCCCGATTACGATCGGGCCGGAGCCGATGATCATGATTTTCTTGATGTCTGTGCGCTTGGGCATGTGCGGTTAGGCCTTTGCCTGTCCGCGCCGTATTGCGCCGGATGATTTCCAATTTTTCATGGTGTCCGTAAATTGCGTGAATAAATAGTGCGAGTCGTGCGGCCCGGGCGAGGCCTCGGGATGGTACTGCACGGAATAGAGCGGCAAGGAGCGGTGCCGCAATCCTTCATTGGTGTGATCATTCAAATTCAGGTGCGTCACTTCCACGTCGCTCGAAGGCAGCGAATCGGGGTCCACGCAAAATCCGTGATTCTGCGCGGTGATTTCCACCTGCCCGGTTAGCAGATTCTTTACCGGATGATTGGACCCGTGGTGGCCGAAGCGTAGCTTGAACGTTTTTCCGCCCAGCGCGAGGCCGCAAAGCTGATGCCCCAGACAAATTCCGAAGACAGGAACTCGCCCAAGCAAATTGCGAATCGTTTCAATCGCGTACGTTGCGGGCTCGGGATCTCCCGGCCCGTTGGAGAGGAACACGCCATCAGGCTTCAGCGCCAATGCATCTTCCGCCGAAGTTTTCGCCGGGACCACCATCACTTCGCAGTGGTGATCGACCAGCAGGCGCAGAATATTTTGCTTGATGCCGAAGTCATAGGCCACCACGCGAAATTTCGGCTCGTCTCCGCCCGGATGAGACTCGCCATTTCCCGTACCCAGAGGAGCCATCGTCAATTCGATGGAGCTTTTGTCCCATCCATATTGCTTATGGCAGCTGACGCGGCTGGCGAGTTCCAGGCCGGCCATCGAAGGCAAGGCCCGCGCTTCGGCCAGAAGCTGCTCGGCGGGTGTGCCGTCCGTGGAAATCACTCCGCGCAGTGCGCCTAATTTCCGAATGTGCAAGACCAGCGCGCGCGTATCCACATCCCACAGACACCGGAATATTGTGGCGCACCAGATAATTTTGCGCGGTTTCTCCGGAGCGCCAGTTGGAGGCCACTGCCGAAAATTCGCGCACGATCAGCGATTCGATGTGCGGCTTGGAAGACTCCTCATCCTCGGCGTTGGTTCCCACGTTTCCAATGTGGGGATAGGTCAGGCAAACGATCTGCCCTGCGTAGCTCGGGTCAGTAAAAACTTCCTGATATCCGGTGAGGCTGGTATTGAAAACGACTTCGCCGCCGCGGCGGGTGGTGGCTCCCGCGGCGCGGCCTGTAAAAATTCGCCCGTCTTCGAGCGCAAGAATAGCCTTCCGTGCTTCCGATTCCGACAGTGGACCCTCTCTTTGGCAGGCACTTGACCTTGCGAAAAAAGCGCCTCACACTTTTGTCATTCCGAGCGAAGCGAGGAATCTCTCCTTGGTTTGGTGCGAGAAAAGAAAGAGAGATTCCTCGCTTCGCTCGGAATGACAAAATAACTTATTTCACGGATTCCGCAAAAACCGGGATCGAACCGAAGTGATCCGCCGGCCAGTATGCGAACACAGCCTTGCCATAAATAAACCTTCGCGGCACCGTCCCGAAAATCCGAGAGTCATTTGAGCTGGTGCGATGATCTCCCATCACGAAATACTCGCCCGCCGGAACTTGCGTGGGCGCATAGGTCCCGTAATCATCCGACTCGGGCGGTATGTACGGTTCCGGCAAAAGTTTTCCGTTCACAAAAACCTGCCCGCCGCGAATCTCCACCGTATCCTGAGGCAATCCCACCACGCGCTTGATGAACGACTTCGAGCGGTCAAGAGGATACCAGAAAACCACCACATCGCCCCGCTCAATCGGCTCAAAGCGGTAGACAAACTTGTTTATAAAAATTCGCTCCTGATCCGAGATCAGGGGCGTCATGCTGGTACCTTCGACTTTCACGGGTTGGTAGAAAAAAATGATGATAACGACAGCGAGGCTGAGGGCAATGACGAGATCGCGGCCCCAACTTCGAAGCTCGCGCCGCAGCGGTTGCGCCGCTCCGGGCGCGACAGGTGTGCTAATTTCGGCGTTCGGCTCCATGTCCCTACTTATGAACAACTAAATTTATACCACGCTCCGTGTTTGCGCGCCACTGTGCCGGAGGTCGATGACAGGCGGCGCTCCCAACCGAGGCACTTCCCGTCGCTCCATGCTCCCAGTTTTATTTTTCTCCCATGCTTGGCATCACGTAAGTCGGCGTTCCAGTCTGCGCTTGTCTCGCGCAATTTTTCGTTCACTAAATTTTCCGTGTCTTCCTGGCGCATTTGTAGCGCGGGCTTCAGCCTGCGGGGGTTAGGACTTGCAAGGACTAAAACCCGCAGGCTGAAGCCCGCGCTACTCAAACCTTTCTGAATGCCCCAAACGCATACTGCACCGCGGCCAGCGCCGCGCATACAGCCGTCTCGGTGCGCAAAATATTTGCCCCTAGCGCGACCTCCACAAATCCGCAATCGCTCGAGCAAGAAAATTCCGCGTCGGTCCATCCGCCTTCGGGACCGATAGCCAGCGCCACGCGAGCGGCTTCGCTTTCCTGGCGCACCGTCGCGACAGGCTCCAGCACTTCGCGCAAAGGCCGCGCGCCAGCTCGCTCAGAAAGCAACAATTTTAGTGTCGCGGCCGTTGCGCGAAATGCATCGCGCGGTTTCGCGGCTTCTCCCAGCGCCGGAACGCGCAAACGCCGCGCCTGCTGCGCTGACTCCGCCAGAATTCTCTTCCAGCGCTCGGCGCGCTTCTCTGCGGCCGCGATCAGTCCCTTTTCGCTTCTCTCCGCGGCCAGCGGCACAACATCCTCCACGCCAAGTTCGGTGGCCTTTTCCAGGGCCCACTCCAAGCGGTCAAATTTCACGATGGCCAGCAGCAATTCGATCTGAACCGGCGCAACGACGGTTGGCAATTGCTCGACCAGCGTGAATTGCACCTCGTCACGCCCCACGTTTTCGGTGCGCGCAAGCCACAAGCGCTGGCCGTCGCTCAATTCGTAAAGCTGGCCGGCTTCCGCGCGCAGCACGCGACCCAGGTGATGAGCCGCCTCGCCGCGCAAGATTGCTGTTCCCACATCAAACTTTTCCACAAAGAATCGCCTTCGCATGTTTCTCTATGTTATATCAATCCGATGCGATTTCGCGCTCAGCCTGGCCGCGCGCTTTCATGGGTTGCTCTTTGTTTTCTTCCGGCAATCCTCGCGCTCATTGTCCCCGCGCGAACAGCAGCGCAGGCCGTGCCGCACCCTTCGCCACTCCGCCGATCCGTGATCGTTGACACCGATGCCGGCGTGGACGACCTGATGGCCATCGCCTTTCTGTTGTGCCGCACAGACATTCATGTGGAGGCGATTACCATCGAAAATGGTATGGCGCATGTTCCGGCGGGCGGAAGAAATGTCCTTCGTCTTCTCGCGCTCGCCGGCCGGGACGACATTCCCGTCTTCCTTGGCAGTGAAAGCCCGCTCTCCGGCGGCCACGAATTTCCAGCCGAATGGCGCCGCGATTCCGACGAACTTCCGGGAATTTATCTTCCGCCGCCTACGCGCTCCGTCGATCTGCGCAGTGCGGCGGATTATTTATTCAGGCGTCTTTCGGACGCCGTTCATCCAGTGCAGGTACTTGCGCTCGGTCCTCTCACCAATCTCGCTGAAGTTTTTTCGCGCACGCCGCGAGTGGCGCGCACGGGCCGCCAACTCGTTATTTTGGGAGGTGCCATCGGCGTATCGGGAAATTTGGGAGACGGCGGATTCTTCAAGACGAATAACACGGCGGCTGAATGGAATATGTTTATCGATCCAGCTGCGGCGAAAATTGTATTCACTGCCGGCGCGCCCATTCGACTGGTGCCGCTGGACGCCACGCAGCAAGTTCCCGTTGACATGGCGCTATTCGAGCAAATCGAGTCGCACGCAGGCACGCCTCTGGCAAATTTTGTTGCACAGGCGCTCGATACGGTTCACGAGCAGATTCGCCAGGGATTTTACTTTGCCAGGGATCCGCTGGCTGCAACCATACTGGCCAATCCGGCGGTCGTGACATTCCACCCGATGGCCATTGAAATCAGCGACAAGCCGGAAAACTCAGGCAGTACCGTTGAGATTAAGAAAGGCCGCCTAAACGTTCAAGTTGCGATCGATGCCGACCCTTTGAGATTCCGCGATGTTTTCATGAATGCCCTCGGCGTGAAGTAAGCGGGGCTAACGCGCAATCGGCATCCTGGCAACAAACTCTCCGCGTTCTCCTCTTTTCTCTGTGCCCTCTGTGTTAAGTTTTTGCCGACTTCACGAAATTCAAAAGCTCAACACAGAGGGCACAAAGCAAAGAGGAGAAATACGGAGAGATGCCCGATCGTTTATCCAAAAATATCTTTTACTTTTTCGAAGAGTGAGGAATCGCGGTGCGCGGGGCGATTTTCCACGGGTAGCGTGGCTCCGAGCTGTTCGAACAGGCGGCGCTGATCGCGTGTCAATTTAGTTGGAACTTCGACGTGGATGTTCACGTACAGGTCGCCCTTGCCGCCGCCGTGCGGATCGGGCATGCCTTTCCCTTTTAGGCGAATGATCTCCCCGGTCTGCGTGCCTTCGGGAATTTTTACAGTCTCTTCGCTGGTGATGCCGGGCACCACAATTTGCGTTCCGAGCGCTGCTTGCACGATGGAAATGGGAACCGTGCAATACAAGTCCGCGTCCCTGCGTTCAAAGTAAGGATGCGGCTTGACTTCCAGCACCACGTACAAATCACCAGCCGGGCCGCTATTGCCTCCCGGCTCGCCTTCGCCGGGAATGCGCAGGCGCGTGTTGGAATCAACGCCCGGCGGAATTCGCAGATCGATGGTGCGGCTACGCTCAATGCGGCCCTTCCCTTTGCAATCGGGGCAGGATTCCCGCACGATTTGCCCCGCGCCGTGGCAATCCGGGCAGGTGCGCGAAATGGTGAAAAATCCTTGTTGGTAGTGAACCTGTCCGTGGCCGCCGCAGGTCACGCAAGCTGTCACGCCCGTGCCGGCTTTCGCTCCCGTGCCGTTGCAGACTTCGCAAAATTCAAGGCGCGGAATGCGAATCTTGGTGTTCACTCCGGATGCGGCTTCCTCGAAACTCAACTTCATGTCGTAACGCAAATCCGCGCCGCGCTGCGAGCGACTGCGGCCCCGGCGTCCGCCAAAAATATCCTCGAAACCGAAGAAGTCGCCGAAGATATCCTGAAACTCGTCCATGATGGTTTGGTTGACGCTGCCGTCGAATCCGCCGCGCGAGATGCCCGCGAATCCGTAACGATCGTAAGCGGCGCGTTTTTGGGGATCGGAGAGAATCGAATAGGATTCCGTGGCTTCACGGAATTTTTCTTCGGCTTCGTGCTTGGATTGCGGATTTCGGTCGGGATGCCACTTCAGCGCCGCCTTGCGGTATGCGGACTTCACTTCATCCGCGCTGGCGGTGCGGGCAACTCCCAGGACATCGTAACAGTCGCGTTTTTCGCTCATCGGCTGGTTGGCCTAATTTTCATTGGTCGCGGAATTTTCGTTTTGCGAGGGGTGCACGGCCACTCGCACAATTGCCGGACGCAAAACGCGCCCGTGAAACAGATAGCCATCCTGAAACACAGAAACAACAAAGCCATCGGGATAATCTTCGGATTCCAGCCGCTCGATAGCCTGGTGCATGTGCGGGTCAAATATTTTTCCCGCTGCTTCGATGGGTTGCACGCCGTGCTTGGCAATGGCATCCCACAGCTGCTTGCGGATCAGCGTAATCCCCTTGCGATATTCCTCGAACGCCGGATCCTCATGGGTCTGCAGGGCACGGTCAAAAGCGTCCAGCACGGGAATCAGATCGAGGAGCAGCCGCTCGACGCCGCGGCGAGCCTCTTCGTTGCGGTCGCGTTCAGTTCTCTTGCGAAAATTTTCGAAATCGGCCTGGCGGCGGACCATGGTTTGCAGCAGATCTTCCTTCTCCGCCTTGAGCTTCTGAAACTCCGAGGCCAGCGAAGATTCGCCTGTTGCCAGAGGGATCCCCCGAAGCAGAATCGTCCGAAGATTTCGACGAATCGATCTCGCGATCGACGGGACTGCCGTCAATCGAAACTACTTTATCCTCTTCACGTTTTGCTTCCGCCACGTCACTAACTCCGATCGCGATCCAATGTCTCGCTGAATGCACGCGCCACAAATGCCACGGCCGTGATGGCCCGCTCATATTGCATGCGCATGGGGCCAAGCACGCCCACGGTTCCCTGCGACTGATCCTGAAACGAATACGGCGCGCTGATCAATGCCAGATGCTCACCGGCGCGGTCCATTCCCTTTACGCCGATTTGCACGTGCACCGGGTCTGGCGTGTCGATGCAATTCGCCAGGAGCGCGATGATCCTGTGCTTTTCCTCGATGGCCGAAAGCACGTCGCGCAATTGCGATTGATCGTTGAATTCCGGAGCGGCCGCCATTTGCGCCGTGCCCTCAATATATACACGCTGCGCCGAGCCCTGTCCCAGCATGGCCGGATCGCACAGCACCAGAGCATTTCGCGCAAGCAGAGCATATTGCTCTTCTTCCTTTGCCAGGCGGTTCAACAGGTCCGCGCGAATGGCTTCCAGCAAAAATCCCGTGTAGTGGCGGTTCAAATATTCCGCGGTGTAGTCCAGGTCCTGCTGGCTGAAAACTTTCTCGGGGCGAATTACTTTGTCCCGCGTATTGCCGCCCGTGGAAACCAGCACCACCACGATGCGTCCATCGGGCAGCAAGACAAATCGGATGTGCTCCAACACCGTCTTCGAGATGGGAGGCGAAACCACAATTCCCAACCCCTTGGAAATTTCCGCGAGCACATGACCGGCGCGCTCCGCGATTTCTTCGCCCGAGGACGCGCCTGCAAACTCGCCGCGAATCATTTCCTCATCTTCAGGACTGAGCGTGGCCCGGGTAACGATCTGCTGCGCGAAAAACCGGTATGCCGTGGCCGTGGGAACCCGGCCCGCCGAGGTATGTGGCTGAAACAGAAAGCCTTCCTCTTCCAAGTCGGACATCACATTACGGATAGTCGCCGAGCTCAGCGACTCCACATGCCGCCGGGAAATGGATCGCGAAGAAACGGGCTCTCCAGTTTCAATATAGGCGCGCACGATGGCTGAGAGAATCTGCCGGTTGCGCTCGTTATTGGGGGCTGCGTCAGACATTGGGTACACGACTCACAAAAGTTTTCGGTCCTACAATGATTTTATGCGTTGCAGAGGCCATCGTCAAATCGCGTGAGCCCGATATGTACCAGACACGAGAACCAGGTGTTGTAGCGCCCGCCTTCAGGCGGGCATTTGTGCCTAATTCAAGATGCCCGCCTGAAGGCGGCCTCTACATACTCTAATCATAAATCGAAGATGTAGAAAACAGGATGTACACTGAAAAAGGGATGAAACAGAAGAAGAAAAAATAATCACCCATGTAGGGTTTTGATGGAGTGGGTTTATGTGGCATAGGCTTCAGCCTGTGGGGGTTAGTCCATGCAAGTACTAAACCCCACAGGCTGAAGCCTATGCCACAAAAAGCTTAGTCCGTGTCGATTTGCGCGCGCTGCAGGCGGTCCGAATAATCCACATACAGCGTCTTCCATTCCGAATAAAAATCGATGGCGGCGGTTCCGGCCTCGCGATGGCCGTTGCCCGTGCTTTTCGTTCCGCCGAAGGGAAGCTGAATTTCCGCTCCGATAGTTGGCGCGTTTACATAGACGATTCCGGTTTCAAGATCGCGCATGGCTCGATAGGCCTGATTCACGTTGCGCGTGTAGATGGAAGCAGACAGACCGTATTTCACGTTGTTGGCAATCTCAATGGCTTCGTCCATTGAGGAAAAAGGAATCATGGCCACCACCGGGCCGAAGATTTCCTCCTGCGCAATGGTCATTTTGGCGTCCACGTCCGCGAAAATTGTAGGCTCGTGAAACCACCCGCGCGCCAAATCGCCGGACTCCGCGCGGTGTCCGCCGGCCACTATCCGGCCGCCCTCGTTTTTTCCGATTTCGACATACTTCATCACGGTTTGGAGCTGGGTTTCATTCACAACCGGCCCAACATCCGTGCCGGCATCCAGTCCGCTCGCCCAACTTGAGCGCGCGGGTCCGCTCCGCAAAAAGATTGAGAAATTCCCGGTAAATCTTTGTGTGCACTGCAACGCGGCTGGCCGCCGTGCAGCGCTGCCCGCTGGTTCCGAATCCGCCCCACACCGCGCCTTCCACGGCCAGCTCCAGGTTGGCGTCGTCCATCACGATCATGATGTTCTTGCCGCCCATTTCGAGGTGGCAGGGCTTGAAGGTTGGCGCGCAAGCCTGACTCACAATGCGCCCGGTTTCGGTCGATCCCGTGAAGCTCACCGCCGACACGCCCGGATGGGTAATGAGCGGAGCCCCCGCGTCCGGCCCCATTCCGGCCACGATGTTCAGCACACCAGGAGGCAGGCCCGATTCCATCAGTATTTGCACCAAGTTGTAAGTGGAGAGCGGCGTGTCCTCCGCCGGCTTGATGACCACCGTGTTTCCGCAAATCAGCGCCGGCATGATTTTCCAGGATGGAATGGCCATGGGAAAATTCCACGGCGTAATCATTCCCACAACGCCCAGCGGATCGCGCACCGACATGGCAAATTTATTGGGCAGCTCAGAAGGGACCGTCTGGCCGAATAGCCTGCGCCCCTCCCCGGCCATGTAGTAGGTCATGTCGATGGCTTCCTGGACATCGCCGCGCGTCTCGGACAGCGGCTTGCCCATTTCGCGCGTCATGTCGCTGGCCATCTGTTCCTTGCGCTTCACAAGGGCTTCGGCCGTGCGGTACAAAATTTCCGCGCGCCTCGGAGCGGGAAACAGCCGCCATTTTTTAAACGCGGCCTTGGCCGCGTCCACTGCATCGTTCACGTCCTCCGCAGTCGAGGACGGAAAAATTCCCAATAGTTCGCCGGTGTCGGCCGGATTGCGATTCTCAAACGTGCCTCCCCGTTTGGCGTCCACCCACTCCCCGTTAATGAAGTTCTTATGGCTTCTGAAAACGGCGCTGGTCGTCATGTTGCCTCCCGCAGTCGATGTGAGGCTTTTCCACAAAAAGAAGGTTGGCAGTACGCGAAAAAAGCTTCGCGGCGGAATATTTCCCGCGTGGCTTTCGAATGTAGCAGAGGGTCAAAGAGCCGTCAAACAGGCCAATAGAATTCAGGTATTCAATCGACCAACGAGCCCGCAAGTACCAATGTGGCATTACCGCTTTGGGACTTCCCCGGACTGTATCTCTGCCCCATCCTGCGCGCCTCGATATAATGTTCGGTATAGTAAATACAATGGGCTGGTCTACTACGCGTTTCCTGGAATCGATTGGCGCACGTTCCCGGGAGAGTAATTTCAATTGATGAATTTCAAGAAAGTAACGGAATTTCTGCTCCTGGCGACTCTGATCGTCAGCGCCGCGGCAACTGCTGCCGCGCAGGGCTCCAGCATTTTCACTGGAAGGACAACCAATCATCTCGAGTGGACCGAATCCTTTGAAGGCAGCACCGGCTCAAGCGGCCAGGATATGGAACTGAATACTTCGGTGACCTACAACTTCAGGCGCTTCAGCTTAGGAGCCGGAATTCCAGTCTATTTGGACCGCACGATTTCCACAACAGGAGCCCAAATCAGCGATGGCATTGGCAACGTCTACGTTACGCTCGGCTCCTCATGGAACGGCACTCTAATCAATTACGCCACGGTCCTGACCGGCTCGCTGCCCACGGGCGACTCTAACAAAGGCTTCAGCACAAAGCATGCTACCTTCGATTGGAACAACCGCCTCGACCACAATTTTGGTTTTCTCACGCCTTTCCTCGATACCGGCATAGCCAACAGTATTTCGGATACTAAGTTCTTCCATCGTCCCTTCACATCTTTCGGCTACCTGGCGCATGGCGAAGCGGGCGCGGATCTGGATTTGCCCCTTTCGCTCACACTGACTCTCTCTGCTTACGACATCGCACCGTGGGGAACGCAGACCATTATCAGCCGCGACGTGCTCAATGGAGCCGTTGGCTCCGGCGGACAGGACGGCCGAGTCTTTGAAGTCAATCACATCACCACCGGCCCCGCAACCATCAACTACGACCAGGGCTTCACTGCAGGACTGTCTTTCAGCCCCAAGCCCTATCTGAATTTGGATTTGGGCTATACGCGCAGCATCAGTTTCGAGTTCAACACTTTTTCCTGGGGCATTGACCTCAACGTGAGCAGGCTTATCGGCGGCAACAAACTCACCAGGTAACTCGACCTCTTCAGGCGCCCACAAATCATTCCATTCCTCAAGTAGTGCCAGCGCATTTTCGCAATATGATGGCTGTAGGGGCACGGCAATGCCGTGCCTCTACTTGCGCCCGATCCATATAGCGATTGAGTCCGTAGCCTTTAGATCGGAATAGTCAGTGCCGGGGACTCAATTATTTCACTCCCAGCCGTACCCCCCATGTTGTAGGATGTGCACCAATTCGGTTTCCAAATCGGAGATGCAAGCTCTGGCATTCCTATATAAATAGGGGAACTTTATGAATCCAAACAAAGCACTTTGGGAAAAAGGCGACTTTACAGAGATTGCCGCCTTCATGCGCCAGTCTGGAGAAGCCCTCGTCAATTCGCTCGAGATCAAACCGTCGATGCGCGTCTTGGATCTCGGCTGTGGAGATGGCACTACGGCAATCCCCATGGCTCGTTTAGGCGCTGACGTTACGGGAATCGACATCGCCAAGAACCTGGTGGATGCGGGCAATGAGCGCGCTAAGCAAGCAGGACTCACACGCCTGAAGTTTCAAGAGGGAGATGCCTGTAACCTGGAAGGCGTCCCCGATCATTCCTTTGATTTGACCATCTCGATTTTCGGCGCAATGTTTGCGCCCAAGCCTTTCGACGTGGCCAGAGAAATGGTCCGAGTTACAAAACCGGGCGGCCGAATCGTAATGGGAAACTGGATCCCCAACGACCCAACTTCCTTTGTCTCGCAACTTCTAAAAATCAGTTCCGCGTTCACGCCTCCTCCGCCGGAAGGCTTTATTAGTCCGATGACTTGGGGTGTGGAGTCCAACATCGTTGAGCGCTTTGGCCAGGCTGGAATGTCCAAGGAAAAAATATCCATGATCAAAGACACCTACCTTTTCCAGTCGCCTGACAAGAGCACTGCGCAGTTCATTGATTTATTCAGCCGATTCTACGGCCCAACCATGAATGCCTATGAGGCGGCGCAAAAGAATGGGAAAGAGGAAGATCTTAATAATCAACTTTTGGAGTTGGCGAAATCGCAGAACAAGAGTGTCGGCGGCAGCACTTCCATACCCGCAACCTTCATGCGAGTAACGGTTTCTCTTTGATTCCCATAAAAACGATTGGCACGCAAGGGGAACGCGATACACTACTTTTCTTGAATTTTCTTCTGGGGGAAAAATGAACAAGCGATCCGAACCTCTTGCCGCACGGCTCGAAGCCGGCGCCGCGGCACTGGCTGCGTTTGCGGCCACACTTTCCGAGGCTGAGTGGCAGACTCGAGTTCCAAAAGACGGCAGAAAGATTGGCGTGGTGGTGCATCACGTCGCCAGCGTTTATCCCATCGAGATCCAGCTCGCCCAATTGCTTGCCAGTGGCCAGCCAATTGCCGGCGTGCCCTGGGACGCCGTCCACGAAATGAATCGCGAGCACGCCAAGACCAATGACGCCACTACCAAGGAAGCAACGCTTGCTCTATTGGCGAGCAACAGCGCCGTGGCGGCGGCCGCGATCCGCGCCATCAGCGATGAAGAACTGGATCGCGCCGCGCCCGTTTCACTGAACAGCGATGCGCCCCTCACCTGCCAATATTTTCTCGAGGAACACGCAGTGCGCCACAGCTACCACCACTTGGCGAAAATTAAATCAGCGCTGGGACGATAACGGCAGGCGCGAAGCATATTGCACTAAGGCACGTCTGACGATTGTGCCGCTGGACGATCACTGCTGGGAGGACGAAGCGGCGGGCGAAGCCGTGGAGGACGCGGCCGGCACAGGAGCACCTTTGCCCGCGGTGTCCGAACCTAATCCGAGTTTGTTGAGAGACCCTGCGTCAATTTTCCCTGTTGGATTGAACCCGTTCTTATCCTGATATTTTTTCATTGCTTCCACGGTGGGTTCGTCCCATTTGCCGTTTGGCTCGCCCTGGTAGGAGCCGTCCTTTTGCAAGGCGGATTGAATTTCCTTGATGCGATCCGGGCTAGGGACTGCTTGCCCCTTGGGCTTGGCTTTGCCTCTAGTCTTCGAGGAAGCGGTCTTCTTTTTCTTTTTTGAGGCGGTAGAAGAACTCTGCGCCGCACTCGGACGAGGTGCGGCGGACAAAGAGGGGGTCGCGCTCGCCAGCAGCCCGGCTCCGAATAGGATCAACCAAGTTCGTTTGCTCATCGCTCGTTTATCGTTTCCGTTTCGACTCGAATTACTGCTCTGCAGCTGGTACGACTCCAGCCAAATAGACTGTGTCGAACTGATCGGCGCCCGATCGCCGCGAGACCTTGAACAAAACATTTTCTCCCGGCTTCAGGCCGGAAACCGCTCGGCGATACTCGGCCACGGAGTTCACAGCCGCGTGGTTAACCTCGGTGATAACGTCGCCGCGGGCAAAACCCGTATCTTCGGCGAAGCTTGCCGGGTCTACAGCCGTGACCAGTGCGCCCTTCATATTCTCATAGCCCGCGCGGCGTGCGCGGTCGGTGCCGAGGTCTTCCAGGCGCAGGCCAAACTCAACAGGCGTTGGCCCGCTCTCGTTTCCGCCGCCGGCGGCTATGCGATCCGGGAACAGCTTGGTCCGGTCAGCAACAGTGATGGCGGTTTCGTGTTCCTTCTTATCGCGAACATATGTGACCTGCACGGAAGTGCCGATCGGCGTTTGTGCAATCGGATTCACCAGATCGTTTCCTGAGTGCACGGGCTTTCCGTTCACGCTGGTGACCACGTCGCCCGATTTCAAGCCCGCCTTTTCCGCGGGGCTACCCGGCTCAACGCGCTGCAAAACAATTCCATATGTCGCGCCCAGTTCCTTCAGCACGATTGGATTGCTGCCCTGCGTTTCCGTAAAGCTTACGCCAATCGAGCCGCGCGTTACCTTGCCATTTGCAATAATTTGGTTGTAAACGCCGATGGCCATGTTGGAAGGCAGCGCGAAGCCCACGCCTTCGTTTCCGTGTCCACCGGTAATAATGGCGGTGTTAATTCCAATCACCTGCCCGGCCATATTCACGAGCGGCCCACCGGAATTTCCGGGATTGATGGCTGCGTCGGTCTGTAGAAATCTTTGAAACTGCTGGCCCACGTTGCCGCGGTCCTTTGCGCTGATGATTCCAGCGGTGACGCTGCCTTGCAGGAATCCAAAGGGATTGCCGATAGCCAAAGCCCAGTCGCCCACTTGCACGGCATCGGAATTGCCAAGCTTGGCGAATGGCAAATCGTGGCCGACTTCAATTTTTAAGATGGCCAGATCAGTCTCTTCGTCGATGCCCACAATCTTGGCGGTGTATTGCGTCTGCTCCCCGTTCAGCGTGATCTGGACCTTGGTCGCCCCGTCCACCACGTGATGATTGGTCAGGACGAAACCCTTCTTGTCGACGATCACGCCGGAACCGAGGCTGCGCTCCGCCGTGGGGCCTTGATCCGGAAAATCGAAAAAGCGGTTGAAGAAGTCCTGGAATGGCTGCTGATCCTGATCTTGACCTTGATCGTCCGGCGGCGCCATTTCACCGCCGCGGTTACGCTGCGATGGCGCGCCGCGACCCTTGCCGTGCTGTTCGATCACTTGGGTCGTCGAGATATTCACAACGGCGGGCTGCACCTGCTTGACGATGGTGGCGAAAGCGCTGGAGAGCTGCACCGGATCTGGAATGGCCAGCGGAGTCCCGCCCACTGCTGCAGCAGGATGCGCCGCGCCAACGTGGACGGAGATTACCGTGCCGATCACCATCCCGATGGCAAGCGTGACGGTGACCAGCAGCGTTGCCAGAAACTTTCGATTGCGTGCCCAGGTGGCAAATTCCCGCAGTTGCATGCCCATATTCTTCACTCCCCTTAAGCCAACTACTTTACGACGCTTGCCCGGCCCGATGCGTTCCAGATTATACCACTCACTGGATTAACCGGCGCACTCCTGGAAATGCTCGCCGTTTTCCAGTGAGCAACTGGGCCTCGCCCAGCCGCCGAAAGAATTTAGATTGGCGCAAGTAGGGGCACGGAATTGCCGTGCCCCTACTGCCATTACATTCTTATGCCGATTCATTCGCTATGCATAGCCCGTACCGCACCATTTTGTCATTCCGAGCGAAGCGAGGAATCTCTCTTTCTTTTTCCGGGCCAAACCCAAGAGAGATTCCTCGCTTCGCTCGGAATGACAAAATGCTGGGTGTATTCATATTCTCAAGCAATTGGTGCCGATGGGGCGCTCGATCGGGGGCTATTTCTCCTATAACCTTCACTTATGGCATTTACAATCATTATAAATTTGATTTGCATCGCTTTTCAGAGTCAAATGCTCTCTGCGCATGATTGCCATGACTCATGGCGACGTCCACAGGCTCGCCGCGCGACGCTAAGTCCTGTAAAGTTAGGATGCATAAATATGAATCCGCGAACGATGTACCGAAAAATTTGGGAATCGCACCTGGTGCGCGAAGCGACCGGCGAGCCATCGCTCATCTTCATCGACCGTCACCTCGTCCATGAAGTGACTTCGCCGCAAGCCTTTGCCGGGCTAAAGGCCGCCGGCCGCAAAGTGCGCCGCCCCGATCTGACCTTTGCCGTCATGGACCACTCCGTCCCGACCAAAGACCGAAATTTGCCGATCCTAGACAAGGACGCCGGCGGGCAATTTGACGCTTTGGAACGCAATTGCCGTGAAAGCGGTATCACTCTGTTCGACATGTTCAGCCACAATCAGGGCATCGTGCACGTGATCGGCCCTGAACTGGGCCTCACCCAGCCGGGGCAGACACTGGTATGCGGCGACAGCCATACATCGACGCATGGCGCGTTTGGCACGCTTGCCTTCGGCATTGGCACCAGCGAAGTGGAACACGTGCTGGCCACGCAGTGCATGGTGCAATACGAATCCAAGACCATGCACATCGTGGTCAACGGAAAGCGCAGCAGGGGCGTCTCGGCCAAGGACATTATTCTGGCTATCATCGGGAAGATTGGCATCGGCGGCGGCACCGGCTACGTCTTCGAATATGCGGGCGAGGCCATTCGCGCTCTGTCCATGGATGGCCGTATGACGGTTTGCAACATGTCCATCGAAGGCGGCGCGCGCGCCGGAATGATCGCGCCGGACGACACTACATTTGCGTACATGGAAGGGCGTCCCTACGTCCCGCGCGGAAAAGAATTTCAGAACGC
Organism: uncultured Acidobacteriota bacterium; assembly: GCA_963825365.1. Taxonomy (GTDB): domain Bacteria; phylum Acidobacteriota; class Terriglobia; order Acidiferrales; family UBA7541; genus Palsa-360. The sequence goes on along the minus strand of CAWGSV010000003.1, from coordinate 207,740 downwards.
AGTGCAAACCTGGAAAGCGCTAGCCAGCGACCCTGGAGCCAAATTTGACGCCACGGTTGAGCTGGATGCATCCACACTCGCGCCGCAAGTCACCTGGGGCACGAACCCGGGGATGGTGGCGGGCGTCACGGACCGTGTGCCCGATCCGGGCTCCTTCCGCGATCCAGACGACCAGAAAGCCGCCGCGCGGGCCTTGGCCTATATGGGTTTGAAAGCCGGAACAGCGCTAGTGGATGTCCTAGTTGACCGCGTCTTCATCGGCTCCTGCACCAATTCACGCATCAACGATTTGCGCGCCGCGGCTCGCGTGGTCGCGGGTAAACACATTGCCAAGAATTTAAAGGGAGCGCTCATCGTTCCCGGCTCCATGACCATCAAGGAAAAGGCCGAGGCTGAAGGGCTGGATAAAATTTTCCGAGACGCTGGATTCGAATGGCGCGACGCGGGATGCAGCATGTGCATCGCCATGAATCCGGACGTGCTGCTGCCCGGGGAGCGCGCTGCCAGCACTTCCAATCGCAATTTCGAAGGCCGCCAGGGCAAGGACAGCCGCACGCACCTGGTCAGCCCGATCATGGCAGCGGCTGCGGCAATTGCTGGACATTTCGTGGACGTGCGCGAATGGAACGTGGAAGCTACGGAGTAAAGTAAGTAGCACAGGCTTCAGCCTGCGGATTTTGACTTTTGCCAGTCGAAAAGAAAACCCACAGGCTGAAGCCTGTGCTACTCGAAACGGAGACAGTATGCAGCCATTTTCAAAACATACCGGATTGGTTCTGCCCTTCGACCGCCTCAACGTGGACACCGACCAGATGGTCCCCAAGCAATTCCTGAAGCTGCAGACCAAGGAAGGCTACGGCAAGGTGTTGTTCCATGACTGGCGCTACCTGCCGGACGAAACTCCGAATCCGGATTTCATCATGAATTCGCCGCGCTATAAGGGAGCTTCGGTACTACTGGCGCGCGCGGGTTTCGGTTCTGGTTCCAGCCGCGAACACGCTCCGTGGGCACTTGCCGACTACGGTTTTCGCGTTTTAATCGCGCCGAGCTTTGCGGATATTTTTTATAGCAATTGCTTCAAGAATGGCCTTCTCCCGGTGATTCTGCCGGAAGCGCAGATCGACGAACTCTTCCAACTCTCCGGGCAGCAAGAGCCTTATACCTTAACGGTTGATTTGCCGGGGCAGACCATTGCCGGTGCCGACGGTTTGCTGTACCACTTTGAAATCCCCGAATTCCGCAAGCATCTCTTGTTGGAAGGGCTCGACGACATCGGCTTGACGTTGAAACACCAGCACAGAATCTCCGATTACGAAAAATCCCATCACCCCGGCGCCACGATGTACTCACCAGTGGACGCAAAATACGCATCACCGAAATAATTACCCTCCTGAATTTGTAATGGCATAGGGGCACGGCACTGCCGTGCCCCTACCTGTTAGCAGCTTCAGGATTCTTTTGAAGGTCGGGATGAGATTCGTGCCAATTGCACCGGATTGAACCAATCCGCTACTGACAAAATGAAGTTCCGCATCGACTCAGTGGCAATAAGACTTTCCTGAAACTCTTGCCCTTGTAAAACACCTGCACGCACCCATTATAACTTTGACTCCAAATCGCTCATCAATTTTGTCAATTCAGCCGATATGCAAGATGGGAATATCAGTTCAAGGAGAGGTGTTGCCAAGCCCCGCGAGGAAAGACGTATGTCCGTGCAGTGAGCGGGAAATGGCAACACATAGATGACAGTTCACCGAAAAATGCTGCTTATTATAACCATCACCTGCATGGGGCTGGTCATCGTGCTGTACGCGGCCTCTCGATGGTTCCTGTTGGGCGGGTTCATCAAACTCGAACAAACTGCCGGACGAGAAAATCTGCAACGCGTGGTAAATGCCCTGGGCCAGGACATTGCCGCAATGGATCGTTTTACTTATGACCGGGCGTCTATCGACGAGACTTATGAAGGCATGTTGAAGAAGTCTCCGGAGTTGCTGCATTGGTTGATGGGAAGAGACTCGAGCGGCACAGTGCAGACGCAGCGCCTGAATTTCGTAATCCTGCTCGATACATCGGGACAAATTATTGACTCTCGAGGATTTGACGTCGCCAACAAGAAGGTGATCGAAATTCCCGAAAGCCTGAAGGCCCATCTTTCGGCGAGTGATCCGCTCATTCAATCCGCCGCCTCGCAGGGCAAAGTGAATGGAATACTTCTCCTTCCCGAAGGCCTGCTACTGGTAGTCTGCCGGCCGGTTACTAAACCGGATAGTAATGCACCGACACACGGTTTCATGCTTTCCGCGCGTTACCTGGAAAGCGCCGGCGATTTGAAGGCATTGGAAAAGGTCACCGAATTTCCCCTTTCCGTTCACAGGCTGGACGGGGAGAAATTGCCGAAAGATTTTTTGCTGGCTCGCGCGCATCTATTTAAGAACGGCGACACCTACTCACAAGCCATCAATGAGGCCACCACCGCAGGTTACGCGTTGCTCTTTGACATTTACGGAAAGCCGGCATTAATGCTAAAAGCGGAAATGCCCCGGCGATTGTACCGCGAGGGCAAGATCAGCCAGCTTTATTTCATGGCCTCGTTGGCCATCGCAGGGGTAGTTTTCGCGGTCGTAATCATGCTCTTGCTCGAGAAGTCCGTTGTATCCAGGCTCTCAAGGTTAAGCACATGTGTATCCGCAATCGCGGAAAGTGCAGACGCAAGCAAACCAGTGGACTGCACCGGAAACGACGAAATCTCCAGTTTGGGGGTGGCAATCAATTCCATGCTGGAATCCTTGCAACTCTCTATCAAGGAACGGCAACGGACGGAGCAGCGCACTCAGGCGTTCCTGAACAATATCCCGGGGATAGCGGTGGTCAAGGATAAAGAAAACCGTATCCTTTACGCTAATGAACCAATGTTAAAGCATTACGAAACCACTTTCGAAACCATTCAGGGAAAAACATTGGGCGAACGGCTTCCCGCTGATGTGGCCGCCAAAATTCGCGCTTCGGATATGGAAGTCATCACAACAAAGCGCAACATACAATCGGAAACCACCATTCCCGGCCCCGACGGACTTTCCAACCATTGGCTAAGCTTCAAATTTCCGCTCGAAGACTCCAACGGAGATACCTTGGTTGGAACTGTGTCACTCAATATTACCGACCGGAAGAGAGCGGAGGTGGAACTTCGAGAAGCCAAGGAAATCGCGGAGGCCGCCAACCGCTCCAAGAGCGAATTCCTTGCCAACATGAGCCACGAAATTCGCACCCCGCTCAACGGCATTCTAGGGATGACAGATCTCACCCTGGGAACGGACTTGACCACCGAGCAGCAGGACTACCTGCAGATCGTAAAGCTTTCGGCGGATTCCCTGCTCACAGTGATCAACGACATTCTTGATTTTTCCAAGATTGAAGCCGGAAAGGTCGATCTGGAATCGCTTGATTTCAATCTTCGCGAAGTTCTGGAATTGACCATGAAAACGTTGGCTCTGCGCGCCAATGAAAAAAATCTCGAGTTACTTTGCGACATTGCAGCGGAGGTGCCGGCGGGCATTCGCGGGGACTCCACTCGACTGCGCCAGGTGGTCATCAATTTGGTTGGCAACGCAATTAAATTCACAGACAAAGGCGAGGTTCGCCTGAAAGTGGATGCCAGCCCCGAAAATGGGGCAAACCGCAAGCTCACTTTTACAGTCTCCGACACGGGCATCGGAATTCCCCCGGACAAACAGAATTCGATTTTTGAGCCCTTCACTCAGGCCGACTCTTCCACCACTCGCAAGTTTGGCGGAACGGGCCTGGGCCTCTCCATTTCGGCTCGCCTGATGCGTATGATGGGTGGAAACATTTGGGTGCAATCCGAAGCAGGCGCAGGCACAACATTTCACTTCGATTTGCCTCTGGTACCTGCGCTGGGACCGGTCGAAAAGGTGTTCAATCTCCCAAGTGATCTCCCGGCCGGACTAAGAGTGCTGGTGGTGGATGACAATGACGCGAATCGCAAAATCCTGGGAAGTATGCTGAATTACTGGAACATGAGCGCAACGTTGGCGGAGGGCGGCGCTCAAGGGTTGGAAATGTTGCGTGCTGCAGCAGCCTCTGGCAAACCTTACGATCTGATCATCAGCGATCTTTTGATGCCTGAAATGGACGGCTTCCAATTAGCCGAGAACGTCCGGCAAGACGAGCAACTGAGCAGGTCAAAAATCATGCTGCTGACCTCCGCCGGGCGAAGAGGCGATAGTGCGCGGTGCAACGAATTGGGTATTGCGGCCTACCTCACCAAGCCGGTTCGCCGCTCGGAGCTACTGGAAATAATTTCCAGATTGTTTCAGCCCCACGCGGAAAGTGCATCCATGCCCCTGATCACGCTGCATACCCTCCGCGAATCCCCCAATGCCGCAGCAATACTCAGCATTTTAGTGGCAGAAGATAATGCGGTGAATCAAAAGCTCATTGCGCGCCTGCTTGAGAAGAGAGGACACGTCGTCAAGGTCGTTGCAAATGGCCTTGAGGCCGTGAAAGCTCTGGAACAAGAAACATACGACCTGGTCTTGATGGATTTGCAGATGCCTGAGCTGGACGGGTTCGAAGCCACACACCAGATACGCCGCCGCGAAAAACAATCGGGGCTGCACGCACCGATCATCGCTCTGACCGCGCACGCCATGAAGGGTGATCGCGAGCGCTGCCTGGAAGCGGGAATGGACGGCTACCTGGCAAAACCGATACGGGCAAACGAACTTGACGATGTGCTGGAAAAATATCTCAAGTTGCGTGCTGCGGACTCACTTTCGCTGCCCCTTGGATAAATACTTCCAGTATTAGTTATCCAGGCGTGCATGAAATCCCTGCCAGGTTTTTAAGATCCGGCGGATGGAATGTTGCCCCTCCATTCCGCCAGAACAATTCCCCCCAGAATGAACATGGAGCCGGCCAGCGCTCTCCCACCCAGCCGTTCGTGCAGCATGAAGAAAGAAGTGATGGCGGCGAATACGGGCTCGGAAGTGAGGATCAGCGCCGCGTTCGTGGCGCTGGTATGCGTTTGTCCCCAGACGAGCAAAGGGTACGCCAGCGCGGTCGTGAAGATTGCCGTGACGATCACGCCGAACTCCATTTGAAATGTGTAGCGCACAAAGAATGGCTCGATGTGAGTGGCATTCAATATAGGCACGGCGATGGTTGCCAGGCTTCCCGCAAGAATTACCTGCAGGCAGCTCAATGCCCCCAGCGAATATTTTCCCGAGTGCCGTGCGATATAAATAATTTGAAGTGCGTAGAGCACCGCACAGCCCATCACCATTACATCGCCGCGATTGAGCTTGGCAAAACCTTCCACAGGCACTGTGAGAAAATACAGGCCTGCAAAAGAGGTGGCCGCCCCCACCCAAGCCCACGCGCCAATCTTCTTTCGCCAGAACGGCGCCAGAAAGATGGGTACCAGCACCACGCTCAGCCCGGTGATGAAAGCGGCCTTGGACGGCGTGGTGCGGGCAATGCCTTCGGTCTGAAACGCGTAGCCCGCGGACATGAAAAGTCCGATCTGAGCGCCTGCCCATGCTTCGGCGCGCGTGAGCTTTCGCAAATCCTCCCGGTAAATCCAAATCAAGGGAAGGGCGCCCAGCACGAAACGCGCCGCGAGATAGCCGATTACCGAAATGTCGGCCAACGCGTTCTTCACCACCACGAAGGTTACCCCCCAAAAAAAGGAGGCAAGCAACAGCGCGCAGTGTGCCTTGAAACGAAGGCTCACCGCGCACACCACGACTGCCCAACTTCCGCGTATCGCAATGGAAATCGCGCAGTAAGGGCATTTATATTTTTCGGCGCGAGTCTCATGGAATGTTTGAGTCTATTGTTCCTTTGCCGCAAAGGCAACCTGGCGGGTCGCGCTGGAATCGCACTAAAGACGATTCCAGCGCTGTGCCGAAGGCTGGTCTGGTAAACTGTCGGAGAATCGGCTCGCTGACACATAGAATGAAAGCCTTAATTCGCCACCTCAACACAATGAAAGCTGTACCGGCAGGGCTGTTTCTACTCGCGGCCTTCTTGTGCCCCGTGGCGCGCGGCGCCGACAAAGATAAGAACAAAGATCAAAAACCGGAAAAAGAAAAAAAAGAAAAAGTCGAGCCCTGGGTCGAGATTCGCACGGACCATTTTATCGTGGCCAGCGACGGCGGAGAAAAAATGGCCCGCCGGTTTGCCGACGAATTTGAATCGCTGCTGCGCGTGTTCCAGGCCACCATGCCAAATTCGCGCCTCAGCACTGGCGTTCCCGTGCGCATCATGGTCGCCAAGGATGGGCCATCTTTCGCCCGCATGGCTCCCGAATTTCCATTTGACAAGCGGCACGAGCAGCCGCCGGGAATGATTATCTCTAGCTCGGAAAAAACATATATCGGAATCCGAGCCAACGCGGGCGGACACTTCCCCCACGCGGATATTTATCAGGCTTACGCGCGCAATATCGTAAAACTCAGCTACCGCAACCTGCCTCCCTGGCTCGAAGAAGGGTATTCCGCGGTCTTCGGAAACCTTACGTTAAATGATCGCAGCTTTCGCATGGACCGGCCCGAACCAGAGGATCTGGCCACATTGTTTCGCAGCCCGCTGCTTCCGCTGGATCTGGTGCTGCATGTGGACCGCACTTCGCCCTACTACAGCCCGGGAGATAAAACGTCGGTGTACTTTGCCGAGTCACGCATTTTTACACACTACCTGATTGTGGACCCACAAATTTCAGCCACGAAATCCTTGGAGCGATACATAGCGGCCGTGGAAGGTGGAACGGACTCGGTACAAGCCGCGCGCGATACCTTCGGCGATTTGAATCAGCTGCAATCTAAGTTTGCCGCCTTCGTCAATCAAACCAAACCCATGCCCACCGACCTGCCGTCCGGCTCCTTGAACGAAACCGGCGGCTCTCCGCGCACACTTTCCGCGGCAGAGTTCCAGGCGCGCAGGGCGGATTTCCTTTCCCTGCGCGGAAGGAGCGATGACGCGCAGGGCGATCTGGAGGAGGCCCTGATGACGCAGCCCGGGCTCGCGGAGGCCGAACAAAGCCTCGGTTTCCTGCTGCTGAAGAAACAAAATCTGGACGACGCGGAAAAGCATTTCGATGAAGCAGTAAAACTCGATCCCAAAGACGCTCTCAATTTTTACGGACAGGGACTCGTATCGATGGCCAACACGGGGATCACAGGCAATCCTGTGGCAGCCATTGCCGCGCTGGAAAAGGCTGCGGCGCTCAACGCTGACTTTGCTCCTACATGGTTCAACCTGGCGCTCATCTATTCGCAGCGTGACGAAACTCTTCAAAAGGCTCTGGCCGATGCGCAGCGTGCGGCGTCCCTCGCACCCGGAGAGACCAGTTACCAATTGCAGATGGCATCCATTCAGAACCAACTAGGGCATCCCGAGGAAGCTGCCAAGACGGCGGCCCTTGTAAAACAATCCGCGACGGACCGAGCCACTTCCAATAGGGCTGCCGACCTCGTTGCAAGAGCGGCGCGCCCACAACCTCCCGCCGCCGCGCCGACTCCCACTAGCCCCGCACCGACAAAACCCGTTTCGACAGCGACCCCTTCACCTCCCGCGGCACCTGCCGCAAAATCGCCACCTCCTGCGACCGCAAAATCGGAACCTGCAGCTACAAAATCGGAACCCGTTCCAGCGCCAGAGCCTGCGCGCTTCTCCGAAACAAAAGTCTATTCGATGATTGGCACGATCACGGAAGTAAACTGCTCGAGTGACCCGCAAGTTCAGCTCTCCATAAAATCGTTGACCATCCTCATGAAACTCCATGCCGCGGACTTTGCGAAAGTTTCCATCAAATCCACCGACTCCGACGCCGCCATTGGAAAACCTGTTCCCTGCGCCAGTCTGCGAGGGCGCACGGTACGCATCTCCTACAACCTGGTATTAAACAAACCCTGGGACGGAGAGATGCAGGAACTGGAATTTCGAAATTAAATCGGGAACCAGTAGCGCGGGCTTCAGCCCGCGGAAAAAATCCAAAAACATCTTGTCATTCTGAGCGAAGCGAAGAATCTCTCTTCGGTTTGGCCCCCTGAAAAGAAAGAGAGATTCTTCGCTTCGCTCAGAATGACAAAATGTACTATTTTGCTGCAAACAGTTCGTCTTAAGGGATTTCGTAGACGTAAGGCACAAGACTCGCAGGCTGAAGCCCGCGCCACATGAACCGTGCGCCAAAATGCTGCGTGTGAAAAATTTTACTTAGGGTTCTAGGCCTGCGAGGGTGAGCACAGTCAGAGCGACGCGGTGCAGGCCAAGTTCCCTGCCGGAAGGGTCGAACCATTCTTCCAGCGTGTGGGCGCCACCGCTTCGTCCGCCCGCTCCCAGCGAAATGGCGGGAATTCCCATGGAAAGCGGAATGTTTGCGTCGGTGGAGGATCGTTCCCGGCGTGAACGGTTGCCGAGCTGATCGTCGGCAGCCAGCAATGCGGCCAGCAGCGGCGAATTCTCCGGCAGTTCGCCCGCGGGCCTCACTCCCAACACATTAATTTTCAGATTCAGCAAGTTGCTGCTGCCCGCCATACCGCGTTCGCGCGCGGCGGACATTTCGTCGTCAATGCCGGCTTTTACGGCGTCGCGCAAATGGCCTTCCAGCGCGGCGAGTTGGGTCTCGGATTCGGAGCGCAAATCCACCTTCATTTGCGCGCTTGCCGGAATCGAATTTACGGAAGAGCCGCCTTCAATTTCGCCGACATTGAAGCTTGTGCGCGGCGATTCCGGCACGTGCACGGTAACAAACTTGGCAATTCCTCGGCCCATTGCATGAACCGGATTGGGGGTTCCAAAATCCGACCAGCTATGGCCGCCCGGCCCGGTGATGGTAATTTCCACGCGGCGGGATGCCAGCGCAGCGGTGGTCACGTATTCCGTGGCCGAGCCGTCCAGGGCCAGCACGAATTTCAAGCGCTTCTTGTAAGCCTCCGCAAGGGCGCGCATCCCGCGAAGGTTTCCCTCGCCTTCCTCACCCACGTCGGCCACAAACAAAATCGTCTTATTGGTTTTAATTTTTGCATCGCGAAACGCTTTGGCCAGGGCCACCAGCGCGGCGAGTCCCGTGCCGTTATCCGAGATGCCGGGAGCCAAGAGCCTTCCGCCTTCGCGCTTGACGCGCACATCGGTATTGGCGGGAAACACAGTGTCCATGTGAGCCGTGAGCATGATGACATCGGGCGAAGAGCCAGCCCATTCGCCGATGACATTCCCGGTGTCGTCCATCTCCACGCGCAGGCCTGCCGTGGCCAACAGTTTCTTCATGTAGGCGGCTCGAACGCTTTCCTGAAACGGTGGCGCGGGAATTTCCGTGATGCGGATTTGCTCTTCGGTGGTTTCTTTCACGCCATCGCGCAGGATTTGCAAAACGCGCGCGATGCGCGGATCATCCGGCGCGCCGCCCGCGGCTACCTTGCGAGAAAAATTTTGGATAAACGAAGTCACCGCCACTCCCAGCGCAAGTAGTATGAGGACACGTTTCAAGGGTTGCTCGGCCACGCTTGCATTGCCCTCATCCCGGAGGAGCGATTCGTATTTAGCTTGATGCCGCAACACTTATAGACCATCGACCCTCTGCATGGCGCACTTAATAGCGCAACGTAAAGCTGTGGGGCATCTGCTTTGGGTCCGGCTTGTAAAGCGTCTTGCAGAATTCGCATCGGTAGATTTCCGCGTCCTTGCCGATCTTGGCCACCACTTCTTTGGGATAGTCGTACCAGCGCTTCAAGTGTCCGGCGCAAAGTTTTCCCTTGGCATCTTTTTCATCACAGGAGCGCTGTTTGGGCTTGCGCACCTTGATCCTTTGTTCCGGAGGCACGGCCTCGACCGCGGCCGGGGCAGCAGCGGGGGGCGGCGCGGCAGGCTTAGCCGCTGGGAGGCGCCGGCGGAGGAGCTGCTGGTGCTGCGTTTTGCGGTGTGCTTTCCTCGGCCATTTACGTGTTCCTCTCTCCGGTCAGGATATGCTCGCTAGTTCAATTCACAAATCTCTTGTTGGTCGTATCTTACTCGAACACTTCCCGTGAAACCAAGCGCCAGTTTTCCGGCGCGATTCCCAGTGGCACAGGCACTCCTGCCTGTGCGGTTTTCTAGAAATTAAGCGCTTCGATAAAGTGATCAATCGCGAAAAGCGCACAGGCAAGAGTGCCTGTGCTACTTAAAGGCCACCCCGGCTGCCGGCGAATCCGCCGGTTCCCCGTACTCAACACTTTCCAGGCAGAGGCCTTGCGGCGGCATGGTTGGGCCGGATTTCGAGCGGTCGCGCAGCACAAACAGTTCCGCTAAATCCCCCGGCGCAATCCTACCCCGCCCCACATCCATCAATGTCCCCACCATTTTTCGCACCATGTTGCGCATGAACGATCTTCCGCGCACAACGTAGACCCATTCCTCCGCTTCATTTTGTGAACCCGTGCTGCAAGCGCGCAAGAATTCCGAGCTGTAGATGGTGCGAACCGTTACTCGCTCGCGGTCGTCTTCCTCCGAGCCTGTCGAGGCCGCAAACGAAGTGAAATCATGCTCGCCCGTGAACAGCGCGGCCGCCTCGGCCATGGCCTCAAAATTCAACTCGTACGCATCCTGGTGCACGTATTTCCAAATAAATGGCGGAACCACGCGACCACGAAAAATCCGGTAGCGATACGTTTTTGCCAGCGCGTCCCACCGCGAGTGAAATTCGGGCGCAGCCTCTTGCGCGGAGTTCACTCGAATAGATGGCGGCAGCAAGGCATTGAACGCGCGATGAAATTCTTCCACGTTCATGGCTGATTCCGTTTTGAAATTTATAACCTGCCCCGCCGCGTGCACGCCAGCATCGGTGCGACCGGCGGCATGAATTGTCGGCCGGCTCCCAGTCAGCTTTTCGAGTACATCCGCCAGCGCGCCCTGCACCGTGGTCTGTCCCGGTTGCGCCTGCCACCCGCTAAAGTCCGTGCCGTCGTAAGCGATGGTGAATTTTATGTTTCGCATGGAGTTCAGAAACAATGCAACCACAGATGCACACGGATAAAAACCGATAGACACTGATCAAAACAAGATGACTAGAATAAAGGAAAAGAAGAACGAGTGAGCAAGAATCAAAAAGTGCCGATTAGTCACTGTGGGCTGCTAGTTCCTTTCCACACCGCAATTGCCTGATCCAGACGGCGTTTCACCTATAACTATTTATTTGTTTCGGTTTATCGGTGTTTATCCGTGTTTATCAGTGTGTATCCGTGGATTCGCTCAGGCGCCGGAGCGGGCAAAGCGGCTGCCCGGCTTGACGGCCACGCTGCCGTTGCGGCATAGGGGGCATTCGGAGGCGTCGTAGCTTTCGATCTTGAGCTCCACCAGGGCTTCGGTGCGCACCGGCAGTTCGATCTTTCCTCCGCTGCGATCGATCAGCGCGCCCGCGGCCACCACCCGCGCGCCCGCCTCTTCCAGCACGCGAATCGTCTCGCAGGTCGAGCCGCCCGTGGTCCACACGTCTTCCACCACCAGCACATGTTCGTCCGGCACCACGCGAAATCCCCGGCGCAAGCGTCAGCGTACCCAGCGAGTCCCGCTCCACGAAAATCGCGCGAATGGGTTTGCCGTCCGCGCGCGGCGGAATGGCCCGCGCCACTTCGTGCCCGATGATCAGCCCGCCAATCGCCGGAGACGCGACGCAATCCACGCGCAAGTCCATAAACTCCGCGGCAAGCGCCCGCCCCAGTTGTTCCGCATATTTCGGATATTGCAGCACCAGCGCGCATTGCACGTAGGTTCCGCTATGCAGTCCCGAGGTCAACTCAAAGTGCCCGTGGCGGATAGCGCCTACATCCTCGAAAATTTGAATGGCAGAGTCAGGTCTCATCTCGCGCCAAGACTATCGAGCCCCTAAACAGTTGTCAAGGAATCTGACATTTCGGCGGTGAATCTGTTCGCATCGCGCTCCAAAAAAAGCTGCCCGCCCTGAAAGCCGATCGGGTCGCTACATGAGTAAATGCCGCGAGACCTTGCGGTTTCGTGGAGGCCAGCCCGTCCCGTGCACTTCGGGACGGGCTGGTCGCTGTTTGGCCGCGAACAGACGCACCTTGGATTCCCCTTGCCCACAGCCTGCAGGAAAATCGATTTAGGGCCTTGACCTTCGGCTATTTCTCGCGTCCAATACTTGCGCGCGCGGGAGACCGGCCCGGGGTGAGCAAGCCGAAACAGTAAGGGTTAATGACTTAGCGGCTGGAGTTTGCACGCACAAGGATTGCAAAAATTGTCCGTACGAAACCGCCGGGAATCTCGCGCAAAATACTTGAAACAAATCGGCTTCGGCGGACGTTTAATGCACTTAGCGTTCATTAAGCAATCTTAATATCGCCGTTTCGCTGATGCCTTGAATTGAAATAACTTTGACTGCCGTATCGAGAGGAAAACCCAACATGATTCGGAAGGCTCTGCCGTGTCTCACTTGCCGTATCTCTGGCCGTACTGATGGCCCTGGCGCCCGTTGCGCCCGCATTCGCCCAGCAGGGAGACACCGACGCCTCCCCGCGCAACCTCAGCCTGCCAGCCGCACGATCCAGGTGATCGAATCAGGATTACTACGTACGGCAAGCGATGGTTCCCGAATATCATTGCGCCCTACACCCAGGCGGTAGTACCTGAGCCCATTCTGACCAATGCGCCGCGCATCGAGCAGATGGTGCAGAGCGGCAAGCTGAGCATCAGCCTGCAGGACGCCATTGACCTGGCGCTTCAGAACAATCTGGACATCTCGATCGAGCGATACGTTCCGTGGATGGCCGAGGCCAACATTCTTCGTACCCTGAGCGGCGGCGCTCCCACCTCGGGAACGGTAGGCGCGCTCGGCACCATCCCGGCACTGAACTTCGATCCGCAGTCACTTCGACTTTCAGCATGGACCAGAAGACCATTCCCGTGAATAACCCGCTCACTGCCGGACCGGCAGGAACCACGGCACTACGCGTTCTACCAATTTGAACACGCACACTACGAGTCGGCGACTTACATATACCCAGGGGTTTCACACGGGCACTTCTTTTTCAGCCACCTTCAACAACGTGCGCGGATCTTCAACCAGCGCCAGCAACTTTTTCACCCCGTTCGTGCAATCCAATTTTATTTTTATCGCCAGCCAGCAATTGCTGAACGGTTTCGGGCTGCTCGCCAATGAGCATTACATCCGCATCGCAAAGGTGAACAAGAGCATCGCCGATCAGACCTTCGTGCAGCAGGTGATTACCTCCATCACGGCAGTCGGCAACGCCTATTGGGAACTCGTCTTTGCGCGCGGCAACGTGGACGTGGCGCGACAGGAAATTGAGCTCGCGAAAAAACTTACAGCGACAACAAGAAGCAGGTGGATGTCGGCACTCTCGCCCCGCTGGAAATCGTCCAGGCCGAAGCGCAGGTCGCCACGGCGCAACAGGCCTTAATCGTGGACCAAACGACGGTGCTTCAGGACCAACTCACCCTTGCTGAATTTGATCTCCAAGGACCCGAATTCTCCGGTGCTTGCGCAACGTCGAGATTGTCCCCACCGACACGGCGGACATGGCGCCGCCCGAAGTTGAAAAAATTCCGTTGGAAGACTTGATCAAGGAAGCCACGACCAAAACGGCCTGACGTCCTGCAGGCGGGGCTCGTGCATCAAGCGGCGATGACATCAACGTGCGCGCCACGAAGAATGCGCTGCTTCCCGTTCTGACTCTGTCCGGCGAATACGCGACGGAAGGACTTGCCGGGCAACACCCGATCCGTCGACATGCACGCCCATGCCGCCCGCGACAACTGTACACTCCACTGCAGATGTTCACAGGACTGGCCACAGTCGCTTAACCAGGAGTTTACCGGCGTCTATCCCGGAATACAACGCGCAGATCAGCTTGACGATTCCGATTCGCAATCGCGCGGCGCAGGCCAACAACGTCACGCCACTTTGGATGAAGCGTTCGGACGAAGCCCGTTACCAGCAGATCGTGAACAACGCCGCCATCGACGTGCACAACGCGCAAATCACGCTCGAGCAGGCGCGCATCACCCTGGCGGCGGCCATCAAGACGCGCGACCTCGATCAGCAAACGCTCGACGCCGAGCAGAAGAAATTTCAGGTCGGCGCTTCCACCCTGTTCAATATCGTGTCCGATCAAAACACGCTGGCCGCGGCGGAATCCGCCGAAGTTCGCGCGCGCGTCAATCTCGTCGAAGGCAAAGTGAATTTTGACCGCGCCATGGCCCGCACGCTGGAGGTCTACAACATCACCATCGCCGACGCCAAGTCAGGCCATGCCACGAAAGACACATTGATTCCCGGCACTTCGGTTTCCGGACAGTTGTATGTAGATTCCGTGAAGCAACCGGGCACTGCTGCGCCGGCGTCGAGCAGGCCGCCGGGCGGCGGCAATTGAAAAATGGCCAGCGAAAAATCGACTGAGCGCTCGACCGATTTCACCACCATCTCCGGGCATCCCATCCGGGGTCTGTATACCTCCGAGGATCTCTCGGACTGGAATGCGGAACGCGACTTGGGTTTGCCGGGCGCGCCTCCCTACACGCGCGGCATTCACCCTTCGATGTACCGCAGCCGCCTGTGGACCATGCGCCAGTTCGCCGGCTTCGGATCCGCGCAGGACACTAACCAGCGTTTCCGCTACCTGCTGGCGCAAGGGCAAGCGGGCCTTTCCGTGGCATTCGATCTGCCAACTCTGATGGGCTATGACTCCGATGATTCGCTGGCCGAAGGCGAAGTCGGCAAGTGCGGCGTGGCCATCAGCTCCCTTGCGGACATGGAAGCGCTCTTCGACCAGATTCCCCTCGGCAGCGTTTCCACATCGATGACCATCAATTCGCCCGCGGCAATTCTGTGGGCCATGTATCTGGCCGTGGCCGAAAAGCAGGGCGTCGACTGGAAAAATCTGGCTGGCACATTGCAGAACGACATCCTCAAGGAATACATCGCGCAGAAGGAATACATCTATCCGCCCAAGCCATCCATGCGCCTGGTGATCGACACCTTTGAATTCGGCGCGCAACACACGCCGAAGTTCAATCCGATTTCCATCAGCGGCTATCACATTCGCGAGGCGGGATCGACCGCGATTCAGGAACTGGCATTCACGTTGCGCGACGGAATCGAGTACGTCGAATGGGGCATCCGCCGCGGCCTGGCCGTGGACGACTTCGCGCCGCGCCTTGTCGTTCTTCTTCAACGCGCACAACGATTTCTTCGAGGAGATCGCCAAATACCGCGCCGCGCGCCGCATCTGGTACAAGACATGACCGAGCGCTTCGGAGCGAAATTGGCGCGCTCCTCGGCGCTGCGATTCCACGCGCAGACCGCCGGCTGCTCGCTCACCGCGCAGCAACCGTACAACAACGTCGTGCGCACCGCCGTGCAGGCGCTCGCCGCCGTGATGGGCGGCGCGCAATCCCTGCACACCAATTCGCTGGACGAAGCCTGGGCGCTGCCCACCGAATTTGCCGCAACGCTGGCGCTGCGCACGCAGCAAATCCTGGCCCATGAAACCGGCGTCACGAACACGGCCGATCCACTCGGCGGCTCGTACTTCGTGGAGACGCTCACCAACGAAGTGGAAGCAGGCCGCCTGGAAATACATCCGCAAGATCGACGAAATGGGCGGCATGATCCCGGCCATCGAGCGCGGTTACCCGCAGCGCGAAATCGCCGACGCATCGTACCGCTATCAGGTGGCCGTCGACCGCAAGGAGAAAATCATCGTCGGCGTAAATGAATTTGCGGGCGAAGAAAAGCCCATCGAAGTCCTGCGCATTGACGAATCGGTGCGCGCGCAGCAGTCCGAATACCTGCGAAAACTACGCGCCGAACGCTCCAGCGACGAGGTTTCCCGGCAACTCGCAGCGCTGCGCAAAGCCGCGCAAGGCACGGAAAATCTGATGCCGCACATCTATCTCCGCCGTAAAAGCCTACGCGACGCTAGGCGAAATCTGCGACTCCCTGCGCGAAGTCTTCGGCACGCACGAAGAAGTGTCGGTAACGTAGCGATTGCATACCTGAAAAGCGGTTTTCTCCGCCTTTCTCCTCTTTTCTCTGCGCCCTCTGTGTTAAAGTCCCAATTTCAGGTAGTCACCGTCCGTGACAACTTAACGAGATAACCCGCGAAATCATAGGCGCCGCAATCGAAGTCCATAAGCGCCTCGGTCCAGGCCTGCTAGAATCGGCCTACGAGGAATGCCTTTTGCATGAACTCCATCTCCGCAATCTAAGAGTAGATCGGCAAAAAGGTCTTCCGGTAGTCTACAAAGAAGTAAAGCTCGATTGCGGATACCGCCTTGATCTTCTAGTAGAAGGCAGAGTTATAGTTGAACTGAAATCCGTGGAAAATCTGGCGCCCATCCATGAAGCCATCATTTTGACCTACCTCAGACTGTCGGGCCAAAAGACAGGGCTTTTGATCAACTTCAACGTAACGGTGTTGAAGGATGGGGTGCGGCGGTTTATTGTGTAGACTGACGAAAAGCTTTAACACAGAGAACACAGAGGAAAAGATGAGAAAAGCGGAGAATTTGGAGGCAGATGCCTGAGAAGAGAATACGAGTTTTGATTGCCAAACCTGGGCTGGATGGGCACGACCGGGGCGCGAAAATTATTGCGCGCGCCTTGCGCGATGCCGGCATGGAAGTGATTTACACCGGCTTGCGCCAGACGCCGGAGATGATCGCCTCCGCCGCCGTACAGGAAGATGTAGACGTGATTGGCCTGTCGATTCTTTCCGGCGCGCACAACACGCTGGTCCCGCAACTGCTCGACCTGCTCAAACAAAAAGGAATGAGCGACGTTACCGTGCTTCTGGGCGGAACAATTCCCGAGGCTGATATTCCCGCGCTGAAAAAGGCGGGCGTCGCCGAAATTTTTCTTCCCGGCACTTCCACGCAAAATATTGTGGACTTCGTTCGAGGGCGAGCCGCGCTTAAGTAGCACAGACTTCAGCCTGTGGATTTTGAATTTTGCGTATGCAACTAAAACCCACAGGCTGAAGCCTGTGCTACTGAAAACGCGCTACTTCACTACATTCCCATCCGCATCTCGAATTTCCACCGCGCCCAAATCCAGCTTCAACAGTTCCGGCTCGATCTTGGCGCGATCGCCCACGCAAATTAGAATGAGCTGATCGGGATGCAGATATTTCTTCGCGGCGGCTTCGGCGTCCTCCGCCGTAACCGCATTCAGCCGCTCCGGCAAATTCGAGAAATAATCGCGCGCCAGGTTGTACTCAAAAATCTCGGACAGCGCGCCCGCTTCCCCTCCATTGGTTTCAAACATGCCCGGCAAGGAACGCGATTGCGAATCTTTGGCCAGGCTCAGTTCATCGGGCTCCATGGGCGTGTCGATCATGCGGTGAATTTCTTTCAGGATTTCCGAAACCGCGGGCGCAGTGGCATCCGTGCGAATTCCGCCGCCGACGGCGAAATATCCGAGCGAGCGTCGATAGACAAATACGGAACTTGCGCCGTAAGTGTAGCCGTGCTCCTCACGCAGATTCATATTGATGCGGCTCGAGAAAAGTCCTCCCAGCTCAGAGTTCATCACTTCGATCGCTGGATAGTCGGGCGTTGAGCGGTCGACTCCCATATGCACCATGCGCACCATGGTCTGCTGCGCGCCGGGCCTGTCCACGATCACGATTTTCGCCTTAGTGCTTTCCACGGCCGCCATTGGCGGCGACGGAAAGTTCGCCGCTTTTCCAGCCGCCAAATTTACTTTCAACCAACGCTTTCAATTCATCAGCGGGAATATTTCCGGACACCACCAGCGCCGCGTTGTTCGGCACGTAGTTGGCCTTCCAGAATTTCATCATGTCTTCGCGCGTCATGGCCTTGATCGACGCTTCCGTTCCCGAGTTGTCATACCCAAACGGATTGTGCGGGCCGAAGAGCGCGGAAACACTGGTGCGCGCCAACAATAGTTTCAGGGTCGGAGCGCTCATCCGTGAATGCAGCGAGTCGAGAGGCGCGCCGGCGCTCCACTTCTTCGGGAGGAAATGTCGGATGCAAAACGATGTCCGACATCAGATCGAGCAATCCGGAAAAATTGTTGATCAGCGAACTGGAGCCAACGCTGGACGAATCCATATTTGCTCCCGACGAAAGCGCCGTGCCCAGCATTGCGGCTTCGTCGGCAATCTGCGTGGCGTTGCGCGTCTCCGTTCCCTGCTGCAGCATGTTTGCCGTAAAACTCGCCAGGCCCGGTTTTTCAGGTGGATTGGCTCCGCTGCCCGTCTTGAAAACCAAATCGGCAGCAACCACCGGAAGGCCCGGGCGATAATGGTAGTAAACGGTCAAACCGTTGGAGAGCTTGAAAATATCCGCCTCAGGCAAATTCAGCGGACGCGCGGGTCCCGGCGCAGGCGGGTTCTCGCGCCAAGCTGCATCGGCATTCACCGATTCTCCGCCGGTGCTCTTTCCTTTTTGCTGATTCTGCGGCGTGGGCACATCCGGCCCCAGGTCCGGCTTTCCAGGAATTCCGTAGACCACCACGCGCGCCGTGGGCTTCAATTGCGCTTCCGCAAACGCGCGAATCGATTGCGTGGTCACTGCTTCGTAGCGATCCACGTCTTTTGCAAAATAATCGGGATTCCCGAGATAGTGGTTGTACTCGTTCAAGCGGTCGGCCACGCCTCCAAATCCGCCCAGCTGCTCGAGCCCCTGAATCATTCCAGTTTCCGTTCCGTTGCGTGCGCGTTGCAATTCCGCAACCGTGGGGCCGTCCTTGCGGAATGCGGCCAGTTCCGCGTCCACAGCCTTTTCCATTTCCGCCGCAGTGTGCCCGGGCCGCGCCGTGACCTCGATTTCAAATACAGAGCCCAGCATCAGCGATTGCTGCGAAGCGCTCACATCCAGCGCAATCTGTTTTTCGTAGACCAGTTTCTTGTACAGGCGGCTGGATTTTCCTCCGCCTAAAATATCGGCCGTCAAGATCGGCGTCCGAGTCTCCCGGCTTGAAAATAGGACTGGTGAGCCAGGCCATATACACGCGCGGCAGTTCCACTTGATCGTGGATCACCGCGCGGCGCTCCGCCGTGATGGGCGGCGTGGCAACTGCAATCTTCGGCACGGGCGCGCCGCGCTTCAGCGGCCCAAAATATTTCTCCACCAATTCCTTGGCATGCGCCGAATCGAAATCGCCCACGATGGCCAGGCTGGCATTGTTGGGCGCGTAGTACAGCTTGAAAAAGTTGCGCACATCTTCCAGCTTGGCCGCCTGAATATCCGCGTGCGAACCCATCACGTCGGCAAAGTAGGGATGGCTCTTCGGGAAAAGCAGGTGGAACACGCCTTCATCCACGATGCCGTAGGGGCTGTTCTCAATGCTCTGGCGGCGCTCGTTGCGCACCACGTCCTGCTGATTGGTCAGGCTGGCCTGGTCCAGTTTGTCTGGGAGATATCCCATGCGATCAGACTCCAGCCACAGCGCAAGCTCCAATTGGTTGGCAGGAAGCGTTTCAAAATAATTGGTGCGGTCAAATTCAGTCGTGCCATTGATGTCGGAAGCGCCGGCCGCCTCCAGAAAGCGAAAGTGCGCGTTGCCCGGCACATGTTTCGATCCCTCAAACATCATGTGCTCGAACAGGTGCGCGAATCCCGTGCGCCCCGGCAATTTCGTTGGCCGGCCCAACGTGATACCAAATATTCGTGGACACCAGCGGCAACCGGTGATCCTCGGACAAAATCACGACCAGCCCGTTTGCCAGCGTGTATTTCTCAAATTTGATTGTAGGGAGTCCAACCTTGCCTGTTTCCGCCGGGGCGGTGGCGACCGCAGCAGATGGCTTCGCCGGCGATTTCGCGGGAGGCGCCTTCGTCGCAGTTCCCTGGCTAAAAACCGATCCTGCTGCTGCGGCGATGAACAGGCACAAAGACCAGCAAACGGCTACGCTGCAAGAATTTCATTGCGACTCTCCTCAACAATTCATCTACTAAGATACCTTAACCCATGCGCGGGATGCCAAACGCTCTTAAGTAGCACAGGCTTCAGCCTGTGGAGGTTAGTCCTTGCAAGGCCGAAAACCCACAGGCTGAAGCCTGTGCTACCTAATGCACATGCATTGTATCGACTACCTAAACAGCGTACGATTCGCAAGACCGAAAAACATCCAAATCGAAAGTTTCTGTTCCCAAAGGACCAAGCCATGAAAAGGAAAGAAGTCAGATTGCGATTGCAGCAATGGAGTATCGCGCCGAAAAATGCTGCAAGGAGGCCTGGCAGCGGCGGCAGCCGTAACCGCAATGGGCGGCGTGAGCGATGCGCTGCTCGCGCAACCCGAGTCCTCATCCGCGCCCTCCGCTCCTGCCGCGACGAAAAAGACCGGAGCGCGCGCAATCGACATCCACGCTCACTATTTCCCGCAGGAGTATTTCGACCTATTCAACACCGAAGGCCAGCGCTACCACTCCGAATTCCGCATGACCGAAAAAGGTTTCACGTTTAAGACGCCCACGGAATCCAACGGCCCGCTGCCCGCAAAATTTATCGACCTGAAGCAGCGCCTGGCCGACATGGACGCGCAAGGCGTGGCCATCCACGCGCTCTCGCTCACCGGGCCAATGGTCTACTGGGCGGAGGGCGAATTCTCGCACAAGCTGGCCATGACCTGGAACGACGGCGCAGTCGCCGCGCACAAGGCGCATCCCGACCGCTTCGTGGTGCTGGCCACGCTGCCCATGCTCGATCCCGACCGCGCCGTGGACGAAGCCAGCCGCGCCAGCAAGCTCCCCGGCGTGCGCGGCATTTACATGGGCACCAACATCGAAGGCCGCGATCTCGACGATCCCCTCTTCGATCCAATCTTCACGCGCATCGAGTCGCTGGGCCTGCCGGTATTCCTGCATCCGCTGCCGCCCATCCTCGGCGAAAAGCGCTTGCTGCCCTATTCGCTGACCAACCTGGTGGCCTATCCGCTGGACACCACGGTGGCCGCCTCGCACCTGATTTTCGGCGGTGTGCTGGACCGCCATCCCAATCTCGTGGTCGTCCTGCCGCATGCCGGCGGCGCGCTGCTCAACATCGTCGGCCGCCTGGACCACGGCTGGAGCGCAATCCCGCCAGCCAAGACCTCCGCGCAAACGCCCAGCGCCTACCTGCATCGCTTCATGTACGACACCATCGCGCACTCCAAGCCGCTGATGGAGTACATCATCACGCAAGTAGGCGTCGATCGAATCATGATGGGCAGCGACTATTGTTTTCCAGTAGGCTACGACCGCCCCGTGGAAAACGTCGAAGAGCTGCGCCTAAGCGCCGAGCAGCGCAAGATGATCCTGGGCGGCACAGCGGCGAAACTTTTGAAAATTTGATCCAATAAGGATGAGCAATTTCGGTATTAGGCCGACGTTACGATGAGCCCGTTTCATCGGAGTCAGCCTAACTCTTCTGAACGAATATCTGGAACTTACTGCGGATCGGTGATATCTAAACGAATAATGAGCAGACGTTTTTCTGTCTTTGGATCAATCCTTCTTATCTTACTGGGTGCAGGCGAAACCTTATCCCAAGAGGTTCATTACAAGGGGTTCGTCCTGAACTCTCCCGTTAACAGAAAAACAGCAATTCGGTTGTTTTACATGCCACCCATTTCAGACCATTTTCATTTTCCGCTGTGTTTCGCGCAGTGGAGCAAGCGGAATTCCAGACTGAACACGGCGTCCGATGGCCGCCGAAGTGCAGGACAGCTTATATCTCGCTTGAGGAAATGCAGAAACTGATGCAATCGCATTGCTCAGTCGAATCCTGTCATGGCGTGAGTCGGAGAAGGTTGAGACCTTGGGGTCATTTAAGCAACTGCCTGTAGTTCCTGGCACTACGGGCATTTTGATCGTCAACTGCGCAAGGGAACTGCGAAGGCCAACATTGACCTATCAAGAATCTGCGATCGACGCTTAAGTCTATTGAATACCGCTCTCAATGGACGCAACGTGCCCTTTCGCGAATTTCAACGGTTCCGCTTGGATTGCAGCTGCAAAGTCCCGGAATTTGACCGTAATGCATACCCGGGCCGCGAATAGGGGCGTTTGAGTCCAGGTCTGATCAACTTGGAAATATGCAGCGCCAAGTCACGAGAATCGTTTTCTCGGACCCTGGGCGGCTTGCTAAAAATATCGCTCGACGTGCCATGCAGGAAACCTCATTCCTTCGCAAATCATGCAGAACTGGAAGAAATCAGCTTATACTGTCGCTTCGCCGTCTTAGCGTTTGCTCGCGAAAACATTCTCGGAGGAGTTCCACTTGACGAGTTCCGTTGTGGAAAGCAAGGTCAACCGAAACTCGCCTGACTTCGAGAAGAATACTCGCCGCATGGTGGACCTCGTCAGCGAAATAAAAAATCAGGAAACCGCAATTCAGCAGGGCGGCGGCGCAAAAGCCATCGAAGCGCAGCACAAGAAATCGCGCCTCACCGCGCGCGAACGCATCGCCCGGCTGATCGATCCGCACACTTCCTTTTTCGAGCTGGGAATTTACGCCGCGCACGAAATGTACGAGGAGTGGGGCGGCGCGCCCGCCGCCGGCACCATCACCGGCCTCGCGCGTGTTTGCGGGCGCCTGGTGATGATCATCGCCAACGACGCCACGGTGAAGGCCGGGGCCTTCTTCCCTCTCACCGCGAAAAAAGTGATTCGCGCGCAAAACATTTCCATCGACAATCACATCCCCACAATTTATCTGGTCGATTCCGCCGGCGTTTTTCTGCCGCTGCAGGAAGACGTTTTTCCCGACACCGACGATTTCGGCCGCGTCTTCCGCAACAACGCCGTGATGAGCGCCATGGACATTCCGCAAATCACGGCCATCATGGGCATGTGCGTCGCGGGCGGCGCGTATCTGCCGGTGATGTGCGATCACATTCTGATGACCGAAGGCTCGGGCCTTTTTCTGGCCGGGCCTGCGCTGGTGCAGGCGGCCATCGGCCAAAAAGTTTCCGCCGAGGAACTGGGCGGCGCGAAAATGCACGCGGAAATCAGCGGCACGGTGGACTTTCGCGAGCCGGACGACGACTCGTGCCTGGCGCGCATCCGCGCGCTGGTGGACAAGATGGGGCATCCGCCCGCCGCGCGCTTCGATTACAAGGAATCCGAGAATCCGCTCTTCCCTCCCGAAGAAATCTACGGCATTTTTTCTTCCGACCCGGCGCGCCAGTACGACATGCGCGAAGTGATCGCGCGCATCGTGGACGGCAGCAAATTCGAGGAGTACCGCGCGGAATACGGCAAGACCGTGCTGTGCGGCTACGCGCGCATCGGCGGCTGGGCCGTGGGCATCGTCGCCAACAACAAGCAGCACGTCCCCACCATCGACGCCGCCACGGGCGAGCGCCGCATCGAATTCGGCGGCGTGATCTACACCGAGTCCGCGGAAAAAGCCGCGCGCTTCATCATGGACTGCAACCAGAACCTCGTGCCGCTCATTTTTCTGCACGACGTCAACGGCTTCATGGTCGGCAAGGAAGCCGAGTGGAGCGGCATCATCCGCGCGGGCGCAAAAATGGTGAACGCCGTTTCCAACAGCGTGGTGCCGAAGATTGCCGTGATCTGCGGCGGAAGTTTCGGCGCGGGCCACTACGCCATGTGCGGCAAGGCCTACGACCCGCGATTCATTTTCGCCTGGCCCACGGCGCGCTACGCCGTGATGAGCGGCGATTCCGCCGCATCCACGCTGGTCGAAATCAAGATCAAGCAGCTGGAGCGCGAAGGCAAAAAGCTCTCCGACGCCGACAAAAAAGAATTAAAGGAATCCATCCGCGCGACGTATGAACATCAGACCGATCCGCGCTACGCCGCCGCGCGCCTCTGGGTGGATGCCATAATAGATCCCGCGCAAACGCGCGAAGCGCTGATCTGGGCGCTGGAAGCAGCCGCGCTGAATCCTGAAGTGAAGGAATTTAAGACGGGTGTTCTGCAAACGTGAAACTCCGCCACTGGTCTTGCAGAACTAGCGGAGCAAGTAATATATTTTGTCATTCTGAGCGAAGCGAAGAATCTCTCTTTCTTTTCGTGGGCTAAACCCAGGAGAGATTCTTCGCTTCGCTCAGAATGACAAAAGTAGTGAGCACTTTTTCAGCAGCCTTTTTCCAGCAGCTTTTTTTCAGCAGCTTTTTTACATTCTAAAATGCCGAGGATTTTCTTTTGACCGATACCGTAAAAATCATCGAATGCCCGCGAGACGCCTGGCAAGGATTACCGGAAATTATTCCCACAGAGGCAAAAATCGATTACCTGTTGAAACTTGTCGTCTGCCGGCTTCAAGCACATTGACGCGGTCAGCTTCGTTTCGCCGCAGGCCGTAAAGCAAATGGCCGACAGCGAAGAAGTGATGAGAGGATTTCTCGCCGGACTTCCCGCGGGAACCGAGCCGCCCGAAATCATCGGCATCGTCGTCAATGAACAAGGCCTCGATCGCGCACTGGCCACTCCCGGCGTGACCACCATCGGATATCCCTATTCCATCTCCGCCTATTTTCGCCGCGCCAACGCCAACATGAGCCGCGGAGAATCGCGCGCCCTGGTCGAGCAAATGCGAAAAACGACGAAAGCGTCCGGGCACGATATGGTCGTGTATATTTCCATGGCCTTCGGCAACTCCGTATGAAGAGCCGTGGGGCCCAGAAATCGTCGAAGACGCACTGGTCTGGCTCAAGGACATCGGCGTGCGAAGCGTTTCCCTTGCCGACACGGTGGGAACCACGCCGCCCGAATACGTGGGCGCGCTGTACACCACGGTGAAAGATTGCGTGGCGGGAATCGAGCTGGGAGTTCATCTGCACGGCCGCGCGGAGGGCGCAGCGCAAAAAATTCTTGCCGCCTATGACGCAGGCTGCCGCCGCTTTGACGGCGCGCTCACAGGCCTCGGCGGATGCCCCTTCGCGGGCGACGATCTGGTGGGCAACATCGCCACGGAAACAATTCTGCAAGCGCTGGCAACTCGCGGCGCGACAGTGGACTCGGCAATTCGCCCGGAAGCACTGGCACAATGCATCGCGCTAACGGAAGAAATTCGCGCCAAGTATTCGCTGGCGGCGCAATAGGGTCTAGTAGGACAGGCTTCAGCCTGTCTTCTTTTGACTTTTATAATTCGCACCACCAAAACCAGACAGGCTGAAGCCTGTCCTACAAAATGCCATACACCACTCTTCAACTCGAATTCGCCGGCGACATCGCCACCATCACGCTCAACCGACCGGAGAAGCGCAACGCCATCTCCTCCGAAATGATCGCGGACCTTCTCGCCGCACTCGACGAAATCGAAGACAAGCCCGGCGAGCGTCCTGATCCTCACCGGCGCGGGAAAAGCGTTCTGCTCCGGCATGGACCTGGAAGCGCTAAAAGCACTGGCCACGCAATCCCCTGCCGAACAGCGCCTGGACGCGGATCGTCTGGCGCAACTCTTCCGCCGCCTCTGGAGTTTTCCGAAGCCGACCATCGCCGCCGTAAACGGACATGCAATCGCCGGCGGCTGCGGCCTGGCCACGCTGTGCGACTTCACGATTGCCGTGCCCGAAGCAAAATTCGGCTACCCCGAGGTGCGCATCGGCTTTCTTCCCGCCGTCGTATCCATATTCCTCGTGCGGCAAATCGGCGAAAAGCACGCGCGCGACCTGCTGCTGACCGGCAGAATGATCGAGGCCGCCGAAGCGCATCGCCTGGGGCTGGTTTCGCAAATCGCGGATGCATCGAATCTGATGAGCGCAGCGCAGTCTCTGGCAGCGAATTTGCTTGCGTGCAGCCCTACCAGCCTGCGCACGACAAAGAAATTGCTGTGCGATTTCGCCGCGCCGGAAATCGACCGCGAACTCCGGCTGGCCGCCGAAGAAAGCGCGCGCATCCGCTCCACAGAGGATTTCCGCGAAGGACTCTCCTCGTTCCTCGAAAAGCGCGCGCCACGCTGGAGCGGGAAATAATCTGGCGGACGGTCCTCGCGCCACGCACCGCGTGTAGGGGCACGGTTCACCGAGAACGTTCTCCGTGAACGGCAATGCCGTGCCTCTACCGATTCATTCGCCCCATCCGACGATCTGCTACAATTTCCATCCCATGAGCGAATTTATCGATCACCTGGTGCGCGTCCGTTACGCCGAAACGGACAAGATGGGCATCGTCTACTACGCAAATTATTTCGTTTATTTTGAAATTGGACGCGTGGAATACATGCGCCAGCGCGGCCTGGATTACAGCCGCATGGAACTCGAGGACGATTGCTTCACGGTGGTTGCCGAAGCCAAATGCCGCTACCGCCGCCCGGCCCGCTTTGACGATCCGCTGCGCATCCGCACGCAGGTCACTTCACTCAAGAGACGCGTAATCACTTTCGGTTACGAAATTCTGCACGATGAAACGAAAGAGTTGCTGGTCACCGGCGAAACCATCCACGTGGTCTGCGACAGCAACGGCAAACCTAAACCCCTACCGGAAAAATATCGCAAATATTTTGACGTTTAAGTAGCACAGGCTTCAGCCTGTGGAATTTAGTCCTTGCAAGGACAAAAAACCACAGGCTAAAGCCTGTGCTACATAAAAAAACCAGATCCCGGCGGAAACCTCACGCAAGATTTGCCAGCAAGAAAAGCCCCAGGCGCAGCCCCGCGGAATACGCAAACGGTGCAAGCTCCAGCGAATAGTGCCCGCAAGGCAGCGTCATGGTTTCCAGAAGCATTCCCTTGCGCCGCAGATCCTCAAACATATCTTGCGTAAATTCGTACCAGAACGTCGGATCGTAGCGCCCGCTGATCATCAACAAACGCTGCCCGGAATCTCGCAGCCGTTCCATGTACGGCACGGGGCTGATGGGCGTCCACTAACGGCGCAATTCGTCTTCGGTCACTTTGGCGCGAAGCCCTTCCCACACGTGCACTGGTGGTCATGCCGGTTCGCACCACGTCGGCAAAATAAGTGGACACGTGCAGGAACCCGCCGGCGCGCACGGCTTGGTCATGCGCCATGGTGATGGACCCCACATCGGACCCGATGCTCGTGCCAACAAGGCCCAGCTTGCGATAGCCCTGCTGTTCCAGCCAGCGCAGGCAGCGGCGTGTATCCGTAACAGCTTGTCGCGTGGCCTGAATCGTAAGCCCGACATTGGAGCCAACCAGTTGATCGGCGCGTTCGTGGCCGGGCGCTACGCGGTAATCGTGGTACGGCAGCGAGAGGCGCAGCACGCTGATGCCGAGCTTGTTCAGCCAGCGGCACAGGTTGACCTGCCCGTGCCATTTGGCATTCCAATTGGGCAGCAGTACGACCGCAGGCCCCGATGCCCGGGCACGAAAAAAACGCGCGTGAACTAGATCGTTGTTGGCCCAAGGTGACGCAATCTGGCTGGTGAAGGTGAGCACGTGCCCGTCGGATGCGCCGTTCTGCGGAGGGTGCAGCACATAGTCATTGGCAGGAGTGGTGGCAAACCATTCGTCGCTGTGTGCCAGCGTCTCATCAACCCAGGCGTCCAGAAATCCGCGCGGATCGGGCTCGTCGGCCCGGCCGCCGATATGTTCCAGACCCCATTCGAACGGGTAGACACGCCGATTGTCATCGGTGGTCCAGCGGGCATGCTCGTAGCGGCGAATTTTTTGTTCCAGCCAGGACATATCGTGGTGCGAAACCTGTAGCGCTCGCCTTCAGGCGAGCATCTCGGCGAGCCAACAATGCCCGCCTAATGGCGGCCTCTACAAAAACAAATCATCGAATCTCGAATATAGGGGCGAGCGGAAGGCCTGTCAAACCGGCATGATGTTCGGCATGGCGCTTGGGAAATCGTTTTGAGCACACGAATTTTTTCATGATGAAAGTCCCGGAGGGACGACATATCTTAGCCCACCGTGAAACGGTGGGAATCCGTACGGCAGAGAATGGAGTCCCGGAGGGACGGCACATCCGCTTGACTAAACCGAGTGTGCCGTCCCTACGGGACTCTTCTCGCTGCCATTGTCTCTCCCACCGTTTCACGGTGGGCTACGATTTGTCGTCCCTCCGGGACTTCATCCAAGGGCAATAGCAACAACTAAAAGCCCCACCAAAAACAGCTACCTTCCGCATTCCGCCTGTTACCTGTTGGCGTCACACTGCTTGCGGGAATCATTGTCGGCACGGTGTGGGTGTGGCACAGTCAGAGAGTGATCCCTCTTAGCGTGTTTTTGTTTGGCCTGGTCATCGGCAGTTTTCTGAATGTCTGCATTCTGCGCATTCCCGCGGATAAGTCCATCGTGACTGCCCGCGTCCAGCTGCCCCAAATGCGGCAAGCACATCGCGGCGTACGACAATATTCCCGTACTGAGCTGGCTGATCCTTGGCGGGAAATGCCGCAACTGCAAAACAAAGATTTCAGCGATGTATCCGGCCGTGGAATTGCTCACCGGGCTTCTGTTTCTCGCCTGCTATTTCGCGTTTGGCCTGACAGTGGAGGCCCTGAAGTGGGCCGTCTTCGCGGCGATGCTGGTCGTGCTGACGATCACCGACCTGCGCGAACGCATTCTGCCGGACGAAGTAAATTTCTTCGGACTGGGCGCCGGCCTGCTCTTCAGTTTCTTCACCAAACCGCATCGACGGAACGGCGCTGTGGATTGCCAACCGCTGGTTCGACTTCCCTCCTCCCCAAGCCGGCACTTTCGTTTGCCGACGCTGCTCTTGGGGCGCTGGCCGGAAGCGGCTTGCTGTGGCTTGTCGCCGAAGGATATTTTCGGCTGCGAGGCCGCGAAGGCATGGGCCTGGGCGACGTGAAAATGATGGCGGCGGTGGGCGCGTTTCTCGGACTGAAGCGCACGCTGATGACTGTTCTTGCGGGGTCGCTGCTGGGAAGCGTGATCGGTATCTTTTTGATCGCAGTCTCGAAAAAGGGGCGCGATTACGAATTGCCGTTTGGTACATTTCTGGGTGCGGGCGCGCTGCTGGTACTTTTTTTTGGGACACCTGCGCTGCACTGGTATCAGTCCCTGCTGGCGGTGAAGTGAATCGTGAACTGCTGAATTCTAGTTGCGGCCGCCGCACCCACCATGAATTCCCTGTGGATTCTCTCGGGAGTTCTTCTGATCGTTTTCCTGGCGTTGGCAGTCATCGCTGGCCATCGTTGGCGCGGCGCTATCTATCAACGTGAATCCGGGCTTCATCGACTGCTCACGCGGCCGATACACCGCGCAGCGACAATCCCGCCGCGTTCATGACCGCCTCCATGCAGGCCGTCATTCAAGAAACTCAGCGAACAGGAAAAGGAACTGGAAGCCCTGCACCGCGCCGAACGCGAGCGCGCGCAACAGACCGAACGCCTGAGCGAAGCGGTCACGCGCAACATGCCCGCGGGCCTGCTGCTGCTCAATTCCGCGGGTCTGATTACCAGCGCGAATCCAGCGGCGGAAGCTCGCCCTGGGAGTAAAGTCGCTGGTCTACCGCCGCTACAGCGAAGTGCTCGGCGCAGGATCGCGCCTGACGCAACTGATCGCCGGATGCCTGGAGCAGGGCCGCACGTTTCGCCGCGAAGAAGTGGAATATCTGACGCCTTCGCACGAATTGCGGCAGCTCGGCGTGACGATTTCTCCAATTCTGAACAGCGCCAACGAAGTCACCGGCGCCATTTGCCTGCTGAGCGACCTGACCGAACTCGCCGCCCTGCAAAAACAAATTCACATGAAGGAAAATCTGGCCGCGCTGGGCGAGCTTTCCGCGGGCATCGCGCACGAATTCAAGAACGCGCTGGCCACGATTTCCGGCTACGCGCAAATGATTCGCAGCGAGGCGCAGCCCGGCACCGATATTGCGCGAGCACGGTGAACTGATCCTGCAGCAGACGCGCGCGCTGACCCACGTGGTGACCGAATTCCTGAAGTTTGCGCGCCCGCTGGAACTCGCCGACGAGCAGGTGTCGCTGCAGCCCATGATCGAGCAGGTCCTGGCGGAAGTTTCCGAAGTCGTGCCGGACGTTCCCGATTACGTCCGAGGGAGAATTTGGCGATGTCTCCGGCGACGACGCCCTGCTGCGCCAGGCGATTCTGAACCTGGCGCGCAACGCCGCCGAGGCCGTCGCGGACAATCCCGGCGGCGGGCGCGTGATTATCCGCGGCGAAATCGACACAGTCCGGAGCCATGCAGGGCCAGCGGATTTCCATCGTCCGACAATGGGCCGGGAATTCCCGCCGAAGCGCTGACCAAAATCTTCATGCCCTTTTACACCACCAAAGCCAATGGCACCGGCCTTGGGCTGGCCGTCGTGCAAAAGATCGTCGTCCAGCATGGCGGCACCATCGAAGCGCGCAACCAGCCCCAGGGTGGCGCCGAATTCATCGTATGGTTACCATTTGTACGCGAAGCCGTAAGGGAGATTGATTCGGCCGCCGCGCGCATCTAAACTGAATAGGTGCATGGATCCGCCGCATTCCTCTCAGAAAGGCGGGCAAACACCATGAATACAAAGCAGACTTATTGGCAATCGCATTGGGATGCGCTGCTGCTTGCTGCCCCAGCGCTGCTTGCGGCGCAGCCAGGACCAGGGACAGGAAAGTGTCGCCGATGCGGCCCGCAAGGCGCAGGCAGCGAAAAAGAACGCCACCGAAAGCCAAGCTCGTCCATCGATAACGATAATCTCGATACGCTTAACGGGACTCATGTCAGCGTCGTCGGCCAGGAGCCCGCGCCGCCGCGAAGACCAAGCCAAGGCTGCGGCCGACGACAAGACCAAGGCGCGCCGCGGACGCCAAGAAGCCTCCAGCCAAGGACGAAGCCTACTGGCGACAGAAATTTGCCGATGCGCAACAAGAAACTGGCGGACGACGCGCACGAACTCGACATCCTGCAGCGCGAATACAATCTGAAACAGCAGCAATATTACAGCGACCCGAATACGGCGATGAAGCAGGATTACACCCGCCAGGATTTGACCGACACGAAGACGAAGATTGACGACAAGACAGCGGCCGTCGCGCAGGACAAGCAGGAGATTTCCGACCTCGAAGACGAACTGCGCAAGGCGGGCGGCGATCCGGGATGGGCGCACCGCCACCTCCGGCGCAACCTGCCGCGCAACCGGCGACAGTAGCGCTGCGCCATCGCACGTGATTCTATGCGATTGTCAGTTCAACGTGCATTCCAGATCGCCGATAGCGAACTCCGCACAAGGCTGCACGGCCGGTCACTTTGCGCTTCAAATCGTGATAGAACAAATTTGATGGAACCCCTTCTCCTGGTCGAAGACAAACCTGAACTGCGCGCCATGCTCCGCAAGGCGCTGGAGCGCGCCGGGCACACGGTGGACGAAGCTCCGGACGGATCGTCCGCGGTCGCCAAGGTTCGCGCGCGGCGCTACATGCTGGTGCTCACCGACTTGAAACTTCCCGGCTGCTCCGGACTCGACGTGCTGCGCGAAACCAAGCAGGCCGATCCAACCATTCCCGTCATCCTGATCACCGCGTACGGCTCCGTCGAAGAGGCCGTAACCGCGATGAAGGAAGGCGCCTACGATTTCATTCAGAAACCCGTGGACCTGGAACATCTGAATCTTCTGGTCGAGCGCGCGGCGCAGCAGCAGGAACTGCTGCGCGAAAATCTTCTTGCTGCGCGAGGAATACACGGAGCGCTACGGCTTTCCGCGCATCGTCGGCGAACATAAGACCATGCAGGAAGCCACGCATCAGGTGCAGCGCGTGGCCGCTACCGACTCCACCGTGCTGCTGCTGGGGCAAAGCGGAACCGGCAAGGAACTGTTCGCGCGCGCCATTCATCATCTTTCGCCGCGCCGGCAGCATCCCTTTCGTCGCGCTGAATTGCGCCGCGATTCCCGAGGGCCTGGTGGAAAACGAACTCTTCGGACACGAGCGCGGCGCCTATACCGGAGCGGGATCGCGCAAGGTCGGAAAAATGGAGCTCGCCAATCGCGGCACGATTTTCCTGGATGAAATTGCCGAACTGCCCCTGGCCACGCAGGCCAAGCTGCTGCGCGTGCTCGAGGAGCGAAGCTTCGAGCGCGTCGGCGGAACGCAACTGGTGGACATCGACGTGCGCATTCTGGCGGCCACGAACAAGGATCTTGCGCGAAGCCGTGGCCGCCAAAACGTTTCGCGAGGATTTGTATTTCCGCATCGCCGCCGTGCCCATCACGATTCCTCCGCTCAGCGAGCGCGGCGACGATGTGCTGATGCTGGCGGAACATTTCCTGGACCGATTCCGCCGCGAATTTCGCAAGCCGAATCTGAAATTTGCCGCCAGCGCCACCGCGGCGCTGCGGGGCTACGCGTGGCCGGGAAATGTGCGCGAACTGCAAAACACGATCGAACGCGCCGCCATTCTTTCCGACTCGCGACACGATCGATGCCGCGGATCTGCAACTTCCCGCCGCGCGCCCGCCGGAGGACGAAATGCCCGAAGGCATGGTCGACCGAGCGTTTCGATTGGGGCGGCACGCTGCAGGAAGTGGGCGCGCGCGCCGTCGAACACGTCGAGCGATTCAAGATTGAATCCGCGCTGAAATCATCGAAGTGGAACAAAACACGCGCCGCCGAACAGCTTGGCGTCTCCTACAAGACCCTGCTGAATAAGATTCGCTTGCTGGGCCTGGAAAGCTAACCAGTAGGACAGGCTTCAGCCTGTCTGGTTTTGATTTTCGCCTACCTCTAAAATCTCAAAAAGAAGACAGGCTGAAGCCTGTCCTACTTCCAGGATGCAATTGCCTTGCCTTGCAACGACTCCGGCGGGTATGCGGACAGTTCTAACCGCACATTATCCGGATCCCACATATTGGCGATCTGCGCTTTGGTCATGCCCAGATGCACATCCTCGACCTTCACACCTTCCTGACGCAGGAGATTGACGGACTTTTCGATATCGTCGACCACAATTCCGCCGTGAGAGAAACCCAGTGGGCGACCGGGGCCGGCCTGAGACAATTCCAGGAACGTGTCGCGGTTCAGCTGCAGATATACGACAAGTTTGTGGTCGGCATCCATGAATGTAAACGCTTTGCGAAAGCCCAGCTTCTTCGTGTAAAACTCAGTCGACGCGTCCAGATCCTTGACGTACATTCCGAAGTGATTCAAGTGCATTCCGGGCATGGGCTTTTGCTGCGACCAGGCCGTTTGCATGAGAAACATTCCGGTGAGGGTTCCCGCCAAAAACAAAGCCGATCCGCGAAGCCAGCGCATGTGATCCTCCGTGTGATTGCAAACTACCTTTTCGATGGCCCTCTCCGCCAAATCCCGCAAATAATTTACGAAGTTGAAATTTTTGGTCCCGCGGCTAATTTTTCGAATAGCTGGTTCGCGGCGCGCAGCAATCGCGCGTCTTGCCCAATGTCGGCGGTCATCTGCAGCCCCAGAGGCAGTCCTGCGGCAATCGGCATGGGAATCGAGATGGCCGGAGTACCCAGCGCTGTCCAAGGCGCATTCATTCTGGGATCGCCGGTAGTGGAAAGCCCCAGGGGCGCAGGCCCCGTGGCGGCAGGCGTAAGAATCACGGGAGTGGACTTGAAGATTTCCACCATCTTTGTTCGGTTTTCCGCAACGAATGCTTTCGCCGCTTCATACTGCGACGACGGCATCTTCAAAGCGTCCTGCACGAGCTTTGCCACAGGTTGATCCAACCGCTCGCCAAATTCTTTCAGCCGTTGCTCGTGGAAATGTCCGCCCTCATAGGTATTAATGTCGTCGCTGACCACGTCAATCTTCTGCAGCATCGCTGCGATATCGATCGATTTGATCCGCACGCCTGCAGCACGCAAGAGCTGGATGCACTTCCGGAAAGCATTTGCCATCTCTGGCTCCACATCAGGGATCGGATCGGGCGCGCCAAAGGTGAATTTCTCATCGCGGCCTGTTTCACGCCCCATGGCATTCCAAAGCGCGATCATATCCGCGGGCGTATGCGTGAAAAGACCGAGTGTGTCGAGGCTGGGCGCGAGGTGAAGCACACCTTCCATGGGAAGGAGATCGTGCGTGGGCTTGAATCCGGTCACGCCGCAGTAAGACGCCGGGCGGACCATCGAACCCCGTGTCTGCTCGCCGATGGTGAACGGAACCATGCCCGCTGCAACGGCAGCTGCCGAGCCGCTGGAACTTCCCCCGGGCGTGTGCTCCAAATTGCGCGGATTGCGCGTGATTCCTGGAGTGCGGTAAGCAAACGCGGTGGTCACAGTCTTGCCCAGCAGAACTGCCCCGCGGGCCCGCAAGTCGCGGACGATGGCCGCGTCTTCCGCTCCCATCCGGCCTTTATATAGCGGAGACCCGTACTCGGTGGCCATGCCTTTGGTTTCGACGATGTCCTTCACGCCAAACGGAATCTCCGCAAGTGGCCCGTCGCCCGACGGGCGCTCAGGCTGAACCACAACCCAGGCGTGAATTTTGGGATCGAGTTCGCGGATGCGCGCCAGGCATTGTTCCAGACCGCGCTTGCGTGTTTCGCTGTCTGCGCGAATCCAATCGGTGAAGGTTTCCAATCGCGGATTGTCAACAGCCGCCATGCGTCTCCCGGGCCATGTGGCGAAGCCTGCAAATCCGCCTGCCACGGCGGCTTTCATAAGTTCGCGGCGTGAGAATTTCAAAATGATCACCTGCTTATTGATTCAGGAATTGCGTCAATATTACAACCATCCGCCTGCCCTCGACATTGCGAAATAATAGCCTTCGACGCTTATATTTTTCTGGCCGTATGCAGCGTAACAATTCCTCCGGTCCAGCGCACGAATTCCACTTCCGTGTACCCAACTTTCTCAAAAAGCGCTTGCAGTGCTTCCGCGGAAGGAAATTTACTGACCGAGCTTGGAAGATAAGCGTACGCGGCCCCGTTGCCCGAAATCAGTGCGCCAAGTCGCGGCAATACATGCCGGAAATAAAACCTAAAGACGCTTCCAAACAATTTTCCTCGCGGCTCGCCAAATTCTAAAATGGCTGCGACTCCTCCCGGCTTCAGCACGCGTAGAATTTCAAGAAGGCCGCGCTCATAGTTGGCCAAGTTACGGAACCCAAAGGAGCAGGAAACCAGATCGAAATTTTCATCGCCGAACGGCAGCGCCAAAGCGTCAGCCTCCACAAACGTGACGGCCGCGCCAATTGCCGCCGCCTTGGCTCGCGCGCGAACCAGCATTTCCGGGACGAAGTCTGACCCAATGATTTCAGCGCCGCCCGGAGCCTCCTTGCGAAATGCCAATGTCAGATCGCCCGTGCCGCAACACAAGTCCAGCACATGCGCCGCGGGATTGCGCAGAATCGCGTTGACTCGACGCGCAACGCGCCGCCGCCACACTTTATCGATATCGAGGGAAAGAATGTGATTCAGGAGGTCGTAGCGCGGCGCGATTCGCCCAAACATTTCCCGGACGTGGGTCGCCGCTTCCTTCTCGTCGCGCGCACCCTCGGGCCGTGTGCCGGGCACGCCGCTTTCGGATGCGGCGCTCACTTGCGGCGGCTCTTGAGTGTTTTGGATGTAGCCGGTGAGGCGGCGCAGGCTCGCAACACTCGCGTCAACATTTCTTCTTCGGCTTCCACGCCGCAGCGAACCGCGCCAATCTTCTCCGGCAGCACAAATCGCAATCGCCCGGCGCGCGTCTTCTTGTCCGCCTGCATGGCTGCAATCAAGCGCCCCGGCGGAGCGTTCGGCCAGGCAGGAAGCGGCCCTACGCTGGCAATCATCTGTCCCACGCGCCGATCATCCTCAGCGGAAAACATTCCCTTCTCAACCGCCAGCCGCGACGCCGCGATCATTCCCCAGCCAACCGCTTCGCCGTGCAGATATTTTCGATAGCGCGTGACGCTTTCCAGCGCATGCGCGAAGGTATGCCCGAAATTCAAAATTTCGCGCAGTCCCGATTCACGTTCATCCTCGGAAACCACTCGGGCCTTCTGCGCAATGGAGCG
The DNA here is from genome assembly GCA_963825365.1 of uncultured Acidobacteriota bacterium. Classification (GTDB taxonomy): domain Bacteria; phylum Acidobacteriota; class Terriglobia; order Acidiferrales; family UBA7541; genus Palsa-360. The sequence continues at coordinate 171,900 of CAWGSV010000003.1, read as the reverse complement.
TTCGATCACATAGGCAAGCGCGGCGCGCTCCCTGCGCAGAACTTGTTTCATCTTCCCTTCGAGAAATTGAAAAAGATCCGCGTCGCCGATCACTCCGTACTTAATTATTTCGTAGATGCCGGATCGAAATTCGCGCGGCGGCAAGGTGCTCAGCAATTCCGAATCGGCCAGCACAGCCTTCCCCGGAAAAAACGCGCCCACCAGATTCTTCCCTTCCGGAAGATTCACGCCCGTCTTTCCGCCAATGGCGCTGTCCACCTGTGCCACCACTGTTGTGGGAACGTGAATCAGCGCAACTCCGCGCAAGAAACTCGCGGCAACAAAGCCAGCCACATCTCCCACCACTCCCCCGCCCACGGCAACGATGAGCGCACGACGGTCCGCGCCCGCGCGCACCAGGTCCCGGCAAGCCTTTTCCACGGTGGAAAGATTCTTTGCGGTCTCGGCGTCGTCCATCAAGATCGTGGCGCGCCGCGAACCTGCCAGCAACTTTTCAATGCGCGCGCCGCAATGCCGCCATACTCGCTTGGACGAAATCACGAACACTGCGCCCTCCCGGCCAATGCGCGACACGACGCCCGGCAAATCCCGCAGCACGCCGCGGCCACATAGCACGTCGTACTCTCCGCTCGCCGCACGTACAGAAATTTTATTCATTCGCCTTCTTCACCCATATATCCCGTTAGCCACTTCTTCGCGAAACAAAAAATGTAACACAACGGCCGACCGCCAAGAGGCACTTAGTAGCACAGGCTTTAGCCTGTGGGGGTTAGCCCTTGCAAAGACGAAAACCCACAGGCTGAAGCCTGTGCTACCTAAATCCCCTCGCTTTTCCTTACCCCCGCCGATAGCGTAAAGTAAGCGGGCGCATTTTCCGAATTACACGGGGGAGTTGAATCACGTGAAGACCATCCGCCTCGGCCGCAACGGCCCCATTATTTCGCAAGTCGCGCTGGGCTGCATGGCCATGTCCGACATGTACGGCCCCTCGGACGAAACGGAAAGCATCGCCACCATTCACGCCGCGCTAGATGCGGGAATCAACATGCTGGATACCGGCGATTTCTACGGCATGGGCCACAACGAAATGCTCATTCGCCGCGCCATCGAAGGCAGGCGCAAGGACGTTTTTCTGGCCGTAAAATTCGGCGCCATGCGTGGCCCGGACGGCCAATTCACCGGCTTTGACGCGCGCCCCGAAGCCATAAAAAATTTCCTCAGCTACAGCTTGCGCCGCCTGGGAACCGATTACATTGACCTCTACCAGCCCTCGCGGGTCGACACCCGAGTGCCGATTGAAGACACCTATGGAACTTTGGCGTCCCTCATTCAGGCGGGCTATGTGCGCCACGCAGGCATTTCCGAAGCATCCGCGGCGACCATTCGCAGAGCGTACAAAGTAACGCCGGTCCCAGCGTTGCAGATTGAATATTCCCTGGTAAGCCGCAGCGTAGAGCCAACCATCCTCCCAACTGTTCGCGAACTCGGGATGGCTGTCACCGCCTACGGTATATTTTCAAGAGGATTGCTCACTGGCTCTCCGTTGAACTCCCCAAAAGACATTCGCAATCATATGCCGCGATTTCGCGGCGAGAATTTTGAGAAGAACCAAACTTTGGTAAAAGCGCTGAACGAGATCGCTCGCGCTAAAAATGCTACTGCATCTCAAATCTGCCTTGCCTGGGTAATGTCTCGCGGCGCCGATATCGTTCCTCTAATCGGCGCACGCCGCCGCACCCAGTTGGCCGAATCACTCAAAGCACTCGAACTCAAATTAACGCCTGAAGAGCTGTCGCAAATCGAGCGCGCCGTCCCGGCAAATGCCGTAGCCGGCACCCGCTACGGCGAAGAACAAATGCGCCACTTGGACAGCGAAAGACCGGCTTAAGTAGCGCGGGCCTTTTACCCTGAGCATTTCTGAAGGGCAGCCTGTGGGTTTTAATAAGCGCAAGAACTTATTGCCAGAGCGCCATTTCACGGAAAAGAGTGCCCGCGTGAAAATCACCATCGCAGGACTAGCGCTGGCCGCAGCATGGACCGCGGCGCTGATAGTCATTGCCAACACCTTCGGCCTTCATTCCACCCCCGGCATGTGGACCGGCGCAATTGGCCTCCCCGGTGTCGTGATTTCCAACTGGTTGCAAGCGCAGATCTTCCACACACTCAATCGCACCCTCGGATATAGTTTCATGTTCCTGATTAACTGGGGATTCTTCTGCAGCGTGCTTCAAGGAATTGTTTCAGCAAAACGGAGGATTTGGAAGTCGTAGCGACAGGCTTCAGCCTGTGGGGGTTGGGCCTTGCAAGGATAAAAATCCGCACAGGCTGAAGCCTGTGCTACTTAACCCTCTTCTCCAACTCAGGCAAAGACTCAACCAAAACGTGCCCGGTAATCGCCAGCGTTCGCGGATCGACCTTGTCCAGCGTATCCGCAGTGGTATGCCAGTACGGCACATCCAGATCGATGATATCCGCCGAGGGAATATTGCGTTTCAAAAATGACAGGTGATCGTCTTCAATATCCGCGCGGTCATTTACAAATATTTTTCCGTATCCAAGCCGCGCAGCCGTGGACCACAGAATATCGACAAGCCAGGGCGTGGAATTATATTCGCGCTTATAAACCGGATTGGCCGGGCCCACCATGTCCACCAAAATCATGGCCTTAACGCGCGGCACATCGCCGGAGTTGGCAAGGCGCGCGGCAAGTTCGCGGCTGCCAAAGGTGTTGTCATTCCCCGTCCAGGTAAAATTAAAATCTTCCTCGCCATCGAAAAACGCCAGCCAAATGGTTTCGGCGCTTTTTCGCGCGCACAAAATTCGCGCCAGTTCCAGCAACACGCCGGTGCTCGACCCGCCATCGTCCGCGCCCACAAAATTATCCATGCGCTTGGTGTCGTAGTGCGACCCATACAAAATAATATTGGGATTCGCGGAGGGAATCTTGACCAGAATATTCTTCATGGCCACATCGCCCACGGGAGTTCCCGGCACGCTGAAATCCTGCTCCTCCACCGGACATCCGAAACTTTTCAATTGGCCGATGATGTACGCCTGCGCCCGGCGAATGCCTTCCGATCCGGCCGTATGCGGCCCGATGGCCACCAACTGCTCGACATGCTTGTAGGCCCGCGCGCCGTCAAATCCGCCTGTAGTTTCCGCCGCGGGCGCCGGCGGAAACGTGGCCGCCTGCGGAGCCCCGGCACCTGGCGCGCTGCTTTCGGAAGTGGAAGAGTGTCCGCATGCGGCAAGGCACGCGAAAGAAATCGCCGCTAACAGTACGCTCCATTGGCCGAATCTGCAGGTTCGCAGTTTCATTTAATCAGCCCCTCGATCCGTCAATGCGGCCCGCTTGGCTTTATTTCGCACCACCAGCGCCGCCACGCCGATGCCGATAAAATACAGCGCCACCATGGGCGCCATGAAAATCAGCATGGTTAAAGCATCCGGGGTGGGAGTGATAATCGCAGCCACCACGGCGATGATCAGAATCGCGTAGCGCAAATTCTGCCACAAGAATTTCGGCGTGACGATGCCGAACAGCGCCAGAAAGAAAATCAGCACCGGCAATTCAAAAATAATACCGAGACCCAACAGCACAATCAAAATAAAATCGAAATACTCGTTGATGCTGATCAGCGGCCGAAATGAACCCTGGAAACCGATCAGGAAATCGAGCATGTACGGCAACATAATGAAATAGCCAAATGAGATTCCCGTAAGGAATAAAAATACAGAGGAAAAAATGAATACTGTCACGGCTTTGCGCTCGTGCTTGTATAGCCCGGGCGCAATAAACAGCCACACCTGATACAGGACCACGGGCGCGGCCAGCACCACTCCGATGTAGATTCCCAGAGTAATGATCAGCTCGAGCGCCCCGGTGGGGTTTGTGTACACCAGCCTGTCGTCCAGGTGCTGCTTGCGCAGAGCCGCGCGCATGGGAAGATCGATAAAATCGAATACGCGTTTGGAAATGCTGACGCCAATGAATGCGCCAATGGCAATGGCCATCGCCGAATTGATCAGCCGCTTGCGCAGGTCAACAAGGTGATCGAAGAACGACATCTTGCCGCCGGGTTCTTGCTCGGGCGTCGATGTGGAGGGCTCAGACTGCTGTGTGGTCATCGGAAGGATTCTCGTGTGGCGCGCTTACGTCTTCCGACGGCGGCTGTGGCAGGCCGGAATCGGCATGAGGCACATGGCTGGCATCGCTGGTTGTGTCGATTGGCCCTGACTCCGTCGATACCGGCGTTTCACGCGGTACAGAGCCTTCCGGGGCCGTAGCAGCCGGGATGGCTGGAGTCTGGGCGGCCTGCGCAGCCGATGCAATTTCCTCTTCGCGGATGCGCGTCTGGCGCTCCAGCTCGCGCACTTCATCTTCCAGCGCATAGCGGAAATCATTGGTCATTTTGCGAAATTCCGCCGTCGCCTTGCCCAGCATGCGCGCCAGTTCCGGCAGCTTCTGGGGCCCAAAGACCATCAGTGCAATCACAAACAAGACGACTAAGTGTGGCAAACTCAACATGTCCGGTGCACTTTGCCTTTTTGGATCGAACGCGGAAATAGCAGCAGCCCTAAACAGCTTGCCCTATGCAAGGTAACCCTGCTCTCGCTTGATACCCAAGGGGAATCATAGTTGACGCGCGAAGGGGTGTCAATTCAGCCTCTGTGCTATACTTATTGCCAATGTGCATGGCAACATGCCGTGCCGCAGGAAAGCGAGGGTGACATGCAGGGTGAGAGGCGTGGAGCGCTACTCGTCATAGGTGTGCTGGTCGTATCCGCAATCCTGGGGGGCATCTACGGTCCTTCGGTGCGCGCAACGTCCAATGATGTAAATACCCTGCAGGATTCCGTCAGGTCCTTCACGCATGTCCTGTCGATTGTCCAAAAAGATTACGCCATTCCCATAGATACGGATCACGCGCTTTATTCCGGCGCAATCCCCGGAATGCTGCGCGTTCTCGATCCGCACTCCAGCTTTTTCGATCCGCGCGCTTATGCCAACCTGCGTGAAGATCAACGCGGAAGATATTACGGCGTGGGCATGACCATCGTTCCGCGAGATAACTACACTTATGTACTCTCGCCAATGCCGGGCGCGCCTGCATTCCGTGCGGGAATTCGTCCGGGCGACGTGATTATGGCCGTCGAAGGCAAGTCCACCCAAGGGCTGAGCAGCTCCGAAGTTGCGGACCTGCTGAAAGGCCCCAAGGGCACGGTGGTTCACATCAGCATGAAGCGCGTGGGCTACGCGGAGAATCTTAGTTTCACCGTGACACGCGACGAAATTCCCAAGCATTCCGTGGACCTGGATTTTGACGTCAAGCCGGGCATCGGCTACATCAAGCTTTCCGGATTCAACGAAACCACCGAACCTGAACTGGCCGCAGCCCTCAAGGATCTGGATGCCACCAAGCTTGACGGCATCGTGCTGGACCTGCGCGGAAATCCCGGCGGACTGCTCAATGAAGCCGTGGCCGTTTCCGATATGTTCCTGGACAAGAACCAGCTGATCGTTTCGCACCACGGGCGCGCATCGGCCGAGCGCCGCTACTACGCCATTGCGCGGCAATCGCGGCGTTACCGTTCCGCTGGTGGTCATCGTCAACGGCGGATCCGCTTCCGCTTCGGAAATCGTTACCGGCGCGATTCAGGATCATGACCGCGGCATGGTGGTTGGCGAGCAAAGCTTCGGCAAGGGCCTGGTTCAGACCGTTTCCGGACTGAGCGAAAATACCGGCCTGGCGCTGACCACGGCTCGTTACTACACGCCCAGCGGCCGCCTGATCCAGCGCGACTACAAAGACATTTCGCTGTACGACTATCTCTACAATCACAAGAATCCTCCGCCCACCGAAGTGAAACTTACCGACAGCGGGCGCCAGGTGACCGGTGGCGGCGGCATCACTCCCGACGTGCTCGTGGCTCCGGCAAACTACAATCCGTTCCAGGAATCGCTGCTGCGGCGCGAAGTTTTCTTTGCCTATCCGGGCGGAGTCGGCGGATTCACCACCTACTTCCTGGGAACGAGGCCGGAAATCACCAAGGACTTCGTGGTGACGAAAATGTAATGAAGACGTTTCACGCCTATCTCGACAAGGAAAAGATTCCTTATACCGAGAATGACATCGAGCAAAACCTGGGCTGGATCAAGCGCGAAATTCGCAAGGAAGCGTTCATCTCGATATTTGGGCTGACCGAAGGCGCCAAAGTGGAACTCGAAGACGACGTGCAACTGCAAAAGGCCATCGAAACCCTGCCGCAGGCTCGCGCGCTTTACGATAATGCCCGCAAGATCGTGGCTCAGCGCGGAATGGGAAGCGGCTCTACAGCAGCAATAATATTCCGTGAAAACGCGTGTTGCAAAAATTTTTCGGTGATGCGCGTTTGGAATCCTCGACGCACCCTGCTAAAATCTCTCACGTTCAATGGCACGCTCTTTCTCTTGGGGGCTTAGTTCAGAGGGAGAATAGTTCGTTCGCAACGAACAGACGGGGGTTCGATTCCCCCAGCCTCCACCAAATTTCTTGAGCCTGTAAGGAAATTGCGCGGGACCAAGACGCGATGCAACTTCGGTGCGCCTTTCCGAATGAAAAGACCACTCCATTTATCGCCCGCTGCGCGAAGTACTATTCTGCTTTCCCTCATGGCGCTATCGTTTTTGGCCGGGTGCGGAAAATTGCGCTCTTTGATTGGGCGAAAGGAAGCGAACGATCCCCATTCCGTAACTCTTTCCTGGAACGCATCACAATCGCCCGTCGCGGGTTATAACGTGTATCGCGAGTTCCAATACGGCGGACCTGTCAAACTGACGTCTGCGCCTGTCGCCGGCACTGTATATACGGACAATACAGTGGCCGCTGGACGCACCTATTCCTACTACGTCACTTCGGTTGATTCAAAGGGGCAGGAGAGCAAACCGTCTGAAAAAGTGTGGGTCACGGTGCCCACGACGGTAACGCCCCCAGCCAAGCAATAGGTGTGGGCACATATCAAAGGCTGAACAAGCCAGCCAAGCCCAGTAGCACGGCTTCAGCCTGTGGGGTTTAGGTTGGCCAAGGCGAAAATCCACAGGCTAAAGCCTGTGCTACTGAGGGCAGTTCCGCGCCACGAAACACACCTGTACTTCGGGGTAATAGCTCGGCGGGTCCATAGCACGGTAAAATATGAAAATGCCGCTTCGCCTCATCGCGCTCGATATTGACGGAACGCTTCTGGACGAGCACTCCCAGCTTCCCGCCATCAACCGGGAGGCGGTTGCCGAAGCCCACGCGCGCGGAATCGAAATTGCTCTCGTTACCGGACGGCGCTACGACTTTGCATTGCCGGTTGCCAGGCAATTCCCTTGCCCGCTGACCATGATTGTCAACAACGGCGCGTTGGTTAAATCCAGCTCCGGGGAAACCGAATTCGTGAATCTGTTGCCCAGCGCCATCGCCGCACGCGTGATCGACGAAACTTCCGCTTTCCACGAAATGGCCTCGGTGTGCTTCAATCGCCCGCGCGAAAACCAGGTCATCTACGAACACATCGACTGGCAAGACCCCTTGCGACGCGTGTATTTCGAGCGAAATCGCGAGTACCTCGCGGAGATGTCTCCATTGCGCGATTGCCTTACCGAGGACCCCATACAGGTGATGTTCACGGGCTACACGAAACAGGTGCGCGAGGTGGAAACTTTTCTTGCCGCCCTGCCGTTCGCCTCAGAGTATTCCATCGCCATGACCGTTTATACCAAGCGCGACTTCGGCCTAGTGGACGTCATCGCGCCGGGATGCTCCAAGGGCTCAACACTGGCCGAGTGGGTGCGGCGTCGCGGCTGGCGGCGGGAAGACGTGATGGCCATCGGAGACAATCTGAACGACCTGGAAATGCTCCAGTTCGCCGGGCTTCCTGTGGTCATGGGAAACAGCGTGCCGGAGTTGAAATCTCTTGGGTGGCGTGAGACCCTGAGCAACGATCAAGGCGGGGTTGCCGCCGCCATCGAGCTCTACGCCTTTGGAAATGCGTGACGGGAGATGATTGAAGTGAATCGGTTCACTGCAATTGCAAAATGGTGTGTCCTGCCGCGATCCGGCGCCGCTTTGGCGCTCCTTGCGCTGGCAGCTCTTGCTCCCTGTGCGCGCGCCGAATACATGGTCCTGCAAAGCGGCCAGCGCATTCACGTCACCGGATATGAGCGCGTGGGCGAAACTCTGCGCCTGACCACGGCCGGCGGAACTCTGGAAATTCCGGCGGATGCGGTCGTGCGTGTCGATCCGGAAGACACCTTCACTCCCGTAAAAGTGAAATTACTGGATGTTCCCTACGCAAATTTTATTGCGGATTCCGCGCGCGACCATGGCGTGGCTCCCGAACTGGTGGCCAGCGTCATAGCTATAGAATCCAATTTCAATCCCAACGCGGTGTCCTGGCGATCCGCGCGCGGCCTCATGCAATTGATGCCGCGAACGGCGGCGCGATTTGGCGTGAAGCAGGTGTTCGATCCCAGGCAAAACATCGATGCCGGCACGCGATACCTGAAGGAATTGCTGCTGCGATACAACGGCGATCTTTCCCTGACTCTGGCGGCCTACAACGCGGGCCCGGAGCGTGTTGAACTGTACCGCGCCGTTCCTCCCTACCGAGAAACGCGCGACTACGTTCGCCGCGTCACCGAAAAATTTCTCAGCGCTTCTCAAGCCTCAAAGCGACTCGTCGAATAGTAGGACAGGCTTCAGCCTGTCTTCTTTTGATTTCTTCAATCTAGATATTTTTAATTCCAATTTTCTAACTTTTATTGGAAAGCAGACAGGCTGAAGCCTGTCCTACTGGGCCGCCTGCGGCGGTACGCTGCCGGCAGGAGGTTGCTGTGGAGGTTGTGGCTGCCCGCCCGGAGCATTCGGATCGGTCCCATTCGGGAGAGCCGCATTTGGCGCAGCAGTTGGATTTTGGTTGGGGTTAGCAGGCGTTTGTCCTGGAAGCGCAGACTGTCCCGTGGGGTTCCAAATAAATTCCCACGTCTGGTAGGTATCGCCTCCCATATAGATCCGCAGCGATGGCTTCTTGATTTTACTCCCCACGCCAATGATGTTTCCACCCAGGACGGCTCCCGTCAGAGGCTGCGGTTGGGATTCCAGCGGATTTGCGGTTGTGGCTGTGTTCGTGGTTGTGGGCGTCTGCTGCCCCGGGGTGCCTGTCCCTGTTTGCTGATTGGTTGTCGCACCCGGAGGTTGAAGAACCGGTATCCCGCCTGTAAGTGAGGAAAGCCCGAGAATTCCCTGAGGGGAAAGGGCAGTCTGCAGCAAATTGGTCTGGCGAAGGCTTCCGATAAGCTGTCCGTTTGCCGGGTTCACGTAGATAAAGCGCCAGGAACCGTCATCCGCGTTCATGGGATCTTTATAAGCTTGGCGAAGGAAGCGCAATCCGTTGGTCTGTTTGGTAAGGTCCTCAACTTTTGTTGGATACTTGCCGAATTTCCGGTAATACAGGCCGATAGCACGTTCGTACTGCTCTCCACGCCACACCATATCGGCTTCTTTTTCGCGGCGGCCTTGAGTGAGTAGATTGGGAGCCACAGCGGCGGCGGCGATCAGCATGCTCGCCACCATAAAAACCACCATCAGCAGGGTGTAGCCTGCCTGCTTGCGCCGTCCAATGGTGGGGATCGCCTGCATCATCGGGATTATCCGATCGGACTTTGCTCTTCCAATGCCAGCGTGGCGCGCCTTCCGGAGGAAACTTCTTCCACATCGGCGGATGTAGCTGTCAACCGAACGATGCGAAACCTTCCCAGGAAAGTGTCACCCTCGCTGGCAATGACCACGTCCTCATTGTTGGTTGTCGCAAAGAACGCGCGCCGGTGGTTGCCGCCCAAATCGCTGACGTAGCCAAAATATTTTGCGTCCACGGTAAGCGGAGGCGGACCCGGAGGAGGACCTGGAGCAACAATTACCGGTTGTTTCGATGGCGGAGGCGCGGGAGGCGGAGGCAGCGTGGCGCTAAAAATGCTCCTGTGCACGCCGTTGTATTCCAGCTCCAGAAAACGTTTCATAATATCCAGTCGCAGCGCGGGATTATCCACGTTGAGTGGCGTAAATCTGGCATCCAGCGAAACGGCCGGCGCAACTACCGGTTCGGAGGAACTTTCCGTCCGGTAATAGTAAACCCCGGAACCGGCAAGGACCACCAGCAGCACCACTTCAAGCATGATTTTTGTCCGGCTGGTCATGTCATGTGGTCCGGAAATAAGTTCTCAGCTGCACGTTCAGGCGAAGTTTTCCCAAGGTGCTGGAAGTCAGGGCCAGGCTGTCCAGAACGTAAAAATTATTGGAATGTTCCAGCTTGTTCAGGAATTGCACCAGGCTGTCGTAATCTCCCTCGACGGCTGTGGAAATATCCACCTGCATCAGGCCGCGCGCGTCGGGCGCATACTGGTGAAAAGATATTGTGTCTGAACGCAAACCCGCGGTGCGCGACAAATCTCCCAGGTCTTCACTGATCGCGGAATAGCCCGCGCCCGCTGGATGAAAATGCGTGTTGAAAAATTCATCCCACTGCTTCTCGTCGGCAGGCAATTCGGTTTTGAATCTTTCCAGGCGCGTGTTGTCCGCACGGTACTGTTTCTCCAAGGTTGCCAGACGATTCAAATCGCTGGACTGAATGTGCGGCGCGCTGTTGAGCTTCCACTGAAAGGCGATCAGGCCCGCGTCTGCAAGCAGGATAACGGCCAGCACCCCGCGGATAATGTTGTTGCGCTGTAGGATCGCCGATTTCATCTCATTTCACCATTCATATAACGGTTCATATCACCGCTCAAATTACGGAATACTGCGCCTGAAGCGACAGCATGACCCGATCGTTTTGCTCCGGCCTGGCTGGGCGTGATTCGCTGAGCAGTTCGATGTGCGAAAACTCTGGCGAACTCTCCAGCGCCTTCAGAAACTTCAATTTTCCTTCGTCGCTCATCGCGCCCACCAGGAATGTCAATTGCAAGCTATCTCCCTTCAGCTGGGGCTCGATGCTGACCACGCGAACACCCTCGGGAAGAATGCGTTCCAGGTCCATGAAAATTTTGATCCAGGGGAACGCCCTCTGCTGGATCAGAGAGTTTAAGTAAGCGGCGCGTTGCCGGCGTTGCACGGTGCCCGGATTCTCAAAAAAGCCGGAGAGATCCTGGCGCTGCTGCTGAAGTTTGGCGATCTGAAGCTGCAGTGAATTCTGCCGCGCGCGAAAATCCTTGTCGATTTTCCACGCGGAGTAGGTGCGATAGGAAAGCACCAGCAGAGCCACCACGGCAATCGTGCCGACGATGCCCGCGGCCAGCGCGAAGCGCCGGTTGCTTTGCAGCGGAGATGTCGAAAGATTAAGACGAACTTTCATTCTTTATTTTCGAGCCTTTCTTTTCCCGGCGCGCTCACATGCCGCGATTGAGCGTCCATCCAATCAACGCTTCCAGCCCGCGATCCACCAGCGGCCCCTCGTCGCTGCGGATTCGGCCTTCCTCACTGGCAGCCGTCAAGAGCGATTCTACCGGACATTTTAATTCCAGTCGCAGCGGTTCGCGAAACTCCGCCACCCGGTCGGCCAATCCAGCGAGGCGCACATAGGCAATCCCCTCGCTCCATGAATCCTGATAATAAGCCGCCAGAGGATAAATTTCATCCAGCAGCGCTTGCGGTGTGACGCGCCGCGCGTCGTCGGGCAACGTGGTGCAGCGAAAGCCGCAAAGCATCCCCTCGCGAACGATGGCCGTGGTCAGCGTCGTTCCCGCCAGGCGCGCCAAGAGAGCGGGCCGCTCATCCGGCAACAGCGGCACGGCCGCCAGAGTCGAACCCATCACCACGCCCGGTGACATTCCCACGGACTCCATCAGGGATTCATACTCTCGAACAATTCGAAGCCGCGCCAGCCCGGTGACGATATCCACTCCCTCGTCTTTGGGATTTTGGCGCATGTAGGAGATCACCGTCTCTTCGGCCTCAAAGGGCACGCTTTTTTTCAGGCGCCAGCGAAGGATCGGAATGGCCTCTTCCGAATCCCGCGGAAATACATCGAAGTGCAAAACAAAAATGCGAATCACGGAGTCTGGCAGGAGGAGCGCAACATCTTCGTTCTTGACGCGCAAGCGTGAAAAGACGCGGCCCACGGCGGCACGCACCTCCGCCGCGTCCGTCAGATTCGATTCCACGGCATTGGGGAAAATTGCCCCCGGGGGCAGCGGCTCAACTGCAAAACCGTCCAGCCCCATTCCCGTGCGCGTCCATCGCGCCGCCGCCACGTAATCCGAGGCGATCTCGCAAGCCACCAGCGGATGAGGAGTGGTATCCAGCCAGCGCGCCATGCTGCGCACGATTCCGCTCTGATAAATTCCCTGCCGGATGCCGTCGCTGCTACTCAATAAAAGTCACCTTGTTGATTTCCTTCAGCGTGGTGATTCCTTCGCGAACCTTGGCCAGCGCGGAATCCCGCAGGAACAACATGCCTTCCTCGCCGGCTGCGCGTTTAATCTCAGACGTGGGACGACGGCTGATAATCATTTCGCGAATCCGGTCAGACAAATCCAGCAGTTCGGATATGGCGCTGCGTCCACGGAACCCGGTTCCCGAGCATTCCAGGCAGCCCGCGCCCTCCACAAATTGCACTGAACTCCACTGCGCCGGATCCAGGCCCGAGGCGCGCAAGACTTCCGGGGAATAGCGTACGTTTTTTTTGCAATGCACGCAAACGACGCGCACCAGGCGCTGCGCCAAAATGCAATTCAAGGCCGAAACGAAATTGTAGGGCTCTACTCCCATGTTGATGAAACGGCCGATTACGTCGGTCACGTTATTGGCATGCACGGTGGTGAACACCAGGTGTCCGGTGAGCGCCGATTGAATGGCGATCTGCGCCGTTTCGTTGTCGCGAATTTCTCCCACCATGATTTTGTCCGGGTCGTGCCGCAGGATCGAGCGCAAGCCGCGGGCAAAGGTCAGGCCTTTTTTTTCGTTGACGGGAATCTGCGTAATGCCGCGCACCTGGTATTCCACGGGATCTTCGATGGTGATGATTTTGTCTTCATCGGATTTAATTTCGTTGATGGCCGCGTACAGCGTGGTGGTCTTTCCCGATCCCGTGGGACCGGTGACCAAAACCATTCCGTACGGTTCGCGGATGTAGCGGCGAAATTTGCGAATTTCGTCAGCGGAAAATCCCACCACGTCCAGGCTGAGGTTTTGAAATTTCTCGGAGAGCGTTTCCTTGTCCAGAACGCGCAGTACGGCATCTTCCCCGTGGCTGGAGGGCATTATGGATACGCGGAAATCCACGAAGCGCCCTTTGTAGCGCACGCGGAAGCGCCCGTCCTGCGGCACGCGGCGCTCGGCGATATCCAATTCACTCATGACCTTGATGCGCGAAATAATTGTGGAAAGAAAATCCTTGGAAATGGGGGCCATGGCGTGAACCAGCACCCCGTCAATGCGATACTTGACGGCAACTTCCACGTCCCGCGCTTCGATGTGAATATCCGAGGCGCGCCGCTCTAGCGCCGTAAAAATAACCGTGTCCACCAGCCGGACCACCGGACTGACTGCGGAGTCCTGCTGCGTCACGCTATCCGCGGAGAGATTCGAATCGCCGTCGTCGTCATCTTCGACGACCGTGAGCGTAAAGGCTTCTGTAGCCTGATCGAGGACACGCTGGGATTGCTCGGTGCGCTTTAGGAGATCGCTGATTTGCGTGGGCGTGGCCACCTTCAGGATCAGCTTCTTACCCAGCAGGAGAGGAAGCTCATCGCTGAGCAGAACCTGGCTTGGATCGGCCACCGCGATCACCAGGGCGCCGCCCTGAGCCTCCATCGGCACAAAGTTGAACCGGAACATCAACTCGGCTGGAATGCTCCTAAACAGCTCCGGATCGATCCTTTGTTCGAACAAGTCCACAAAACCGCAGCGGTATCGTTCCGCCAGGCGACGGGACTTCTCTCGCTCGCCCTGCGGGTCGTACGATGTGGCTAATGTTTGGTCGGTTGTGCTCATAACTCTATTTCCCTGCCCTTAGCTTCCTACCGACAGTGAGAACATCGGCAAGTACAACGCCACCAGGATAAATGCAATCACGATGGCCATAAAGATAAGAATGGCCGGCTCGATCACGGCCACGAGATTCGCCAAGTGTGTATCCACATCGTCTTCGTAAAATTCCGCCACGCTGCCCAGCATAGCCGAAAGAGATCCGCTGGCTTCTCCTACCTCCACCATCTCCAGCGCCAGATCAGGCACAAGGCCTGTGGATGCGAGGCTGCTGTGCAGCGACTGCCCTTCCCGGACGAGTTGCGCGCCTTGCGCGATGGCGCCGGAAACCAGGCGGCTGCGAATTGCTCCGCCTGCTGTCTCCATAGCCTGCACCAGCGGCGTGCCACCTGCCAGCAAGGTGGAGAGCGTGCGGCAAAATTGCGCGAACTGAAATTTCGTTATGGTGTCACCGATGAGCGGTAAGCGCATTCGGATGCGCTCCATGGCCAATCCTCCCTGGTCAGTTTGCGACCAGGCATAAGTAGCCACGGCAAGGGCAACCAGTACCGCCATGAAGCCCAGCAGGTAGGGCCGGTAAGTCACGGTAAGGGCGATCAACAACTGCGTCGCCTCTGGCAAAGTGATATTCAAATCCGCGTAAAGCCCCGCGAATTTGGGAATCACCGAACTGACCAGATAGGCGACGATTCCGGTTGCGGAACAAATCAAAATAGTTGGGTAGATCAGCGTGGAAATGAGCTTCTTGCGAAAACCCGTGGTGACCTTTTGATAGGTAATGTAATATTCCAGAACTCCCGACAGGTTGCCGCTCTTTTCTCCTGCCAGCACGGACACGGTATAAACCTTCGGGAAAACACCCTGAGTTTCAAGCGCCTCGGACAGCGTAGTCCCTTCCCGGACCTGGCGGCGAACTTCATTGAGAACGGGGCGAAGGCGCTCAGCAGCCGCCCGCTCGGAGAGCAGGTCCAAAGCCCTCAGGATGGGGATCCCGGCCTTAATCAGCGTGTTGAATTGTTGGTTGAAGACAAGGAATTCATTGCCATCGACCATTTTCTGGCGACGGCGCCCAAACAATTGACCCAGCAGCCCGGCGCGAGGCCGTACATTGTAGACAAACAGACCCCGTTCGGAGAGCTTCTGCCGTGCTTCCGACATGGACTCCGCAGGCTCCACGTGCAGGAACACTTTTCCGCTGCCGTCGGCGACCTTACAAAGGAACTCAGCCATTACGTGAGTGTACCTCAACCACTATAGATGCAGGAAGCCAGCCCCGAGGCTGCGTGCACTGGGCGATAATGGGACTCGCCTGCCTGCCCGGTCCAATTTTACCCGCGGCAATCCGCAAAGACATTTCGCATTTGTTAGTACAATGTGAATTCCAGATCAATGAGTGAGGTGGGAAAACCCATGTGCGTGTGCATGAGAACTCCGATTTTCGAGGATTGTGTAGTGCCCGCCTTCAGGCAGGCGCTACAAGAATCAATACCGAGGTCTCAAGCTCAGTCTAGTGACTGCGCGCACGGAACTCTATTGGGGCGTGTCCATCATGGCTGCGCCATCCACAATAGCGACTCCGGCGGGAACTTGAAAACGGAACAAGTCGGCCGACAAAGGAATATCTGTCTGCCACTTTCCGAAGCTATATTCCAGCTCGATGCCGCCGGGCTGCCGGATCTCAATGCGCGCGAGCTCACCTGAACTGCTGTCTACCTCAAGCAAAATTTCCGTATAATCTCCACCATCTGAAACACTTTTCGCTTCTTTTGGAAGGCAGCGAAGAACCGCGTGGCCGGATGGAATGCCCTTTTGATCGATCAATTCCAACTTCGCGCAAAGGTGAGAAAGATCGGCCTTGCGCGTCAGGAGCGAAAAGGGTGTGCGCCAATCGGAGCTTTCCTTGACCGGGGCTTTGGTCACGGTATGGTCATAGGGAACGTAAAACCAGGTGGTCTTGCCGTCCACCAGAAATAGTTTTGTTTCGGGCGAGTCGTATTCCCAGCGCATTTGTCCCGGGCGCCGAAAATATACGGTTCCGGATTCCACGCGCGATTGTTTTTGCCCTTCGCTGAAACGTTCCAGGAACACAGCCTGCAAGGTGTGCGGCTGGCGGTAATGTTCTTCCAGAAGATGCGCGAGAGATTTTGCGGAGCCGGAAGACTGTGGCGGGGCCGATTGTGAAGCACTGGCAAGAGCGAACGCGGCACAGGTAAATGCGAGCGTGAGAATTCCGAATCCAATTCTTCGATTCACAATGGAAGTATAGCAGGAAGCAGTGAGGGCGAAGGACATTCAGCGAGAAACTACAACGCATTTTTGAGATTCGGCTCAAAAAAAAGGGAGAAGGGTCTTGACCCTTCTCCCTCGGAAATCCCGCAAAAACTATCATCCAATTGGGCTGCTGCTAGCTGATGCGACCGTGCCGTTGGTGGTCTGGCGCATCACACCGCTCTGGTCCGTGAAGAAGTAGCGCTGTCCGGTGGAGGCAGACGATGGGCCCGCGTTGATGGAGTATTGAGAAATGACCCCGTTTGAGGCAGTGCCTGCCGTGTAGGTGAAGTTGTATCCGCTCTTGCTCGGAGTTGCAATGCCAAGCAGGCCGTCAATCAGGTCCGCGGCAGTGGAAGACGGTGTGGTCGCAGGTCCAAGTTGCGAGAAATTCAGGCTTGGATCGGTGCCGTAGGTCACTGAGTATTCAACGATGGCTGTGTTATAGGTGCGCAAGGAAGCAACTGCGGAGGCTTCGTTTGCGGCCATCTTGGAACGCAACAGGTTCGGGATGGCGATTGCCGCGATGATCAAGATGATCGCGACTACGATCAGCAATTCGATGAGTGAAAAACCCTTCTGTTTAGTATTGCGCATGCACGGTGCTCCTTTAGATTTCAAATCGATTCTTTGTGAGGGCTCTGGAGTCTTGTTCGTATACTTAAAGAGCAGGTTCCCGGCCATGCACGGCCGATTCCACAATTAGTTCAATAAATCTTGTAAACGGTGCCCTTTCCTATAGATAGGGTAATTTATTGAAAATAAATGGGATACTGTAAAGTCTGAAAAGGCCTGAAGACCCGGATTTCCGCCATAATATGTCATCAAATCGAGCCATAAAATGGCGTTCCCAGAATTCCGGGTAAGGCCAAAATCGGATCTTGCCGGGGCATTTTGTCCAAAATTGGAGTCAGCAAACGTGCCAAGAGGGGCCATCGTCAAGCGAAAGCACGTCAAAATTGCAGGGGAAATTGGGAACTAGATCGGGAGATCGCTGGGACCTGCAGAGATGGCTATGTTCGAGCGAATTACGTTGGTTTGATCCGTGTAAAAATGCCGTTGTCCTGTTGTCCCTTGGCTGATCGGATCGGCGTTTATCGAGAACGTTGCCGTGTGTCCCTGTGAATCCATCGTAAGCGGTGCGTACGTGATCACATACCCTTGCTTCACCCCATTGGCTAGAACCTGGTCAATCAGCCCGGCATTATTGGGGTCTGGATTGACGCCTGACCCAGAAAGCTGCAGCAAAGTCGTTGAGAAATCCATGCCGTACGTCGTGGAATAAACCAGCTCGGCCGTTGAAATGGTGCGCAGGCTTTGCGCCGCCGAAGCTTCGTTCCCTCGCATCTTGGATTGAATGTAGTTGGGAATTGCGATGGCCGCGATGATCAGGATTACCGCCACAACCACCAGGAGTTCAATGAGCGAAAACCCTGCCCGGGAGCGGTGGCGCGTTGTTGCTGTCAAGTTTTCGTTTGTCCGAATCATCTGCTCACCTCGAGTTGATGTGAAAAGAGGGAAGAAAGGCACAGGCCTTTCTTCCCTCTATGCGGCTTTTCCAACCTATCATCCGATCGGGGTGCTGGAGGACGATGCGGCCGAACCGTTGGTGGTCTGGCGAATCACACCGCTCTGGTCCGTGAAGAAGTAGCGCTGACCAGTTGAAGCAGACGATGGGCCTGCGTTAATGGAATATTGCGAGATGATACCGTTTGAGGCAGTGCCTGCCGTGTAGGTGAAGTTGTATCCGCTCTTGCTCGGAGTGGCGATGCCGAGGAGGCTGTCAACCAAGTCCGCTGCAGTGGAAGACGGTGTGGTCGCAGGTCCAAGTTGCGAAAAGTCAGTGCTAGGATCGGTGCCATAGGTCGTCGAATAAGAAACGATGGCTGTGTTATAGGTGCGCAAAGAAGCGACCGCGGAGGCTTCGTTTGCGGCCATCTTCGAACGCAGCAGGTTCGGGATGGCAATCGCCGCGATGATCAAAATGATCGCGACAACGATCAGCAATTCGATAAGTGAAAAACCCTTCTGTTTGTTATTGCGCATGCACGGTGCTCCTTTTGAATTCGAGTCCATTCAGTAGTCTGGAAGTGCCGCTGAACACGTATTCGTGGACTTTAAGAGCAGTTTCCCGGCCATGATCGGCTTATTTTACAATAAGTTAGAGAAAAGACTGTAACCACATACCCTGCCAGTAGTTACGGTGATTTACAGAGAATAAATGGGCTAGTTTATGGGCCATGTAAAAATGAAAATGCCCGAACTTCCGCCACAATATGTCATCGTGCAGAGCCATAAAGTGGCATTTTCCTAGAACTTACATCGACTAACTCGCGGGATGGAGCCTCGATTGGAGGGTCTTACTTGTGCTTGGGGGAAAGCCCTGGCTACGAGCCTCTCCGACACATGGCATTATCTCCAAAATTCTGATTCAAAAAAAGAGGGGAAGAAAGGCGTTGGCCCTTCTTCCCCAGTATTGTTGGGCTGTTCCAACCTATCATCCAATTGGAGTGCTGGAGGACGATGCGGCCGAACCATTGGTGGTCTGGCGAATCACACCGCTCTGGTCCGTGAAGAAGTAGCGCTGACCGGTGGAACTGGACTGAGGACCGGCATTTATGGAGTATTGCGAGATGATCCCGTTTGAGGCAGTGCCCGCCGTGTAGGTGAAGTTGTATCCGCTCTTGCTCGGAAGGGCAACGCCAAGCAGGTTATCAACCAAGTCGGCTGCAGTGGAAGACGGTGAAGCTGAAGGTCCAAGTTGCGAAAAGTCCGTACTTGGATCGGTACCATAGGTCGTCGAATAAGAAACGATGGCTGTGTTATAGGTGCGCAAGGAAGCTACGGCAGATGCTTCGTTTGCGGCCATCTTCGAACGCAACAGGTTCGGGATGGCAATCGCCGCGATGATCAAGATGATCGCAACGACGATCAGCAATTCGATAAGTGAAAAACCCTTCTGTTTGTTAGTGCGCATGCACGGGTCTCCTTTTAAGATCTTGCTACTCAATTTCTTTGCGTCGTCCCCCTCCGAGGAACTTTAAAATTTTATGCAACAATAATGCCAATCGGCAAAGCCTTGCCGGAAATTGCCGCTTGTGAGTCCAAGTAGCTGATAATAAGCATGTTAGTACAGCGCAACGCTGGAACTTTACTCTCAAAAAACGATTTTCCTCATGGTTTTAGCCCGGAAATCTGACAAATTTCGTCAAACTAAATTGTCAAATTGCGGCCATCGGCAAGAGTCTTCCATCGATTCCCTTGAGGGATTCACAACCCGTCTCGTCGGTCAAAATTGTGCAGTGTCGATGGGAGAAGGCCAGATACTCTTCCTTCGATAACTAAAACGACATGCCTGGTTACGGAATTGGCATGGGGCAATTGCTACTTTCGCGCGCGAAACTTAAACTGAGTTGTGATGAATTACTGCTGCTCGCATTTCAATTCAAACTGATTGCAAGGCACTCATGATCCGGCAAATGAAACAACTGTTGACCTACATCCCGTTCATCGTATTGTTTGCGTTTGCCGCGCGCATGGCGCTGCTCGTCCACATGTGGATGGTTACACCCATACCGGTCAGATACTTCCTGCCATTTGGCTATGAACTGGGAAAAGTCGCGAGTTCCATCGCGGCTGGACACGGTTTTTCCTCACCGCTGCGATTTACCGATACCGGGCCGACGGTTTGGTTCACGCCCATTTACCCGTACCTTACTGCCGCGGTTTTCAAGATCTGGGGAATATTCACCCCGGCTTCAAAACTCATCATGATGATGTTGAACTGCGTGTTCTCGGCGCTGACCGTGATTCCTATTTACGGCATCGCACAACGCACCTTTGGCAAAAGCGTTGCAATCGGCGCCGCATGGACCTGGGTTTTTCTGCCGACCGCGCTATTCTTCCCCATCTTTTGGATTTGGGATACGGCGCTGGCGGCGCTCTGCCTGGCGCTCATCTTCTGGGCCACCTTGGCCATGGGCGAAGCAAAAACTATTTTGCCGTGGGCGGGCTATGGCGCGTTATGGGCGTTTGGAGTCCTGGTCAACCCTTCGCTCCTTTCTCTCTTCCCTTTTCTCGCTGGTTGGGCGCTTTGGCAATCGCGCAAAGATTCCCTTCACTTGTGGAAATTTGCAGCGGCAACCGCGCTGGTGTTTGCCATGGCGCTGGTTCCATGGACGGTTCGCAACTATCGCGTGTTCGGGAAATTTATCGTTCTACGCTCAAATTTTGGACTTGAGCTTTGGCTTGGCAACAACCCCAACGTGCCGGATACCTGGTCCGCATGGATGCACCCCAATGACAATATGGAGGAAGCCGCGAAATTCAAGCGCATGGGCGAAATCGCATACATGGCGGAAAAGCAGCACGAAGCTTTCGTATTCATGAGAACGCATCCCGCGGATACGCTCAACTTCATATTTCGCAGATTTGTGGAGAACTGGCTTGGAGTGACCGATACTCCTGCGGACGTGCTGGCGAATTCACCATTTTATATCGGCGGTTTCTTCGTGCTGAATGCCCTGCTGTCTTTGTTCACATTACTTGGAGTGCTGTTCGCGTATCGCGCCTGGCACCCGCAAGCGTTCCTCTATGCCATAGTGCCGCTGATCTTTCCGCTTGTCTTTTATCTGACGCATTCTTCCCTGCGCTATCGCTTTCCCATTGACCCAATCATGATGGTTCTTTCGGCCTACGGCGTGTCCAGCTTGATCTCCATGGTGCGCGGACGATCCTTGCAAGCATCTGAACAGGCCACGGCCATACAATCGGTACCGACTGCCTGATTTTTTCGGAGAACCGGTGGCGCGGGCGTCCCGCCCGCGGTTTTAAACTCGTTACACACCACAAAAGCCGCCGGCGGGACGCCGGCGCCACCAAACCCCCGCGCCTGCAATTCACGTTTGGAATAAGTTGAAATTGGAGTTGAAACTGCTTCGGAAAATCCAAACTAGCGGAGGTTGTATTTCTTGGTGTAATGGCGGAATGACCGGTACGTCATCTTGAGCAAATCCGCGGCGCGGGTTCCCACGCCGTCACATTCTTCAAGGGCCTTCAAGATATAAGCCTTTTCCATTTCCTGAATGGATTTTTCCAGATCGATGCCGCCTTCCGGAATTTGCAAATGCCCGTTGTCGGGAACTGCCTGAGAGGAATGCTCGTGAGCCGCGCGGTGGCGGATTTTTTCGGGAAGCACGGCCGCCGAGACCATGTTTCCGGTCTCCAGCGCCACCGAGCGCTCCAACGTATTTTCCAGTTCGCGCACATTCCCCGGCCAATCGTAGGCTTCCAGCAAGCTCATGGCGTCGGGCGTGATTCCCTCGATGGGCTTGTCCATGGATTTGCGGAAGCGCTCCAGAAACGACCTGGCCATCAGCGGAATATCTTCCCTGCGCTCACGAAGTGGCGGAAGGTGCATGGGAATAACGCTCAAGCGATAGAATAAATCCTCGCGAAACTCCCCGGAAGCGATGGCCTTATCCAAATCCTTATTGGTTGCGGCGATGACGCGCACGTCAATTTCATACTCCTCATTCGATCCCACCGGTCGGACTTTGCCTTCCTGAAGAACGCGGAACAGCTTCACCTGCATGGGCAAACCCATATTGCCAATTTCGTCCAGGAAGATGGTGCCGCCGTGCGCCCCGCGGAACAAGCCCTGGCGGTTCTCAGTTGCTCCAGTGAATGCGCCCTTCACGTAGCCGAACAACTCGGATTCCAGCAGCGTTTCGGGGAAGGCGCCGCAATTGATGGTGATGAACGGTTCTTTGCTGCGCGGGCTGTTTTCGTGAATAGCACGAGCCACCAGTTCCTTGCCGGTGCCGGTTTCTCCGGTGATCAAGACACGGCTGTTTTGCGGCGCAACCGTGGTAATCATGTCAAAGATGGCGCGCATTTTGGGGCTGTGGCCGATGATGTTGTCCTGGCCCGTCAGGCGGCGCAATTCACGGCGCAGGTATCCGGCCTCATTCTTAAGGCGCAGAGTTTCGTCCACCTGGCGGACAGCGCGGCGCAATTGATCGACCAGGTCATGATCCTTGATCACATAACGGTCAGCCCCGGCGTTGATCGCTGCGATGGCGGTTTCCATGGTGGGCACGCCCGTAATCAGGATGAAATAGCTGGAGGGCGAAATTTCCCTGCAAAACTGAAGGATCTCAACACCCGTAGTGTCCGGCATGCGTATATCGGAAATGACGATGTCGAAAATACTGGATTCCAGCTTGCGGCGCGCCGTCTCGCCGCCGGAAGCCACTTCCACGCGATGCCCATCCTTGCGAAAGGTGATCTCCAGCAATTCGCAAATGGACCGTTCGTCATCGACGACTAGAATGTGAGCCATACAACCGCATCCTTCCGATGCCCGCGCATCAAGCCACGCGAGGCAGATCCACCATAAATTCCGCGCCCTTTTCTCTTTCCGAAAACACGCTGATACGCCCGCTGTGCGCCTGCACAATTTGATACACGATGGCCAGGCCCAGGCCCGTGCCACCGGCAAAATTGGATTGCAAAGGCTCGAATATTTTTTGGCGCTGGCGCGGGTCAAGCCCCATTCCCGTATCGCGAAAACGAATGCGAACCCAAAACGGAGCGGCTTCCAGAGAAACCGTCAACGTACCGCCGTCCGGCATGGCGCGCAGGGCGTTGTCAGACAGATTCCAGAACACCTGCTTGATACGATTTCGATCGACGCGTACGCGCACCTCGTTATTTGTAAAACCACGCTCGATGCGATACTTTCCTTCGACCTGCGGGTTGCGTTCCAGCAAGGTCAGAGTTTCATCCAAAATATTGGTGATGTCTTCGTCGGAAA
Organism: uncultured Acidobacteriota bacterium; assembly: GCA_963825365.1. Classification (GTDB taxonomy): domain Bacteria; phylum Acidobacteriota; class Terriglobia; order Acidiferrales; family UBA7541; genus Palsa-360. The sequence continues at coordinate 148,815 of CAWGSV010000003.1, read as the reverse complement.
ATTCGTATGTTTTTTCGCGTGAATAGTTAAGGAACTCGGTGATGATCTTGTTGAGGCGCTCCGATTCCCTGCTCACGATTCCCACCAGCCGCTGCTCGTCTTCTTGCAGAGGCACCAGGCGGCCCAGTTCCTTGACGGCCCCGGCCATGGCCGTGAGCGGTTGGCGAATCTCATGGGCGATGGCCGAGGAGAGACGCCCCAGCGCAGCCATGCGCTCCTTGGTGGCCACTTCCTGCTCCAGGCGCTTTAGGTCGGTGAGATCTTGAAAGTTGAACACATAGCCGGTTGCGCGGCGCTCCCCCGTGCGCAGCGGTGAAACCGAGATACCGATAAAACGCTGCTGCCCGCCGGGCGTTGTGAAATCGACCTCGCGCCGCTGCGGGAGCTTGCCGTCTTCGCTCATGTCGCCGGGAAGCCAGAAGGAAGGCCACACCGCCGACATGGCCAATCCCTTCACATTGCGGAATGGGCTGCCCGTGATTTCCTCTCCCGTGCGGTTCAACAGAAGGATGCGGCCATCCATGTCCGTGGTGAGCAGGCCCCCGCGCATGGAGTGAATAATATCTTCGTTAAATGCCTGCAAGTCCTGCAGCTCGCCGCGCTTCACTTCCAGTTCATCGCTGTGCCGGCGCAAGGTTTGCGCCAGAAGGCCGGAGAGATAAGCCACTGCCATGAAATAAAATAAATTGCTGAATATCCAGGTCTGCAGCTGCCGGCTGCTGGGGACGGCGATTTGAGTGTGAGGAAGGATATTGTAATAAACGAGTTCGGCCAGGCCTCCAATCAAAATGAAGCTGAGCCCGGCCACCATGAACGTGGCCTGGCGCGAAAATAATATGCTGGCGACGATAATGGCAAGCGGATAGAGCCAGATGAAATAGCTATCCTGTGTTCCGGTCAGGTAGATCAGGCCGGTGACCAGGACCAGGTCAACGATCAATTGAACGCCGGCGTGCCATGTGGCCGATGGCATCCAGCGCGTCAGAATGGTGAAGACAATGGCCATGGTGTACCACAGGATCATCAAGGGGATGAAAAAGCGGGTGGAAACTTCCAGCTGGCTGGTCTTTCCCAATATCAGGACAAGGGTCAGCAGAAGCGTGATCAGGAAAAAGCGCACGCGGGAAAGCCAGCCGAGCCAGGTAGCGACATTTTGTGTCAGTTCCATTTGGGGCGAGCTTGTGAGCTGAGGTCCTTTCCGCGCTTAAAACTTTTTCCGACAGGTCCCAACCGGGGTGAGGTTGAGGGCGGTGGATTTCGCACCGCCCTCCCGATCTACGAAAACGCAGAACACTTCTCTTGCCGACTCTTAGTGAGCCTTGCTGAGCTGTCCGATCAGCGAGAACAGCGGCAAATACATAGAAATGACGATGCCGCCGACCACGACACCCAAAATCACGATCATCAAAGGTTCCATGGCCGCCAGCAAATCCTTGACCGCGGCATCGACTTCATCTTCATAGAAGTCCGCGATCTTTTGCAGCATGGCATCCATGGCGCCGGTTTGTTCGCCAACTCCAATCATTTGTGTGACCATGCCGGGAAACACATTGGTATCCCGGAGGGGATCGGCAAGATTGCGGCCGCCTTCCAGTGCTTTACGAACTTCCAAGAGCGAGGCCTCAATAACCGCGTTACCGGAAGTGCGAGCCGTAATATCCAATCCTTCCAGGATGGGCACGCCGCTGGAGATAAGAGTGCCGAGCGTACGGGTAAAGCGCGCCACGGCAATCTTCCTGAGCAGAAGTCCCAGCAAGGGCAATTTGAGCAGCAAGCGGTCGATGGCCATACGTCCTACGGGAGTTTTGTACCAGACTTTCAAGCCTATGATCACGCCAACGAAGGCAAGCAGGATCAGGAAACCGAAAATGCTGCCTACGAAATTGCTGAGTCCGATGACGATTCGGGTGGGCAACGGAAGATCGACTCCCAGTCCGAGAAACAACGTTGCGAAAATGGGAACCACCTTCCACAGCAACAGGATGATGACCAGACCGGCAACCGACAAGACGACGATGGGGTAAACCATGGCGGACTTCACGGCGCGCTTCAGTTTGACGTTTTTCTCGATGTAAAGGGAAAGGCGCTGCAAGATGGTGTCAAGAATACCGCCCGTCTCGCCAGCTTCCACCAGGTTCACGTAGAGCGCATCGAAAACTTTTTCATGCTGGCGCATGGCGGCGGATAGAGTGGTGCCGCCTTCCACAGAGGCTCGCGTGGCGGTCAACACTTTTTGAAACACCTTATTTTCCTGCTGCCCGGCCAATATTTCCAGACACTGCACCAAGGGCAATCCAGCATCGATCATTACCGAGAATTGGCGCGTGAAAACCGCCAGATCCTTGGAATCGACGCCACCGCCAAAGGTCGGCAAGTTGAATTCCTTGCCTTTCTCGGACATCTTGGTGACGTTGATCTGCTGGCGCTTGAGAGTATTAACAAGCTCAGACTTATTCGTGGCCGCAAGCTCACCGCTGACCGTGTTTCCGGCGCGGTTGGTGCCTCGATAGGTGAAAACCGGCATGGTACTTTCCTCCTCAAGGTTCGTTCCGCTCAATCCTCTTCTGGTGCTGCCGGATGGCGGAAATGATTACTAAATCGGGTTACCCGCCGCAGCGGGCTCTCACTTAATCTTGGCCGGCCTCGCCCAGCAGGTGGGCCGGGTCAGGCACTACCGTCGAGCCGGGACTGGAGCGCGCGAAGCGGGCGACGTCACGCCTCGGTTGATCATGTCCTGCAATTCTTCGGGATTGGACGAGCGAGCCAGGGCGACTTCCAAAGTAATGGTCTTGGCGAAATAAGCGTTCGCCAAACCCTGATTGAAAGTCTGCATTCCGGTAGTGCCCGTTCCTGTCTGCATGGCCGAGTAAATCTGGTGAATCTTGTCTTCGCGAATCAGGTTGCGGATGGCGGCGTTGGGAATCAGAACTTCCATGATCATGGCGCGCCCTTTGCCATCCACGCGCGGCAGGAGGGACTGGCAAAGCACCCCTTCCAGCACCATGGAAAGCTGGGCACGAATTTGCGGCTGCTGATAGGACGGGAATACGTCCACGATACGGTTGATGGTGGAAAGCGCCGAATTGGTGTGCAGGGTTGCAAAGGTCAAGTGGCCCGTTTCGGCGATGCGCAACGCGGATTCGATGGTTTCCAGGTCGCGCATTTCTCCGATCAGCACAACGTCGGGGTCTTCTCGAAGAGCGGCGCGCAGCGCACCGGCAAAGGAATGCGTGTCCGAATTTATTTCGCGCTGATTCACCAGGCATTTTTTGTGGTTATGCAGGAACTCGATGGGATCTTCCACCGTAAGCATGTGCTCTTCGCGTTCGCTGTTGATCTTGTCCAGCATGGCGGCGAGCGTAGTGGACTTGCCGGATCCGGTGGGCCCGGTAACCAGCACCAGTCCGCGAGGCTTATCGCACAATCCGCGCACCACTGCAGGCAGGCCCAGCGCGTCGAAATTCTTGATTTCCCAGGGAATGGTGCGGAACACCGCTCCCACGGCGCCTCTCTGTTGAAACAGGTTGCCGCGAAAGCGCGCCAGATTTTTCAGTCCGAAGGAAAAGTCAAGCTCCATATTTTCCTCGAAGCGGTGTTTCTGGGCGTCGGTCAGGACGCTGTAGGCGAGCGCCTTAGTGTCCGCCGCCGTCAGCGGCGCCATTTCCATGGGCTTCAGGTGCCCGTGGACACGAATCCGAGGAGCGCTGTTGGTGGTGATATGCAAATCGCTGCCACCCGCTTCAATCATCTTTTTCAGCAATTCACTTAATGTAATTCCAGACATGGAGTCACCCTCTTTAGAGCACCGTTTCGCGAACTACTTCCTCGATGGTCGTCATTCCCAAAGCAACCTTGATCAGGCCGCTGTGGCGCAGCGAAATCATCCCGTTGTCCACGGCTTTCTTTTTCAGTTCGATGGCCGATGCGCCCACAAGAATTAATTCGCGCAATTCGTCGTTGATCTCCATCACCTCATAGAGACCCACGCGTCCTTTGTATCCAGTCTTATTGCAAGTACCGCAACCTCTGCCAACAAAGATTTTGGTCGCCGGGATTTGCTCTTCCGTGTAGCCGGCATCCAGCATGGCCTGCTTGGGAACATCCAGCTCTTCCTTGCAGTTCGCGCAAATTCTGCGCACGAGGCGCTGCGCGCAAATCAAGTTCACAGCCGTAGCCACCAGGAAGGGCTCAATTCCCATGTTCATCAGGCGGCTGATGGTGGATGGAGCGTCATTGGTGTGCAAAGTGGAAAGCACCATGTGTCCAGTGAGTGCGGCCTTCACTGCAATTTCCGCCGTTTCAAAGTCCCGGATTTCTCCCACCAGAATGATGTTGGGATCCTGGCGCAAGAAGGCGCGCAGGGCGGAAGCGAAATTCAGGCCAATCTGATCCTTCATTTGGATCTGGTTGACTCCCGCCAACTGAAACTCGACGGGATCTTCCGCGGTCATGATGTTGGTTTCCGGCGTATTCAGCTTGGCGATGGAGGAATATAGAGTGTTGGTTTTTCCGGAACCGGTGGGGCCCGTAACCAGAACCATGCCGTAGGGGCGAAGGATGGCGCGCTCGAACTTGGCCAAAGATTCGGGCTCGAAGCCGAGCTTGGTCATGTCCAGGCGCAGGTTTTCCTTGTCCAGCAAGCGCATGACAATTTTTTCGCCGTAGAGTGCTGGAATTGTGGAAACGCGGAAATCCAGATCCTTAATCTTGCCTTCCTTGCGATACTTGATCATGATGCGGCCGTCTTGCGGCAGTCGCTTCTCGCTGATATCCAGCTTGGCCATGATCTTGATGCGGCTGATGATGGCGTCGCGCAACTTCATGGGCGGTGCCATCACGGCTTGCAGAATTCCGTCAATACGGAATCGCACACGAACTTCTTTTTCGTAAGGCTCGATGTGAATATCACTGGCGCCGCGCTTGAGTGAATCGGTAAGGATCAGGTTCACCAGCTTGATGATAGGCGCTTCTTCGGCGGCTTTTTCCAGCTCGGCGAGGCTGGTTTCCTGCTCGTCAGCCGCCAGTTCCAGGTCTCCAGCTTCCTCAGCGGCCAGGTCCTTCATCACCTTGCTGAGAGCTTCCTCGCTCTCCGCTGAGCCGTAAAATTTTGAAATGGCTTCGGCGATGGCGGTCTCGGAGGCCACAACCGGTTCGACATTGAACCCGGTCATGAACTTGATGTCATCCATGGCGAAAACGTTGGTGGGATCGATCATGGCGATAGTCAGCGTGGAGCCGACTCGCGATAGGGGCACAATCTGGTAACGGACGGCAGTGTCTTGAGGGATTAATTTAATGACGGCAGTGTCGACCTCGTAATACTTCAAATTGATAGAGGGAACTCCGTATTGGCGGGAAAGCACACCCGTAATATCGTCATCGCTGATGAAGCCGAGCTTCATCAGGTACGTTCCAAGCCTGCCTCCGTTGGCCTTTTGCTGATCCAAGGCCTGCTTAAGCTGATCGGAGGTGATCAAGTTTTCCTTGATCAGTATTTCGCCTAGCCGTGACGACATCGAATGAGGACTCCGCGGGGCATCCACACACCCGACAAGACAACGGTAGCAGATAGCGGAGAACGCCTATTCGTCCATTTTCGCTGGTCGTACCGAAACGGGCACTACTTCGATGGCCTGTACGTTGGTACAGGCTGATTGGGCGCATGGGCAAGAGCTTATCTTGACTAGCGCAAGCGCGAACGCTATCTTCCGAACGATGAGCGAAACAGCAGCGAAGCAAATAGGAAAATATGTGCCACCAAGAGTGAGCGACAATGGCAAATCAATTGCTAAAGATGAGGGCGGCTCCAGTCAAGCGGGCCAGCACTCCAGCGAATTAATGCGCTACTATGATGCCATGTCCGGCGCGCTGGGCCCGATGCGCTGGTGGCCGGCCAGGACTCCGTTCGAAGTAATTGTGGGAGCCATTCTGACGCAGAGCACGGCATGGGGAAATGTGGAATTGGCCATCGCCAATCTCAGCGAGGCGCGCCTGCTGACTCCCGCGGCCATGCGCCGCGTGCGTGTTTCGCGACTTGCCACTTTGATACGCCCCTCCGGCTACTTCCGCCAAAAAGCCAAAAAATTGAAAGCGTTTGTCGGATTTCTTCACGCCGGTTATGGCGGTTCACTCAGGCGAATGTTCCTGACACCCACGATGGAGCTTCGCGAGAAGCTTTTGTCCGTTCACGGCATTGGCCCGGAAACTGCCGATTCGATTTTGCTATATGCCGGAAACCATCCCGTGTTCGTGGTCGACGCCTATACGCACAGAATTTTTGGGCGTCACGGGATCACCGACGGCAAACCGGAATATGAAAATGTCCGCGCGCTGATCGAAGCTTCGATTCCGGCGCGCACGGAACTCTTTAATGAATTTCACGCACTGATCGTAAATACCGGAAAAAACTGGTGCCGCAAAAGCGTTCCGCGCTGCGGAGAATGTCCGCTTCGAGCGCTGCTGCCGGCGAACTCTCCGCTGTCTCTTGCGGCACTGCCCGCAGCGACTTCACTTTCCGGGAGCCCTGCTTGAGCACAAGCCGCAAATCGCAGATCCTGCTTGCCGTCGGCGGCGTTACGTTCGTGTTTCTGCTGGCAGGAGTGTTCACGCTGGGATCGCTGACGCTTCCCTTTCAGCCCACGGACCAGGTCGTTCTGTATGCATTGTCCATGTTCCTGGTGGCAGCGCTGGTGGTGTTTCTGTTTATCCTGGCGCGTACTCTGGCGCGGCTGACGGCGGAAAGGCTGGCGCACAAGCCCGGGTCTCGATTCAAAACGAAGATGGTTCTGGGCGCCATTGCCGTTTCGTTCCTGCCGGTGGTTGTTTTGTTCTTCGTCAGCTATGCGCTGCTGAATCGCACGCTGGTGCTGTGGTTTCCACGCCCTCTCGAAATCGCCACGGAATCCAGCCGGGCCCTGGTCAACGAAATGAGCCGTGCGGACTCGGATCGCATGGCTGGGATTGCCAAGGATGTGGCGGGAGGCCCGGCGGCCGATACCGCGCGAGACACCATGCACGCCTTCGATCAGACATTTGCCCGCGGGTGCGGACCTGGCATGGGAAGTGAACGAGAGCGGACATCCCACCGCGGTTGCCGTGAACCCGAACCTACAGCTACAGCCGCCGCACGCGGGCCCCGATGTAAATTCGCGGCTGGAACCTCCTACACTCGTCCGCCAAGTGCCGGGAGGCGCGGAGCTTTGGGAATACGGCGGAAAAGTTTTCCTGGCGGGGCGGGCCAAGTCTGGAGACGGCTATCTATTAGCGGGAAGGATTGTTCCCGACGATTTTCAGGAGCGCATCAAGGAAATCGCCACGCAAACCGCCGCGTACGAACAGCAGCGCCAGCACCTGCGCACCTACAAGAACCAAATGCTTGCCACGCTGCTGCTCTTCACCATCCTCTTGATGTTTGCCGCGACCTGGGCCGCGTTCTTCCTGTCCAAACAAATTACCGTGCCGATTCAGGCGCTGGCGCAGGCTACACAGGAAATCATCGAGGGCAATTACGAAACGCGCGTCAACGTGCAGGCCAACGACGAACTGGAGACTCTGGTTACTTCCTTTAACCGAATGACCGAGCAGCTGGGCGACAGCCGCCGGCAAATCGACATCTTCACGCAGAATTTGCAGCAGGCCGTGCAGGAGCTGGAGCGGCGACGCACCCTGATGGAAACGATTCTGGAAAATATTCCCACGGGCGTGGTTTCCGTGGACGAAACGGAAACCATTCGGCGCGTCAATCCCGCGGCGGTGCGCATGTTTGGCGAAAGCTCGCGGCAGGCGCTGAACTTTGTGGAGCTGCTGGGTGAAGAAGCCGCGCGCTCCGTGCACATCTTAATGCGGCGCTCGCTTCGACTGGGCACGGCCACGCAGGAGCTGGAATTTTCGGCGGCGGGGCGATTGCTGCGCGCGGCGGTCACGGTCAGTTCGCTTGGCCCGCTGCGCTCCAATCGTGGTTACGTGGTGGTGGTGGACGACCTGACTGACCTATTGCGTGCGCAGAAAGCGGCGGCCTGGCAGGAAGTGGCGCAGCGCATCGCGCATGAAATCAAGAATCCGCTCACGCCCATTCAGCTTTCCTCGCAGCGATTGTCTCGCTATCTGGAGCGGCATCGCGAGAGTCCAGCCAAGAACGACCCGCCGGAACTTGTGCGGCTTGTCGGGGAGTGCTCCAGTCTGATCGAGCGCGAAGTGCGCGTGCTGGAATCTCTGGTCGGAGAGTTTTCGCAATTCGCGCGTTTCCCCACCGCCAAACTTTCTGCTGCTTCGCCCAATGAAATCGTGAATGAAGCGCTGTCCGTCTTTGATGGGCGCCTCGAAGGGATCCGCATACGCAAGGATCTGGCCGCGGATCTCCCCGTGATTCGCGCCGACAGCGAATTGCTGCGCCGCGTGCTTGTGAATTTGATCGACAATGCCGCGGAGTCCATGGAAGGCTCATCGATAAAGGAATTGCTCCTGTGCACGCGGTTCAACAACGACCGCGAATTTGTGGAGATGATTGTGGCCGACAGCGGCCACGGCATTTCGCCCGAGGATAAAGACCGCCTTTTTCTTCCACACTTTTCTACCAAGGATCGCGGTACCGGCCTGGGGCTGGCCATCGCAAGCCGCATCATGGCAGAGCATCACGGCTCCATCCGCGTCGAGGACAATTTGCCGACCGGCGCAAAATTTATTCTTCAACTACCCATGGCGGAGGTCGCAGCGGCCCCGATGTCCCCGCGAGTCGGATAGCGTTTCGTAACAACTCTTATGGCAAATTCCATTCTGATTGTGGACGATGAGCAGGGCATACGGGAGGCGCTTTCCTCGATTTTGACGGACGAGGGCTATGAAGCCGTGGCCGCCTCCTCTGGCGAGGAATGTCTATTGCTGCTGGAATCGCGCTCGGTTGATCTTGTACTGCTGGACGTGTGGCTAGACGGCATTGACGGCCTGGAAACGCTGGAACGCATTCGCAAGAATGGCGTGGATGCCATGGTCGTGATGATTTCCGGACATGCCAGCATCGAAACGGCCGTGCGCGCCACCAAGCTCGGCGCATTCGACTTCATCGAGAAGCCGCTTTCCCTGGAAAAAGTTATTCTGGTCATCAAAAATGCGCTGGAAGTTCATCGATTGGCGCAGGAAAACCGGCAGCTTCGCGAAGAAATCGGCGGGCGCACGCAATTGCAGGGCGACACGGTTCCGATGCGCGCCTTGCGGCAGCAGATTGCGCTGACGGCCCCCACGCATGGGCGCGTGCTGATTTATGGCGAGAGCGGCACCGGCAAGGAACTCGTCGCGCGCGCTCTTCACGCGGCCAGCCTGCGCGGCGACCGCTCGTTTGTTGAAGTGAATTGCGCGGCCATTCCCGAAGAGCTGATCGAATCGGAATTATTCGGACACGTGAAGGGCAGCTTCACGGGCGCCACGGACAATAAAGTCGGAAAATTCGAGAAGGCCGATGGGGGAACGCTGTTCCTGGACGAAGTCGGCGGACATGAGCCTGCGCACGCAGGCCAAAGTGTTGCGCGTGCTGGAGGAGCAGCGCCTGGAACCTGTGGGCTCGAATCAAACGGTGAGCGTCGATGTGCGCGTGATCGCCGCGACCAACAAGACTTTGGAAGACGAGATTGCCCACGGGCGCTTTCGCGAGGATCTCTTTTATCGCCTCAACGTGATTCCCTTCACGCTGCCGCCGCTGCGCGAACGCATCGAGGACGTTCCCATCCTGGCCCGCTACTTCATGCTGGAATTCGCCGCGTCCTACGGCCGCAAGCCAAAGGAATTCAGCGAAGCCGCGCTCGGCGTGATGGCGCGCTATCCGTGGCCGGGAAACGTGCGCGAGTTGCGCAACCTGATCGAGCGCCTGATGATCGTCGTGCCGCAGGACAAGATCGAACCGCAGCACCTTCCGGCGGAACTGTTCCGCGCCAGTTCGCGCATGGCGCAGCAGCCCAACGCAACGCTGCACGAAGCGCGCAGCGCCTACGAGCGCGAATTTATTTTGCGCAAGCTGGAGGAAAATCAGTGGCACATGACGCGCACCGCCGAAGCTCTGGGTCTGGAGCGCAGCCACCTGTACCGTCGCATGCGCGCGCTGGGAATCAAGACGGAAGAGTAGGACAGGCTTCAGCCTGTCTGGGTTTGTGCCCGGTGAGCATAACGAAAAGCAGACAGGCTGAAGCCTGTCCTACCAGATCCGCTTGCACCGCGATTACGTAAAAATCAGTGGTGGTCCATGGTCCCATAGCCCCGTTTCACAGGTCTCGCTCTTATACTTCGCGCGGTGGAAACTAAATGCTACATATCGGTGTCATAATCAGAAGCCATGTTTATCCTTACTCGACATTGGGATGGGCGATCGTTTTGGGGAGCACTTCCGGTAACCGCAAAATTCTATTTATTCTGCCTGCTGATCGCCGCCGGGTATACGATCAATTTTCTTACTCGCACGTTATCTCGCATTCATCGTTTGCGGCTGAATCTGCCGTCCAGTGGCACAACCCAGTTGAGTCTTATCATGATTGATTTGACGAATGGAATGGAAACGATCCGTCAATTCCATAAATTGCTTTTCTTATTGTTCGGATTCTTTTTCACGCATGAAATGTTCGCCACTCTCCAAAGCATTCGACTTTCCGAAGAGTCACTTTCAGCGGCCCGAATGGACATATTTGAGGCACCCACCGCATTCGCGTTTATTGTCTTCGTAGTGCTAATTTTCCTCCATATCTTCCAATGGGCAGTCGCTGCTAGACTGCAATCGTCCCAAGCCTCCAAGTCTTATCGGAATATGGGTCCACATTCCGATCACCCGTTCAATTGGTGATTTTCCACTCGGTGTTGGTGTACAATCCGCCCGTCCCCGACATTCCAAAAACGCGGAGCCCAGCCCCCGCCGAGAAGATGCGTGCCTCGGGATAGGTGTCTCCGCAGCGAAACGGGACGCAATGATCGATGAGAAGGAATTAACGAAACTGCTGATGGCCAAGATTGAATACGAGATGCCCATACCGTCCCATCAACTTGGGGTTGCCAACGTGATCGTGCGGCGCATGGCTCCGAAGATCATTGAGATTATCAAGGAAGAAGTTCGCTCTGCCCGTCTTGAACGCGCCGTGGAGCTGCAAAAAAATAGCGGGTAGCCTGAATTTTTCAAAGGCGGAAGATTTGTTCCGGGTTTACGTGGCATAGGCTTCAGCCTGTGCGGTTTTAGGCCTTGCGAGGACTAACCCCGCACAGGCTGAAGCCTATGCCACGTAAAGGCTTACTTCTCTCCTGCCATTTGTTCCAGTTGCCAGTGCCAGTCAAGCTGCCGAACGATCTGAGGATTTTCGCGCCAGTCCTTGAGGACTTTTACGTATAGCTCCAGGAAAATTTTCACGCCCAGGATGGTTTCCAGTTCCTTGCGCGCGGCGGTGCCAATTTGTTTGAGGGAACTGCCGCCCTTGCCGATGAGGATTCCCTTTTGCCCTTCGCGGTCCACGTAGATTGTGGCGCGAATGCGGATCAGCTTTTCGGTTTCCTCGAAGGCGTCGCAAATGACGGCCACGGCGTGTGGGACTTCCTGCCTGGTGGACTGCATGGCTTTTTCACGCACAATTTCGGCGGCCAGAAAGCGTTCTGGCTGGTCCGTGTATTGGTCGGTCGGGAATTGCGGCGTGCCTACGGGAAGGTATTCGATCATTTTTTCCAGGGCGCGGTCGACTCCTTCGCCCTTGAGCGCGGAGATGGGAATAATCTCATCGAATTTTCCCAGCTTTGACATTTTTTCGATCAACGGCAAGAGTTTGTCCCTGTCAAGGCGGTCGATTTTGTTGAGCAATAGAAAGCGCCTGCCGTCGGCGCGCAGCAAGCGATCCACGGCGCGGCGGTCTCCCTGGCCGAAATCCTCGCTGGCATCCAGGAGCAGAGCCACGATGTCCACGGCCTCGATGGCGGCTTCCACTTCGCCCATCATCTGGCGGCCCAGCGCGGATTCCGGCCGGTGCAGGCCGGGCGTGTCGATAAAAACAATTTGAGCGTTCTCGCGATTGACGATGCCTTGGATGCGATTGCGCGTGGTCTGCGGGCGCGAGGTGACGATGGCCACTTTTTCCCCGACCAGGCGATTGACCAGCGTCGATTTCCCTGCGTTGGGGCGGCCTACGATTGCCACGAATCCTGATTTGAACTCTTGAGCCATGCTTTCATGATACCCCGCGCGCGGGGGAATGGCCTCGTCTGAATCGCGGGGTAGCGGGCAGCAGCTAATTTCGCGTTCCCGAAATGCGTGTGTCGCCCCTCCCGAGTATGCGTGAGAACCCCGATTTGCGAGGCCTATGTAGCGCCCGCCTTTCTTTTCAGGCGGGCACGTTGACGTGACAGACGGATGCCCGCCTGAAAGGAAAGGCGGGCGCTACATGAGCCAGATCTTAGTTCTCACGCATACTCTCCCGGGGCATGCTGGGGAAGTTCCGGAAATTTTCCCACCGCTGCCGCAGCGGGCTACCATGCGGCGTCCCTCCGGGACTTCAGGAAACTTCCTGCGCATCCGCTTTTAAGTGTCCAGCGCGTATCCGGCATGGCCGGAGGGCGTGTTACACTTTCCCGGCTTGACGACTTTAACGTTTGAATTCTTAAACTTCGGAGAAGCTTGCATGCCCGCAACACCGCATACAGAACATCATTTCACCGCTTCGGAATCGGTTCGCGACGTGGTCATTGGAATGTCTGACGGGCTGACGGTTCCTTTCGCTCTGGCGGCGGGAATTTCAGGCGCCATTGCCTCGAATCCCCACGCTTCGACTCTGGTGGTTACGGCGGGGCTTGCGGAAATTGCCGCGGGATCAATCGCAATGGGCCTTGGCGGATATTTGGCCGCGAAGACCGATCAGGAACATTACGCCTCGGAGCGCGATCGGGAAGTCCGCGAGATTGTGGAGCTGCGCGACGTGGAAATTGAGGAAGTGGCCAAAGTTTTTCGCGACTACGGATTGAGCGAAGCGGAAATGGGTCCCGCCGTAAAGGCCATCATCGGAAACGAAAAGGCCTGGGTGGATTTTATGATGCGGTTCGAGCTGGGACTGGAAGAGCCGCATCCGGAACGCGCTCGCACCAGCGCGTTGACCATTGCCATGTCTTACATTGTTGGAGGCCTGATCCCGCTGGCGCCTTACATTTTGCTGAATGACGTTCGGAAAGGGCTCTGGTTTTCGGTGGGATTCACGCTGGTGGCGCTTGCCGTCTTCGGTTGGGTGAAGGGGCACTTCACCGGGATTCATCCTCTGAAGGGCGGGTTGCAGACGGTGGTAATTGGCGGCCTTGCGGCGGCTGCTGCGTTCCTGATCGCCAAGCTCATTAGTTGAGAGAGGCGGTGACGGGGCGGAAAGGCTTTTAACACAGAGGGCACTGAGAACACAGAGAAAACCAAGGAGACGGAGGAAGTAAAGGAGAATTGATCTGCGGCGAGAATGCAATTTACGCATAGTCATCGCTCTGAGATGTTCTTGGTTCTTGGTTTTTGGTTTTCTCTGTGTCCTCTGTGAACTCTGTGTTAAAACTTTTGATCTTATTCTGAGCTTGCGGCCGTGGCGCCAGGAACTCGTCGCCCCTTGAGGCGCAGCACCTTTCGCTGATTGGCTTCCAGAATTTCGAAGCGCAATCCGCCGTAATCCAGATTCTCCCCGGCGGCCGGCACGTGTCCCGCGATGTGGTTGAGCAGGCCGCCGATGGTTGTGGCCGACTCTTCCCCGCTGATATCCCACTCCACGCCGAATAACTCCTGAACTTTTTCCACCGACACGCTGCCGCGCAGGATCAGGCTGCCATCCGGCTCGCGCACGGCGTCCGGCGCGGGAACGCGATCATCCTCACCAATCTCGCCGATAATTTCTTCCACCAGATCTTCCACTGTGACAATGCCGGCGACGGAGCCGTGTTCATCCACGACGATAGCCATTTGCTGATTTCGCCGCTGCATTTCTTTCAGCAGATCGGAGCCGTGCTTGGTTTCCGGAACGAAGAAGGCCGGGCGAGCCAGTTCGCGCACGGTTCGCGTGGCGGCTTCGCTTTCGGGAATTTGCAGCAAGTCCCGGGCAAAGGCGACGCCGATGATATCGTCCAGCGAATTTTCGTACACCGGAATGCGCGAGAATTTTGTTTGAATCAGCAGCGCGCGAAGCTCGGCGACGGTTGCGCTGGCCGCTATCGCGATCACCTCGGGACGCGGCGTCATGAATTCCAGCACTCGCTTGTCGCTGAACTCGACCACCTGCTCGATCATCTGCGCTTCGCCTGGATCGAGAATTCCCTCCTGCTCGGCGGCGTCCACCAGCGCTTCAATTCCCTCTTCCTGCGTGCCGCTATTGCATCGGCGTGCTGCTCATCCGAGATGTGCGCCAGTGAAATGGCAAGCTCCAGCAACACGCGGAACGGCCAGACGATCCACAGAAATGCGCGGATGACCAGGGCCAGGCGAATCAGCCAGCGCCCTCTGGTGCGCGCCAGCATAAAGTCCGGAATAAATTGCGAGAGCAAGAGAACTTCCACCAGCACATAGACCAGCGCCTGCAGCAGCGCGTCCCAGGTGCCGGGCACAAAAACGATGACGCCGCGCGCGGTCTCCGCCGTAACCAGCACCAGCCAGAGGTTCGCCAGCAGGCGAAATCCCGGTTGTGGCCCGCGCGCGCTCCAGGCGAAAGTGAGGCTCGATCTCAGCTTCGAAAATTTCCAGATTCTGGCGGACGCGGCCTTTGTTGACGCGGCCCAGTTCGCGGTAAATGCGGTCGAGATACGAGAAGATGACCAGGCCCACGCCCAGCGCCAGGACTCCCAGGACGTAGAGAAACGTCATCATGGTCCCGCAACTCCCAGCCGCTTTCGCAGGCGGCGCTCCAGGCGATCCATTTCACCGTGGTCGGTTTCATGGTCGAACCCTGCCAGATGAATCATGCCGTGAAGAATCAGAATTCGCATTTCCGCGGGCAAGGAGCGCGAAAAGCGGCGCGCATTGCGCCGCGCGGTCTCCGGAGAAATGGCGATGTCGCCGACATACTTCGGCGCCTTTCGCTGGGCCGGTCGCCATTCGCGGGAAAGGAAAGCACATCGGTGGGACCTTGCTTTTTGCGATAGGTTTGGTTCAGGCGCGCCATGGTTGCGTCGCTGATCAGCTGAATGGTCACGGATTCGGCAGCGAAGCCGCAGTTCCCGGCGGACGCGTTCGTAGAAATTGCTGCAGAGGGCGGATCGCAGATGGGCACGCGGCGCTGGCGGTTGACGATCATTGCTGGTCGGACGCTACTGGGAACGAATTACCGTGTCGCGAATTCAGCGCTTCGGACTTGCCGTTTCCCGGCGAAGCGGGCCGCCGTGATTCGCCTGCCTCCAAATTCTTCGTAGGCCTTGATGATCTGCTGCACCAGATTGTGGCGCACCACGTCGCGCTCGTCGAACTTGATGAAGGCGATGCCTTCGATCCGGCCGACCACTTCGAGCGCTTCGACCAGGCCGGAGCGGCGTCCGGCGGGCAAGTCAATCTGCGTGACGTCGCCGGTGATCACCGCCTTGGAATTGAATCCCAGGCGCGTCAGAAACATTTTCATCTGCTCGCTGGTGGTGTTCTGCGCTTCGTCCAGAATGACGAACGAATCGTTGAGCGTGCGCCCGCGCATGAAGGCCAGCGGCGCAACTTCCACGATTCCCTTTTCCAGGAACCGTTCCAGTTTGTCGGCGTCGAGCATGTCGTAGAGCGCGTCGTACAGCGGGCGCATGTAGGGATCGATTTTTTGCTGCAGCGTGCCGGGAAGAAATCCCAGGCGTCTCGCCGGCTTCGACCGCGGGACGCGCCAGAATGATGCGGTCCACCTGCTTGGTGAGCAGCGCGGAAACCGCCATGGCCACGGCGAGATAGGTTTTCCCCGTGCCGCCCGGGCCCAACGGCAAAGATCATGTCGTGCTTCTCGATCGCCTCCATGTAGGCGCGCTGGTTGGGGCTCTTGGGCGTTACGTTTTTCTTGCCGAAAATTCGCGGGCGCGCCGGCGCGCCGGGCTCCAGAACCTGCTGCAGCGTGGTCTTGGAATCCTGCGTGGCGACGCGGATCATGGCCTTCACGTCGCCATGGCTCATGCGGCGTCCCTCGCGGATCAGTTGGTTGTATTCGGTCGATGATGCGGACGGCGCGATCGACCTGTGCGGCCTCGCCCTCGATGGCGAGGTGATGGTCATCCGTTCAATTGGTGGTGACGTGCAGCGCGGATTCCAGCAATTTGACGTTTTCATCCAGAGTGCCGAAGAGGGATTCAAGCCCGCCAGCAATTTGTACGGTGCGTCGCATGGAAGATTCGGCCGGCCCTGCCCGAGAGTGCGCCAACCGATTAGGCAAACACCTCCGCCCTCACGAGAGGGCAATTGAAAGCCTACTTGAAAGGGACGGAGGGGTCAAGGATGTGCGCGAAACGGTAGTGGGTCAGCTTTGCATCTGAGGCTTTGACTCCAGCCCATTCAAGAGCCTGCTGCCTGTCCGGGAAACTTCGCATCTGAATGGCTTTGCCGTTGCGGAAGGTGTAGACATCCGCTAGACGCCCTTCGCGCCATTCCATCTCGTGTTTCAATCGCGCTCGCACATAAACGAATACGATGATCTTATCGCCGGCCACAATGAACCGTTCCGGCTCGCAACTTCCTTCGGCCCAACTTTCGCGCGCTTGCGACAGGTGTGCCTCCACGAGTGCGCGCCCATGATAAGTCCCGGCCCCCGGATAGTCGGCCGGTTCGGTCCACTCGATCTGCGGGTCAAATGCTTTGACCATTGCCGGAATATCGTTTCGGTTGAGTGCGGCGTATGCTTCCCTCAACGCTTCCGTTTCAACGGCAAGAGATTGTGTTAGTTCGCCCATCTCTCTCTCCTGAGTCAGGCTCAGTGGTCGCCGCCGGGTATGACCAGAGCGTCCACCTCGCTCGTGGAAACTTCAACTCCCGTTCCCGAGGATTGCACATCGCCGCCGACCAGGATCAGACGATTGCCGATGACTCCGGCGGCGAGACCATGCCTGCTGACGGGCATGGACGGCATGATGGACCAGGAATTGCTTGCCGGATCGTAGGCTTCCACGGCCCGGAAGGTCGCCATCATGTGCGGATCCTGAAATTCGCCGCCGGCTACGTAGATGCGTCCATTGATCACGCCGGATGCCAATGGCGCTGCGAGCCGTGGGCATGCGGGAGCGCGGTGCGCTCCATTTGTCGGTTGCCGGATCGTATTCCTCGACGACAGAAGTGTCTGACGCGAGGCCGATAAACGCCGCGCCAACTCGTCCGCCGATCACATAAATTTTTCCGTTCACTGCGCCGCCGTCGTATGGTTGCGCGGCGTTGGCATGGGACTTCGCTCGCGCCAGGTATTCGTTGCCGGATCGTATTCTTCAACGGTGCCGACCGAGGCTTGCGGTACGTTGGAGCTCATTGCGGTTTCCGCGGAACCGGGAAGCACGCTGACACCGCCGATCACGTAAATCTTGTCGCCCACCGCGGCGGCGACGGGAGAACCACGCTTGGACGGCATTGGCGCAAGCGCCTTCCAGGAATCGGCGGCCGGATCGTATTCCCAGGCGTTGTTGATTGGCACCCAGGCAGCCGGACCGGAAGTGGGATAGACAAATCCGCCGAACGCGTAAATCTTTCCGTGATATTCCGTGAACGCCACGTGATGCGACGGAAGCGCCATCGGCTTTTTCTTGGTCCACTGATTCGTGGCAGGATCGTATTCGTAGACCAGACCTTTGGGCTTCCATAAAGGAACCAGTCCGGCGAAGACATACATCTTCCGGCCGCCGCCGCTCCGAGAATTTCCTCGGCGGGCTCGGGAAATGGCGCGAGTTTTTCCCACTTCGCTTGCGCGGAAACGCAGGGCGCCGCCGCACTAAGAGTGAGCAGCGCTAACGGCAATTAGCAAACCCGCCAAAATATGTTTTCTTGAGGCCATGCTCTGCTCCTCCGGTTTCGGATGCGCGGTACTATACAACGGACGCGCCCGCGCTGCATCTTCAGTGCGCGAATCCATAAATTCACGTCTGTTCCCCTGACCGGCGGTACTGGGCCACTTTGGTTCCGAACGCGGTTTCTGGTAGCACAGGCACTCTTGCCGGTGTGCACTTTCGCAAAAACCGCCAGGCAAGAGTGCCTGTGCTACCTCAAACTGAGCCGCTGCCTGAAGGCAGGTTCGTTGACAAAGAGTTGCGGCTCCGTTAGTGTATTTCCATCGCAATCAATGCAAAGAGGAGAATTGAATGGCGCAAGGCGCAGCTACGAAAGTAAAGAAGCGTAAGAAATCGGTCATCAAGCGGGCCAAGCAGTCCCACGTGCGCGCGGAAATCAATCGCGCAAACACGCACTCGCGTGCGAACCATCATGAAGAAACTGCGCACGGCGATTGCCGCGAAGGACGAGGCCACGGCCGCGGGAACTTTGCTTCAGCCCACGCTGTCCGCGATTGACCGCGCGATCAGCAAGGGCGTGCTGGAGGAAAATACCGGCAACCGCTACAAGTCGCGCTTGAGCATTGGCGGTGAATGGCCTGCGCGCGCCGCAAAGGCGTAACAGGCGAGCTTCGACAAATTAAGATCAAACGCCCGGAAGAAGTCCCGGGCGTTGTTTTAAGTAGCGCAGGCTTTAGCCTGCGCGCGGTTAGCCTTCTTGCATGCCGAAACTCAAAATCGCGCAGGCTGAAGCCTGCGCTACTTTAATGAAATTTACGTCAGTCGTATTCAGCGACGGCGACGGCAAGCTGCGCCACCAGAAATTCCATCACGGCGCGCTGGCTCGTTCCGCCCGATTTCAGGCGGCTGTCGGCTTCGTACAGCGCTGCGAGTCCCCTGGTGAGCTGCGATCTCGGAAATTTTCTGCGATTGCCGCACCGCAAGTTCCGCGGCATTGGGCGCATCTTGAGGCGGCTGGCGGCCTGCCAGCCGTTGGTGCCCGGCGGCAATTCCTGCGCCTCCAGCAGTTTTCGATACATCCAGGCCAGCGCGCCGAGCAACTGCGGGCGCGGCTTCGCCCTCCCGCAGCAGGCTATCCAGAAATTCCAGCGCCTGCGCAGGCTGCCGCTGCGGCCAGCATGTCCGCCAGTTCCCACACTGAATATTTTCTGCGCCGACACGACCAGCAAGATCGACGTCCGCGCGCGTGATCTTTCCGCGGTCGCCCGCGTAGGCGGAAAGTTTTTCGATTTCCGTGCGAATGGCCGCGAGTTCCCCGTTCAGAATGTCGCACAGTTCTTCGGCGGCGTCGTGTTCCAGCTCGACGCTCCCAATTCCCGCGCCATTTCGAGGGCCAGAGGCACGGCCAGGCTGGCGCGCTCCATGGGATCGTCCGAAAGTTCCACGGAAACCGTCACCGTTTTTTCCGCAAACATTTTCGCGAGGCGCATGCGCTGATCGAGCGCGGCCGCTTCAAACACCAGAACTGGAAAACGGAGCGGGATTATCCAGATACTCCGAAAGTTGCTTCACCAGCGCATCGCGCGAATCGTCGCCCAGGCGCTCCCAGCTTCCACGTCGCTGACAAAAATCACCTGCTGCGGCGCGAGCATCGGGCAGGTTTGCGCCTGGCCCAGAATTGCGGAGATATCATCGTCGTCCGCGGAAAATCTGCGTCACGCCCCAATCGCGGATTCCCTCCGGCACATACGCATCAATGATTTTCTTGCGGCACAGATCGCGCAGATAGGATTCACTGCCCAGCAGGAGAATCCCGGGATCGGCTTCCCTTTCGACAAGGCGCGCCAGGAGCTTTCATGCGGCGAAACGGCGGCCATCAGAAATTCTCCAGAATATCGCGAACCAGGCGCGACGCGAAATCGCGAGACATGCGCTCCGAGCGCGGGGCCCTGCTCGTCAAAAAATTTCGATGGATCGGTGGAAATTTCGTAAGGCTCGCGAAAAAGATAGTTGTCGTTCTGGTAGAGCACTCTGTTTGTCTCGCGTCTCTTCCAGCCGCACCTTCATGTGAACGGAGACGAGCATGGTGGTGGCGCGCGCCGGTGGTGGTGTTCGACGCCGGACTCGCTGGTGGAATTGGTGCGGTGGTCGGAGTGGTGTCAAACACGGCCGGGGTGGCCTCAAAACTGGTAATTTCGCCGTGCAGCACTGCGTCCGCGGAGTTCTCCGTTGAAACAATTCGATATTTGGTGCGCGCAAGGAATTCGTGAACCACGGCCTCGGTCATGCGCTGCTCGATGCGATAGCGGGTCGTGTCGTTCTTGAGCGCAGGCACGGCAATCACTTTCAAGCCCGGGAGGAAGTTGCGTGGCCATTCCGCCGACGTGGTAGCCGCAAGAGGAGAGGAAGATGGCAGCGCAGAGGCACAAGAGGCAGAAAGTCAAATTTCAAATCTGAGATTTGAAATTTGAAATTTGAAATGCTTGTACGCAGCGCTGGTTGGACGATGACACTCATCGGCCGCGAGTTGAGCTATTTTTCGCTTGCGCTGTGATTGTGTTTTTCATTAGAACCGCGATTCAACATCTTGATGCGATCCAGTAGCACAGGCTTCAGCCTGTGGAATTTAGTCTTGCCTGCGCGAAAATCCACAGGCTGAAGCGTGTGCTACTTAAGGCCATCGGCGCTACGAGGCAAGCAACTTTTCCGCGATCGCTACGGCGCTTACTGCCGGGACGCGCAAATTGTCCGCCGCGCCCCACAACCAGACTCCGGTTTCGATGCCCGGATCACGCTCCGGTTGCCTCAGCACGGGGCGCGGCTCGGCGACCACGTTCACATTGTGTGGGCGGCTCGTCCTTGGCTCGCGCCACTTTCAGGCCCGCGCCTTGCAGGCGGGAGACAAGATCGTCAAGCGCTGGTGCGGACTTGAACTCCGCGTAAACCGTAAATGCGTGCGAGTGAAAAACCGGCGCCTGCACCAGCATGGTGGCCGGCATAGGGGCGCGCCCCGCAAGATAGCTTCGCGACTTCATTGGCAATCCTTGCCCGGGCGTCGGCCAGCTTGTCCTGCTTTCCGGGCCGTAGGCGGAAAGCATATTAAATCCAACTTGCGCGTCATAAATGACTTGCGACACCGGCTGGAAGGACAGCAGCTTTACCACCTGGCTTTCCAGTTCTTCGATGGCTTCCGGACCGCGCTCCGATACCGGCTGCAAGACGGTTGCGACAAGCGTTTGCAATCCGGCAGGAGCGAGGGCAGCGGAAATGGAAATGACCGCGTCGGATGGGGCGGACGGAACCACGAACAGGCTCTGCGGCTCGCCAGGCGACAATTTACTGAGGGCGAAGCCAGAACAGCATCCAGCGTCGGAATCCAGGGCTTGGCGCTCGGGTCCGCGCCCAGTCCTCCGCTCAGATCGATCACCACGGCGCCGGCGCGGCGTGCTTCCTTGCGCGTGGCGCATTGAAAATTCCGGCGATCCGGTGAAGAACGCGAAGCGCACGCGCTCGAAACTATCCTCGTCACCGTTTCGATGACGGCCGGTTCCCCGCCGGCTTCGGTCAGCGTTCCGGCGACGATTTCCTCATCCAGCAAACGAATTTCGCTGGCCGGAAAATTGGATTCCTCCAGCCACAAGCTTCAATTCCTTGCCGCGCAGAGACGACGCCCCGGCGATGGCTACTCGAACCGCTTCTTGGGGAGAGGTCATGTGTTGGCGGGATTCGGGGGACGGGCGACGGCGAATGATGCGAACCAGGTGAAGGATAATGCCGGAAGCCACATAAGCTGGTGGCAATAATCAACAGCACGACTTCGGAATAGAAAACAATCAACCAGACCAGCAGCGCGATCAGGATGACGATCAACGATTGCTGACGCGCGCCATGGGAATGTCCTTGAAGCTGCGATAGCGCACCGTGCTGGACATCAAGGCCGCATCCGCGATGACCACCACCATCCAGACGATCGACCAGCGCCAGTCTTCAATAGGAGTCTTGATCGCATGAACGGTGGCCGCGATCAGCCCAGCAGCGGCCGGACACGGCAAGCCGACGAAATAGCGCGATCCCGCTCCGGGCGCCATCCCCTGAATGTTGAACCGCGCCAGGCGCCAGGCGCAGCAAATCACAAAGACCAGCGCCACCCACCAGCCGATCTGGTGCAATTCGCCGAATGTCCAGGAATTCGGTTTCGGCAATTCCGCGCACTCCCCAGGTGAACGCCAGAACCGCGGGAGCGATTCCGAAGCTGACCATGTCGGCCAGCGAATCGAATTGTTTGCCGAATTCGCTGCTGGTTCCCGTGGCGCGAGCCACAAATCCGTCAAAGGAATCGAACAGGATGGCCAGGCCGATGGCCTTGGCGGCGTTGTCCAAATCCGTGCCGTCCGCCCTTGAGCGTGGACATGACGGCGTAGAAGCCGCACAGCATGTTGGCCACCGTCATGGAGCTGGGCAAAAGGTAGATGCCGCGGCGAAGCTTGAGACTTGCTCGCCGCGTGCCGGGAAACCCGAGTTCGTGTTGTTCGAAGTCGCTCATTTCCACCGTGCCAGAATGCTGCTCCCGCCCGCCACATGCTGTCCGGGCGAACCAGGATTTCCACTCCCTCGGGAAGCCAAATATCCATGCGCGAACCGAAACGTATCATACCTACTCGCTCTCCCCGAGTCACGGAATCCCCAACCGACTTCCAGCAGACAATTCGCCGCGCAACCCAGCCGGCGATCTGCTTGAAAACCACTTCCCCGCGCTCGGTCTGGACATGAAATACATTCTGCTCATTTTCGGCCGATGCGCGGCCGCGCATGGCCGCATAAAATTTTCCCGTGCGGTATTCAATGGCAGTGATGCGCCCCGCCACGGGCGAGCGGTTCACGTGCACGTCGAAAATGGAAAGAAAAATGCTGATCCTGCGGCCCGGCTTGCCCGTCCAGCGATTCCTCGACCACTTCCATTACGCGGCCATCGGCCGGAGAAACGATGGTGTCCGGATCCGGTGGAGGGGTCCTCTGCGGATCGCGAAAAAAGAACAACACAAAAAGACCCAAAAAAATGAACATGCCGCCAAGCCAATTCCAGTGAAACGCCAGCGCCGAGCGATGCCAGCAATCAGCGGTGGCGCGGCAAACTTGTAGCCGTCCTTTACCATGCACGTCCTTCTGTCAGGAGGAAAAATTGCGACACTCCCGTAGCGAGCACAATTATTCTATCTCAATTTGGGGACGTCCCGGAGGTTAGCGCGCGGCGGAACGATGCAGACGCTTGGCGATGTGGCGCTCCATCGCGTCTTTGACGCGTAATTTCAATTTTTTGAGGGTGGCTTCCTGCTGAAGGTCTTCCAGATTCAGGTAGGAGGATTGTGAGAGCTGTCTTAGCTGGGCTTCGTACTCCGAGTGCTGTTGCGACGAGCTTCTGAAACTCCTCGTCATATGTCAGAAGTTGCTCGCGTATCTCTCGAGTCAAGGTCGGCATTGTGTGCCTCCTGATCGATTCGAATTGTGAATGAGGTGTTACATCACAAGGCGAAGCTAGCACAATGCAAAACGCTCGCCAAGCATAAAACGAGAAAAATTAAGAAATCGTTTCGAATTTGTCAAACACTAGCAAGGCTGCATCTTCCACAGGGTTGCGGTAATAGTTTGGGCGGCGTCCCAAAATGCGAAATCCCAGTCGCGTGTAAAGTGCAATTCCTGCCTGGTTGGAAGCGCGCACTTCCAGAAAGGCCTGCGTCGCGCCTGCGGCTTGAGTTCCCTGCAGCACGAATCTCACAAGTTTCGTGGCGACTCCCTGCCGGCGGCAGGCTTTTCCTACAGCTAGATTAAGAATTTCTAATTCGTCGGCGGCAGCCCGCGCGATCAGAATTCCCGCGACGCGGCCATCCCAGTTCGCCGTCCAAGCGTTCCCTTGTTCGGCGGATTCCAGCAGGCTCACTCTCGACCACATGGTTGCTTCGGGACTTTCCTCGAGGATGGTGAGCGCTGCGCTGATGTCATGCGCGGACATTCGGCGCACCATGATGGTTGAAGAACCGCCGGTCTTTTCGCCCGGTGCGTCCATCTAGGCGTCCTTCCAAGCCGCTTCAGCGTCGGAGCGGCGCACATAGTTGGCATCCAGCGAAAGCGCATCGACCAATTCGCCGCGCTTGGCGCGTTCAAATCCCAGCCGCCCAATCGCCGGAGCCAGTGCGGCGGAAACCTGAATAACGCGCGCGTCGGGGAAGACTTGCTCGACGCGCTCGGCTGGGAGCATCTCCGGAGTTGGCGAAACGAGAGCTATTGGATGGGCCGGACTTCCCTTTCACCATTTCAAGGTATTCTTCCAGCGAGAGGATGGTCTCATCCCCAATAAGGTCAAGGCGCTGAGCGTCACCGGAAACTCTTTCATAAATCGCCCCGAAAATCTGACCTCGGCGGGCATCCAGAAATGGGGCGATGAATTGGGCGCCCGACACGCCCGCAATCTTGTCAGTTAAGGATTCCGCAGCAATCGCTTCGAGCCCACTGACGGCCGCGATGGGCTTTCCGTGCACTTCCGCCCAGGCTTTTACCGCAGTCAGACCTACGCGCAAGCCGGTGAAGGAGCCAGGGCCGGCCGCGACGGCAAACACATCGACTTGGCTAAGCCGGAAATTAGCCTGCTCTTGCAATTGGGCGATGTCCCGAAAAAGTCTGGTGGAATAGAGGGTTTCTTCGTACCCCGAAACTTCGGCCACGACTTGAGAGTCGCGCAGAAGTGCGGCGCTCCCGGTTCGGGTACTTGTATCTACGGCAAGAATCAGCATTTGGGCATTCTATCGCATGGAGAGGCTCCAAAGGGATGAGGAAGCGTCGGGAAGGAAAAGGAAGGGGATACGTGAAGTTGCTGTAAAAGATAGGTAAAATCTAATGTGCAATTCAAGGACCATTCTCAAATCAAAATTCCGCATAACTTGCTGATTCTAGGAGAAATATCTTGACTTCATGTGCCGGATGTCTCAATACTCGTACAAGGTTTCCTCGAGGGGGCTTCCGACCATGGACTACAAGATTGGGGACAAAGTTGTCTATCCGAACCACGGCGTTGGGATGATCGAGCAAATCAACTTCGGGGTTATGAACGGACGAACTGAAAAGTATTTTATGGTTGAAGATTTTTTCGAGCGGCCTGAAAGTCATGGTTCCTGCAACCAACGCGAATCCGTTGGATTGCGGCACGTGATTCGAAACGGAGAAACGCTCAAAGTTCTCACGTTTCTTGAAAAGGGCAAACCGAATTCTCACCACGATTGGAAACACCGGTTCAAAGAGAATTCCGAACGGATGCGAACCGGCGAGCTGATCGAAGTGGCAGCCGTCTTGAAAAGCCTGGTATCGCTTAGCCGCACCAAGCCGCTTTCCTTCCGCGAAAAGAAAATGCTGGAACGGGCCAAATTCCTCCTCGTAAGCGAACTCGCCACCGCTCAGAAATACCTCAGCCGAAACCATGGAAGGCGCACTGGTCAAGTCCCTGGCGAAAGCTCGCTTGCAAATGCCATCGCACATGGAAAATGCCGAGGGCGTCGAGATGTAACCTTAGTTTTCCCATATTGGAGTTTCACAAAAGCCCCAAGGCCAACGCGTCTTGGGGCTTTTTCATTTTGACGGTTCGCGGTCGAAAACCAATCCAGATTATGCAAGCCGAAGATTCGGCTCTGCGTTCAGGTCTTGCGCTGCCAGATCTCCGGCGAGCAAGTGGGGGTAGGCGGCTGCGGCAATCATGGCGGCGTTGTCCGTGGACAGGGCGCGGCTGGGGAAAAAGACGGTGACGTCCATGGTGGCGGACTTGGAAGTAAAACGCTCCCGCAATTCGGAGTTGGCGGCCACGCCTCCGGAAACGAGGACTGTGCGGGAATTGGTTTCCGCTGCCGCCTCTAGAGTTCGGGTTACGAGATCGCGGACCACGGCAGTTTGAAATTTGGAAATCAGTGCGAGGGTTCGCGGGCTGCAAAGCGGCAGCAAATCGGAAGCTTTTCGCAGGCCTTGCTGAAGGGCTTTCTTGCGCGTCTCGATTTCTTCCGTCGAATTCGGGATGCGAGCGAACGTAATAGAGGACGGCGGTCTTAACTCCGCTGAAACTGAAATCATAGGGATTGCGTTTGATTTTTACCGGGCCAAAATTCAATCCGTCTTTCTCATGAAAATTCGAGCCGGATGCGGCAACTTTGGCGGCCAGTTGGTCGATGATCGGTCCGCCGGGATATCCCAGCGCCAAAAGGCGCGCAACTTTGTCGTAGGCTTCGCCGGCGGCGTCATCACGCGTGCCACCCAGTCGGCGGAATTGGAATCCGCGTTTTGAGGCATCGCCGTTTCCTGCCGCGGACTGCACGTGGTACAGCAAGTGTGTGCCCACCGGAAACGATCAGGCAAATGGCCGGCAATTCCGGCACTTTGCCTCCCAGATGCGCTTCGAGAAATACGGCGTGAACGTGCCCTTCCAAATGGTTCACCGGCACCAGCGGTTTGCCTAACTCAGTGGCCAGAACTTTTCCGTATGTGACACCCACCAGAAGCGAACCGACCAGACCCGGTCCCTGCGTAACCCCAACCGCATCAATATCTTTGAAGCTGAGTCCCGCCTGAAGGAGCGCTTCACGAACGACCGGTACGATCTGGCGCAAGTGTTCGCGCGATGCCAATTCGGGAACGACGCCGCCGTATTTGCGGTGAATGTCGAGTTGAGAGGACACAATACTTGACAAGATATCGCGGCCATCGACGACCACGGCCGCGGCGGTTTCGTCGCAGGAGGATTCGATTCCAAGGATGCGAGTTGGCATTTTGTCCCTTGTCACAGATTTTGACATGTTAACACATACGAAGCATGCGTTAATGAAATGGCGCAATTACGAATATATTACAATTCCTCCGCGCAATGAGTGATAGACTTCCCGCGATCGCTTCAAACCCTCCGCCGCGCCCGTAAGGACGACGGTCCTTGAACCTTCAGAACGAAATATAGGACGAAGCCGGGACCCTCGGTGCCTGCCAACCCGGCAATTCGTCAGAGAAGATAAAACATGAAAATATTGCTCTATAGCCCCGATAACGGGGTTACCAAAAATTTTATGCCACATCTGTGGATGTTCCTGCTGCAGTCGCTTACGCCACCCGGCCACGAAGTGGTGCTGATTGACGGCAACGCGCAGCCGATCGACGAAGCTGGAATTGCGCGATACGTTCGCGAAAATAATATTGGACTGGTTGGCATCGGTTGCATGACGCGCATGGTCGCGAAGGCATACCGAATGGCTGACGCGGTGCGCTCGGCCGGCGTGCCTGTGGTGATGGGCGGACCGCACGTCACGGAAATGCCCGACGAAGCGCTGGGCAAAATTTCCGGGAAGCGCCACGCCGACGCTGTGGCACTGGGCGAAGCGGATGAAACGTGGCCCAGGATTGTGGCGGATGCCGAACGCGGCCAGCTCAAGGAAACCTATGCTCCCGTGGACGCATTTGGACAGGAGCGCAAACCCAGCCTTCAGGATTATCCCGCCATCCCATGGGATACGCTCGATCTGGACCAATTCAACGTCGTCCCCAAGAAGCTTCAGCCCATGCTCAGGCGTTTCCGCGACGGCTGGGGATCGTTTCGCATTGTTCCAGTGGAGTCGGGCCGCGGTTGTCCCTACGGCTGCGAATTTTGCACGGTCACCGGCTTCTTTGGCGATTCCATCCGCTTCCGCACGAACAAAAGCGTGGTGGATGAATTACTGATGCTCAAAGCCCGCGCCAAGAAAGAAGGCGGGCAGATCGCCGTATTTTTCATCGACGACAATTTCGCAATCAATCCCAAGAGAACCAAATCGCTTTTGCGAGACATCATTGCTGCCAACGCTCAGGTCCATTGGATCGCGCAAATCAGCGCCAACTTGTTGCGCGACCAGGAACTGGTGGACTTGATTGCGGAAGCAGGCGGCAAGTGGGTTTTCATCGGCATGGAATCCATTGATGTAGCCAACTTGGCCGATGTGAACAAAGGATTCAACAAGCCGGGCGAATACGCCGCTGTGCTACAAAGACTGGCCGATCGCAACGTCTTCGCGATTACCTCCTTCATGTTTGGAATGGACAATGACACCGTGGGAGTGGCAGAGCGCACCCTGGAGCAAATTCGCACATGGCCCGCGGGATTGCCGATCTTTGGATTGATCACTCCGCTGCCTTCTACCCCGCTGTACGCGCGGCTGGAAGCGGCGGGCCGCCTGACGCGACCCAAGCATTGGGAGGAGTTCATCCCCTTTGCCATGGCGCATACGCCCCTGAAGATGAGCATTGACGAGGCGCACGCCGAGGTCAAATATGGCTGGGCCAAATCCTATAGCCCAGAGGCCATCGCGCTGGCAGTGCGCTCTTTCAACCACAAGCCGCTGGCGTATCGCATCAACATTCTCATCGCTCGACTTTGTTTCCGCGGGATTTACTTCCCGCAAATGGGTGCGATGGCGTGGGTAAACGTGATTGGCGAAAACTCGCAAACCATTTGCGACATAGTGCGGGAAGGATTTCGCGATTGGTTCAGCGGGATGTGTAAGCGGCCCGCGCAGTCTGTGCCGGCGGTCTCGTCCGGAGACTGAACCTTCTTATCCTTAATGCAACTCGCTTTCAGATGCCTGCGTGCACATTTGCGCGCGAGCAACTGAATCTCCGTTCCAATCCCCCTTAAATTGGGCGCATATACTACCTGAGATTACGTCTTAGGAACTCTTAAGGCCTAGGATGGATTGACACCATTCGTCTGCCCCACGTATGGTTGCTACAGGTGCAAATATCCATGGCTGACAATCCAAAACGCGTTCATAAAGCGGTGCTGCCCGCTGCTGGCTTGGGCACTCGTTTCCTGCCTGCGACTAAAGCGCAGCCCAAGGAAATGCTGCCGGTGGTCGACAAGCCCCTCATCCAATACGTGGTTGAGGAATGCGTGGCCTCCGGCATCGACAACATCATTATCGTCACCGGTCGCGGAAAGAACGCCATTGAGGATCACTTCGATTCCTCGCCGGAGCTGGAAAGTTTTCTGGAAGAAAAGGGCAAATCGGAACTCGCCAAATTAGTGCACGACATTGGCAACATGGTGCACTTCAGCTACACACGGCAGAAGGAGCCGCTCGGCCTGGGACACGCCGTGCTGGTGGCAAAGGAATTGGTCGGCAACGAGCCGTTCGCAGTGCTGCTGGGCGACGTGATTATTCCCGGCCCGAATCCTGCCACTAAGCAACTGATCGACGTCTACCAGAGCACCGGAAAAGGTGCCATCGCCGTGGAAGATGTGCCGCGCGAACGAACCGGGCTTTACGGCATTGTCGATGTGGAGCCGGAAAAAGGCACGGGTACCAACAAACGCATCATGAAAATTCGCGACCTGGTCGAAAAGCCCAGCCCCGCCGATGCTCCCTCAACTCTGGCCGTAACCGGGCGATATGTGCTCCCACCCGAAATTTTCGAATGCCTGGAACGCACCAAGCCTGGGCGCGGCGGCGAAATTCAGCTTACCGACGCTCTTCGCCTGCTGGCGCAGGAACGTGGGTTGCTTGCCTGTGTCTACGAAGGAAAATCGTACGATGCGGGAGACAAGCTGGGCTTCCTGAAAGCCACCGTGGAGATCGGCCTGGAAAACCCCGAATTCGGCAAGGATTTTCGCGAGTATCTGCGCGCGCTGAAGCTGTAGTGCGGCGGCCTTCGCAATTGGTACCGTAGCCCTCATTTCTCACATTGATTCAAACTATAGGATTGATAATGCCGCAAGCGGGCTAGAGTGCGGGGTTCAGTAGCGCTGGCGTCCCGCCGACAGTTTTGCGACATGACACGAGCACGAGCCTGCCGGCGGGACGCCGGCGCTACGAAATCCAACAAACAATCGATGACCCCAATGGCTTAGCTATCCTCGAAAGATTGACTGGCATGACTATGATGTCCGTGTAAAAATACGGATTAAGGAATTTTTATGGCTGACACAAAACAGCATGCTTACGAACTGATCGACCGACTTCCACCAACGCAGCTCTCCGCAGTAGTCGGCCTGCTGGAAGCCATGCTCGATCCCATTTCCCTCGCCACCGCCCTTGTGGAGGAAGAAGAAATCACCTCCGAAACCGCTGCGGCATTGGATCGCGCACGCGCTTCGCTCGCCCGTGGTGAAGGCATCCCGCACGAAGAAATCATGCGCGAATTTGGCCTGAAAAAATGACCGAAGAGCCTGCGCCAGTCCGTCTGGCAGTCGTCTGGTCGCCGGAAGCCCGCTCAGACCTCCGCACTATCGACCGCGAACAGGCTATTCAGATTCTCCACTGCGTCGACCGCTACCTCGGCAACCGCACCGCCGATGTGAAAAAATTGAAACCACCGCTCACTTGCTTCCGCCTCCGCTGCGGCGACTACCGCCTTTTCTTCGATCTGAAAAACGAAAATACGATCGAAATCTCTGGCGTCCGCCATCGCAAGGATGCTTACCAGTGATCAAGCACATTATTATTTCTATCACTTGCCACGCCGTCAGGTAGAAAGATTGGTTTTCCGCAAGCGCAGTGCATTGGTGATCACTGACACCGAACTGAAGCTCATCGCGGCGGCGGCGATCATGGGGCTTAGCAGCAGGCCGAAGAATGGGTAGAGGATTCCGGCGGCGATTGGCACGCCTATCGAGTTGTAGACGAAGGCGAAGAAGAGATTTTGTTTGATGTTGCTCATGGTGGCTCGGCTCAGGGCGCGGGCGCGCAGGATGCCGCGCAAGTCGCCCTTGACGAGCGTGACTCCGGCGCTTTGCATGGCCACGTCCGTGCCTGTGCCCATGGCGATTCCCACTTGCGCCTGAGCCAGTGCGGGCGCGTCGTTGATTCCGTCGCCGGCCATGGCTACGAAGCGGCCTTCGGACTGTAAACGTTTTATGGCGGCGGATTTTTCCTGAGGCAAAACTTCGGCTACGATTTCGTCAATCTGCAATTTCGCGGCGACGGCGTTGGCCGTGGTGCGGCTGTCGCCTGTGAGCATGACGATGCGTACGCCGTCGGCGTGCAACTGGCGAATGGCCTCCGCGGTGGTCTCCTTGATGGGATCGGCGACCCCCAAGAGGCCTACGATTTTGTTTTCGACCGCCACGAACATCACGGTCTGGCCGTCCGCGCGCAGGGCTTCTGCCTTTGCGGCCAGCGGGCCGGGATCAACATGCAACTGCTCCAGAAGTTTTTGGTTTCCCATTGCGACCGGCGAGCCTCCCACATTGCCACGCACGCCGCGCCCGGTGAGCGATTCAAAAGCTTCCGCCACGCCAAATTTCAGGCCGCGCTCTTCCGCTCCGCGAACAATTGCGGCGGCAAGGGGATGTTCGCTGCCGCGCTCCAGGCTGGCCGCGATGCGCAGCAATTTCCCGGCGTCCATTCCCCCGGCGGGCTCGACCGAAACTAGCCGCGGCTTGCCTTCTGTGAGCGTGCCGGTCTTGTCCACCACCAGCGTATCCACTTTGCGCAGCAGTTCGATGGCCTCAGCATTTTTGAACAGCACGCCCAATGACGCTCCCCGGCCCATGGCCACCATGATGGACATGGGCGTGGCCAGGCCCAGCGCGCAGGGGCAAGCGATGATCAGCACCGCGACCGCGTTTACCAGCCCGTGGGCGAAGCGTGGCTGCGGCCCCCACAGCGCCCAAATCGCGAAGGTCAGCGCGGAAATTCCCACTACCACGGGAACAAAATATCCGGCCACCACGTCGGCCAACTTTTGGATTGGCGCACGGCTGCGCTGCGCCTCACCCACCATGCGCACGATCTGCGCCAGCATTGTTTCCGAGCCGACGCGCTCGGCGCGCATCACGAGAGAACCTGTGCCGTTCACGGTCGCGCCGGTAACGCGCTCTCCCGTGAATTTCTCAACGGGAATCGGTTCGCCGCTGATCATCGATTCATCGACGCTGCTCGTGCCCTCCAGGACTACGCCATCCACGGGAATTTTTTCTCCGGGGCGCACGCGCAACTTGTCGCCGTGTTTTACTTCGTTGAGCGGCACATCCACTTCTTCCGTGCCGTCGTCGCGAATGAGTCGCGCAGTTTTTGGCGCGAGACCGAGCAGCGCCTTGATCGCCGCGCCCGTCCTGCTCCTGGCGCGCAACTCCATCACTTGCCCCAGCAGCACCAGCGTGGTGATGGCCGCGGCCGCTTCAAAATAAACGTCAACTTGGCCATCCATTCCTCTAAACGACGCCGGAAACGCGCCGGGAAATAGTACTCCCGCGACACTGAAGGCATAGGCCACGCCGGTGCCAATGGCGATCAGGGTAAACATATTCAAGTTGCGCGTTACCAGGGATCGCCAACCGCGCACAAAAAACGGCGCAGCCGCCCCAAAGAACAACTGGCGTCGCGAGGATAAATTCGAACCACTGCCATGCCCTCGGCGAAGCGAACTTCATTTGTGCCGAAAGGCCTGGAACAAGATCCGACATGGTCACAATCAGGATCGGAATGGTGAGCGCAACGCAAACCCAGAATCGCCGTGTCATATCGACAAGCTCTGGATTCTTTTCTTCCGCGGCGCTCACCGTTCTGGGCTCCAACGCCATGCCGCAAATCGGGCAATGCCCCGGGCGCATCGCGCACAATTTCCGGATGCATCGGGCAGGTGTATTCCGTTTTTGTCCAGGGGCAGCGCGGCGATGGAGGGCTCCAGCGCCATGCCGCACTTCGGGCAGTCTCCCGGCCCTTGTTGGCGCACCTCGGGATCCATGGGGCAGGTGTATTCGTTCGAGACATCTTTGCGCGCGGCGGCGGGATCCGCGGCGATTTGCACAGCCGGTTGTGCAGCCGGGCGGGCAGCGGCAGGAGCAATCTGAATTGGTTTTCCTGACATGGGCGACAATGCCGACAAGCGGTTTGGGCGTCAAATATTTTGCGGGGTCCGCGCTGAATTTTACCTGGCAACCCACGCAGCAAAAGTAATACGTCTTCCCGGCATGCTCGTGCGTGGCCTTGGCTTGTGCAGGGTCCACCGACATCCCGCAGACGGGATCTTTTTCCATGGGGCTGGCCTTTACGCTCTGCGTGTCCATCGCTTCCCTTTCCGCGCAATGGCGGCTTTTGTAGCGCGAACTTCAGCCTGCGCTATTCAGAGCTCCACTACCTCGAATGCAAGTCCATCAAGTTCAGTAACTCTTCGTACATGGCTTCCGCGCGGCCTGGCGCCGTGTCTCGTATGGCCTCGGAGGCGCAATGCCGCAGATGATTCTTCATCAGCGCGCGGCCCACGGAGCGCAGCGCCTCTTGCACGGATGAAATCTGCACCAGAATGTCGGCGCAGTAGCGATCTTCGTCCACCAGGCGCTGCAAGCCGCGCACCTGCCCTTCGATCCGCCGCAATCGTTTCAAGTTCGACGACTTTGATTTCCGGATCGACGGCCAGCGCCTTCCGGCTCTTATCCTGCGCGCCGCAGCCGCAGCTCGGCGCGCCTCCAGTTCATTGTCAACCTTTCTCGCTGGCCATAGAATCTCCACAGGATTCCTTGACCATCTTCTTTTACTATACCCCCTACCCCTATGTCAAATCGCAGGACGGCGCCAAAACCTGATCGGGAATTGGCGTTCCAGGGCCCGGCTGCTGCTATAATCGCGCATGACACTCATGGAGATCACCTACGAATTGCAATCCCGGCTGCAGCCCGAACAATTGCGGGCGCTGGGCAGCTTTGCTAACACATACGGATTACGCCGTTTTCGCGTGGATGAAAAGGCCAACCGGCTGTCGTTCGAGTACGACGCTTCGCGGCTGAAAGGAATCGGAAGTCGAGCACGTGCTGCGGCAGGCCAAGATTCCGGTATTGAGGCGAGTAGAACCGGTCGGAACAATTTCGCGGACTTAATTTCGCGGGCTTAGATTATTGCGAAGATGATTGACGAGTGCGAAGTTTATAGACGCTGTAAACGGCTGGGTAGAGCGAGAGGCCCAGGGGAAAAAAATGGGGGCCCTTGCTTGGGAACAAGAGCCCCCTAAGACGCATTCCGTTTCCCGGTCTTTTTTTGACCGGGTCGTGGGGTCATCCATCCTAGCTTCCCTCTCAGAGGCAGGTGGGAACGACCAGCACTCGTCCATGAGCAAGCCCCTTCCCCCTCGCTCAAGGACTTGTGTAAGTCGTCCATCGGAATGCGTCCACGAATTCTTTATATTGCACGCGGTGTGCCAATCCTCAGCATTAACCTCTTCTCATTTTTCCCCTTGTTTTTGTTGGATTTCCAGTTACGCAATAAAGATTTCGCCACTTCGCGCGCTTGCATAAATCCTGTTTCGGGAGAGTCATATCCCGCCTCGGGAATTGTCTTAACGAGCGCGATCGCATCCCTGCTCTGCGCCCCGGCCCGTGCCCGACAAATTAAATTGTCATCATAAATGACTGCCAAAATACGATTCGATCTTCAATTCAGAGAAAATTCAAACAGGTCCAGAAATTCTTGTCGCTCGCGGAAAAATCGCAAAACGAAACTTAGTCCCAAATTGAAACAAATCAGCATGGACGGCCTCGATTATGCACGCAATTTCATGCTGCAATTAAGGAACTTAGGTGCATTTCCAGCACACACATTGGAACCTCGCGTGCCTTGTACCTCTATGAGGAACTGTGGATGAAGCGCAAGAAACTGGGGGAACTTTTGCAGGATCGCGGACAAATATCCGCGGTAAACCTACAAAAACTGTTCAAAGAGCAAGAAGGCAAGATGGTTCGCCTGGGAGAATTGATCCTGGAGACCGGCCTGGTCGAAAAACCGTCCTTGATAACAGCGTTGGAAGAAGTTTCGCGCGTTCCCTATCTGGATTGCTCCGCAAACACCTGTGAAGTGGAAGTACTGCAGTTAATTCCCAAAGCAATGGCAATGCGCCTGGACGTGCTGCCTATTCGCATGGACAACACGCGAATGGTGGTGGCCATGGCCGAACCGCAGAACATCGCCACGATCGATGAGCTGCGATTCAATACCGGCAAGGACATATCTCCACGATTCGGATTCAAGGCCGAGATTGAGGACGCAATTGAGCGAAATTACGCTCAATTCGAAAGCATGGCGAATTCCAAGCAGGCTAGCTACGTGTCAGCTTCCGCTCATTTGGCGCCCGAGTCGGAGATGGAGTTCATTTCAACCAGTTCCCGCCAGGCCAATCGCGAAGCCATTCAGGAAATTCAAGCGGAGCTCAATAAGAGGAAAACGCCCGCAGTCCGCGTGGCATCGGATGTCATCCAGAAAGCCATAGCCAAGCATGCAAGTGATATCCACATCGAGCCGCAAGCCGCGCTGACCGTGGTGCGGATCAGAGTGGACGGAGTTTTGCGCGAATTGGAAACCATACCTTTAAGCATCCAGAACTCGCTGGTATCGCGCCTGAAAATTCTTTCCGACATGGATATCGGAGAGCGCCGCGCGCCGCAGGACGGGCGTTTCATGGTGTCGATTGGCCAGCGGCGTGTGGACATGCGCGTATCGACTCTGCCAACACAGTATGGCGAAAAGGTTGTCATGCGCCTGCTGGAGGCATCGGCGCCCATATCCAGTTTTGGCGAATTGGGATTGCCTCCGGATGTGGCCGGACGTCTGCTCCAGTCCATCGCGCAGCCCCAGGGAATGTTGCTGGTAACCGGGCCGACGGGCTCCGGCAAAACCACCACGATCTATTCCGCTCTGAACCTATTGCGCAAGCCGGCCGTGAATGTGGTCACCGTGGAGGATCCTGTGGAGTACGCGCTCCAAGGGGTCAATCAGGTGCAAGTGAACGTTCGCGCCGGACTTACGTTTGCAACCTGCCTGCGCTCCATCCTGCGGCAGGACCCCAACGTCATCATGATCGGGGAAATTCGCGATCTGGAAACAGCGGAAATCGCCATGAAGGCGGCGCAAACAGGGCACATGGTGCTCTCCACTTTGCACACCAACGACAGCATTTCGGCTGTTGCGCGACTGCTGGACCTCGGTATTCCCGAATACCTGATCGCCTCCTCGGTAACTGGAATTCTTGCCCAGCGACTGGTTCGAAAACTTTGCGCCTGCCACGGCCACAAGGTAGTCACTCCGGAATACGCCGATCAACTTCGCTCAGCGGGTTGGATAAAGCCGCCGGACCGTGTGGCATGGCCGAAAGGCTGCGCGATTTGCGACCACACGGGATACAAGGGGCGCGTGGGAATTTATGAATTGCTATCTATCGACGATTCGATCCGCGCGATCCTGCGCGGCTCGTTTCAACCCGATCTGGTCAAGACTGCTGCGCGGTCGGCAGGCATGCGTCGAATGCAGGAAGACGCGCTCGACAAACTTCACGAAGGCGTGACCACGCTGGAAGAGATCATTCGCGTGATTCCCATTGAATCGATGCACGGCCACGAGTGTGGATTATGTGGACGCGAGCTTTTTCCCGCGTACCTATTTTGCCCGTATTGCGGAACTAAACGAGGACCGGCTGCCTCCAATTTCGGCTCGGAATCGCACAGCCATCTCCAAGGAAGGAGTCTTAACTTGAAAAAACGCGCAGGTGACGAAGCACGATGCAAATTGGCCTGTCGAGAGAACCGAATCAAGTCCCCCATAAACCTGGCCACGAACCATACTGGCCAGAGTCCTGAAATGGCGAGTCCGCATCCGAGGCTCAACGCGGAGGGAGTATTCAAGAATCTTTCGATTCATTTCCCCGAGGGGGCTGTTATTAATCTACGATTTCGTTCGGAACGGTCGAATGTCCATTTCGAAGATAACGGCGAAGAGATCTATCGTCTTGTGGATATTGGGATAGGACTGGAGTTCGTGGGACTCGGCGCGGAAGCGATCGGAACACTGGAGGAAGAGTTGAAGGGTGTTTCATAACGGCACATCTTCTCCGAAATACAGTGCTCGCATAAGGACCACAAGTTACACTGAACTAGTAACCTATGCAGAACTTTACTTATTTTCTTGGAGATGCCCTTGTCTTCGGATGCAACGCTGGCTCAGACCGATACTATCAAGCAGAATGTGCCGCATGAATCCTCTACAACCGCAACGGTTTCCACCGCGGCTATCGTTGCCACTTTGCTGCAAGTTTCCAAGCAGGTAAGCGATTTAATCTTCTCACCGGGACGCGGTCCCCAAATTGAAATAAACGGCCAACTAAAGGAAGTAAATATCACTGGGGTTGGGAAGCTGACGCCAAACGCGACAGCCCGGATTGCCGCGGATCTAATGGGCCAGAACGAACTTGTCATCTCCAAGCTGGATAAAGAAGGGTCGACCGATCTCTCTTATAGCTTGCCGGGAAAGGCCCGTTTTCGCGTCAACATATTTCGTCAGCGCGGCACTTATGCCATCGTCATGCGAGTTATCCCGCAGACGATTCCGGATTTCAATTCTCTCAATTTGCCGGCGCAATTGGGCGAAATCGCGGAATTGAGAAACGGAATCGTTCTCGTCACAGGCCCTACGGGATCTGGAAAATCCTCAACGCTGGCGGCCATCATCAACAAGATAAACGAGGAGAAGGCCTACCACATTCTCACCATTGAGGACCCCATCGAATTTCTGCACCTGCATAAGAAGTCCACGATCCATCAGCGCGAACTGCACAGCGACACTCCCAGCTTCTCCCTGGCGCTGCGCGCCGCTCTGCGACAGGCTCCTAAAGTGATTCTTGTCGGTGAAATGCGCGACAAGGAAACCATCGAAATCGCGATGGAAGCGGCAGAGACCGGGCACCTGGTATTTTCCACGCTGCATACGGTGGATGCCTCAAAAACGATTGAACGAATCATCGGCGTATTCCCTCTTGCGGATCAAATGGCCATACGATCCAGGCTGGGAAGATCGTTTCGCTACATCGTTTCGCAGCGACTGATGCCCCGGAAAGACGGCACAGGGCGAATCGCGGCCATTGAGATTTTGAAATCGACCATGCGCACGCGCGAATATGTGGAAAAAGGTGAGTCCGAGGGAAAATCGCTGCTGGACGCGATGCGAGACGGCGCAACCGAAGGGATGCAATGTTTCGACGATGAGCTCAACCGCATGGTCCGCGCGGGAATCCTCGACCTCGAGTCAGCGCTCAGCTATGCGAGCAACGCCGGAAATCTGCGCCTCGAACTGTCCGACGTCGCCGAAGCTTTACGCCTGCGTTAGATGATTGCGAATTTCCGGGTCAGTGTATCAATACGCTGGCTGTTTCGTCTCGCAGGGTCAGCACCGTCCACCTGACGTCTTAGTTTTGTCCAGGGTCCTGCACACGATCGACAGATCGACGCGTTACGACGCAACGACAACACTCCTTTTGAATTCTGAGCGAAGCGAAGAATCCCTCTTCCTTGGTTCAATCGAAGAGAGTTTCTTCGCTTCGCTCAGAATGACAATAATTCGCGGCCAACTTAAATCTAAACCAGCGTAGCGAATTCCTAAAACGATCCGTTTTTGGCCGGTACCGGTACGTCTCGTCAGTACGTCAGGATCAAAAATACCAGTCAAATCTCCAACCGGTGCGCTATCGGTTTTCGGCGCGAATGGCATCAGAATGTCGAAATGACCAGGGCGTGGCGGATTCCAGCAAGCGATCCGCATGATAGTCTTGCTGGGAACGATCTCCGCCGCTGCCCTGGCCAATCAGGCCCCGACGATGCTTACCCGGGCACTGAAGCCCGCTCTGCTACTGCCATTGCGCGCAGGAAAACGGCAATACGCATTGCACAAAAATGTGCGAATTGCCGCAGTTTGAAAATCGCTGGTGGGCTATTAGTGCCACAAGAAAAACTCAAACGCATGCGAATCTTCTTCCCCGGATTACAACAATTTGAACAAAGGTTCCAAGAAGACCAATCGCCGCGAAGAAGCCCGCCTGTAAGCAATTTCACAGGCAAGAGCCCATGTCGGCAGCGGAGCCGTTTTCAAACTCAACTTCAGCGGCTGAAGCCGCGCGTATAGGCGAACCTTTCGGCCGGGCTAAAGCCCGGCCCTCCAATGCATGTCCTTTTTCGGCTCGCCACTCAAGGATTTGCGGATTGGCAGTACATAGGACACGGATACCGCTGTTCACAGGAGGGAGACAAGAAAAACGGAAAGCTCTGAAATCGCGAATTGCGAACCGCCTGCCAACGCGCGAGTTTCCTCTGATCTAGTGATTAATGGCCCGCCGAGGTCGATATTCGCTTCCAATGTGCGTTAGAATGTTTTTCCCGGCGCGGCTTTGGGCCGGGCCAATCCGAATCGACTCGGATTGCGCTGGGAATCGCGAGCCGGCGCAGGAAAAGATTCTCGCACTGGAGGAGCAACTTTGTCGCACAACGATGCAGGAGTTTCGGCAGCAGTGACGGCCTTGCGGCATGATTGGACGCGCGAAGAAATTCGCCGAATCTACCGGCAACCGCTGCCCGATCTGCTTTTCGCTGCGCAGCAAGCGCACCGCGCAATTTCACGATCCGACGCGCGTCCAGTTCTGCCGCCTGCTCTCCGTAAAAACCGGAGGCTGCCCGGAGGATTGCACCTACTGCCCGCAGAGCGCGCACTACACGACCGAAGTTTCGCGCGGCGGACTGCTCCCCGTGGACGAAGTGGTGGAGTTTGCCGAACGCGCCCGCGGCGAAGGCGCCACGCGTTTCTGCATGGGCGCTGCGTGGCGGCAAGTGCAGGAAGGCGAGGATTTTGAAAATGTTCTTGAAAATGGTTCGCCGCGTTGCCAAACTTGGCATGGAAGTCTGCTGCTCGCTTGGGCATGCTGGACGATTCGCAGGCGGGACGGCTGGCCGAGGCCGGCCTGACCGCGTACAACCACAACCTCGATACTTCTCCGGAATTCTACGGACAGATTATCACCACACGCAATTATGATGACCGCCTGCGCACGCTGGCGTCGGTGCGAAAAGCGGGAGTGACCGTGTGCTGCGGAGGAATTATCGGGCCTAGGCGAATCGGAAAACGATCGCATCGGCCTGCTGCACCAGCTTTCCACGCTCAATCCGCATCCGGAAAGCGTTCCGATCAATGCGCTGGTGCGCGTCGCCGGAACTCCGCTGGAACAGACTGGACGCGCTCGATCCGCTGGTCTTCGTGCGCACCATTGCAACGGCGCGCATTCTGATGCCGGCGTCGATGGTGCGGCTGAGCGCCGGGCGCAAGGCGCTTTCGCGCGAGGCGGTCGCGCTATGTTTTGTGGCCGGAGCCAATTCCCTGTTCATCGGCGAAAAATTGCTGACCACTCCGAATCCGGAACCCGATGACGACATGGCCATGCTGCATTCCCTGGGCCTGGAACCGTTGCCGCTGCGGTAAAAAATATTTCCGTGGACATCAACCAACGAATTCTCGCGGAACTTTCCGATCTGGAATCGCGCGCCGAGCTGCGCCATCTGCAAACGGTTCATGGCATCGATTTCAGTTCCAACGATTACCTCGGCCTGGCGACCGATCCGCGAATGAAGCAAGCGATTCTGGAGGGCGTGAATTCCGCGGCGCGCATCGCTTCCACCGGCTCGCGTCTATTATCCGGACACGAGGAAGCGTGGACGGTTCTCGAACACGATTTTGCCAGCTGGGTTGGCACGGAAGCGGCGCTGTATTTCACCTCCGGCTATGCGGCGAATCTTGGACTGCTCAGCGCCATTCTGCGGCCCGAGGACGTGGTTTTCTCCGACAGCGCAAATCATGCCAGCCTGATCGACGGAATTCGCCTTGCAAAATGCCGGCGCGTTATTTTTCCGCATCTTGACTTGAACGTTCTGGAAGATGAACTTCGGCGCAATGCCTCCGAAGTGCCGGAGCGCGCCTGATCGTGGTCGAAAGCATTTTCAGCATGGAGGGCGACCGCGCGCCGCTGGCCGATCTTGCCGCGCTGGCTGAGCGCTACGGCGCGGAGTTGATCGTGGATGAAGCGCATGCCATTGGCGTGCGCGGGCCGCGCGGAAGTGGCTGCGTGGCTGAGGCAGGCCTCTCCGCGCGCGTTCTGGCAACGGTGCACACATGCGGCAAAGCGCTGGCCGCGGCCGGAGCATTTGTGTGCGGCTCGGAAAACTCTGCGCCGCTTTCTGATCAATCGCGCGCGCACTTTTATTTTCAATACGGCGCTGCCGCCATATTTTGCGGCGCAGGTTGCCGCCGGAATGAATCTCGCCGCCGAAGCGAGAACTGCAACGGGCTCACCTGGTGGAGCTCAGCGCCTTCCTTCGATGCGAATTGCGGAGCAATGGGTTTTACGTCGGCGGAATTGATTCGCAAATCATACCCATTATGCTGGGTACGAACGATGCAGCGGTTCATTTCGCCGAATATCTGAAGGCCCGAGGATTTGGCGTTCGCGCGATCCGTCCGCCCACGGTTCCCGAAGGCAGATCGCGCGACTTCGGCTGTCCCTCACGGCAAAACATTCAGAAGATATTCTGGCTGAGCTGGTAGCCATGTTGGTTCAGGCTCGCGGCGAATATTCTTCCACGCGCGCGGTTTCCGTTTCCCAATGAGCTCCAATATAACGACTGGATACTTTCGTAACCGGCACGGATACCAACGTGGGCAAAACTGTTCTTTCCGCCCTGCTGGTCGCCGCGTTGGACGCCGCCTATTGGAAGCCCGTGCAAACAGGCGTGATTGAAGGCACGGACCGCGATTCGGTGCGCCGATGGACGGAAGCATCGGAAGATCGCCTGCCCGCGGAGCGATTTCGATTCGATCCGCCGGTTTCGCCGCATCTGGCGTCGCGCCAGGCTGGCATTCCAATTTCGCTGGAACAGTTAACATTGCCGGATGTGCCTGCGGGGCGAAGATTGATCGTCGAAGGCGCGGGCGGAGTAATGGTTCCTCTCAACGATCGCGACCTGATGCGCGACCTCATGTGGCAGATTAATTTTCCGGTGATCGTTGCAGCGCGCACGTCACTGGGAACGATCAATCACACGCTGCTGACGCTGGCCGCACTCCGCGAATTGAACGTCACAATTTGCGGGGTCGCGCTCATCGGCGACGAAGACATCGAAAATCGCCTTGCCATTGAGCACTACGGCAAGGTGCAAGTCATCGGTCGCATTCCTCTTCTCGACGAAATTAATCGCGAGAGCCTACTTGACGTCTATGAAAAGCATTTTGACCATGGAGTGTTTTCGTAAACTTTTATGAGCGGCTCCGACCTGCATCTCTGGCATCCCTTCACGCAAGAAGGCGTGGACCCTGCGCCCCTCGTGGTTCGCGGCGGCAAGGGCGTTTATTTTGAAACGCAGGACGGCCGCCAGATTCTGGACGCGATTTCGTCGTGGTGGGTGAATCTTCACGGCCACTCGCATCCGGCGATTGCACAGGCGGTGGCCGAGCAAGCGGCGCGGCTCGAACACGTTCTCTTCGCGGGATTTTCGCACGAGCCCGCCGAAGAACTTGCCGCGCGCCTTGGCAAAATTGTTCCCCCGCCGCTGCGCCACGTTTTCTTTTCGGACGACGGCTCGACCGCGGTGGAAGTTGCGCTGAAACTCGCACTGCAATATTGGAAGAACTGCGGGCGCCCGGAAAAGCGCCGCATCGTGGCGCTGGAAAATGCCTACCACGGCGATACGGTAGGGGCGATGTCCGTGAGCGACGATTCGCCGTTCACCGCGGCGTTCGATTCGCTGCGAATTCCAATTCTGCGCACGCATTCGGCGAGCTGTGCGCACTGCCCTGTGGGCCTCACGCGCGCTACCTGCCACATCGAATGCCTCAATAAGCTGGAACAACTGCTGGCCGAGCAGGGCAAGGAAATAGCCGCTGTGATCGTCGAGCCACTGCTGCAAGGCGCAGGCGGAATGATCGTTCATCCCGAGGAATTCCTCGCCGGCGTGCGCCGTCTGACTGCCGCTCATGATGTGCTTCTGATTGCAGACGAAGTCCTCACCGGCTTCGGGCGCACAGGCCGCATGTTTGCCTGTGAACGAGCTTCGGTCGTTCCTGACTTGATGTGCGTCGCCAAGGGTTTGACCGGAGGATTTCTACCGCTGGCCGCCACGTTTGCCACCGACCGCGTTCACGACGCGTTCCTGGGTGGCGAGCGCACACGCGCCTTCTTCCACGGCCATTCCTACACCGCAAATCCAATCGCCTGCGCCGCGGCAAATGCATCCCTGCAAATCTTTGAGAACGAGCCGGTCTTCGAGCGAATCGCCGCGATTGAAAAAGTGCACGCGGCCCGCCTGCCTGCCTTCGCCGCGCATCCTGACGTTGCGGACGTCCGGCACATCGGCACCGTTGCGGCAATCGAACTCAAGGTTCCTGACGCCGGATATTTGTCTTCGCTGCGCCCGCGCCTGTATCAATTTTTCCTGAGCCGCGGCGTTCTTCTGCGTCCGCTTGGCAACGTCGTCTACATCCTGCCGCCGTACGTCATCACGCCTGAGCAACTTAATTTTGTTTATGACATGATTCAGGATTCGCTGGCTCTGGTCTCAAAGACACCGTAGCCTGCGTATCCCAATATGCGCGCCTATACCTTCTACAACATCCGATTGCTCGACACTTGCGGCGCGCAGGGTGGGACGCTATCCTCTTTGAGCGGTCTTTCATGGAAATTGACTTGAGTAGCACAGGCTTTAGCCTGTGGGGTTTCATTCATCCAAGAATCAAAAGTCAAATGCCACAGGCTGAAGCCTGTGCTACTGGAAACACTGCCGAGGGTATGTGATCAAGCTTTCGCTTATCGGAATGTCGGGCGCGGGAAAATCGCACTGGTCGCAGAAGCTGGCTGCCGCCGGATTTCGTGTGATCGGCATTGACGATCGCATCGAACAGAAGCTTGCGCCTGAGCTTGCCGCCGGCAAGTACCAGGGAATCGGCGGAGTCGCGGCCTGGATGGGCTGGCCGGACGAAGCCACATATCGCGAGCGCGAGAAAAAATATCTAGAGTGCGAAATTGAATCGATGCACGAAGCGTTGGACGAAATTCAGAATTCGGGCGATGAAGGGATCATTTTGGACACTACAGGCAGCGTCGTCTACACGGGCGAAGAAATCTGCCGCCGCATGCAAAACCTCACCACCGTGGTGTACCTGCGAGCTTCCGCCGAGGAAGAAAAGCTTTTGATCGCGCGATACTTGTCCGATCCGAAACCCGTCTTGTGGGGAGATCATTTTGAGCGGCGGCCTGGCGAATCCACGCTGGATGCCATTGCGCGCTGCTATCCGCAGCTCCTCGCGCACCGAAAACATACTGTACGAGCGCTACGCGCACCGCATCGTTCCCATGGATCTCATGTGGAACGTCAAGCTCGATGCGCGCGGCTTCCTCGAATACCTCGAAACACAGGCCCGGCCCGCAACATGAAATACCGAAGCACGCTGCATCGCAGCCCGGAAGTTTCCCTGCGCGACGCTGTCCTTCGCGGATCTGCGCCCGATGGCGGCCTGTACATGCCAGTGGAAATGCCGCATCTGAATGAAACATTTCTGAAACGCCTTCCGTCGCTGGCATTTCCGGAAATTGCGCATGAAGTGAGTTCGCTATTCACGGGCGAGGAAATTCCACCGCAAACTTTGCTGAAGATCGTAACGGAGGCATTCAATTTCCCGGTGCCGCTGGTGGCACTTAGCGAACGGCTGCACATTCTGGAGCTGTTTCACGGCCCGACACTGGCATTCAAGGATTTCGGTGCGCGTTTCATGGCGCGTCTGATGGGATATTTCGTCCAGGAATCGGGCAAGAAACTCACCGTGATCGTGGCCACCTCGGGCGATACGGGCAGCGCCGTGGCGCACGCATTTCTGGGAGTCTCCGGGCATCCACGTGGTGATTCTGTATCCCGCCGGACGCGTCAGCGCGGCGCAGGAAAAACAACTCACCACGCTCGGGCAGAACATCACCGCGCTCGAAGTTTCCGGATCGTTTGACGATTGCCAGCGCCTGGCAAAACAAGCGCTGGTCGATCCCCTGTTGGCCAAACAACTTACCATTACTTCCGCCAACTCCATCAACATCGCGCGCTTGATTCCACAAACCTTTTATTATTTCGCTGCCGTCGCGCAACTCGGCCCATCGCAACCGCTTCCCGTGTTCTC
Source organism: uncultured Acidobacteriota bacterium (assembly GCA_963825365.1). GTDB lineage: Bacteria > Acidobacteriota > Terriglobia > Acidiferrales > UBA7541 > Palsa-360. The sequence goes on along the minus strand of CAWGSV010000003.1, from coordinate 103,915 downwards.
GGTTCCCAGCGGCAATTTCGGAAATCTGACCGGCGGGCTGCTGGCCAAGCGCATTGGCCTGGGCGTCACGCAATTCATCGCCGCAACCAACACCAATGACGTGGTCCCTGAATTTCTGCGCAGCGGCAAAATGATTCCGCGCGCCTCGCGCCACACTATTTCAAACGCCATGGACGTCGGCAATCCCAGCAACTTCGCGCGCATCGTGGACCTGTACGACAACGATCTCCAGAAAATACGGCACGATGTGTGGGGATGCAGCTTCAGCGATGAGGAAACACTGCGCGTGATGCACGATATAAACGAGCGATACGGCTATGTGCTCGATCCACACACTGCCGTCGGCGTGCTGGGCTGGCTGAGCTACGCCAAGCAAAATCACTCGGCTACAAAAGGCATCGTTCTGGCCACCGCGCATCCCGCAAAGTTTGACGAGACCGTGGCACGCGCCATAGGCATCCGTCCCGAAATGCCAGAGCGCCTGGCCGCATTTCTGGACCGCCCCAAAAAATCCATTCTCTTTCCTAACCGTTTTCCGGAATTGCAGGAATTTCTGCTTTCAAGCAACCCCTGATATTGTGTTTCAGAGCGCCGGAGCGCAGATGAAACTTTTTATTGCCATCTTAGGTGTTTTCCTTCTCCTGATTACACTGTGGGAGACATTCGAAAGCATCATTTTGCCTCGGCGGGTAATTCGCCCGCTCCGCCTGGTGCGCATTTTCTACCGTGTTACCTGGACGATCTGGTCCTCTGCGAACCGAGCGTTTCGCTCAAACAAAATGCGCGAGGCGCACCTCAGTTACTACGGACCTCTTTCGCTGCTGGGGCTGTTCGCCACGTGGGCAGTCCTGCTTATTCTGGCATTCTCGATGCTGCACTGGGCAGCCGGTTCGGCCATCAATGTCGCGGGGAAGCTCCCACATTCCGGACCGATCTATACCTGAGCGGCACCACATTTTTTACTTTGGGTCTGGGCGATGTAACGCCCCGAACTACTTTGGCTCGCGTGATCACTGTAGCCGAGGGTGGAACGGGATTCGGATTCCTGGGCCTGATGATCTCGTACCTGCCGACACTGTACGGCGCGTTTTCTCAACGCGAGTTGAATATTTCGCTTCTGGACGCGCGCGCTGGTTCCCCACCCACGGCCGCCGAGCTATTGCGCAGGCACGCGCAATTTCCGGACAGCGATGTGTTCACTCCGTATCTGCGCGATTGGGAAATATGGGCGGCGCAGCTCATGGAGAGTCACCTGTCCTATCCGGTGCTCTGCTATTTTCGTTCGCAGCATGACAATCAATCCTGGCTGGCCGCGTTTACCACCGTTCTGGATGTCTCCGCGCTGCTCATCGCTTACGGCGATGGCACACCCAAGTGGCAGGCGCAATTGACGTTCGCCATTGCGCGCCACGCCGTGGTCGATCTGGCGGAAGTCTTGAGAGTACCGGCATCCCCGCCGGTACAAGACAGGCTCCCCGCGAAGGATCTGGTGGAAGTTCGAAATCTTCTGTTGGAATGCCGTGCATCCAGCAAGTGCGGCCAATCGGGAGACAAGAAGCTGGCCGAATTGCGCGAAATGTACGAGCCCTATTTGTACGCGCTTTCCTTGCGTTTGCTGATGCCGCTTCCCTCCTGGGGAGTGGGCCACAATTACTCCGGAACTTGGACTCGATCGGCTTGGGGGAAAATTTCTTCAGGGCCAGCGAGTTCCGGTGGTTCGACCTCCGAGTCCAACCATTTTTGACTCAGCGATTGAAGATAGCTTGGCGATTTTTGTAGCGCCGGCGTCCCGCCGGCGGTTTTGCTATGGCCGAGAGGCACAAAAAAACGCCGGCGAGACGCCGGCGCCACAAACTTCATTCGATGTAATTGGAACCGGTCTAACTTTCCTCGTCCGGCTCTGGAAATGAAATCTCCGGATCGATGATCGGCCCAGTCAGGGGTTCCATGGGAAAATCAACATCCTGAGGGCCCAGCAGTTTTTTCTGCGCGCGGCGCTCCGCCTTTGCGCGCTGCTTTTCCTGCCTTTTCATTTCTTTTTGGCGCTTCTGAAACGTGGATTTCGACGTAGCCATACTAATCTCCTTGTGTGGAAGCGCGTGTGGACAACCAGCGTTGTCAGGAAAACAGATTGCTCGCTACCAGCGTGGTTCGCGTGGTTGCCGGGGACTGTCACGATAATCTTCCGTCGAGAAGCGGCCACCCTTGCCGCCGCCTTTTCCGCCGCCGCCTCCGCCGCGGGACGATCGCGATCGCGGTCGCGATCAAAGCCGCCACCGCCTCCGCTCCCGCCGCTTCCACGTGGGCCACCGCCGCCCCCAGCGCCTCGCGGCCCGCCGCCTCCGGCGGCTTTGGGGCGCGCTTCATTGACTTTCAAGGCTCGCCCGCCAACTTCCTTGCCATCCAGTCCTTGCATGGCCTTGGCCGCTTCCGCATCGTTGGGCATCTCGACAAACGCAAATCCTCGCGCTCGTCCAGTTTCCCGGTCCATCGCAATGTGAACCCGAGTAACCTGTCCGAACGGTTCAAACAGGGCGCGCAGCTCCGCTTCCGTAGTCTGAAAATTCATGTTGCCGACAAACACGTTCTTCATAATGTTCTCTCTTTCAAAGAGTGGGAATCAGCAGAGCGCGCGGCGTCACTGGCCGGATTCAGATCGCTTCGTGGCGATAATGAGCACCGGATGATGTCACGAAGGGTTGACATTTCCCTGGCCTTGGAAGGCGAAGGAAAGCCCGACTCCCATGAACAACTCAACAACTATATCAGAGTTTGGCGGCATTTCCGCCATAATTTCCCCGGCAGGGCGAAGGCCATCGATTTCAGGGCCATTTTATTGGGTATTTGCGAAGGCATGCGCGATCGACGACGACCGCCGGAAAAACTCGCTGCCTTTGCTGAAGAACGTGAACATGCTGACGGAACAAGCGCTCCCACCTTCCGTCATTCCGAGCGAAGCGAGGAATCTCTCCTCGGTTTGAGCGCATGAAAAAGAAAGAGAGATTCCTCGCTTCGCTCGGAATGACAAAAAGGATAGTTACCGCAACAAATTTTGAAAATGACAAAAGGAAAGCTAGCGCAGCAAATCTTCGAGTTGAATTTTCGCGTCGGTCCGCGAGTCGCGATACTTGACGATCACCGGCGTGTACAGTGAAATTCCCCAGTCCTTGCCTGCGCCGTGCGAAATGGCGCGCGAACCCGCAACCACTACCGCTCCCTCGGGGACCATCAACGGCTCGTTGTCCGTGGCCGCGTACACTTTTCCACGCACGATGTCATACACCGGCGTTGAGCGATTGAGAATCGTTCCCGTGCCCAGCACGGCGCGGCGCTTCACAATCGTTCCCTCGTACACGCCGCAGTTCCCTCCCACCAGCACATCATCCTCGATTATCACGGGCATCGCGCCCACCGGCTCGAGCACTCCGCCGATTTGCGAGGCCGCCGAGATGTGGCAGCTTTTTCCGATCTGCGCGCAGCTTCCGACCAGCGCGTGGGAATCGATCATGGTGCCATCGCCCACGTAAGCGCCGGCGTTGACGAACATCGGCGGCATGCACACAACGTCCCGCCCAATGTAGCAGCCATCGCGGATGCTCGATCCGCCGGGCACGATGCGCACGCCATCTCCTGGCGCAAATTGCCGCACCGGATACGTGTCCTTATCAAAGAACGGCTGCTTCGCGGAATCGACGGACATATCCACCACGGATCCCATGCGGAAGCCCACCAGGATTCCCTTTTTCACCCAGGCGTTGGTGCGCCAGCCGGTAGAGTGCGAAGCGTCGGGTTCGGCGGAGCGAATGCGGCCCGCGTTCAGCTCTTTCTTGAACGCGGCGAATAGCTGGCGCTCCTCTTCGCTGTAGCGCGCGGGCTTGGCGTCGAACAGGGCCTCGATCTGTTTTTCGAGATGCTCAGGAGCGGTTGGCAACGTGGGCCCTTTCGAGAAGCGCGAGCGATTCCAGCACGGTTCGAATCTTGGCGAGATTTTCCGTGCGCGGCGGCACCAGCGGCAGGCGGAACACCGGTTCCAGCAGCCCCATTTCTCGCCATGGCCGCCTTCACCGGGTGTCGGATTCGTCTCGATGAAATTTACTTCCAGGAGCGGCATCCACTTGCGCTGCATGGCCCGCGCTTCGGCGAAATTTCCCGCAAGGCACAACTGCGCGAGGCGCGTCATCTCCGCGGGAATTACGTTGGAAGCCACGGAAATAATTCCGCGTCCGCCCATGGCCGCGATCGGCAAGGTCAGCGCGTCATCGCCCGAAAGCACAAGAAAATCTTCACGGCACTTGTTGAATGACCTGGGTGATCTGCGAAATGCTTCCGGAAGCTTCCTTCACGCCAATAATATTTTCGATTTCAGATAGGCTGCGCACGGTTGCCGGATCGATGTTCACATTCGTTCGCGGCGGCACGTTGTACAAAATAATCGGCAGCGAAGTAGCCGCTGCGATGGCCTTGAAATGGTGGTAGAGCCCTTCCTGCGTCGGCTTGTTGTAGTACGGCGTGACGGAGAGAATTCCGTCCGCGCCCATTTTTTCAAGCTCGCGCGCCATTTCGATCACGTGGCGCGTGTCATAGCCGCCTGCGCCCGCGAGCACGGGCACCTTGCCCTTGGCCTCCTCCAGCGTGATGGCCACCACGCGCAGGTGCTCCTCGTGCGACAGCGTGGGGCTTTCGCCCGTGGTTCCGCAGGGCACGAGGTAGTTAATTCCTGCTTGAATCTGGCGGCGGACCAGAACCCGCAGCGTTGATTCATCGAGCGACAGATCCTTCCGGAATGGGGTAACCATCGCCGTACCGCATCCAACAAATCCTCGAAACATGGTCCTCACCTCTTTATTGATTATTGATTTACAGGGCGGCGCGCGGTCTTCGCGTCGTCCGAAAAAATTACATCGCCAAACTCGTGCAGCCCGCGCTTTCCGATCACCCACTGCGCGGCCTTCAGCGCTCCGCGCGCGAATCCCTCGCGGCTGCGCGCCGTGTGCCTCAGAGTGATGGTGTCCGCCCCGGAATCAAATCCGATTTCGTGCGTGCCGGGATTGGCTCCGGCGCGGTTGGAACTGGCATCGATCCGCCGCGTGTATCCCGCGCGTTGCATTTCCTCGATCAGTTGCAGCAGCGTTCCCGAGGGCGCGTCTTTCTTCGAAGTGTGATGCACTTCCCAGGCCCACGCGCCATATTCGGGCTGGCTGGCAAGCAGATGAGCCGCCTCCGCCACCACGCGGCGAAACACGTTCACGCCAATTGAGTAGTTCGGGCTGTACACAACGCCCACTCCCGATATGTCCACGAACTCCCGCACGCGCGGCAGTTCCCCGTACCACCCTGTGGTACCCACAATCGGTGGGGACGCCGATGGCGCAAAGCCTCTCGACGTTGGCCACTGCTGTGTGCGGCGTCGAAAATTCGATGGCCACGTCCACACCGCGAAACTTTTCCGGCGTGATGCCTTGCTGGTTCACGTTGGTATCGATGTCCAGCTTCAGGCCCACGGAAAATCCCGCGTCCGCAGCAAGTTGCTCGATCAGCTTGCCCATTTTCCCGTATCCCACGATAGCCAAATTCCTAAGCATGGTGTGCCTCCGCTTTGCCGAGAAGGGTACGCGTCATCTGCGCGTAGGTATCGACGGCGGCAAGCAATTCGCGTTTTGAAATTTTTTCCCTGTTAGTGTGCGCCACGTGAATGCTGCCCGGCCCGAAAAGAAACGGCTCGCCCCAGGCCGGCGCCAGCACCGGAATATCCGTGGTGAACGCAACCACTGAGGTGGGGAAACCGTCCAGCGCGGCAAAGTGCATTGCGGGAAGCGAAAGGATTTCCTTCACTTCGGCCAGGTCTCCGATGGCCGCGCGCAAGGCCTGATCGACGGCGCGCCCATCGCCGACCAGGCGAATGGCCAGTTCTGCCTTTGCGGCATCGGGAATAATGTTGGGCGCGCGCCCGCCTGAAATTGTGCCGATATTCAACGTAGTCTTTCCCAGCACTGCGTCCTCGGGGAGCGGCATGCGCCGCACAGCCTGCATGGCGTCCAGCAATTTTTCGATAGCCGATTCGCCCAGTTCCGGGTAGGCCGAATGCGCCATCTTGCCCTTGGCCACAATTTCGTAGCGCAAAATTCCTTTCGATCCCAGCGCGACTTTGCTCTCGGTGGGTTCGCCATTGATCAGATAGCGCGCGCCGCGCGGCGATTTCGAAGCCACTTCCGCTCCAGCGCTGTTGCGCTCTTCGCCCACTACAAAAAGCAGGCCGAAGTCTCGCGTGCCGCTTTCGATCAATTTTTCCGCGGCGGCAATCATAGCAGCGATAATGCCCTTGGCGTCGCACGCGCCGCGCCCGTAAATATATTCCTCGTCCTCGCTCCAGCCAAAGAACGGCGGCACCGTGTCCATGTGCGTCGATAGCACCACGGTGGGCTTGCCCCAAGCGGCGTATACGTTAAAGCGCTCAGGCGTCACCACCATGGCTTCCGCCTCGCCGCCGGAGCCGGCCGCCAAACCGGAGAGGTAGTGCAGCAGGTATTCGCCCACCTGCCTCTCGTTCTCGGTGATCGACTCGATGTCGACCAGTTCGCGCGTCATTTCAAATGGATGCATGTTTGGTTTTCAGTAGCACAGGCTTCAGCCTGTGGGTTTTATTTCAGCCCGCTCAAATCCTAAACCTGCAAGGATTTCACCCTGTCGCGCAAATCCTGAAAAACCACAGGCTGAAGCCAGTGCTACTAAGAACAGTGATCGATTGTAATCCTCGGGAAGGAACGGCGCGCAGGGCAAGAAGCAAGACGCGCAAGGGCAGCGGGCGTCTCGCTCCTCGATAGCGCTCCATCCGATTCCTCGGATGACAGTGGGCCGGCCTTAGCCAAACCCCCCAACCGCCTCGGCGGGACTGCCGCAGGCGACTTCGGCGGAAAATTCGCTGCACCTTTCGCTGGGGCCTCCGAAGCTCCTCGGAAAATCGGCCCAGCTACTCATTGCTTCCGCACCTCTACGAAGACGCTCACAAGATACCATTCCCTTACGAGAGCGGTCAAATTGCGGTGGGATCAAGCAGCGACTCAATTTGCTGTTGAAAGTGCCCTCTCCGCGCGAGGAGCGTGGGACGGAGAGGCCCCTACAAAACCGCTCCGCTTCGGGACTGTTGGTTTTGTAGCGGGCGCCCGCATTTTGGGCGGGCAGTTTTTTGCCTTGAAGTCATTCAGACTGAATCACTACATAAATTCAGGTCGGCGCGCTGCGTTGACACTCCGCGCGGGGCTTGATATGTTTCCAGCTCAATCGAATTGCTGTCAGACGCGCGAATTGTTTGGACCACATTTGTTATTTGTCGTGGCTTTCCTTTGCTCAAATTCAAGAAAGAAGGACTGAATGAAAATCGATATCTTCTGCCATATTGTTCCGCAAAATTACTATGACCGCATGATGAAGCTGCCCGAGACCGGCACGACCATCAAGAAGCGCACGGCAAATATTCCAGCCATGGTGAACCTCGATGTGCGTTTCCGCATGATGGACCGCTTCGCGGACTATTGCCAGGTGGTGAGCATGGCCGCGCCTCCGATTGAAGCCATGGGCGATGCCAAACTTTCGCCGGAACTCGCGCAGATCGCCAACGACGGCCTGGCCGAACTGGTGGTAAAGCATCCCGACCGCTTTCCGGGATTCGTAGCCGCGCTGCCCATGAACAATACGGCAGCCTGCGTGGAAGAAATCGATCGCGCAGTTTTGAAATTGGGCGCCGCCGGCGTGCAGATTTATTCCAACGTGAATGGCCGCCCTCTCGACGATCCGGAATTCCTGCCCATTTTTGAAAAACTGGCCGAACGCAACGTGGCCATCTGGCTGCATCCGAGCAGGTCGTCCGCCTTTGCGGATTACGCGACGGAAAAGAAATCCAAGTTTGAACTGTGGTGGGTGTTTGGCTGGCCGTATGAAACTTCGGTGGCCATGGCTCGCATTTTGTTTGCCGGATATTTTGACCGCTTCCCTAACCTTAAAATCATTTCTCACCATCTGGGCGCCATGATTCCCTACTTCTCCGGACGCACCGGGTCCGGGGCTCGATCAACTGGGCGCTCGCACAGAGGAAGAGGATTTGGCGCTGGTAGGCCGAAAACTCAAGAAACGGCCGCAGGAATATTTCAAAATGTTTTACGCGGATACGGCTACGTTTGGTTCGCTTCCGGCGCTGCGCTGCGGACTGGATTTCTTTGGGGCTGATCAAGTTTTGTTCGCGTCCGATTCGCCGTTCGATCCGGAAAAGGGTCCGGGATACATTCGCGAAACGATTCGGTGCGTGGAAGGCGTGGAAATGTCGGCCGAGGATCGCTACAAGATTTACGAAGGCAATGCGCGGAAGCTGATGCGGCTGAAGCTGGCGTAGTGAGTCGGTTCAGGGTTAAGTAGCACAGGCTTCAGCCTGTGGGGTTTAGTCCTTGCAAGAACCAAAATCCACAGGCTGAAGCCTGTGCTACTTGAACCCTATTCCGCTAACTTTTTTTTATTCGATGATTCGCTCGCGCGGCTCGGGCAGCCAGAAGCTGCCGATGAAGCCGGCGGCGTAGGCTACAAAGCCAACAATTCCCGCCGCATAGCCAAGTTGCCGCGTGACACGTGCCGCCCGGCATGTAAGTCACAATGCTGGTGGTGATCAGCGCGGCGGATGTTCCCAGCATTCGCCCGCCCACGTTGGCCGCAAAACTTTCTCCCGTGCCGCGCAAGTGCGTGGGATAGAGCGTCGGCAAATAATTTCCCCAGAAACTGAATTGCGCCACGGAGACCGTGCCCAGCAGGAAAATTCCCCAGGCGGCATGGCCGTGTCCCGCATGGCGGGAAGCAGCACAACCAGGGGATCAGAATCAATCCGGGAATCTGAAAAATGTGCAGCAAGCCGTTTTCGGCTAAGAATAAAAATTGCAAGGCCGGCCATAAGGATTCGCCCGAACAGGCTGCCCACTTCCTGAACTCCCTGCAAGGCGCTCACAATCTTCTACTGCTCCGCGTGCGCCAGAATTTTTACTTCGGGAGCTCCGGGAATGATGCGCGCAAAATGCTGCAACATGCCGAAGGAAGCCGCGTAGGCGCAAGCCATCATGAAACAACTCAGCAGAGCCGTCTTGCGAAATTCAGGATGAAATAATTCCAGGATGCTCGGCCGCTGCAGCGTGCCTTCTTCCCTTTTCTTTTTCCAGATGGGCGATTCGGGCAGAAATGGCCGCACCAGCAGAAGCGGGATCGCGGGAACAATTCCGCACAGGATCGTATAGCGCCATGCCTCATGGCTGCCGTGAATTGCGGGCAGCAAGATGTCCAATGGAAAGGCTCAGATAACTTGCGGCGCTCATCAGGATTCCTCCGGTGGAGGCAAAAACCTGCGTGAAGCCAAGAATCGTTTCCCTTTGCCCTCTTTCCGGAAAGAGTTCCGCAAGCCACGCGGTGGCGGCCACAAATTCCACGGACACGCCCACAAACGTGATGCAGCGATAAATCAAGAGTTGCAAGGCGGAGGACGAATAGCCCGTAGCCAGCGCGGAAAAAGTGAACAGCAAAATGCTCCAGAACAAGACGCGGCGGCGGCCGAAGCGGTCGATCAGATATCCACCCAGCAGGCCGAAGATTCCGCCGGCGATGGCCGGAACGTAAAACATCAGGCCGATCCATCGATTGAACTCCGCGCTTCCGGGCTTGGCCGTCAGGAATTCGCTGAGCGCCGGTTGCACGGTCAGCGTGAGAACCAGGAGTTCGTAGGTATCCAGCGCGAAGCCAATGCACGCGACGGCACAGATGACCCAATCGATGAATCTAAGGCGCCGAGACTTGATTTGAGCCGAGGGCAACAAAATGTGCCTGCTTTCCGAAATGAACGCGATATCCGGTTCGCGCAAATTCTCAAATCTAAAATGAACGGCCGCGGGAACGTATCAGACAGGCAAGTTTACTGTCAATCGGGCCCACTTTCCTATCACGAATGAGACGCACGGTTCCAGCGAAAGGAGTAAACTTTATTTGCGTTCGCGACTTGGGTATTCTGTCTGGTAGTGGCTGGGAGAACGGGCGCAAACCCTGTCGTGCGGAAGGCAACCCTTGCTTGTTCGAGGGAAGCTCCAATCCCTTGAATCGAAGTGCTTTCAACACAGAGGCCACAGAGAGCACCGAGAAAAACTGGAGAAGCGAGTTATGGCGGACATTTATTCTGAATGCGGTGGGACACTTAGGCGGCGCGCGGGGATTATTCTATTGGCCTGTTTGGCGGCTGCCTGCGCATTTCTGCCGCTTGCTGCTCAGCAACAGGGTTCCACGGGCGCGCCTTCAGCGGGCAGCAAGGCGCTGAACGAATCGGGAGAAGAGGGGGCGCAAGGTTCCACGCTGGGACCGCCGACTGTGCCAATCGAGGAAATCGTCAGGCAATTTGCCGCCAAGGAATCTGAATTCAAAACCGAGCGCGAAAATTTCACCTACACGCAATCCTTCCTCTTGCAGACGCTCGACGATAGTAACCGCGTGGACGGCGAATACAAGATGACCAGCGACATCACATTTGATAACAAAGGGAAGCGAGTCGAGGTCGTGACCAACGCTCCAACGCCGACGCTCGAAAGACTGCAGCTAACACAGGAAGATTTTCACGACCTGGAAAATCTATACCCGTTTGCGCTTGACCACCGAGGATGTATCGAAGTACGACATCAAGTACGTGGACCACGTGCGCTTCGACGAACTGGCGACCTACGTGTTTGATGTGGCGCCAAAAACGCTGGAAAAAAATCAGAGATATTTTCAAGGACGCATCTGGGTGGACGACAAGGACCTGCAAATCGTCAAGACCTTTGGAAAGCCGGTCTACGCAAAAAGCAGGAGCACCGAGAATCAGGCGTTTCCTCGATTTGAAACTTTCCGCGAAAACATCGAGGGCAAATACTGGTTTCCCACGTATACGCGAGCAAATGAAGTGCTGCGCTTCAAGCAGGGTGACGACGTGCACATTCGCCTGACGGTGCGCTACGAAAACTACAAACGCTTTGGCGTGACGGTGAAGATCGGCCCGGCGACACAAGCGCCGGATCAGCAGAAAAAATAATGGTCTTCGATCACTTGGTACGACTCCTCACGTTGCACCGGAACGAGCAGTTCGCGGGCGCCAGCGCCGCCGGCGGATTTCGTTGACGCCGAGTTGCAGAACCGCCGGCTGGACGCCGGCGCCACAAGAATCGACCCGGAATTTCTAGTTCGCAGAAATTCGGATGATGCTGAGAAATTAGGCTACGCGGTGTGGAACAAGGCCTTGAATCCGTAGTCCATGTGCTGCTGAATATGGCAGTGAAACAGGGTCAGCCCCGGCTGATCCGCGACCATATCCACCGAGACGCGCCCGTAGCCGGGCACGACCACCGTATCCTTCATCATTCCGGCCGTGGTCTTGCCGTTGATCTCCACAATCTCGAAAGAATGCCGGTGCATGTGCAGCGGATGATCGTCCTCGCTGCGATTGCGAAATACCAGCCGGTAGCGGCTTCCCTGCTTCAGCACAAATTCGCTGATCGTGCGGATATTCCTTGCCGTTGACCGTCCAGCTGTTGAATAACCCGGCGCCGCTGGGAACTTTTTGGAAAATCATGTCGATGGTCGGATCCGGCGCAGGCTGCGTTCCGGCGCGTCCAAAAACTGTGTAGTCCCAAACGGCTTTCACGGGCGCGACCCATTGCGGCTGCTTGTGCTGATTGGCGTACTCGATGATCACGCCCATGCCGCCGTTGCGCGCATCGTCCGTGGTAGTGCCCAGAATCCAGACTCCCGGCTGATTCATTTCCACGATGGCGTCCACGCGCTCCGAGGGCCCATGTCGATGACATCCACGGATTGCGGCGTGGGAACCGGATTGCCATCCAGCGCGACAATTTGAAAGCGATGGCCGGGCAGCACGATGCGGTGATTCATGCTGGCGCTGGCATTCAGCAAATGCATCAGCACGCGCTGGCCCTGCTTCACGCGAATCGGTTCGCCCGAGCCCAGTGCTTTGTCGTTGATGGAAAACATCTGGTAGCCCACTTCGAGGCCGGTGGGGTTGGTGTCGAGCACTTTGGGGCGCTCCGGCTGCGGACCCGCGGCGCCGGCATCGTCATCGTCCATTTCCTCGGGACTGAAAAAAGGCTCCCATTCGCGCAGCGCCAGAAAAACTTCCTGGTCGTAATTTCCCGGGTTGCTCGCGGCCTCGATCATCAGAAAACCGAACTGTCCCGTGTATCCGCCGCGATGCAGATCGGCCCCAGCCATCACATGCGTGTGATACCAGCGCGTGCCGGCGGGGCGTGGCGTAAATTGATAACGGATGCGGCCGTGCGGCGGCACCATGGGCGTGTTCTCTTCCTCCACGCCATCGACTTCACCGGGCAGAAACAATCCGTGCCAATGCACCAGTTCCGGAACGTCGGTGTCATTGATGACGTCCACCGTGACGGGCTTTCCTTCCTTCATGCGCAGAATGGGGCCGGGAGAAGTTCCGTTGTAGCCGATGGTGCTGATGATGCGCGTAGGCGTAAGCTCCACGGTGACAGGGGCGATGCGCAGCGTGATATCAGCCTTGGACCCTTCCTGCGCCGCTGCGGCAGGAGTCATGCCAGGCATGCCGGGCTGTGCCTGGGACATCAGCAGTTTGGCCGCGCCCAATTCGATGGCGGCAACGCCGCCGAATTTCATGAATTCTCTACGATCCACGGTTTCCTCCCGGCAATTCTGCCGGCGCAGCGGCGCCCAAAGCGAAATCCTCTCACGACGGCATGGCAGGTTCAAGGCGATCTCTAAGAATAGCGCAAAGCGCGCACACGGTTTGGGCGCGAATCGCCAATCGGCCGTGACCGATAAAAACGTACCTGTCCCCGCGTACCAGCACCACTTAGGACCATACTCCTATTGCCTGGCAGAGCTTTCATTGCGATCATTGCTCTGCACATTGCGGTTAGCACGATGGCAATGGAATTCCTCCAAGGATACGTCTCATGAGCCGCATCTACGAAGCTATTCGGATCGCAAACGAATCGAAAGCCAAAGGTGCGCCGGTGCGATCGGATTCCCTGGGAGAAATGGAATTGCCGGACCGCCGGGTTACGCCCAGGATTGAATTGGACATCGACTTGACGGTCTACGGCGGCACAGCAGGAAGTGGCCCCTTTTATGAGCGCGCCAAGGCTATTAGTGGAAACGCCAACGGCGGAGTGTTCCTGCTATCCTTCCCTGTAACCGAAGGACAGGATTTACTGCTCATCAATAATGGCAATTCACAGGAGCAAATCTGCAACGTATTGAGCGTTGAGATACGCGATATTCTAATCAGCGAAGTGTCGGTCAGTTTTCCAATGCCCAATTCGGATTTCTGGAATCCTTTCAAAGCGGGAAAAAGCGTTTAAGGGGATTTCAGCAGCTTGGGCTTGGGCCCCCAGAAAAACACCAAACACTTTTGCCTTTCTGAGCGAAACGAAGAATCTCTCTTTTTTCCTTTGAATGAAACCTCAGAGAGATTCTTCGCTTCGCTCAGAATGACAAGAGAGTCTATTTTTTCCGCGAACCATTCAGCCTACAGATTTTTGCACTTGTTCGCAACAGCGCCCACAGGCTAAAGCCCGCCACATAATAAATATTCTTCCCCTCAGGTTTTCGAAATTTATATCAGAAGCTATTGTGCTTCTCCGTCTTCCTCCGTTTCGACTGTCCCTTCATCGCATACAGAGCCTTGTCCGCATACTCCAGCAACTGCTGCACACTGATACCACATTTCGGAAATGTGGCCACGCCGATGCTGATGCTAAGCTTGGGCTCTTCGACTTCCGCGATCAAACAGTTTCGCACGCGTTCGGCAACCTGTTCGGCGGCTTCCATATTTGTTTCCGGGAGCACCAGTGCGAATTCGTCGCCGCCATAGCGCGCCGCCGTATCAATCGACCGGCAATTCAGCCTGCAGAATCGTGGCCACGCGGCAAAGCGAGCGGCTGCCGATGACGTGCCCGTGTCGATCGTTGATTTTCTTGAGGCCATCCAGATCCATGAGCAGGATGGAAAAAGCCCGGTTGGTTCGTCCGGAGCGTTCCAGTTCGCCCTGCAAAATGTCCACCAGATGGCGGTAATTGGCGAGGCCGGTCAGGCTGTCGCTGATGGCCAGATGTCGCACCTGGCGAAAGAGCTGCGCATTGTCCAGCAAGCGTGGCGCCCAGAAGAACGATGTAGCTGATGGCGTTCACCAGTTCCGCGACTGCCGGCAGAGGCGTCCAGCAAACGCGCGGATTGTGAGGCGATCAGATGACTCATGACATTGAGGCCGGCCACCCAAACCAGCGCAGTATCGAAGGCAAAGCCGTCGCTCTCCTTGACGCGATTCAGGGCAACCGCGGCTACCAGAAAAACCAGCGCTGGAAACAATTCCCAAACGCGCGGCGTGGGACTGTGCGGGTGGATGGGCGGAGTGCTTGGAAAAATCAGGAACAGCCGTGGCAACCAGGCAGGTGGCTGCTGACAACGATGGAAGATAGAGCGATGATATTTTTTGCGGGGTCGCGCGGCCAGGGCAACCATTTGTTGATGGATGCAGGCAGATCAACAGGAGAAACCCCAGCAGCGTCTGCCCGATCATCCACGAATACGGGAACGCGCACTTGCTCCGAGTGTTGCAGGAAATGATCGTAGAATTCAAAAATTGCGCCCAGATGGATGATGCCGGTAACGCCGAATGTCAAGCCCAGCAGCAGCGACACGCGGTTTCCCGTGCCGTAATATCTCACCAGCACGCTGGCAGCGATGGTGAAGCTCAGCAGGGCGGAAATAATTTCAGCGCTGGACCAGGCCAGCGGATTGAAGACGATATTGAGCTGGCGCAGGAAGTGGCCCACAACCACAGCCGCATGCAGGCCACAACGGCCAGCCACCAGGGGCGCTCGACGCGTCGCATGGTCTTGAGTCTTTCGAGGACGACCATATTATAGTTAGATGCTCCCAATCTCTATTTTGCGCCAGGTGATTGCCGTAAGAATCACGTCCGTTAGGTCAGAATTGGGACAGTCTGTTTCTAACTGTTCTTCTTGGCAGGCAGGCCAAGTGCTCAATTGAAATTGCCCGCGGTGAACCGATGGCCAGCGGGTCGAAGGCGTCATGCAATAGCTGCGCATATTTGCGGCGATCGTATCCGAACCAGCCGTCCCAAAGCGCGTAGGCGCGCACGCGGTCGTTCGGGACTCGATTGTCGACGTCGGTGATGATGTACTCGACGGTTTGGCCGGGACGCAGGCGCACGCCGTTGCCGAACAGCTGCTGCGCGGCGATGGCGGTCTGATTGGCTTTGCGGTACTCGCGCGGCTCGCGCGTGAGGCGCTTGCTCACGATCAAATCCTTGATGGCCACGCTGCCATCGGCCACGGATTCCTCGTAGCGGCGCAGAATTTCGCGAGCCTCTTCCAGCTTGGCCAGGTAGCCGGGAAATCGCGCGCCTCGGCCAGAATCTCCAGGGCTTCCTGCTGCATGCGCGCCACCAGCGGAGGCGTGTCATGCCTGCGCAATTCCAGGCCGCGCACTTTGAGCGTGCCGTCCTCCGCGACGGCGAAAAAACGGTTGGGCACGGGCACGTCCTCAAATTGCCGCGACGGCAGAAACACGACGTAGCGATAGATGGCCTCGATGGCCAGCGGCAGTTGCGTGCGCGCGGCGATTTCTTCGGTGAGCGCTTCGTAATCGGCGCGCGTCGCGCCCGGTTTTTGCACGTACAGCGAATCGACCAGCGCGTGCAGAATTTCGTAGCCGCGATCCTCGGCCATTTCTTTTGCTACCAGCAGCGTTTCCCGCGCCACGGCATTGATGGCTTCGTGCGCCTCGATTTTTCCGAAGCGCGCATTTTTGTAACCGGTGTAGCCGAAGCAGCAGACCAGCAGCCATTTGAGCGCGTCGCGCTGCAGCTTGTAGCGTTTCCGAGAACGCTTTCCGCCTCCGTGCTGCCTGGCTGTTCTGTGTAGCGCCCGCCTTCAGGCGGGCATGTGCGCGCCGCCAAGATGCCCGCCTGAAGGCGGGCGCTACACTTCTTCAATTCGGTGCGCTTGGCGATGAGGCGCTCGACCACGCGGCTGGTGATGCCGCGACGCGCTCTGGCAGACGCGATAGCCCAGCTCCGGCACGCGCGGCGCATCGGGACAGCACGGGCAATTGACCGTCTCCGGCGAAATGTTGAATCGCGCCATGATGCTGGGATACTCGCTGACGAAATCGAGTTCGGCGACGTTCGCGTGGAAGCCAATCTTGGGCGTGAAGACCAGGCCGCCGCGGTCGGCCACCAGCAACTCGTCGGGCGACTTGGGATCTTCGGGCTCGGCTTTCTGCTCGGGGATGAGCACGCCGTCGCGCCAGGCCAGTTCCATCTGCATGTAGGAGATGCCCGTGCCGGTGGAGGTGCGCGCGGCAATACTGCACGGGCAGTTTGGTGACGCGCGCCAGTTCCCACAGTCCGGAGAGATCGCATTTGTCGGCGATGAAGGAATTTTGCGTGTCCACATGCAGGCGTCCGAACAGCGTGGTGGCGCTGTTCTTGAACAGGATGCGGCCGTAGCTCATGAAGCTGCGCGCGCGGCTCTGCTGCACTTCGGCGTCGGGATCGCGGTTGAGCGCGAGCGGCAGGCGCAGTTGGCGGCCTGTTCGCGCAGCCGCGGCAGGATCGTGGCGTCGCCCCAATCGCTCAGGATCAGGTCGGGATCGTGCCGCGCGAGCAGATGCTGGAAGGCGACGGCGGCGGGTTCGCCCGATTCGTCCAGTTCGAACTCGCGGCCGTCCACTTCGATTTCGAGCGCAGTCTGCGAGCCGTGCGTGGGATCGATGCCGCTGCAGGCCGCCGAGGCGCACGCGCAGGATTTCGAGCGGCGGCAGCTCGTAGTCGAGCGCCCATTCGGTGTCGCGGCATTCGAGCGCGAGGACGCGGCCATCGCCATCCACTTCGACTTCGCACGCGCGCCAGCGGAAAGACGCCGCGCTGCCAGCAGTAGAGCGACGCGAGCATCAGGTCGCTGTTGTAAAGCCGCAGCGAGCGTATCGAACTGGCGCACCCAGCGCGTCCAGGAGGAATATTCGTTGGGATGCGCGACTTCGATTTCCAGCACCGGGCGCGCGCGCTGCTCCCACAAATCCATGCGCTCGGTGACGCGGCAGGCGAGCGCGTGCGGCTGCCGCGCGGCTTCTCCGTGCAAACGGCGCAAAACGGCGTCCGGCCCCGAGACGTAAAATACCGGCGCGAAGCGGTCAATCAGCCGGTGGCGTGTCTGGTTCGGCTCGATCAGCCACAGCGTCATCCCGTGCGGGCTCGGGTAGAGATCGAAAATCCATCCCTGCAGGATTTGCGTTGGCGATTTGATTTCGTCGCTAGATATCATGATCGTCCGTTCATTGCGGGCTGCCGTGACGGGCTCATGGAATGGCATTGCTTCGTTGCGGTTATAAGGATCTGGCTGTGCGGTCTTGTGGCGCTTCGGCGTCTCGCCGGCGGTCTTGCGATGCGACGTCGTGCACAAAAACCGCCGGCGGGACGCCGGCGCCACTGGTTCTTGTTTTGAAAATTGCGGTTTTGTATCAGCGATTTTTTCGTTGCGCTGCGCGCCAAATGGTGTGGATTATAATTCTTCTTCCCGCGCACGCGGTACAACACTACGTAGGGAGTGCCGCCGACGATCAATTCCCGAACACCAGGCTCCGTTCCCGGTGGCCCAGATAAGGGTGATCTCTCAATGCTTCGATGACGGCAACGATGCGAATGGCCAATCGCTCCGCCGCAACCGGCTTGTCCATTGCGACATATGCTCGAATTTCCTGAAGCCGCGCTCGCGCCAAGGGAGACCAGACAATCTCTCGGCGGGCTGCAAGCGGAGCCCGCACCCGCTCTAGCGGCACAGCGCCTCGTCATCATGGGTTTTGCCGCAAACACATTTCGGAGGCGGCAGTTCATGATCCGTGCCCCAGGACAGCAGCCAGGCTTTCATGTCCTCGTGCCGGACGTAGTGGCCGGACTTCACCTGTCGGTCGGCTTGCTGAATCTCCGCCCTCAAGCGCTCCTGGTCGGCAATATAGGATTCCACGGCATCGGAGATCAGGAAATTGGCGCTTCGGCCGGTCTTGTGCACCAGCTTCGCGAGGCGCTTTTTGACAGCCGGCTTGAGCCGGATACTGAAGGTTGCACTGGAAGTGTTCGCCATAAACACAATTTAACATATTTGCGTGGAGGCAGGAGAGAACATTTTTCTGAGTGTTCGATTCCCGGACGTTCGATTCCGAGAAAGGTTTGTTTGCTGCCAAGACGATTCTCCTTGCTCGTTAGTTTCTGAATTTGAAAATCGCTTCGATCGTTCTGGCATTTAGGAGGTCGGGGCTTCAGCCCCGACATTCAGTCTTTCTCATTTGCGGGCTTTAGCCCCTGAAGCTTCAGGGCCTAAAGGCCCGTCCATACGCCGCTGGTTGTCCGACCTAAAGGTCGGACCTCCTAAAAGACAATCGAAAATTCAATTGGGAGGCGGACAAAAATTTAGACACTATCTCCATGTTTTAATGATCTTGTTCGGCTGTGTTGCCTTCAAATTCATAGATCTGTTCATCGGACTGTTGTTGCAAAGCAAGCGGCTTTAGAGCATCGAGTTGCACTGAGTTTTCTTCCGGCTGGCTCAAAATGAAACTCGCGCCTGTTTCCGGCGACAGCGCGGCTCGGACCTGTAGGGGCGCAGTTCCGGCAGACCGGAGCGCGTCCGCGACTTGTCGGGGCGTGGCGTGCTCCAGCGCGTCCAGGCGCTTTTCCTGATCGAGCGCGATGGAGAGCAGGATGGCTTCCATGGGATTGTCGCTGGCCTGATAGGTGGCCGCCTGCGTGTAGGTGCGCACGCGGCGAAACAGGCGGTCGAAATATTCCTGATCCTCGCGGCGCAGCGCGCGGCGAAATTTCGCCCAGCGCGCGATGGCGTCGTCGATCAGTTGCCGGAATGTAGGTACTGTGCGGCCCATGGGGTTCCGTGATTCGTTTGATTTGTGATTCGTGATTCTTAATTTTAAATTTGAGATTTGTTAATCATGCGACCAATTCTCCGGTTTCTCTGCTTTGGTTTTCTCTCTGTGTTCTCTGTGTTAAAGCTTTTGCCTCCATAGAAACGGAAAAAGCTTTAACACAGAGGACACAGAGAATAGCGGGAGAAAACCGGAGACTGTTGCTGTGGTCGCTACTGTAGCCCCTCTCTTGCCCTGAGAGAACGCGAAGGGTCAGAGACGGGGAATTTGGCGGCCCGCGCTGGAAAATCCCCGTGCCGGAGCGCGTTTCGCCTGTCCGGCCTTGCCGCGAACCCGGGCTGCAGTTCTTTCTCGCCAATCAGGCGCAGCTTGCCGTCCTCTCCATCCAGCGCAAATCGCCATAGCTCGCCGGCCTGCGCCGCAAGCTGCGTGAACATGGCGCGGCGCGGCCCCGAATGCGGCCCACGCCCGCGGACAAGCGGGGTCTCAAACGACGCGGCATCCGAAAACACCGCCACGCCCAGCGGCAAGGGAGCGCAGCGCCCGCAGTGCGTCCAGCGCGTGACGAAAGGCCACGGCGGCGTCGCGATCGCGCACGTCTTCGTCCAGATACAGGTCCGGCAGCGCCGTCACGATCAGCGCGTCGGCGGCAAATTTTTCAAGAAGCGCGGCACGCGCACCAGCAGCTCGGTCAACTGAAAGCAGGTGAACGCCCGCGCCACGCGAATGCGCCGGTTGAATTCCGCCGCCTCGATTCCCCGCTGCCGTGCCAGCCGCGCAATCAGCAACGGGTCAAAGCGATTGGCGCCGTCCAGGCACAGCACCCGCTTGCCCTCGGCCAGCAAGCGCGGCAAAAAGTAATGGAACAGCCGCGGCGTCTCCGGCCGCCCGTAAAACACCGCCAGCCCAGCCGCAGGCAGCGCCCAGGGTTTTCCTGGCGTCGGTGCCGACGGCAAAGGCACCGCCAGCGCGGTCATTGCCGCGCCACTCTGTAGGGGCACGGCATGCCGTTCACGGAGAACGCTCTCGGTGAACCGTGCCCCTACAGACGCCGTACTCACAACGCGAAATAGGATCAGTAGCCATAGCACGCTCCGCGGGACCGGGGATGCATTTCAGTATAGGCGAATAAAAAGCGAATGTACAGCGGAACAAAAAATGGTTTGGACCAGCGTCGATAGTCTCGTTTCTGAGGACTTGGGCATTCGACCGAGATCCTCAAAGCCCGTTTGCCCAGGTATTGCAGCAGCGGCTGGAAATTTTCTAGGATCATTTGTCGAATTCCGGTCCGGCCGTTCGACAATGTAGTGAAGGCGCGGCAACGCCCGGCCCGAAGACCGTTACAGGAGAAGGAAACGTCATGAGAAAAGTTAATGTGCTTGAATTTGTTTCGCTTGATGGAGTCATACAAGGCCCAGGCGGGCCACAGGAAGATACCAGTGGCGGCTTCGCGTATGGTGGGTGGACGCGTCCACACGCCGACGCGGTGAGCGGGGCGGCCATGATGAAGCTGATGAAAATGCCGGCTGACTTGTTGCTCGGGCGGAAAACCTTTGAAATCTGGGCAAAATACTGGCCGCAGCATAACGACATTTGGCCAGGCGTCAACACCGCGACCAAGTATGTCGCCTCGAATACCATGTCTTCCAGCGAATGGAAGCCGTCCGTGTTTTTAGGCGGAGATATTGCGGAAAAAATCGCCAAAATCAAGCAACAGGAAGGGCCGGATTTGCACGTTTATGGAAGCGCAAATCTCGTCCAGACGCTCCTCAAGCATGATTTGGTCGATGCGCTCTGGCTGAAGATATTTCCGATTACGTTGGGCGGTGGAAAACGATTGTTTGCCGGTGGCACGATCCCGGCGGCTTTCAAGGTGACGGAAAGCGCAGTCACATCGAAAGGCGTCATTATCGTCAACTACGACCGTGCCGGCGCAGTCCCAACCGGAAGTGTATAAGACGTTCCGAATGGAACTGTTTCTCACTTGGCAGCGTTTTGGCGTGCAATAGGCATTTCATTGCGCAAACGCGTTGGCCTGATTCGTGCCCACCACCTCAAAATTCAACAATTTCAATGTCATCTTCAATGTCATCTCGGAACGGCGAATTGACGCCGGCATTGGCCTCTTGGGGTGTAGAATCCGCGCAGGGCAACTCCACGCTAAGGAGACTGAATATGAAACGTTACTTGAGTATGGCTTTTGTAGTGTGTGCTGTATCGGGAGGTTTGCTGGCTGCGCAGACCAGCAAGCCGGCCTCGACCGATGACGCGGCACTAAAAGCGGACCGCGCATTGGCGGCAGCTTACGAGAAGGGCGACAACAAAAAGGTGAACGAGCTTCTGGATTCGGACTTCAATTGGATCGACACGGACGGAATCATGTGGGAAAGACCGGATGTCTTGCGAGCGGGTCTGAAGCCTCTGGTACCCATGACGGCCGACACCAAGATCACCGAGCACTCATATGCCGACGGGAAGGTGGTATGGATTCAGGACAACCTGGATAACAAGTACGCCGCACACACCTGGGTGATGCGTCCCGGAGGCTATCGCCTGTTGCAGTCGAACGAGATCGCAACACGTGCACCCGACGGGGTGCCCAACGTAAAGGCATCCTACGACATACCTTGCATCAATCCGTGCAAGGAGGTGCCCTACAAGCCGATTTCAGCCAGCGAGAAAGCTGCCCTGTTTGCTTGGCAAGATCAGGAGGGTGGAGCGGGGATGCACGACATGCACATGGGCGACAACGTCGTGGTGATCAGCTCGACCACGACCACACCGCGGCCATCACGAACGGCAACCGCACCGACGCCGGCGACTCCCCGCAAGCCGGGTACATTCATCGAAGGGGCGGCCCCCGCATTGTGGGTGCGCACCTGGGACTTCGGCGACGCTGTGGTAGCCATCATGCTTCAGCCAACTTACGGTGGCAAAGCGTACTGGTCTAGCCGTGTATACGGCAACCACAATGGTTTCTGGAAAATGGAGGAGAGCTATCACAACACGATTCAGGCTTCCCCTCGCATGACCGCCCTGCCAATGCCAGTGGAGCAGAGCACGAAGTAAACAGTGATTCAGCAGATTCCACCGAAAATCGCTGAGGGAAGCAATAGCTTCCCCAGCGCCTCGGTGCGCCAACCTTCAGCGTTTCTTCAAGTCGCTTGAAGTCCTCCGCTCGTCAAGTGGGATTTGCCAGATTCCCATTTATCGGTAAGAGAATTTTCTTCCCGTCTGCTCCTTCGAGCGGTCACGTCAGAGCAAGAATTCACATGCGATCCCACTTGAGAAAGGATCTTTCCGGCGATGCTCTGCAACTGTGCGTGGTCCTATCGGCCTTGGGCGACCACGTTCAGCAGCATTTGTGTGCCGCTGGCCAAATGCACATTTTGTGTGGGCGAGACAATCAGAGACCCTTGTGTGGCGCTGGAGGCTGCCGAATTGAGCGAGAGACCCTGCAAACCGAAAACGCCGTTGCTGTTCGACGCAAGCTGGCCTGCGGAAGTGAGTCCGCCGACCGATCCTGTGCTGTGTGCTACGGCGTCAACCGTTCCTCCTGCTCTGCCCGTAGCGGACGTCGCTGTGTTCAATGTGCCGCCTGCCGCTCCGCCTACGGGTGAAGCACCGCCCAGCAATCCACCGCGCGCTGAGCCCGATGCTCCGCCCACGGCTCCTACTGGAACGAAAGTATCATCGGAACCGACGGCTGCATCCGTCGTGGATTGCGCCGCGGCTAACGCCTGTATGGAGGCGTTGAAGGGAACCTCTTGACCATCCTTCATAACTGCATGATCAAACACGATTCCTAGATGGGATTGCGACTGCTCCTTCGTGCGGGCTTGAACCTCTGAAACGTGGCCGACCAACATTGTTCCTTTCTTCAAGACCACTTTGTCGCCTTGTCTGACATCCTTGGTGGACCGCGCTTCGACGCGATCACCCACCTTGTTCTTCTTGACGTCCAGCGCACTGTCGAGCTTCGCGTCGATTTTCGTTCCGTTTTCCAGCGTCGCGGAATTCTGCCCAGCGTTCGCCGAAGTCGATGCTGATGCCCCCGCACCGCTTGAGGTTTGCACACCAGACTTACCGGCTTGCGCGGAAGTCTCAGTCTGTGCCGAGGCTCCTGCCTGGACCGATGCAGAGCCCTGCGCCGAAATGGTTCCTGCACAAAGCAAACTCACAGCCAGCATTTGCAGATATGGTTTCACTGGATTGCCCTCCAAAGATTTAGGTTCTCTAAGGACCAAAAAAAAATTTTGCAGTTTTGATGCGCACGAGATATCTGTAAATGCAATTCGCCTCCCAATCTATAACTTCTTATTGTTCAATTAATTGCAAGGCAATAGAGGGAAAGGCGGGGGCACTTTCTCGGGTAAAAAATAGCCAATCTGGGTATTTTTTCTAAGAATCCTTTTTCCACTCGGAGGCAATGCACGACATCCCTGACATCTCACGACTATGCGATACGTGGCCAAGTCCCGCGAAGTCGTCTTGCTGGAAACTGGCAACAGCATATCTTGAGCGATTTCAGGGACTGCAACGGTCGCAAGACTCCTACCTGACCATTCGGTCAGGATTAACGCATTCGGGTAGTACCTTTCCCTAAATTCCCGGCGAACGGCGGAGATATGGCCTACTGAAGGCACAACTATATCCCCGGACTTAAAGGAGAAGAGATGAGAAAACAATGGCTCTGCTGTGCGGCCGTCATGGTGTTCGTGTTCATGGTTGCATATGGAGCTGCGGCGCAAGGCCCCCAGGGTGTAGGCGCAGAGAAAATAGCGCAGAAATCGGATTCACCCCACTCGTACAATCCAATCAAATGGGTGAAGAAAGACTCGAAGACGACAGTAGAGAAACCGAAGAGAATTAAAAATAAAAAAGGAAAATCTTTAGCCACGGACGCTTCAGCGCAATCAAAATAGTACGCAGCGAGCGCAACTCATCAGTTAGTCAGTTTAGCGGTTGCTTGCCAGGTCCCGGTAAGTCGTGCGGTCTCGAGGGGTCCAACGCAGCACTTGTTAGATGGCGCCTTTTCAAATCGTCAGTCATTTCCGGCATTCACCTTCTTCTTTCCTGAGGCTTTGTCGGAGCAGAGGCCTGGCGACGCTGCGTTAAGCGATAAGTCAATCGGTATCATGCGACCGCAGCTGCTCGGCGTTGAAGCAGGCGGTCAATTGCTTCCACCAGCACTTCATATGCCAGAGGTTTTCGCCACGAAAGCGTCAGCGCCAACCATCGTGGTTATGGCAGGAATCTCGTGCATCGTGAAGAATACAATTTTTGTGGATGGCGCGATTCGTCGCATTTCCTCAGCGACCTCAAAACCGTTTTTTAATGGTAGAGAGAGGTCCAAAACCACAACATCAGGAAGCAGTTTCTCAAACTCTTGAATTGCGTGTTCGCCGTCCGCTGCTTCACCGCACACCACCCACTTTGGGTTCATGGCTAGCAGAGTTCGCACACCCATCCGAATCACTGGATGATCGTCTACAATCAGAATTCGGTTTGCCATAATGCTCAAAAGAACCGTCACTCCCAACGGGGCGGGTCCGTTGAGCAGATGGCTTTGCCTACGCTCAACATCGTATATGTCGTGGTTCCGAGGGTATATACACGTCTTACCCGAGGGACGGTTCCGATGTTCCTGTACACCTGCTGTACACCCCCCTCGCAAATCCTGCCTGATTGTCTAAGACATGCCGGCCAAATCCCGTGAAGTCGTGCCGATTGAACCGGATGATGCAACACCATCTAGCCCATTGATCTGGCAGTCCTTCCCATCGGGAACCATTGCAAGGCTGCGTTCATTTCGCACGGCACTGTGCACCATAACACCCCAGGTGCGTCGTGCGGGAAAGGCAGAGTCCAGTGGTTACCATCCAGGTTGTTTTTGGTGTATAACATTGCCGTCCCCGTCAATACTTGATATCCAATTATGTCTGCGAATCCTTAGTCGAGGAGAGGCAATGAGCCCTCAAGACCTGTTGCATATGCTGTCGAAGTATTGGTGGGCAATCGCGCTGGTCATCATAGTTGTTGGATATCGCCTGATTCTGCGGCTGTTTGGCGTTGTGCTGATTCCCCAGAGCAGCATTGGCATTGTGGATAAACGCTATGCCATTCTGGGCAAAAACCGCACGCTGGCGGAAGGCCAAATCGTGGCCCTCAACGGCGAGGCGGGCGTGCAGGCCGATACGCTTGCTCCTGGATTGCACTTTTTCCTTTGGCCCTGGCAATACAAAATCAACCTGCAAGATTTCCTGATCGTCCCGCAGGATTGCATCGGGGTGGTGGAATCGCGCGGCGGAATTCCTCTCACCGAAGGAAGAGTTCTTGGCAGGCGAGTTGAGTGCAAAGCGTTTCAGGATGCACGGGCATTTCTGGAGGGGGGCGGGCAGCGCGGCCCGCAGATCACCATAATCCCGCCGGGGACTTACAGGGTCAACACCATGGTATTTTCGGTGGTCACGGCAAAGGTCCTTGAGATCCCTGTCAACGCCGTGGGCGTGGTCACGATTAAGGACGGTAAACCGCTGAACACCGGCGAAATTGCCGGGCCGGAAGTCCAAGGCCACAACTCCTTTCAAGATGCGCAGGCGTTTATCGATGCGGGCGGATACAAAGGCTTGCAGGAACAGGTGATGCTGGCGGGCCGCTATTTCATCAACCCAATGTTTGCGACAGTTGAAATTAAGCCGATGACGGCAATACCCATAGCCAACGTTGGCGTAGTGATCGCATACGTGGGAGAGCCGGGGAAAGACGTTACGGGGGACGCCTTCAAGCACGGCAATATCGTGAGCAGGGGTGAAAAAGGTGTTTGGAATGAGCCCCTTGACCCTGGGATGTATCCGGTCAATCCCTACACGATACGAGTGGAACTGGTGCCCACCGCAAACGTGGTGTTGAATTGGGCAGACATGAAAACCGAGGCGCACAACCTGGACAAAGATCTCTCCACCATCACGGTTCGATCGTCGGACGGATTCAAATTCAATCTGGACGTCAGCCAGATCATTCACATTCCCCGCTCGGACGCGCCCAAGGTCATCGCGCGATTCGGCAGCATGGTGAACCTGGTCACGCAGGTTCTAGAGCCAACCATCGGCAACTACTTCCGAAACGCCGCGCAAAGCTCCGACGTGATTGATTTCCTCAAAAACCGCGAAACCCGACAGGCGGAAGCGAGAAAATCCATCGCTGATGCTTTGCAGGAATACAACGTGGGGGCAGTGGACACCTTGATTGGCGACATTACTCCGCCCGATGAATTGATGAAGACGCTCACCGATCGCAAAATTGCCGATCAGCGGAAAGTCACATTCGATTCGCAGCGGCTGGCCGAAGATAATCGGCGCGAACTTGAAAAATCAAAGGCAATGGCCGATACGCAAGCCAGCGTGGTGACAGCGGAACGCAGCGTTACCATTGCCGGATTCGCAGCTGACGCCGCGATCAAACAGGCGGAAGGCCAGGCCAAAGCCAAGACCGTAAACGCGGATGCGGATGCCGCGGTCACCAAGGTAACCGGAGACGCCGACGCCGGAAAAACTCTGGCCGTCGGATCGGCGGAAGCTGACGTCATCAAGTTGAAAATTGCTTCGATGACTTCGGACAATTACGCCGTCATCGAAACGGCCAAAGCTCTGGCAACCAGCGGATTCAAACTGGTTCCCGACATCGTCGCGGGCGGCGAAGGCGGCGGGTCGAACTCGCTGATGAACATTTTCCTGGCGCGATTAATTAAAGATTCGAGCGCGCCTCCCGATGCCAAGAAATGATGAAGTTTCTGGAATTATGATTCACGCTAGAAAGTTGGTTATGACGGGAAAAAAGGGTCCTGGACTTCAGCGGATCATGGCGTCAATCAGCGCCGTCCGGGAGATTTGGTTCCGTTCTTTGTAGTGTTTTTCCTTGGTGGCGTACATGGAGCGATCCGCCTCGGAGAGCAATTCTTCGGCGGTAACTCCGTTTTGCGGGTGGAAGGCAGCACCAATACTTGCGGTAACCATGGCTTTACCGCAAATAACGCGGCTGGCTTCCTCGACGGCAATTGCGAGCCTACCCAAGAATTCCTGCGCGGTATTCTCGTCAATTTGCGGGAGAATCAAAACAAATTCGTCGCCTCCAAAACGTCCCACCAGATCATAATCGCGGCACACGGCCAGCAAGTTCTTGGCGACTTCCTGTAAAAGTTTGTTTCCAATCAGGTGTCCAAAGTTATCGTTCACATCCTTAAAACCATCCAGGTCGCAGAGCAGCACCGCGAGCGACTGCTGGCTGCGAATGGAACGTCCCAACTCATTGCTCAAATGCGAGCAGATGGAGCGGGCATTCGGCAAGCCGGTCAGGAAATCCGTGCCTGCGGAATCGCGCGCGCTTTCAAACTGCTGCGCATTTTCCACCGACAAACCCAGTTTTGAAGTGGCCGCGAGGAGCAAACGCAGGTGGTCCTTGGTAAATGCGTCTTTCTCCCTCCGGTATAGGGAAAGAACCCCGGCGACGCCATCACGACCCTCCAATGGAACGGAAAGGGTGGATTGAAGGATTGTCATATGCGAGGGATCCGCAATGTGCTTGGACTCGGATGCGGGATCCCCATTGATAATTGGTTCCTTATTTTGAGCGACCCAACCGGTAATGCCCTGGCCAATCGGAATCTCCAGGGAACGAAATAGGTCGTAATCCACGCCGTGCACATGACGGGGGACCAGCTTTTCGTGGTCGCAGGTATAGAATACGATCAGATCGTGCGGAATCATCTCCTTCAAGCGAACAGCAACCACGGACAACGTTTCCCGCAGAGACAAGGAATTTCCAAGGGTTTGAGCCAGTTCGAAAAGCAGCTGGGCTTCCTGGCGGGCGGAAATGATAGAGGCCAGGAAAGAGGTCGTACGAACTTCGCTGGCGTTGGGTACCTCGCTGATTCCAGTAGAGGGAGTGATCGATGGATTCAAGTTCTGCTTGGAAGATCTGAAAGGGTTGGCGGCCTCTTCCGAGAGTTCCTGGGGTTCTTCCAAATGATGGCATCTCTTCTCTAG
This sequence comes from uncultured Acidobacteriota bacterium, assembly GCA_963825365.1. Lineage (GTDB taxonomy): Bacteria > Acidobacteriota > Terriglobia > Acidiferrales > UBA7541 > Palsa-360. Next base: position 75,872 of record CAWGSV010000003.1, on the reverse strand, counting down.
AGCCTGGACTACGCGGGGATCAAAGCTGGTGCCGCTTTCGGAATTGATGTGCTTCATGGCGTCCTCCGTAGACATGCCACGGCGATAAGGGCGCTCTGAAGTCAATGCGTCAAAGCAGTCCACAACGGAGAGAATTCTGGCGCCGATGGGAATTTCTTCGCCACGCAATGAATTGGGATAGCCAGTGCCATCCCACTTTTCATGGTGGGACAAGACAACCGGCACGACCGGATATGGAAATTGTACGCGCTTCAGAATCTCCGCCCCGACCGAGGGATGAATCTTCATTTTCTCGAATTCTTCCTGTGTCAGACGTCCCGGCTTGGAAAGGATTTGCTCCGGGACAGCAAGCTTGCCGATGTCGTGCAGCAAAGCAGCCGCGCGCAGAGCGTTCAAATCATCTTCACTTATTCCCAGATCTTTGCCGAGCTGAACGGCATGGGCCTGCACACGGTTCAAATGAGCATGCGTATTTTGGTCTTTGGCTTCGATGGCCAGTGACAAGGCTTCAATAGTTCGAAGGTGCAGGTCCGCGATTTCCGTGCTATGCGCTTTCTCCGCTTCCAGCCGATCCAGATATACGCGGTAGGACCGGTAAATCCAATAGACTATGGGAAGAATCAGAATTGCCAATTGCCAACCCAGCGCGTGATTCATATAGCTCATGCCGGCGGCTATGACTCCTCCCAATAAATAGTAAGGGAACGACCATAGAAAGCACTCTTTCCAGACCGCCAGAGGTTTGCGTTTTTGGGTGATGGCAATGATCCCCGACACGGACATGCTATTCACCAGGAAATAGGTGGTGGATGCTGCGCCCAACAAGAGCGGCCAGCGAAGTCCATGCTGATAGGCAAAGGAGCTGTGAAATACGAAATTGGCCAAGCTGATAGAAAGGGACAGATTCGCGAAATTGAAAACCATCTGGATCGGGTTCGGCCTTGTTTTGGACTGCCAAATTGACTGTGCCAGCCCGCCCATGCACCCAATCAATAGTGTTTCCGAAAAGGAAAAATCCAGAATCCCCACCAGAATGAAAATGAAATTGGCAGACATTGTCGCTTCTATTCCAGGGAGACGAACTTTGAATATCGAGGCTGCCATGGCCAATGCGAAGAAACAGGCAAAACGCAGCGTATCATCCGAGTGCGGATGAAGGACTGCGTACACTATGAATGGAAGGCCCAGGAGAACTTGCAATGAAATGAATGCCGAAGCACGCCAATCCAGCGGCTTGGACTTGGTGCTCGGTGTGGGGCTTGCGCCGCGAAACCAATTCAAGAAGGAATTGGCGGCAGCCCGAGGCGAAGAATACCAAGATTCCGCAGACGGTGTACCGTCCACTGCAGGTTTCTCCTGCAATGCAGAATTCAATCGATCCTTAACCTCTTGTGTCGGAAGGTTGCTCATGATCTCAATGCTTGGGCGAGCCTATCCTGGCGCAAAGTTCTCACATGCCAAGTGTGAGATGAGCAATGGACATTGGCTATAGTACCAAGACCCTGGTTTGCCCTAAGCCTAACTCGCTATTGGCCCGCCACCTTGAAGTCGCCGTAAGTCTATTCGCAGGTAATTGATTTGGAAAAGGTTAGTCCTAAAAAGAAGCAATCCGCGAAGAGAAAACTCGCCGTACGGACGTACCAGTTCGCTCCGACCCCTGTACCATCGACCAGCCCCATTTCTGTTTCTAGAATGATTTCGGATCGAAGCAAGGTCTTTTAATTGGGAATACATAAGAACGGCCTAACCAGGAGAAAACAGGAAAATGGATCCGAACATGGCTAACCAGAACAAACGGAAAAACAGCGGCATATTGAAGACCAGTACGTGGGGAGGATTGATTGCCCTGCCGATGGTGCTGGTTGTCCTGGGGCTCAGTGGACATCTTTCCAACTCGCCGGCAAAAGCACCAGCGCTTCAGCCTGCGGTAAGTGTCGCGTCCGTCAAGTCGCCTGTCTCCGCGAACATGAATAGGCTTCAGCGCGTATTTGGCCCGGTTGGCGATGTTCTAAATAAAGCTTCGAGGTTTAATCCATTCTCCAAGGACAATGTGGCTGTCGCCGTGTCTCCCAGCGCTTCTGTCGAAATGCCTGTTCTGAGCGCTTCAGCGAACATTTCTTCGACGAATGAAGCTGCCATGAAGCAAGAAGCGATGGATTCGGTGACCGCGCCCCGTGGCGTTGCGGATCCGCAGGTCATCGCTGCTAAGATTTCGCCCGACCTCAAGGGCAAGGGCATTGATCCCGCTACCCCGGTCGACGTCATTGTTCAGTTCAATCGATCCTCGGCACCGTCGGACCTGACGGCTGAAGGCGCGACGAACAAATCCGATCTGCCGTTGGTCAACGCACAACTGGTTACTGTGGCGGCCGGCAACCTGAGTAACCTGGCCTCCCATCCAGGCGTCGCCTATGTTTCTCCGAACCGTCAGGTGAGAGGCGCAACCGCAGCTGACATTGTGGCTTCGTCCGTGAACGCCGATCTGGCATTCGCCAATGGATATGACGGGACGGGCATCGGGGTTGCCGTCATTGACAGCGGCATTAACAACGTTACTGACCTAACTTCACAAGCCAATGGGTCCTCGAACATTGTCTATAGCATGAGCACCGTGCCTGGCGATTCCTCCACCGGAGACGCCTTTGGACACGGAACCCACCTAGCCGGAATCATTACAGGAAGTGGCTACAGTTCCACCCAGGCAAATTACCCTGGCTTTTATCGTGGTATTGCTCCGGGATCCACAGTCATCAATCTGCGGGCGCTCGATTCCACAGGACAGGGCTCGGATAGTTCGGTGATCAGCGCCATCCAAGCCGCTATCAGCCTGAAGAATAAATACAACATCCGCGTGATCAATCTTTCTTTGAGCCGCGGCGTGTATGAAAGCTATACGCTCGATCCGCTTTGCCAGGCTGTGGAATCGGCTTGGCGATCCGGCATCGTCGTGGTGGTTGCAGCCGGCAACATGGGTGAATACAACGGTTCAGGTACCAATGGTTACGGAACCATCGGAGCGCCCGGAAATGATCCGTACGTGATCACAGTTGGCGCGACAAATACGCACGGCACTGGCTCACAAGCTTCGCAAACCATGACCAGTTATAGCTCCAAGGGCCCGACGGCGATCGATCACATCGTGAAGCCGGACCTGGTTGCCCCTGGAAATTCAGTGGTTTCCGATTCCGCCTCCAGTAACATCGGCCTGGCGCTGCTATATCCGTCACTGGCCGTGTGGCCGTGCAACTATAATCTGACGAGCTGCGGTCCATTATTCGGCAAACTTCACTACTTGAAACTTAGCGGGACGAGCATGGCAACCGCCGTAGTCAGCGGTACGGCCGCGCTTGTGTTGGAGCAGAACCCGTCGCTGACGCCCGATCAGGTGAAAGCGCGCCTAATGAAATCCGCTTGGAAGGGATTCTCTAACTCTACTACCGCGACCGACCTTGGTACCGGCGTTGCCTACCAAATTGAGCAGGACATTTTTGCGGTAGGCGCAGGAGCGGTTGATTCCTCCGCAGCTCTGTCTAATACGGACATGGCCTCCTCAGCGGTCGGCTCCGCCATGTCGCCCGTAGCCGCGTATAATTCGACAACGAACACTGTCACAATCACTGGGGCTCCCGGGGCGATCTGGAATAACTCGATCATCTGGGGCAACTCCATTGTCTGGGGCAATTCCATTATTTGGGGTAACTCCATTGTTTGGGGTAATTCCATCGTGTGGGGCAACTCCATTGTCTGGGGTAACTCCATCATATGGGGTAACTCCATTGTCTGGGGCAATACCGACGGTTCAGTGGGAGACGCCCAGTAGCTATCCCGAAGCGACTTTGCCGCCCGCGTGGGAAGCAACGGCTCGGCGTCATAACCTCGAATAGGCTCATCATAGAATGATCTGGGACACGGTCCTGTTGCTGGCAGCAGGACCGTGTCGCCCGAACTCCAGCGACTGAATCTCCTTCCGCTGACAAACACTAATAGGAAAGATTGCATAGCTCATGCGGGCCCATTCAGTTCCTGCTACGGAATCAAATTGGAATATAAAATTGCCTGAGAAACCTGCGGAGCATCACAGTTCAGGATTGAATAGTCTCTTTGCTAACCGTCGAGGAAGAGCTTTTCATCAGCTTGCCAGCAATGAGCGCGAACAGGCCAAGAACTACACCTGAGACTAATCCGAACATTGGACCGGTAAGGGCCATGACCAGCCTGGGAGAAACGGGCACGGGCATGGATTGCATCATGGCGGCCTCTTGAGCGTGGCGGGCGATGTAGGTGTCAAACAATAAGACGTGAGCGGCAGTGATCCAAACAGAATTGGCCAGACCGAGCAGCAAACCGTGCAGGAAAAGTTTGGACGCGCATTGCCTGGCGATCAGGTAAGCGCTGATCACGAATATGGGCAGCCAAAATGCCGGCTCGATCTTTGAGGGAATCAGGTACACGGTGGCCACGCTCATGGCCAGCCCAAACAACGACAGCTGAACGATCAATTTCCAATTCATCTTGGCAATCTCCAATTAGAGGCTCAACCCACTTCGCAAAACTTATTTATCTTGTCATTCTGAGCGGAGCGAAGTATGACAAACTATTCAGAATTTTCGGAGTCCTCAGTGCGGGAGTCTATCCCACAAGATTCGGAAAGTCATTTGCCATCCAGCAATCCCGGTTTAGCAGACCTTTAGAAGCGCTACTACGGGCATTGCAACTTCTCCTTACTTCGGAAACAGCAGCGGCTCCGCGGGAGGCTCGATTGGCGATGCGATCGAGCTCGGGGTAATGCTGGCGGAGCGGTTCGGGAACTTTTACTTTTGCGCCGCTGAGCAGGCGAATCAGTTGCAGCGCGTTTACGATGGCCTTTCCCTCAAAATGATTGTTGGTGATGACGAAGGTGGAGTCGCCGCCTTCGTGACACATGGCGGATGCGCGCGGCCCAGGGCTCCAGTTCCTGCTCCGTGTAGAGATAGTTGTAGCGCTCCGAGGGCGGCGTGGCGGGATCGTCGCTGAACCAGGAGTCGTAGCGGCGGCCGTGCAGGCGCACGTAGGCGACGCGCGCGGTGGCGCGTTCGCTGGGCTTCATGGAACGGCCAATCACCGGCTGATCGATATTGCAGAAACCGACGCCGCGCTCGTGCAGCATGGCGTAAAAAGCCTTTGTCGTTCCACGTGGCAGTGGCGCACCTCCACCACCAGCGGGTAATCGGAAAACTGTTTCAGCAGGCTGCTCAGGTAGGCGATGTTTTCCTCGGTGCGGTGAAATGAAAACGGAAACTGAAGCAGCACGGCGCCCAGTTTTCCGGCATCGCGCAGCACATCGAATCCCGCGCGGACGGCGCGCTCGTCTTCGGCTCCGGCATCCGATTCGTGCGTGAATTTCTGCCACAGCTTTGCGGTGAACAAGAAGCGCGGATTGGCGGAAACCCGTTCGATCCAATGCCGGCAATGCTCGGGGCGCAGCGGCTGGTAGAACGAAGTATTGATTTCGATCGTGTCGAAGAATTCAGCGAGATAGGCGGCCTCGTGAAAACCGGCCGGCTTTCGCGCGGGATACACGATGCCCGGCCCAGTCCGTGTACGACCATCCCGCCGGGCCGACGCGGATTGTATGTGCTCGCGCTCTTTCGTGAAGTAAGTGTTTCAGACATAAATTGCCGCCGCCCATTGCCTTTCCCTGCCCAATTAAATTTCTCACATTCACGGTTATCCGATGCAGCTTTTTGTGGCGCAGGCTTCAGCCTGCGGGGTTGCTTCGTTCACGGACAAACCCCGCAGGCTGAAGCCCGCGCCACGGGGACGCATACGATCGCCAATAATCGCACGCGGCGAGGGGTTACCCATTCGAACTGAATGCGCGGATTGCCTTCCCTCGCGCCGCTGCGTTCGGAGTATTTTGGTTGTTGTCCAGCCTACTTCAACCGGGACAGCACAACAGATAATGAGTCGAATTTTTGAAGCGTTGAAACATGCGCAGTAGATGCGCGCTGGAAAAGGGCAATCGCATCGCCTGAGAGCGAACCCGAGATCGAAGTTCCCGACCGACGGAGAAGCCGCCGATGGCACGCTCGATATTCCCGTGTACGTGTACGGGCACGGGCAGGGAAAGAAACCTTCCACGAAGAAGCGCACACGCTGCACGTGAATGCCAATGGCGCCCTGCTGCTCCTGAGCGTGCCGGTGCGCAAGGGTCAGACAACTACTGCTCACCAATCACGCTCACGCAGCAGGAGCAGGATTGCCGCGTGGTTTTTCTGGGCAACCAACACAGCCGAACGGTTGAGGCGGGCGTGGCATTCCCAGAAGCAAATCCCGATTTCTGGCAAGGTGCACCCGACTCCCGGAAGACGATCCCGCAGCGTGATGGAGTGTGAAACGTGAATGGCGATTCACGTTTCGCATTTGGCAATGATTATTTCAGTCCGCGCGCAATTTCCACTTCGAATTTCAAATCACGATTCACGTCACGATAACTTTCCGGTATAGAGCGCCATGCCGACGGCGGCGTCCATCTTGATGCGCGCGAGCGCGCGAATTTCCTGCTGGCTGCGAATGCCGCCCGCGGCCGTGATGGGGCGGCGTGGTGGCGCGGCGCAGGGAGCGAAACCAGTTCAGATTCGTGCCGCGCATGGTGCCTTCCGCATCCACGTAGGTGCACAGAAATCCCGAAGCGTATTTTTCCAGTTCGGGAATTACTTCGTCCGGGCGCAAGCGCAATTTTTCCTGCCAGCCGCGCACCAGAATTTTTCCGCCTTCCGTGTCCAGCGCGACGATCATTCGTCTGTCGTCCAATTTTGGCGACCAGGCGGCTCAGAAATTTCGCGTTCACGTGGCCATCCTTGAACGCGGCGCTGCCCACAATAATTTTTTCCGCGCCCCAGCCGGCAATTTTCGCGGCCTGCGCCACGGTGCGAATTCCGCCGCCCACGCGAACGCGCATCTTGCGTTTTTTCGCGGCGGCGCACAGCTCGCGCACGAGCCTGCGCGTTGCTTCCCTTCCGCATCGCGGCGTCCAGATCGATCACGTGAATCAGCGGATGGCCGCCGAAGCGATCGAGCAAGCCGAACACGTCGTCCACCGCGAGCTTGCGTTCGCGTCCGTGCACCAGTTGCACGGCGCGGCCATCCTGCAGATCGATGCAAGGAATCAGCATGTACGTGTGATTAGCCTGTCTGGCGAACGGAAATGCCTTGTTCGCCAAGATATTGTTTGAGTTCGCCAAGCCCCTGAATGCGATCGTGAAAAATCGATGCGGCCAGCGCCGCATCCGCGCGGCCTTCGCGAAATACTTCCAGAAATGTTTCCGGCGTGTCGGCGCCGCCCGAGGCGATCACCGGAACAGTAACCGCGCGTGAAATCGCGGCCGTCAGCGCGCAGTCGAATCCGGAGCGCGTGCCGTCCTTGTCCATCGAAGTGATCAGAATTTCTCCCGCGCCGCAATCCACTCCCTGGCGCGCCCAGGCCACCGCATCGATTCCGGTGGGCACGCTGCCGCCGCGCACAAACGCTTCCCAGTGATCGCCCACGCGCTTGGCGTCAATCGCGAGAACGACGGCCTGCGAGCCGAACTCCGCCGCCAGCGCCGTGAGCAATTCGGGATTGCGGATCGCCGCCGTATTCACCGTGAGCTTGTCGGCGCCGGCGCGAAGAATGGCGCGGCCTTCGTCCACGTTGGCGACGCCGCCGCCGGCCGTCAGCGGAATCGCCAGTTCCGCGGCGACGCGGCGAATCGTTTCGAGAAACGTGGGCCGATGATCGCGCGACGCGGCGATGTCCAGAACGACGAGTTCGTCGGCGCCTTCGATGTTGTAGCGCGCAGCAAGTTCGGCCGGATCTCCGGCGTCGCGCAAATTCACGAAGTTCACGCCCTTGACGACGCGCTCGCCGTCGGTATCGAGGCACGGAATGATGCGGTGCGCCAGGCTCATCGCTTTCCCGCCCGCATGCCGCACAAAATTGGAAAGAACTTGCGCGCCGACCGGTCCGGATTTCTCCGGATGAAATTGCGTCGCGAAAACATTTCCCTGCTCGAGCACGGCGACGAACGAAGCGCTGTGATCGCAGAAGGCAACGCCCGCATCGCCCGCATCGAGCGCGGCATAGGAATGCGCGAAATAAAAATAAGCGTCCTCCGGAACGCCTTCCAGCAACTTGCTGGGACGCACGCGGCGAAGCTGGTTCCATCCCATGTGCGGCAGGCGATCGGTCGGCGGCAAGCGCGGAAACTTTTTGCGGAAACAGAGCCAGGCCCGCGTCGCCGGGCGCTTCATCGCTGGTCGCGAACATGGCCTGCAGTCCCAGGCAAATTCCCAGCAGCGGAACGCCGCTGCGAAACTGCATCGCGCAGCGGCTTCACCAGCGAACGCTCGTCGAGCGAACGCATCAGCGCGCCGAAATGGCCGACGCCGGGAAGAATCAGCGCATCGCAGCCTGCCAGCGCTTCCGGCGTGGACGCGCGGCGCGATTCGACGCCGAGGCGCGTCGAGCGCGCGCTCGACCGAAGGAAGATTTCCCGCGCCGTATTCCACGAGTGCGATGTTCATAGCAGTCCTTTCGTGCTGGGCAGCACGCGCTTCAATTGCGGATCGCGCGTGGCCGCAAATCGCAGCGCGCGCGCGAATGCCTTGAAGATTGCTTCCACCTGATGATGCGACGACCGGCCGTAGAGCAGACGCAGATGAACATTCGCGCCGGCGGCCTGCGCGAAGCCGCCGAAAAAATCCTCCAGCAATTCCGTTTGCAGGCCGCCAACATGCTTGGCCGAAAATTTCCATTTGCAGACCAGATGCGGGCGTCCGCTGAAATCGATGGCCGCAGCCGCAAGCGTTTCGTCCATCGGCATCAGAAAATATCCGGCGCGCAGAATGCCGCGCTTCGAGCCAAGCGCCTTGCGAACCGCTTCGCCGAGAACGATGCCGGTGTCCTCGACGGTGTGGTGCTGATCCACTTCCAGGTCGCCGCGCGCGGTGAGTTCCAGATCCATCGCGCCGTGCCGCGCGACGAGCGTCAGCATGTGATCGAGAAACGGAATGCCGGTGGAAATTTTCGCGCGGCCCTGGCCATCGAGATTCAGGCTGCACGCGAATATCCGTTTCCGTGGTGGTGCGGCGCAGATTTGCTTTTCTCATTGCCACAATTTCTCCAGATCGCGAACGCTGTGCAGAATGTTCAAGGCGCCCAATTCGCGCAGCGTTCGCCGCGCGCGATTGATGCGCCTCGCTGCCGTGCGGCAGAACTCCCAGAAATGGCACGCGCGCGCGCTTCGCGGACAAGCGCGTCGTCAATGTTGTCGCCGAGGTAGAGCGCTTCGCGCGCGAGGCATGCCGTTCAGCAGCAGACGCAATCCCTCCGGATCGGGCTTTCCCTTTTTCACATCGTCCATGGTGACGGCGCGGCGAAAAATATCGTGCGCGACCGTGCCCTCGAGCGTGTGGCGCAATTCCCGGCGCGTGCGGCCGGTAAAGAGCGCGAGTTCGGCGCGCGCGCGACCATCGCTCCAGGCGCGTGTGCGTGATCAGCCATTGTTCCCGCGACACATTGCCGGGCTTCGCTTTCGTGCCCCAATAGAATTTCTGAAAGCGCGCTCTTCACCTTTGCGTACGGAACCGCCTCGCCGAGCGACGCAATCCAATCCGTCGTCAAGCGCCAGTCATCGTTGTAGCCGGAGCGATTTTTCCACTCGTGAATTTCGGCGTAGGTGACGCGCTTGCCCGTAAAAAAATGAATCGTGTCGATGATCGACTTGTGAAACGATCCGTGAACGTCCACCAGCACGCCGTCCACGTCAAAAATAACGAGTTTGGGAGCAAGCTTCACAGGATTCCTTCCATGGCGCGCAGCAACGTTGCGCGTATCGGCCCGCGTGCCGGCGCTGATGCGCACGAAACCTTCGCGCGGAAAATCTTTGCGGCTCGCGCACCAGAATGCCCTTCCGCTCCAGTGCGCGAACCAGGCGGCGCGCGCCAGGGCCGAAATCCGCAAGCACAAAATTCGCGCTGCTCGGATAAATGCGCGCGCCCAGTCGCACAAGCCCTTTTTCGAGCAGCGCGCGGCTCTGCAAAACTTCCCGCGTGTACTTGCGCAGAAATCGCGTGTCGCGAATCGCCGCTTCCGCCGCCACCAGCGCGGCCGTAGTTCACCGGATAGGGCGTGCACGCGCGGCGCATCGACCGACAGAATCTCGCGGTTTGCCGAACAGGCAGCCCACGCGCAACGCCGCAAGCCCTGCCGACTTTGAAAACGTGCGCGCCACCAGCAGATTCGGATAGCGGCGAATCCACGGAAGAATCGTCAGTCCGGAAAAATCGAAATAGGCTTCGTCCACCAGCACCAGCGTGTGCGAAGCGGCATTCAAAATCCGGCGCAATTCCTCCGCGCTGCACCAGCGTGCCGGTCGGATTGTTCGGATTCGCGATGTACAGCACGCGCGGGCAGCGTTTTGCCGGCTGCGCAGCGCGCGAATCACGGCATCCACCGGAAATCGCATTTCTTCGTCGTAGCGCAACGCGATGACGCGCGCGCCTGCGAGTTCCGCAAAAAAACGATACATGTCGAATGTGGGCTCGACGACCAGAACCGAATCGCCATCTTCGATAAACGTGTCCGCGATCAAGTGCAGCGCGTCATCAATGCCATTGGTCAGGTGCATTTCCGCCGGACGCACGCCAAAGAAGCGAGCCAGGCGTTTCGTCGTCGCCTGATACTCGGGATAAATCGCCATCTGTTCCGCCGTCATGCGCGAGAGCGCGCGCAGCACAGCGGGAGAACATCCCACCGTATTCTCGTTGAAATCGAGGCGCAGCTTTCCGGCGCGGCCTTCCTCCGGCGCGTTGTAGGGCGCGAGGCCCAGCACCGCGCGGCGCACCGGAATTTTCGGCAGCTTGGCGCGCTTTCACTCGGCGCACCTCGACGGCGCGCGCGTGCGCTTCCAAGTCCCTCGGCGCGCGCCATGGCGGTGACAACCGGCGCGAGACGTTTCAATCCGGCGCGAGAAATTTCCTGCGTGCTCGAACATTTCACGAAGTCCGCGACGCTCAATCCGCCGCGCGCGCGCGCCCAGCCGGAAGTGGGCAGCACGTGATTCGTGCCGCTGGCATAGTCGCCGATGGGCTGCGCGCTCCACGGTCCCGAGAAACACGCTGCCCGCTTCGGATAATTTCTCGATCAAGATCTTGGTTCGCATGCGGGAATGCTCAAGTGTTCGGGCGCCACGCGATTCGCAAAGCGAACCGCGGCATCGAGCGAAGGCGCGACGAGAATCGCGCTCGCGGCTTGCAGCGACTTCCAGGCCGGATTCGTTTTCGGCAAATCGCTGCAAGCTGCTTCTCGACTTCCGCGGCGACGATCTCGCGCAAGTCGCGCCGACGTCGTGACGAGAAACGCGACAGCGTCCGGATCATGCTCGGCCTGCGCCAGCAAATCCGCGGCGATGAAGCGCGGCATCTCCGCCCGTCGCCAGAATCAGCACTTCGGTCGGGCCGGCGGGCATGTCAATCGCGCAGTCATTGGAAACGATGCGCTTCGCGGCGGTGACGTAGCGATTGCCGGGGCCGCAAATTTTGTCCACGCGCGGAATCGATTGCGTGCCATAGGCAAACGCGCCGATGGCCTGCGCGCCGCCGATCCGCGCAATTTCCGTGACGCCAAGAATTTCAGCGGCCGCGAGCAGCGCGGGACTCGGCTTCGGACACGCCACGACGATGCGTTTCACGCCGGCCACCTGCGCCGGAATCGCCGTCATCAGCAGAGTCGAAAAAAGCGAAAAGCGTCCGCCGGGAATGTAGCAGCCGATGGTTCCGAGCGGCGTGACGCGCTGGCCGACGCGCACGCCCGGCTCGACCGTAATCGTCCACGAACGCGGACGCTGCTGCTTCGGCGACGCGGCGAATATTTCGCGCGGCGTGCTCGATGGCGCGCAGCAAGATCGCGCGGACACACTCACGGCGCGCGGCGCGCAATTTCCGCGCGGCTGATCCACAGCGATTTCGCGAGTCAGGCGAAGTCCATCCAGGCGCTACGCCCAGCGAAACAGCGCGGCATCGCCATTGTCGCGGACGTCGGCGAGAATCTTCGCGCGCAATCCGCTCGGCGGCCGCATCGTGCGAACTGCGCCGCGCGAAGAAATTCGTCGCGCCACCGCGTCGGTTAGTTTGAGTATGCGCATCGGATTGGCCTCAGATATGTTCCGTCACAGCACAATCTTGTTCAGTGGATATTCCACAATTCCCTGCGCGCCAGCCGCCTTCAAGCGCGGAATAATCGTGCGCACCACGTCTTCGTCGATGATCGTATTCACGGCAATCCAATCGGGATCGCTCAGCGTCGAAACCGTGGGATTCTTGAGCGCGGGAAGCACGCCCAGCACCGCGGCAAGCTGCTCCTTGCGCACGTTCAGCATGATGCCGACTTTCGTGTAGGCGGCAATCGCGCCGGAGAGCAGCAGAGCGAGATTGGAAATCTTTTCCTCTTTCCACGGATCGGCCGCTGCGCGCGTGATTGGCGATGAACACCGTGCGCGATTCGAGAATCGTATCGACGATGCGCAAGCGGTTGGCGCGCAAGCGACGAACCTGTCTCGGTCACTTCCACGATGGCGTCGGCCAGCTGCGGCACCTTCACTTCGGTCGCGCCCCAGGAAAATTCCACGCGCGCATTCACGCCGTTGCGCGCAAGATATTGTCTTCGTGAGATTCACAACTTCGGTGGCAATCACTTTTCCTTCCAGATCTTTCACGGATTGAATCGGGCCATCCTCCGGCACCGCCAGAACCCAGCGCACGGGCGCGAGGCTTTGCTTCGAGTACAGCAACTCGCCGATTTCCGCGACGTCCGCGCCGGTTTCCAGCACCCAGTCGCGTCCCGTGATTCCGGCGTCGAGCGCTCCGGTTTCCACGTAGCGCGCCATTTCCTGCGCGCGAACCAGCATGCAATTAATTTCCGGATCGTCGACTCCCGGGAAAATAGCTGCGCGAACTGATCGAAATGCGCCATCCCGCCTTGGCAAACAGCTGCAACGGTCGCGTCCTGCAGGCTGCCTTTGGGAATGCCCAGACGAAGCACGCTCATTACCGCGCAGTCCTTTCCGTACACGGCGTTGGGATCGAACGTGCGCTCCTCGACCACTTTGGCTTCGCCGGCCGGAGAAAGTTTGCCGGAAGAAACAGGAGCGATAGCCTTCGTGGCAAACGCCCGGACCGAGCGCGTCCACGCGAATCAGCAGGGTATCCACATCGCAATCCACGCGAATTTCGCGCACGCGCAGCACGTGGCCGCTCTGTTCGCCCTTGCGCCACAGTTTGTTGCGCGAGCGGCTGAAAAAAGTCACTTCCCCGCTGGCCTGCGTCGCCGCGTAAGCTTCCGCGTTCATGAAGCCGAGCATCAGGACTTCGCCCGATGCCGGCGTCCTGAATCACCGCGGGAAGCAAACCGTCCAGTTTTGTGAAATCCAGCTCCATCGCTCCTCCAGAATCCGACAAGCATAGCGCCTGCAAAATAAAAAACCCGCTGGCGCTTACCGCGCCAGCGGGCCTGATGAGTGCGAATTTCGATGCGCTACTCAAGCCTCCGCGGGCACGGTCGTGCGCCGTGATGATGATGGTGACCGTGATGTCGCGCGGAGAAGCCTCATGGCGAAAAACAATATACAAGAGCACGAGCGCACTGCGCGTCAAGCAGGTGTTCGACGCCGGCCGAATCTTGCGGCAGCTCTTTCGAGTCATATTCCAATGCGAACCGTGGCTACGAGGCTGCGCAGAATCCAGGACGTGTTACCCTGCGCGAGGCGATAGAATGGCCGTGGCTCCGGCTATTGACGCGCGCCATCGATTCAGGCTTCAGGAGAACGATAGATGCATTCAAAATTTTGACCGACATGTTTGTTCTCGCGATTCCCCTGGCGGAGAAAATTCTGCGCCCGATCGTCGTTTATTTTTTTCTGGTGATCGGATTGCGCCTGGCGGGAAAACGCGAACTGGCGCAGCTCAATCCATTCGATCTGGTCGTGCTGCTGACGCTCTCCAACACGGTGCAGAACGCCATCATCGGCGATGACAACAGCGTGACCGGCGGAATCATCGGCGCTGCCACGCTGCTGCTGGTCAACTATCTGGTGGTTCGATTTCTGTATCGCCACGAAAAGCTGGACCGGATCGTCGAAGGCGACACCGCGCACTGCTCATCGAAAATGGAAAGATTCTGGAAGACAAGCTGGCGAAAGAAGTTCTCTCGCATTCAGGAACTTCGAAGCGGCCGCGCACAAACAGGGATTCGGCAGACTTGCAGGAAGTGGATCGCGCCATGCTCGAGCCAAGCGGCACAATTTCGTTTCGTCGGGAAAAAACCGGCGCCGGACGAAACGCGCCACCAGGAACTGCTGGAACGCCTGGATCAGCTGACGGAAGAAGTCGCAACGCTGCGACTGCGCCCGCTCCGCCAGCGTCGTGATGGTGATTTTCGGCATCGACGTGCAGAATTGAGAGCTGTGGCGCGGCTCCAGCCGGCGGGTTTTCGAGTTTAGCGAGCGCAAAACCGCCGGCGAAGCCGCGCCACAAAAATCGCTTCAACGCTAGTGCAGCAGAAATACCGAAGCGGCGACACCAGTCCGGTGAGGCCGGAAGCAATTCCCAAGAACCAGAAGACGCGTTTTCCGGAAAGCAGAGCCAGCGAGGAAATCACCAGAGCGATTTCCAGAAACACTTCGCCCAGATCGAAGCGGTCCGCCCTGCGCTGCGCGCTGGCGGATTCCTTTTCAAGATCCTTGGCCTTCTCCTCAATCTCCGCTCTGTTCCTTCGTATAGCGCTCGACTTCCTCTGATATTTTTCGCGGACTTTCTCGGCCTGTTCCTTGTCCTTGAATTCCACCAAGGAAAGCAGATCCATGCTCATTTCATAGTTGTGCCGGCGAATATTTTTGGCCTGGTAGTAGGCCCACTGATCGGTGGCGCGATTCTGCATCATCAATTCTTCGGTATGCGAGCGGTGGCCCATCAGCGAAACGATGGCCACGCAGACGGCCAGAATGGCCATGGTCACGGAAATCGGGAGCGAGCGAAGGATTTTCGCGCCCGTGTTCGGCGTTTTCGCGCAAGTTCGCTCAATTCGTCAGCCATAAATGCTCACTCCTGCTTGATGATTTGCCGTGGCAGTTCGATTCGGTGAATTCTGCCGGGTAGCTCGCATCAAGTACCGCTGCGTACGCAGCCGCTCAGAGCTCTCGCGGAACGGCGCGCCAGGCGTCCGATCGATATCCGCATCGGTATGCGCGGCGGAAACAAACAGCGCCTCAAACTGCGAAGGCGCGAGAAAAATTCCACGATCGAGCATGGCGCGGAAAAATGCGGCAAATCGCTGCGTGTCGCATTTTTTAGCGTCGGCATAATTCGTGATCGGCTTCACGCGAAAAGAATAGCGTCAGCAGCGAACCGACGCGCACCGCCGTCGCCGGCAGCTCCCGTCTCCCGCAACGCCGCGATGATTCCGTCGCCCAAGCGCTTCGCGCGCGCCTCCAGCGATTCGTAAAATCCCGGCGCGGCCAGCAAATCGAGCGAAGCAATTCCCGCGCTCATCGCCAGCGGATTTCCGGAGAGCGTTCCCGCCTGATAGACCGGGCCGAGCGGCGCGACGCGATCCATCAGATCGCGGCGGCCTCCGTAGGCGGCGACGGGCAATCCCCCGCCGATAATTTTGCCGAGCGTCGTCAGGTCCGGAGCAATTCCGAACATCGTTTGCGCGCCGCCGTAACAAACGCGGAAGCCGGTGATCACTTCATCGAAAATCAGCAAGCGCTCCGTGACGTGCGTGTAAGTTCGCGAAGAGCTTGCAGAAATCCCGGCTGCGGCGGAACCACGCCCATATTGGCCGCGATGGGCTCGACAATTACCGCGGCAATCTTGTCCGCGGTGCAGATCGAACAGTTTTTCGACCGCCGCGGCATCGTTGTACGGAGCGTTGAGCGTCAGCTCAGCGAGCGCCTGCGGCACGCCAGGACAGGCGGCAATTCCGAGCGTGGCGAGGCCCGAGCCCGGCTTCGGAAAGAAAACTGTCGGAGTGGCCGTGATAGCAGCCGTCAAATTTGATGATCAGATCGCGATTCGGTTGCGGCGCGCGCCAGGCGCACCGCGCTCATGGTCGCTTCGGTGCCGGAACTGACGAATCGCACTTTTTCGCAGGAAGGAAGCGCCTTGCGGATGCGCGTTGCGAGTTCCACTTCAAGTTCGGTGGGCATGCCGTAACTCGTGCCGCGCCGCGCCTGCTCCGCGATCGCCTGCACAACTTTCGGATGCGCGTGGCCCAGAATCAGCGCGCCCCAGGAACAAACATAATCGATATATTCATTTCCGTCCGCGTCCCACAAGCGCGCGCCGGCCGCGTGATCGACAACGATCGGATCGCCGCCGACGGCGCGAAAAGCGCGCACCGGGCTGTTCACGCCGCCGACAAGCACGTCGGTGGCGCGGCGAAATATTTCCTGGGAGTGAGGGTCGCTGCAATTTGCTGTTTGACTGATTTTGGTGTGAACGCTCATCTGCGACCTGATCGAGCATGAAGGCAGTAAGGAATCAGCTCAGGAATTTTTCAGCCAGCGCGCGGCATCTTTCGCGTGATAGGTCAGGATGATGCTGGCGCCGGCGCGATGAATGCCGGTCAAAATTTCCAGCGCGATGCGCTTTTCTTCGATCCAGCCGTTCGCCGCCGCCGCTTTGACCATCGCGTATTCTCCGCTCACGTTGTACGCGCCAACGGGCACGCTGAATGTTTCGCGCACGCGCTGAATAATGTCCAGATAGGCCAGCGCCGGCTTCACCATCACCATGTCGGCGCCCTCGGCCAGATCCAATTCCACTTCGCGCAGCGCCTCGCGCGCGTTGGCCGGATCCATCTGATAGCCGCGGCGGTCGCCGAACTGCGGCGCGGATTCCGCGGCCTCGCGGAACGGCCCGTAAAAACCGGAACAATATTTCGCCGCGTAGCTCATGATGGCGATATCCTGAAATCCCGCGCCGTCGAGAGCCTTGCGAATCGCGCCCACGCGCCCATCCATCATGTCCGAAGGCGCGATGATGTCCGCGCCGGCGCGCGCGTGCGAAAGCGCTTCCCTGGCCAGCAATTCCAGCGTCGGATCGTTCTTCACTTCCCCGTTTTCCACGATGCCGCAATGCCCGTGGTCGGTGTACTCGCACAGGCAAACGTCGGTCATCACCAGCAGATTCAAATTGGCGTTGCGAACTGCTTCGATCGCGCGCTGCACGACGCCGTCCGCCGCATAGGCTTCGGTGCCGAGCGCATCCTTTTTTTCCGGAATTCCAAACAGAATAATTCCGGGAATTCCAAGCTGCTCCACTTCGCGGCATTCCTCCAGAAACATGTCCACCGATTGCTGCGCGACGCCGGGCATCGAAGCGATCGGATTGCGCACATTTTTGCCCGGGCAAACGAACATCGGATAAATGAAGCCGTGCGTCGACAGCCGAGTTTCGCGCGCCAGGGAACGAATCGCTTCGTTGCGCCGCAAGCGGCGCGGTCGCGTTACCGGAAAACTCATAGGGCCCTCGCTTTTGATGCCTGCATTCGTCGAAAAATAATTTGCGATTGCCACGGCCATGGACTCCGCGGTGGCCAGCGGCGCTTCGAATCGCCACGGGCAAGCCTGCGTTGCGCAAAGCCGCCGCTGTTACCGGGCCCACCGCAGCCAGTGCCGCGTTTGCGCGCCAAGCGCGAGACAGCAATTCCTCGCCAAGCTCGGCGCGCATATTCTCAACCGCCGACGGACTGAAGAACGAAATACATCGACCCGCGCTTCGCGAATGGCCCGCATCACTTCGGGATCGACCGCGCCCACGCCGCCCGTATGATACGCCACAACTTCCGTGACTTCCGCGCCGACCGCCTTCAGCGCATCCGGCAAATCGCGGCCGGCGCGCTCGCTGCGCGGCAAAAGAATCTTTTTGCCCGCCAGCGAGCGTGGAAAGCTCGCGCGCCAGCGCCGTGCCAATAAATTCCTGCGCCACGTAATCGACGGAAAATCCTTCTGCCGCCACGGCGCTCGCGGTCGCCGGGCCTACCGCGGCACAACGAAAGTTTGCGTCGTGGCTCGGATCAACATCCAGCTTGCGGCAGCGGCCGGCAAAAAATCGAACCGCATTCGCGCTGGTAAACAAAATCCAATCGAATGTGTCAAGCGAATGGATCGCGCGATCCAGCTCCGTCGTATCGGCGGGCTCGGAAAAACTCACGGCGGGAAACAACAGCACGATCGCGCCCATCTTTTCCAGGCGATCCTTCAGTTCGCGCGCCTGCTCGACCGCGCGCGTGACCACGATGCGCTTTCCGTCGAGCGGCCCGGGCGCGTTCATGCGCGCGTCCCGCGGCTTTCGCGCTCGAGCAATGCCGTCGCGCCGCCTCGCGCAATTTTTGGGCGACTCGTCTGCCGATCGCTTCGGCCTCATCCGGTCGATCCTGAATCTTTCTCCACACATGCGCTGCGTGCCATCCGGAGAGAGCACCAGCGACATCCAGCAGCAAGTTTTCCATCCTCCACGCGTCCCCACGCGCCGATGGACACCTGGCAGCCGCCGTCAAGGCCGGCGAGTGCGGAGCGTTCCGCGGTCACAGCGCCGCGCGTTTCCGCGTCATTCAGAGCTGCCAGAACGCGCAACGTCTCGGCATCGTTCGCACGCGCTTCGATTCCAATCGCGCCCTGCCCCGCCGCGGGCAGACTCACTTCGTGCGACAGCACTTCGCTGATATTTGCGCTCAAGCCCAGGCGATCGAGTCCCGCCTTGGCCAGCACAATCGCGTCGTAATCTCCGCGCTTCAACTTTTCGATTCGCGTGTCCACGTTTCCGCGAAGCTCCAGCATTTGCAAATCGCTGCCGCACGTAAAGCAATTGCGACTGCCGGCGCAGGCTGCTGGTGCCGACACGCGCGCCTTGAGGCAAGGACTCCAGCGTGGCCCCGGTCGAGGAAAGCAGCGCGTCGCGCACGTCTTCCCTTTTGCCAATCGCGGCGATCGTCAATCCTTCCGGCAATTCCGTGGGCACATCCTTCATGCTGTGAACGGCCAGGTCGATGCGCTCTTCCAGCAGCGCGTCTTCGAGTTCCTTGATGAAGACGCCCTTGGTTCCCATTTGGCTGAAACTGGTTTGCTGGAATTTGTCGCCGGAAGTTTTGATGATCACCAGTTCGGGTTCGACGCCTGTACGCTTCGTGCAAAGCGCCGCGCGATGCTTCGCGCCTGCCACAGAGCCAGCGCGCTGCCCCGTGTGCCGATTCGCAGCGCCTTCAAGGTTTCTCCCGATCGAGGCGAAACAAATCGCGAATCGCTTCAAAATTCTGAAGTTTGCGGCGCAACTCCGGAATGCCGCGCATGCGTTCCGCGGGAGTCAGCACCACGCGATCGAGAAATTCCTGCAGCATCGCGGCGACCTGCGCGCGATCCGCTTCCGAAAGATTGGGCATCGACGCAAGCCGCTCCTGCACGAAGGCTTCGCGTTCGGCCGCCAGCTTGTTGCGAAGATCTCCCAGCACCGCGCCGGCGGCCACTCCCGCCTGCCAGTGCAGAAATTTCTCGACCTGCTCGTCGATGATCGCTTCGGCGCGCGGAATTTCCGCCACGCGCGCTTTCTTATTTTGCTCCACGATTTCCGTCAGGTCGTCGATGTTGTACAGATAAGTGTTGTAAATGTCCGCGACGTCCGAGCGCGACATTGCGCGGAACTCCCAGGTCAATCAGCAGCAAGGCGCGATTGCCGCGCGCCGCCATGGCTCGCTCGATCATGGCGCGCGTCAGGATCGGCTCGCTGGCCGAAACGGAAGTCACGATCAGGTCCGGCCACTCCAGCGCAGCTGGTCAGGTTTTCCCACGGGACAACTTCCCCGCCAAATCGCGCCGCCAGATCCACGGCGTGCTCCGGCGTGCGATTCATCACGCGCAACTGCTTGATGCCGCGGTCGCAGAGATGCCGCACCACCTGCTCGCTGGTCGCGCCCGCTCCGACGATCAGCGCGCGGTGAGTTGTTCAGCTTTCCGAAAATGCGCTCGGCCAGTTTTACGCCGGCGAAGGCCACGGAAACCGGCCGCGTGCCCATTTCCGTTTCGTTGCGAACGCGCTTGCCCACTTCCAGCGCGGCCTGGAACATGCGGTTGAGCACTGGTCCGGTTTCGTCCGTGGTCCAGCGCAATCTGGTAGGCGTCGCGCACCTGCCCCAGAATTTCCGCTTCGCCCAGCAACATGGAATCGAGCCCCGCCGAACGCGAAACAAATGGCGCACGGCCTGGCTATCGCGATGGCGGTAGAGCGAGCCGTTCAATTCGATCAGGGAAAGTTGGTGGAAAGACGCCAGAAACAATTCCACGGCGCCCGCGCTATCGGTGGCGTCTTCGCGCGGGACGCCGTACAGTTCGCTGCGATTGCAGGTCGAAAGCACCAGCGTTTCCTCGAGAATGCCGCGCGAACGCAACTGTTCGGCGGCCTCGCGCGCCTGCTCCGGCGTGAAGGCCACGCGCTCCCGCAACTCGACCGAAGCCGTGCGGTGATTCATTCCGATGAGAACAATTTCCATTTGCGAAATGCCCGATCAGCTCCTCCGGATTCCCTGCCCGCGAATCCGTTCAGAAATACCGGTGAAAATGAGAAAGATACCGATTCACGATGCTGTAACTGAAAATCACGAACATGAAATTGAAAATGCAAAGCGCGGAAGCGCGCGCTCCGCGCCACGCCGCCGTCTCGCGACAGAAGCGTGTAGCCCACATAAATCAACAGAATCAGGACCGTGACGATCACTTTCGGATCGCCATCCCAATACCTTCCCTGCAGGCGGTGCGCCCAGATCAAGCCTGCCGTCATTCCCGCGGCGAGCGAAACGCAACCGATCAGCACGCTGCTGCGCGTCATGCGCTCCAGAACATCGAGCGCCGGAAAACGCCATCCCACGACGCCCAGCTTGTGTTCGCGCAGGCGGCGATTCTGCATCAGAAAAATAATGCTGAGCACAAAAGAAATCGCGAACGCCGAATAGGCCAGAATGTTCAGCGTGACGTGAAACGCAAAAAGCGGTCCCTGCGCCGGCGGCGCTTTCACTGGCCGCGCTTCCGGCAAGTGCGCCAGCAGAAACACGCCCAGCACGATGGGCAACACAAATGGGCCGACCGCGCGGCGGCGGTGGATCGCCTCCAGACAAAGATAAGTGGCGGCCAGCAGCCAGGCAAAAAGCGAAAGCGAACCGAACAGATCGTCGTACGGCACCGCATGAATCAATCGCGAGCGCGCCAGCAGCGCCAGATAGTGAAGCCCCAGCCCAATCACCAGGCATGAGGTCGCGCCAATCCCCGCGAGGAGCGAAGGCTCGCGCAAATTCCAGATGTACAGCGCAAGGCTCGCCGCGTAGAAAATTAGCGTCGCAATTACATAAGGACTGGTCATGGTGTGCTGGCATCCGCTAAATGGGCCTTCCCTTCGGCCCGCCGCGAATGTCCGATTGCCACAACATTATAGCCAAATCCCGAAGCTGCAAGCACGAATACGCGAGAAAAGTGCCGGGATGGTTTGAGGGAGGCCGTTCTTGGGAGTTGACTGCTGATGCTCTGCTCGGCGTTCGCTGGGACCTGCTCCGGCCACAATTGCATTGTGTCAAGAACGGTGCAAGCGTACCATGCCGCAGAAAGCTTGGGACAACGCACGGTTTGCGAGAGATAGACAAATCGCATCATTCCAAGGAGAGAGCGATGTTCGACACGAAAATTTTATTGCGCGGCGCAGCCGTAGGAGCAGTTGCAATCTTGATTGCATTCGGCGCCGCATCCGTGGGAGCCGATATCCTGGACGACTGGTCAGCGGTAAAGCCGCCGCCGCTGCCCGAAATCAAAGCAGTAACGCTGGACGGTTCAACCACTGCCCTGCTCATTCTGGACTTGATGAAAATGAACTGCGGCGCACGGCCGCGCTGCGTGGCCTCAGTTCCCAACGTGCAGCGGCTGCATGACGCGGCGCGCAAAGCGGGCGCCATGGTGTGGTACAGCTTTGTGGGCAGCGACGGCAAAGCCACGCCCGCGGACCAGGTCGATCCCGGATTTACGGCGCGCGACGGCGAATGGGTTCGCCAGAATGGGCCGGACAAATTTCTCGGCTCCAATCTGGAAGAAAAGCTGAAAGCGCGCGGCATCAAGACAGTGATTGTCTGCGGAACTTCTTTCCAGGGCGTTGGGATTGGGACCGGGGGAGGCTCGGCGCAACGCGGCTACAAAGTAATTATTCCGCTCGATTGCCTGTCGTCCGAAGACACTTACATGGAGCAATATTCGGCGTGGCATCTGTACAAAGGCGGGCCGGCCGGTGTCACCAGCCAGGTGACCCTGACGCGCAGCAGTATGTTGAAATTCCAGTAGTGCTCTGCTTGTGGCCGAGTATATTCATTGGAACGTGATTTATTGCTCGCTGTGTGGAGTTGAGTTACTGTACGCACATGGCCAGCCCGCAAGAGGAAATTGAGGCGCTGAAGGCGCAGGTTGCGTCTCTCACTGCGCGAATTTACTCCCTGGAACAAAGAAGCGGAGTCGTTACAAAGCCTCCCCAAGCTGCCATTCAAGTGGAGCCGCCGTACGCTCCACTTCCCAGCGGAACAATGCTGCGGCCTCCCGTCGCTGCGACCGCTTCTCATCCACATCCAGCTGACTCGCCGCCATTGCCTCACAGTCCGCAGGCGCCGCAACGCCCAATCTGGCTCAGCAATGCCGCAACATCGCACCAGGACACCGATCTGGAAAAAAAGATTGGGCAATATTGGCTGAACCGAATCGGCATCGTGGCAATGCTGATCGGAGTCTCATATTTCCTGAAGTTTGCGTTTGACAATAACTGGATCGGCCCCGGCGGGCGCATAGCCATTGGCCTGCTAGTGGGGATCGCGCTGGTGCTGTGGAGCGAAAGATTCCGCATACGCAGCTACGTAGTCTTTTCCTATTCGCTGAAGGCGGTCGGGATCGGCACGCTCTATTTATCGCTGTGGGCCGCATTTCAAATTTATCACCTCATCCCGGCGTCAGCGGCGTTTCTGGCGATGGCAACCGTGACCGCCGCAACCATCGCGCTGGCCCTGACGCAGGACGCGGAATTGCTGGCCAGCTTTGCGCTGGTGGGCGGCTTTTCCTCTCCCGTGCTGCTTTCCACGGGACAGAATCACGAAGTGGTGCTGTTCACCTACGTTTTGCTGCTGGACCTGGCGATTCTCACCGTGGCCATCTTCAAACCATGGCGGCGCCTGCTTTGGGGAAGCTTTGCCGGCACCATCATTCTTTATTTCGGCTGGTATTCGGATTACTATTCGGATGACCAGCGCGCGCTCACGATTGCCTTCGCGGCCATGTTTGCGGCCATCTTCGCCGTCATTCCCCTGGCGGCCAGCGGCACGGGATCCACTCGCTACTCCGGCCGATCCCTCACGCTGACTTTGCTTCCCTTGTTCAACGCCGTGGCGTTTTTCCTGGCGCTGTTCGCCATGTATGAGCAAGATCAAACCACTGCTCACCTGGTATGCGCTGGCCCTGGCGGCTGTTTACCTGGGCCTTGGCGAGGCGATCAAAAAACGGTTGTCCAGTGAGGATGCAAGTTTCGTTCACCTGCTGCACGTGGCCATCGCAATCGCATTCATCACCATTGCCATTCCCCTGAAGCTGGACGCGCACTGGATCACCATTGGATGGCTCGTGGAATCGGGCGTGCTGCTGTGGCTGAGTGTCACGGCAAAGGCGGACTTTCTGCGCTATTTTGCGGCCGTCGCGCTGGCGCTGGGCATCGCCCGACTGCTTTTCTTTGACCACATTCGCGCGGACATGCTGGTGTTCAACATGCGATTCGCGACCTACGTAGTGGCCATCGCGATTCTTGGTGGGATTGCGGTATTGGGCAAGCGCCACGCCTCAGAGCAGGAAATGATTTTCCTGAACGCGGCGGCGGTGGGCGTGAATTTGCTGGCTCTGATCGCACTGACGCTGGAAGCCTCGGACTACTTCGACCGCCAAATGTTTGCGGGCAGAAGATTGGCGGATACTTACTGCTCAGATCAGCCTGGCCCGCGATTTCAGCTATTCCGCTATCTGGCTGGTGTATGGAGCGATCCTGATGACCATCGGGTTTCAGAGGCGCTCGGCGTCTGGTGCGCTGGCAATCCTTGATCCTGATTGCCTTCACCATCTGCAAAGTGTTCCTTGTATGATGTATCGCAACTCGGAGGCAGCTACCGGATTGTGAGCTTCATCGCACTTGGCGCGGTGCTTCTGGGCATTTCATTCATTTACCAGCGCGACTGGCTGAAACTATCTCCGCATTCGCCGAAAGAAACGGATCGGGCGACCGGATGCACTCGAGCGACCTGGGGCTTGCTGGCGGCCGTCCTGGCGACAAGTCCCGCCATCCCTTATTTCAAATACCAGAGGCCGATTACGGCGGCAAGCGAAAGCGGGCAACATTATGCCGTGGTGGATGAAGCCGTCTGGCAACATGCCCTTCCGAACTTAGATGACCTGCGCCTCTACGCGGCAGGCAAAGAGATCCCCTACGCCGGCAAAACGATGTGGGGCAGCAGAGAGACTGAGCAGAAAACAATTCAAATCTTGCAGCCCGCCTCTCTCGGCGGGAACACGACGTTCCTCCTGGATATGTCGGGCGTTCCTGAGTATGACCGCATCACTCTGGCGCTGCGGACCAAAAACTTTGTGGCTCATGCCCAAGTGGAGGGCCAGGACGATCCGCACGGATCCAAGTGGGCAAAATTGGGCGCGTCCACCTTGTTCGATTTGTCCGATGAGAAGCTGGGGCACAACAGCACGCTTCAGATTCCGGTCGAGCACCTACAAATACTTGCGAGTCACGATGGATGGCCTCGTAAAACCCTCGGACATTCAAGGCGGCACGGCGGGAATCGAACGGGCCCAGGAAGCAGTGTGGCGAGACCTTGCCAGCGAGCCCAAACAAACGCAAGAGGGCAAGGATACGGTCTTGACGTTCGCCGTCCCGGAAAATATTCCGGTGGAGCGAGTGCTGTTTGATATCGATGCCGCGCAGGGAAATTTTCAGCGCGAGATCGAATTGCAAGAGCGACAAAGGTCTGACGACTCGTGTCGGCGAGATCAGCCGCATACACGTGCAGCGCAACGGAAAAAGAATCGATGTCGATCGGCATGTCGTTCTTCGTGGACGTAAAGAGCAACGGGCAATTGCGCGCCGTGATTCACAACGGCGACGATGCGCCGTTGAAAATTGCGCGTGTGCGCCTCCAGCAATACGAGCGGCGCATCTATTTCGATTGCGATGCCGGAGCTTCCCCGCAACTTTATTACGGAGACGAGAAACTCGACGCGCCAGTGTACGATTACGCGAAATTATTTCAGACCGACGCGAACGCAGGCCTTTTGCAGATTGGCGCCGAACAGGCCAATGCCGCCTATAGCGGGCGGCCCGACGAGCGGCCGTGGTCTGAGCGCCATCCGGCGGTTTTGTGGGCGGCAATTCTTGCGGCGGTAGGCGATCCTCGGCGGACTGGCAGTGCGCTCCATCAGAAGCACAGCCACCTAGCGCCATCGCTGCCGCACCATCAGTTGCTCGCATTTTTAGAATCCAGAACTAAAGCGGTTCCCAGGCGGCCGTGCGAGTGGCGTTCACTTTTGTTATGATGAAAGCGCGCCTTATAAAACAAATGCCCCAATTGCCGAAATCCGTGAACAAGAAAGCGCTCTTCCTGCGCGCGTGCCGCAATGAAGCGGTCGATCGCGTGCCGGTATGGATCATGCGCCAGGCCGGACGTTACCTGCCGGAATATCGCGCCATTCGGCAGAAGCACAATTTTCTGGAAGTTTGCAAGACGCCGGAACTGGCCATCGAAGTTTCGCTTCAGCCGCATCGCATCCTGGGTGTGGACGCCGTGATCGTCTTCTCGGACATCCTGATTCCCGCGGGCGCCATGGGCCTTCCGTTCGAATTGTCAGACAAAGGACCGGTGATCGAGTCTCCGCTTCGAACGGCCGCGCAGATTCGCGAACTTTCCTCGTTCGATCCCGAGCAGGAGACCGGCTTTCTGATGAACGCGATTCGCGGATTGGTTCGCGAATTGGGTCCCGATGTGCCCGTGCTTGGTTTCGCGGCCGCGCCCTGGACGCTGGCTTGCTACATGATCGAAGGCCACCGCAAAGACGGTTTCCCGGCCGCGAAGACTTTGCTCTACTCTGAGCCCGAACTGTTTCGAAATTTGCTGGAACGCATCGCGCACGCCACGGCCGGATACCTTGCGGGCGCAAATTGCTGCAGGCGCTTCCGCCGTGCAACTGTTTGACACCTGGGTGGGCGAGTTGACGCTCGATCAATACCGCGAATTTGCATTGCCCGCCACGCAGCTTTTGATTGAAGAAATTGGCGCGGGCGATACGCCGGTGATCCTCTACTCGAAGGCCTCCAGCCACCTGCTGGCCGCGGCCGCCGACGTCGGGAGCGAACGTATTGAGCGTGGATTGGCGCGTGGACCTGGCCACCGTCCGCGAGCAGGTTGGGCCGCGCATCGCCCTGCAAGGCAATGTTGATCCCGTGCCTGCTGCTCGGCCCGGAAGAGGGCGTGCGCCAGGCGGCTCGCGAAGCGGTCGAGCGCACCGGCGGCATCGGACACATATTGAACCTGGGCCACGGCATCTTGCAGCAAACGCCGGTGGAGAATGCGCGCGCCTTCGTTCAAGCCGGGCAAGCAGCACCGGTTGTGGACAGCGCGCGAGTGGAAGGGGCGCGCTAAGTTCTTGTGGCGCCGACGTCTCGCTTGTCCCGATGCAAGAGGGGCCGTCGGCATTTTGACTTTCTCGAGTTGTAAAACTGCCGGCCCGTCTTCCATCGGGACAAGCGGGACGCCGGCGCTACGAAATTTATGAGCGACTCACGCCTACATCTGCAACTGAATCGGGAACGCTTCGAGATCTCCGAAGCGTTTCTGGAAAAATATAATCGGCCGGGGCCGCGCTACACCAGCTATCCCACGGCGCCGGTCTGGCAGGATAATTTCGGTCCGGACGATCTGGAGCAGTTCTACGCGACGGCCAACGCGGCGCGCACTCCCGTTTCGCTCTACATGCATCTTCCCTTCTGCGAAAGCCTGTGCCTGTTCTGCGCCTGCAACGTGGTCATCACCAAGGATCACAGCGTGGCGCCGCCGTACATCGAAATTCTGCAGCGGGAAATCGAGCACGTCAGCCGCTTCGTATCGCGCGAACGGCCCATCGTGCAATTTCACTGGGGCGGCGGCACTCCGACCTATTTGACGCCGGAACAGATGGAAGGCCTGTTCCGCTTCACGGCCGAGCGGTTTACGTTTGCGCCGGATGCGGAAATCGGCATCGAGATCGATCCGCGCGTGACTACGCAGGCGCACCTGGAAACGCTGCGGCGGCTGGGCTTCAACCGCCTGAGCATGGGCATTCAGGATTTTCATCCCGAAGTGCAGGAAGCCATTCACCGCGTGCAGCCGCTGGAAATGACGCGCGACCTGATCGAATCGGCGCGCAAGCTTGGCTTTGACAGCATCAACGTCGACCTGATCTACGGCCTGCCCCTGCAAACCGCTGAGCGATTCGCGCACACCGTGGAGCAGGTGGTGGCCATCGCTCCGGACCGCGTGGCCATGTTCAGCTACGCGCATGTGCCCTGGCTGCGCAAGCAGCAAGGCGCGCTGGCCACTCGTCTGCCTGAAGGCATGGAAAAATTCCACATTTTCCGCGCCGGCCTCGAAACTTTCCTGAGCGCGGGTTACCAATACATTGGCATGGACCATTTTGCGCGGCCAAGCGACGAACTAGCCGTGGCGCAGCGCGAGCGCACGCTGCACAGAAATTTTCAGGGCTACACGACCAAGGCCGGCGCCGATCTTTACGGCATGGGCGTCAGCGCCATCAGCAGCGTGGGCATGTGCTACGCGCAGAACGATCGCGACGTGGCTGCATACCGCACGCGTGTCGAAAACCGCGGCATCGCCACCATGCGCGGCTACCGCCTTACCGAAGACGATCGGCTGCGCCGCGCGGTGATCAACCGCATTCTGTGCCACGGCGTGCTGATCGAGAGCGAAATCGAAAAGGAATTCGGGATCAATTTTGACAAAACATTTGCCCCGGAAATCGAGCGCCTCGCGCCGTTCGTGTCCGACGGATTGCTGGAATTGAAAGACGGCGTCCTGAGCACCACGCTGCTGGGGCGCATTTTCATTCGCAATATCGCCATGGTCTTCGATCCTTATCTCGAAAAACAAAAACTGGAAAGCCGCCCGCTTTTTTCGAAAACACTCTGATCGACCGATCGAGGTTTTCGTGTCCATTCCCGCGCAAACTGTGTATCCCGTACTGGTGATTGGCGCGGGAATTTCCGGCCTGGCTTGCGCCTATCATTTGCAGCAGGCGGGAATTCCAGTGCGCCTGATCGAGGCGGGAAATCGCCCGGGCGGCGCTGATTTCCACGGTGGACAAGGGCGCATTGCGCTTTGACCTCGGCCCGCAAAGTTTTCTCACAAGCGAACCGCTGCTTAAGATTATTGACGCGCTTGGCCTGAGGGATCAGCTTCAATACGCCAATCCACGCGCTCCGCGCTACATTCTGATGAACGGTCAATTGGTGCCTGCGCCGCTGGCGCCGCCTTCGCTTCTCTCCACAAAACTATTTTCTAGCGGCACCAAGTGGCGTCTGCTAACCGAAATCTTGCGCAGCACGCAAACCGCCCGCGGAAGATGAATCCATCGCCGCATTCGTTCGCCGCAAATTTGGAGACGAACTGCTCAATCGCCTTGTCGCGCCCTTTGTTTCCGGCGTGTATGCCGGCGACCCGGAACGGCTCAGCCTGCGCGCCGCGTTTCCCAAGCTTCACGAATTCGAAACGCAATATGGAAGCGTCCTGCGCGGCGCCATGAAATCGCGGCCCCCGAAGGGCACGCCGCGCGCCGGACTGTGCTCGTTTCGCGATGGCATGGAAACGTTGCCGCGCGCCATCGCAGCGCGCCTGGGCGATTCGCTGCTGCTGGAAACCAGCGTCGCGGGAGTGCGCCACGGCAAGGCCAACGGAAAGCCCTGGTTTGAAGTCGATATCACCAGACAGAATCATCGCGAAACATTGGCGGCCAGCGCCGTGGTGATGGCCACGCCGACAGATGCCGCGTCGCAACTGCTGGCCGGGCTCTCCGATCGATTCCCTTCCGCATTTTCGAGAATCGAATACGCGCCAGTGGCGGTGGTTTCCGCATGCTATCGCCGCGAGCAAATTCAGCGGTCTCCCGACGGATTCGGTTTCCTGGTCCCGCGCAGTGAAGGATTGCGTGTCCTCGGCACGGTCTTCAACTCATCGCTTTTCGCCGGGCGCGCGCCGGAAGGAATGGCCAGCTTCACCAGCTTTGCCGGCGGCGCCACGGATCCCAAGCTTTGCGAAGTGAGCGAGGAAGAAATCGCAAAAATTATTGGCGCGGAAGTCGCGCGTGTTCTGGGCATCACGGGAGCGCCGGTTATGACAAACGTTCAACGCTACGCGCGCGCGCTGCCTCAATATAATTTGGGGCACACGGAAATCGTGAAATCGCTGGAAGGGCTCGCCGCGGCAATGCCCGGATTATTTCTGGCGGGAAATTATTTGTCCGGCCCGTCCATCGGGTCCTGCGTCGAGCAAGCCAATCGAACGGCCGATGCGGTTCGCGTCTATTTGGCGACCATTGGCGTAGCAGGAGTTGGAGCCGTCGCGCACGCGTGATTGGCCTTGGGATTTAGTAGGACAGGCTTCAGCCTGTCTGGGGTTCTGCTGGGCGGCTACGACGAAAAGCAGACAGGCTGAAGCCTGTCCTACTAAAATCCCTGCTGTAGTAATATGTTGCGCGCAAAGAAGTTGCCGGCGCGGCCTCATCCAAACGCACCGTTTCTCCGTATTTATAGGGGAGCGGAAAGGAAACCAAGTCTTGCTGCTTGCGGTCGTCCAACCCTGGCCAGAGGGAAAGCAGCCGACGCGACGCTGCCCTGATGGACCGCATTCTGCAGCGTGACTCCGGCGCGCTTGAGGCCCTCTACGACCGCTACGGCCGGCCGGTGTATTCCCTGGTGCTGCGCATCGCCCAGCATCCTTCGTCGGCCGAGGAAATTGTGCAGGATGTTTTTCTGCAGCTCTGGCGCAGCGCGGACCGTTTTCAAATCACGCGCGGCCCACTGGAACCGTGGCTGTTCACCATGGCCCGCAACCGCGCGCTTGATTTTCTGCGGCTGAAGCGAGAAAAACAGCGCCGCCGCGAGGATTCCGATTCCGACATTCTTCCTTCCGCCGTGGTTCGCCCCGATCCCGAAGGAGATATCGACCAATCCAGGCGCGCGGAAAAAATTCGCGCCCTGATGACTTCTCTTCCCGAGGCGCAGCGCAAGGCGCTTGAGTTGGCATTTTTCGAGGGCATGTCGCACAGCGAAATTGCCACGGCCACTGGCCAGGCGCTGGGCACGGTGAAGAGCTGGATTCGCGGCGGACTGCTGCGGCTGCGGGAATCGCTTGGGGAGGCAAGTTCGTGATGACGTGCGAACAACTCGCTCTGCTCTACGATGAGTACGCCCTGGGCGTGCTGGAGGGCGAAGAGCGCGCGGAACTGGAGTCGCACCTGGCGCGCGCCTGCCCGAAGTGCACTCCCGGCGTGGCCGAAGCGAGAGGCGTGGTCTCGCAGCTGGCCCTGGCAGCGCCCGACGCGCAGCCATCTGCGGCGCTGCGAAGCAAAATCATGGACGCCGTGAAGGCTGATGCGAAGTCAACGCGCGCCGTTCTTCCTATCGGAACGCCCAAGACTTCACCGCAACGTGCAATGTTCCCTGCATGGGCCTGGCTCGCGGCGGCGGCGCTGGCGCTCGTCACGGGATACACCATCCGCCAGATGAATATTCAAAACACTCAGCTGGCTGAACTGCGCAAGCAAATGAAATATGCAACCATGCAGAATCAGGCCATACAAAATCAGCTGGAAATGGATCGCATGGTCGCATCGGTCATGCTGTCGTCCGATTCCGTGCAGCTGAAGCTCATGCCTAAAGACAGCAATATGCCCGCGATTCACGCCTACATGCATCCGCACATGGGCGTGGCCATCACCGCGGATCAGATGCCCTCCATGCCTTCGGCTCGCACGCTGCAACTTTGGTTTGTGCCGAAAAATGGGAAGCCGGTGAGCGCCGCAATTTTCCATCCCGATGCCGGCGGCCAAATCGCGCTGGTAGCTCCCGTGACGATTCCGAAAAATGAAATCGCGGCACTGGCCATCACCGACGAGCCTGCCGGCGGCAGCCCTCAGCCAACCACCGCAATCGCCTGGATCGCGCAAGTCAATTAGAAACGCGCAGCCAAGACTCAGTTTTTCTCCTCTTTTCTCTGTGCCCTCTGTGGTAAACGCCTTTGAATTTTGTCGCGACAGGCACACGGAAAAAATCTTTACCACAGAGGACACAGAGAAAAGAGGAGAACCGGCTTGCCCGCTTAATTCTTTTTTCGCGTTTTGAGGCGCAGGTTGCGGCGCTCGCCTGCTTCGCGGTAACGCTGCTTTTCTTCGTTTGTTTTCACCAGTAACGGCGGAACGGGGACCGGCTTGCCCGTTTCGTCCAGCGCCACAAAAGTGAGAAACGCAGTGGTGGTATGTTTGCGAATGCCCGCCACGCTGTCTTCCGAGAAAACCTCGACACCCACTTCCACCGACGTGCGAAACGCGCGATTGACCTGCGCTTCCAGCACAATCAAGTCTCCCACGCGCACGGGATTCAAAAAATCCAAGTGATCTACCGACGCCGTAACCACCTGCCGATGGCAATGCCGATGCGCGGCGATTGCCCCGGCGATGTCGATCATGTGCATGACTCGCCCGCCCAAAATATTCCCAAGCAGGTTGGAGTCCTGCGGAAGCACAAGCTCAGTCATTTCGGTTCGCGAAGCGCTCACCGGACGGCCCGGCAATATTTGGTCCGTTTGATTTTTCAATTTCGTTGACGTTGAAGATGGCTTCATGAATTGTTCGCGCTCCCAGCTAATTAGCGTAATTGCTTTTGATAGGTCAGTTGCTCTGGGCCGCCCTACATACAGCGGCTCCGTCTGAATTACTGCGAGGCAAAAACTGCCCGCCCAAAAAGCGGGCGGCCTCTACAAAACCAACTGCCCCGATGCGTTCTGGTTTCGTAGTGGCCTCTCTGCCCCGTGATCTTCGGGGCAGAGAGGGCACGTTCCACCGCAATGTGAGTCACTGCCGCCCATCAACCCATTTGGCGTTCCGTACCAGCGCGAATATACTATGGGCATGTCTCTGACCCAACCACAGAAGAAGACGCGCCGCCAGATGCTCGAAGAATTCGTGACCGCGAAACCCGGCGACGCATTCGCCCGCTACGGCCTGGCAATGGAGTGCGTCAATTCCGGCGACGCCCCCGCTGCCGACGAGACACTTCAAGGCGCTCATCTCGACCCAACCTGACTACGTCGCCGCGTATTTCCAGTATGGCCAATTCCTCGCTAAGACGGGCCGCACCGATGAGGCTCGATCCGCCCTGACCGCCGGCATCGCCACGGCACAGCGCACGGGCGACGACCACGCGCGCGCCGAGATGGAATCAGCCCTGGCCGAATTAGGCTGATAGAACGCCGGTCATTCTGGCTTAACTCCCGCATTCTCCAATCATTTAAAATCGCTCGTTACTAAGCGGCATCACCTCGCTCCAGCGTGCTTGCCCGTGCGTTCCCTCAATGCTACGTTCAATCCAGCGATTCTTCTCGCGGAGATAGGGAAAACCATGGCACTGAGCATCGACGATCTTCTACGCCGCGCCGTTGAAACCAAGGCTTCTGACCTCCATTTGAAAGTCGGAAATCATCCCTGTCTGCGCATCGACGGTGCGCTCACGCCGCTTAGCGACGTTCCGCGCGTCTCTCCCGAGGAAATGCTTTCCATGGCGTTCAGCATGATGACCAATCGCCAGAAGCAAAAATTCAAGGAAACGGCCGAGCTGGATATGGCCTACGGCGTCGCCGGCCTGGGCCGCTTCCGCGTCAACGTTTTCCAGCAGCGCGGCAACGTGGGCATGGTGTTGCGCGTTATTCCCACCAAGATTCGCACCATTGAAGAGCTCAATCTTCCGCATGTCATTGAAAGCATCTGCGAAGAGCAGCGCGGGCTGGTGCTGGTGACGGGCACCACCGGTTCGGGCAAATCCACGACGCTCGCGGCCATGATCGACCGCATCAACACCACGCGCGCCGATCACGTCATGACCATTGAAGACCCCATCGAATTCCTGCATCGCGACAAGAAAAGTTTCATCAACCAGCGCGAAGTGGAAGTGGACACCGCGAATTTTTCCACCGCGCTGCGTGCCGGCCTTCGCCAGGACCCTGACGTCATTCTGGTCGGCGAAATGCGCGACCTGGAAACGATTGCCACCGCCCTGCTGGCCGCCGAAACCGGCCACCTGGTGTTCTCCACGTTGCACACACTGGACGCCACGGAAACGATTCAGCGCATCATCGCGGTTTTTCCTCCGCCCGAGCAGAAACAGATTCGCCTGCAAATGGCCGCCACGCTCAAGGCCGTGGTCAGCCAGCGCCTTGTGCAAGACGGCCGCGACAATGGGCGCGTGCCGGCCGTGGAAGTGATGATCGCCACCGCGTATATCCGCGATTGCATCATCAATCCGGACAAGACGCGCTTGATCCGCGACGCCATCGCCGCCGGAACCAGCCAGTACGGCATGCAAACATTCGATCAATCCCTGTTCGAACTGTACTCGCGCGAACTGATCACCTACGAAGAAGCCTTGATGCGCGCGTCCAACCCAGACGACTTCAAGCTGCGCGTTCAGGGTATCCACTCCACTGCTGACTCCGCCCGCGAGGAAATGGAACGCACCATGAACGACTTCGAGCGCGCGGGAAAACGATAATAAGGAAGTAGAGGAGGTTGAGGAAGTTGAGGAGGTAAAGGAAAAAACTCCTCTGCCGATTTTTGTAATTTGTCTTCGATAGTGTTCCACTTCACCAGTTGTAGCGTGGCTAAGCAGCCTCTCCTTTACATCCTGAACTTCCTAACCTTCCTTTACTTCCCTGCTTCTTTGCCTCTATCCTTCTCGCATGCGCTCATCGCCGCGAAAGTTTTCCTCCGAAGATGATCTCTACCTTGCCGCGATTAACAGCCTGGCTCGACGCGCCTATTCGGTCTACGAAATGCGAACCTACCTGGAGCGCCGCGCCGAGGACAAGGAAACGGTAAAGGAAGTCCTTGACCGGCTGAAGCAGCTGAATTATCTGGATGACGCGCGCTATGCCCGCCAATTTGTTCGCCTGCACACCGAATTGCGCAAGCAGGGAGCATTTCGCATCGCGCGAGACCTGCGCGCGCGCGGCGTGCCCGACCGCCACATCGAAGCAGCCCTTGCGGAGCGCTCCCCTGAATCCAGCGAAAGCGCGCTCGTGAGGGAACGTCTGGCGCGCCGCATCAAGCTGCTGCGCGGGCCGCTGGACGAACGGCGCGTCGCTTCGCTCTACCGCAGCATGCTGCGCGCCGGATTTGCCGCGGACACCATTCGCCGCGAATTGAGCGCGCTCACAAAAAAATCATTGGAAGAAATTCCGGAAAGTTCCTCTGAAGAATCGTGAAGAGGGGCTTCTGTAGGACGGGCTTCAGCCTGTCTGCGTTTGCTGCCCGAAACTGGGTTATTTTAATGGATTATTGTTTCGAGAGCCTGCGTAAGTCATCCAGAAGCAGACGGTATGGATGAAACTAAGTTCTAGGCGTTGGAGATGAATGTATTTTTGTGAACGAAATCAAGCCGCGTGAACGCTTTGCGTGTGCCAACCCTTGAGGCACACGCGCGTGGTGCGCTTCTCGGTGGTCAGGATGATCTTATCTTCGCGCGCCAGCCAGCCGATGGCCCAGTCAAACATGGGCGAAGCGGCTTTCAATTCTTTCTTCAATTTGGGCAGCGTCATTTCACCTTTTGCTTCCAGCGTGTGCCAGATTACGCCCGCCATCGTTCCAATTTCTTCGCTCATTAGGATTGCCCCCTCCTCTCCACAAGTCGTTTTTCCAGCATTTCAATCGCACTCACTTTTGCGGGCGAGAGGTCGCCCTTCTGCTTTCTCTGCCGGGCCCTCGAACGGCTAACGCGGCGCGGCAGCAAAGGTTTCGGCGAGATTTCAGGCTGCAGCACGTAGTAGCACGGTTGGGCGCCGGAAAGCGTCTCGATTCGCTCCAGGATCAGGACCCCCACGCCCTTTTGATATTCGACGGTGTAGTTCTGGCAGCAGTCCGTGCAGAGCCAGTAGTGTTTTACGCCGTGCCAGTTGGAAGGCTGCTTCTCTTGCGGAGGGGTTTGTTGGAAGCGGACAAGGCGGCCATGGCCGTAGTCAAAATCGGCATTGCAGTTCGGATTGGCGCATTTCAGATACATAAGCGCTTCTCCCACCACCTTTCATCAAGCGTCTCGCAAAACAGCCGGAAAATCAAGATAGCGGGTTGTCGAAAAGTGGTCAAACTCAATAAACGAATTCAACGTATCCGAGTCTGTGCATCAACCGCCGAAACTTTTCCCTTTCATCATTTGTGATTTCTGTCACAACCGCGCGGACCGGCAATCGATTGCATTATGTGGGCGGCTATCTTTGGTTGCAGCAGGAAAACATTTAACACAGAGGGCACAGAGAACGCAGAGAAAGGCGTTGAGGAAATCAGAGTCGTCAGATTGCAGTTGTTGCGCTCCATTTTTCACAATTCACTTTCTAAAATTCGCGTTCCTTGTGTTTAATGACCGCTAATCTTTAAGCTATCCTGGCTTTCTCTGATCTTCTCTGTGGCAGTTCTCTGTGTTCTCTGCGCCCTCTGTGTTAAAAGCCCTTGCTGTTATTGCGCGTGTCCCGTTCACACCCCGCGTTGCGGGTGCGCCACCCGTCTGCCATAATGTTTCGCCGAACACGATTCACGAATCCCAAATCACGAATCACGTTTCACAGAGGTCCCCTTGCTGAGCGGCAACGAAATCCGCAGCACATTTCTGAAATTTTTCGCGCGATCGCGGCACATCGCAGTCGTGCGCAGTTCTTCGCTGGTCCCGACGAACGACCCCACGCTGCTGTTCACCAACGCCGGGATGAACCAGTTCAAGGACGTGTTCCTGGGCCTCGAGCAGCGCGACTACACGCGCGCCACGACGTCGCAGAAATGTGTGCGCGCCGGCGGCAAGCACAACGACCTGGAAAACGTGGGCTTCACCAACCGCCACCACACCTTCTTTGAAATGCTCGGAAATTTTTCCTTCGGCGATTATTTCAAGAAAGACGCCATCGCCTACGCCTGGGAACTGATCACCTCGCCCAAGTGGTTTGGAATTCCCGTCGATAAACTGACGTTCACCGTGTTTGGCGGCGCCGAAGTCGCGCCCGGAAAAATTCTGGGCGTCGACGAAGAAGCCCGCAACTTGTGGGTGAGCGTCGGCGCGCCGCGCGAACGCGTAATTCCCGTTCCCGGCCTGAAAGAAAATTTCTGGGCCATGGGCGACACCGGCCCCTGCGGCCCATGCAGCGAAATTCACTACGACATGGGCCCCGCCGCGTCCGATCAAGGGCCACACCGACTGCAAATTCGGCTGCGAATGCGGCCGCTACGTCGAAATCTGGAATCTGGTCTTCATGCAGTTCAACCGCGATGCTTCCGGCACGGTCGAGCCGCTGCCGAAACCGTCGATCGACACCGGCGCGGGGCTCGAACGCATCGCCGCAGTATGTTAAATCTCGCAGAGGCAAAGATCAGCAATTTCGATACGGATTTATTTCCGCCGCTCATTCAGCGCGCCGGAGAACTTACCAGCACTCGCCCCGGAGCATCGCCGCAAGAGCGACGCTTCACTTCGCATCATTGCCGACCACGCACGCGCCTCGACGTTTCTGATTTCCGATGGAGTCGATTCCTTCCAACGAAGGTCGCGGTTACGTGCTGCGAAAAATTCTTCGGCGCGGGATTCGCCACGGGCGACTGCTCGGGACGACCATGAACCGTTCATGGCGGAGATGTCGCGCGCTGTTCAAGCGGCTATGCGCGGTGCGTATCCGGAACTCGATGATTCCATCGAGCGCGTCGCGAAGATAATTCTCGGAGAAGAAACAAGCGATTCGCGCACACACTGAGTGTCGGACTCGAAAAATTGGACACACTCATCCAACGTGCAGAAACAGGGGTTGTTTCAACCCCCGATCATGGTCTGGATATTGACGGTAAGACAACCAATGACGAGATTGCGTACGTTCGCAGCCGCGCTCATACGGTTGAAGGTGACGAGGCGTTCAAACTCTATGACACTTATGGCCTCCCACTCGACTTCATCAGGGATGCAATCCGGGACGCTGGGCTTCAGTTTGACGAATCGGGATTCGACACGGCCATGGAAGAGCAGCGCACTCGCGCGCGCGCATCGTGGAAAGGCGGGCATAAGGACGTCGCCAATCCAGTCTACGCAAAACTCGCCGAAACGTAGCGCACGGAGCCTGATTTTTATTTCGAAACATCCGCGAAAGATCGCCGCATCGAAGCCATCGTCACCAAAGACGGCGCGGTGAACGAACTGCCCGCCGGCGCGGAAGGCGAAATCGTTCTCGATCGCACGGTGTTCTATTCCGAATCGGGCGGACAAGTTTCCGACATTGGCACGCTGTGGAACAACGAGCACACCATGCAGATGGCCGACGTGCGCGGCGCGTATTATCCCGTCTCGGGCCTGATCGCGCATCGCGTTGTGGCGAAGAGAAAAACTTGCCGTGGGCGATCGCGTCGCGGGCGAAGCCGACGGCGCGCGGCGCGAACACATCAAGCGCAACCACACCGCGACGCACCTGATGCACGCCGCGCTGCGCAACATTCTGGGCACGCACGTCAAGCAGGCCGGCTCGCTCGTCGAGCCATCGCGACTGCGCTTCGACTTCTCGCACTTCGCCGCAATCGATCCGGCCGAATTGCGCGACATCGAGCAGCAAGTGAACGACGAAATTCTGCTGAACTCCGAAATCCAAACCGACGTCACCACGATTGACGACGCGCTGGCTTCCGGCGCGCTGGCATTTTTCGGCGACCGCTACCCCGAGCAAAATGTCCGCGTGGTGACCATTCCCGATCCCTCCGCACCGCGCGGCTTCTACAGCAAGGAACTTTGCGGCGGCACGCACGTAAAGCGCACCGGCGACATCGGCATATTCAAAATTGTCGTCGAACAATCCGCCGCCGCCGGAGTGCGCCGCATCGAAGCCATCACCGGCACAGCCGCGCTGGCCGACTACCAGCGCGCGCAGCAATTGTTGCGAGACATTTCCGGCCGCCTGGGCGTGACCGACGAAAATTTGGCCGCCGCAATCGAGCGCTCCGAACAAACCCAGACGCCAGCTCGAAAAGCAACTGGAAGCCGCTGAAACGCAAGAGCGCGCTTTCCAATCTGGACGAACTGGTGGCCCAGGCGCGCACCATAAAGGGCGTCAAAGTCATCTCCGCCGAACTACGAAGGCGTGGACCGCGAAACCATGCGCCAGCTGGTGGACAGCCTGCGCCAGAAGCTAGGCTCCGGCGTGGTCGTTCTGGGTACCGTCGAGGACGGCAAAGTTGCCCTCCTGGCAGGAGTCACCAAGGACCTCACCTCTAAGTTACACGCAGGAAAGATCATACAGGCGACGGCCAAGCAGGTAGGCGGTTCGGGCGGCGGCAGGCCCGACCTGGCCGAGGCTGGCGGAAAAGACACACCTGGCCTAAAAACAGCCCTTGACCACGTATATCCCGCTTATTGACCAATTGCTATAATTCCCCCCGTAGTGCCAGGAACGTCCAGGGCGAGACTTCCCTCTCCCTGTCGCGGTGATTGGTCTGTCTCAACAGGAAACGGAATCGCACTGCCTTCCCAGAACTGAAGAATATGCGTCGGCTATCCAATTCGGTGGTGTTGATGCTCGGAATGCTGGCCCTTGTGGGCCGTTCCGGCACACGGCCAGATTGTTTCCTACTTGGACGCGAGCGGCAAACGGGTCTTCATCAATTCAGACCCAGTCTGTCAAACGAACGTCCAAAGCCCCGCTTCCCGGGGCCACCAGCAAAGTGGATATGTCGAATGCGGACCAACCGTCCGTTGAATCGTCTCCTGAATTGCCTGCCGCACAGCAGGCCAATCGGGAGAAGATCGAGGACATGATTCGAGAAGTCTCAGATCGCTATCGTGTGGACCCGGCGCTGGTTCGTGCCGTGATCCAGACGGAGTCGAACTGGAATTCCAGCGCCGTTTCCCGAAAGGGCGCGCTCGGGTTGATGCAACTGGTTCCGGGGACAGCGCAGCAGATGGGCGTAAGCAACGCGTTTGACCCGAAACAGAAT
Source organism: uncultured Acidobacteriota bacterium (assembly GCA_963825365.1). GTDB lineage: Bacteria > Acidobacteriota > Terriglobia > Acidiferrales > UBA7541 > Palsa-360. The sequence goes on along the minus strand of CAWGSV010000003.1, from coordinate 36,477 downwards.
CTCGACGGTGGAGTTCGCTATCTTCATACGCTTCTTGAGCGCTATAATGGCGATCTCGACAAGGCCCTGGCCGCATACAACGCCGGCCCGGGCGCCGTGGATCGTGCCGGAGGAATTCCGGCCTACGGGAAACGCGCAATTACGTTCAGAAGGTTACCAATTCCTACTTACCGTCCCGGCTCCGATCGCATACCCAGAGCGTTCGACGCGCAACGTCCCATTTATCGCACCATGGCTGCGGACGGACGGGTGGTTTTCACGAACGAATGAGGCAGACGTTGCGGCATAAAGCCGCCATAATCCGGCCAATCCTGCGCGTTTTATTCGCGTCCGTTGTGGTCTTGTCCCTTTTCTCCCAAATTAGCCGCGCCGATGACAGCTCTTCTTCCCGCCGCGATGCCGCCAAAGTCGCAATTTGAACGCGCCGAGAAAGTCCCGCCAGGGGCTGGAAGCCCGCCCGGAAAGCGCGCGCACGCTCAAGGATTACACCGCTCTAGTTATCGAATATCAACGTGTATATTTAATTACGCCGCACGCCGCGGACGTACCCGCGTCGATGAATCAGGTGGCCCTAGCTGTTCCGCACCATGGGCGATCTGTTTGACGCCAAATATTACCAGCGCTCCATCGATGCCTTCCAACTTCTGTTGCACGAATATCCCACGGGCAAGTACCGCGAGGATGCCCTGCTGGCCATCGCGCAAATCGAGCAGGACGACTTGCACGATTCCGCGCTGGCGCAGAAAACATACCAGCAATTTCTGACGCTGCACCCGCGCTCGCCGCACGCCGCGGAAGTGCGCGCCAGCATCGATAAGCTGAATGGATTGAGCGTCCCGCAAAAGCCTTCCCTGTCCATCTCGACCGCCAGAGACCAGGCGGACCGCGTGACTTCCAAAACGATTTCAGCGGAGAAGACTCCTCCCGCGACGGACACGAAGCCAGGATCGCCTGAATCCTATAGCGGCGGATTCTTCCGCGCCGCAAGTCTCCCGAATTCGCACCTGGAACGCCGATACCTATTCGCGCATCGTGATCGATGTGGGAGCGAAAGTGAAATATCAGGCCGCGCGAATTGCCGGGCCCGATCGAATTTATTTCGATATCGAAGGCGCCAAACTCAATTCCTCACTGCTCAAGAATCCCATCGACGTGGAAGGCGGATTCCTGAAGACGGTGCGCGTCGCGCAATACCAATCCGGCGTAGTGCGAGTGGTGCTGGAAGTGAATCGGGTCACGGACTATTCCGTGTTCCTGCTGCCCGATCCCTATCGCCTGGTTGTAGATGTGTACGGCACGCCCGCCGCGGCCGAAGCCGCCGCTCGCAGCACGGCTCCCGCGCCGGGACCCACAACGATAGCGGACGCGCCGCCACCGAAGGCTGAAAAACCAGCAAAGGAAACAATTGCCAGCGCTGCGCCCAATGCCTCCGCTGCGCCCCCTGGGAAGCACACAACGAAATCTCCATTCGTGCCGCCGGACAATGCGCCGGCCGTGCAGACCCAGGCACAACCCGCCTCGGCACAAGCTTCTTCGACCAGCGCCAGGACCGACGATGCGGCGCCGGCCACGAATAAATCATCCGACAAGCCCGGCAGGAGTTCACAGAAGTCGGTAACTGCGGCAACCGCCAAGGCGAAGCCAGTGCAAGACAGCCAATCCGATGCTTCCACAATGTTGGTAGCATCAGCCACACCTGCCACGCCGTCGGCGGCGATAACATCGCCAGACGCGGATACTTCTCCGCTCCCCACTCGCCCGGTATCGTCAAAGAAGTCCAGCCGCGCCATGAAATCTGCCCACGATCAGGCGGAGGAAATGGGGCCGGCCCCCACGCCGGAATTGACGCGCGACGGGCAACATTCGCTGACGCGCGCGCTGGGACTGAAGATCGGCCGAATCGTGATCGACGCGGGACACGGCGGCCACGACACCGGAACGATCGGGCCATCGGGATTGATGGAAAAAGATTTGTGCCTGGACGTGGCGCTGCGCCTCGGCAAAATAATTCAACAACGACTGCCCAGCGCGGATGTCGTGTTTACGCGCGAGGATGACACGTTCATTCCTCTGGAACGGCGCACGGAAATCGCCAACGAAGCCAAGGCTGACCTGTTTATTTCCGTGCACGCCAATTCCAGCCAGGATCGCAAAGCGCGCGGCATCGAAACGTATTACCTGAACTTCACCGGCATCCAGCGACGCCATGGAAGTGGCCTCGCGCGAAAACGCGCTGTCCGAAAACGGCGTGCACGACCTGCAGGACATCGTGGCCAAAATCGCGCGCAGCGAAAAAATCGAGGAATCCCGCGACCTTGCCACGCTCATTCAGGATTCCCTGTCCAAGCGCATGGAGAACATCAATCGGGGAGAGCGCAACCGCGGCGTGCGCAAAGCTCCCTTCGTCGTACTGATTGGCGCGGACATGCCCTCCGTGCTGGCCGAGATCTCTTTCCTTTCCAATCCCAGCGACGAGCAGTGGCTCAAGAAGCCGGAGAATCGCCAACGCGTGGCCGACGGCCTGTATCGCGGGATTGAAAGTTATCTGCAGAGCACCAACAGCCTGGCCTCTAATCAAGCCCACTCCTCGACCGCGGAAAATATTGCTGGAAAAGTGGCGCGAACCGGGAACTAGCAGTAAACTTCCAGTGTCTAATCATGAGGGATATGCGCCAACTGATTTCTATCTTTCTGGGTTTGCTATGCCTTGCAATCGCGGCACCTCCGGCCAAAGCCCAGGGGATTTTGCCTGCATCCTTCGCAGGCTGGACCGCCGCAGCGGCGCCCACGGCCATTCCCGCCACCGGGCTTGATTCCCTGTTGGGACCCGACACGCCGGCCTTCCGAGAATACGTCGTGAAGTCGGTCGAGCAGAGGTCCTACTCGCAAGGTCCTCAGAACGCATCCATCACTCTCTATCGTCTGCGCGACCCGAGTTCCGCGTATGGCGCCTACACGTTCCTGCGAAACGAATCGCTTTCCAGCGTCGATCTGGGCTCCTATGCCAGCGCTTCCCACGAACGCGCGCTGATCGTGGTGGGAGAGATGCTGCTGGATATTACGGTTCCGGCCAAACAGGCGCGCCCCTCGGACGCCGACTTGAAGCAGCTTGCTGAACTCCTGGACAAGAAAGCGGATCACACGCCGTATCCGATCATCGGGGAGCATCTTCCCGAAAAGGGACGGGTACGCAATTCGGAGCGCTACGTGATCGGTCCGCTGGGCCTTGCGCATTTTGTGCCGCTGGGGACCGACGATTGGATGGGTTACGACCACAGCGCGGAAACCATCCTGGCCCACTACAATGTGGCCGGCAAGGACGAGACGCTGATTGTCAGCTCCTATCCCACGCAACAGGTTGCCGCCAAGAAATTCGCGGGCATGCTGCGGCGCTTTACGTTTGACCCGCCCGGCGACGCGCCCGCGGGCCAGAACGTGCTCTTCGGAAAGCGCGTCAGTTCCTACATCGCGGTGGTCGTCGGCGCTCCCAACAGAAAAGCCGCCAACAGAGTGCTCGACCAGGTGGGCTACGAGAGCAATGTCACCTGGGACGAGCCCAAGCAGACGCTGACCGAGCCCGGATTCAACAGCATGATCGTGGAAGCGTTTCTGGGAACCGGAGCGATCATGGTTTTCGCGGTCGTCGCGGGAATCGGCTTCGGTGGAATTCGTATCCTGGTGAAAATTTTCTTTCCCAATAAAATTTTCGACCGCGAAAAGCAGATCGAAATTCTGCAGCTGGGAATATCCAGCAAGCCGATCAAGGCAAAGGACTTCTACTAAAAGCCTGAAGAAGCTGTTGAAAACTCAGCGGAATATCTCAACCTATCACTTAAAGAATATATCTTAATAGATTGATTATACGTGACTTGTAGTCATTTAGATTCAGTCATTTCTCTACTTGACATTACTATTTCATGTCCTCTAGACTTTCCGCGAGGACAAAGAGTTCAAGTGCCTTCCGCGCATAGGCACGGAACTATTCTCCCCTCTGGAAAGCCCGTCCGCCAAAACGGACGGGTTTTCTGTTTCTGGAGCGTCTCCCACTCAATTTAAAATTTTTGATCCCTCAGATTTTCTCTGTGATCTCTGTGTCCTCTGTGTTAAAAGTTTTTGCGGGGTTGAGAATTCCAACTGCGAAAAAACTTTTAACACAGAGGACACAGAGATCACAGAGGAACACAGAGACGAAAAGAGTTACGGGTGTGTTGGCGGAGCGGTTGTGGACCAGGCGTCGGGCGCCGGGGTCCAGGAACGAGTGCGATAGTCGCTCATGGTGAAGGCGATCAGCAGAGCCAGCCAGAAAAAGCCGGCGACAATGATAATGCGCACCAGGCCGCTGCTGTGCCGCACGTCCATGAAGAACAGAATCACCAGCAGCATTTTCGAGAAAGCGATGGCCAGGGCCGCCACGGTATTGAACGGCCCGAGGTCGATGAAGGCGACTCCCGTGGTCAGGATGGTCAGCCCAATCAGGCCGAGGAAAACGAGGATGTAAGTTTTTTGCGGCACAATCTGCTGTGACATTAGTAGCGCCCGCCTATCAGGTAGAGCAACGGAAACAGAAAAATCCAGACGATATCGACGAAGTGCCAGTACAAGCCCACCACTTCGACCGGCGCGAAATAATGTGGCGTGAAATTGTCCTTGCGCGCGCGTAACACCAGCCAGAAGCAACAGGCCCATGCCGATGATCATGTGGATGGCGTGCAATCCGGTCATGGCGAAATAGAAAAAGAAATAGATTTGCGCATGATCCAGGCCGCCGGGCGCGAGCTTCGCCAGGGCATCGCCTTCGGGCGCCCAGTCCAGGCTGGGAACAACGTGCTCCACGAATTTCTGGTTGTATTCGTAGGCTTTTACGCCCAGAAAGATCGCTCCCAGGAATCATGGTGGCGATCAGGAAACCGATCAGCGCGCGGCGATTGCCGGTCTGCGCGGAACGCACCGAAAGAGCCATCGTGAGACTGCTGCCCAGCAGAACGATCGTGTTGGCGGCGCCGAGCCGAATGTCCAGGATGTGGCTGCCGCCTTCAAACGCCGCAAAGTAGAGCCAGCGATAAATCGCGTAGGCGGCGAAGAGCTCCGCCGAAGAACATGATTTCCGTGACCAGGAAGAGCCAGATGCCCAGGGTATCGGCCTCCTGCTGCTGGTCGAGGTCCTCGAACTGGTGCGCCAGTCCCTACGGGATGCGCGTGCGCTTCGGCGTTCAGTCACCGGAGGCCTCCTCCGGCGCGTAGGCGTAGGCTTCCTCGGTCACCACGGGAATTTCCGCAAAATTTTCCGTCGGCGGCGGAGATGGTGTCTTCCATTCCAGTCCCGTGGCGCCCCAGGGATTGGGTTCCGCGATCGGACCGTAGCGCATGGACCAGATCAGGTAGATCAGCGGAATCAAATAGCCGACGCCCAGAACCGTGGCGCCCGCCGAGGACATCACGTTCAACACCTGAAATTCCGCGGGATAGAAAGCGTAGCGGCGCGGCATGCCCAGATATCCGAGAATGAATTGCGGGAAGAACGTCAGGTTGAAGCCGATGAAAATAATCACCGCGGCGAGCCCGCCCACATGTTGGGATACTTTCGGCCGGAAATTTTGGGCCACCAGAAATGAATCCCGCCGAGATATCCCATCACCGCGCCGCCCACCATGATGTAGTGGAAATGGGCGACGATGAAATAGGTGCCGTTCAGATGCACGTCCGTTGCGAGCGAGGCGAGGAACAGCCCGGTCAAGCCGCCCATGGTGAACAGGCCGATGAAGCCCAGGGCGTACAGCATCGGCGCTTCGTAGGAGATCGATCCCTTGTACAGCGTGGCCGTCCAGTTGAACACCTTGATGGCGGAAGGAATGGCCACCAGGAAGCTCAGCATGGAAAAGATCAGGCCCGCGTACACCGATTGTCCGGTGACGAACATGTGGTGTCCCCAAACCAGAAAGCCGAGGACGGCAATGGCCACGCTGGAAAACGCCACGATCTTGTAGCCGAAAATTCGCTTGCGCGAGAAGCAGGCGATGATCTCGCTGACCACTCCCATCGCCGGCAGAATCATGATGTACACGGCCGGGTGCGAATAAAACCAGAACAAATGCTGGAACAGCAAGCGGATCGCCGCCCAGCGCCGGACTGAAAATGCCCACGTGGAACAGATGCTCGAGCGCCAGCAAGGAAAATGGTGATCGCCAGCACCGGCGTGCCCAGCACCATGATGATGCTGGTGGCGTACATGGCCCACAGGAAGAGCGGCATGCGGAACCAGGTCAGGCCCGGAGCGCGCATCTTGTGAATCGTCACGATGAAATTCAGGCCGGTGAGAATCGAAGAAAATCCGGTGATGAACACGCCGATGGCCACCGCCGTAACCTGCGTGTTGGAGTAGGTGCTGCTGTAAGGCGTGTAGAACGTCCAGCCGGTATCCACGCCGCCGGCGATCGCCGAATACAGCGTGAACAAGCCGCCGACGATATAGATGTACCAGCTCAACAGATTCAGTTTTGGAAAGGCCAGGTCGCGCGCCCCGACCATCAGAGGAACCAGAAAATTTCCGAGCACCGCGGGAATCGACGGAATCAGGAAAAAGAAAATCATCACCACGCCGTGCAGCGTGAACAGTTTGTTGTAGGTTTCCGGCTGCACCAGCGCGCCCTGCGGCTCGACCAGGTGAATGCGCATCAGGACGGCGAACGATCCGCCGATGATGAAGAAGAACGTGATCGAAACCAGATACAACAGCGCGATGCGCTTGTGGTCCAGCGTAAACAGCCAGGACTTCCAGCCGTAGTCCGCGTTCAGATAATTTCGCGGTGCGTGCACGCGTGGTTCCAGCGTGGCCGTACTCATTGCTTCCCCTCTTCCTTTGGTTTCGCTTGCGCCTTGCCCAAGGCGCGAATGTAGGCGATCACATTATTGATCTGCTCTTCCGTCAGCTGCCCCTGAAACGAAGGCATGATGGGAGTGTAGCCCTGAACGATTTTGGCCTTGGGAAGCAGCAATCGATTCGCGGATATAGGCGTCGTCCGCCGTGACCGTTTCGCCGGTGGTCAGCTTGACTGGATTTCCGTAAACGCCGAGCAGGGATGGGCCGAGTCCCGTGCCGTCGGCGATGTGGCAGGTGGAGCAGCCGCTGGCCTGAAATACTTTTGCTCCGGCCTGCTCCATGGATTCGCCCGGCGCTCCGCCGGCCAGCCAGCGTTCGTATTCATCCGGTTGCTGAACAATGATCGAGCCGATCATTCCGGCGTGAAATGCGCCGCAATACTGCGCGCAGAACAGGTGAAAAGTTCCCAGCCTTGGTGGCCTCAAACCACAGCGTCGTGTAGCGCCCGGGCAACACGTCCTTCTTGACGCGAAATGCCGGAACGAAAAAATCGTGAATCACGTCCTCCGAAGTCATGGTCAGCTTGACCGGACGTCCCAGCGGCACGTGCAGTTCGTTGATCTCGCGCTGCCCTTCGGGATGCTCGACCTTCCACATCCACTGCTTGCCGGTGACGAAAATTTCCATCGAGCCGTGGGGCGCTTCCGAGTTCCGGAAATACAGCGTGGAACTCCAGACGAAAATCACCGCCACGATCAGCGTGGGGATGGCGGTCCACAGAACTTCCAGCGGAAACGATCCTTCAATCGCCTTGGGACGCTCGTCCGGAGAGCGCCGCCGGTACTTGATCATGAAATAAAAAATGATCGAGAAAATCAGGGCCGTAAAAAACAGCGTGACCGCCGTGAGAAAAAAATACAGATGGTCCACCGACCGCGCGATCGAGGAAGCCTGCTCCGGCTGAAATGGAAGACTCTGCATCAAAATCGTATCCTCACTTCACCAAATCCTCATCGCACCTTCGCGCCGGCCGCCGGAGGAATCCCGGTGGACGCTTGCGTTCGCGGAGAAACATCACGATCATAAAAATTCCCAGGACAAGCACGGTCAAACCGCCGCCGCGCGCAGCACATTCATCACGATCACGCCATATTTCCCGGTCATGGGATCGTACTGGTAGCAGTACAAGCAGCGCGTGATCGGTCAGCGTTCCGATCTTGCCCTGCGGAGGCCTCCACCAGTCCGAGGCGCACATCGCGCGCCGGGTAACTGCACGCCGTAAAAGTAGCGGTCGATGCGCCCATCCGGAGTGAGCACCATGATGGCGGCGGCGTGCGCATACTGGCGGATCGAAGAATCGTAGGCGTAGTGAAAACCGACGGCCTGGTCAGAGCGTCGATCGATTGCTGCTCGCCGGTCAGAAAATGCCAGTGATCCGCGGCGCCGGAGCGGCCGTACTGGCCGGCGTACACGTCGCGCTTGGCCTTGGCCAGCGCGGGAGTGTCCTTGGGCTCGAAGCTGACGGTGACGGCCTCGAAGTCCTTCCCCAGATTGAGCGAGATTGCATTCATGGTGCGCAATTCCCCGTTCAGCACTTCGGTGCAAAGCGCGGGGCAATCGAAATAAACCAGAGAAAGAACGATCGGCTTTTTGCCCGAAATAATCGCCGAGGCGCACGGTCTTTCCGGTCTCATCGCGAAACACCAGGTCCGGCGGAATTTGCGCGTTCAAGATTTTGCGCGATGCCCACCTTGTGCAGAATTGCGGGCGTGGTTGCCTGCTGCGCGCTTGCGCAGGCAGCGCCGAATCCGGCAAAGGCCAGAAGCATCGCGGCTTGGAGTCTGATATTCACTGCTTCTTGCTCCCTTCCGGCGCCGGCTCTTGGGGGCCTCGGCGGGCTGCGCCTGAGGCGCGCCTTGCACCGGCAACCCCTTTTTCACCAGCAGATCCATGGCGCCTTCAATGGGCACGCGCACGGTTCCCGCCGATCGGTTTTCCCAGGCGTAGGTTTCCAGAGACTTTTCCTGCTCCTCGCGAAACTTTCAGCCAATCCTCGCGAGGATTCACCTGCAACTGCGGCCCCAGCGGCAACTGCCGCGTGTCCGCGAAAGGAGAATCGGAGGCCGGCTGATCCACGTCGTGCGTCGAAAAATACCGGAACATTCCCCAGCACACCAGGCCGGTGACAGCCAGCAGTAACGGCCAGAGCAACAAGAAAATTGAAAACTCCGCCGGTATTGGCGTCGCGCGTTTCGTAGCCCGGCGAGGTTCCGGAATTGTTGTGTGGTTTATCCATGTTTCCGCCGCCTGATGCCACATTTCTTCCATGCGCGGATCGTGAACCGGCAAAATCGGCATGCGCTGCAATTGCCAGAGAAAATACGAGAACCAGATTCCGCCCATGCCCAGCGGAAGCGCCACGTTCATCCACGTCAGGTGAACATTTCCTCCGCCAAATGCCGGCAAAACCATCCAGTACATATCCACCAGGCGCATCAACAGAACCAGCACGGCCACGATCAGCAAGGAACGCGTTCTGCCGCTTCACGTGGCGGAACAGCAGCAGAAAAAATGGAAATGCGAAATTCAGAATAACCAGCAGCAGTCCGACGTGCCCCCAGACGCCTTGCATCCTGCGGATGTACCAGGGAATTTCATCGGAAAGATTTCCGCCCCAGATAATCAGAAATTGCGAGAATTCCATGTAAGCCCAGAGCATCACGAATGTCAGCAGAAAACTGCCCAGATCCTGAAAATGCGCGGGCCTCACCACCTGCGAGAGGGGCTTTCGGTCGGAGAGCCAGATCAGCATGGTGATGGAAAATGCCATGGCCGCGAGCGCCTGCCCCACCATGAACAGCAATCCGTAAATCGTGGAGTACCAGCGCGGCTCGAGCGACATCACCCAATCGATGCCGGCGAACGTGACGGTGAATCCGTACAGCACGAGGCCGATGCCGCTCAAGCCTTCCATGCGCATCCACAGCGCAATGTTCGCGCCGCCCGAATCTTCCTCGCGCGACCATTTTCAGGAAATACGCGAGCATGAACCAGATGGCAAAATAGAAAATCATGCGGCGCAGTAAAAAATTGCCGGATTCAGATAGAATGCTTGGCCACAATCACCGGATCGGTCTGCCCGGGGCGCGACCAGCTGTAGAGCGTCTTCATTCCCACCAGAAGCGGAAGCGCCGCGACGGCCATCAGGGGAAGCGTGCGGGTGCCGGCTTCGAGAATTCGCCGAATGACCAGCGCCCAATTCCCTCCCGTCAGATGCTGCACCATCAAGCAGCGCCAGGGAACCGAGCGTGATGCCGATCCAGAACAAAAACGCGATCAGATAGGAGCGAAAAAATTCTGCCTTGTCCGCAATTCCAGCCGGCAATGCAAACGGCAACCAACACGGCGCCCGCGAGGGCCAGCCGCGTCGGCAGGCGCTTCGCAGTTTCAGCGTTGATTCTCCGGTTTCGCTCATTTCGGTTGGCCCATCAATTTTGTCGCGCTCCGCATCCGGCACATCGTTGATCGACGCCTGCCGGCTCAGTTGCAACGCGCGAATGTAAGCAATGATGGCCCAGCGGTCGCGCGGCGGCACGCGGTAGCCGTAGGGATACATCACGCCAAATCCATTGGTGATCACGTCAAAAAAATGTCCCGCGGGCGCCGTGCGCAACCGATCCTCGTGAAACGACGGCGGACGGCGGAAACCGCGCTGCACAATCATGCCGTCGCCGTCGCCCGAAAATCCGTGGCACGGAGAGCAGAAAATGTTGAAGTGCTCGCGGCCGCGATCCACGATTTCCTTGGTCACGGGAAATGGAAACACTTCCGACGGCTGCGCCATTCAACTTTCCCGGTGTACAGCAATTCCTGCGGGCCCAGCGTCAGTTCGCCGCGCGGAACTGTTCCGGCAACGGGCATGCGCGCGGATTGGCCATCGCCAAAAAAATCGGTTGGATCGTAGGGGTTGTAGCGCGGCTGCACGTGCATATCCAGGCGGCATCCGGCGCACACCAATAGCAGTCGCCAGGGCGGCCAGCATCCAGCCGCCCGCGAACGATTTCCGTGGGATTGGCGCTAGGGCTCAATTTCGACCACCTCGCGCGGATGCAGCGTCTGCATGAATTTCCGGGTCGTTTCCACGATCAAACATCGGATCGCGCGCCTTGATGCACAGGAAAAAACGGTCGCGCGAAGCCAGCGCGAAGCGCGGCACGTTGAAAACCGGATGATACGGCGTGGGCAATCCGTTCATCGCCAGCATGCCGAATACGGCGGCGGCAGCGGCAAACAAAATCGTCATCTCAAACGTGATCGGGAATGAACGCCGGCCAGCTATTCAGCGGCCTGCCGCCCACGTTGATCGGATAACTGATCACCGCCGCGTAATACTGCAGAAAGAATCCCGAGCATCCGCCCGACAATTCCCGCGATCAAAACCACCAGCGGCAGCCGCGTGCGGTGAAAACCGACGGCGTCGCGCAAGTCCTTCGATCGGGAACGGCGCGAACGCGTCGATGCGGCGGTATCCCGCGTCGTGCGTGTGCTGGGCCGCCTCGAGCAGTTGCTCCGGCGTGGTGAATTCCGCCATCAGTCCGTAAATGGTTTCGCGCTGTTTCATTGCATCTTTGCCGCTAACGAAAAATAAACTTCGTGCCCGGCGCATCATTCGGCCGCCTTCTTCTCTTCTTCGCTGCCACCAGCGTCCGCATTTCGAAAATCGAAATCAGCGGCAGGAAGCGGATGAACAGAAATACCAGGAACAGGAACAGTCCGATGGTTCCGAAAAACGTGGCAAAGTCCCAGCGCGTCGGGTAATACATTCCCCAGGACGACGGCATGAAATCGCGGTGCAGGCTGGTGACCACGATGACGAATCGCTCCAGCCACATGCCCACGTTCACGACCATGGCGATGGCGAACAGCGCGCCCACTTTCGAGCGAACTTTGCGGAACCACAAAAATTGCGGCGTCACGATATTGCAGGCGATCAAGCACCAGTACATCGACGGCGTACGGGCCGCTCATGCGGTTCAGGATCATGAAGCGTTCGTATTGATTGCCGCTGTAATAGCGCGGTGAACGCTTCCATCATGTAGCCGTAGCCGACGATCAGCCCGGTGGCGAGCAGCACCTTGCCCATGTTGTCCAGGTGGCGCATGGTGATGAAATCTTCCAGGCCGAAAAGTTTTCGCACCGGAATCGAAAGCGTCAGCACCATGGCGAATCCCGCGTAAATCGCGCCGGCCACGAAGTAGGGCGGAAAAATCGTCGCGTGCCATCCGGGAACGATGGCGAAGGCAAAGTCGAAGCTCACGATCGTGTGCACGGAGAGAACCAGCGGCGTCGCGAGACCGGCCAGCAGCAAGGAAGCCGTTTCGTGCCGGTACCAGTGAACCGCCGAGCCGCGCCAGCCCATCGCCAGAAAACCGTAAATGATTTTTGCGGGGCGATTCTTTGCGCGGTCGCGAAGCGTGGCGAGGTCCGGAATCAGGCCGATGAACCAGAACAGCAGCGACACCGTCGCGTAGGTCGAAACCGCGAAGGCGTCCCACACCAGCGGGCTGCGGAAATTGGGCCACATCTTCATCGTGTCGGGATACGGAAACAGCCAGTACGCCAGCCACGGGCGGCCCATGTGAATCAGCGGAAAAATTCCCGCGCAGGACACGGCGAACAGAGTCATCGCTTCGGCAAAGCGGTTGATCGAAGTGCGCCATTGCTGCCGCAGCAAAAGCAGAATCGCGGAAATCAGCGTGCCGGCGTGGCCGATTCCGATCCACCAGACGAAATTGATGATCGCAAAGCCCCATCCGATCGGAATCGTGATGCCCCAGATTCCCACGCCGACGGCGAAGAAGATAGGTGACGCGACACCATGAGCAGCATGACCAGCGCAAACGAAATCGGCGAAGCCGAAAATCCACCACTTGGGCGTCTTGCGGCTGCAGCACGATGGAGCTGATCTTGTCCGTGACGGAGGCAAAATCGTATCCCGGGCCGAGAATCGGCGCGGTCGCCATTTGCTCCGCGAGTTTGTCGCTCGGGCTATCTGCCATGATGTCCATTCCGCTCTAAACTGCCTGACGTCTTTTCGATCTCCGGATTCGGATTGCGCAACTTGCGCCTGATACGTGGTCCTGGGCCGCGTGTTCAGTTCTTCCAGCAATCTGTAATTCCGGTTCTTGCGCCTTCAGTTGGGAAACCTTGCTCTTCGGATCGTTGATGTTTCCGAACACGATCGCTTCCGACGGGCAGGATTGCTGGCAGGCGGTGACAATTTCGCCGTCCTCGCACGGGACGATCCTGTCTTTTCCGCTTCGATTTTCACCGCGTTGATTCGCTGCACGCAGTACGAACATTTTTCCATCACGCCGCGGCTGCGCACGCTCACGTTGGGATTGCGCATTCCGAACAGGCTGGGCGTATCCCAATCCGAATAGAGCAAAAAGTTGAATCGGCGCACTTTGTACGGGCAATTGTTCGAGCAATAGCGCGTGCCCACGCAGCGGTTGTAAACCATTTCGTTCAGGCCTTCCGGGCTGTGCACCGTGGCGGCCACCGGGCAGACGACTTCGCACGGCGCATCTTCGCAGTGCATGCACAGCACCGGCTCGTGATAGGTCTTGCGGATCGTCCATGTCGCCTTCGTAATAGCGGTCGATGCGAATCCAGTGCATCTCGCGGCCGATCATGACTTCCCTTTTGCCGACCACCGCGATGTTGTTTTCCGCCTGGCAGGCCACCACGCATGCGCCGCAACCGGTGCAGGCATTCAGATCAATGGCCATGCCCCAGGCGTTGCCCTCATATTTCACTTCGGGATAGAGCGAGAGCGGATTCTCGTCCGCGTCGGCTTGCGCAAACTTGGGATTCTTCTGGTACTCGTCGAGCGTCGCGACGCGCACCAGGTCGCGCCCTTCCATCGTGCTTTGCGTCTGCGTCGTGGCCAGCGCCCATCGATCGCCGGTCTTGCGAATTTCAAGTCCAGTCCCGATCCACGGCGTCGCGAGAGGACGAATCCAACCCGCGTCAAACCCAGCGCCGTGTTCCCACGCGTCCGGCGCGCGTCCGGCCATAACCCAGAAACACCGTCACGCTTTCATCCGCGTGCCCGGGCATTACCCACGCAGGGCGCGACAATGGTTCGCCCCTGATACTTCAATTCGACCGCGTCTTCGCTCTTGATTCCCAGGCGCTCGGCCGTTTTCGGCTGAGCATGGCCACCGCGTCCCAGGTGAGCTTGGTCAGCGGCTTGGGCAATTCCTGCAGCCAGCCGTTGTTGGCAAAGCGGCCGTCCCAGATGGTCGGATCGGGGCGAAAAACAATTTCGAGTCCCTGCGCCGCCGCTGCCGGGGCTTCCGCGCCAATGCCGGGCTTCAGAGAAACTTGCTTTGGCAGGAAATGCCGTGTCCGCGACGACTCCATCGCGCAGCGTCTTTTCCCAGAACGCATCGAATCGAGCTACGGTGGCGCGCTGCGCCTGCCAATAATCGTGCACGATATCGTGGCTGGACTTGGCGGCTTGCCCGTTCAGCAACGGCCAGAAAATCGACTTCCGATTTTCCGCCGTAGAGCGGAGCGATCAGCGGCTGAATCACCGATGCCGTGCCGTCATACGCGCGCGCATCGCCCCACGATTCCAGTTCGTGCGCCTGCGGAATGTGCCAGTGGCACAGCGCCGAGGTTTCGTCTTCATAAAGTCCCAGGCGCGCGCTGAACGGCACCTTCGGCAGAATTGCTTTGAAGTCCAGATCGGCGGGCGCGTCATAAGCCGGATTGCTGCCAACGATCAGCAACGTCGTCACTTTTCCGGCGCGAATATCCGCCGCGAATTCGACCGATGGAATCCCATTGATTCACGGGTGAGTCCTCGATTGGCTGCGTGAAGTAAACAGTCTTATCCGAAATTGCCCAGCGCCTGATTGATGGCGTGCGCCAGCGCGTGCACGATGGGCGGCTGCTGATCTCCGACCACGACCAAAGTTGCGCCAGGATGCTGCTTCAGGTCGCGGGCAAGCGCGGAAATCCATCCGGCAGGAGCGCTGGGAGCGACGACGGCCCGGCAACGCCGCTTACGCCAAGTTCGTGCGCAAGCGCGCGCGCGAAGCCCTCGATATCGGAAGCCCGCATTCGCAGGCGATGATCGGCCATCGCGCCGGTGTTGGTCGGCGTGGATTCCACCGAGTACAGCCGATTCATCTTCGATTCGGTGCCTTCCACGCGGCGCTTTCTGCGAAAATTCGCGCGCGTAGCGAATGCTTCCCGGCCCGCTGGTCAGAAAATCCGAATCCAGCGTGAGAATCACATCGGCCTGATCCACGCGGTAAACCGTGTTCACGATATTCGCCGAAGGCAAGCTTCGCGCCTTCGCGCACATTGTCGCGCGTCACCGATTCGTACTGCATCCATTTGGCGGACGGATACGCCTTCAAGAAAGTGTCGATTTGGCTGCCAAGCGACGGAGAAGTGATGGTCGGCGTCAGCAGCCTTACGCCGCCTCCGCCGCTTCCCTTTTCCGCTCCCAGCGCGGTGGATAGTTCGTCCTGAAACTCCGCCCAGCTTCCGATGCGCCCATCGTGAATTTCCGCTTGCGAGCGGTCCGGATCGTACAGTCCGAGAATGGAAGCCTGAGCAAATGCGTCAGTCGCGCCCAGGCTGCCCGGATGGTCGGGATTGCCCTCGATCTTTGTGGGCCGCGCCATGTGGCTTTCGACCAAGACGCCGGTGGCCACGCCGCCCAGAGTCACGGCGGTTGCATAAAAGAGCGCCTTGCCGGGAATGATCTCCTCCGGCTGGCGCACGTAGGGAACAATTTTCTGTGTGGGAAGCTTGGTGCAACCGGTCAGCCCGGCAAAGGCCGCGGATGCCGCCATCACTTTCATTATTTCCCGGCGGTCGATTTTCGCTTCGGGATCATTCGCTCCGTGCGGAAACTCATTTTCCTTGTGATTGCGAAATTCCGGGGTATCGGCCAGCTCGTCAAGGCCGCGCCAAATACGCGGTGCGATTCCCCAGCGATCGAGGACTTGCGCAATGCGGAAAGCTCCACATCGGGCTGAGCTGCATTTTTTCGATCGCTTTCCATGAATTCCCTGATCCCTTAATCTCGCGGGCGGAAGGTACAGCCCGCGCCACTAGCGGTGGCACGTCGTGCAGGTCGTTAGTTTCTGCACTTTATATTCCTTCATCAGCCGGTTGCCCAAAGCTTCCTGGTCCGTAGGCGGCTTGTAAAACGCGTTAAAAACTTCAGACCGCGGCCGCAAATACTTTTCCGGCGCGTTGTGGCATTCGAGACACCAGCGCATGTAAAGACTATTTTCGCGCCAGGTGATGTTCATTTCTCCCGACCGGGCCGTGGCAGGTGGTGCAGCCCACGCCCTTTGCAACATGGATGCTGTGATTGAAATAGACGAAATCCGGCAGCGCGTTCACGCGCGTCCATGAAATCGGCTTGGAATCGCGATAGCTCGCGCGCACCGGCTCAAGCATTGCGGCGTTGGTCCAGATCTGCGAGTGGCAAGTCATGCAGGTCTGCGTGGGAGGCATTCCAGCCGAGGAAGAAACCTCCACCGAAGTGTGGCAATAGCGGCAATCCAGTCCAAGTTCGCCGACGTGATGTTTGTGGCTGAAGGGAACGGGCTGCGGCCGCGCGTTGTGCACTTCGGTCACGTAGGAGGTCTGGTTCACGACGTTTACGGCGTATCCCAAAATAGCAATCAGGATGACCGCGCCATAGATGCTGACGCGAGCGATGGTGTTCGTACTGTGCTGAAAAATCTGTGCCATACGTTCCGCCCTCGGCACACACGCCGAGGTGTACAGTCAGACGGTCCTAGCGCCTCTCTGTAGGCTGCATATTCAGCCTCAATTTTCCGTTACAGCGGGGGCCGGCGCCTTCAACGTTGAAGGAGGGGGATACATTCCAGCGGCACTTCCTGTTTCTTTATTATGTTCCGCCGGACTTTTGCACGGGTACTTCTAGAATACCTTTTATAATTTATTTCAACTTCACGCCGCCCGCGACAAACACTATAACAGCATGGCAAAAATAATTTCAACCGTTCTGTTCGCAGACGCGTCACATGATTGCAACAATGTGTGACGCAGATCACAAGATCCGCTGTTTTCGGGGTGTTATTACCCAAAAAAAGGGATTCAAGATTCGCCTTGTTAACAATTTCGAACCCGTTTCAAATTTTGCTGTCATCGCGATTGTAGAGGATCGGCATTGCCGTGCCCCTGCGGCGTGGAGGCGTGCCCACCGCGAATGTAACGAACGTGAGCATGCAAGCATCCGAAGGTACACGGGCTTTTTTGGAATAGCATTCCGCGCGATGGAGTTTCCCTCGCGAATTCATTCGCGGTAAGATTCTCTGTACCTTCGAGGGCAAAAGAATGTGGATTGTTCGGATAGCGCTGCGGCGGCCCTACACGTTTATCGTCGCCGCGCTGATCATAGTGCTGATGACGCCGATCGTGCTGCAACGCACGCCCACCGACGTTTTTCCTAATATTGACATTCCCGTGGTGGCCGTGTGCTGGAACTATTCGGGGTTGTCTCCGCAACTGATGGAAGACCGCATCGTTTCGCCATACGAACGCTTCCTGACCACCGTGGTGGACAATATCGAGCACACCGAGTCGCAAACCGTCGCGGGCCGCTCCATCATCAAGGTGTTTTTTCAACCCGGCGCGGATGTTCACGTGGGCGTTACGCAAATCACCGCTCTCTCCCAAACCATGATTCGGCAGCTGCCTCCCGGCATTTCGCCGCCGCTCATCATTACGTATTCGGCGTCCAGCGTGCCCGTGCTGCAATTGGGCATGAAGGGAGAGGGGCTGTCCGAACAGGTGTTGTTCGATTTTGGAGCGAACTTGGTTCGCAATCAGCTGGCCACCGTGGCGGGCGCGGCAATTCCCTGGCCCTATGGCGGGAAGCAGCGCCAGGTTTCGGTGAACCTGGACATACCGGCGCTGCAATCCAAAGGATTGTCGCCCACGGACGTGATCACCGCCATCTCCGCGCAAAATCTGGTGCTGCCTTCCGGCACGGTCAAGATGGGATCGACCGAATTCAACGTGGAGATGAATGGATCGCCGGACACGCTTGCCGCGCTTAATAATTTGCCGATTAAGACAAGTAACGGCGCAACGATCTACGTGAAGGACGTGGCCTACGTGAGCGACGGCTTTTCGCCGCAAGTGAACATTGCGCGCATGGATGGACAGCGCGGCGTGCTCCTGGCCATCTATAAGACTGGCGCCATTTCTACTCTCAATGTGGTATCCGATGTCTATAGGAAACTGCCAATCATCAAGAATCTGGTCCCCCCGCAAACCCAGATCACGCCGCTCTTCGACCAATCCATTTTCGTGAGGGCCGCCATTCAGGGAGTGGTCCGCGAAGGGGTGGTTGCCGCCTGCCTTACCGCGCTGATGATTCTTCTGTTCCTGGGGAGCTGGCGCAGCACGCTGATCATTGCCGTATCCATTCCGCTTTCGATTCTGATCTCCATCACCATTCTGAGCATGCTGCACGAAACCATCAATCTCATGACGCTGGGCGGACTGGCGTTGGCCGTGGGCATCCTGGTGGATGACGCAACGGTGGAAATCGAGAACATCAATCGAAATCTTGCCCAGGGAAAGCAGATCATTCAGGCCATTCTGGACGGCGCGCAGCAAATTGCCGTGCCCGCCCTGGTGTCCACGCTTTCCATCTGCATCGTGTTCGTGCCCATGTTTTTCCTGACCGGAGTGGCCAAGTTCTTGTTCGTGCCGCTGGCGGAAGCGGTGGTCTTCGCCATGCTCGCGTCTTACGTCCTGTCGCGAACCCTGGTGCCCACTCTGGCCATGTACCTTCTCAAGGAGCATCACGGCGAGGAACACGCCACGGGAAACGATATTTTCTCGCGCGCGCAGCGTGGATTCACGCAGGGATTTGACCGCATGCGCGACGGTTACCGCTCCTCGCTGGCCTTTTGCCTGGAGCGCGCCTGGCTCTTTGTTATTTTGTTTCTGGTATTTTGCGTGTCTTCGTTTTCACTGGTTCCCGTGCTGGGCCGGGACTTCTTCCCCAGCGTGGACGCCGGCCTGATTCGCCTGCACATGCGCGCCCGGGCCGGGCAGCGCGTGGAGGAAACCGCACGCGAAGCCGACGGAGTGGACAACTTGATCCGGCGCGTCATCCCACCGGAGGACCTCGGAAATATCCTGGACAACATCGGGCTGTTCAACAGCACGGTGAACACCGCGTACAGCAATTCCGGCGTGATTGGCGAATCCGATGCCGAAATTCTGATCGGCCTCAAACCCGATCGCAAGCAAAAGACCCTGCATTACGTGGACGATCTGCGCGTGCAATTGGCCAAGGAGTTTCCCGGCACGCAATTCTTTTTTCAACCTGCCGACATGATCAGCCAGATTCTGAACTTCGGCGTGCCCGCGCCAATCGATATTCAGTTGATTGGACCCAACGAGTACGCCAACTTTCGACTCGCCGAACAAATTACCAACCGCATCCAGCACATTCCCGGCGCAGTGGATGTACATGTGCAACAACTGCGCTCATTCCCCGCGATTTTCCTGAACGTCGACCGCACCCGCGTGCAGTCCGTGGGCTTGAGTCCGACGGACGTTGCCAACAGCGTTCTGCTTACGCTCAGTTCCAGCTCCACGGTCAGCCCGTCCTTCTGGGTGAATCCGCTGAACGGCTATGAGTACAACGTTGCCGTGCAGTCGCCGCAATACAAGATTGACTCCATGCAATCGCTCAGCAACATTCCGATTTCCTCGGCCACGGCCCCCACTCCGCAAATTCTTGGCAACATGGCCGGAATGAGCGTAAACGCCGAACCGGCCCTGCTCAGCCAATATGACGGCCAGGCCATGATGGACGTGTATGCCTCCGTGGAAGGCCGCGACCTGGGCGGCGTGGATACCGACATTCAAAAGATTTTGGCCGACTTCAAGGACAAACTTCCCCGCGGCACGCAACTGTTTCGCCGCGGACAAGTCTCCACCATGACATCGTCCTTTGCGGGATTAAGTGCCGGAGTGGCCCTGGCCATCGTGCTGGTTTATTTCCTGATCGTGGTCAATTTTCAATCCTGGATCGATCCGCTTATCATCATTACGGCGCTGCCCGGCGCGATGGCGGGAATCATTTGGATTCTATTGCTCACACATACCACGCTGAACGTGCCATCCTTGACGGGCATGATCATGTGCATGGGCGTTGCCACCGCAAATAGCATCCTGATGGTTTCCTTCGCGCGCGAACAATTGAACGAGGGTATGAATTCGGCGCAGGCTGCTGTTCAGGCGGGGTTTGTACGCCTTCGCCCCGTGCTGATGACTGCCTTTGCCATGATCATCGGAATGGTTCCCTTGTCTCTGGGGCTTGGAGAGGGCGGAGAGCAAAACGCGCCGCTGGGCAGAGCCGTAATCGGCGGGCTGATCATGGCTACCTTTGCAACTTTGTATTTCGTGCCTTGCGTGTTTTCCTTGGTTCACAAGGGGTATCGTCCGGCGGAGCAGGCAGCTGGCGCAGAGTATCTCGAAAACGATTAACGTAGTTAAGAATTCAGGGAGCAAATAGGGAATGTCTGAAAATCAGGTCGAGTTGCTGGACCAATCAAAATCTACAGGGGGACCGGGTGGTTCCGGCAGAGGGCCGGGCGTGCTGCTTCGATGGTTTCTGATTGCATTTGTTATTTTTGCGATTTTAGGAATCTATGCGATCTCGCAACGCATGGGCGAACGCAAAGCCCTGGCACAACAAACTGAACAAACGGCGGTTCCCTACGTTTCGGTGATTCACGGAACGCCCATCGATACCGACTCTGAAATGGTGTTGCCGGGAACGCTAAAGCCTTTCGTCGAATCTCCCCTTTATGCGCGCACCAACGGCTACCTCAAGAAGTGGTACAAGGACATTGGCAGCCACGTGGCAAAGGGCGATATTCTTGCCGAGATCGATACACCAGAGATTGACCAGCAGCTGGCGCAATCTCGCGCCGACATGGTAACGGCGCAGGCCAATTTGAGCTTGTCCTCGCTGACAGCCACACGCTATCAGGATTTGATCAAGACCGATTCCGTTTCCCGGCAAGACCTCGACAACGCCAATGGAGACCTCGCCGCCAGAAAAGCCATGGTCCAATCGGCCGACGCCAACGTGAAGCGCCTGGAAGAAATGGAATCGTTCAAGCGCGTCTACGCTCCCTTCTCGGGAATCATCACGCAACGAAATGTGGATCCCGGCACGCTCATCAATGCCGGAAACGGCGGGACGGCCACCAAGGAAATGTTCGATCTGGCGCAGATCGACCCCATACGAGTCTTTGTGGCCGTGCCGCAGTCCTACTCTCCTTCCATCCATATGGGTTTGAAGGCTTGCCTCTCGCTGACGGAACTGGCGCAGCGAAATTTCTGCGGTCAGGTGGTGCGCACCGCCAATTCCATCGACCCAAATACTCGAACGCTATTAACCGAAGTAGACGTACCAAACCCAGTGGGAACGCTTTTGCCGGGATCGTATGCGGAAGTTCATTTCGATGTGAAGGTCACCGCGCAGCGGCTTTCCCTGCCGGTCAACGCGATCTTGTTTCGCCCGGATGGCACCATGGCCGCGGTTGTTGAAGCAGACGGGCGAATCAATCTGAAGAAAATCACTGTTGGACGCGACTTCGGAAATTCGCTGGAAGTGCTGCAGGGGATCGATGCAACGGATCGCATTGTCATCAACCCGCCGGACGCGCTGGATCAAGGCGAATCGGTGAACGTCGCCGCCGGGAACGTCCCGGAAACTTCGGGCTCCAAGACTTCCCTTCCCGTCAAACACTGAGGAAGCACGGATTTCTTCATTTGCGAGTTGCTTCAAACCGCGTGAAAAACCTCTGAAGAAGTTGCTGGTTCCTGTACACACCAATTGGTCGTTGGGCGGCTTTACAGGCTGCGGAAAAAAGGTCTTGTTTTGTCATTCTGAGCGAAGCGAAGAATCTCTCTTCGACCAAATGATAAGAAAAGAAACTAGGAGAGATTCCTCGCTTCGCTCAGAATGACAGACTTTTGAGTTTTTCCGCGGCCTGTTTACCCGCCCAACGGAATTGACCGCACTGCAGGAAATTGATTGTTCCTGCCTACTTTTTAGCCAGCGGCTCCCGCGGACGACTTTGCCGGTGATTCAGCTGCCCCGCCCAGGGACTTGGCCGTGATTTCCAGTCCATTCTTATTCATGTCGAATCGCTGCTTGCGATCCAGGCCCTTGACGAACTCGCGCGTGGCCTTGGCCACTCCGCCCGGAAGGCTCGATGCGTCCACTTTCACGGTCGACTCCACGGTTTCTTCATTGCGATCTCGGTAGCGAAATTGCACCTCAAAGGATTTCATGTTTACTGCCTCCGTATTGTGAATTTGAAATAATATTCCTGCGCATTTATCAGATCGTTTTCAGGCAATCGGGCTGCCCTCTTGCTTGCAACCTTATTTCCGGCGGCGCTTTTTGCTGACAGCTTTCTTTTTGGGTTCCTTCGATTTCAGGCCCTTGATCTGCGCCTTGAGCGAATCGTTTTCTTTCACCAATGCGTCGCGTGCGGCAGTCACGGTTTCCAGATTATTTCCCATTTCCCCGTTCTGTTTCTGCAGATCCGCAACTTGCGCCTTCAACTGCTCATTTTCTTGCAGGGTTTTCGTGTCCTTGCAGGCGGATAGGCACAAACTCAGTCCTATCGCCACAACAAGGCTCGCCAAAGTGCTTTTGCGCGTCATGCGCCTTCCTTCCATCGCTAGAATTTGTACAGCAATTGGAGCAACCGATAGCGGGTGAGGTGGGGAGACTCCGCCAACAACACAATCAGCGTACTGGAGATTTCTGGCTGGCGCAAGTCCAGGAACGATTTTCTTTTTTCAATCAAGAGCGAACGCTCAAAATTTCCGATCCATTTACGGCGGTTGAATCTGAAGAGCATGACTTTTTGAAGCCTGGTAATTTTCTCCAAACAGGCTTTCTACAAGATGAACGACACATAGATGAGCTGCCCGTATCGCTCGATCCACAGAACTACGGAGTCGCCTGGAGCGAACTTCGAAAGGCCATCGCGCAGATCGGACAAGCTGGTCATGGTGGTGCCGTTCAGGCCGTGGATCACGTCCCCAGTCTGAAGGGGAACCTCACCAGACCCGACACCCAAGGTTTTGGCCGCAACGATGATGCCGCTTGGAATTCTCAATTCGGGCAGCGAGTGGGCAAGGTCGGCATTCAGCTCAACCCCAATAATAGCCAAATGGGGCACCAGATTCTTTACGGGGTCAGCCGTGTCGACCAGACTGTCCACCTTGTGGGGCCGCTCCGCGAGGGAGATATCCAGTTGCAGGCGGGAGGTGCCGCGCAGGACTTCGAATTTCACATGCTCGCCGCTCCCGTGCATGTAAAGGCTCTGGCTGAGCATGGGAAGGCTCCCCGTGGATGTGCCATCCACGCCAACGACAATGTCTTGGATTCGCAGGCCCGCCCGGTCCGCGGGTCCTCCGGGCGCGACATCAGAGACAATCACTCCGAAATCCCGTTGCAGGCGCAGCCCGGAAGCCAATTCCGGCGTGATGGTTTGCAGAATGGCGCCAATTTCGGGTTCGTGGATGTGTCCGTACTTTAAAAGCTGGGGATAGGCGTATGCCACGACGCCTGCGGGGATGGCAAAGCCGAGCCCCTGATTGCCTCCCGAACTCGACAAGATAAACGTATTAATTCCCACAAGTTCGCCGTCCGCGTTCACCAGCGGCCCGCCGCTGTTGCCGGGATTGATGGGCGTGTCGGTCTGCACGTAGACGCGCGGGCTATCCGGATCGGGCTGCCGCGCAACCGTGCTCACAACGCCCATGGTTACGCTGTTTCGTAGTCCCTCGGGGCTGCCGAATGCAAAAACCATTTCGCCTTGCCTCGGCAGTACATTTTGGCGAATCGGGATTGTGGGCAATTTGTGCTCTTCAATCTTGATCACTGCCAGATCGAGTTGCGCCGTGACGCCAACGATCCGCGCGTCGTAAGTATGCTCGCGTGAAGCTTGCGTTGAATCAGGCGCTTTCGATCCGCCCGAGGTAGAAGGTACGATCACCTGAATCCTCACAGCGCCCTTCACGACGTGCGCATTGGTAACGATATAGCCGTCGGGATCGACAATCACCCCTGAGCCAATGGACCGCTGCTTGCCGATCACTACACTTGCCTGGCCCTGCGTCTCTTCTTCCGTCGAGCCATAACCCGAGACGAGAATTTGGACCACGCTGGGCGAAACGCGCTGCACCAGCGCCTCAACGGAATCGTTCAGCTGGTGCAACGCATCGGGAACACGCGAGGGCTGAGAAGTTTGCCCCTGCATTCGTGGCGTCAAGAGCGCGCTCGCAGCGATCAAGGCCGTGGCTATCCACAATTTGCGATTGGTCAACTTCCTGTTTGTGCCAATTGAGGTATTCATAATCTCAATCAATTAGACGCTAATTGGGCCCTTCAGGATACGAACTTTCTTGCCAGCGTGGAACAAATCGCGTGCAACCTGATATTTTCATAACCGCGGCGCGTAGAATAGGGAGGAGAAGGACAATACCATGAACCCACGAAAACTCTTCCCTATCACCTTTGTTGCCGTCGTGACTCTGATGCTCGCGGGTGGCGCGGGCAGTCTGGGCGCGCGGCAGGCGGCTCAACAAAAGCAAACGCAAAAATCCGGCGACGGCTCCGGGCAGAATCCCTCGACGGCACCGATGCAGGACGGCATGAACGGCATGGACATGGATCACGACATGCCCGGCATGAAGATGGGACCGGGCGCGGACGAAAAAGATCAGCAGACCGAGCATGGCGCCATGGATGCCATGAGCCACATGCACCATCATCAGATGGGCCCGCACATGTACATGACCAAGCTGCGCACCGCGACGCCGCAGGAATGGGCCAAGGCCGACGAGATCGCCAAAGAGCTGCGCGAATCCATCGAGAAGTACAAGGATTATCACGTCGCGCTTGCCGACGGCTTCCGCATTTTCATGCCCAACCTTCCGCAACCCGAATATCACTTCACCAATTACTACAACGGATTTCTGGAATCCTTCAGCTTCGATCCCACGCGCCCCACTTCCCTGTTGTACAAGAAAACGAAAACCGGCTACGACCTGATCGGCGCCATGTACACCATGCCAAAGCGCGTATCGGAGGAGCAATTGAATGAGCGCGTCCCGCTGAGCGTAGCGCAGTGGCACCTGCACACCAATCTGTGCATGCCTCCCAAGGAGCAGCGCGGCCGCGCCGACCTCACTAAATTCGGCTTGACAGGTTCGATCCTCACCAAGGAAGCCTGCACCGAAGCCGGCGGCACGTTTTACCCCGTGATATTCGGCTGGATGGTGCATGTCTACCCATTCGAGGATACGCGCGAAAAAATCTGGGGGCAGTAGGGGCACGGCATCCTGCCGTAGCGGGCACCGTTCACGGTGAACGTTCTCCATGAACGATTGCCGTGCCCCACACACGCATGATATCCACGGCAGGCCCATTCATTCTCTGCTCACGCAGTTGTCATCAAAAATTTACAATGTGTGCGTATAATAGGGCTTCGGGGGACTTACGTGACTTCGGACAAATTGTCAGCGGTCGAGCAGTTGCCCGCCGAATCCTTGCAGCCCTCTGAGAAAACTTCCCAGCACCTCGAACCTTCCCGAAAATACCCTGGCGCGCTGATCGTCGTGGAAGGCATCGACGGCTCGGGAAAGAGCACGCAACTCTATCTGCTTGAAACGATGGCTGGAGATCGACGGCTACCGGCTGCATTTCACGGAGTGGAACTCCTCGCCGCTGGTGAAGTCCGCCACGCGGCGCGGAAAGCAGCGAAGGCTGCTGACGCCCACTACGTTTTCCCTGCTGCATGCCGCGGATTTCGCCGATCGCTGCGAACGGCAGATCTTGCCGCTGCTGCACAGCGGATACCTGGTTCTTGCGGACCGCTACATCTACACGGCGTTTGCGCGCGACGTGGCGCGAAATTGCTCTCCGCGCTGGCTGCGCAATCTGTACCGATTCGCTCCGGTTCCCGACATCACCTTTTATTTTCGCGCGCCGCTGGATGTGGCCGTCAAGCGAATCATGAGCGGCCGGCCCAAGCTGAAATATTACGAAGCGGGCATGGACCTGAACCTTTCCCTGGACCGCGCTGAAAGTTTCCGCATTTTTCAGGGACGCATCCTGGCGCAATACGACGAAATGATTGAATCCGATAAGTTCGTCGTGATGGACGGCACGCTGCCGGTGAACTCGCTGCAAAAGCAGATGCGCCAAATGGTGAAGGACCGCGTCGACCTCGGCGCGATTCGCTCCCAAGAAAACCACGCGGAGGGCCCTGTGAAACCTCGAGACCGAAAAAACAGCGCCCCCAAGAAAAGCCTGCTGCACTCGGGCGCTTCCCCGCGCAATTACGGACTGTCTCTTCCCGGCGTGAACGACGAAGAATTCGGCGGCTCCCTCATCGTCATCGAAGGAATGGACGGATCGGGCCGCTCGACTCAGATTTCCCTGCTCACGGAATGGCTGGAATCCGAAGGCTTCGCGGTCGAAACCATGGGCCTGCGCCGCTCGGGCCTGGTGGCAAAAGATATCGACGCGCTGCTGGCCGAAAACACCATCACGCGCATGACGCTCACGCTGATGTATGCCACCGATTTTTACGACCAGCTCGAGCACCGCATCATTCCGGCTCTGCGTTCCGATTTTGTTGTGCTTGCGGACCGATACTTTTATACTTTGATTGCACGAGCGGTGGCGCGCGGCATCGAGCGCGACTACCTGAACGGCTTATACGAAATGGCGGTTCGTCCCGATCTCACGTTCTGGCTCAATGTACGCCCCGAAGTGGCGTTCGAGCGCGAGTTTCGCAAATCGCACGCCATCAGCTATTGGGAATCCGGGCGGGACCTTTCCCTTTCCGACGATCTTGTATCAGTCCTTCATCCTGTATCAGGCAAAAATCAAAAAAGAATTTGAATCGCTTTCCGAGCGCCACGGTTTTCTGGCGATGGACGGCGAGGCAAGCGTGGTCTCCGTCAACAACGGATCTGCGGAAACGAATTGCCGCCCATCTCGGCATTCAACGCACGCACTACCGGCCATCCTCCGCGCTGGCCCCTTGTGGCGCTGAGACTTCGCAAACCCATACACCTCGCGGCGATTGACGCCGGTTCCAACGCGTTTCGCCTGATGATCGCGCGCGTTCGCTCCGCCGATGACTGGGAAATTGTGGAATCCGTTCGCGCGCCGGTGCGCCTGGGACATTCGGTATTTACCTCCGGAAAATTCGATCGCAAAACTTTGCGTGAAGCCACCGCTGCGTTTCGCGAATTCCGGCACATCATGGACGCGCGCGGCGTCAGCGCGTATCGCGCCGTGACCACCAGCGCGGCGCGCGAAGCCACGCAACCGCCACGTCCTGATCGAGCGCATTCGCCACGCACGCCAAAATCGACCTCGAAGTGATCTCCGGCGAAGAAGAAGCCCGGCTCGTGCGAGTCGCCGTACTCTGCGCGCGCTGCGCAATCTCGATCCGCCTCGCTTCATCCTCGACCTCGGCGGCGGCAGCCTGGAAATCAATGAGCTGCGGCACGGCGTCCTGCAGGAAAGCATTGGGCTGCCGCTCGGCACCGTTCGCTTGATGGAGGCGTTTCAGCGCGCAGGGCGCGATTCACGAACACTGCCGCGAACGATATTAGCCTGCATGTGTTGTCCGTACTGCAGAGCGCGCTTGCCAACCGTCCGCGCCATTTCGGCGCGCTATACGGTGGCCTGCGGCGGCAACGCGGAAACCCTTGCCGGCGCTGGCCGCGGGCCCCCGAGTCGGCGGCTTCACTACGTTGAATATCCGAATGCTGCGCGACCAGGCTCTGGCACATCCTTCAGCTCAACGTGGAAGAACGGATGAAATCATTTTCTGTGCGGCGAGACCGGGCGGAGGTGATGGGCGTTGCGGCCATCGTCCTGGTGACCGTGGCAAGGTGGTTGCGCGCTGCGCCAGATGATCACGCCGCGAGTGGGCGTGCGCGAAGGCCTGCTGTACGAACTGCCGCCGCGCAGATGGAATCTCCAAAGCCTGAGCGACGAGCAGCGCAACCGCTGCGCAGGTCGATGATTGCCGGCGCCGATATCCTATGCCGGCCATGTGCGCTGTGATTTGAAGCACGCGGAGCAGGTGCGGCTGCTGGCTCTGCAGCTCTTTGACCAATTCTGGCCGTACCATCATCTTGATTTTGAAGTCGCGGGCCATTCTTGGCATCGGCCGCCATGCTTCACGATTGCGGCGTGCTCATCAATCGCAAGAGCCATCACCGCCACGGCGAATATCTGATTCACAACGCGAAAATTCCGGGGCTGGACGGCTGGGCAGAAAAACATGACCGCCTGCCTGGTGCGCTATCACAACAAGAAATCCGAGCCCAGCGTGGCGCACCCTGTGTTCGCCACGCTCAATCGGGAACAAAGAAGGATTGCGCGCATGCTGGCCGGAATGTTGCGCCTGGCCGAAACGCCTTGAAAGCGATCACAGGCAGGCGATATCCAAAATTAACGTCGAGGGCGGACCGCGCGACGTGCGCATTCATGTGGAAATGCGCAACGGTTCGCGGCTGAATCTGATCGGCATCGAAGAAGAAAGCCCGGCTTCTGGAACGGGAATTGAAATTGAACCTGACGTTTCAGCGAGTCCTGGTGGTCGAGAAAAAGAGGGTCGCTTAATGATGTATCTCTATTTGATTCGCCACGGCATCGCCGTGGACCGCGAAGATCCCAATTGTCCGCCGGACACCGAGCGTCCGCTCACTCCCAAGGGAATGAAGCGCTCGCATGCGGCGGCGCTTGGCTTGCGCGCGCTGGACGTGAAACCAAATGCCGTGCTGACCAGCCCCTGGCTGCGGGCCGCACAAACCGCGGAAATCTTTTGCGAAACTATCGGCTACCCGGCAAAGAAAATAATTCGCACGGACGCCTTAAAGGGCACCAGCTCACCGTCCGAACTTTTGCGCGAACTGCAATCGATGAAAGCCAAGGTTGTACTTTGCTTCGGCCACGAACCGCACTTGCATCTGGTGATCGGCCATGTCCTGCACACCAGCGCGAAAATCACGGAACTCAAGAAAGCGGGCATCGCGCTTTTGGAATTGGAGCGCATCGCGCCGACTCAAGGAAGATTGCTGGCCCTCTACCCTCCGAGCACGCTGCGCCTGCTGGCAAAATAATGCAGGGTTACGTGGCGCGGGCTTCAGCCTGCGGGGTTTGGTCCATGCTAGGACTACCCCCGGCAGGCTGAACAGGCTGCCGAAAAAGTACTTTTTGTAATCCCGAGCGAAGCGAGGGATCTGCCTTTCTTCTCGGCTTCCAAGAAACAGCAGATTCCTCGGGCAAACCCCGCCCGTCGGAATGACATTGTGCGAGTTTTTCCGCAGCCTGTGAGGCCCGCGCTACAATTTCAGCGAATTTCTTCCCAGCGGAAACAAGTGCGCAGGTGATCGTTCACCATGCCTGTGGCTTGCATGAATGCGTAGCAAATGGTTGAGCCGACGAAGCGGAAGCCACGCTTTTTCAAATCCTTGCTCATGGCGTCGGATTCCGCGGTCTGTGCAGGCACATCTTTGGGGACGCGTCGCACATGCCGAAGGGTTTTCCCGCCGGTAAATTGCCAGATGTAAGCGTCGAAGCTGCCGAATTCGCGTTGCGTTTCGAGAAACGCCTGTGCGTTGGAAATAGTGGAGGAAATTTTCAGGCGATTTCGAATGATGCCGGGATCGGCAAGCAGAGCGCGCACTTTCGCGGCGTCGTACCTAGCAATTTTCGTGGCGTCAAAGCCGTCGAAGACTTCGCGGTAGCGCTCGCGCTTGCGCAGGACCGTTTCCCAGCTCAAGCCCGCCTGCGCGCCTTCCAGAATCAGGAATTCGAATAGGCGGCCGATCGTCATGCACGGGCACACCCCACTCCTCGTCGTGGTAGCGAGTCAGGATGTCGCTTTGCGCCCAATGACAGGTGCGCCGGGACGATTGCTGCGTCCCGGCGCATATTTCGATCTGGCATGATGTGGCTTACACGATGTGGCGCTGAACCGCTTTTTCGATCTGGTCGCGAGGGACCGCGCCGACCACCTGCTCGGCGACCTGTCCGCCCTTGAAAATCAGCAAGGTCGGGATGCCGCGAATGTTGAACTGCCCGGCGGAATTCGTATTTTCGTCCACGTTCAATTTCACAACTTTAATCTTTCCCGCGTACGCGGTAGCGACCTCCGCCACGGTCGGCGCCAGCATCAGGCACGGCCTGCACCACTCCGCCCAGAAATCGACCATCACGGGCTGAGTCTTGCTCGCCTCGATGACTTCCGCCTGAAACGTGCTGTCCGTTACGCTGTTTACATTATCTGCCATGAGAACCCTTTCCTATGGGAACTGCCGGCGACATTTTAGCCGATTTTGCCCCGGATTATTAGATGAAGTTGCAGTCCTTTCGGTTTCTGGATTTCCAGGCCACCTCGTACAGCCTTGCATACTCCTTCGCGGAGGCTTGCCACGAGAAATCCTTGGCCATGCCGTTCAATCTGGATGCGCCGCCAAACCGCCGGTTCGTTCGCGATAAATGGACAAGCGCCTGGCGAATCGCATCCGAGCAGCGCAGAACCATCATACGCCTGAAACTTGAATCCCGTGCCGCGGCCTGTTGCCGGATCGAACGCATCGATGGTGTCGTCCAGCCCGCCGGTGGCCCGAACCACGGGAACGGTACCGTACTTCAAACTGTAAATTTGATTCAAGCCGCAAGGCTCGTAGCGCGAGGGCATCAGGAAAATATCCGCGCCGGCCTCGACCTTGTGCGCGAGGATGTTGTCATAGGCCACTTTCACGCTGAATTTCTGCGGGATACGTCTTGGCCAGGTCGCGCAGCAATTTTTCGTACCTCGGTTCGCCTGCGCCGAGAGCGGTGATTGTCAAATCTTCGGCCAGCAGATCGGGCGCAATCTGCTCAATCAGGTCGAATCCTTTTTGACCGGCAAACCGCGAAACAATTCCGATCAGCGGCTTGTTCACGGTTCCGGCGGCAGACCGAAAACTTGCAGAAGATCCTTCTTGCATGCAAGTTTGCCAGACAAATCTTTGGGCGAATAGCGCGAGGCGATGATTTTGTCGCGCTCCGGACTCCACACCGCGTAGTCCACACCGTTCAGAATTCCCGTCAGGCGGTCGGCGCGATTGCGCACCACGCCATCAAGTCCGTGCCGTACTCCGCAGTCTGTATTTCCTCGGCATATTTCGGGCTGACCGTCGTGAGATAGTCGGAAAAGATCAGCGCGCCCTTCAGAAAATTGACGCGCCCGTAAAATTCCATGGCGTCAATGCTGAACAGGCTATCCGGCAGGCCGATTTTTTTCATGGTGTCTCGCGGAAATGCGCCGTGATAGCCCATATTGTGAATGGTGAAGACCACAGGCAACGCCTGCACCGCGCTATCTTTCGCATAGCGCGTGCGCAGCAGAACCGGCACCAGGCCCGCCTGCCAGTCGTGGCAATGAATCACGTCGGGCATCCAGACGTGCTTGCAGAACTCGATGGCCGCGCCGCAAAACTCCGCGAAACGTTCCGCGTTGTCCGGATAATCTTTTCCCGCCACGCCATACAATTGCTCGCGATCGAAATATTCCGGATCGTCCACGAAGTAGAAATACACTCCGTGCAGCGTTCCGCCCTCGACAATCGCGGGAAAACGCAACGGCTCGCCCATGGGCACGGTAAGACTTGGCACTGCAACGGCGACCGTAGTGGTTTTGCGGTAGCGCGGAAGCAGAACGGTCACTTCATGCCCCAGCGCCACCAGCGCCTTGGGCAGCGCTTCGATCACGTCCGCGAGGCCGCCGGTCTTTGAAAATGGAAGCCCTTCCGATGCGACAAAGAGTATTTTCATGTCCCATTCGCGGATTCCAACCTACTGAAAGGGTCCGCCGCCGTCAAGAACGCTGGAGGGACGCGTTTAGTAGCCCAGGCTTCAGCCTGTGGAATTTAGGCCTGGCTTGCACTAACCCCCACAGGCTAAAGCCCGCGCCACTGGACTTCCGATGTAGAATCAGGGCGTGTGTTTCCTGCTCATTCCCATCCTAGCGAGGTGAAATCATGGGCAGCGTAAAAGCAATTCCCGACGGATTTCACAACGTGACTCCCGACCTTTTTGTAAGATGCGCGGCGATCGCGATGGAATTTTACAAAAACGTTTCCGGAGCAACGGAAATCGTGCGCATGGCGGGACCGAACGGCAAGATCATGTACGCGGGA
This sequence comes from uncultured Acidobacteriota bacterium, assembly GCA_963825365.1. Taxonomy (GTDB): domain Bacteria; phylum Acidobacteriota; class Terriglobia; order Acidiferrales; family UBA7541; genus Palsa-360. The sequence continues at coordinate 4,322 of CAWGSV010000003.1, read as the reverse complement.
ATGAAACCGGCGATTCCATCGTGATGCTGGCCGACGAGAATCCGCAGACGGGTGTGATGAGTCCGCAAACGGTGGGCGGATATTCCGTCGGCCTGCACGTGTACGTTGAAGACGTCGACGCGGTGATCAAGACAGCGGTCGAGCACGGCGCCAAGCCACTTCGCCCGATCGAAGACCAGTGTTACGGCGACCGCTCCGGCTCCTTGCTCGATCCGTTCGGACACATGTGGTCCGTTGCACGCATGTGGAAGACGTCTCGCCCGAGGAAATGCGCAAGCGCATGACGCGGCCATGGGCCACGCGGCGGGCTCGTAAAAACAAGAAGGAAAGTGGACCGCCGATTGGTTTTGTAGCGCCGGCGTCCCGCCGGCACTTTTTGTACGTGTGTCCTGGTGAAAGATTGTCGGCGAGACCCGGCGCTACAAGACTCCGCTTTGAGCTGTGAATTCCCGCGCGACACTTGCTACACTTCCCTCCATGTCACCTGAGAAACTTGGTCAACATTTCCTTTCCGATGCGATTGGCAAGAGCGCATCGAGGAGAAATTCGCATTGACGATGGAGTGTGGGTAGAGATTGGCGCGGGGCATGGAGAAATGACTGCGCGCCTCGCGGAACGTGCCGGCAAACTTTTCGCCATCGAGCTTGACCTGGCGCTTGTCAGGCGTCTGCGCAATCACCGGCCGTTACAAAAATGTGGAAGTCGTCCAAAGCGATGTGCTGGCCGTCGATTTTGCGAAGCTCACCGGCGGCGATCGTTTTTCCGTTTACGGAAATTTACCTTATTACATTACTTCGCCCATTTTGCACCGCCTGTTCGAGCACGCTGAGCGGATCGCGGCGATCCACATCGTGATTCAATATGAGGTCGCGGTGAGAATTGTGGCTCAGCCGGGGCGGCGCGATTATGGGTATCTCTCCGTAGTTTCACAATGGTTTGGCCAGCCGGAAATCGTGTTTCAGATTCCGCCTGAGGCCTTCAGTCCTCCGCCAAAGGTGGATTCCGCGCTGCTAAGCTTCCACATGCCGGGCCAGCGTGTGAATCATCCGGGCGTGGATGAAAACGCGTTTCTCGATTTCGTGAAGGAATGTTTCGCGCAAAAAAGGAAAACATTGCGGAACAATCTGCGCGGGCGGCTGGGAACACGGACAGAGGATGTTCTGAAGCAAGTTGGCCTGACCTCAGATGCGCGCGCGGAACAGCTCACAATCGCTCAATTTATAGCCCTATTCCAGCTAGCCTGCTGACACACGAAGAACCGGCTCTCCGCCTTTCTCCTCTTTTCTCTATGTCCTCTGTGTTGAAGGTTTTGCACGGCCTGCGGAAAAGCATTAACACAGAGGACATAGAGAAAAGAGGAGAAAGGCGGAGAAACGAATTGGGCTTACTCAGATTGATCGCGCAAGATTGTGAGGAGGCGGTCCGGATAATCCGTAATGATTCCGTCAACGCCTGTGGCGATTAGTTGGCGCATCTGTTCCTCTTCGTTGATGGTCCATGCCACAACCTGCAAGCCTGCGCGGTGCGCCTTGTCGATTACCGCGGTGTTGATCAGATCGCCGCGCGCCACAAGCTGCCGTGCACCTGCGCGCACGGTGCCCTCAACCAGATCTCCAATTGCGTTCTCGCACAACAATCCTGTCATCATGGTGGGATCGAGCCGATGAACGGAATCGAGCGTGGAGGGATCGAACGAAAGAATGACCACCCGAGCGGACGCGCCGTAGTCGCGCAAAGTTGCGACCACAACGTGTTCGATGCCCCAGGTCGGGCCGGGCTTGATTTCTAAATAGAAGATAACGTCGTGCTCTTTGGCGAAATCCAGAATTTCCTCGAGCATGGGCACACGTTCCCCGGCGAAAGGCTTTGCTGCGCCATCGCCGAACCACGTGCCCGCATCGAGAGTGCGGATTTGCTCGAGCGGCAGCAGATGCGTCTGCCCTGTTCCGTTAGTGGTGCGGTCCAGGGTGAGGTCGTGGATGGCGATCACTCGCGCATCACGCGTCAGTTGCAGATCGGTTTCAATGAAGCGTGCGCCCAGCTCCACGGCGCGGCGAAACGCCGCAATGGTATTTTCGGGCGCGTGCCCGGAAGCGCCGCGGTGCGCAATCGTCCATATGGACTTCTTTCCCATTTCCTCTTCCCTGTTGGCTGTTTGCAAGCGCACCCGAGTCTTTTTCATCCTACCAGACGGAAGCCCAATGACTGCTTACGTTAACGGCGGCTTGTGCCCAGACTGCTTTTTGCAGGCATCCCGCATCTAAATAACTGGAAGGTAAATTAAAAACCGGCCCGAACGGACCGCTGATGGAGGTGTTTCTATGGCAAGTCGAACAAGTCTACTAAAATTTATATTGGCAGGTGCGCTGGCTGGAGCGATGAGCATCACTCTAAGCGCATCGGGGGCAAACGCGGGAGCTTCGTCCAATGCCAAGGTGATGACACTGAGCGACCAAGTGCATCACCAGTTGGTCATGCTTCCCTGGTACGGCGCATTTGACCACCTGGAATATCAAGTGAACGGCAGTGAAGTGACTTTGAGCGGACAAGTGACCAGCGAACATGCCGTCACCAAAGACGACGCAGCAAGATTCGTAAAATCGATTCCAGGCGTAACCAATGTGGTGAACAACATTGAGATATTGCCACTCTCACGCTTCGACGATCAAATTCGCCGCGCCGAATTTCGCACAATTTTTTCACATGCTGACCTGGGCCGATACACCATGGGCGCAATCCCGCAGGTGCACATCATCGTGAAGAATGGCCACGTCACTCTTGAAGGCGTGGTGATGAATCAGATGGACAAAAACATCGCTGGACTCATGGCCAACACCGTTCCCGGAGTTTTTTCCGTGGAAAACGACCTGGTAGTCGGCTGAACGAGATTTCCCTCTCAACAACTCACACGGGCCCGGATTGCTCCGGGCCCGCTTTCTTTGCATTAGAGTCGCTTTTCTTAGCGCTCTCATCTGACGGGCTTCCGTCGAGCCGATCAATGTGAAGGCGTGGATGCGGGAGCTGGATAATAAACCATGACGTAGAACTGCTTACCGGGCAGGTCAGTCCCCTCGAATCCATCTTCGAAATTAAAGCTCCAATACAAACCACCCGCGGCGTCTTGTGTATAGTCGCAAGGACCGCCGCTGCCCGTGTTTACAGCCCTCGAACAGGCCCAATAGAAGCCGGGTTGCAGACGCCAGAAAGGGCCGATGGGAAACGGAGTCTCCAGCCTTGTGTCGCCCGCCGCGATCTGCATGTCGCTGTAAAGATTTTTCAAATCGGAAATGCACGGCAACTCCCAATTTTTTGTGCCGGCATATTCCCCTTGATTCATGGCCAGGATCCATTCGGTTGTAACACCGCTTGTGGAACCGCCCTTGATGCAGGTCTTCACAGGGACATTAGCAGTCAAAAGTACATCTCCATCCGTGTCAACCAAGGGCACCGTCAGAGTTTTGCCATTCGTCGGGTTCGGCCCCATGTCCGGGGGGATCGCCGTGGTCTGCGTGACGCCGAAGTTATCCAAGGCCAGCAAATTCGCGTTCAAAGTCCATGAAAGGCCAGTAACGGTGTCGTACACGGCCTTGCCCGCGGCGGGCCCGCTTCGATACGGCAGAACCCCAGTACCCACCGGCGTGGGTCCCAGCGCGGTTCTGGTCATCGGCAGCACGTGCAGCAGGTTGTATTTGGTGGTGTTCGATCCGCCGATTCCTGTGTTGAACGAAAACGTTTGTTGTCCGCCGCTATTCGAATCGGCGGCCCAATACAGGCCGGGCTGAAGATTAAAAAATGGCCACACGACGTCGAAGAAATGAGGCACAACGCCGGCAGGATAGGTTTCCGCCAGGCCGACATTATAGAGGTTGCCGAGCGCGCCGCCAGTGCATAAGACGCCGAAATTATCATTATTGAAGGAGGAACACGTCGCGTCTACGGCGGGGTTCGTCGGAAGCTGCCAGTTGTTGTGCCCCATGAATCCCTGGCCATTATTGTAAGCATTCAATGCTTTAACGAAGGCCACGGCCGTCGCGTAGTCCATGGTGCCGTCCGGATTGACTCCGTCACCCGTGATTGGGTTGACTGGAGGAAGCCCCAATTTCGCTCGAATCTCCGGATTGCCGGCCAGGTTGGCGTCGGCCAGCCAGCACACGCCCTGGTTCGCGTCATACACGACTGTCCCCCAGTCCACAGGCGCTAATCCGTGAGCTTCAATCGGCTGGGTAAACCCTGGGAATTGAGCCGCAGCCGGCATCCCTGCCGATTCCGACCACGGCGTGGGCGGCAAAAAGCCGGTTTCGCACGGATTAGAATCGTCGTAG
>CAWGSV010000002.1:0-546340 GCA_963825365.1 uncultured Acidobacteriota bacterium | reverse complement strand
CGCCTACCCCACGCAGTTGCAAAACTTCGTCGACAATCTGCGCGACGATCGCCAGCCGCCCATCACGATTGACGACGCCATGGGCTCGCTGCGCATCGCGCTGGCAGCCACGCGCGCCCAAGCCAATGGCAAAACGGTGTCTCTACAGGATGCCGACTTATAAGCGAGGACCTTTGACGACGGGCCGAAAATCCACACCCTTGCAAGTACCGCAAGGGTGTGGTGCCCGTAAGAGATTCTGAAGCCTTATCGCCAGCTCCGCAAAAAAAATGTGCCAAAAATAGTTACTGGGTTTATTTTATTCAGTAATTAGAGCGAAAGGGTAAAAGCCATTCCAGTATTTAAGAGGAGCGTACTATGACAATTTCAGCGCTCGGTGAGAAGGGCAAAGCGGTGGACTGGTGGTTCATCTACAAGGTTCCGCACCTGGCGAAGGGCGCCAACAGCGCGAGCACCACCGGCTACGAGTACGTGTACTACGACCCGCAGGTCGGCGCGGTGAAGCCCTCGCCCAACCGGCTCGATCAAGGCAAAGGCGCGCTGCACGAGACGTTGACGTCGCCTTATAAGCCCGCGCCCACGACCGGTTGGATTCTCTACAACGACGAGATGCCCGCCGCGCACCCAGCACCGGACGACGGCAATAAGGGGCACACCAAGGGCGTGATCGCGTTCGACACGGCGTCGAAGACCGCATACTGGCTGCTTCACTCGTGGCCAAAGTTCGCCGATCCCGGCGCGACCGAGCGATGCCAACTCCCAAGTACGGACAAACCTACCTGTGCATCTCGCTCGACCTGGCCACCGCCGGCAAGATCGCCGCGCAAATGGCGAATCATCAGGAGCCCCAGGTTACCTTCCGCGAACGGCGAATCTGCCGAAGACCGATCCGCTCTTCCCGCTGGCGCAGCCTCTGAACGCCCAATCCGCCGCCGAGTCACAACGTCGATCATTTGCAAGTCCAAGGGGGGCTTGCCCTTCAAGGTGATCGCCAAGAATAAAGAGTGGAATAAGGACTTCTGGAACGACTTGGTGGGCCCGACGCTTGAACGACGGATATGGATGTGGAGACATGGATCCGCGGGCCGATTCCACCGATCGCGGACAGCGACGGCATCCACAAAACGTTCGACATCAAGTACATCAATCTGGGTCCGCTCGGCAGCGCATTGGGCGTGGCCCGAGACTCATGATCACGCCAAATGGGGCATCACGCTGCATTCCGACTGGGTCTGTGTCGGCGATATCAACCGGATGATCTCGCAGAGAAAGCGCGGCGGCGGAACCATTGCATTCCAAAACCATCTGCTCTGGCAAGCTCTATCGAAAACGGATTTGATTTTGGCACCGCCGGGGCACACTCGTGAAGAAGCGCTGCAGCTTATTCAAAGCACGCACGTGGATCCGAACGCCCCCGTCCCAGCGAAGCGGCCTGCAAAGAAAAAATGAAGTTCCAAATTACGCGGAAAGCGCTTACCGCCTGGTTCCCCAAAAAGCGGTGCTGCCCTAATTCGAAATGTTTTGCCTTTAGGAGGGCCGAGTTTCAACTCGGCCATGGAAATTGCAATTTGTCTCGGTCTTTAGCCTCTGAAGCTTCAGGGGTTAAAACGCCATGGTGTGCGATACGTTTCGTAAGGACTGAAGAGTTTGTGTGAGGACTCGGTATCAGGTCCCTATGCGGTCACCTTCGGAACCTGTGTAGCACCAGCGAATCTTTGTAGGGCACGGCTTCAGCCGTGCCGTTAGATGTGCGGATTCACGCCGGCTTCAGCCGCTGGCTCTTGTGCATATAGTTGTCAATCCAGCTCCTCATTCGGGCCCTACGTAAACACATCGATTTTGAATTCACGCACAACTCTGTAGAGTCAGTGACAATTCAAGCCCGAGCGGCCAGCGGCTGAAGCCGAGTTAATTTTATAGCCGTAACGGCACGGCTGAAGCCGTGCCCTACGAAGACTTGGCGGTGTCACACAGACTCTAAAGTCCCGACCTCCTACGAAACTTTGCCCTACATCTTTTTCAAATTAGGACAAGCCAAAAACGGGCTAGTGGGCTTCTTTGTCTTTGCGAGTTTGACGTTCGTACGGCGCGCGTTCGAGCAAGGCGACTGCGCCCAGCACGGCCACGGCTGTGAGCGCGGCCACCGCATACGCGGGCCCCATGGACAGGCGGCTGATGAGCAAGGCCAGCAGTCCAAAAATGCGTTCCGAGCAGCGTACATCATCAGGACTGCCGTACGCTGGCTGTTGAAGAGATTCGAGAGGCGATGCGCCGTGTGATCCTTGCCGGGCGTGGTAAAGGGAAAAAACCGCGGCGCGAGCGTGAAATGGAAATGAGCGTAGTATCGAAAATCGTGGCGCCGAGAATCAGGACTGGGACCAGCCACGCCGCGTTTTCGCCCGCGGCTATAACCGGTCGCAGCTTCAGGGCGAACGTCGCCATCAGGAAGCCCAGGAACATGGCGCCGCCATCGCCCATGAAAATTTTCGCGGGCTTGAAATTCCAGCGCAGGAAACCGGCGGCAGCTCCCATCACCGCCGCCGCCATGGTGCTGACCAGCAGCTGGCCGCTTTGCAGAGCGAAGATAGCGAAGAACAACGACGCAATTGCGGCAACGCCGGCGCACAGCCCATCCATGTGATCCAGGATGCTGAACGATGCGGTGATGCCGACCACCCACATAATCGTCAGCGCCGTATCAAGCCACGCCAGACCGCCCGGCCAATGTAAGACTGAAAACCTGCGCGCGGATGCCTGAAACAAGCAGGATAACCGCCGCTGCGGGCATGGCTCCGAACAGCTTGATCTGATGATGCAGCAGGCCGCGATCGTCGAGAATGCCGACCACGGCCACCAGCGTGGCGCCCGCGTAAATTCCCATTACCTCGATCAACGCGGACCGCGCAAGGTCACCAGGAGCGCCATCAGCACGCCTAAATAAATCGCCAGGCCGCCCGAGAGCGGCATGGGCTGCACGTGCACTTTGCGCGGGCCAGGATGATCCACCATGCCGACGCGCAACGCCAGTTGCCGCACGGGAACGGTAAACCCCATGGAGGCGATCAATCCGACGGCAAATGCGATCAGGCTCGTATTCATGAATGCACTAAATTCACCGGGCTGATGAAAAAGTCCCCAACTCTTTTGTCATTCCGAGCGGAGCGAGGAATCTCTCTTTCTTTTCTATGAGTCAAACCTCGGAGAGATTCCTCGCTCCGCTCGGAATGACAAAGTAAGGTGCTGATTCCAAAATAAGATGCTTCGCCCTGACTAGGTTAAATTCTCCGCAGCCTGTTCAGCGAGCAAGTTCAGCGAACCACTTCTTCAAGCGTCTCGCGGAATATTTTTAACTGTTTCACTCTATCATAAGAAAATGCGATCTCCCGCGCGCGCGCCCATGTCTCGCAATTTGTTCCGTGTCGTGCAACACCCCTCGAATGGCCTCCACAACGCTCGCCGGATCGTCCGGATTGGCGGCCATGCCGCAGCCCGCTTGCTCGAATGATGCGCACCACATCGCATTCTTCCGGCGCAACGCCGAGCACCGGACGTCCGGCAGCGAGCGTAGGATACAGCTTGCTGGGCACTACGACGCCCTCGAGGCCACGTTTAACCGTGACCACGTGCATATCACCGGAAGAGAGCACCTGCGGCACCTCACTGGCCGGACGGAACGGCAGAAAGCGCACGGCGCGGCATCCCGCGGCCATCGCTTCGACTTGCGGCTTCATCGCGCCCTCGCCGACAAAGACGAGGCCCACGCCTTCATTTTCCAAGCATTCGAACTGCCGAAATCAGCGTTTGCCAGGCGCCGTAGAAACCCAGATTCCCGGCGTGTACCAATGCGAAACGGAAGTCGCCGCGAATCTCGCGCGCCACGGAATTGTCCGGCGACGGCAACGGTCTCCGGGAATTACGATTCCATCGCGCGAGATCACCACGCGGGCCGGATCGACGCCCTTGGCCGACGATGCGGTCGCGCATGTCCTCGCCCAGCACGATGACGCGCGCCGCCTGTCGCAACGCCCAGCGATGCATGGCTTCCCAGCGCGCGGTGAAGCTTCCCGGACGAACAATCGAGCCGCCGACGGCCATGTCCGGATACATGTCGCGAATGTTGTACACAAACGGACGGCCCGACAGGTGCGCAACCATTGCGCCGGCAATGCCTTCGATGGGCGGATCGGTCATGGCCAGAACCACGTCCGAAGGAATCGTGAGAGCCCGGGGAACCGCCAGCGAAAGATAGGTCAGATAATTCGAAACGCGGCGGCGCATCTGAAATCGCGGAAACGCGGTGGAGCCGACGCGCTCGACGGCAAGATTGCCGCGAACTTCACGCCGCAAGAAATACGGCGGATGGTGTTCGGTGGGATCGTAGCTGGGCCGGCCGGCAAGCACGGTTACGCGATGCTTCTCCGGCGAGGGCATCCACCACCTGCGCGGCGCATTTGGCCGTGGCGCTGGTGTCCGGCGGAAAATATTCGTTCAGCAGAAGAATGTGCACAGGCTCGTCCGTAGCGAGCAATGAAAGAGCAGCGAGCAAAGAATTCAAAATCGCAATTACGGCAAATCGTCAACTCGAGCCAGTCCCGCGCGGCCCTCTGCAGCGCGCTTTCAGGGCTTGCGAACCAGAATGTCGCCAAGGACGAGCACGTCCATCTTCGTGCGCAGAAAACAATCGATGGCTTCCTCGGGCCGGCAGACGATCGGTTCATTGTCATTGAACGAAGTATTCAGCACCACGGGCACGCCGGTAAGATTGCCGAACTCGCGGATGAGCCGCCAGTAGCGCGGGTTGGCCTCCTGCGTCACCGTCTGCAGGCGCCCCGTGCCATCCACGTGCGTGGGCGCGGGAATCGCGTCGCGCTTCTCGGGCCGCACGGAATAGGCCTGCGTCATGAAGGGAGACGGATAGGACTTCTCGAAATATTCTCCCGTGGCTCTCCGCGAGAATCGACGGTGCAAACGGCCGGAACATTTCGCGGTGCTTGATTCTGGCGTTCAGAATATCTTTCATATCCGGCGCGGCGCGGATCGGCAACGATGCTGCGATTTCCCAGCGCGCGCGGCCCCCACTCGGCCCGCCCCTGAAACCAGCCGAGAATTTTTCCGCGGCAATTTCCTTGGCCGCTTCCTTGGCGACCACTTCTTCGTGAAGCTCGGAAATCTCCATGCCCTCGTCTTGCAGGCGGCTGGATTTGCACTCGCCGCGCGCACCTGCTCGGGCGAGTAGCCGGGCCCCCAGTAGGCGTTTTCCATCACGAATGAACGCGGCTGACCGAGAATCTGGTGATGAACGAAATAGGCCGCGCCGATGGCCAGACCTGCGTCACCGGAGGCGGGTTGCAAGTAAACTTTTTCAAAAGGCGTATTCATCGAAAATTTTTCCGTTGGCGACGCAATTAAACGCCACGCCACCCGCGAGGCAAACCGCTTTTTGTTTGGTCCGGGCATGCAGCCCGCGAAGCATTTCAAATAAAACTTCTTCCAGCCGCGCTTGCAGACTGGCCGCGCCATCGCGATGCACTTTTTCGACCGGAGCCGCGGGATCGCGCGAAGGTCCCAGCCGCTCGGCTACATAGTCCGAATACATTGCGCCCAGCTCGGGCGTCTTATCGGCATCGCTCCAGGTCATTTCAGGGCCAGTGCGGTGGTGCTTGAAATATTGCAGGCCCAATCGAAAGCCGACGCCGTGCGTGCTAAGGACAATGCGGCGAAACTCGTCCATATAGGCAGGCTCGCCGTACGCCGCCAGGCCCATGACTTTGTATTCGTCGCCGAATTTGCGGAATCCCAGGTATTGCGAAACGGCCGTGTAATACAGCCCGAGCGAATGGGGAAACGCGATGGCCCCGTCGATCTGCATGTGATTCCCGCGCCCGCTTCCCCACATGGTGCTGGCGAAATCGCCCAGTCCATCGGCGGAAAGCAGCGCAGCCTGATCGAAGGGTGAAACAAAAAAAGTGCTGGCCAGATGCGCCTGATGATGCTCGACGCGGTGAAACTTGGCTCGAATGGAATCCGGCGAAACGTCGAACGCTTTGGCAAGCGCTTCGGGAATTCCCACGAACTGAGTCATCACCTTGGCTCTCTCGCGGGCAAAGCTCGGCATTCTAAGCGCGTACAGGAGTTTTGTCCCAAGGCGCGCCCAGGGATTGCGCGGGATCGAAATGTGGTCCACCTCGCGCAGCGTGATGCCGGCGGTGTCCAGGCAGTAGCGAATTGCCGCCGCCGGAAAACCCGCTGCGTACTTCACACGGTTGAATCGTTCTTCCTCAACAGCGGCGATCAGTCGTCCATCCGCAATGATGGCCGCGGAGGCGTTGCCGTGGTATGCGTTAATTCCAAGGATATACATCCGGAGTGGTTTAGCCTTCCTTCAAGTCTCTTTACGTTTAAGACCGCTGGTTCGAGGCAGTCGCGGAAGCCGCTGCGGTGCGAACCGCTTCTGCAGTCGATGCCGAATCGCCGGCCGCATCCGTAACGTGATGGCGAATCCATTCATTGAGCACGTACAAGCTCCAGGGGCGGGACCAATTGGTCTGGCCGATCACAAAATTTTGCCACGCGCCCCGCACAGCGCGCGGATTCAAGTATTTCCGCAATTGCGGCGTGAGATTGGCAAGATCCTGTGACAAGCGCACGCCAAGCGTTCCTCTCAGCCAAACATCCCACGGCAGAGTGAAAGTTCGCTTCGATTGGCCAACCACTTCGTCGGGCAGCAAATCGGAAAGCGCCTCCACCAGCAAAGCTTTGGGAACATCTTTCACATACTTTGCGTTCTTGGGCAGCCTGCCTACGAACTCCACCAGTCGATGATCAAGAAACGGCACGCGCACCTCGAGTGAATTGGCCATGCTGGCGGAATCGGTGTCGCGCAGAAGTGTATTCACCATATACGACTGCAACTCGAAACAGGAAACGGAGGTAAAGGAATCGAGCTTCGCTGCCTGCCGCGCGGTCTCCCGCATGCGCGCGCGCCACGGACGTTCCCGATTGGCAGAGTACTCATTAGAATCGAAATAAGGAGCCAGCAGGCGGCGCACGCGCGAAGGAGTGAACAGCAGCCGCGTGAAATAATAGGCATGCGGAAAATCCATGGGAGAGCGCCAGGCTGCGGCAGCCTTGCGGACCGCGTCGCCCGAAGCGATCCTGACCGCCGCTCCAGCAGTCATGCGGCGGAACGGGCCGGGAATCCATTTGCCGAGCCCGGCCACAAACGCTGCACGAGGTGTCGACTCAAATGTGGAGTACCCGCCGAAAATCTCATCGCTGCCAAGTCCCGAAAGGGCGACTTTCAATCCCCCCTGGCGCGCGGCGCGTGAGACGAAGTAGGAATTCAACCCATCCATAGTGGGCTGGTCCAGGGACTTGACCGCATCTTCCAGTTGAGACACCAGGATGTCCGGTGATAGAAGAATTTCCTGATGCCGTGTCTTGAATCGTTTGGCCGTTTCGCGTGAAACGGTGGCTTCGCTGTATCGCTGCTCGGGAAATACCACCGTAAATGTGTGCAGATCGCTCTGGAAACGGCTGGCCAGCGCAACAAGGCTGGTGGAGTCCAAGCCGCTGGATAGAAATACGCCCAGGGGAACATCCGCCATCATGTGGTCGCGAACGGTTTCCTCAAGCAACGGGCGCAACGCCTTTGCTGCTTCCAGAAAATTTTTCGGCCTCGGCCCATCTTTTTCAAGCACTGCGTCGGAATAAACCCAGTATGGCTTTGGCGATGGCTTCAACGGCGGAGCATCTGCGGAAAAAGAAATGCAATGGCCGGGAGGAATCGAATAAATGCCCTCCACCAAAGTGCAAGGCTCGATGACCGAGCCAAACGTGAGAAAAGCCTCCAGTGAATCCGGCGACACTCGCGGCTGAATTTTTCCGCTGGCCAGCAGCGAACGCACTTCAGAGGAAAACAGGAATGCGCCATCCGCAACCGCGTAATACAGGGGCTTGATTCCCAGACGGTCACGGGCAAGAAATATTCGCGCATGCCGCGCCGCTTCGCCCGACGCGCCTGAAGTGCGCGCATCCCAAATGGCTATGGCAAACATGCCGCGAAGTTCGCGCAAACATTGTTCGCCCCACTCCTCGTAGGCGTGCACGATGACTTCCGTATCCGAGTGAGTCCGGAATGTATGGCCGCGCCCTTCCAGCGTCTTTCGCAATTGCTGGAAGTTGTAAATTTCACCGTTGTAGACAACGGCGACATTGCCGGCTTCATTGAATACAGGCTGGTGTCCACCAGGCAGGTCAATAATGCTGAGGCGGCGCATCCCGAGAGACGCCGACGGAGCCACCAACAGCCCATCTTCATCCGGGCCTCGATGCGTTATCGCTCCCATCATGCGCCGGGTAATTTCTTCGGCCAGATCGGATCGTTGAATTCCTATGACACCACAGATTCCGCACATTCCGCGTTACTTTACCGTGAACGGACCCACAGTTCCACCCTTACCTGAAGAATGTTGTGCGCACGATTGCAATAGCGCAGTTCGCTTCCGGCACACCGCAAGTGTCGGGAGGCTCAAAAAATCAGTATTGGAAGGCGTGGCCGCGCCGAACCATGGGCTGCTCAAAATATTTCCAGGACAATTTGGAAATGCCGTAGGTGACGAAAGCCGCCAGGAACGTAACTCCCGCGGCCTTGGCATCGGTGACGACCGGAAGCGCGTGCAGCAGAAGCTGGTGGCAGAACAGGAATACCGCCGTGTGGATGATGTAAATGCAGTACGAAACGCCGCCAATATCGCGCAGAATTCCGAACCTCATCAGTGCAGCCAGAAACGACGCGCGACGCGAAAGAATCAGAAGCAGCAGGACCGCAAAAAAAAGCGCCAGCCAGGTGTACCCGGCAGTTTGCGTCAACGGCAGCAACGGGTCGGAGTGATATCTCCAAAGGTAGGCGACTCCCGCAAACAAATATGGCGAACAAGCCATACAAGATCAATGCATGCGCCTCGATCCACGCCCGCGACTTTGGATTGCTCCAGAGCAAGGCCGCAAGAACGCCCGCGGCAAGCGAATCCGCGCGGCAAGGCATCAGCCGGTAGGCCAGCCACGGCCCATCTGAAAAGCTATTGCGAACCACGAACCGCAGAATCGGCGCGCCGAACATGACCGCAACGAGCGCCAGGCGCCAGAACACGCTTTGGCAGATAGCGCACCAGCAGTGGCGCAACAAGATAAAATTGCTCTTCCACGGCCAGCGACCAGGTCATGGAAAGCCACCAGAAAGATACCGTGCTATTCAGAAAATCCTTAAAGTTCTGCAGGAAGAGAAAATGGGCGAGGATGAAAATGCCGATCTTCTGGACGGACCCTACTCGCGCGGTTAGAAAGGATCCTGCGATGAGGGATAAAAGGACATAGAGGGCGATCCACGCATAATAAATGGGAATGATGCGGAAAAATCTGCGCGCATAAAATGTCTTGAAATAATTAGGCGAGTCGCGAACCGTAAGCAGAATTCCGCCGATCAAAAATCCGGACAGGACGAAAAACAGGTCCACTCCCGTCCAGCCCAGGCGAACCCAGTATCCGCTGAGGAAACGAACCGCGCCCGTGCCCGGTGCGGCGAAGTAGTGCCCCACCAAGACCAGTAGGATGGCCGTCCCGCGAAGGCCGTCCAGTTCCGGTATGCGTTCCTGCGGGGTGCGCTCCGTCATGAAGGATCAGCACGACGGTAACAGCCAATGGAAAGGCAGGTCAAGCGGCCTGGGGGCGATCAATTTTTCAAAAGCATGCGAACGGCGATTTACGGGATGGATGTACTCACCGTGGGACGAGTGGCCTGCCAGACCCCTATCCCCACTCCCACCGCGGTGCCCACCAAAGTGATTGCGATGGGCACAGTCGGGCGCGTCGCAGCGACCACTGCACCCTGCTTCGCGGATCCGGTAATGTCAGTGAGGCTCTGAGTAGTCTGGACTTCCGCGGAAGTTGTGGGGATCGGTCCGTCGAGAACTCCCCCCTTGGAAATGCGAACCTTATTGCCGGCAGTCACGATGGTTGATTTGCCGTCCAATGTGGTGAAGCGCACCGAGCCTTCATAGACCATCAACTCCACGAAATCATCCGTGACCCAAAGCGACAAATCCGTTCCGATCAGGCCGGCAACTCCCATGGGAGTCTTAATTTCGAATTTCGATCCCAGGCGCGTCAATTTTGTAATTTTTCCTCTCAGGCGGCCGACTAACAGATCCAACTGAGTTTGCTGCGCCTGTGCATCGTGCTGCACGATGCGCAGGGAGGAATCCGATCCCAGGTTCAACTGCGATCCATCCTTCAGCGTGACGTGGGCCCTGCCGGTGGGGCCGCTGCGCAGATCGTCATTCCAAAAGATGCGATCGGAAACCGCGGCCACGATGTGCTGCGACTCGCGGTCAATCTGCACTTGTGGGAGAAGGCGAGATACCTGGCCGGCTGCCGGGCTGGCAGCGGCTTGACCGGGAGTGGCAGCTTCACCACCGGCATCCAAAGTAGCCGATTCGCCGGCGTGCAGCCTGTAGGGGTCGGCAGTGCCTGTGGCCGTCAGGTCCGCTGCGCCTGCAAAGGCGGAAACTTGTGCACGCGTACCGATCAGGCGAATCTCCGCCGAGCTTGGTATTCCTCCGAACGCGGCAACATTCACATGGAAAAATGGAGCAGAGACGGCGAAGGATTCCATGCCGCCCGCGCGCACCTGAAGGCGTCCATTGCGCAAACTTACGCCTTCGGATTCGACTACCAACTCGGTGAGCGGAGCCGCGAGTAGCAAACTATCTCCGAATCGCAGCGCTGCCGTGGAGGCCTCGCCCAGCCGGATGACGTCACCCGGAAAAAGTGTGGCGCCCGCGAGCATCGGCACGCCATTCAATTGCGCGTCTTTTCCGACAATGTTGAGGGCGGAAGCAGCCGGGACTCCCGGCGGAGTCGCCGCATATGCGCGGGAGCCTGGAACGATTTGGAACAAAAAGCATCCGGCCAGAAAAAACAATCCGATAAAGAGGAGGCGGAAGATCGCGGAGCGCTGGGATGGAACTCCGAATCGTTCACTACCAGGGGCCAGCGAAAGAATCATCATGGAGGTCACCCCACATTAATTCCGGCTGTCTTCTGGCGCGCCGGGTAGCGGCACTATAGACGAATTCCGGATAAAACCACAAGTGGGACGAGGGGTTGCCAAAAATTGCACAAGCGCCAAGCTCTCCGGCTCAGGAAATCCGCACCGGCGTATAATTTATGTTGAGGGAAAAAGCCATGAAGGGACTAATCGGTCTTCTGGTTACTGCCGGGCTCGGCCTGGGCATTTACATGTACACATTGAAGCAAGCCGCCCCTGAAAAGGGTCAGGTGGTGACGCAAAATATCAGCCTGGTGGGCGTGAAGAATGATTTGGTGTCCCTTGCGCAAGCCGAGCGATTGTATTTTACACAGAACGGCTCTTACACCGACCTTGCCACGCTTTCATCTTCTGGCACCATGAACATTTCGCGAACCAGCCGCGACGGCTACACATACGCAGCCGAATCTTCGGCAAATGGTTTTACGATCACTGCCACCTACACGCCGCCGCCCGTGGAAAATCCCGCCGGCGTTACGCCACCGCACTTTCCGACATTCACGATCGATCAGACCATGGAAGTTCATCAGTTGGATTAAAGGATTTTGTGGCGCTTTTTGTGGCATAGGCTTCAGCCTGTGCCACATCCCACTCCCATTACGTTTTTTTATTCTTGTCCGCCACAAGCATTCCACCCGAAGCAAAATCAGTGTGCGGAATATCCACAAACACAATGTGGGTCGACTCGGGCTTGGCGCCCGCTTCGTCCACCAGAACTTTGGTTATGCCTTCCACCACTTTGCGCTTTTGGTCGACGCTGCGCCCCGCGAGCCACAAAATATGTACATCCGGCATTTGACGTCCTCCTGGAAATTTCGCGTGCGTCCTTCATGCGGGCTTCGCATGGGGGCCGCACGAAACAGGTTCAAGAGTCTAACGCGAAAAATCGCCAGAGAAAACCGCTGGGCCGCATTTATTTCAAATCCGGGACAGGCGCGCGAGGTGTGCTAAAATGCTGCGTCAATGCATCCTCACCTCAAACCACTCATAGAATTGCAGGCCGTGGATTTCCGCCTGATTGGAATTCGCGAACGGCTGGCGCAGTTCCCCAAGCGCCTGGCGGAAGTCGAAGCGCGCGTTACGGCCGCAAAGCAACAGGTGGCCGCGGCCAAGGAAGCATTGCTCACCGGACAGAAGGAACGCAAGACCTACGAGATGGACGTCGAACAATGGAAAGAACGCGCCAAGAAATATAGAAGCCAGAGCGGTGAAGTGAAGAGCAACGAAGCCTACAAAGCCCTGCTGCACGAAATCCAGAATGCCGAAGACGAAATTGCCAAGGCCGAAGACCGTTTGCTGGAACGCATGGTTTCGGGCGAAGAGTACGATCGGCAAGTGAAGGCCGCCGAAGTAAAGGTGAAGGAAGTCGAAGTGCTTGCGGCCAAGGAACGCCACACCATTCAGGCCGAGTACAACGCCGCGCAAAAAGAATTGACCGCCGCCGAAGCCCTGCGCGCCGCGACCATGAAAGCTGTCCCGGAAGATTTGGTGGACCACTACGAGCGCATCGCCAAGCGACACGGCGGCATCGCGCTGGCCGAAATTCGAGGCGAAGGCTGCGGCCAGTGCGGCGTTCACATTCGCCCGCACGTGATTCAGCAATTGCAGCGCGAAAATAATGAAGGATTTTTTCACTGCGAGACCTGCACGCGGATCTTGTACTACGGAGCTGAGCCCGGCCTCTCCGCCACTTCCGCATCCGCCACGGCTTCCGCCGGAGAACCGCCCACTACGCCTGCCCATGAAAATTAATCGTGGCGTGCCGATTCGATGATCAAAACCGCGCACAAATCATCCGGACATTTATTCGCAGAGCCTGAAACTCCTTCGGCTCAGCAAGCAGGCGCGTACACCGCGAATATCGACGGCGCGGCGCGCGGAAATCCCGGCCCCGCTGCCTACGGGGTGATAGTGCGCCGTCCCGACGGCAAGACCCACGAATCCCTGGGAAAATATATTGGCCGCACCACCAACAACGTGGCCGAGTATTACGCGCTGATCGCGGCGCTCGATTACGCGGCGGCCAGCGGCATCCGCCGGCTGCGCGTCTTCAGCGATTCGCAATTGATCGTCAATCAGATCAAAGGCATCTACAAAGTAAAGCATCCGGATTTGCGCCCGCTGCACGAGCGCGCCAAGAAACAGGCCGCGAGCCTGGAAACCTTCACCATCCAATATGTGCCGCGCGAGCAAAACCGCGACGCGGACGACCTGGCCAATGCCGCGCTCGATAACACCAGCGGCGTGAAGGCCGCATACAGGAGCGCGCCGACGGCAAAAGATGCGCCACCTGCGCGTGCGAAAATCGACGCGCCGGAAAATAATAGGCTATATCTGGAAGACCTTCGCGTGGGCCAGCGATTCACTTCCGGCACCTACCGCATGGATGAAAAGCGAATCAAAGCATTCGCCGAGGAATTCGATCCACAGCCCTTCCATCTTGACGAGGCAGCGGCGCAGCGAACCGTGTTTCGCGGGCTTGCCGCCAGCGGCTGGCATACGGCGGCCGTGACGATGCGCCTCATGGTAACGAGCGGAGTGCCTTTCGCCAGCGGACTGATCGGCGTGAACGCCCAAGTGGAATGGCCCAGGCCAACACGGCCCGGCGATACGCTGCGGGTCGATAGCGAGATTCTTGAAATAAAGCCTTCACGTTCCAAACCGAATCAGGGAATCGTCACAGTGCGCTGCGTCACCGTGAATCAAAACGGCGAACCTGTGCAGATTTTGACCACAAAAATTCTGGTGTTTAAGCGCGCGAATAACTCCGCCTAGCCCTATCAACTTTTCGTTTGTCCATGGATTAGAGCAGCGAATACTTGCATCGTTGGGAAGCGAGGGGTTTCGTGGCGCCGGCGTCCCGCCGGTGGTTTTTGTGACTGAATCGCAGCACAAGACCGCCGGCGGGACGCCGGCGCCACCAAAAACAGTGCGCACAATCTTCTTTCGCTATTTCAATGAATAGGAACGGTAAAGCGTATCGCGCTGCGCCGGCCTGTAGCCTGCGTCTTCGATAATGCGGCGAAGCTCGCCTTCGTTTGTGCGATTGCGCACGCCGGCGGCGAAGACCACATTTTCCTCGATCAAAATACTGCCCACATCGTCCGCGCCAAATTGCAAACCCACCTGGCAAACTTTAATTCCGGGCGTGAGCCAGCTGGATTGGATGTGATCGATGTTGTCCAGATACATGCGGCTGATGGCCAGCGTCTTCAGGTAATCGACGGCGGTGGCTTCAGGAACTTTTTTTCCGAGCGGCGTATTGTCCGGCGCGAACATCCAGGGGATGAACGCGGTGAAGCCGCCGGTATCTTCCTGAATGCGGCGCAAGCGTTCGAGGTGATTGACGCGGTGGCGGTACTCCTCGCCGCAGCCAAACATCATGGTGGCAGTGGTCCTCATGCCCAGCGAGTGCGCCACGCGGTGCATGTCTTCCCATTCGTCGGAAGTGCACTTGAGCCGTGAAATGCGCGCGCGAATTTCGTCGTCCAGAATTTCCGCGCCGCCGCCGGGAATCGAATCCAGCCCCGCAGCCATCAGCCGCGAGATCGTTTCGCGCACAGTCAGCCCGGAAACTTCCGCGATGCAGCCGATTTCCGGCGCGGAGAAGCAGTGCAGATGAACTTGAGGAAAACGCTGCTTGAGCGAGCGCAGCAAATTTTCGTAATACTCGACCCGCAAGTCCGGGTGAAGTCCGCCCTGCAACAGAATGCCCGTGCCGCCCAGCTGGATCATTTCCTCGATCTTTTCATAGATCGACTCGAACGAGAGCAGGTAGCCTTCCTTCGATCCCAGCGGGCGGTAAAACGCGCAGAACGAGCAGTATTCCGTGCAGAAATTTGTGTAGTTGATGTTGCGGTCGATTTGATAGGTCACGATGCGCGGGTCGGTCTTCTTGCGGCGCACTTCCATCGCCGCCATGCCGATGCCCACCAGATCGTCGGATTGAAACAGGTCAAGCGCTTCTTGTTGTGAAAGTCCCATGGATAAATTTCCTTCTTAGTTTGCGGGGCCGCATGTAGCGCCCACCTTCAGGTGGGCACTCTGCTTCCGCGCACATGCCCACCTGAAGGTGGGCGCTACATACCTACCGTGCAGTGCTCGCCGTGCCGACAAATTCCAGCTCTCGCGCTCGCGGAATGAGCCCGGCGCGCGCGCACTCCTCATAATACCGCTTAAGGCCCGCCAGATTCTCCTCATCGAGCGAAAAATCAATGTTCTCGATCAGGTAGCGTTCCAGGTCGCGCGGCGGAAGCTCCAGCTTCAGCGCGGCGCCTTCGGCGATGTCGCCGATGTGTGAGAGACCATAATCGCGC
This sequence comes from uncultured Acidobacteriota bacterium, assembly GCA_963825365.1. Taxonomy (GTDB): domain Bacteria; phylum Acidobacteriota; class Terriglobia; order Acidiferrales; family UBA7541; genus Palsa-360. Next base: position 530,917 of record CAWGSV010000002.1, on the reverse strand, counting down.
GAGGCCTGAAAATCGGCAATCATTTCCGGACTGAGCACGCCGCGGCGCGCCACCCAGATGGCCAGCACGGCGGGAAGGCCGGTCATCTCGCGCCACTGCTGCGCCATGTCGTACACAAATAATGTTTCCACGCCTTTGATAGGCGAAGCGTCTTCGCCATCGCAGCAACAGCAACTTCCCCCTGACGGAGTTTTCCCCTGCAGGAAATCAATCGCAAGGCGCAGCCGCAGCGCCGGATCGCCGATCACCAGGGCAGCGTCGGCACGCTCCAGCATTTTATCCGGGTCGGGCGGCATGTCCATGAATTCTGGTTCAATGTTCCAGTGCCGCTGGCTGAGAATCCGCGCGAGGCCCACGGTGCTGCGTGAATTGGTATCCAGCGCGAAGCTTTTGGCCATCTCGATGGGCACTTTGGAAACAACCAGCAGGCTGCGGACTTCATTCTTGGAGGCGATGGCCATTCCCGGTAGCGCGACGACATCGTCCATGCGCTGGTATTCGATGGACGGAATGATGCCCACATCGGCGCGCCCGGCACGCAAATCCTCCGCACACTGCGAAGGCACGGCAAACGAAAGATCGTACTTGCCCGCCAGAGGCCCGTCCGTGAAGCCCCACACCAGCGGCGCGGTATTCAGGAATTCCACAATGGAGATGCGCAGTTTGCCCATATTTTCCAATGCAAGGGGACGAGTGAATATAGCACAGCCGGGGCGGCGGCCCCGCGCGTGGAAGCCTGCCCAAACCAGTGCATCATTAATATTAGATGGAGGGCGCTGCCGGCGGATTCTGATAATGCAACAGCACGGTTCCTTGCGGATTCAGCTGGCGCATTGAGGCCAGTTGCAGCCTGGTTGTCGATTCCCCTTCATGCTGGAAAAGATTCAACCCGTTGCCGAAGACAATCGGTTCAATCGTCAGATACAGATCGTCGATCAGATTGCGCTCGAGGAAGTAGCTGTAAACCTGCGCGCCTCCCAGCAAGGCCACGGATCGATAGGGTTCGAGTAACGATTCGATGGAGGTTTTTCCGGCGCCATTATAAAAAAGCAGGTTGTCGCCCCGCCGCTCGGTGTCTTGCACGCTGCGGGTAAAGATGATGCAATTCCTTTTCGACAACGGCCCCTCTGCGGTTTTGTAAGTATTGTTGCCAATCACGAAGACGTCACTCTTATCCAGCATCGACTGGAAAAACGTCTTATCCTCGGGACTGGTCCAATCGGGAAAGTGGTTGGCGTGGCGCGCGATTTTGCCGTCGATAGTTACCGCGGCGAGGGCAACAATATTCGGTTTCTTCGGAATGTTTTCCATGGAGGCGCGCAGGCGCATGCAATTCTAGCACGCCGAAGTGCGCCAGACAGGATGAGCGTCACGAGCTGAAGACACCTACCCTTGCAGGAGCTTATCCATGGGCTCCCAGTAGTGCGCTTTCCATCCTGATGCAAGGGACTCCGCATCCCCTTTGGGGAAGCCGGTATGGTCAAAGGCGATCTTGCAACCGGAGCTTTGTTCGACCAGCTCGAACTTGGCGATCGAATAGACGCCCGCAGGCCAGTCGCCCGCTCGCCAGGCTTGCACGATGCGCTCATTTGGAAGCAGTTCGATGTGCCGTCCGGTGATGAATCCGCCGAAGAGTTTAAACGCGCCTCCTATGACGCGGCTGATTTCGGCCGGCTTGTTTCCCAGCTTCATGGCTTGTAGGACACCGCTGAGCTCGATCACTTTGTCGAACTGTTTGGCATCCATCAGCACTTCGTAAACGCGCTTGCGGCTGGCTTTGAAATCGGCCACCTGATGGATGGATTCCGCCGCGTGAGAAATCTGCTCTTCCGTCGCGGCCCGAGCCTTCGTAGGGAAAAGAGCCAAACCGCCCAATGCCATGGCCACACCGGCAATCGCCTCACGCCTGCTGGACGGATTCGAGAGCCTTGCGAAATTAGTTCCTTCCTTCATGGACGACCTCCTGGATTTCGCGTTTGCATCACCCACGCATGGAAACATCATCCGAAAATATGTTCAAGATCATATTTCTGGAGGCAAGCAAACCCCCGCAAAGGATACTTCACTGGTGGGAAAACAGGAGGCAAAATGCCCCACCCCGCCGGCCATCGTGACCCCGAAAAGAAAAATTTTGTTGGCAGCGCCGGCACCTCGTGAGTGCTATGATCCCGCCAGTCACTCCGGTCCTGTTGTCCCAGTCCATCAGCCTAGGAGGAATCCATGAAGTGGTATCACTACATTGCGTACTTCTTCGGCGGCGCTTTCCTCGTAAATTCCGTTCCGCACTTCACAAACGGAGTGTCGGGCCGCTCGTTTCCGAGTCCCTTCGCGTCGCCCCCCGGCCAGGGACTTTCTCCGGCGTGGGTGAACGTGCTGTGGGGCCTTTTTAATTTGCTGGTTGGCTATCTGCTGGTGTGCCGCGTGGGGAATTTCGATCATAAGAAGACGCGCGATGTCAGCATCGTTGGAATCGGCGCGCTGCTGATGGGGCTGATGCTGGCTCAAGCCTTCGCGAAAGTTTCCGCGGGCCGATAACCTCAGCATAGTCGCCGTTTGGGCGTGCTATTAAAAAGTGAAAATGCACGTTCCGTCCCGAAAAGCGCGGGACGGAACGTGCACTACAAAGCCGTCCTGGTTTTGTAGGGGCCGCCCGTTTTTTGGGCGGGCATCCGTTGGCTCAACCTATACGCAAATTCACCCGCTCGCGTCGATCGTGCCTTCTTGACTTCCAGCACAGCAAAGGGTTTACTTACGGCAAATCGATTCGCTATGGATTTGGCGTAAACATTTTATTTTCCGTGCTCCCCGGCGACGGAATTGCGACTTGTTGATTAAATCCCGGGGAAACGGAATGGAGCGAAGCATGAAAAATCGCAGGGAATTCATACAGACCGTGGCGGGCGCCACGACCGGAATGTTGCTCACAGGAAATGCCTTTGCGGCTTCCGCGCTGCAGGGCGGCGCGGCCGCTCCGGCTGCTCCCGTGAAGCGCCGCGAGGTTTCTATCGGCGGGAAGCGCGTAAAGGTTGTGGACGTGCACGCACACTGCGTGATTCCGGAAGTGTCGGACTTGGTGAAAGATACTCCCTATGCTGCGAATGCCGGTGGCCGGGCAGCGCGCGGACCGAACGTCATGGGGCCGGACCGAATCCGCGCCATCGATGAACTGGGAGTTGACGTTCAAGTGTTGAGCATCAACGGGTTTTGGTTCTATGGCGTGACGGATCGCGACCTTGTTGCCAAAATCGTCAAGCTGCAGGATGAAAAGCTGGCGGAGTGGGTCAACGCGCACCCGGACCGCTACGTTGCCGTTTCCTCGGTCGCGTTGCAGTTCCCCGATCTTGCGGCTGAGCAGCTCGAGTACGCGGTGAAGAAACTGGGCGCGCGCGGCGCAGCCATCGGTGGCCACGCAAACGGCGAAGATATTTCCTTGCCGAAATACGATCCGTTCTGGGCAAAGGCGCAGGAACTTGGCGTGATTGTATTCATGCATCCGCAGAGCGCGGAAAATGTCATTGTAAAGGATGGCTGGAAAGGAAGAGGCGACCTGGCCAACATCATCGGAAATCCCCTGGAAACAACTATTTTCCTGACGCGCATGATCGTCAACGGAACCTTCGACCGTTTTCCGAACTTGAAAATCTGCGCGGCGCACGCAGGCGGCTACCTCCCGTCCTATCTTGGACGGACCGAGATTGCCTGCGAGGTGCGCCCTAATGCGGATTGCCTGAATAAAAAGCATCCCAGCGAATACATGAAGAGCAACGTGCTTGCCGACACCATCGCCATGTCCGAAGAAGGTTTGCGCCACCTGGTGGCGGAACTCGGCCCGGGCCAGGTGGTCTTTGGAACCGATATGCCGTTCATCTGGCATCCCAACGTCGATGTGGTCCTGAACGCGCCATCTCTCAATGACGCGCAGAAGGAAGCAATTCTCGGCGGCACACTGGTTAAATTGCTGCGCATTTAAGCGCGCCGAATTAAGACCCAACCCATGGCGAAGATTTGCCAAACGCTTGCACGGGCGAAACGTCGCACAGTTCCTTCAGTTCGCGGCATGTTCGCGCGCACTCCGCGCTCAATTTACTTCGGCGCGCCGCAAGGGCGCTGCCGTTATTTTTTCTTTCTTGTCCTGGCAGCGTCCGCCTGCCACGCCCAATCCCATGATGTGCTTTGCCGCGAAGGCGTGGGCGAATTCCAAACGGAATATCTCACCGGCGTAAGTGTGCGTGTCGCAGCGGGCAGGAACGGAGACCTGGCGGCGCGCGTGTGCGACGCATCGCTGAGCTGGGCGGATCAAACTCTGGTGCTCACATCCGCGAATTCGGCCGTGGATCTGGATGCCTTCGGTGTGGACATGGGCTTGGGCGTGCCTGTTGTGGCCATCCAGATAAAGAAATTGAAGACCGACTGCTGCATGTCTTACGAGATTTATTCCCTGAAAACGCCGCCCGTACTGCTGCGCCGCATTTCAGGCGCGGAATTCTTCAGCGCCGCGGATACCGATCTGGATGGCCGGGTGGAAATCTGGACGGACGACGCAGCTTCGGTGGCGGGCTTCGAGAATCTTCGCTTGAGCGATCTGGATTTTGCGCCGCCAATTGTACTGCGCTTCACGCGTGGAAAATTGCAGGACGTAGGCGCCGAGTTTCGCCCCTATTTCGACGAGAAAATTGCCCTGGAGCGGGCCAAGCTCGATCCCCAGGATCTCGCCGATTTCAAGACCAGCGACGGCAAGCTTGCGCCGGGCTCCCTTCCTGCCGTCCGCCTTAGCCGCCTTCGAAGCGCGAAAATGAAGGTTCTGGAAATCGTCTGGTCCTATCTTTATAGCAACCGGGAGAAGGACGCCTGGAGTGCACTGGCCGATATGTGGCCCGCCGCTGACGTCGATCGCATACGCGCTGCGATCCTGAATGCGCGCGCTCATGGAATTCGCTCTCAGATCGATGGAGTGTTGACCGCCACGCGCGCCGGGCACGCAGGGCTGGCCAAAATTTTTGATGGCACAATCGTCGTTGCCGGCACATCGGAAATGGCGCCCAAGGGCACGAAGCCCCCAACGCCGATCATCCCGCCCAAAGCCATTTTGATGGAGCGGCTGCCTCCCATGACTCCCGGCCGAGCAGGAACTGGCGCAGAAGGAATCCACTCTAAAACTGGTGATCGATTCCGCGGGAAAAATTCGCTCTGTCGAAGTGGTGGGAAATACGGAGAAAGTGGATGAGCTGCTCTTAAGGTCGACTGCCGATTGGAAGTTTATTCCCGCGTTCAACGCCGATCAGCCGGTGGCCAGCCAAATTTTTCTGGGCGTTTCGCTGAGGCGATGAGGTCCTCGCCGGCAGGCCGTTATGACGAGATGCGGAAAAAATGGATAATTTTGTCACTCTGAGCGAAGCGAAGAATCTCTCTTGCGTTTGGACGCATGAAAAGAAAGGAGAGATTCTTCGCTTTGCTCAGAATGACAAAAATTCCGGTGGCTTTTTCTGCAATCTGCAGAAGCCGGATTGAGAAAGCTGAGTGTCCTTGCGGCCCCGGAAAAGAAAAGCTAAACTTTTGCACTGGAAGAATTGAAGCCGGTCAACGCAGCAAATTTTGGTTCGCGCTGCCCTTCACAGTTTGCGGCAGTGCGATTAATTTTCCCCAATAGGAGCGTCCCATGGCAAAAGGATATTGGATTTGTTTCTACCGATCGATCTCCAACCCCGACAAAATCGCGGAATACGCGAAACTGGCGGGTCCCGCGATTCAGGGCGGCGGCGGACGTTTTCTTGGCCGCGGCAACCCCTCGAAAACATACGAAGCGGGAAAGAGTTTGCGCACCGTGGTCATCGAGTTCGATAGCGTGGAGCAGGCCACCAAAACATTTGAGAGCCCTGCCTACCAGGCCGCGTGCAAAGTGATGGAAGGCGCCGCCGAGCGCGACATTCGGATTGTGGAGGGGGTCGCCTGATCCTTTCTTCTAACGCTACGTGTAGGGGCACGGCATTGCCGTGCCCCTACAACCGCGACCCCAGCAAGAAGTGAATTCATTTAAAGGAAATTCCAAAATCTAAACGCGCCTGCAGAAAATCCGGACTAAACCCCGCAGGCTGAAGCCCGCGCCACGTAAACCCTCCAAGCATTACTTGACATGAATAGTGACAAGGTAGTAGCGTCCCGCCTGCGTGGAACTGGAAGCTTCCCTCGATTGGCTGTCACTATCGATGACGCCGGGCCTTGGCTCGCGCCTGACCGGGAAACTTCTGCGCCAATTCGGATCGCCCGCAGGAAGTTTTTCGCGCCTCGCTCACGGAACTGGAAGCGTGCCGGCTGCCCGTCGGCGCCCGCGCGGGCCATTCATGCCAAGCGCGCGCATAAGGACGCCGAAGCCGAACTCGGCGCAAGTCCGCAAACTCGGCTGCCGCCTGCTGAATTGGGACGAGCCGGAATATCCGCAGCGGCTGCTGGAAATCTACGATCCGCCGCCGCTGCTGTATGTGCGCGGAGACGCCAGCGTGCTCAACCGGCACTCCATCTCGATGGTGGGCACGCGGCGGCCAACGCCCTACGGCAATCAGGTGGCCGAGCGGCTGGGGCGCGACCTGGCCGAGCGCGGCCTGACGATCGTCAGCGGCATGGCGCGCGGCATAGACAGCTCTGGCGCACCAGGGCGCATGCCAGGCCGCGAACGGAGCGACCGTCGGCGTGCTTGGCACCGGAGTGGACGTCGTCTATCCCAAGGAAAACAAGAAGCTTTTTGCGGAAGTCGAAAAGCGCGGCGCCCTGATCAGCGAATTTCCGCTGGGCACGCATCCCGCGCCGGAGAATTTTCCGATTCGAAATCGCGTCGTCGCCGGGATGTCGCTGGGAGTGGTGGTGGTGCAGGGCGCGCAATATTCCGGCTCGCTGATCACCGCGCGGCTGGGCGATGGAATTTGGCCGCGAGGTCTACGGCGTTCCCGGGAATATCACCGTGGACGTCAGTTTTGCCCCCAACCAGATGATCAAGCAGGGGGCCAAGCTGGTGACCTCCTGGGAAGACGTGATCGAGGAGCTGCCCACGGAAATTCGCGCCGAGCTGTTTCCCGATCGAGGCCACCACGCAGGCGGAGCGCGCATCCCTATTTGACGAATGCGCTCTCGCCGCGTGGAGAAGAAGATATTTGCCCTGCTGGGAGTGGACGAATCCATTCACGTGGATGAACTGGTGGAAAAGACGGAATTGAACTCCTCGGAAGTCCTGGCGGCGCTGTGCGAAATGGAAATGAAGGGGATGGTGCGGCAGATGCCGGGAAAGCAATTTCTGAAAGTTCTGCTTATAGGAAATCTCTCTGGTCGCGCATGCGCAGACGGCAAACCGCCATGAATATCCCGCTAAATCACTGAAATTCCAGCCACTTACGTAACTCAGTGGCAACGCATAGAATCGAAAACGACACACGCCGCATCTATCAAGCGTTGACAAACGGGGCGACTTGAGGGCCACGCTAGGAGAACGGAAAGGGAACAGCGCCTCCCTCGGGAGGCGTTCAGGTCTAGAAAAACAGATATGGGAAGATCACTGGTCATCGTCGAATCGCCCGCAAAGGCGAAGACGATCAACAAATATCTTGGCCGCAATTACTCGGTCAAGGCCTCCTACGGGCACGTCATGGACCTGCCCAAGAAGGTGCTGGGCATTGATATTGCGCACGGGTTTGAGCCGACGTATGAAGTCAAGCCCGGACAAGACAGACGTGGTCGCGCCGCTGCAGAAAGCTGCCTCCACCGCCGATGCCGTCTATCTGGCGGGCGACCCGGACCGCGAAGGCGAAGCGATCTGCGCGCATCTGGCCGACGTGCTGAGCGGGCCGAAGCTGGAATTCCCCACGCGGGAAGAGGAGCTGGAAAAGCCGAAGAGGCAAAGGCCGAAAAAGGCAAGAAGGGCAAGAAAGAAGGCCAAGAAGCCGGTCAAGAAAGTCGTCGCCAAGGGCAAACCGGTCATCGCCCGCAAGAATATCTTTCGCGTGATGTTCAACGAAATCACGTCCAAGGCGATCAAGGCCGCGTTCGAGCATCCCGGCGAGATCAACGAAAATCTGGTGGACGCGCAACAGGCGCGCCGAGTGCTGGACCGCCTGGTGGGCTACAAGATTTCGCCGCTGCTGTGGGACAAAGTGCGCCGCGGACTTTCCGCCGGGCGCGTGCAGACCGTGGCGCTGCGCCTGATCGTGGATCGCGAGGTCGAAATTCGCGCGTTCGATCCCGGTGGAGTACTGGACGATTCACGCCGTTCTGGCCGCCGGCGGGCCGCCCGTCTTTCGAAGCAAAGCTCACCAAATTTAAGGGCGAGGACATTGAGGTTCACACCCAGGCCGAAGCCGACGCCATTGTGGCCGCGACCGGAAAAGCGCGAATGGAAAGTAGCCGGCGTCACGCAGAAGGAAAAGCGCCGCTTCGCGCCGCCTCCGTTCACCACTTCGAAGCTTCAGCAGGCCGCCTACAACCGCCTGCGCTACACGGCCAAGCGCACCATGGGCCTGGCGCAGCGGCTCTATGAAGGCGTCGAGCTGGGCCCGGAAGGCTCGGTCGCGCTGATCACCTATATGCGCACCGACTCGGTGCGCGTTTCCAATGACGCGCTGGACCAGGTGCGCGGCCTGATCGGCTCCAAATTTGGCCAGACGTACCTGCCGGAGAAGCCCAATTTCTTACAAGTCCAAGAAAGATGCGCAGGACGCGCACGAAGCCATTCGCCCGACCGACGCCGCGCGCACGCCCGAGGATGTGCGGCCGTTCCTGAGCGACGACCTGTTCAAGCTGTACCAGCTGATCTGGCAGCGATTCGTGGCTTCGCAGATGGTGCCGGCGGTATTCGACCAGACCACCGATGGACATTGCGGCGGGCGATTACACGTTTCGCGCCACCGGCTCGGTGCAGAAATTTGACGGCTACCTGGCCGTGTACCAGGTGTCCGCGGACGATGACGAAGAAGCCGAGGCGGATGCCAGCAAAGGCCTTGCTGCCGCCGGTCACCGAGGGCGAAATCCTGCGCCTGGAAACATTGCGCCCCGAACAGCATTTCACCGAGCCGCCGCCGCGCTACACGGAAGCGACGCTGGTGAAGGAGCTGGAAGAAAAAGGCATCGGCCGCCCGTCGACCTACGCTTCGATCATTTCCACGATTGTGGAACGCGAATACGTCACCAAGGATCAGGGCCGCTTCGCTCCCACCATGCTCGGCGAAAAAGTGAGCGTGCTGCTGGTCAAGAGTTTTGAGGATATTTTCGATGTGGGCTTCACGGCGCGCATGGAAGAGGAACTCGACGAAATCGAAGAAGGCAAGCTTCCCTGGAAGAAAGCCGTCAAGGAATTCTACGGCCGCTTCGAGCAGGACCTCGAACAGGCCAAGGACGAGATGGAGTCCTACAAGGCGGGGATTCCCACCGGGACAAAAGTGCGAGAAGTGCGGAGAGGGCGAACTTGCTGGAACGCATCAGCCGCCACGGATTTTTCCTGGGCTGCTCGCGCTATCCGGATTGCGATTTCATTCGCGATCTTTCTCCGGAACTGCCCGCCGAGGGTGCGGACGGCGAAGTCAAAATCGAAGTCCTGCGACAACTGCGGCCGCGAAATGATCATCAAGCGCGGCCGCTGGGGAATGTTTTTGGCCTGCACCGGCTATCCGGATTGCAAGACCACGCGCCGCCTGAAGGCCGGAACGCGCCGAGCGCTGCAGCCCGACGAACTGCTGGACGAAAAATGTCCCGAATGCGATTCGCAGCTGGTGAAGAAGCACGGCCAGTATGGCGAATTCACCGGCTGCACCGCCTATCCGAAGTGCAAGTTCATCCGCTCAAAAACGCTGGGCATCAAGTGCCCGAAGTGCGAGACCGGCGAACTGGTGGAGCGCGTGGCCAAGAAAGGCCGGCGGCGCGTCTTCTACGGGTGCAACAAATATCCCGATTGCGATTTCACGACGCCGCACCTGCCGATCGCCGAGCCTTGCCCGAAGTGCGGCGCGGCGTTCATCGTCGAGAAGCGCGGCAAGCTGGGCGCGGTGCGCACCTGCATAAAGGAGGGCTGTGACTGGGAAGCGGCCGTTCCGGAAGCCCCGGCCGCGGCAGTTCCGGAACCAGTGGGCTCGGCTCAGACATAAACGGCTCCCTAGTCTCACTATTCTGAATCCTGCGGGTCAGCGATCGTTCGCCTTCTGCGTACGGTCGCGCACAGGGTGCCGTTTGCTCAGTCGAGCATTGCGTGCTCTTGAAGAGCACGCGGCCATTCGGGCTTGCGCGAAGATCTAGCGGATATGACGCAGCTGGCGGGGGACATGAAATCCGCAGTAAATCAATTTCTGAATTATTTGCGTTCGGTGCGCAACGCTTCTCCGCACACGCTTCGCAGCTACCAGAACTGACCTGGAGCAATTTCTCACATTTCTGACGCCGCCCGGCATCGAAACGCCGCGCCTTCAGGAAGTTACGCACCTCATGATTCGCGAATTTGTGGCGCACCTGCACGATCACAAACTGGAAAAATCGTCCATCGCCCGCAAACTGGCGGCGATCCGATCGTTTTTCAAATTTGCGGTGCGCGAAGGAATGGTGGTGCGAAACCCGGCGCGCATGGTGGCGACTCCCAAACTGCCCAAGCGCATTCCGTCGGTCCTGAGCGCCGAAGATCTGAATGCGTTTCTGGACGGCGTGGTGGCCGGACCGCCGCGCGGCTCCAAGGCGCCGCAAGGAATCGTCCATGATCGACGACAGCCGCCTGCTGGTCAAACGCGACCGCGCCATTCTGGAGTTGCTGTATGCCTCCGGACTGCGCGTCAGCGAGCTGACCGGACTGAATCTTGGCGACATGGACCGCAAGGAACGAATGCTGCGCGTGCGCGGCAAGGGAAACAAGGAGCGCATCGTCCCCTATGGCGGCAAGGCGGAACAGGCGCTGGAGGCCTACGAACCGGTGCGCGAGGAACTGCTGCGCAAAGCCGGGGGCCGCGGCGATCCGCAGGCCGTGTTTCTCAATCATCTGGGGACGCGGCTGACGCAGCGATCGGTCGCGCGCATCGTCAAAAAATATGCGCGGCTGGTCAACGTGAATTGGGACCTGCATCCGCACTCGCTGCGGCACGCATTCGCCACGCACCTGCTCGCCGATGGCGCGGACCTGCGCGCGATTCAGGAACTGCTGGGCCACTCTTCGCTTTCCACCACGCAACGCTATACGCACGCCTCCATTCGCCAACTGCTCGAGGTTTTCGACAAGGCCCATCCGCGCGCTTGAATTAGCCGCAGGGCGAACAAATTATTCTTCGGCAGGTTCCGGGATGCTGGGGCTTGTATCCTTGCCTTGCCGCGATCGAAAGAAGAAACCCAAGTGCCTGGCGCTACATTGGCGGCAGCGGAATGGCCGCATCAGCAAGAGCAGGACAACACTCCATTCCAGGACACCGCGCCGGTGGGAACGCAAAATAACTTCACTTCCACATAGCGGGCATTGCCGTGCACCAATCGAAAACGAGATGGCATGTATCCTGGCCATTAAAAAGAGTTTATCGCAACTCAACGCCACAATGAAACGGACTCCAATCAAAAACGATAATTGCCGTAACGTGCAGACTGAGTTACCCTTAGCGGGCATCGCCCGGGGTGAAGTTCGAGGCGATATGGCCGACCGCCCTCACAGCAAGAAAACAGCGGATTATGAAGAATCGCTCCACAATATCAATATATTGTATGGGTGGCGCTCGTTGCCCGCCGCTTGGCCATGAAATAAATTGAGTGCTCGCAAAACAATCTATAGGGGGACGACTAAGTAAAATGAACTTCTTTCGAAAAAATCTATATTTCGTGCTGGCATGGATGGCTTTTGCTTTGTTTGCCGCCCCGGCGATGACATTTGCGCAGACCGACGAAATCCAAGTGTATGACGCGGCGATCGCGGAAAAAGGGAAATTCAATCTGATGATCCATAGCAACTTCATTGCAGCCGGGAAATCGCAACCCGCTTTCCCAGGGGGCATCATTCCCGATCACTCGTTCAACGGCACTGCGGAATGGGCCTATGGCGTCACCGACTGGTTTGAGCAGGGGCTTTACCTTCCGGTTTACACCATTTATTCCAAGGGGCGTGGGGGAAGCATTAACGGTTTTAAAATTCGTGAACTTTTCGTCAGGCCGCACGCGGATGACCACACATTCTTTTACGGAGTCAATTTCGAGTTCAGCGTCAATTACTCCTATTGGGAATCCCGCCACATCACCTCCGAGGTTCGGCCCATCATAGGACTGCACTTGCATCCCGTGGACATTATCTTTAACCCGATTGTGGATACTGATTACACGGGCGGATTCAAGAATCTTGAATTCGTTCCCTCCACGCGCGTGGCATACAATTTCAATGACAAATGGGCCGCGGCACTCGAGGAGTATTCGGACGACGGACCTTTGCGCAAATTCCTCCCAATGCGAGACCAATTTCACGAAGTTTGGGCAGTAATGAATCACAACTCAAAATGGGTAAATATTGAGACCGGTGTGGGAGTCGGAGTCAGTAACGGAGCCGACAAATGGACATTGAAGCTGATGGTCTCGCGCGACCTGAACTGAGCGGCCAATACCGCGAAAGAATTTCGGTGCAGGCTGCCCCTTTCCCGGAATTTGACGAGGAGGCACTATGGCTATGGTGCGCCTGATTGAATATGAAGGCGCAAGCCCGGAAGTCCGCGCCGTGTACGACGATATTCGCGCCACTCGCAAGACCGACTACATCAACAATTTCTGGAAAGCGCTGGCAAACGATCCCGCCACCCTCAAGCGCACCTGGGAATCCATCAAGCAAGTCATGGCTCCCGGAGCGCTGGACGCACTGACCAAGGACTTGATCTACATCGCCGTAAGCGTCAGCAATCAGTGCCCGTATTGCATCGCCTCACACACTGCCTCGGCCCGCGATAAGGGGATGAGCGACGGAATGTTTCACGAACTCATGGCCGTCGTGGGCATGGCCAATGAAACGAACCGCCTGGCTGCCGGATATCAGGTGGAGATCGACGAACGCTTCAAAAACGCATAAATCCAACGCCTGCAGGTAGCACAGGCTTCAGCCTGTGGGGTTTGATCCACTGCCATGGCCGCTGCGATTCATTTTTTGGACTTTGTAAACCCTCCGAAAACCCCACGGGCTGAAGCCTGTGCTACTATTTCTGATATAAGCCTCCCTTATGGAAGTCACAAGTATTATAAATTTGATCTACTTGGCATTTCCGTGTGTTATGGGTGGAGTGGGAGTGTGCCATGGACATCGTACGTATTTTTGACACTACGCTGAGAGACGGAGAGCAGTCCCCGGGATTTTCCATGTCGGTGGCGGAAAAAGTCCGCATGGCTCGCCAGCTGGAATCCCTCGGCGTGGACATCATCGAGAGCGGTTTTCCCATAGCCTCGGCGGGAGACCTGGAAGGCACGCGCGCAGTTTGCCGCGAAATCCGCACCTGCACGGTAGCCGCCTTGGCGCGCGCGCGGCGCGATGATATCGATGCGGCCCTCGAAGGGCTGGCTGGAGCGGCGCATCCCCGGCTGCACACTTTTCTCGCGACCTCCGACCTGCACCTGCAATATAAACTGCGCCTGACGCGCGAAGAGTGCCTCGAAGCGATTTCCAACAACGTGCGTTACGCGCGCGAGCGCTGCGCCGAAGTGGAATTTTCCGCCGAAGACGCCAGCCGCACCGAGATTGGTTTTCTTTGCGAAGCTGTCAGTCGTGCCGTCAAGGCCGGCGCAACCATTATCAATCTGCCGGACACGGTGGGCTACGCCGTGCCCGAGGAATACGCAGCCATGTTCCGCCGCGTGATCGAATATCTGGATGGCGCGGACGGCATTACAATGAGCGCGCACTGCCACGACGATCTTGGCCTTGGCGTAGCCAATACGCTTGCCGCAGTGCAGGCTGGAGTGCGCCAGCTGGAGCTGACCATCAACGGCATTGGCGAGCGCGCGGGAAATGCCGCGCTGGAAGAAGTAGTGGTATTGCTGAATGTGCGGCAGGCTTCTCTGGGCGTAACCACCAACGTGCATCTCGAACACCTCTTCGCGACCAGCCGCATGCTGGTGGAAATTACCGGCGCGCCTCTGGCGCCCAACAAAGCCATAGTAGGCGCGAATGCCTTCGCCCACGAGGCCGGCATTCACCAGGACGGCATCCTCAAGAATCCTCTGACCTACGAAATCATGTCTCCTGAATCGGTTGGCGTTCCCAAACGCAATCTGGTGCTGGGGAAACATTCCGGGCGCAATGCGCTGCGGTCCACGCTGGTCGATCTGGGTTTTCAGCCAACCAAAGAAGAGCTGGACGAATGCTATAAGCGCGTGGTGACCCTTGCCGACGCATCGAAAAATGTAAGCAATCGCGATGTGCTGGCCATTGCGCATCAAGTGATGCGCAAGCGTGCAGGTGAAACCGCAGTCGCCGTGGAATAGATTGTTAGCGGCCGGATCGATGGATCAAAACCTCCAACATACGATTTCTTTGCTCGAGCGTACCCCCGATGCTCTGAATGCGCTTCTGCGGGATTTGCCGGAAGCCTGGACGCTGCAGAACGAGGGTGAGAACACCTGGAGTGTGTTCGATGTAGTCGGCCACTTGATTTACGGCGAACGTGTGAATTGGATGCCGCGGGCAAAGATGATCCTGCAATTTCGAGAGGCGCAAGCGTTCGAACCGTTCGATCGCTTGGCATTCGTTCGAGATAGTCAGGGGAAATCGCTGCAACAGCTGTTGGATAAATTTGCCTTGGCGCGGTCAGAAAGCCTGAATGAACTTCGTGCATTGAACCTGCGGCAACAGGACCTCCGACTGCGTGGGCGGCATCCTTCCCTCGGCGTAGTGACTCTATCCGAATTACTGGCGGCGTGGACAGCTCATGACCTGACTCATTTGCACCAAATCACAAGAGTCATGGCCTACCAATACCGTGACGCCGTCGGCCCGTGGATGCGAAATCTTGGCGTGATGAAATGCACCGGCCACAGCTCTCCGTAGTGCGCTCCTCGAATCGATCGAAAGCGTTCTTCTTCAACATGCTGCAAAAAAGTAATGTTTGTCATCCCGAGCGAAGCGAGGGATCTGCTTTTCTCCTCGGATTCCGAGAAACAGCAGATTCCTCGGGCAAACTCCGCCCTTCGGAATGACGCGGTGCGAGTTCTTCCGCAGCCTGTCATGCCAACAATACTGCTGGACATTTGAAATCAAATCGCTTCCCATAGCTGCCAACTGATCTTCCCGGGAGGGAAATCCATGCGCATCAGGCGGTCTATTCTCGCGTTTATTTTTCTTCTTGTGCCATTCTCGTCTCCCCACGCACAGCAGGCTTCGCAGAAAAAGCCACTGGACATCTATTTTCTGGATACCGAAGGCGGGCAGGCCACGCTATTCGTTTCGCCCTCGGGACAATCCATGCTGGTGGATACGGGATTTTCGGGCAATCAGGGCGCGCTGCCCGCGGAAGCGAACGCCCCTGGAGTAACGCGCGATGCGGATCGAATTATGGCGGTGTTGAAGCTGGCGAATGTCAGCGTCCTCGACTACGTGGTGATCTCGCATTTTCACGGGGATCACGTTGGAAACGCTGCCGAGCTTGCGCATCGAATTCCCATCCGCCATTTTATCGATCACGGTCCCTACACGGTTGAGATGCAGCCGGGCCGCGATGCCGCCTTCCTGTCTTATCTAACCGTCCGTGGGCTTGCAAATGTATCCGTGGCCAAACCGGGCGACAGCATTCCCGTGGAAGGTCTCGACGTGCAAGTGGTTTCCTCGGCGGGAGATGTGATTACCAAACCGATGGCGGGAGCACCCGGAGCAGGAGCGCCGAATACGCTGTGCCGCAATGCCAAACTGAAGGAGCAGGATGCCACGCCGGAAAATTTTGAATCGGTGGGAATCGTGGTGCGCTACGGCAGCTTTCGCCTGGTCGATCTGGGCGACCTGACCTGGAATCAAGAGCACGCTCTTGCCTGCCCCAACAATCTTATTGGCACAGCCACGGTATTTCACACTACGCGCCACGGAGATCCGCATTCGGGCGCGCCGCAATTCATGTATGCCATTCGCGCGCGCGTCGCCGTGATGAATAATGGCGAAAGAAAAGGCGGCTCGCCTGAATACTGGCAAACCGTGCACGAAGCGCCTGGCCTTGAAGATTTCTGGCAGATTCACCGCTCTGCGGCAGGCGGCGCTGAGCACAATTCACCTGAACAGTTTCTGGCGAATCTCAACGAAACGGATCACGGCCATTTCATCAAAATGTCTGTGCGTGCTGACGGCAGCTTCACAATGAGCAACGAGCGCAACGGATTCACAAAAGAATATGCAGCGCGAAGCATGAAACAACCTTAACCCTGAACGCATGCAAAGTAATTTTTTTGAGGACAGCCATCCCTAGACATGAACACTTGCGACGAGCCACAGTCCAGCGCAATACCCGAAGATCAAGAGTGCACAGCCAGGAATAACTGTCCTCCAGCTCTAATGGAATGCCGCGCGGCCTATGCGAACGGATTTTCGTCCGCGCTGGGACCGTAGATCGAAGGCACCGGCACATCCAGCAGCCGGAGATAGACGGAAAGCTGACCGCGGTGGTGATACATATGGTTTAGGAGAATTCCTCGAATAACACCGACCCTCGGAGCGGACATGATTACCTTTCCATTCCTGGCGAGCGTCCAAGTGGACATCATTCTGGCATCGTCCATTTTCCCGAGGATTTCCTTGGTCTTCGCAATGGAGAGAGGCAGCGCATCTAGAATTTCCTTCTGGCTCGTGGCTTCCGGCTGCGTGAACACAGGAATTTCAAACACGTCCGTGCTGAGCATTTGCGCTATATTGCCCTGGCCGCCGGCAAGATGCAGCGCAAGCTGCCCCAGGGAAAACGACTTGGTGTGCGGCTTCCACGAGAGTTTGTTTTCCGGAACGCGTTCCAGGACTCGCTGCGTGGTATTTGCTTCCTGATCGAGTTCCATCAGAATTGAATCGACGATTGCCATGGTTTCTCCTTTTTGTTTTGGTGCGAGTTGCGATCAATACCACAGGAACATCAAAATTGCGTGAACTACATATTCAAATAATTTGAAAGCTGATCCAGGCATCCATTCCATCCATGCCCATGCTTCTCGCGCTGGTCTGCATCCAGCAAGTTTTCGTGCGTGAGCAGAATTTCGGTGGACACGCCTAAATCGCGAAACTCCACGGTGACCAGCGATTCGTGCTGGGTTGGGATCGTGCTCCCAATGCCACGTGAAGACGATTTTTTCGGGAGGGACGATTTCCCGGTATGCTCCCGACACGCGGTGAATATTGCCGCCGGAGTGGTGTATTTCCACGGAATATTTTCCGCCAACCTGCAAATCCAAGAGCGGGACGAGCGCATGGTGCTCTTCAGTGGGAGCGAACCAGCGCCCCAGCTCCAGCGGATCGGTCCAGGCGCGAAACACTCTTTCGCGCGGCGCCTGAAACGTGCACCGAATTTTCAGGGTTGTTTCCGGTGATAGTTGTTCCTTCGCCATTGCTAGTCCTCCATCGGCGGTTGGGCAAGGTATCGATCCAGTGCATCGAACTGCGTTTCCCAGAACGCGCGGTACTGGGAAATCCAGGCTTCGGCTTTTTTCAAAGGCCGACCGGCGAGGCGACAACGACGCGTGCGCCCAAACTTTCTTTGCGTCACGAGGCCGGCTTTCTCCAGAACTCTCAGATGCTTCATGACCGCAGGCAGACTCATGCGGTGGGGCCGGGCCAATTCCGAAACCGAGGCCTGGCCGCGCGCCAGGGCCATGACGATGGCGCGCCGCGTGGGGTCTGCCAGCGCTTGAAAGGTGGCGTCCAATCCTCGATTATACTTAACCATTCGGTTTAGTAATATACGGACCCGGCCGACTTGTCAAGCCTGAAATTCAAGCTGCTGCCAGCAGCCGGCCGCCCCGCTCGTGGGAGCTGTTGACAGCGATCATCGCGCGCCATAGACTTCGTTTTGACATTTAGCAGGTTTGGGAAGTGGGGAAGGCCGTGAAAATCGGCCACGGTCCCGCCACTGTGATCGGCGAAACGCCGTAAGTCAGGACACCCTCTCAGGCCGCCGTAGCTGGCACTCTTCGCGAGAAAGGGCGCGGCTTGATATGCCTCGTGTTTCTCGCGAGGCTTTTTTTATTTTTATGGCCACAAATTGAAACTATGGCAATTGGATCCATTTCGTGCTCGAGCGAACGCCACCGGCATGGACATTCGGAAGCGGCTGCTCTGCGCTTGCTGCGCGGCGATCGCATGCACTATTGCTGATCTTGTGCGAGGGCGCCGTCGCGGCGCAGGGCAGCGCCGTGCAAACTGGCGCAGCGCATGCCGCGCTCCCGAGCTGGCGCGCGAACTCACCGACGAAATCGGCCGCGAGGTTCAAGTTCCGCAGGAAGTGAATCGCGTCGTCTCGCTTGCGCCGAACCTCACGGAAATTGTTTTTGCGCTGGGCGATGGAAATCGTTTGGCGGGCGACACCGACTTTTGCGATTATCCCGCCGAAGCCGCGCAAGAAACCGCACGTGGGCGGGCCCGTGAATCCCAATCTGGAAGAAGATCGTGGCGCTCAAGCCGGATCTGGTTCTGGCGACATCGATCAACCGCCGCGAAACGGTGAACGCGCTGGACCGCATCGGCGTGCCGGTATACGTCACCGACCCTCATTCCGTGGAAGAGATGATTGCTTCCGTGGAACATATTGGCAATGCTCTGGGCACGGAAAAATCGGCCGCCCCGCTGGTCGGAGATCTTCGCGCGCGCCTTGCCGATCTCGACCGCCGGCTTGCCGGCGCCGCGCCGCGCCGCGTGCTCTTCGTCGTGTGGACCGATCCGCTGATTTCCGTTGGGCGCGACACGTTTATCGCGGATGCGCTGCGCCGCGCGGGTGGCGCAATCCGTGGTGGATACGCAAGCCGAATGGCCGCACGTCAGTCTGGAAGAAATTGTGCGGCTGCAGCCGGAATTTCTGGTGTTTGCCAGCGCGCATGCCGGAGACACGCAGCACGATATCGACGAGCTTGCGCACGCGTCCCGGCTGGCGAGAGCCTGGAAGCGATGCGCGACGGAAACATCGTCGTCGTCAGCGACGCCATCAATCGCCCCGCGCCGCGCATGGTGGATGCCATCGAACAACTGGCTCGCGCGCTTCATCCCGAATCGTTCGCTTCGATCGCGATGCCTTCGATACAATTCGCGATTCGGTCAACTCCACTGCGACAGTCATCGAGGAGGCCTGCGCATGCGCCCGCTGACGCTTCGGCGATTGCTGTGGACCTGCGGCGCGCTGGCCGCGGTGCTGCTGGCCTGCGTGGTGCTCGCGCTGAAATTGGGCGCCGTGCCGATTTCCGTCACGGACCTGGTCTGGAATCTTGGCCGCATCGCCATCGGGCGCAGCGACCAACTTCCCACCGAATACCGCCTGATCGTTTTTGATTTGCGCCTGCCGCGCATCCTGCTGGGAATTCTGGTGGGCGCGGCGCTTTCGGTTTCCGGCGCAAGTTTTCAGGCGTTGCTGCGCAATCCGCTGGCTGATCCATTATGTGCTGGGAGTTTCCAGCGGCGCGGCGCTGGGCTCGATCCTGGCGCTGATTATCGCGCCGCAGCTTTGCGCTGATCACGCCGCTGGGCGCGTTTCTGGGCGCCATCGCGACGATTGCGGCGGTTTATTTTCTGGGCCGCCGCGAAGGACAACTCGACAGCACGACGCTGCTGCTCGGCGGAATCATCTCCGCGTCATTTCTTTCCGCAATCATCATGTTCCTGATGACCACGCTCGCCGGGCGCGATCTGCGCGGCATGGTGTTCTGGCTGATGGGCGATCTCTCCACGCCGGTGCCCGCCGGGATGCGCTGGATTTTCACGGTGGGCCTGTTTGCCGGCATTGGCGCGATCTACACGCACCGTCCGCGGACTTGAATCTGCTGCTCACGGGCGAGCGCGAAGCCATTCATCTGGGCGTGGACGTGACGCGCGTGAAACTGGTCGTGTACGTTTCCGCGTCGCTGCTGACGGCGCTGGCCGTTTCCGCCAGCGGCGCGATCGGCTACGTCGGCCTGCTGGTGCCGCACGCGGTGCGGCTGATCTTCGGATCGGATTACCGGCTGCTGATTCCGGCATCGGCGATTGTGCGGCGCGATCGCGATCGTTCTGGCCGATACGCTGGCGCGCACCATTGTCGCGCCCACGGAATTGCCGGTGGGCGCGATGACGGCGATGGCCGGCGCGCCGGTGTTTATTTATTTGCTGCGGAGAGGGCTGCGATGAGCGCGTCACGAGACGTTCTGCGCAGACATGCGGCTGGGCGCGACGAGCGGCCCGAACCGCGATGCACCAACGGTGCGGCTGAACGTCGAGCAGGCCAGCTATGCGTACTCGGCGAGCGCGCAATCCGCGCCGACGTTCACGCTTGGGCGCGACCAGCTTTCAGGCGCACGAACGCGAACTCGTCGCCATCCTGGGTCCGAACGCCAGCGGTAAATCCACGCTGCTGCGCCTGATTTCGGGAACGATTGCTCCTCTTTCCGGGCGCGTCGAACTCGATGGCGAGGAAACCAGCCGGCTCGATGTGCGAACGCGCGCGCAACGCATCGCCGTGGTGCACCAGGAAAGCCCGGTCGTTTATCCCGCGCTGGCCGGAGATTTTGTGCTGCAGGGGCGCCATCCGTACGGGCGTGCGCTGCGATTCGCCAACCAGGAAGACATTGAAATCGCGCGCAACGCGCTCGCGCAGGTGGGCGCGCGAGCATCTTGCCGAGCGCACGATCGGCGAACTTTCCGGCGGCGAAAAACAGCGCGTCATTCTGGCGCGCGCGCTGGCGCAACAGCCGCGGCTGATCCTGCTCGATGAGCCCACGCTGCACCTCGACATCGGCGCGCAAGTGGAATTGCTGGAACGCCTGCGGCAACTGGCGCAGGAAAATCGCTACGCCGTGGTGGTCGTGACGCACGAACTCGCGCTTGCCGCGGAATTTGCGGACCAGGTGGTGTTGCTGCAACACGGGCGCTGCCTGCGCGTCGGGCACGCCCGCAGCCGTGTATCAGCGGGAATTGCTCGAACAGGTGTTCGAAGCGCCGCTCGATGTAGAGATCGGTCCCGCGGGAAGGCCGCGCGTGAATTTGCGCGCGCGCCGCGGCGAGGATATTACGTAACGTTTTTGTAGCGCGGGCTTCAGCCTGCGGGTTTTAGTCCCTGCAGGCAGCTCCGCAGGCTGAAGCCCGCGTATCGTTCACCCGGAGCGATGCGAGCGTCCCGACATGACCGGGATCGCGCTACACGCTCCGCCACATTCACCGCAGACTCCGTGCCGGGAAGACGGTGCAAACCCGTCGCCGACGCGCGACTGTAAGGCGGAAGAAATTCCGCGCGAGCCACTGTCCTGAATTCCGGGGCGGGAAGGCTGCGCGGCGCAGTGCCGCCGAGCCAGGAGACCGACGGAGTCCGCAACCGCGAAAGCCGGAAACGATCCCGGACACGCGGACAACCTTTACCTCCCGCGCGAGACGGGAGAGGAGGCTCCTCATGCGTTTTTCCGTTCGTGTTTTGTTTCTTCTTTGTTTTGTCGATTCTTCTGATCGTGTCTTCCGTTGTTTCTCCAGTTCCGTCGCGCAAACGCAAACTGCTGCAACGCTCTCCGGCAGCGATCACCGATCCGCGCGGCGCGGCCATTGCCGGACGCGCAAATCAGCGTCGAATCAATTCCTGCCGCGGGTGAGCCAGCAGCACGCCGTTTCCGCGCAGTGACGGCCGATTTAGCTTTGACGCTTGCGCCCGGGCCGCTATCGCGTCACGATTTCGCGCGATTCGTTCGCTCGCGGTCGATCAGGAAATCACGATTGCCGCGGGAGAAACGCGCGAGCTGCAAATTCGCATGGCGCTCGAGCCGCTTTCCTCGAAAGTGGTGGTCACCGCGCAGACGCTGCCGCTCGATGCGGAATCCTCGCCCGCGCCGCGTCACCATTCTTACGCAGGAACAGATCGAACAGCGCGTCGCGACTTCGCTGCCCGATTTGCTGGCCACGCAGCCGGGCTTCAGCCTGGGGCGCACGGGACCGGAGGGCGGCTCGGCTTCGCTGTTTCTGGATGGCGGCAACTCGAATTACACCAAGGTGCTGGTGGACGGCGTTCCGGTCAACACACCCGGCGGCCTGATCGATTTTTCCAATTTCACGCTCGACAACATCGACAAAATTGAAATCGTGCACGGCGCGGAAAGCGCGCTGTACGGTTCGGACGCGATGGACGGAGTGATTCAGATTTTCACGCATCGCGGAACCACGCGCATTCCGGAATTCACGGCGTTCGCGGACGGCGGCAATTTCGACACCGGCCGCGGCGGCGCGGAACTTTCCGGCCTGCTTGGGCCGATTCGATTATTCCGCCGGAGTTTCCGATCTGGAAACGCAGGGCCAGGGCCCGAATGACGCGTTTCGCAATCGCACGCTTTCCGGAAATTTTGGCTGGCAGTTCTCGGACACCGCGCGCATCGAGCCTTGCTCTTGCGCGACAACGACAGCGCACGCGGGCACTCCCGGGCAGACGCTGCTTCAGCCCGGCAAATCTCACGGACACGCATTGCTCTGCACAATTTCAGCGCGGGCTTGCACGCCGATTTCACAACCGGCTCGCACTGGCACCATCAGTTGAGCGGCACGGAATCTTACTTATCGCGAATTCAATTTCGATCCGTTTTTCCCGACTTCTTTTCAATACAACCGCGCCGCGTTTCTCGGGACAGTCCACCTACTTGCTTAAGGGATTCGCAGTCACCGCGGGATACGAGTACGAAGTCGAAAACGGATTCCTCAGCACCACATCTGATGTCGGCCTAGCGTGCGCAAATTCACGCGCGGCGCAATAATCAGGCAGGCTTTCTCGATGCGCGATGGCAGCCGATTCGCGAGACTCACGTTGAACGCGGGCGCGCGCGCCGAAGATAACGCCGCTTTCGGTACGCGCGTCGTTGCCTCGCGTGGGCGCTTCCTATGCCTTGCGCATTGCGCAAGGCGCGTTTCGGCGACACGCGCCTGCGCGCTTCCTACGGACAGGGAATCGTCGAACCCCGGTTCGATCAGATCTTACGGCACCGATCCATGCTTTCCCGGCAATCCCAATCTGCTTCCCGAACAGAGCCGAACGATTCACGCCGGATTCGAACAAAAGCTGGCTTCGGACCGCGTGCGCTTCTCGGCGGATTATTTTGACAGCCGCTTTCACAACATCGTCAGCTTCCTGAGTGTGGCGCCCTCCGCGGCGTGTCTGGCAGTCGGCGCTCCTTTCGGCGCAGGCACTATTTCAACACCGACCTGGCGCGCGCGCGCGGTGCGAATCTTTCCGGCGAAGCGCGCATCACGCGCTGGCTCAGCGCCAGCGCAAATTACACCTACGATTCCACGCGCACGCTTTCCGCGCCGACCGATCCATCGAACATCGATCCCAACTATCTGATTGGCAGCCGCCTGCTGCGCCGGCCGGTGAATTCCGGAAACGTCATGCTCAACGCAGCATTCTGGCGGATGAACTGGAACCTCTCCGGATATTTCACGGGGCAGCGCTACGACTACAATTTTCCGGGGCAGATCATTGATCCCGGCTATGCGCGTGCTGGATCTTGCGGCGACCTACAATGTCGCGCACGGCGTCAGCATCTACGGCCGCATCGCCAATCTCGCCAACAAGCAATATCAGGAGGTGTATGGCTTTCCCGCGCTGGGGCGCGAATTCCGCATCGGCGTGAAATACACGACGCGCCATGAGTGAGGCTCGCATGCCGGAAGACGTCCTGTTCTGCTGGAGCGGCGGAAAAGACAGCGCGATGGCGCTGCACGCGTTGCGGTCGGCGAAGGCGATTGTCGCGTCACCGCGCTGCTCACGACCGTCACCGAGGAGTACGACCGCATCAGCATGCACGGCGTGCGCCGCGTATTGCTGGAGCGGCAGGCCGAATCTCTCGGCCTGCCGCTTCACGCGGTGCTGATTCCTCCGCAATGCATCAATGCCATCTATGAAGCAGCGCATGAAGGAAGCGCTCGAGCGAACATTTCGCGCGTGGCGTGCGCCGCGTGGCCTTCGGCGATATTTTTCTCGAAGACCTTGCGCGTCTATCGCGAGAAAAATCTCGCGCAGGTCGGGATGGAGGCGATATTTCCCATCTGGAAGCGCGACACACGCGAACTTGCGCGCGATTTCGTGCAGCAAGGGTTTCCGGGCGATTGCCGTTTGCGTCGATCCCCGCGTTCTCGATCCCTCCTTCGCGGGGCGCGAACTGGACGCATCGTTCTTCGCCGATTTGCCGCCGGGAGTCGATCCCTGCGGCGAGAACGGCGAATTCCACACCTTTGTTTTCGACGGCCCGATTTTCAAGACGCCCATTCGATTCGCGATCGGCGAAAAAGTTGTTCGCGACGGATTTTGTTTTTGCGATTTATTGCCGGATTGAAAGGAGGCGATCATGCAAGATCGAAACAAGGAAAATGAAAACTGGATTCATCGCCCGCGTGCGCTGTGATCACAGGCATCGTGCTTGCCGCAGCGGCGCTGCGCATTGCTCCGCATCCGATTGAATTTCGCGCCCATCGGAGCGCTGGCGCTATTTGGCGGCGCCTATTTTTCCAGCAAGCGAGCCGCTATGGTCGTTCCGCTTCTGTCGCTTGTTGCGGGAGATGTCTTCGTCGGCTTTCACCAGCTGATTCCCTACGTTTACGCAAGTTTTCTGGTAAGCGTGGCGATTGGGTTCTGGCTGCGCCGCAAGAAATCCGCATCGCGCATTGGCGGCGCCACACTGGCGGGCGCAATTCAGTTTTTTCTGATTACCAACTTCGCGATGTGGGCCTCATCAACTGGGACCTATCCAAAAACTTGGAGCGGCCTGGCGGAATGTTACATTGCGGGTATGCCGTTATTCTGGAACACGCTGGCGGGGGATGCGTTCTACGTGGCGCTGCTGTTCGGAGGCATGGCACTAGCGGAAAAGCGGTTCCCGTCGCTGCGGGAACCGCTGGGCGCTTAACAGAGGCGGAACCCGCTGTTCCGCTAACTTCAGTAGGTCCCGTTTTACTTCAATTTGTTGGCAACTAAAGCGATGCCGGCATTCGCGCAAACTTCGTCTTTGTCGCCGCCCGGCGCGCCGCTCACGCCGAGTGCGCCAATGGTTTCCGTTCCCACTTTAATCGGAACGCCACCGGCCAGCATAACCGTGCCCGCGACATCCGGTGGAGGCGTCATGGCTCCAAAAACCTTGATCGTCTCCGCAGTAGTCCTGCGAAAAATTAGCGCGGAATAAGCCTTGCGATGGCTGATGTCGATTGAGCCGATGGCGGCGCCGTCATCGCGGATTACGATTTTAAGGTTGCCGCCGTTGTCGAGGACCGTTGCGGTGACGCGATAGCCATTGGCGCGGCATTGCGCGATGGCTCCCTGCGCCATGGTCTGCGCCATGTCGAGCGAAATGACTTTTTCCGTGAGTAAATCCTGCGAGAGCGCCGTCATCGAGAACGCTCCGGCGAGCACAAAAGCAGCAACAGCCAGCACAGAAATACGGTTACGGGACATAAAAATTTCCTCCAGGCATTGAACGTGCGATGTGAGTGAAATCCTACAAGCTGGGACAAACCCAAGTCAACGCCGGTTTCATCGGGTGGGCCGCTATTCCGACAGAAAGGTCTTGGTGGCACGGTTCAGAAAACCGTCGCGTTCGGCAAACCTTGAAAGTGCGCGTCAGAGGTGAGTAGATGCGACTGAGTTGCCAGTGCGGTTGCATAGATCATCGCGTCGGCCATGGCCAGATGGCGGTCGAGGCTGATTCGCGCCGCTAGCAGGGCCAGCCGCTCATCGATCGGCACGACCCGGGCGTGCAACGCAGCGGAAAGGAAGCGGTCGGCGGCGCTGGACCCTTTCACCGAAAGCAGTTTCTTGTAAACTTCGTAGAGCACGATGGTAGAGACAATCAAGCGCTCTTCGCGCTCAAAATAGGGAGCGAAGCGGTTCGCCAGCGGGCCCTCTCCCAGGAACTCGATCCAGCCGGACGAATCGACCAGGAAAAGTTCAGAGTCTTTCGCCACGATCACGGTCGCTTTCTGTCCACCGGAGGCCGCGCGCGATGCCCCGAAGACTTTTCGGTTTGTGCGAAGGCTCCAGACGAATTTGCCCCTCGATTTCGTAGATCGCCAAATCCTGCCCCGGGCGAAGTTTAAGTCGCTCGCGCAGCTCCTTTGGAATGACCACTTGAAATTTCGGGGAGACCTTGACCGTTTGCATCTTTTCGCTCCACAAATATCTTATCGATATGAAAGCGGTATGTCAATATTCATATCGATCTGCAGTTCGTACTACACAATTGGTTTGCAATGAAAGTGAATGCCGAGGACTGTTTTACGCGGTTTAAGTAACGCGGGCTTCAGCCTGCGGGGGTTCGTCCTTGCAAGAATTAAAACCCGCAGGCTGAAGCCCGCGCTACTTAAACCACATTTCCCAACTTAGTGCGTCATGGAATAAATCACGTAGTTCACGCCGATGCGCATGCCCAGATCGGAAAATTTCTGAGGATATCTTGGGTCATTGGACCACTCCCACGAATCGCCAATGTCGGAATTGAAGGAAATCGCCACCATCACGCGGCCATGGTCGTCGTAAATCCCGCGCCAATGCGCGTCCTTGCCATCCAGCTTTGTAGCCCACGCGCAGGTGTTCCGCGCCGGTGATGCGGTAGCGGTCATCCAGATCGAACATGGTGTGAAAAATCGGATCGTTGTTGGGAATTTCCACGATGGGGCGATCGGGGAAAGCTTTCTTGATGCGCTCTTCAAATACCTGCCACTCGACCGTTCCGTGAAAATCGTCGGCCATGAAAAAACCGCCGCGCAGTAAATAGTCGCGCAGCTTCAGCATCTGCTGATCGGTCGGTCCCCATTCGCCCACTTGCACGGCGTAAAGAAAGGGCCAGTTGTAGACTTCGTCGCCGTCGTCAAGATTCACGCACTGCTCAACAGAGCGCGTGTGGATGCGCGTCAAGCGGCGAACCGCCTGTGAAAAGTCGCGATCCGCCGGCGGATAGTCCTGCGTCCAGAGCGAAAGCCCTTTGCGCCAATCACCATCGAATCGGCCGCGATAGCCGTCATTCCATCCAGGCGGATACATCAACCGCGCAAACGCAAATTCAGTTTTTTCCTGATAGTCGGGCGGAAGTGGTTCCATGCCGTGCTCGACGGAAGGATATTCGCGGAAGGGAGCCTGATAGCCATACGCCACCCCCACCAGAGCGAACGCGCAACCCAGCAGCCACCAAGCTTTTATAATTCGCATGGCCTGTTCCCTAGGCTCAGGATATCACGGCCCGCGCGTGGCACTGCACGCCATTCAGTTCCGGCGCTCGGATTAAGTAGCACAGGCTTCAGCCTGTGGATTTTGATTTTCCGCGAGGATAAGAAATCAAACCCCACAGGCTGAAGCCTGTGCTACTGGAGTCGCCTTCAACTTTCATGTTGGAGTTGGCTGCACGGTTGCTGTGCGCGCGGAGCGGTGCGATAATTCGGCATCACGAGACAGAGAGATGCTCCGCGAGTGGAGACTCTTCAGGGGGAAGCGATGGGAGTACGAGACGCTTGGCTTGAGAAGCGCATGCTGGAAGCGGCGGCAGCGAACGGGACGCGCAACGTGTCGCAGATGCATTACGCGCGCAAAAATATTATTACCGAAGAAATGCGATTCGTGGCCGGGCGCGAAAAGATTGAGCCGGAGCTGGTGCGCAGCGAGATTGCGCGCGGGCGGGCCATCATTCCCGCGAACATTCATCACAAGGCGCTGGAGCCCATGGGCATCGGCATCGCCTTCAAGTGCAAGATCAACTCCAACATTGGAAATTCCGCGACCACCTCGCACATTGACGAAGAATTAAAAAAGTTGCATCACTCCGTGCACTACGGCGCGGACACGGTGATGGACCTGTCGACGGGCGGAGATATCGCGATGATTCGCAAGGCCATTATCGAGGCCTCGCCCGTGCCCATTGGCACGGTGCCGATTTACGAAGCGCTTTCGCGCGTGAAGCGCACGGAAGATTTGTCAATCGGGCTGATGCTGGAAGTGATCGAAGAGCAGGCCGAGCAGGGCGTGGACTACATGACCATTCACGCGGGCGTGCTGCGTGAATTTGTGCCCATGGTGCGCAACCGCATTACGGGAATCGTGAGCAGGGGCGGCGCGCTCTTGGCGCACTGGATGAACACGCACAAGAAAGAAAACTTTCTGTACGAGAATTTCGACGCCATCACCAAGATTTTTAAAAAGCATGACGTGAGTTATTCGCTGGGCGATGGATTGAGGCCGGGATGTTTGGCGGATGCCAGCGACGCGGCGCAATTCGCGGAGTTGAAAGTGCTGGGCGAGTTGACGACCAAGGCGTGGGAGCAGGACGTGCAGGTGATGATCGAAGGGCCGGGGCACGTGCCCATGGATCAGATCGAGATGCAGGTGAAAAAGGAAATGGAACTGTGCCACGAAGCGCCTTTTTACACGCTGGGCCCCTTGGTGATCGACATTGCGCCGGGCTACGACCACATCACCAGCGCGATCGGAGCGGCCATGGTGGGCTGGCATGGCGCGTCGATGCTGTGCTACGTGACGCCCAAAGAGCATTTGGGATTGCCGAACGCGGAAGACGTGAAGCAGGGAGTGATCGCCTACAAGATTGCGGCGCACGCAGCGGACGTGGCGCGGCACAGGCCGGGCGCGCGCGACCGAGACGACGCGCTATCGTATGCGCGTTTTCTATTCGATTGGAACAAGCAGTTTGAGTTGTCGCTGGACCCAGCGACGGCGAAAGCCATGCACGATGAAACATTGCCGGATGATTTTTACAAGGACGCGAAGTTCTGCTCGATGTGCGGTCCGAAATTCTGTTCGATGAACGTGACGCAACTGGCGGAATCGGCAGGCGGGCAGGATCAGTCCGAGCGTCAGCAGAAATTCGTGGAGCTCCTGGCAAGAATCGAGAAGTAGTAGTCAGTAGGACAGGCTTCAGCCTGTCGGCTTTTGACTTCTTCGAGAGTTGCAAAAAACTCAAAACCAGACAGGCTGAAGCCTGTGCTACAACCTACTCCCTGGATCCAGATCTCTCATCACCACGTGCAGCACTTGCGTGGTTCGGCGCGCGTCATTCTCGGTGACGGTCAGCAGCGGGTTGCCGTCCGCGTCCGTGGAATCTCGATACCTTCGCGCGATTTCCGGCAGACGGGCGCATCCGCCGCGAATCAGTCCAGCTTTCTCCGCGACCGCCAGCCGATCGTTGAACGACCAATCGGAAATTTTCCCTGAAGGCACGCCTGCAGCGGCAACCGCCAACCCTTCAAGCCCCGTATGTTCCAGCGCATCGGTGACAATCGATTCGAGAATTCCGCAGGCATTGATCAACGCGACATCATATTGTCCTCGTTCCAGCGCATCCCTGCTATCCGTGTATGCTTGCTCAACGACGGGCCGCAACTCGGCGTTGTGAACAAATTCGAATTTGCGAGGGAGCGGCGCAGCCGCCGGCGATGCAGACGAGCCCTGCGTTTCACCCATTCGAGTAAGTGAAAGTATCGCTTGCTCCAGCACTCCGACTAGCCGCCCGGCGATTTCCGCCGGAGCCACCGTATCAATCACTTCTCCGGAACTCGTGCGCAGCAAAAAAGCTTCGCTAAACGCGCGCGCCAGCCAATGCGCTTTACTGCCTCCAGACAATTGATTAATGGCCACACCGCAGTCCTGCTGCCAGGCGCGATTAGCCACCAGAGTGGATTTGTTGGCGGGATCTTTAGCCAGATTGTCGCGAAGCTGGCGCCCGCGGCGGATCAACGCATCGATGTGCGAAAGGTTTGAGTCGATCTGCGTCCGCAAGCTCTCGTCCATTGCTGGCGTCTCCGACTACTTTGTGGGCGGGTGCGGACTCTTCTTCGCATCCAATTGAAGGTCGGCAATCTGATCGATGTGGTTGTACATGGCTTGCGAGGCGCCCTCTGCATCGCGGCGGCGCAGCGCGGCAACCACAGCCTCGTGCCCTTCCATGGATCGGCCGGGGCGGCCTTTTTGCAGCAGAGAATTTGTGCGCGACTCGACCAGCAAATCGTTGAGCGTGGCCATGATGCTCATGATCACGCGATTGCGCGTGGCCCGCGCCATGATGGCGTGAAACGCCGTGTCTTCGGACAATGGCCGATTGCCCGGCTTTCAGCTTTTGCCGTTGCGCGTCCAGGATGCGCTGCAGATCGGCCAGATCTTCATCGGTTGCGCGAAGAGCCGCGACGCGCGCCACAGCCGGCTCGAACATGCGCCGCACATCCAGCAATTCATCCTGCAAATCCGCGCGGTAACTCATCACCGAGGCCAAGGGCGCGACAAGTCGGTCCACCGAAAGCTCCAGCGGAAATGTGCCCTGCCCGTGGCGCGTCTCGACGCAGGCCAATGGTTTCCAGTGTGCGCAGCGCGTCGCGAATCGATCCGCGGCTCACGCCGAATCGTTCCGCAAGATGGCGCTCCGAAGGCAGCGGGTCGCCCGGCGGGAAATGTGCCGTCCAGCATCAACTCGCGAATGCGGTCGGCTACTTCTTCGGCAATTCGTGTTTTTTTGATCGGTGTAATCAGCCGAGAGACTGATCGGCAGACGGCTGCGCGAAACGCTTGACAGCGTTGCGCGTCGGATGCTATCGTTTCGTTGTCAACTGGTTCAATCACTGATCCACTGTACCACAGATTCACATGAGCGAAAAGCTTTTTGAGTTCATGACTGCTGGCTCCCCTCGCGCCGTCTCCGGCGCCATCGAACAATTTACTATTGGTCTAGGCAGCTTGACATCCGTTGTCGTCCCCTGGGAAAGCGATCGCACTACTCTAACCATGGCAGTCGCATCCACCCAAGGCGAGGGCTGGGCGCTGGAACACACCAACATCGGGACGATTCGGCTGATCGATGTGGGAAATGAAACAACCCGCGTGGAAGTCCTGTCAGACCTGCAAAACCACGCGGAACAACAAAGACTTGCCAACCTCTTCGCACGATTCAGCAGTCAACTTCAATCGCATTTTCAGGCGGCGCAGTGACAGAATCCACTTCCTCTTCGCCGGTCGCCACGCTCACATTGCGCGTGGCGGAAGCGCGCGTTGAGGATGTGGGCCGGGCCATTGCCCGGCTGTCTCCTGCGGATATGCAACGCATTGGCGCGCATGCCGGCGACGTTGTAAAAGTCACGGGAGGCACTTCCTGTGTGGCGCGCGCGGAAATCTCCGACGAATCGCATGCGGGCTTCGTGCAGATTGACGGCACGGCGCGCAGCAATTGCGGAGTGGGCCTGCAGGAGCAAGTGACGGTCGTAACCGTGGAGCACTCGCAAGCCATGGCCGTGCGCCTTTCGCCCATGTGGGTGGGCGCTGCCCCTGCAATTATTCCCCCGGAACGAATTGTCGAAGACCTGACCGGCGTGCCCGTCACGCAGGGCTGCATCGTGCGCGTGCCGACCTTCTCCAAGGCCGTGAATTTCCAGGTGGTGCGCACGATTCCCTCGGGGCCGGTGGTGATCGGTGCGAAAACCGACATTCGCATCGTGGAGGGCGAGCAGACCGCGGTGCGCGCTCCTGCGGTTTCCTACGAAGACATTGGCGGACTGGAGCGGGAAGTTGCGCGCGTGCGCGAAATGGTGGAATTGCCGCTGAAGCACTCGCGCATTT
This sequence comes from uncultured Acidobacteriota bacterium, assembly GCA_963825365.1. Classification (GTDB taxonomy): domain Bacteria; phylum Acidobacteriota; class Terriglobia; order Acidiferrales; family UBA7541; genus Palsa-360. Next base: position 499,196 of record CAWGSV010000002.1, on the reverse strand, counting down.
TCGAGCGATTGGGAATCTTCGCGCCCAAGGGCGTGCTGCTGTACGGGCCGCCGGGAACTGGAAAAACGCTGCTGGCGCGCGCAGTTGCCGCCGAAAGCCGCGTTCATTTCATTTCGCTGAACGGCCCGGAAATCATGCGCAAGTTTTACGGCGAGAGCGAAGCCAAGCTGCGCGAGGTCTTTGAGGAAGCGGCGCGGCGCGCTCCGGCCATCCTGTTTATCGATGAAATTGACGCCGTGGCTCCCAAGCGCGCCGAGGTATCGGGCGAAGTGGAAAAGCGCGTGGTGGCGCAACTGCTCGGCTTGATGGATGGATTTGTTTCGCGCGGCCAGGTGATCGTCATTGGCGCGACCAACATTCCCGAAGTGCTTGATCCCGCGCTGCGGCGGCCCGGGCGTTTTGATCGTGAAATCGAAATCGGCGTGCCCAACACGCAAGCGCGGCTGCAAATTCTGAAGATTCACACACGCGCCATGCCGCTCGCTTCGGACGTCAATCTTCAGGAGATCGCCGAACACTCGCACGGATTCGTGGGCGCTGACCTCGAAGCGCTGTGCCAGGAAGTGGGCATGATTGCCTTGCGCGGATTCCTTGCCACTGCGCCTCTGGAGACGGACGGCGCTCCGCCAGCCGATTTGACCGCGCTGCATGTTACGCGCGCCGATTTTCTTGCGGGGTTGAAGGAAGTCGAACCCAGCGCCACGCGCGAATTCTTCATCGAGAAGAGCGTTTCGACATTCACGGATATTGGCGGCCACGCCGATTTGAAGCGGCTGCTCGACGCGGTGGTCGAGCATTCGCACATGCACAACGAGATTTACGATCAAGTGGGCCTGGCGCCGCCGCGCGGAATTCTATTCGTTGGGCCTTCGGGAACCGGCAAGACGGCCATGGCGCGAGCGCTCTCAGGCGAGAAGCAGATTCCGTTGATTGCCATCGATGGCCCGCAACTCTACTCGAAGTGGCTTGGCGAATCCGAGCGCGCGCTGCGTGAAGTGTTCAAGAAAGCTCAGACGCGCCGCGCCCTGCATTCTATTTTTTGACACCATCGACGCGCTCGCGCCTAAGTTTGGCGCGGATCATCTGGGCTCCGACATTTACCAGCGAATTCTCAGCCAACTGTTGCGGGAAATCGACAATTTGCGCGACGTAAAAGGTGTTCTGCTGCTGGCCGCCACGAACCGCCCCGAGCGCGTTGAACCTGCGCTCTTGCGCAGCGGCAGATTTGACTATATCCTTCCGTTCGCTAAACCGAGCGCTGCGGACCGTGCTGCGATCCTTCGCATTGGCAGCAGGCGCATTCCGCTGGCGCCTGACGTGGACATCGACGAATTCGCAACTCAGCTGGACGGCTTGACGGGCGCCGACATCGAAAGCCTGTGCAAGAAGGCCACCTTGCTTGCCATCGGCAAATATCAGGAAAGCTTGCAAAAGGCCGCTTTCACTGTTCACATAAGCGATTTTCAGTCCGTTCTGGATTCCCATCGCGGTAGCCCCATTCCGTTGAGAGATTCCGCCGCGCGGCCTGGCAATGCCGGGGAGTTTGCCCTGGCGGCTCGTATCCATTTAGATGACAAAGAGGGTAGATCATGAGCTATACAGAACTCACAGTGTGGACGCGCGGCATCATCATGGACAAAGAGGGTCGCGACATCGTCAACTCCGTCGGCGCTTCGGCGCGCACCGAGGGCAAGTTCTCGCAGTCGATGGAAAATTACGTCGACAACCCGGACCGCACCAACGCCCCCACGCGCAAGTATTGCCGCGTGAGCGACAGCGTGATCGAAAACGCGCTGACCTATGAGAACGAGCATCCCAACATCGTAGTCCTCGTCGAAGGCACCATGGTCAAGGGCTGGGACTACATGCGCGGGATGCCGCCGGGCGGAACGCTGGTGATCAACACGCACTACTCGCCGGAATACATGATCCGCTTCGTTCCGGGCGCCGAGCGGCTCTCGCAGCTGGTGTGCGTGGACGCCGCCAAGCTGGCCGACCACAAATGGCTGTACTACCGCCTGGGCGAACTCGGCCTGGACCGCCTGTCGACGGAAGGCGCCGCGGAGAGAAGCAAGCTGGTTGCGCCGGACATTGCCGCTCCGCTCATCGCGGCGGTAGTGAAGACCACGGGAATCGTCAAGATGGAAACCATAGAACCAATGATTGCCAACAAGGCGGCGTTCCATGCGGCACTGAAAGAATTGCACATCATGCCGCTGAAGCCGGTTACTGCTTAGAAAAAATTTTTGCGGGCGCGGGCTGTAATTCAAGCCCGCCAGAATAATGAGGACGAAAAATGTCGACTAAAGGTACGCATATTCCCGATTGGCTGAACGTGCCGTTTGCCGGAATCACGCCGGCTCCGTCACAGGAAAAGGGCCAGGATCTTTTCCCGACCGGCAACTGGCGGGCCATCCGCCCGGTCTACCGGGACAAGCTGCCGCCCTGCAACAACGCCTGCGGCACGAACGAAAAAATTCAGGGCTATCTGGACCTGGTGAAGCGCGGCAAATATCTGGACGCCTACGCGCTCATCAAGGAAGACATGCCGTTCCCGTCGGTCACGGGCCGCGTGTGTTACCACCCTTGCGAGCAGGCCTGCAACCGCGGGCAGTACGACGAAGCCATCTCGATTCGCGCGGTGGAGCGCTTCCTGGGCGACCTGGGGCAATCGCTGGCGAAGGACGTGGTCAAGGCCGGGCCGTCCAACGGTAAGAAAGTCGCCGTCATCGGATCGGGTCCCGCGGGCCACAGCGCCGCGTATCAACTGGCGCGCATGGGATACAAAGTAACGATTCTCGAGAAGTCGCCGAAAGCGGGCGGGCTGAATCGCGGCGGCATTCCCGACTGGGTTCTGCCACAGGCGGTGCTCGATCGCGAAATTCAGCGCCTGGTCGAGCTGGGTATTGAGATCAAGACAAACGTCGAAGTTGGAAAAGACGTTACGCTGGACGATCTGAAAAAGAATTACGACGCCACCGTTTTCGCCGTGGGGCTTACCGAGTCCAACAGCGCGAAGGCGGAAGGCGAGAACAAGGCAGGAGTGGTTTACGGTCTTCCCTTCCTGCGCGACATTGGCATGGGCGTATCCAAGGTGAAGCTTGGGCCCCGCGTCGCCGTCATCGGCGGCGGCAACACTGCCATCGATTGCGCGCGTGAAGCTCTGCGCCAGGGCGCCGTCGAAGTGACCATGATCACGGTGGAAGGCACGAAGGAAGAAATGCCTGCTTCGCCGGAAGATCTGCACGACATGATGCGAAGAAGGTGTCGAGTTGATGCACGGCTTGGCCATGACGTCCGTTCTGGGCGATGGCAAAGTCGAAGCCTTGCAACTTCACCCGGCGCGTTTCACCGGCAAAATCAATGCTTCGCCGATCGCCATCGATCGAGAAGTTGCCGCGGCAGCGCTTTGCCGTTGACAACGTGATCATCGCCGTGGGGCAAAGGGCCAAGCTCGATTGGTTGCCGGCGGAGTACAAGACCGAACGCGGCACGATCAAGATCGACGAGTTCGGCCGCATCGGCGACACCAACTTTTTCGCCGCGGGCGATGTGGTGCAGCTGGGTTCCGGCCAGCCGCTGATGGTGGTGAACGCTGTGGGCGACGGCAAGCGTGTGGCATTCAACCTGAACAAAGTGCTGAGCAAGGTTCCGCTTGAGCCGCGCACGGTTCCCATCGACGTGATCGTCGAGCTGGGCCGCATGAACATGACCTACTTCCCGCACTTCCCGCGCGTGCAGCAGGCAATGCTGGCGCCCATGGCGCGTAAGAGCACGCAGCAGGAAGTGATCCTGGCGTACTCGGAAGAGGAAGCCAGCGCGGAAGCGGCACGCTGCTTCAGTTGCGGCACCTGCAACGCGTGCGACAACTGTTACCTGGTCTGCCCCGAGCCTTGCATCGTGCGTTCGGTGCGTTCCAACGGCCTGTACAAGATTCTGGTGGACTACTGCAAGGGCTGCCGCGTGTGCATCGAAGAATGCCCGACCGGGTGCCTGGAAGGCGTGCCCGAACTGGACTTCGACACGGGAGTCGTTCGAATGGATACGGCATTCGCGATTTCGCCGGGGTTGCACGGCCGCCAGGCGGATGAGCTGTTGCATCTGTCAGACCGCCCAGCGAAGAACGTCTAGGTTTGAGTAGCACAGGCACTCTTGCCTGTGCGGGTTTTGCTGGACTTAACAAGAGCGCACAGGCAAGAGTGCCTGTGCCACTAATCTGGAACGCGCGGAGTGAATCATGGCAACGCTTGTAGCGGGAAAAAAGAAGACGGTTCGAATCAATGGCTGTGTGGCCGCGGCGCAGGCAGCCAAGTACGCGGACGTCGACGTGATCACCGCGTATCCAATCCGGCCGTACACGGCGACGATGATGGCGCTGGCGCAGATGGTGGCCAACGGAGAGCTCGACGCCGAATACATCGTGGCGGACAGCGAGCACTCTCAATTGAGCATCGCGCACGGCGCTTCTTCCAGCGGCGCGCGCGTGTTCACAGGAAGCTCCGGCGTTGGCGTGCAGTACGGCTACGAGCTGTACTCGCCGATCTCCGGCAGCCGCATGCCCGTGCAGATGATGATCGCGGACCGCACGCTCGATCCCCCGGGCGATTTCGGCTCCGAGCACACCGACGCGCTTTCCACGCGCGACATGGGCTGGATCATGGGCTGGTCCTGCGACGCTCAGGAAGCGTTTGATAATCACATCATTGCCTACCGTATTGGTGAAGACCCGCGCGTCCTGTTGCCGCAGATGGTTTGCCAGGACGGCTTCTTCGTTTCGCACATCGTTTGTGACGTCGATTTGCCCGACCAGGGCCAGGTGAACGAATTCCTGCCGCCCTACAAGCATCCCTACCCGCTCGATCCGCGCCACCCGGTGTCGCACGGCCCGCAGATCATGCCCGAGCAGGGTCCGCCGCTACAGCTGGAGCGCGCGCGCGCCATGGAAGGATCGATGGCGGTGATCGAGCAGGCTCACGAAGAATTCGCGAAGATCTTCGGCCGGAAGTACGACCCCTGGATCGAAGAATACATGACCGAAGATGCCGATGTTGTTTTCTTCCTGCAAGGCGCGCACGGCGTGACGGCGCGCTACGCCATCAAGCACATGCGCGACCGCGGCGCCAAAGTCGGCCTGGTGCGGCTGCGCACCATTCGGCCCTATCCAACCGATCGCGTGCAGGAAGTGCTCAGCAAGTTCAAGGTAGTTGGCGTGATTGAGACCAACATGGGCCTCGGCAGCGTCAGCAGCGGCGGTTCGCTGTACGCCGAAGCCGTGGCGGCGGTTTACGAAAGCCCCAAGCGCCCGCTGATCACATCGTTCATGGCCGGGATGGGCGGCGAGGCTATCGTATTGAAAGAATTCTATTGGATGACGCAGAAGATGCTGGAAGCGCAAAAGCGCGGCAGCATCGAAAAGCGCACCCATTGGGTCGGGTTCGAAGAGTAATTCAGCTTTGAGAAATAGACATTTTATTGATGCGACGGGCTGGAAGCTTTGCACTAAAATAGATGTGGTGCGATGTTTCGGGCCTGCCATCCGGAGGAAGCGATATGTCAATCATAGAAGTCGAACGCCAGATATTGCCGATGTTTGGCAGCCCCAATCAAGGGGCGCGATTTTACAATCCTGAATTGCCGGCCACCGAGCCTTTCGTTCCTGGCCACCGGACCTGCGCAGGATGCGGGCCGTCCATTCAGTACCGCATGACCAGCAAGGCGTCTGGCGACAACACCATTCTGGTTGGCCCGACGGGATGTATGTACGTGGCCAACAGCTCGTACCTGTGCACGCCCTACAATGTGCCGTGGGCGCACACGCAGATCGGCAGCGCGGGCAGCTTCACCGCAGGAGTGGCTGCCGCTTACGAAGCCATGATCCGCAAGGGCAAATACAAGGGCACGTTTCCCAACGTCATTTGCGAGGCGGGCGATGGCAGCGCCTCCGACATCGGCATCGGCTCAATTTCCGGCGCTCTCTATCGCAATCACGACTGCCTGATCATCTGCTACGACAACGAGCAGTATGCCAACACCGGTATTCAGGCTTCGTCGCGCACGCCCTATGGCGGCATGACAACGTTTTCTCCTCCAGGCCCGAAAGTTCCCGAGGCCAAGACGCTGTTCCCCAAGGATCTAGCGCGCATGATGGCGGCCGGGCATCCTCACTGTTATGTGGCCACCGCCAGCGTGGGATATCCGATCGACCTGATGAACAAAGTTCGCAAAGGCCTCAACTTCAAGGGCGCAGCTTTCCTGATGGTCTACACGCCTTGCCAGAAGGGCTTTGTGTACGAGACGCCGCGCTCCATCGATCTCGGCCGGCTGGTTGTGGAATGCGGTCTCTATCCCATCTGGGAATGGGACAACAACAAGCGCGCCTATGACTACAGTTTCAAGCCGCAAAGCATGAGGCCAGTTTCGGAATACTTGAAGCTGCAGGGCCGCTTCGGACACTTACATGCAGAACACATCGCCACGCTGCAGAAGTTTGCCAACCAGCAATGGGGAATGATGGGCGTGCAACTTCCGGAAGCATTGATCAAGGCCACCGACGTAAAAAATCTTACAAACATGGGCTCCGCGGAAGCCGCGGCGTCCCTGGCGGAGACCGTATGAGCGCCAATACACCCAACGTACCGGTTGCGCAGGAAGCCTACATCGTCAGCGAAGGCAAGAAGCGCGGGTCGACGCGTGAGGTTCGAGACGAGGCTGCATTTGACCGCTACTACACCGTCTTGAAAGTGCACGCGGGAGACGCCAACCTCACCGACAACTGGCACACCAACGAAGTGTTGAGCCACGCGCGCAACAATTTCGAAGGCTACACTTTCGTCATGCGCACGCTGGAAGCCTGGGGCGCCATCTTCCAGAACGACCACCGCGCCTATTACACGGCGGGCGGCCGCGTTTGGGTTTTAGATCTCGAGCCGGCCACGGGCAAGAAGCCGAGACTGCCCGGCAATTACGCAGCGAAGTAGCGTTCCATTGCCGCGCATCCTGCTCATTGACGATACGCCAGAGATCGCGCAGCTATTGTCGTATTCCCTTAGCGATGCCGGTTTCGAAGTCTTCGCCTCCGGATTCACAGACTCCGTGAACGAACTGCTCGTGGAGCAGCGCGCCGATGCCCTGGTGCTGGATTGCTCCGTGTACAACATGAGCGAAACGCTGTTTGACACCGCGCGCTTCGATCCCGCTCACGCCGAGCTTCCCATTGTCATCATTAGTGACACACCGGAAGAGGCTGACAAGAGCCTGACTAAGCGCGACGCAAAAAAAGTTTTCCTGATACCCAAACCATTCACCGGGTCGCAAGTTGCCCGCGCGCTAAAAGAATTGCTCGGTCTTAAGTAGCGCGGGCTTTTTACCCTGAGCATTTCTGAAGGGCAGCCTGCAGATTTTGGGCCTGGCAAGGACAAAGCCCCGCAGGCTGCCCTTCAGAAATGCTCAGGGTAAAAAGCCGGTGCCACTCAATGCCCGCGCGAAAATTAAACGGATAGAGGTCAATATGGCTTCCTGGAGCATGGACAACTGGCGCTACGTCGAACGCCAGTCCGTAACCGACCCCAAAGGGACGAAGTGGTCCGTCGCGCTGATGGACATCCTCGGGCAGGAAGGCGATCCCGAAATGCCCAACAAGCTGCAGGAACTTCAGTACTCCTCGGGAAGATATTTCACACTAATTTACTCCGCCAGCGGCAACGTAGTGTGGGAACGCGGCCACGGCAATCTGCCCGAAGCCACTAAAGTCTATGAGCGCCTGATCGTGGATGTCATGGACGGTGTCCTCGATCCAACGCAGCCCACTTTTCGCGAGGATTTGGAAGATTAGTGAATCTAGGCGCGCCTCCTCGCGCGCTTGCGAGTCGATTTGCGGGGGGCATTGTGTTCAGTGAGCACAATTGGCGCACGGTTGGGAAATTCGGCGATGATTCGCACATTCCCTCCCATCGCCTTGACCGTTTTTCTTAGAGTCGAAAGCAACAAATCGCTGCGTTGTTCAAGGCGCGAAACGCTGTCCTGTGTAGTCCCGAGAGTCTTGGCAATATTGGCCTGTGTTAGCTTGCGGGCCTTACGAAGGCCGCGCAAACTCATTTCCTCCGCGATCAACTCGGCGGCACGGTCCTCGACCTTCTTACACTCCGCTGGGCTAAGTTTCCGAATAATTTCATTCACGTTCACTGGCATGGCTATGTCCCCTTCCGGCCTCGGGCAAGATGAGCGTCAAAACGCTCGTCGGCCTTTCGTATAAGTCCACGATAAAAACGCTTTTCACTTCCGCCAGATTTGTCACCTGCTACGAGTAATATCGCCCTACGTCTGGGGTCAAAAGCGAAGGCAACTCGCCATTCACCGTCTGCCGCACTAAATCGCAATTCCTTCATGTTTGCGTGCCCTGAGCCTTTCAGGGTATCCACGCGGGGCCGGCCTAACTGCGGGCCAAACTCTTGAAGAACGCGGGCCAACGCCAGAATCTCTATACAGACACCTTGAGCAAGCACGTCGAATTCCGGCTTAAACTCGTCGGCTAGCTCAACCAGCCATTGCACCTGACTAGTATGATTTCAGTACCATATGATGTCAAGATCATATTAATGGCTTTGATATCGCCTTGCAGATAGGGGAAGTCTGGCGCGCTTGATTTGTTAGGGAGCCTTTGCTATTTCAGGCAAGCCATCCGAGGCGCGGCCCATGGCGCGCGCCAGGCTGAGCTTTGCGACGTTGAAGGCGAACACGCCGTTGATGAAATCGAACTGGGCGTTGGTTACTTCTTCCTGGGCCTGCACGTACGTGACGTTGTCGATCACTCCGACTTCTACTTTTTGCCGCGTAAGTTCCAGCGCTTCCTTGTTGACATCGACATTTCTCTGCGCGACTTCCACCTGGCTCGCGGCTGCCTGCAAATCCAGATAAGCGCTGCGGACGTCGCTCTCGATCTGGCCTTTCAAATCTTCGTACTCGGCGCGGCGCTGGTCGAGAGCGGCGTCGGCTTGCTGAATGTCGCCCTCGGCTTTGCCGCCTTGCCAGATGGGAATTTTCAGGCTGGCGGCGGCCGTGTAGGTGGTCTGCAATTGCGCGGGATTGACGCCGATGCCGCCGTAATCGGCGGTGACTCCCAGCGAAGGATAGCGCTCCGCGCGGGCGGCGGAGTGGGCGCGCTCGGCGGCGTGCACCTGCGCGTCGGCGGCTTTCAAGTCGGCGCGCTGCTGGAAGGCTTGCGCGAGCGCGTCTTCCACGGTCATCGGAGCTGCGGGCGCGAAGGGCACTTCGTCGGAAAGATCGTATTGATCGTTCGGCGGCAGGCCGATCATGCGCGCGAGATTTATTTTTTGCTTGGCCAGATCGTTCTTGAGAGAAAGCAATCGCTGCTGGTGCGTCAGCGCCTGCACTTCGTTGCGGTCGGCATCCACCTTTGCGATGAGTCCCTGCCCTTGCTGCTGCTTGCTCTGGTCGAACACGGCGTTCGCGCTCTGCAGCTGTGCTTCCTCCGAAGCCACCTTGCGCGCGCCGCGATGGTTTGCAGGTAGGCCCCGCCGACGGCCAGCACGATCAATTCGCGCGCATCCTGCGCCGAATAGCGATTGGCCTTGGCGACCTCGCTCGCGGCCCGATAATTATTGATCGCCGTGAAATCGAAAACGGCTCTGCGAAAGATGCGCGCGAAAATCGATATAGTTGAACGGGCCGATCACGTCGGGAATTGAAAATCCCGGAAAATTGAAACGGAAACCCTCCGCGCGCAAGTCCGTAGTTTGCACATTTTCGGTTCACCGTGCCGTTGATATTCGGCAACAACGCGCTGCGCGCCACTTTGCTCTGTCCCTCGCCTTGCCGCAGGGCCTGCGTCGCGCCCGTTTCGCCCAGGTTATAGGCAAGCCCGCGCTGAATCGCTTCGCGCAAGCCGAGTTTGCCGTTGAACGGCATCTTCGCGACGCCCGGCGTGCTTCCCGCGTACGCGCCTTGCACCTGCACACTGGGATTCAGCGTGTTCACCGTGGCCGTGGTGCTTGGCGCGGGCGCTTCGGAAGTTTTTACGCGTGCCGCTGGACTGCGCGGTGCGTCCGGAAAGCGGAAGTTGCACGGCCTGCGTGCCTTGCGATTGTCGCCGGGGGCGGGCCGAGTTGCGCGAAGGCCGGCGCGGCGAGCATCAGCGCGACCGCGAACGACGAGCACCGGGCATACGCGCGCTGTCCGAAGAACGCGCCATTCACATGAGACTCCCATGACTTGAGAAAGAATGCGACGCTTCTAGTTTTTCTGCGCATCAAGACTCCCCTGAAGCCGTACGGCCTAGCTGAGTTGTTTTCTGAATCGCCAGATGCTGAGCGCAACCAGCACGACGGTGAATGCCAGGAGAGCCAGGAAATTGGGCCACAGCGTGCTCGATCCCGCTTCCCTTTAACATCGCGCCGCGCGAAATCTGTCCGAAATGCTGAATGGGATTGAATTGCGCGACGGGCTGCAGCCACTTCGGCATCGCCTCCACCGGCGTGAACGCGCCGGAGAGCGAAGTCAGCGGAGGATTCACGAAAAACAGAGTAAGCTGCGCCTGCCGCGCCGATTTCGTGAACGTGGCGATAAATGTGCCGATGCTGATTCCGCACAACAGGCAAAGCGCCGCGGCGGCGATCACCAGCAAGACGTTCCCGCGAAAGGGAATTCCAAATACGACGCGCATGATGCCCACGGCCAAGGTGCCCATCATGCACAGCAGAACGAAAAGCGGAAAAAGTTTGGCGAAAATGATTTGCGTCGTCGAAGCAGGAGACATCAGCAACTGCTCGAGCGTGCCGGCCTCGCGCTCCTTCACAATCGCCGCGGCGGAAATCAGCGAACCGTTCAGAATCAGCAGCACGCCGAGAATGCCGGTGACGATGAACCACGTGGGCTCCAGCCCCGGATTGTAGAGATACGCGGGATGGAGCAGCACCATGCCCAGGCGGCTGACGTTCGGCGCGGCAATCTGCTGGAAACTGCGCGTGAATTCCGCTCGCCCGCGAGCGTCTGGTTGTAGGACGCAATCACGCCTTGCGCGTATCCTTGCGCCGATCGTGGCCGTGTTGGAATTCATGGCGTTCAGCAGGACCTGCACGGTGGCGGGCCGGCCGCGCTGCAGATCGCGCGCGTAGTCGTAGGGGATCACCAGTCCGGCATCCAGACTGCCGTTCGCGATCTTCTTGCTCATTTCATTTACGTCCAGAAATAGTTGCCGGCAGCCCTGGAAACTTTTGCTTTCGCGTCATGGTCGCGACCAGTTCGCGGCTTTCGGGAGTTCTGCTGTCGTCCACCACGCCCAGCGTAAGATTGCTGACCGTGGCGTTGAGGGCGAATCCGAAAAGAAGCAATTGCAGCGTCGGAGGCAGGATCAGGGACATCGCCAGCCGCCGGTCGCGCAGGATCTGGCGAAACTCCTTGCGGATCAAGGCCCGCATGCGGTTGCCGAGAAATGCTGCGAATGCATATTCATGGTTAATCCTTCAACTGCATGCGCCGCATATTGCGCCACGCGATGCCGTAAAAAATCGCGCCGATTACGGCGATGACGAGCACCTTTGGCCACACCGACGGCCAGCCGCCGCCCGCCAGCAGGGCGTCGCGCACAATTTCGATGTAGTAGCGGCCCCAGACGAAGTTGGAAATCCAGCGAATGCCGGCGGGAATATTTTGAATCGGAAAAAGCAAGCCGGAAAGCATGTACACCAGCAGAAATCCGGCGAGCGCCACCGCCTGCATCGCGGCCACCTGGCTGGGAATCGCCGCGCCGATCATGTTTCCAAAGGTCGTCACGCAGAACATGTACAGAATCGTGGCGACGATGAAACGGCGTGGGGTCGCCGGCGAAGCGCAGGCCGAATCCCGTGAATAAAATCATCATCATGATCGAGGCTTCCGCCGTAGCCACGACCATGAACGCGGCAATCTTGCCCAGCAGAAATTCGTGCGCCGAAATATTCGAGACGTAGACCTGCAGAATCGTTTTCTGCTCGCCTTCCCTGGACATGGCCAGCGTGGCCAGCAGCGGCGGAAACAGCGACATCGCCAGCACGTAAATTCCCGGGCCGTAAAATTTCTGCGACGAGCGGCTGGGGTTGTACCACAGGCGGATCGCGGCGTTGACCGGCTGCGGGCGCAGTGGCTCCGCGCGTTTTCCGCGTTGTACGCGCGAACGATCTGCGCGCGCATCGCCCGAAATGATTTGCGCCGTATTTTCGTCCGAAGCGTCGACCAGGATTTGCACCGTGGCATCTTCGCCGCGCGCAATATTGCGTCCATAATCCTCGGGGATGATCAGCGCGCCGCGCGCTTTGTTGGACGTGAAGGCCTCCTCAGGCTGCTTGTCCGTGGGCCAGGAAACGACGTGGAAGCTGAGCGACTGCCGAAAAGCGTCAACCAATTTCTGCGAAGCCTGCGGATTGATCGAGGTCCTGCACGATGATGGGGAGATCGTTCACGGTCAGCGAAATGGCCGTGGTCTGCAACAGCAGCAACATCACGGAAGCAGCAGCGCCAGCGCCACCGCCAGGCGGTCGCGGAGAAGTTGCGTCAATTCCTTTCGGGCCTGCGCGAAAATTCGCCGCATGATTAGTTCCTCTAGTCTTCCGAGCCGATCTTGCCGTGCTCGCGGGCCTGCTCGACCACGCTGATGAACACGTCTTCCAGCGAGAAGCGTCCTTCGCGCGCGCCCAGCACGCGCACTCCGCCGGCTTCCAGCTTTTGCGTGTACTCGCGAATGCCGGCATCCACATCGTCGTCGGTGATGACGTGAAGCCGGTTCGCCGAACAGCGCAACGCGCCAGTGCTGCGTTTCAGATTTCAAAAGATCCGCGGCGCGCTGCGGCTGGTCCACCCGAAATTCCAGCAGATGGCCCTTTTGCTGCGCCTTGATTTCGCTGGGCGTGCCCTCCACCAGCAGCTCGCCCGCCACCATGAAGCCCAGCCGGTTGCATTGCTCCGCTTCTTCCAGATAGTGCGTGGTCACCAGGACGGCGGTGCCCGCATCGGCCAGATGGTTGATCATCGTCCAGAACGCGCGGCGCGCCAGCGGATCGACGCCCGAGGTCGGCTCGTCCAGAAAAACAATGCCCGGTTCGTGCATGATGGCGCTGCCGAACGCCACGCGCTGTTTCCAGCCGCCCGGCAGACTTCCGGTGACCTGCTGTTCCTTGCCTTCGAGTCCGGAGAAATCAAGCACCCAGCGTTCTTTTTCCTTCAGCTCTTCGGCGGGAACGCCATAGACGCCGCCGAAAAAATCCAGATTCTCGACGATGGAAAGATCGTCATAGAGCGAAAACTTCTGCGACATGTAGCCGATCTGCTGGCGGATTTCGCGTCGAGCGAAAGCGCGCCGCGCTCGCCCGCCAGCTGCATGTTTCCCGTGGAGGCGTTCCAGCAATCCGCACAGCATCTTGATGGTGGTGGTTTTGCCTGCGCCGTTGGCGCCGAGCAATCCGTAAATTTCGCCGTAGCGCACTTGCAGGCTCACGTCGTGCACCGCCGTGAACGAGCCGAAATTGTTTGGTGATATGTTCCGCGCCGATGGCGATCTGGCCGCGCTTGTCCTTGTGATCGTGGCGCGCGGGGAAGGGAGTGTCGCGTCATTTCCTGGCTCAGCGATCGGCAGCGTCGCGACAAACGTGTTTTCCAGCGTGGGTTCATCCACGCGCACGTTGTCGATTGGAATTCCTTCCTCGCGCATGAGCTTCTTCCATTCTTTTGCTGCGCGGCTTCGCGGCGAATGTGAGAGCAAGTCCAGGCGATCTCCAAATCGCTGCACGTCAAAGATGTCGCTGTCGGGCCCGGCAACCTTCGCACGGCGCGAAGGGCTTTGCGAAGATCGGGAGTGCGCAATTCGATGCGCTTGGCGTGCAAGCTTTCGCGAAATTCATCCGGCGTGCCAATCTGCTGGATCTCGCCCAGATGCATCAATGGCGATGCGATGGCAGCGCTCCGCTTCGTCCAGATAGGGAGTGGCGACCAGCACCGTGAGGCCCTGGCCCGCAAGATGAGCGAGTGTGTCCCAGAATTCGCGCCGCGAAACGGGATCGACGCCCGTCGTCGGTTCATCCAGCAGCAGAATATCCGGCTCGGAAACGAGCGCGCACACCAGCGCCAGTTTCTGCTTCATGCCGCCGCTCAACTGGGCCGCCAGCCGGCTTGGAGAAGCGATCCATGTCAAACATCTTCAAATAGCGGCCGCCGCGCTCGTCGATTTCGTCGGGAGGCACGTGCCGCAAATCGCCGATGTAGCGGATGTTTTCCTGCAACGCTCAGATCGGGATACAGGCTGAACGTCTGCGTGAGGTATCCGGTCCGCGAACGCGCTTCGCGCGCGGGCTTGCCGAAAATTTCCGCCGTGCCGCCGGTCGCTTCCATCACTCCGGCGAGAATCTGAAATGTGGTGGTTTTGCCCGCGCCATCCGCGCCGATCAGGCCAAAGATTTCTCCGCGCTGCACCTCGAACGAAATTCCGCGCACGGCTTCCAGCGTGCCATAGCGTTTCCTGCAGGCCGCGCACATCGATGGCAGCGGCGGAAGCCGCGGCGTGCTGGCGCGCGGGGATTTTCCCGGTCTGTAGCGGCAGCGTTCATTGTGCCGCTCGTTTGTGCGGCGGCCAGGCTGTGCCGCTTGTCAGGATTTCTCCATCCGCCGGCATGCCCGGTTTCGCGAAGCCGATTCCCTGCGTCAGTTGCACCTTCACGCCGACCACTTGCTTCACGCGGTCGTCGCGGAAATAAGTATTTTCGGGAGTGAACGTGGCCTGCGGGTCGATGCGCAGAACGGAGCCGTCGAGCGCCTGCTTGGGATTGGAATCGAGAAAGATGTGCGCGGGCTGGCCGACCTTTACTTTGCCGATTTCGCCTTCCGGAACAAATCCGCGCAGATAAACCTTGGAAAGATCGAGCAGCGTCACGATCGCCGTGCCCGCTTGCACCACTTCGCCCGGTTCGGCCGCGCGCGTGAGCACGGTGCCTGCGAATGGCGCGACGCACTGTTAAATCGGCGCGATCGGCTTCCGACTCGCGCCAGTTGCGCCTGGGCCTGCGCGGTTTCCGCTTTCGCCGCGGCGATTGTCGATTGCTGCTGGGCAATCTGCGCTTCGCGTCGCGGACGCCTGCGAGACTCGCGAATTTTCGGATTTCCAGATTCGCCTGCGCGGTGGTCAGCGCGCCGCGGGCCGCTTCCACTCGACGCTGCGCGGCGGCCACAGCGGCCGCTTGCTGGTCGGCCTGCACCTCGGACTGAAGTCCCTGTTGCTGGGAAGCCGCGCCGGTCTTGGCCAGTCGCGAGTACGCATCGCGATTAAATTCGGCGAGGCGCAGAGCGGCTTGCTGCTGGGTCGAGGTCCGCCTGCGCGGCCGTCAGATCCGCCTGCGCTTGGCGAACGCGGCCCTCGGCATCCATCGATCGACTGGTCCGGTTTGCAGCTGATTCTGGCGCAGCTGATCCTGCAGCACGCGCGATCTGGTCGCGCGCGCTTTGCGATTTGGCCTGCGCGTTCGGCCAGCGCGGCCCGCGCCTGATCTTCGCGCGCGCGCACCTGCGCGTCGTCGAGACGCGCGATCACCTGGCCGGCCGTGACGCTGTCGCCCTCGCGCACGGTGACTTCCAGAATCTTCCCGCCGGTTTTCGGAGCCACGGCGGAATCGTCGCCTTCAATGCGCCCGCTGAGCGCGACGATGCTGTCCGGCAAATTTGGCGTGGCGAAAAATATTTTCCAGATCGCGAATGCGACGACGATTACCACCGCGACGATCACAATTCTTAAACACTCGCGAACGCGGCGGCTTTGTTTTCCTGGTGGCGCTGCCGAAGCGGGCGCGGCGGTGTCGGCGCTGCTCCGCGCTGGGCGGCGATTGCGTCATTGTGCTGGTTTTCATTTCACTCCATGATGTTTGCCGTGCCCCACTTTCTTCAAATATGCCAGCGAAAAATCCGCGATGTGGTCCGCGATGCGATCCAATTGATCCGGCGTGAGTTTCAATTCCGGCTGCAAACTGCATGAGCACCGGCCGCGAGAACGTGTAGAAGAGAATTTGTCCGACGATGCTGTTTACGGAAAGCCGCGTGGTCTCATGATCGGGCGGCAGGCCGATCGATTTTGCCCACCGCTTGCGCATGCGGTCGTAAATGGGCCGCATGCCTTCATCCACGACGCGCTGCATCGCCGGCGTGGGGTGCGAGAATTCGTGCATCACCAGGCGAATGTGCCAGTCCGGCCGCGCTTCCTGGCACAGGCTCATCAGCCGCGCGCGAATCACGCCGCGAATGGTGTCTTCCGGCGACAGGCTGGAATCGAGCGCCGCTTTCATTGCGGCTGTTTGCGCCGCGCGCACCGAATGCCGCAGCACTTCCGTGTACAGACCCATCTTGTCGCCGAAGGTGTAATTCACCGCGGCAACGTTGGCTCCCGCGCGGCGGCAGATTTCTCGAATGGTCGCGGCGCGATAGCCGCGCTCGGCAAACACGTGTCCGGCGGCCTCGATGAGTTTGTCGCGTGTTAGTTCAGGCGGTTTTTGCGCGTGCCGTTTGCGGGCGGGAATTGCTTTGCGATGGGAAGCAGTGCGCGACATAACAAACATATGTTTAAAACAACTGTTTGAATCTGTCAAGCACAATTTTGCAAAGCTTCCGATATGCACGATTGAGGGCAACACGGCTCGCCCGCCGCAGCCGAGCTTCACGGCGGCGTTTCAAAATTGCCGTACTGCCGCCTTGACGCCGCCCTATGCGTAGTTGCCTGCAGATGCTAAAATGCCAAAGGTCAGAATGCTCCATAGGCCCGTAGCTCAGTTGGTTAGAGCGCTACCTTGACACGGCGTTTGGGCACTTTCCAGCATCCCTCGTATTTTCATGCAACTAGACGCACTTTGAGTCACTTGCAGAAATTGTATTCCTCACTACTTCTCGCTCATTTTGACTGGTTTTTGTTCCTCACCGGACCCTAATCGGACCCCGAAGATTTTTGGGACTAGAGGATCCTCTAGAAGGCACGAAGGGCGCTTCCCCCAGTGGGCGCGTCATAGGTGATCAGGTTCAGCGCGTCGTACAGGTACCGAAATGGCCAACGCCAGGACCGACACGACGATGCTGATAGTTTGGGGCAAGGTTGGTCCATGCGTTCTAAAAGAGTAACGACACCCAAAGCCTAACAGGACAGGCTTAAAAATCAACAAGTTCGCCTGCGGTAACTTCCCGTTGCCGGGCGGCAACCGGATAGAAGGGATTTTCCTTTAGCGGCTCTGCTTTCAACAAGTTCGCGCACGGTAACTTCGCGTTACCGCGCAGCACCCAACTTGGGGTGACGTGTCATACCCCTCCCGGCGCGAAAGCGCCGCACCCTCTGGCACTCGCCGTTAACGAGCACCCGGCAGGGCTATTCCCTTGTACCGTAGAAAAATCCACGTCCTTTTGCCCAGTCAATCGCAAAGAGAAAGACTGCGTTGGTTACGGATGTCTCGGGTGTTACAACCACGTAGAGGTCGAACCCTTCGTTGTGGATCTTCCCTACATCAAGATTCCCCTCAAGTACAGTCGGCCACCACGACACGCCAGGGCTTGGCACGCGACTCACAGACGGGGGTAGAGGATCAACACTCTTGAGTGTCTTTCGAAGGTTCTGCGACTCAGTAGGAAGAAACTCAAAACCACACCACTCCGTCGACGGCGAGATTCCATGAACCTCGTGAATAGTCCGAGAGCTGCCGGGCAGGAAACCTGGTATCCAGCCGCGAGTAATTGCCCCGTCTTTGTCTGCGTCAGCAAGAGCAGGGTAGAACGATTCACGGCGATCACTTCGGCACGCAACAAGGCCGCAAGCAAAGCCAAAACAGAGTACGACCGCAAGAAGAGGCGCTTTAGGACATAACAGTCTATTCCCAATGAACGAACCACACCCTCTCGATGAAAACCATTTGAATGAATGAGACAGCCGTCTATTCATAATTACCACCCGGGAAAAGGCGGCTTTCCGGGAGATACCTTGGGGACGAATGGAGCGCACGTCTTACCGCAGTCTCCGCCCTGCTGACCACACTTGTTAGCTTGGTCATCGTCTCGCCAATCGTCTTCGGTCAACCGTCCCCATACATTCGTACGGGCAAAGCTAACCACCTTGGCCGCGAGCCCACCCCCTTGCCCACGATTGGTCGCCTGGCAGTTTCCCATACAGTGGTAATACAAATCGTCGCCACGCCAGTTTCTTTGCTTCATTCGCTCGTAATTTTTCCACATATCACCAACACCCGAGCCGAATCCCAAGCACCCAGTACACACGATGGGCCCGGTGGGAACGGGCCATAGACCAAGCGGGTCAAACAGATTTGTTGGGTCATTTCCTACGTAGGCGTAGAGATTCACCCTTTCGCTATCAAACTTGAGTAAATCTTCGCCTATGAATCTTCCTGATTGGGCGGGTGGCCCGGCCTTTCGCGATCCACGGAATCCTCTGCGCTCCACACTTTCATACTACTCCCGCACTTTCACTTGGGGTTAAGATTTTGACCTTGGGGTGCCCCGTCCTTGACGCTCTTCAAGGGCGGGGTTTTTCGGCCTCATCGACATGCCCAAAGGATTGCATCGCCGTTACGGCCTGCGCCACCTGCACTTCATCACTTGCAGTTGCTACAGGCGCCTGCCCCTGTTCTCCTCTGCTCGCGCTAAAAATTTATTTGCTAAGATTCTGGGCGAGGTGCGAGACCGCTACGGCTTCGCGCTGGCGGGTTACGTGGTCATGCCCAATCACATTCACCTGCTCATCGGCGAGCCCGCCACGGGCACCCCCTCCACCGTCATGCAGGTCTTGAAGCAGCGTGTTTCGCGGCGGCTCCGGCGCAAGCCGCGCAAAAAATTATCCTGCCAACAACTCGTCCTTCCATTTCGACAAGACAACGACCTCCTGCCCCGATTCTGGCAGCCTCGCTTTTACGATTTCAACGTCTGGAGTCAGTCTAAGTTCGTCGAGAAGCTTCACTACATGCACATGAATCCCATAAAAAGAAAACTGGTTACTCACCCTAAAGATTGGCCTTGGAGCAGTTTTTCTTTTTATGCCAACAAGGAAACTGGATTGGTTCGCATCGATTCCGTACACTGATGGGAGCCTGAGAGTAAAGTCAAGAACCCCGCCCTTGAAAGAACATCAAGGACGGGGCACCCCAAATTCTAATTCGAAGCTCGGGCCAGCCCCCCACCCGCAAGTTCAAAACCGTCTCAAAGGCTGGGCCACACGCCCGATATGCACGATTGAGGGCAACACGGCTCGCCCGCCGCAGCCGAGCTTCACGGCGGCGTTTCAAAATTGCCATACTGCCGCCTTGACGCCGCCCTATGCGTAGTTGCCTGCAGATGCTAAAATGCCAAAGGTCAGAATGCTCCATAGGCCCGTAGCTCAGTTGGTTAGAGCGCTACCTTGACACGGCGTTTGGGCACTTTCCTGCATCCCTCGTCTTTTCATGCAACTAGATGCGATTTGAGTCACTTGCAGAAATTT
Source organism: uncultured Acidobacteriota bacterium (assembly GCA_963825365.1). Lineage (GTDB taxonomy): Bacteria > Acidobacteriota > Terriglobia > Acidiferrales > UBA7541 > Palsa-360. The sequence continues at coordinate 479,707 of CAWGSV010000002.1, read as the reverse complement.
TATTCCTCACTACTTCTCGCTCATTTTGACTGGTTTTTGTTTCTCACCGGACCCTAATCGGACTCCTAGGATTTTTGGGACTAGGGGATCCTCTAGAAGGCACGAAGGGGGCTTTTCTGGGTGGGCACGTCAGAGGTGAGTTGGTTAAGCGCGGCGTACAGGTAGGTATTGGTCTGCCCCTTGTGGTCGGTCTTGCTGGTCAGGTTGTTGTCCGCGTTATCAGATAGATTCTGATCGACAAATCAAAGTCAAAAATCCCCACCTGTCAGGGGGCATGATAGATGGGGCACCCGGAAGTTCAAAGGCTGGCACACCCGCCCGCCGATGGTATATCAGATTGCTTTATCAGGGCTCTGTCTGTCTAACTCTGCGCGGGCAAATCCCTCTTCCGTCAAAGGTTCCGGTGCACGTCCGGCTGGGCTAGTGGGTCCGAGAACATAAGTAACTTCCACTGACCTAAATTTTACGATTTGTAACTCGACATCTTTTGCCGCACATGTGGGACAGGAAATAGTTAACTCTGATACCCCAATCCATTTGAGTTCAACTTCGTGATGATACCGCGTTGTGAATACTATCTGTTCGATGTCATTATGGTTTGCGGGGGACGGCTGCAGGGTGACCCGGGTGTAATCTGAGGTCGTTGCCCCACATTCTCTAAATGTCGCAATTGCGTCAATCATATTGTCGGGGGAGCGAGCTTGCCCCCCCGGCGTGTCCTTACAGAGAGATGAACACCCTATGAGCCAGGTTAGCGTCGACAAGGCCAGGACAGCAATCCATTTCGTGTTTAGCCGACTCATTGGTAGCATCCCATTGTGTAATATTCATATCCTGCGATGATTTCGATCTGACTAGGGAATTCATCTGCATTTACGAGTGTCCCGTTAAATAATCTGCTGAATGTCGTACCGCTCGTTTCCGGATGCGACCGCGTCGCTGCGTAGCCACCCCCGACCAGTGCCATTTCTGGGGTAAGGCCCATCGCAGCGGCCGTCGCACCGTAATTGAAATTGCCATAGTCGTCATATGGCGACTGAGCGCCGTGTGGAAGCCCTCCGGAATCATCAGCGTATTTGGCGGCTTGCTTGTAGTCCCAAGCCCCCTTGTTTCGAATTTGGTTGTACCACCAGTCTAACAGCAAACCTGAACCTATAGGACCGATCACCCAGCTCAGATGCTTACGTCTTAAGACATCCCGAATATTGTCATCCACACTTGAATTGATGGGGTGGTCTGGAATCAAGCAGCCACATCCCTTAGGTTTAAGACCCGTCGGATCAACGAGAGTGGTCGGGTTATTACCTACATAAGAATAGAAATTCATACCCCCACCGAATGCGGCAGGATCTTCGCCGATAAACCTCCCAACTGTCGGATCATAATATCTCGCGCGGTAATAGTAGAGGCCCGTCTCCGTGTCCAGCTCCCGACCCGTGTAACTAAATGGATTCGTAACCGATCCCGACGCTGCTGTCAGATTCCCGTAAGAATCGTACGTGTACGTCTGCGCCACCGCTCCAGCAGCGTTCGTGAGCGATGTGATTGACCCTAGCCCGTCCGCTTCGTAGTAGCTGGTCGTGGTTGAGCGAAGTTCGGCCAGAGGTTCGTCGGTGTTCTGGGTTTGCGCGTAACGAGCGACGACACTGCCGCCGGAATTAGTCGTTTCGATCAAGTTCTCGCCGTCATAGGCGAAGATGCTCGTCGTGGTCGGTGACACTTTCTCGACACGCCTTCCAAGCGGATCATACTTAAACGTAACTGTCCCGCCCGTCCCTGGCAAGGTGACGCTCGTCAGGCGATTCTCATAGTCCCAAGCGTACGTCGTCGTGTTCAAACCAACAGTCTTGGTCAGCGTGTTGCCGTTGCTGTCGTAGGTGTAGCTGGCGTTGGAATTGGCTGTCATTTCGTTCGACGCGTTGACAGTGTACGACGACACACCGATTGATGCCGTGCGGTTACCCACAGGATCGTACGTGTAGTTCTCGGTCGTACTGCCTCCCTGAGTCGCTTGCGTCAGCTGGTAGATCGCGTCATACGTGTAATTCGACGTCACTGCCGCCAATTGATTCACCTTCGCCGTCCTGTTTCCAGCAGAATCCAACGTATAGCTCGCCCCGTCAATGGTACTCCCGGACAGCTGGTGCAGCACCGAGGACAGGCGCGACAAATTGTCGTAAGCATAATTGGTGGTAACGCTGTTTGGCCGCGTCATCTGTGTGCGCCGCGACAGCGCGTCGTACGTGAACCCGAACGAGCCGCTGCCAAACGCCGACGGCGGAGCCAGCGACGTCAGTCGGTTCAGCGTGTCATACGTGTACGCCGTGGCTCCGCTCTCCGGGTCCGTAAACCCCGTGCGGTTGGACGCCGCGTCATAGGCATACGCGTTCGTGAAGTTGCGGCTGGTGAGGAAACTGTAGCTGGTGGTCGTGCCGATCAGTCGCCCCATGTTGTCATAGGCTAACGCGTATGTCCCCGTGGGATCGTTGACTTGCGTGATCTTGCCCACTAGGTCGTAGGTGTAATCCACCGCCGTCGAGTCCGGATAAGACTTCGAAGTGAGCCGATTCAGCGCGTCGTACACATAGTTGATCGTCTGGCTCTTGCGGTCGGTCTTGCTGGTCAGGTTGTTGTTGGCGTCGTAGGCGAACGTTTCGCTCAGCGATGAGGGGAAATTCGTGTTGGTCACGCGTCCATAGGCGTCATAGGTAAACGCAGTCGTGTTGCTGTTGGCATCTTGGATGCTGGTGAGGTTACTCTCTGTATCATACGCATAGTAGGTGACATGGCTGGCCGCGTCCGTGACACTTGTCAGCCTGTCGGCATCGTCATAAGCGTACGAGGTGGCCTTGCCGTTCTGGTCGGTGACCGAAGTGCGCCGCCCGCGCGAATCGTAGGTAAACGTGGAAGTAGTGGAGTCGGGATAAGTGATCGTTGTGAGGCGCGACATGGCGTCATAGGCAAAGGTTGTCTGGTGCGAGAGCGCATCGGTGACCGAAGTGCGATTGCCTTTCGCGTCATAAGCGTAGGTCGTCACGTTGCTCTGTGCATCGGTGATGGTAGCGATCAGCCCCGCAGTGGTGTAGGTCATGGTGGTGACGTGGCTGAGCGGATCGGTAATGGTCAACAGTTCACCTAGAGAATTGTAGGTAAACGTGGTGACGCTGGCCGCCGTACTGCCATTTGGCGCCGGAGAAGTAACCGTGAGCAGATTTCCGTGCGAATCGTAAGTGTTGGTAGTGACATTGCCGAGCGGATCGGTGACGGTCAGAACTTCGGCAAGACTGTTGTATGTGTAGCTGGTGGTAGCTGTCGTAGTGCCATTCAACTGCACCGATTGCGACAACATCTTGTTGGAAGAATCGTAGGTATACGTCGTAACGTTCCCCAAGGAGTCCGTCAGGGTCAGCAAATTTCCATTGTTGTCGTAGCTCTGATTGATCGTGCCACGTTCCGTGCAGCTCGAACAACCCGAACCCGATCCCGAAACGGATTGCCACAGTCCGCCGACAAGAATCGAATCATAGGTCGAGACATTTCCGAGAGAGTCTGTCAACTGGCTAGACCTGGTGAGTGTTAAATTCGGCCCACCCACAATAATACCCGCCACAGTGACAGATACGGGACCTGACCCCGCGTAAAGTGGCACTATCGCAACAATTTGAGTGTCACTCCAACTGTTGATGACCGCCACCGGAACGCCCGAGAAGTACACGGTACTGTCACTTTGTACTGCTCCAAAACCCGTTCCTGTTATCGTCACAGCCGTCCCCACGGGACCAGAGTTCGGAGAAATCCCCGTGACCGTAGCCGCTTCAATGACACTGAATGATACTGAGTTGCTAGTGATGCCGCCCTCGGTGACCGTGACCGGTCCGTTGGTGGCGGCCGAAGGTACGGTGGCAACGATGCTTGTGTCGCTCCAAGAGGTAACGCTGGCGGCCGACCCGGTGAATTGGACCGTGCTGGTCCCCTGAGTTGCGCCAAATCCGCTGCCATTCAAGATAATCGAGCCTCCGATTGGTCCTGCGGGAGGTCCCAGGCTAGTGATTATCGGGTTGTCGACCGTAAACGTGAAATTCCCGTTGCTCGAAACGCCATTCTCGACAACCGTGACAAGGCCAGTGGTCGCCGCGGAAGGCACTGTGGCGACGATTTGCGTGTTGCTCCAACTGGCAACCGAGGTTGCCGATACCCCATTGAAGCGGACAGAGCTAGTTCCCTGCGTCGCGCCGAAATACAATCCGCTAACCGTCACCGACGATCCCAAAGCTCCGTACGTCGGAGAAATTCCGGTAATAATGGCAGACGTTCCAGCCGTGACGGAGGCATTGTCAAACGTCGCCGTTCCGAGACTTGATGTGCTGCCGCTCGTAACAGCCAAGCCTACATAAACATTCGTGGCCATGCTGATGGTCTGGCTAGTTCCCACCTGCGTCCAATTAACCCCATCGGACGAGGTGTAACCACTAAAAGTTGATCCATCTCGTACGACTTTAATCCAATAGGGATTGGTCCCGTTTCCGCTGGCTTGGCCGGTGCTGCCACCGGTGGTCGTGCGGTATAGGAACGTCATACCCGGCGAAGCCACGTAACCCGTGAACGCATTGGTGGCGTTCGAATTGAGCGTCTCTCGAATCATCACACCGGCATATAGAGCGTTGGACACGCTGACCACTCGCGCCACGATGGTGCCGTCACCGGACAGGGACTGGTACGCAAAATGGAAACTATCTGCCGTTCCCCCGATGTTCGATCCCGCCCCCTTTACTGTGAATGTTCCGCCGGTGTAGCCCGCGCTGCCCGATACACCAACTGAGCCAATGTCCTGATCCAGCCAACCGGAAGGAAGCGGTGATGATGTAATCGTGAAAACGATTGGATTGCTGTCGTTCATGGTTGGCGCCACAGAAACCACCAAATTGCCGGTGATGGCTCCGGAAGCGACCGTTATTGAGATGGAAGTGCTGCTCCAGGAATTAATCGTCATGGGCAGAGCATTGAGCGTCACTAAGCTGCTGCCTTGCGATGCCCCAAAATTTGACCCCGTAATTGTAACCGAAGTTCCAATTGTCCCAGTAGTTGCCGACATGCTTGTAATCACTGGAGCTGGAGCCGCAGTCGAATTGATCGACACATTGTCAAACGTCGCCGTTCCGAGACTTGATGTGCTGCCGCTCGTAACAGCCAAGCCTACATAAACATTCGTGGCCATGCTGATGGTCTGGCTAGTTCCCACCTGCGTCCAGTTCACCCCATCCGACGAGGTGTAACCACTGAAAGTGGTTCCACTTCGGACTACCTTCACCCAGTAAGGCACGCCTCCACCCACAGTGGGCCCTGCGGTGCTGCCGCCGGTGGTTGTACGGTATAGGAATGACATACCCGGTGAATTCCCGTAACCCGTGAACGCATTGGTGGCGTTTGAATTCAGAGTTTCCCGGATCATCACACCGGCATATCGCACGTTGGACACGCTGACCACTCGCGCCACAATGGTGCCGTCACCGGACAGGGACTGGTACGCAAAATGGAAGCTATCCACCGTTCCCCCGATATTCGACCCCGCCCCCTCTACTGTGAATGTCCCATTGGAATAAGTTGCGCTACCCACCAAGCCCGTGTACCCCACATCACTATCAAGCCAGCCCGAAGTCAACGGCTGCGAAGTCACTGTGAAGTTCACATAGTTGCTCACGTTCATGCTCGGGCCGACGACTACCTCCAGCGGCCCAGATGTCGCTCCTGTGGGAACGCTGGCGGAAATGGAGGTGTTGCTCCAGGAATTGATTGTCATGGGCAATGTATTCAGGTTGACATCACCGCCGCTTTGGACTACGCCAAAATTGGACCCCGTAATTGTCACCGAAGTTCCAATTGTCCCAGTAGTGGCCGACATGCTTGTAATCACTGGAGCTGGAGCCGCAGCCGAATTGATCGACACATTGTCAAATGTCGCCGTTCCGAGGGCTGAAGTGCTGCCACTGGTTACCGCCAAGCCTACATAAACATTCGTGGCCATGCTGATCGTCTGGCTGGTACCCAACTGCGTCCAGTTCACCCCATCCGACGAGGTGTAACCACTGAAAGTGGTTCCACTTCGGACTACCTTCACCCAGTAAGGCACGCCTCCACCCACAGTGGGCCCTGCGGTGCTGCCGCCGGTGGTTGTACGGTATAGGAATGACATACCCGGTGAATTCCCGTAACCCGTGAACGCATTGGTGGCGTTTGAATTCAGAGTTTCCCGGATCATCACACCGGCATATCGCACGTTGGACACGCTGACCACTCGCGCCACAATGGTGCCGTCACCGGACAGGGACTGGTACGCAAAATGGAAACTATCTGCCGTTCCCCCGATGTTCGACCCCGCCCCCTTTACTGTGAATGTCCCGCTGGAATAAGTTGCGCTTCCTGCCAAGCCAACCGTACCGACATCCTGATCGAGCCAACCAGTAGGCAGCAAATCGAAACTGGCTCCATTGCTGCCAAGGCCGCCGACAGTCACGACTACATTTCCTGTGGTGGCGCCGCTGGGGACCGGAACAACAATGCTCGTATTGCTCCAATAACTTGGAATTGCGGCCGTCCCGTTAAATGTGACTGTGCTTGTGCCCTGAGTTGGTTCGAAACCAGTGCCAGTGATTGTTATCGGTTCGCCCGCCAAACCACTCAATGGAGACAAGCTTGAGATGTTGGGCGCAACTGAGAAATTCACGCCGTTACTGGACTCAACACTGATTGCGACGACTACATTTCCCGTGGTTGCTGCCGCCGGAACGGGTACGGTAATACTTGTGGAACTCCAATTGGTCGGAGTCGCAGCGGCCCCGTTAAACGTAACCGTGCTCGATCCTTGCGTTGCGCCGAAGTTGAAGCCACTGATCGTGACTGATGTCCCCGTAGGTCCCGATGCGGGCGAGATCGTGTTAATAGCTGGGACAAGAAGTGTGAAATACAATCCATCACTGGGCACACCACCCACCGTAACGACCACATACCCGCTGGTCGTTCCGGTTGGAACCAACACATTTATTTGAGTGCTGCTCCAACTTGTTGCGCCCGCCGCCGTCCCGTTGAATGTGACGGTGCTCGATCCTTGTGTCGACCCGAAATCAACTCCGGTAATTGTGACCGATGTTCCGATAAACCCAGCCGCTGGCGTGAGCGCAAGTGTGCTTGCTGAAGTATCTGTAAATGTCAGGCCGTTGCTGTTCAGGTTTGAGACGGTGACCACGACATTTCCTGAAGTCGTTCCGCCGGGCACTGGGGCAACAATCTGGGTATTGCTCCAACTTGTTGGAGTCGTGCTTACGCCGTTGAATGCGACCGTGTTCGATCCCTGTGTCGAGCCGAAATTTGTTCCTGAGATCGTAACTGACGTTCCGTCGGGACCGCTATTGGGTGACAGGCTTGAGACATTCGGAACCGCAGTACTCGTTCCCATACTATAAAATGACGAAGGGCTGCTTTGGTTGTTATATTCTGCTGCAATCCAATCGGCGGAGCGAACCTTGTTCGAGATCCGAATCTCGTCAAGATTTCCATCAAAGGAATACACTCCGCCATTAAAAGTCCCATAATTCCCTATTTGAAGAACTCCCGTGCCCGATGAAGGCATGGTGCCGGATTTCGTGGACGAACTATAGAGAGACCCATTCACATAAAAGCTCACAAGCTGGGTAGATTCGTTCACGCTCGCTACGACGTAGGTCCATGCATTTTGGGGTACAGCGCCAGTTGTGGTTGTGCTGTCGCGGTATGATCCGTCATTGAATTCAAAAACGAGCTTCCCTCCTGAATCGAGCCACATCCCATAGTTGTAATTGCTCCCAGGACTAGTGGCATCTCGTTTTTCTACGATCAGTCCTCCATTAGAATTGTTCGCGGTGTTATACACCCACGCGCTTAACGTGATTGCGCTAGCGATGCGCAAAGACGAGGCATCTCCAGCTTGGAGATAATTGGCAGTGGATGCACCGAAAGTAGCGGCACCGTCGATCTCGCCCGCCGTAGCCGCAGGCGTGCCATGAACTGTCGCATTGTTGGCATTGGTCGTTGAATCATTGGCTGTCAGTGTTGAGCCATTCGGCAAATGCCATGCACCCACGTAGTTGCTGTCCCACACTCCAGTCCTATGGGATTGATCGGTCGTGACAGAAGAGTTTCCGTAGAACATGTAGAGCACGGTATCAGTCGTATGGGACAAGGTGGGGACATTGACCCAGAAAATTACTGCGCCGGTAGTCGAGTTGTACGACTCCCGCTCGTAAGAAAGGGGGATAGTGCCTGCCGCGTCGGACGTGAAAATAATGTCGTAGCCGTTGGAATTCGTAACGTTGCCGCTATTTGCTGTCGTAGCCAGGTAGGAATATGTCCCGGAAATCAGGACGGGAAAATTGGTCTGGTCCGTATTTGGAACCTTGGAGTGAGAAATCGTAATCGCATTCTGGTAGCTATAGCCGTTCGACCAATTCCCCCCACCGATAGTATAGAACGTTGAGGGGTTCAGCTGATTGTTATACTCAGTGGCAATCCGATCGGCAGATCGTACCGTGCTCGACAAACGGACTTCGTCAAGAGAAATTTTCCCATTCTCACCGCCAGAAAATGATTCCCCGAGATAAAAATCAGTGCTCGTTGTGGCAATGTTGCCAGTGACCGTGCCAGATGCTAGCACTGCGCCATTACTGTACAGAGTTACATTTGTATTACTGCCATTCTGAGCGAAAGTTCCTACTACGTAGTACCAATTCCCCGCTGAAAAGGCTGATGAAGAGGTACTAATAACTTGCCAACTTCCATTGTTGGCATAAAGCTGGAACAAACTGTTATTGAAGTTTATTCCATAATTTGTATCCACTCCCGTGCCACCTGAGCGCTTTGCGAAAACGCCCTCGTAGTTTGATCCATTATATGCGTTGATTTTTAGCCAGACAGACACAGTCAAATTATTCGCTACGCTAAGAGAGGCAGAGTGTCCCAGGTCAATGTTGTCCGAAGTCCCATTGAATGACGCGCCCCCACCGATTTCACCAGGAGCGGCGCTGGGGCTTGAGATGACTCCATTATTCCCATTACTAGTCGAATCGTTGGCAGAAAGGCTGGTCCCGTTTGGAAGGTGCCATACCCCTTTGTAACCGCTGTCCCATACTCCAGTTGCGCTAGTTTGATCGGTCGTGACAGAAGAGTTTCCGTAGAACATGTAGATCACGGTATCGGTCGTGTGGGACAAAGTGGGAACATTGACCCAGAAAATAACAGCGCCTGTAGTCGAGTTGTACGACTCCCGCTCGTAAGAAAGGGGGATAGTGCCTGCCGCGTCGGACGTGAAAATAATGTCATAGCCATTCGAGTTTGTTACGTTGCCGCTATTTGAGGTCGTAGCCAGATAGGAGTATGTACCGGAAATCAGGACGGGGAAATTGGTCTGGTCCGTATTTGGTACCTTGGAATGAGAAATCGTAATCGTGCGCTGGTTTGCGTAACCATTGGACCAAACTTGCGCCCCTGCGGGAGAAGTCCATGCCAATAACGCGAAACAGAAGCTAACGGCTATGAAAAAAAGGCTTCGGTTGAGCAATCGCATAAGAACAATCCCCCCGCAATAAAGTCGTACTAGCCACAAAGTTTCCTTGCATCTATGCCACCGCTCAACGCCGAGGTGCGCTTTATAACTTCATTCGCAAGCGATTCACGTCAACCCCGCATTGCATGCCGCAATGAATTCAATAGAATAGATTACTAGTTGGTTTACATACGCGTATGGACATCATTGCAAATGTACGGAGGGCGACGATACTGTTTCCGTAGGTCGCGCGAAAATTCATTCCTGGAATCGTCACTTTGTTCCCACCGGCCCGTAGGAGGTTGAAATGGCAGTGACCGTGGGCGCTTTGGCAGAAGCGCAGACCCCGTATAGGTTGAATAGGAGAAGCGCAACAAGAAGAAATAGCCAGGATTTAATCATGGTCATAAAAACGAGCCTCCCAAACCAACTGTGAAGAATTCAACGTTGCATCCACATCCGCTAATATCTTCTAAAGTCCCCGGAAGAAATACTTGAGAGCATGAATGTAGTCGCCAAAAATCGATAATTTCGCAGCTATCGCTCGTGATCGATTTTCTTGAATGGGACATTTAGGCCGTTTAAGGCTCGGCAAAATACAAGGTCTGTGTCTGAGTGCCCGGACAGGATGGATAGGGATACGAAAGCGTGACAGCCTCAACTCCCCCCGCCTTTGCTCCTGTCACACCTCGATTGCAGTAGTCGTACGTGTGTGACTCTAGAATTTTGCCGTTTGAATCTATAACAGCTGTGATTCTGGAACTGGAATCGTATTGATAGTTTAAGGTGGTCGAATCCGGTTCGGTGACTTGGACGAGGCGATTGCTAGAATCGTAGCTATAAGAAAGAGTTATCCCCGCATCAGAGGTCACGCTGCTAACTAAATAGCTTGTGTCGTTTGGATAGGCGAAATATAGATGACGACCAACCGGATCTGTAACCGTAATAAGTCGATTAATAAAATCATAGGTTAGTTGAGTAGTATTTCCATTTCTGTCGATGATAGATAGGAGGGAGCCGGTCGAAAAGCTGAAGATTCTCTGTTCGCCATTTTGAAATTTCAATATCCACTGAGTGTAAGCGCTATCCACGGTAAGAGTTGCAGCGACGTTTGCCGGAGCAACCAGGCTGAGAGTACCACCTCCACCGAAGGACCAAAAACTTCCATCGCTTCGACCGTATTTCACGTAATTGTCGTCACCCGCGAAGATGCGTTCTTCGTATGTAGATCGCCAATTCAGTCCAAACAACCCAGTTTCAGAAATGATTTGGGTCGGAGGCCACATGCTGTTCCAAGTTCTGGAAAGGGTCAGTCCGCCCGCAAGCCCTGGAATCCTTACGTCATTCTCTTCAATATAGGTGTTTCCACTAGTTAGCGAAATTGGCTTTGAGCATTCAGGACACCTAGACTTCAATTCGTCTTTAGCGGCTGGAGGAGGGCAGACTGTACCCGTATTCGTGAATCTACAGGTCCAGTAACCAGTAAGACCATTAGGCTGACAACGATAAGCTCCCGGGTAAATAGGGCCCGGTATGCCAGTGCCATAGTGCCAACAGGCACCAGGCAATTGTGCAGATGCAGTTGCGCCCGAGCAGCAGATCAGCACTACCACAACAATGGAAATATTCACAATTTTGTTCACGCCCGCCTCCATACACTCTGTTGACCCTGCAAATCCGCACATGGTTCGAGCAACAATCGAGCAGCGCATTCGAGCCCGAAAGAAACTAAGTGGCTAACTACCTCCAAGATGCAGTTAGTGGCAAGTCTTATATTTGTATTGATAATTCAAGTCAAGTTAATTTTCATTAACTTTAACTATTCTGTGGAAATCACAGATAATCTATAACACTCCCGTGAAGGGAGCGTTTACAGGAACACTCGAGGATAGACCCCAGAGTCCTTCGCGCTGCAGATAGACCTGTTCGTTCGAGTTCAGTTTGCGCACTTGTTTCAAGTTTTCCGCGATTCACATTCCATGTCAGAGGCGGGCTGTCAGCTATTCCATGCTTCGCGAACACGTAAGACAAGCACTGACGACGCGGACCTTCTGCGAAAATATCTAGGCCGCTTCGGAATCGAATGGAGTCAGATCGTGAAATCCTACCTTCCAGTCCTTTTAACGTCACTTCTTGTGACGCGGAAATCTGTCCGGCTCCCACCTCAAAAGATCTCCAGGCTTGCAGTGCAGAGTCGCACATAGGCGATTCAGAACGTCGGAACTGTAGCCCTTGCTCTTTCCGTGGTAAAGCGAATGCAAGGTTGGATATGAAATTTTAGACTGTTGCTGGAGTTTGTATCGGCTCCAGCCTTTCCGTTTAAGAACCTGCTTGAGCGTACAGACAATCATAATGCCATCGTACGAAGGCGAACTTATATAGTCAATGACTCCTTTATACTGAAAGTACTATTTACATATCAGACTACATAGGTATACTGAATGCTCTAGGGCCGCCTATACGGGCGGTAAAGCCGCGTTTGCGGATGGCTCTAGGGCTTACTACCCCGTATATGGGTAAAAAGTGGGTCGAGACGACAAAACCCCGCAGTGGCGTCCCAGTTGGTATGCAGGCGGGTTTTAGGAGTCATTTTTAGGCGGTTTAGCCGGGTTAGGCTACCGGGCGGCTATTTATTAGGAGGCGGGTATGAAAACGGCGGTTTACGCGCGGGTTAGTACTACGGGTCAAGAAGTTGAAATGCAGCTAAGGGAGCTGACCGAATATTGCCAGCGGCGCGGCTGGGAGATAGTCCGAGAATACGTGGACATTGGTATTTCCGGGGGTAAGGAAAAGCGGCCGGAACTGGACAAGTTGCTTGCTGACGCGCACCGTCGATATTTTGACGTGGTTGTCGTTTGGCGATTTGACCGCTTCGCACGGTCTGTTTCTCACCTACTTCGGGCGCTAGAAAACTTCCGTAGCCTCGGGATTGAGTTCGTTTCGCTATCGGAACAGGTGGATACCTCCACACCTACAGGCAAGATGGTGTTCACGGTTTTAGGCGCGGTAGCCGAACTGGAGCGTAGCCTTATTGCCGAGAGGGTACGGGCCGGGCTACGCAACGCTAGGGCTAAGGGTCGTAAATTAGGCCGACCGCGTAAAGCCTTGGACGGCGCTAAATTAACCAGCATGCGGTCCGCAGGGGCGTCCTGGCGAGCGGTAGGTACCGCGTTAGGGGTAGCCCCGGCTACGGCTCTACACGCGGTCTCCAAGAAGCGTTTGGAAATCCCCTCCTCAAAGGCCACCGTAAGCCGCTCATAGTGCGGGGGACAGGTAACGGGTTACTAGCGTTTGGAATTCATTAGTTTTCCAAACGACCGGGCGGGTAGGTTTAGGGCGGTTTAGCCAACCGGGCCGGGTGCGATGGAAGGAGTAGATCGAATGGAAGCAAACCAAAAAGCTACACGGGGTATGTGGAAGGCAACGGCGATGCCTCGGAAGAGAGCTCGTGTCCCGTTACAGCGGACCTTCACCAAGGCAGAATTTATAAAGCTTACAAAAGGATTCGTACCCCAGAGCATGGACGACCGTTGGTTTATTTTCTTTGAAAAGGGCTGGCTATATTTTCATCGCAGCTGGACAGGGCGCTGCATTTTCCAGATTCGGCTCCAGACCCACAAATCCGGTTATCAAGTCGCCGAAGCCTGGGTCAATCAAGATCCTCAGCAGCATCGTGGTGGGGGTATTGATAGGGCAGCTGAAGTCATTTCCCAACTCATTGACCTACAGCTATTGGCTCACCGCCCGTGATCGGCTCCGCTGTTGTAGGTATGTCAATTCTCGGGCCCACCGAAGTATTCAACCGGTTTTTCTCAATGAAATGAGGACTCCCCGCTCTCTTAGTTGGCCCTTGTATAGACAAATATTTCTCTGAAAAAGTGGATTTCGTACCTTTCGGCCACATTCAGTAAGAACGTCTCTCGGGACTTTATTGTCGGGACGGTGCGATCTCGACGGGGATTGCTCAGGTGCCCGATTGCGCTTCGACATGGCTGAGAGAGTATGGCTCTCCGCCACGGAATTTGCGGAGCTAATTCTCAGGAAAGCTTTCAAGCAATTCATTGGAGTGAAAATGTAGTTTCATCTGACCTGTCGTGCATCGTCCCGTCCAGTATTCGCCCTCCAGCATTCGGATAGGAATCGAAACGACTTTGAGATGGGCGGCTCCGTCGTGGATGGGGCTTCTATGGCGGATCGCAGCTTGCGATCGATTCGTGTAGTTATAACTTAGGCTGACTGCGCCGGATTCCTCCTCAATCACAATCTGGGCCGCACGACTGAAGCTCTCGGATTCCTTTGTGAACATTGTGCAACTGACGGAAGAAAAGCTTTGCCTGATAACGAGAATCATGCGCAGCGGTGGTATTCCTTGTTTGTTGATGGATTGATCCATGTGCTTTGCAGTTCGCCTGACCACGTTCCCTGAATGTCCGGTACCAGTACGATCCAGCCCCGAAACATTTTCCAGCGCCAAAGCCATTTCGTAAACATGAAGCAAATGACCACAAAGACGGTAACGACATCGGGCAAAAGCTTTATCGCTTCCCAATTAATCGAAAGAGGGGTACCGGTGATCTTCATCAATCCGACCCAAATTAAGAGGATGAGGATGATGCAGACCCAAAGAAATGCATCTCTCTTGATTGTGCCCATTGTCTATGTGAACTCCAGGTACGACCATGCCGCGAGCATGAAGCTGTTAACTTGCTGGCAGGTCCACGGTTGGTTGCCGCCAAAAAGCAATTTCCGTTCGTTTACCTCGTACCAATACGAGTAAATTTGGGAATCTTTAGTGGCGTTAAATATGATTATCACAGCATCTCGGACAGCTGCGGAATAAGTGTCGAGCTGAAGCGCGTCATTGGGGACATTGTAAGCAAGGCATTCCAGCAGAAAGGAAGGAATAGGGTCGGCAGCTTGAATATTTTCGTCTTTCATTTTGTAGCGTAGTCGCTTAAGGATTCGGGCCATTCCCTTGAACCGTTGGCCGGAGGCCGTATTCTTCGTCACGCCGTTTGTATAATTCTGGTCTGGCCAGTTTGACGATCCGCTGGCCGATGTCCGGCTGAAATGCCACGCCCTCTATCGTCGATCCGTTAGGCGCGAATTCTTTGTACACAAAACATGGAACCACATCGGCGGCGATGCGATAGGTGTTTTCCTTAATGTCGAATGCCTTATTCCCGCGCGCAACGTGGCCTTGCGCAAAATACGAATTCAGCGCTGCGCCAATCTGATATTTGAAGTCGGAATATGGGTATGTTGCCGGGCTTATATTGAAATTGGCGGCTGTCATGCCGGATGGAACGTCGTAGAACATTGTATCTGAACAGAGCGCGCAAACATCAACGTCACTGTCTTGGCGCACATTGGTGCGGTTGCAATATGAACCCTGAGCGAAGACACGGATATTGCGCTTAGCTAAAGCTGTATCAGCCGCTAACGCTTTTCGGATAACACTCACAGCGTTATCGCATTTGGTTTGCTCGGCCGCGCTCGGCGCGGCTGCCCATGCCTGAAAGCTCTGTTCGGAAACCACAATGGTCCCCCTATTAACTTCCAGTGGAATATAAGCGAACGTATCATATCGCAAATGTTAATTAATTAAATAATTTCCTTCTAACATACGGGCAAAGAGCGCTGTGATTGCAGCGCGTCGCTTCCTCCTCCCTACTCAATCGGCGAGCGGCTCTGCAAAACCCACGTCAGCAAGAAACTATTTGAGATCGCAGGGCGCGGTACAAAATCCAGCGGGCCATCGTCGATGGGTGCGATTGGTCCGCGGCCTCGGCTGGCGATAATTCTATTTCAAGCTTGAAATGAATAAGGTAATGCCCGAAAACCTGACGGCTCATCTTCCTATCCCTTACGGTTGCGACCGCTCTTGTTGTGCGCACGTTTGGCGATGCGATATTCCATCCCCGCTCTCGGTGCGGGCGGAAGAACTTCGCTCCGTGTGACGGTACGCTCCTGCCCTGTATGTCCACCCCGAGGGCCGATCAGTTCGTAGAGTTCCGACACAGGCGCTATTTCACCTGGCTTCAAATTGCGTTTCACTGAATCATCTCCGCCTCAGTTGGACTTATCGTGCAAATTTACGTTGCGACCTCAATGAGTTCGCGTTTGTTAACACTTTGCATATTTACGCTTGTAGATATCGCGGTAGTCGGCGTCTTGACAAATACAGATGCCGCGTCGGTCCTTCGCTGCACGTTGTGTCAGGTGCGACCCCAGTGGGCGCATAACGTCGATTCGGGTCACCTGAGTACCAGACGGGTTGAGCCCTAGAGCGTGCTTCACAGCCGCTGCGGCAAGAAGTAGCCCAGCCAGTGCTGATTGGTGTGCCAACGGAACGTGGACATCCTGCCTTGGCGTGCCAGCCGCGCCTAAGGGAATCACAGCACCACCGCAGAAGCCTTCGGTGTAGAGGTTTCGAAGTGGGCGACCCTCAAACGGGAGTAGACGGTCACTCGGTATCGCGTGTGCCACGGCAATCGAATCAAGTAAGACGCGTGGAACGCCGTCCCCGTTGTGAAGGAGTGTCCGGACCTGGATCAGTCGCTCAGGGATACCGAGTGCTGACGCAATAATCGCATCTTCATTTTCGAGTGCATGCCCCGCAAGGTACAAACAAACACGCAAGTGCCGTCGAGGAAATCGTGACTTGAGACACCTAAATCGCCAGGTTGCGTCCACGCGTTCGCGATCCACTGTGGTAAGGATGCTTGTGTGGCACGTCGATCGCGCGAACTGTCTAAGGCGAGAATCATTCGCGGCCATGCATAGCCCTCCGACGCTACAAAGTTCTCGAAGTTCAGTGCGTGGGGCTTTGACCGAACTTTTCCCCTGCAGTATCGCGCGAGAACGTCTACCTTGATTCCGGTTTCGTCGCTTCGCTCAGCCAATATGTACCGTTGCAAGTTGCCGAGGTCAATTGATTGATGATCAACAATATGAAGCACGCCCTCCATAGGCAGTCGCGATAGTGCCCAACCCGCCGCGTTCCCAATCGCTCCAGCCCCTACAAGTACAATCTCGCCTAGGGAGCCTACGAGCGTCGCATCCCCGGCCTGGCGTGGCTCGTTCTCAAGCACAGAGAAAACCGAATCCATGTCGAGGGACAGCTCGTTCGCCCTGAAAGACCCAGCGGAAGAGGTTCGCAGCGGCGAGGCAGGCGGCGGCACCGGCCCCGAACGGGTTTGCGAATTACCCAAGGTTCGTGGCTCGCGGGTACCGACCAACGCATTCCATTCATCCGAGCCAACAAAGATGCGTGGCCATCCCCCAAAAGGGCCGTATAGTTCCGATAGAAATCTCAACCGTCGGATCGGAAACAGAAATCTATATTGGGATTGATACTGCGCGCGAGACTCACCGCCTCATTAGCCGCGTCCTGCGCTCCAGTTGCGCTGCGCACAACCAGCGTCAGGATAAGAGGCGTGCGAGTAGCCGAATGATAAGATCAAGAAGTGTGCGTCCCTCCGTACAGTTTGCGGCGTCTGTGCCAATGGCAAGGCCTACTCGGACGCTGTCCAGAGCCGCGCTGATCCTCTCTTCATCGAAGCCCGCCAAAACTTGTGAAGCGGCCAACGCGCTGCGAGCGTAATAGTCAGCTATCGCCATCGTCTAACCCCCAACTGAATGATTTGCATCGCATCGTGTAATGAAAGCTCGTCCCACCGGAAAAGCCAAGCCGGTAGTATGCGACACCGTGGCCGGAGCCGGGCGTGTCCGAAGTCTGGAACGACCGCAGAAAGGCCACCCCGAACGAGTAGACAATTGGGTAAATCTCAGTCTGTTTCTGAGTGGTAAGCCTCAGTCGGATGCGAATGAACCTGCACCGCAAGCTGCTCACCGTGCTCGAACAGCCAAACGTTCAGGCGATCCGCGGATTCGTCCCCTTCTACGCGAACGCACAGCCCATCTGAAAATCGGTACGCGGTTTGCCGTGGCACGTGTAGCCTATATTATGTGAAAAGAGTTGAGTTCTTGCACACCGCTCCAAAGAACGAAACACTCCGACTGAGTACGTCCTGCGGCTCGCAGCTGCTTGTCCGTTTGCAGTACTACGGGGGTCGGCACCACGAATCGCGTTATCGCTTCAAGGGTGTTCACGATGGCGACCGGCCCATAGTTAAGTCCGACCTGTGGTACAAGCTGCACACCAAACCCGGTAATTGGCTCGACGCCGTAGCGGTAGATGATGTCGATCAGGCGTACCAGTCGCCCAGCGCCACTGGCACGATGGAGGTCCCACAAGTCTCCACTGTGAGCCGGGTGCTCGTGGTATTCGCGAACGCCCGCCAGACACAAGAACGGGATGTCGTCTGGCCCATAAGCCTGCATATAGGGTTGTACGCTGCCGACCATCATTTTCTGTTCCGCCGGGCATTCCCGGGAGCGATATCCCCTGTGCCGGAAGAGCGCGATTGAGCGGATTCGGTCAGCTCCTTGAACTTGAATGCGCTCGCCAGTGAACGGGTTCACGATCCTGACGGAAGGTGGTGCGGCATCGTAGTTGGTATAGTCGAAAGCGACGCCCAATATGACTGCAGCGGGTTTGAGCTTAGGTGCAGAGAGGACGACGAGCGCTTTGGGGAACTCGGAGTGAACGAGAAACCAGCCACGACGACGATATTCCTCTCCGAGGGAACGGTACTCAACTAGCTCCCGGTCAAACTTGCATCGTGAAACGGTCGGATCGGCATATTGGACTGACACAAACTAGCCTCCGATTCCCGCCTTAAGATTCAGAAACAACGTGGCACCCGATTGCAAGTTGTAGTCCTCAATCTTTCGAGTTGGGTCGAGAATTTGGCCGCTGGCATCGCGCAACTCCCAATTGGAAGCCGGTTGACCAGAGTTCCCGGACTGGTTAAGAGCATGTTCTATCAAAGTGCTGACTGGTGCTTCAACATTGGCCTTCACCAACACCGGCTGACCATTAACAACGACATTCAGTTCGATTTCATTTCGGTTCGGCATAATGAGTCTACCTTCCTGAAACTGGCGAGTATCCACAATTCCCACGATCTACAGTGGGAATATAGTGAAGCGAAATACTCTTGTCAAGTGCTATCATAAAGAATATCTGGAGGGTCGATGGAACCGGTCAAGTTCGAAGTGCGGTTTGTTAATGCAGGAACAGGGTCGGCTGTATGGGACGATCCTGACACGACTGGTTCTTGGAAACAGGTCATAGACCGGGTCATGCCTCAGGACCGCCGCCATGGGCCTATGATTGGAATTCTAGATTTGGCAAAGCTTCGCCCGACCCCGATTGTCATTCGGAATGTCATTGTGACTATTGGTGAGGATGTCCGGGCTGGCCGTTACGGTAATTTCACTTTCGTAGTTAGCAGTGAAGACGATGCGACTCGAAGTGTTCTCAGCGACATTGCATCAGCTCAAAACCTGGCGATGTTTGTCAGCACGTCACCATCGCACCTCGACCAAGCGGAACCAGTCGGCGATCTCACTGTGAAAGACCGAGAAACTTTAAGCCTGGTGTTACAAGCTGGAGGAACCGTCACAGCGGCTAAGTTAGCGGAACAACTTGGCATCGAGCAGACAACGGCGGGAAACCGCCTTGTAGCGCTCAACAAGAAGGGTTATCTCCTTCGCGTTGAGCGACCACATCCGGTCGGCGATCAATTTTTTGACGTTCGCTCTATACGCTTGGATCTCCGTCAGTAGCACGGCGACGGAATGCCTCGTTGATTGTGTAATCCCGAAATTCTTCCCGACTTTGTAATACATGAACTTATTTACAAGGACCACCTTGCAGTCAGGGGTAACTATTCTTCGCTCTTCGCTACGGCTATCGCTTTCGCCATAAGCGACGCAACGAAGTTTTGAAATCCTAGCTCTGCTGTTGGTTCGGTGTACAGTCCTTTGGGTCCTTCATCAGCATTCGACATCAGAAAGCACGCGGCATCGTAGAGGCGCTCTCGCACGAGCTTGGTTAGAAGAATCTCGTACCTTTTTGCGTAAGATGCCTCCTTGAATTCCGGAAAAACCTTGAAATGCGACTCTCGGGCCTTCACAGGACTGAGGGACGCAGGTGCCTGCTCTAGAAGCATCAAATATCCAAGCCAAGGCCTCGCTGAGGGTTTGAAAGCTCCCTCGCGATAGGCAGCCCATACGTCGACAGCGCTCCCAATCGCTTCCTCCGTGCGATTATTGTAATTGTTTCCAAACGATCCCACCTGAGATTTGAATTCGATACCCGCTAGGAGCCGTCCGTCCGAAACGACTAAGAGGTCCCACTTCTTCTCCGGACGATACCAACCCGGCAGCTCGACATACTTTTCGCAATAGACTTGAGCCCGAGGAAGTCCGCTCTCGCACAAGAGGTCGCGTACTAGGTTGACGAAACCATTCATCTGGGCTCCGCCGGTGACAGCCGAACGAAATCCCGCGTCTTTGCTTCCCGATACGGCTCCCTGTTTCTGGGCTTGTGTTTCTCGCGTATTCCAGAAGTGCTTGATTGCTACTTTGAGTCGCTGTTCAAGGTCAGGATTGAGGCTCATGCTGCATCGCTCGTTTTTCGAATGTTTATGACGGTCTTGCTAAACAAAGATGACGTTTCATTGGCGACTCGTACGTGCGCCAGATCAAAATAGTGCTCGTCCACTTCAAATCCAATACTATTACGTCCGGTCCGTGCAGCAGCAACCGTTGTCGTGCCAGTGCCGAGGAAAGGGTCAAGTACGGTATCTCCTACGAAACTGAACATTCTTATCAGGCGCTCGGCGAGTTCGACGGGATAAGGAGCTGGGTGGTGACGCGTCGAAGCTCCTGTCACTCCTGACCATATTTGCTGGAACCATTCCTTATGATTCTCGCTTGAGATGATGCTCAGGATACGAGTGGGAATGTCAGGAGCCCTGTACCCACCGGATTTACGCTCCATGAGGATAAATTCTATGTCGTTCTTAATGACCGAATTTGGCTCATAAGGCTTACCGAGAAAACTTGATCCGTTTTCGACTTCGTAAGCCGCATTGGAAATCTTGTGCCAGATGATTGGCGCGAGGTTATCAAAGCCAATTTCTCGGCAATGCTCCTGTATTGAGGCATGAAGAGGGACAACGGTATGTCTCCCGTTGTTCTTTCTACGTGAGAGGCATACGTCACCAACGACACATATCAAGCGTCCGCCGGGCACAAGCACCCGATAACAATGCTTCCAGACTTTATCGAGTTCCGCGAGGAATTCGTCATAATCCTCGATATGTCCCATTTGCCCGTCGGAGTTCCGATATTCTTTTAGAGTCCAATAGGGAGGAGAAGTAATCACTAAGTGAACGCTGGCCGGCGTGAAACTGTGCATCGCACGCGCATCTCCGAGATGAAGCCAATGAACTGTGGGAATTTTGCGAACGGCTTCTTCAATCAGCTTGATGAGTCTTTTGTCCTTCGCAATTCGAGGGATATCGGTTTGCGGGTTGTTGAGCGGGTAAATTTCTGATGGAACGAATTCGGCAAGATCCCGCGCTAAAGTGATGCACGCGTCGTCTCGGTCCCGATTTTTCTTTAGTTTAGGTGCCAAGCTCATGAAAGTTTAATGATGATTTAAGGCTGCATTATCTCGTATAGGATCACATCCGCCAAGCGAATAGGTGAAGTGTTGCAATCGGCACCCGGCAAGGTGATTAGGGTTCGATGAGGCTTTTAAGAACTCTAAATGTCTGTTGCAACTGCTGAAGGCTACAGTCGTGTAGCAGAGCTTCTATCTTCCTGCGAAGAACCTTTTCGTCATTCTCCTCTCTGTCGAAATAGAAAAAGGATGCGGGCGATACCTGGAGAGTCTTCGCTAATGCCAGGATCGCATCCAACGAGGGACGTTTCTCGCCTCTCTCAATTTGCCCAAGGTATTTAGAATTTAACCGGGCTGCTTCGGCTGCTCGCTCCTGCGTCATTCTTGCTGCCTTTCGAAGTGTGCGTATTCTTTTCCCAAAGAGACTGACTTGGTCCATACCCGCCCTCCGGGAAAGACCTTAGCTACCTACAAGTCATGCAAACACCAGCTACAGGCTGGTATTAACTTTACGGATACCAGCTAATAGAGGCTTCTTGGCTCCTGCGCTTGCGGGCCTGAAACTTGTAGGTATCCATCGCGGTATGGGAGTGGCCTCATGAAATGCGCAGCGTGTGGGAAGGATGTTGGCTTTTGGGCAAAACTTGGCAACCACACCCAAATCTGTAAAACGTGCAATGAGCAGGGGCAGAACCGGCTCAAAGTCTTGGCGACTTCTGTCGGCTGGGTGACAATTTGGCACCAAGAACAAGCAGAACGCTGGCTCACACAGTTCGACGACATCACCCGCAAGTATCAAATTCCGATTCCCGACGCACGACAAGCAAGAAACGAAATTTTGAATGGAATCTTCAAACTGGTGGAATCGCAGGATCAAATGACCGAGGCTGACCTGGAATATCTGGTAGGGTTGGGTCAGCGATACGGCATAGGACAGTCCGGAAGCCCCGATTTGCAAGACACCGTTCTCAGGATTGCGCTTCGGCAGGCGATCCAATCGTGGGATGGTGGAAAGCCTCCCGAAAGGGAGTGTACAGCTTTAGTGCTGGCAAAAGGCGAAGTGTGTCACTGGGAAGAACCGGCTGGGCTGCTCATTCAACGAACCAAGCGCGAATATATCGGTGGGTATGCCAGCGTGAGCATTCCTCTCCATATTGTCCGCGGTGCCAGAGTCCGCGTGGGAGGATTCAAAGGCGTTCCGATTGATAAAACGGTCCACGAGGATGGCGGGAGAGGCGTCCTCCACATTACAAACCAACGAGTTTGCTTCACAGGGCTAAACCAGGCAGTTGCGATTCCATTCAAGAAAATCGTCAGTCTGGCTGGATTTGACGGAGGATTTGAGGCACATACGGGGAACGAAAAGAAACCCGGTATTTTTCTCGTGCCACATCCCGAACTGACCACTGAACTTCTGAAACGTGCATCGACAAGTAGGGATGATGATGACTCCAGACCCAAACGACGCGGGAGAGTGCCCGCGCTAACCGCTGCCATAGTGGCCGTCCTTCTATCTGCGATCACTTTAGGTGCAGCGCAAAATGCACCGACGTCAGGAGATTCGGACAAATCGCTTGGTGAAATTGCCAAACAGGTCCGTCCAAGGGATGCGAAGGTGACAACGAAGCACGTGTTCACGGACGAAGATGTTGAACACGGTACCGGAGCGGATGGGGCGACAAAATCTCCAACTGACACAAAATCTTCGCTGTCAGACGCCCAGGATGTGATCGACAGGGCGGCGAATCAAAATTCCCGACAATTAGGGGAGGCTGTGGTCGGTGACAACAGGTTTCCAGGGCGGGATCTGTGGGAAGGCAAGCTGTATCAGCAGAGGCTGAAGCTGGTAGGCGCTGCCCAGACGGTCGTGGATTATGCAGCGAATAAGCTCGATAAGGCAAAAACCGAAGTTGATCAGGCGGCTGCAAAGAAGGGGCTGGATCAGCTGCTTTTTACGCTGTCTGTAGAACGAACTGCTTATAACAGAATTTCGGCAGAAGGAATATCGCAGGCCGCAGCATGGGAAAGGCGAAGCCATTAGAGCCTAGAGTCATTGGCCGGTTTTCTTCAGGTCTGATGAGGACTCCCCGTTCTCTTAGTTGGCCCTTATACATGCAAGTATTTTCCCGAAAGAGTGGATTTCGTACTAGCCGGTAACATTCCGATGGCCCCGTTTCTCAGGACTTGGGAACGAACTCTATTCCACGGAGGCTGAGCCCTCACGCCCAATTGCTTCACGCTGATCGATTCCATCGAAACGATGAATTGGACAGAGTAGTTCGTCGGCCTTACCCTCTATTTACAGCAAATAGAATTCTCAAAGGGGCCGGGTGAACACCCACATTCGGCCCCCTCCTCCAACCTCCCACATTCCGATAATCTCTTTATCATATATTGGCTCAATTACCCGATCGCTTTGCACTTGACGTGATGTTATCGATAGACTCATAGCGAAGGAGAATGCCACGAACAAAACTAGCGTTGAGATGGGAACCTGCCCGAAATGCAAGAAGCCTCTGAATTTGTCCCACCCAGATGCGATCGAATTTAACGGCGAACGTTTTCACTCTGAATGTGCCAAAAAAGCCGCGGCTCCTGCAAGTTCACTTAAACCAAAAATACGGGGAGCAACATGAACGATGAAATCGCCCATGACATTGGAAAAGAATTGCGATTGATTAGAGAAGAATTACAGAAATTGTCCGGCGCAGTAGAATCCCTTGCCAGTCGGCCTCAGAACTCCAATAAAACTGGAAAGTCGTATCAAGGACGGTCTTCCTTGCCGTCTGATCCCGGGTCAACAGGAGGCCGGAAGCCACACGGAACTGGGCGCCCCGAAGAGTCGCGCCGTCAATGGCACCTTCCGCTAGACGTGAAATAGAAGCCTTTCCGCCCGCATTTCTTATCGGAACGCGGCTTTTGCCTCCGCCAAGTGTCCGACCACATTCCGAGAATCCCGTTTCTCAGGTGGAATCCAGATTACTTTGAGATTTCGGGCGAGGCGGCAAGAGACCAGACTCGTACCGTTCAACCAAGTCGAATCGGCACCACAGCGTATCTCTGGAATGAACACTATCTCATGCCGATGGGATCTCGTTTCGTCATGCAGCTTGGCAAGTGAATGTATTTGCCATATGGTTGATGCGATATGATTCCTCAAACGCCTGACAAATGCCTTTTTGGTTCTCGAGCTGAAAACGACAAAGACTTAACGTACTCAGACGCTCCGACCTCTCGCGCCACAACGAACATCCCCATGGTGGTCGAAGTGACCACGCGGGGCGAGCGGGCGTACGACATCTACTCAAGGCTGCTGAAGGATAATATCCTATTCATTGGCACCGAGATTAACGACCACGTCGCTAACGTCGTGACAGCGCAATTGCTCTTCCTCGAAGCCGAAGACCCCACTAAGGATATCCAGCTTTACATAAATTCGCCGGGTGGATCGATTACCGCTGGCATGGCCATTTACGACACGATGCAGTTCGTCCGGCCTGACGTGGTTACGACTTGCATTGGACAAGCCGCCTCGATGGCCGCCTTGCTGCTGACCGCAGGTGCACCCAAGAAGCGTTTTTCACTGCCCAACTCGCGAATCCTTATCCACCAGCCCTTAATGTCCGACCTTTCGGGGCAGGCGACCGATATTGAGATTCACGCGAAGGAGATTCTACGGATGCGGACGGTGCTCAATCACCTCCTTGCTGAACACAGCGGGCAGTCGCTCGAAAAAGTCGAGAAGGACACTGATCGCGACTTTATCATGTCAGCTCAGCAGGCCAAGGAGTACGGTCTAATCGATGAGATAATTCACAAGCGCGGCTAACGTGTCCCCCAGACATTACTAACGAGATTGATCGGCCCTCAAGAATGAATTGGGCGCCAAAATCGTTCAGACTGTACCAATTTTTTAAACATTCCACGCGCAGATTCAGTGGCCGGTGGCCAAGTCCGCAAATGTTCTCTGGTCGGAATTTGCGAAATTCCCAGTTAGCGATAAGGCCGTTTCTCAGGCCCTATCCGGTGTGGCTGGCCGTTGTCAGGCCTTTTGATGCGTGGTTGCCTGTTGTCGGATTGTGGCCGCATAGCTTAATCCCACCTCTGCTCACCCTTTATCCCCCTTTGCACAGTTTGCAAAAGCGATGACCGCAACTCTCGCACACTTGGGTGAACTTACGCGTTTTCTTTCCGCATTTGCAGCATTTCAGGGTCACTTTGTGTCCACCTTCGCGGCCATGAGCTCTTTATCAAAAAAGACTTTCTCACTACTTTCGGGAACCAACACTTCGGAATCTTGCACGGCTTTCACAC
The DNA here is from genome assembly GCA_963825365.1 of uncultured Acidobacteriota bacterium. GTDB lineage: Bacteria > Acidobacteriota > Terriglobia > Acidiferrales > UBA7541 > Palsa-360. The sequence goes on along the minus strand of CAWGSV010000002.1, from coordinate 454,280 downwards.
TCGCGATTCCGTCGTCCGGCAACGAACCTGAAGCTTTCAATTCTCTCGCTTTTTTTCTGCCAGCGGCCATAGCTGCTTTATCTGTATCAAAACCTTTCCCCGTTGCTGCAACAGCGTGGCTTGAATCGCGGATTTCATAAGACCATGTCATAGGACTTTCCCCAATTCATTATCCGGCTGAAGTGGCGTACCGCCAGCCGTTTACATTTTTGAAGTGCCTATTCCGCAACTGAAAGATAGGCCTTAGAGGCTGATTGGGAAATTCCCCATATTCCGACAATCCCGTTTCTCAGGACTTGGCCTCTGCCCCAATTCTAATCCACTCCAACAATGCAGCATCAAGACTTTCCATTTGTGAATACTCGCCATCTGGTTTTCTGTTTCTTCCGGGGATAGGCAGACTTTGGTTGAGGTGGGAACGGAAGAGGAAAAGGGATTTCTAGGTCAGGGCTTAGAACAAAAATTGGACCAATGGCTTCCGCACTCAGCATGACCGTACCGTCGCCGGGGCAGTTGTCTGAGCCTTGAGACATTCCAAAACTAATCTGCCCGAGGCGAGTCAGATTCTCACTGGTAACCCAGAAATGAAAATTGTATGGTTTCTCAAGAACCCCGTTGTAAGAGACGTTAAGGCTATATTTGCCCGGCTCAACGTCTGCGAATTCATAACTCCCGTTATTGTCCGTAATGGCTTGCGAAACCGGAAATTCAGGCGTCTCGAATTTAACCAGAGTAATCGTTGCGCCTTTCAGGAGTCGGTTTCTAAGTGGCAGTGACGAGATAATGCCAGTCAGATTCACGTTGTTGGTCCGTTCTTCATACACAGTTTGCTGATCCAAGCCCGATACCAAGTCAATAGCGAGCGGTGGACGGCACAACGCCTTTGATTCTGGAGTCCAAAGATTGAGAGGGATATTCAAAATAATGGGTTCGCTACTCGTGATCTATATCGCGGGAATTAACGTCAGCGAAGCTCACTGAAGTCGCTTCGAGCTCGTAAATTTGAAAAGGCAACGCCGTGAACTCGACTTTTCCAGCTTTGTCTGTTTCGGTTTGGCGAACCCGATCTGGCGAATACAGCGTAACTGAGATGTTGACGGCGGGAACCGTTCCCTGAAATGTAAAGATTACTCGCAATGTTCCGTTCGAGTCGGCGTGAGCGGGAACGATACCAATCAAGCAGACCAGTGCGGTCAAACGGAAGATGCGGCGAGATGCGGATGCCACTCTCACGTTCCCAAGTATATACCAAGCAATAAAATGCCAATCCGATTTCTAATATTGGGGGCGTGAAGCCAAGTCTTGATAAGTCCTCTTCTCGGAAACTGGCTTTTTGGTTCCCGGCAGCATGGGCTAGCGCTCGCCAGATATTCATGTGACTTTCAGGTTGACTGTATATAAATCAATTGAGTGGCACTCGGGATAAGCTTTTCTACAGGCCAGCGCAACACTCACCCACAGGGATTCGGCAGATGTGCACGATTTTCCGGGGAATTCATAACGATTACTGAGAGGAATCGACAAATGCGATTTCATTTGAAGTATTACCTTACTGGCTTGGCCGTACTGGCGCTGACAATTCCTGTGTGGGCCCGCACCTACAAGCAAACGCTGGTCCTCAGGTCAAACGAGACAATCGGAAGTACACAACTCAAGCCTGCTTCATACGAGTTGACGGCCGATGATACCAAGATGGAACTCAACATTCTGCAGAAAGGCAAAATCATCGCGACCGTGCAGGGGCAGTGGGTCAAGATTCCACAAAAGGCCGCGTCTTCATCAATTGCTTCCACTGGCGACAAGATCACTCAAGTGCAATTCAGCGGAAGCGACCAAGAATTCCAACCGCGTTAATCCCTAGAACTGAATCAATAGAAGCGAGGACGGCCTTCGGTTCGCCCTCCTTCTATTTCCTACCTCAGTAAATCATTGGGCAAGGTTACGTGCCATCTGCTCAAGACCGCACACCGGCAACCTCCATCAGCGCAGTCCGAGACAAGTCTCGATAAGTCCTCTCCTAAGAAAGTGGCTGCTAACTTATAGATTTTTCAGGGATACCTATATCCACTTTCTTCCGCCCCCGTCTGGGCGGAGCACAGTCAATTGCTTCTCGGAAAGTGGAAAATGCTGACATCTAATCGCCCAATTCCCAACCACCATGCCATTTTAGCGGTGAGGGAGCTTGTTATGAACTTCAATGCCAAAGGCAACAAGACCGAAGGCAGCAGTTAGAGCCATACAGGCGGCTAGACGGCGACGCACTGGACTTGAAGGAAAAGACTGTACGTGGATTCTCCAGCCTTTCTCCCACCTCCACACAGAGACCTTACTTCCGATTGCATTCGCATTGACCTCACGCACTATTTGAAGGATAGGAAGCCACACCCAGAAGCACCCAATTGAAATATTCCTACCCCCTTTATTTAGGAAAGCCGCGTTTATTCAGCCAAGTCGGGATTCTTGGCGCAAGAATGGGCATTGCGTGGACACTTCATCAATTTGGAAGACTTCGCCGGGACGCGCAAGGTACAAGGCACTCGCAAGTGCTTCTGCGTGAGTCTTGAAGCATTCCAATTCTAAACGGTCTTGTTCAATCCAATGAATGTGGAAATGAACTCTACCGGGCAATAGTTCCATTGGCACACCAGGGATTTGCTGTCGCTCGCTTGCCGCGACACCATTATGGCAATGAGCTTCATACGGTTGCCAATGACATTGTGTCGAAGGATTTGGTTGCTTATTGGCAGAAGCTAGAAAGACTTTAGCGAATAATCAACAATTATCGGGCCATCCCCCGGTTAAACGGATACGAACCGGGCTCACAGTCATTGTGTTGCACGAATGGACACAAAACGTGTCTTCAATGCGCTACCGCGTGCCTACAAGAGTATAACCACTTTAAGTCAGTCCGTTATCCGTGACGGAGGCAACAATGCATCGCATATTCCTTACCTGCGGTGACCAAGTGTTTCTTGAAACACTTCGCAAATCCTTCCAGGAAGAAGGCGACCTTGAGATTTGTGTTGCCCATAACGAAGGGCTAGAGGGAATATTTGAGGCAATAGATTTGTTCCCCGATTTGGTCATTTTGGGGATGGAATTACCTCCCATAGATGGTTTGGAAATAGCGGAGGCCCTCAAACTATGTGTGCCAGATGTCGAAGTTTTCTTAGTCGCGGAGCTACACGGCATGGAGGCCGAGAAGAGAGCACTATCTCATGGAATCGATGCCGTGTTTGAAAGAGACGATGATTTGCGGTCACTCGTATTGAATGCGCGGGCGGTTTGCGGTCTTGGAGAATCTATCGCCACCGCTAATTAGGGATGCTCATATACTCTGCAATCCAGAACTCCAGGGTGCATTGATGACCCTGTTCAACGCTCGTAAATACGATTCCCATTCCCAAAGCAGGGCTAGAGTAGACAACTCTCGCGAGTGCCTTGAATTCTGTACCCTCTTGAGTCAGTTTCACCTGAACTTTCGCTCCCTGCGGTAATAGCTTGGGCGAATCCACACCACACCCAAACAGGCCCAACATTTTGGTCTTTGCCCTGACCCGAACCCCGGAATTCAAGTCCACCAATTCAATATCGAGGATGAGGGAGTAGCGCGGCGTCCGCCTAACGGATTCGTATTCCACTACCCCTCCCGAATTCACTATTATGTTACTTTCTCTATAACATATGATAACACTAACTACAAGCATAAGTTGCGGTGTGACATTATACGTGACAATTATGTTGACGGCTGCTAAGAAATAGCGTATGAATCGACTAATTATTAAAAACAAATGCTAACTACGTAAGGCGGGTACCGTGGACAAATCGGAAATCGCACAATGTGCAAGAGTCGTAAAGCTCTTCAGAGGCCTATATGCCCGCGTCGCCAGCAAAGTTGGAGTTGATGCATCTTTCATAAGCCGCATAGCTCACGGGAAGCGCCGATCCAAAGTCGCCGAAGATGCCCTGGTTAAAGAATTCAAGAAGGTCGTGATGGGTATGAGAAAAAGTTCGTCAGTTCGTTCCAGCAAAAGCGGCTATGTCGTAATGACCGTGCACTGTCCGCGCTGTAAGGCTTTCCAGAGAATCCATATTGCCGCCAGTCCGGGCGTGAAGCAAATGAGCGGAGAAGCGGTTCCATGTATCAGTTGTGACCATCGATTCAAAGTAACGATACCCAATAGAATTATTCGTGGGCCGTTTCCGGCATAGGTTGCTTAATGCCTTCCTTTGAGGCGTGTCAAAGGCCGGAGGGTTTTCTAATTACTTTTGGCTGGGATAGAGATAACTGTGGCACAAAATACCTATCCTACAAGTTGTCGTTTAATGAGATTTTAGAATTCTTGACCAAGTCCCGTGAAGTCTTATCGGAATATGGCTTTTTGCTCCCTGCAAGGAGGTAGTCAGTTGCGGAAAATCCCGCTTCTCAGCAAAACAGGATCTTGGGAAAGGGGACATCGAAAGCGACCACAGAGGAAAAATGAAGTCGTTAGAGCATAGAGCCGATGAGCACAGAGCGGTGATGTAGAAAACATGTTCCGTGCTAAGGCAATTCCGATGGGTTATGCCTGCGCTGCTGGCCATTTCCTCACAGACGAGTCGATTCCAGAGAACTGTAATGGAGGTACGGAAAAACGTCTCAGACTCTGTTTGTTCCACGCTGTGTTCAAGGTGAATGGGGGTGGCCGGTTTTTCCGAGGAAATGAGGGCTCCCCCTGTTACTTAGCACGCCTGTATACATGCGGAATTTTTGCTGAATCACCGTTTTTGGTACCGAAGAACAACCACATTCCAATCTAGATTTGTCAGAATTTTACGATTCAAATCGGCTTTTCAGTGAAAAATCACGCTCAGAAGCGGTCGCGGCCTTATAACAATAGCTAAAGTATATAAATAATGGAGTATAGGAAGGTATATCAATCACTGAAAGTAGTAGAAATAATGGAGGATATTCTCAGTTTCTCCATAGATTCTGATCCACTTTCGTAAGAAAAAGATCTTAAAGACGGCGTAGCCGGCTTCATTGCGAAGCAAGGATGTATATATAAGGATATCGTGACTGGTATTTGCTCAGGCTATCTCCTACCGACTCTGGTTTTTGACTCCTTCTTCATCCTCCCGTGCGCAATGCGACTGAAAATTCTGACAATTTGATTCGGATTTTACGGATTAATTCTGCTGTAATGATAAATCTCAGGCATCTCGGCGATTACATCTATGAAAGTTGTGCTAACAACCTCCAACACGGAGGCAAATATGGTCGTGCCTCGTTCGCCTTGCCACGGACCTGCAAAGGCCGACAGCGATCGTTGTAGATGGGGAAATAAATAGGTTGGAAGTCGTAGGGGCGACTGACGCATCAATTCGTAAGACTTATGCCAATCATTGGTCTCGCTATCCTGTGGCTTCAAGCTTCGTGCGCATCAAATAGCTCAATTAGGATCCATTTGCTCAGAGGGTGTGGCCTGCTTGATTGGCACATCTATTGGAGATGGCCGAGGGTTACTTCCAAGCGCGGCTCCTACGCTTTTGTCGACGCCATGTCTTTCCGTGTTTGGCCCACCAGCTACGCTTGAATTCTCGTTGTGACGGTAACGAACAAGCGTCAGAACAGAATTTCTGACTCCGCCTGCCAGCTAGGAAATACGGTGCAGGGCAGTCGGGGCAAGAGCAAACCTTTGTTCTGTGTGCCTGTTTGCGGAGGTAGGTAAGAATCTGTTCTAGCAAAGTTGGCGTTGGAAGTGGAATCAGGAGATCGTTACCTGCACTGAAGATGGGAAATCCGACATGGTCACGGGGGTTTGCTTCGTCGATCACGACGACATCGATCAACCTGACGATAGCCCATTCCTTGGTTCTTTGATCCGGAGCTCTCCAAATCATTCTCAACGCATCGCGAAGTTCAATAGTCGGCACTATCACGTTCATCCCATCTGCAAGTTCAAGGGGTGAGGATTTCTCACTGGTCTTTAGGCGGTCCGACAGAATCGCACCAAAGCGAATCTCGAATCTGCGGATTGCTTCCGGAGCCTGACGCAGATTGATTAGTTCTTCGACGAATTTGCGGGCTTCGCGTGAATTGATACGCGCTAGAGTCGAATCAGTGTGTGGGTTGCTAGAGTTCATCTGCGCTCTTGATACCTAGCCACGATACCTGCATCATCTCGAAGTGGTTTGTAGCTTGTCAAGGGCTCTCGATGAAAAAGAGCCGCGTAAATGCGGGCCTCCAACTACTCTATCAATCCCGAAAGCATACCGGGATCGAGTCATCTCTCGTGAGGCTCATTGGTGCTTTGAATTGGTCAACAGCAATGAAATTGAATCACCCAAACTAGGTAGGCTCCCGGTCACAAGGAGAATTTAGTATGAAGATTAGTCGAAACTCATTCCAGCTCGCGAATGTAGAAATAGGGACGATTGCGGACCTGTATCACGATGAGGCCTTTCCTGAGACGGAAGACGAGGGAGCGCTTTTTAAGGAGCTCAGAGAGGCAGCGGCTTCCAAGCATACCGACAGTAACGGCCGAGAAGTAATGGGCTCTAAACCACTAATCGTCGAAGACAAACCGTTCAACAACCGAATCGTATTCGCGCTGAAACCCACAGTTGGAAAAGAACGATTCGCGATTTTCAGCCAACAAGCTATCAAAGTCATTTTTGACGGAAATGTCGGGCATGACAGCCCCGAAGATTTGTCGTTCACACCGATCAATTCATCGGCCGCGGCGGATATCGGCTCATATGCGTGCATTAGCGGGATGATGAACGGAATACCCTGCGTGAACATCATCAGCAAGGATCGACATCGGGCGATAGTCATCGCATCTCGGAAGCAAAGAGTAATCGCCGCTGTGATGGATCGGGTGCTGAATCACGAACCGAGATGTAGAGGACTCGCAGTTGCTGCGGATAACTCGTTCATAAACCGATGGAATGTATTAAGCGACAAGTTGGAGATCATTGTCGTCCAGGTAAAAACTCTCGACCAAGCAATGAATGCTCTCGTAAGGTACCGTCCTTACCTCGACGACCTGAACTGCCAAACACAAGTAATTGCCGATTTCCAGGAATCAGGAACACCTCAAGCGGGCAATCGAACGCGAAAGTACCGTAGGCCAGAATAGAATCCTGTCGATTCGAGTGCAAACCAAAGGATGGTTGATCGTGGTTGATAAACTAGTGCTCTTATCTCCGACAATAAGTCACAAACTTGGGAAGCTCGTTCGCGAAGAAGGCGTACCGACAGCGGGATATGAACGATGTCTCGACTTCCGCAGGACTCGGCTAGGGCTTCCCGCGAAGCTATTCTACCGGGGCCGTTACAACAACATTCATAAACTCGAGATTATAAGTGTCGCTAGACTTGGCCTTCCATACACCCAGAATCTCGTAGAACGCATTTTTCCGAACCTCCTTCGTGTCAGGATTTACCGAATCGATTTTTGTGTGGACGTTCTAGGATTTTCCCCTTGGTTTTTCGTCACGAACCTTCTTCTTGCGCGACAGCAGAATTACGCCTTATTTCGGTCACGAGGCGCAGTTTCTTTCTACTTGCAGTTTTCTAAGGAACGTAAGCTCGTTTTTTATGATCGTTTGAAATTGCTTCGGAGAGAGCGAAATCCGATGGCAGAACTTTATGGGGTCGATGATCATCTCACAAGGATTGAACTTCAGTTGTCAGGGGCGGCAGTTCCATTCAGACAGTTTTCAGATGTTCATCGATACGCGGAATTACGTCCGTTGAAACATGTAAGTATGACGAGGTTCTGGGTCCAAGCGGATAGACGTACTGCTGTCAAACGCTTAGCTGCATACGGGCTGCGCTGGTTAATTTCCAAATACGGTCTGCAACCGACAGCCAGAATGTTTTCTTCTCCTGAGTGGGCCGCACTGAAAAACGTGTATCTCAAAGAAATACAAGACGCACAGATTCCCAATATTGGTTCATTGATACGCAAGAGCATCCGGCGCTGGCTGAAGGGACAAATTCATTTCCCGCGTGCTAACACGCGGGTAGGTCAATAACGTATGAATGCAACTTACGGCATAAGCTGTCAGGCCGATTTTGAAGAGCACCAACCACGCCCCGACATGCACCGGAAACTAAAGCGCGGCAAAAAAGTCTTGGGCCCAGAACTTCTTCTTAGTAGGTTGAACCCGCCCCGGTCAAAACGGGCTAAAGGGCTGTTTGCTGGCCTGGTTGGGCCACGTGTGAGGTGGCGCAATGGCCGGTGAGCGGGATGTCCGGAATCGGGAGGAGGTCCGGTTGCTGAACGTCAAAGAGGCTGCATTGTTTTTGGGCACGACGGACAAGACGCTGTACACGAAGATCTGGCGGCGGGAAATTCCGTTTATCAAGATCGGCCGGAGCGTGCGATTCGACATCCGGGACTTGGAAGTACTGATCGAGCGGTCCAGGGTCCAGGCGGAAGAAATGTAAGGAACACAAAAACGTCCTTTGGAGCTCACACAATGAAAATCGTAAAACGAAACGAGAACTATTTCCTGGATTTTTATTTTCGTGGACGGCGGGTTCGCGAGAAGGTCGGCCCTTCAAAAGGTGCGGCTATTCGAGCACGCTCGGTACGTGAGGGCGAAATTCTCCAGGGCAGATTCAGGATTGTCCCCAAGAGGGGCGCTCCCACGTTTGAAGCACTTGCCGATAAATACTCGGAGTTGGTTTCTATCCACAAGCGTGGCCATCATGTCGAACATTACCTGCTGAAGACACTGAAGGCCTACTTCGGGAAATACCGTATCTCCGACCTTGCTGTTGAAGATGCAGAAAAATACAAGACCAAACGCTCCCGGTCTGTTAGGCCTGCCACTGTTAACCGAGAGCTTACACTAGCAAAACATATGATGACGAAAGCAGTCGAATGGAAGTTAATCGCGGACAATCCGTTTCGTGGCCTGCGCAACCTGCGGGTTCCGAAGCGAGATGAACGCGTGCTCAGCCATGACGAAGAAATAAAACTCTTGGCAGCTTGCGACCGAGTACGGTCTCGGTTCTTGCGTCCACTCGTCCTGTTGGCTCTAAACACGGGAATGCGGCGCGGGGAACTTCTTTCTCTGGAATGGTCACGTGTAAACCTTGACCAGCGGACGATAAATATAATCAATGCTAAGTCGAGTTCCGGCGACCGCATCATTCCTCTGAATACCACGGTTCACACGGTACTGTCCGACCTCGCAAGCAAGGCATGCTCACCTCTGGTTTTCCCCAGTAACCGCAAGCCGGGAGAGAAATTATTGGATGTGAAGAAGGGCTTTACGCAGCTTGTGAAGTTAGCGGGGATTCCTCATATTCGATTCCACGATTTGCGCCACTCGTTTGCTACGCGTTTGGTTAGGGCAGGCGTCGATATCGTGACCGTTCAGCGTCTCTTGGGGCACTCCCGCGTTACGATGACGACGCGCTATGCGCATTCGCTCGCAGATGTTAAAATGGCGGCTGTCAGTAAGCTGGATTTGGTTGGTGTTTGTTCGTCACCGGACTCTAACCGGACTCCGAGTCCGTTCGGGGTCGTTGCCGAATACGAGGCAAATAGTTTTGCTGCATGAATATAGGCCCGTAGCTCAGTTGGTTAGAGCGCTACCTTGACACGGTAGAGGTCTGCGGTTCGAGTCCGCACGGGCCTACCATTCTTTTCAATACTTTAGAGAGTTTTCTTCGGAATCCGACAGAAACTTCACCTGTAATTCTTCACCTGTAATCGGGCGAATCGGCTGCGGCCCAATGAGCAGGCAACGCATCGGCGTGCGCGAAGTAGCCATTTCGAAGTGCAGACCCCATTCGTGACTTGCAGTATGACCATTAGCGAACCAGGCTTGACCGTCTCCCGATCCACAAGATGCGGCGACAAGAAACAATTTGGTTCAACACGATGCGCCTGGTGTATAAGAGGGAAATTCCGAGAGGTCAAAATCGAAATCACGGTATGGAGGAACCCGTGGAGAACTTCCTACAGCTTGAGATCCGGAAGACTGGAGAAATCCTGCGGATGCGCCGGGTGCGCGACTCGCAGGGCCAAACCATTTTGGCGCTCGATGGTTCGTTGCCAGCGCGAGCGAGCGGCCCGCCTCTTCACATACATTTCCATGAACGTGAGGAGATCACAGTAAAAGCGGGAACACTCGGCGCTCAAGTTGGAACCGAGAAGATCATCGTACCAATCGGGGGGACAGCAGTCTTACCCGCGGGGGTCGTTCATAAATGGTGGAACGGCGGAGATGATCTATTAGAGTTAAGTGGCCGGGTAATTCCAGCGAATGACTTGGATCGCTACCTCCAGGCGATATTTGCGGTACTTAACGCCAGCCCGTCCGGTAGGCCATCGATCTTCTACTTAGCACACGTAGCGTGGCGGCACCGTCACACACAGTCGTTTGCGATGCCTCCACGCGCCATTCAGCGGATCGTTTTTCCTCTCATTCTTTTTGTCGGCCGCATCCTGGGCAAATACCGCGGAGATAATTGGCCTGGTTCGCCTGCATCGTGCCCTGGTGCGCCGGAAGAGTCTTAGCGGTTCAAGTACGGACGGGCCTACCATTATTCTCAATCATTCAGAGCGTTTTCTCCGGAATCCGACAGAAACTTCACCTGTAATTCTTCACCTGCAAGCGTGTAAACTCGCGTCGCGGAGCGCAGAGCCAAGTTGGGATCTTTCATACATCTTCGGGTCAGACCCCCGATCCACGCGATGGACCTTATTGGACCAGTGCTCGTCGCTTTGGTTTACATCTGTGCTTGTTCTTTTTTCCGAGAGCCAGACCGACGAAACTTCAATGCCATCATGATTGCGGGTGCGGGGGCAGCTTATCTCAACGGGGGATTTGGAGCGTGGGAGTTCGTCTTCACAACGATCATCACCTACTTTGCATATCGAGGGCTTCGTTCCTATAACTTCATCGGCATCGGCTGGCTTCTCCATACTGGTTGGGACGTGCTTCATCACCTTTACGGAAATCCCATCGTTCCGTTTGCGGCATCGTCCTCACTGGGATGTGCGATATGCGATCCGGTCATCGCCCTTTGGTGTTTTTTTGGTGCGCCTTCTATTTGGGAGCGGATGCAACGTTCATCGCCTCAATCGGGCTAATCGGCAGCGACTTCGGTGCCTCGTGCTAAATTCAAATAGTTTATGGACGAGATTACAGCCATATACACCGCTGCCCGTATACTCACACTTAAAACAAGGAAATTCTTCTATCGACCGTCACCGACGATCTTTACGAACTCGTCGTTTGACCCGACTCGCTGCCCAATGATCGAGACATGCTGGGCAACATCCAGGTTTAGCTTCTTCATATTTAGAAACAACGTTCGCATGCCGGCACTTGGAGGAGCGGGTTTTGCGCCCGGTTCCGCTGGTATATAGAGATCCGAGTTGATCAGGATCTTCTCTTTCGGCAAATAAACCATCAACATGTCAGAAGAGTGATTCCCTCTGGCCAGCGATGGTCCGGGAATCTTCAGGTAACTCTCTCCCACTTCGTAGGCCATATCCTGCACATGCCACACCTGCAACTGGCGCTCGTCATCGCTGACCACGTATTTTCCTATCGCCGTCGTGCCGCCCACCGTCTCAATCGGAGGTGGCCGCCGGCTGATCATGTACATGGGGTTATAGGTTGTCATGCGATCCGGGTCCACCGTTCTGGGAAACGGACTGAACAGTATTCCCACATAATAATCTCTGTTCGTCTGGTGAGTTACGACCGTGGTTCCCTGCGAGAAATATGTGCGCAGACCGCCGGCATAAGCCATGTGGTGATTTGTATTGACCACGTACTGAATCATTTTACCCGGAACGAGTTTATGAACTTCGTCGATCACCGCCAGCGAGCGCGCCTCGTTCTGCGGCGCTTCGACCACCGCTACGAAGTTCTTGAACTCCACCAGCACGCTGTTCATGGGGCCGCCGCCGATCAGCCACACATGGTCCGCAAGCTTCTGCGTGTCCACTTTGACGGGATCGAGTTTTGCCGTCTTCACCACATCCGGAACCGCAACCTTGTTCACAACCACATTGGGCTGAACGTCCCTGATCCACACCTGAAAATAATTTTCCGCGGTGTTGATTCTGGGGTCGCCCTGATGGACATGGATTAACCCGGGAAACTTCACGCCGTTGTAATCCTTGTATTGTGTGTAGCGCATTTCATAGGGCATGTCGCCATAGACCGGATTGGAAATCCAGGTGCCCGTGAATTCGACAAGATTCTGATCGTTGATCGTGCCGTTGACCCTGTACTTCCCATAGTGGAAGGAGACGATGGTCACCCAATGGCCAAACATGGAGAGGCCGAAATCCGAGGGACCCACGATGGGTTGCGTGATGGCGGTTGCATCGCTGGAGGCCAGCGCTGCTTTTATAAATCCGTGCGGAGTGAGCACCATCTCGAGTTGCCGCAGATCGGAGTAGGGCATGCCATCGAGATACAGCCGCGTGTACGGCACCGGCGTTTCACCTTTCATTTCCCATGCGAAATTGCCGTTCAATATGGTTGTGACGTGATCCTCGGGCACGGGCGGGTAGCCGTCCCTCGGGTAGTTTCCCTGCTTTGGGTTGTAATCCAGGCGCATATACTTGGCGTCAAAGTCGATGGTGCGCGTGTACTCGGCAACGTCAAAATGCGGCCAGTCCGTGGTCAGATCGTACTGCTCGCCAACTTTGGATAAAAAACCATCCGCGGTAAATTGAATGGACTTCAGGTTCGTGGTGCCCATGGCCTTTGCTGCAGCCTCTAAGGCCTTGCGGGCGTCCACTACCTGCGCGGATGCGATTCCCGCGCCCAGCGTCAGCAGTGCAACTGAAACAAGAGCGATAAAAGAAAATCGACGTATCATAAGCCTCTCCTCACTTCTAGAAAATCAACTTAAGAGCTAGCTGAATCTGCCTGGAAGCATTAAACGTCGATGTGATCTGTCCAGTCGTGCCGAATGGGATCTGAGGCTTTTTCGGATCGAATCCAATGGGAGCCTCCGAGTATGGGGTAAGGTCCTTGATCGCACCCGCGAAAAGCGCGCTGGAAGGCACGCCAAAGTTAGCGTGATTCAGCAAATTGAAAAATTCCACGCGGAACTGGACAGTGGTTCTCTCGCCCAGGCGCGGGATGGCTGTGTCCTTGACAACCGAAAAGTCCCAGTTTTCGAACGGTGAACTACGCAGGAAGTCGCGCGACGCATTGCCGAGTGTACCCACCGGTCCCAGGGAGAACATCGCCGCGTTTATATCGTTCTGGGGATTTCCGGTAATTACCGTGTTTCGGTCGTAGGGAATGGGAGTGTATGCGCACGGGTTGGCACCAACCGCGGGCTGTCCGGGCAGCGATGTGCACGGGTTGGCTGCGATACTTGCGGCAGTATTGATATTCACTCGGTCCGCCTGGTTCGTGGCAACGCCATCTTCAGAGCGGTTGGTGGTGAGCAGAGGCGTGAAGGGATAGCCGGACTGCACGGAAATAATGCTCGAGATCCACCAACCGTTTATCATTTTCGACGTAAACGCGCCGCGGCCAGCCATGGTCGGGAAATGATAGAGGATGTTGGTGCGCAAGTTGTGAGGGGAATTGAAACAAGAGGGGCCTTTATCAAGAGTCTGGTTCAACGGCGCGGTTGGATTTCCGCAGCCTCCGAATGAGCTGCTGTCACCGCTCATGTTTTCCGTATAGTCAAGCGATTGGCTGAATGTATACGCCACCTGGAATTGTAGACCGTGCGTAACTTGTTTTGTCGCTACCACTTGCAATGCGTTGTACCAGGATTGAGACCGAGATTGCAGCATTGGATAGCTGGCCAAATTCGGGTTGACCCTGCAATAACCAGTCAAGGGCGCGACTATATTAGTTCCGCAATTTGCCGGCTGAGACGCTGTTGGAGTCCAATAGGGAATCCCGTTCAAAACGGAGGTGGGAAGTTCGGGATTAATTTCCATCTTCTCCCACAGATGGATGCCGCGCGTGCCAACATAGGACACGGACAAACCGATGGCAAATGGGAGCTGTTGTTCCACGGTGAGGTTGTACTGCATGTTATAAGGCTGCTGAGCGTCATACTCGATTCCCTGGCCGGTCACACCGATCGGTTTGCCGGCGTATTGCAGCGGAAGCGGGGGCAGGGCGCCGGGGTTTAACACAGTAACCGCCTGGCGTAATGGAGGCATTCCGGACGCGGCTTCCCGCACAGCGCTCCCAAAATTTGCGATATCGTAGTAGATGCCGAACGCTCCTCGGATGGAAGTCTTGCCCCGTCCCGTGAGGTCATAAGCAAAACCAACCCGCGGACTAAAATTCCTGAAGCTCGGGTTATCTGTAAGAGGACCTTGTGTTGGAGTGGCGGGCTTTAAGGTGACCATGCCACGGAACGCATAGCCTTTGTTATTGAGTTCATTCAACCCAAAATCGGGCTCATATCGCAGCCCCAGATTAATAGTGAGCCGCGGCTTGATGTGCCAGTCATCCTGCATATAGAGCCCCATGGTGTTCATTGCGTAGTAACGGCTGATGTCGGACGTCGGTATGAGAAGCGCCCAGGACGACGGTGTTCCGGCGAGGAACGTTGAGAGGCCCGTAAAATTCAACGCTCCATTCGTGCTACTTCCTGAGATAACTGAAAAGTATACCCGGTTGAGAAGCGCCCCAAATTTAAAGGAGTGGTGTCCCCGTGTGTAAAACCAGTCGTCTGCTATCGAAAAAGTGGCCGTACTATTATTTGCGGGCTTTGAACCCAATGGGCCAAACACGGAGATGCCGCCCACGGTAATCGGGCCCAAGGGAAGATTTCCTACAAACGAGTACGGTGGGCCGGAAACTGCATCCGCACCTTCAGGAAACGTATTGTAAGACCGCCCCATCAGCCGGCTGTAGGATATCCTTGTCGTGGTCAACAATGCCGGAGAGAAAATGTGATCTTCTCCAAGTGTTATGAATTGATCCAGGCCGACGTTAGCGAGGCGGAACTGCGGGAACGCTGGATTGGCGGATCCGCTGTTGGTGACCGAATTATTGAGAATATCGTGATCAAAATTGTATCGAACAAATGCGGAATCAGCGGACGAAAAGGTGTGGTCGATGCGGATCTGTCCAAAGTCGACCGTGAGAGGATCCGATGTTGGGAAGGTCCACTGGTTGCCGCCCAGCGAAGGCAGGGGAAACAAGGCCAGCAACGGTGCCACCGTCGCGTTGAGTTTCACCGTGGAGGCGGTGGACCCTCCGATTTGTGGACAATTTCCGACTGATCCGACAGGCTGAGCCCCTGCGCCATTCCAGATGAGCGCGCCGGCGCCAAACCCATTTGCCGCAGTTGCGCCTGGAGGATGGCAACCTTCGGCCGGAACCGTATCAACCACGGTTATACCCTGGCTTTGGCGGAGCCCCTCGTAAACCACATAAAAAAATGTCTTGTCCTTCTTGATCGGGCCCCCGAATGCCGCCCCGAAATTGTTTCTCACGAGGTGCGGCAGGCGTGGCTCGCCGGGCACCAGATAGGTGTAATCGAAGAAATTCCGCGCGTCGAATACGCTATTCCGCAAATACTCAAAAACGTCACCGCCAAACCTGTTCGAGCCTCCCTTGCTGACGATCACCATCTGGCTGCCCATGGCCATTCCATATTCAGCGCTGAAGGAATCGGTGATCACCCTGTACTCTTTGATCCCATCCACGCCCAACGTCGTACCAGCCGCCGATCCACTGCTTCCGCCAAGTCCATTGGCCATTGATGCGCCATCAATCGTGTAGTAGTTGGACCATGGCCCGGAACCGTTGCTGCTGTAATAAACGCCGGCGACTCCACCGTCAGACTTTTGGGCCCTATCCTCGGTGACTCCGGATTGCATCAGGCTTAGGTCAATGTAATTCCGTCCATTCAATGGCAGGTCGGCCATTTTCTCTTCGTTCACCAAGCCACCCAGCGTGCCGTTTGTCGTGTTCACCAGCGGGGCTTCCGTGGTGACCGTCACCTCCTGGGTCGAAGTTCCAACTTGCATGAGTGCGTTTACCACAAGTTCCTGCTGGACTTCCAAAGTCAGTCCCTGCTGTGTCAACGGTCGGAAGCCTTCCCTTTCGACTTTTACCGTGTAGTGGCCTACCTGCAATGCCGGGGCTCGATATTCGCCCGTATCGTTAGTCGTCAACGTTCGCACCTGGTTCGTGTCCACGTTTTGCACCGTAACATTTGCACCAGGCACAATTCCGCCGGAGGTATCTCGCACCACCCCTAGAATTGTGCCGGTCGCGACTTGAGCAAAGCTCACGGACACACTTATCGCGATGAGACAAAGAAGCGCAGCAGCACGCATGGCTGTTCGCATTCCACACCTCCAATACGGCGTTTGAGAACTGATAATTCCCAGGGAAAAGATTAAGAGTGGGTCCGAATCCGACTAATGAATGGGCATACTGTGCGACCGGCGAGCGCTACTTGTCAAGCATTTTGATCCGATATTCAATGGCGCAATGATTTACTCATGTTCTGAGTGTGTGTGAGGACTTCTTCAGCAATGAAGACTACCGCGCAAGATCGTGAGATTCCGCTCAGCGAGGGATTGACTTGCCATAGACCTCAATCCAATCGACCCGGGATCCTCCGCCCATCCCATGGCCGCTTCCCCTCATCAGATCGGTGAAACCAATTTCCTCAACTTTGCTGAGGTCCGGATTGTCCACCCATTTTCCGTCCCGCGCTTCGACAACATTATCTATATCGAGGTTGCGCCAACGCAGGTCGATGACGGCAATCTCCGATTCGACCCAATCTGTTGAATATTCAGCCGCATGGTCTCCGACGAGCCAGGTTCCGTTCGCGAGTTTCACAATTGGGTGTAGGAAATGATAGCCATTTTCCTTGGTGCGCCACTTGATTTTGGCGAGGCCGGTGAGATCCACATAATTTTTCTTGTCCCTTAACGTGACAGCGCAATTCGCCGTACAGAGAAGGGTCATGGCAAATGTGATATCGTCATTGCTCTGGAAGACCACGACCGGGCCAATCTTGTCGCCGTACATCTTGAGTTCCAGGTTTGGGTTCGTCAGGTCTCCCTGGCTGATCGTATGCTCTTGCTCAGGGCCGACGTTGGGCACAGTTGGATCCAACTTCCAATCTTCCCTGAAGAACAACGGCGGGCGTTGAATTTTTTGTGGCGCCTTTGCCGGCTGCACCGTGTTCGGTGCAGCCTGTTGCCCCAGCGCGCATGAGGCGAATAAGAAAAATGCGAAACATCCCGCTGCGGCGACGCTAGTCATAAATTTGGGCACGAGGCCCTCCGTTTGTTTTTCAAGTTTCAAATTACTGAAGTAGGCCGATGATCCCCAAAGTTGCGGTGAGTGTAGCAGAATTCCGCCGTAGGTTACAAAATTACGTGCGGGAAGCCCGGCGTTTCACTTATTCGACGCTCTGGCTTCCGCAAGTAGTGATATAAACTCTCTCACTCACCGTTGTGCAAAAACTCGGTCCGGTCAGGATTGCCTCGTGCGCTTCCTAGCCTGTCACTCATCGGGGTCGTCATCAGGTCATGGGGCCAAATCGGGAATGGCGATTGAATTGAGGTGCGCGTGACTCTGAAGATATGCGAACTCATCAGCATCGTTCTCTCGGCTTTGGTCGGGGGAATGTATTGGGGACCATGGCTGGCTTTGAGTAGGTCCATGCGCACTTTCAAGCCGGAAGTCTTCCTTGATATCGTAGGCCAGATGAACCGAAATATGGCAGGCTTCATGACAGTTCTGGTGCCGCTTGCCCTGTTGTCAATAGGTCCAGTACTGTTCTTCTCGTACAACGCGCAACCTAGGACCTTCTATCTGAACTTGATGGGATTCGCTGTGTTCATTGTTGCGCTGCTTGTTACTGTGCTTGTTGAGGTTCCTATTGTCGAACGGATCGTGACGTGGACCGTTGGAACGCTACCGGGCAATTGGCAGCAGTTGCGCGATCGGTGGGGGACGTTTCATATTATCCGGGTAGTTGCGGGCATTGGGGGTCTTGTCCTGCTCGTGGCAGGAGCAATCTTCTAACTGCTCGCGCTCCGAGAATTTTTCTTCGCCTGTAAATTCACTTGTAACGATTTCGTCTTCGCCGTGCTTCCGGGTACTTAGGCGGTCCCCGACACCGTCCACGTTGTTGGACGCAGGTATTGGCCGGCCTTTGACACGCTAGAGGTCAGCGGTTCCCTTCGCGAGACTCAGGGCAAGCGATGCGGCGAGGGCCTACCATTCTTTTCAATAGTTTAGAGAGCTTTCTTCGGAATCCGACAGAAGCTTCCACTGCAATTCTTCACCTGTAATCGGGCTGATCGGGCTGCTGCTGCTCTTCGTGAACCCCTTACCCTGCCTCCCGCATCCAAATCTAGCAGTTCATCTTGCACACCTTCGGGTTACGCTAAAAAGACTCCAGGAGGAGCAGATTCAACATGGTTACCAATTCTTCCGCTTCATTGACAGCTCTCGTTACAGGTGGAACGAGCGGTATTGGGCGTGCTGCAGCCAATAAGCTAGCGCAACTTGGCATCTACGTCTTAGTCGTAGGCCGCAATCCGGAACGTGGCAACAAGACTGTTGCCGAAATCCGTTCAGCGGGAGGCAAAGCGGATTTTATCTCATCTGACCTCCGAGACGCGTCGACAGCACGCGAAGTCGCAGCAAGAGCGGTCGAGCTCGGAGACGGCCATGTCGATATTCTGATCAACAATGCGGGGATCTTTCCCTTTGGCCCAACGGAAAAAACCACGGAAGAAGAGTTTGACCGCGTGTACGCACTCAACGTCAAGGCACCGTATTTCCTCGTCGCGGAACTTGCTCCGCTGATGGCGAAGAGAGGAAAAGGTGCCATCGTTAATATATCGACGATGGTTGCTGATTACGGTGCGTCTGGTATGAGCCTTTATGGCTCGAGCAAAGCTGCGGTAAATCTGCTAACCAAAGCATGGGCAGCTGAATATGGCCCAAGCGGCGTCCGCGTCAATGCAGTGAGCCCCGGACCTACGCGGACTGAGGGAACTAATGCAATGGGTGAAGGCCTGGAGCAACTGGCCGCCCAGGCTCCGGCAGGCCGCCCGGCTACGTCGGAGGAGATCGCCGAGGCTATTGTATTCTTGGCGACGGATCGTGCCAGTTTCATTCATGGAGCAAAGCTCGCCGTCGATGGCGGGCGCACAGCGATCTGATTCGTACACGGGGTGGATAGCCCATCGTTCTTCAATAGTCGGCAGGTATGAGTGCCATTTCAATGCCTCTCATCGAGGTAATCGGCTAAGACCATGCTGATTTCCATTTGCCCGCCTCCCTTATGCCCATCCCGCGCAATGCTCAATCGAGTGGCGAGGAGCATCCGTGTGGGCTTCATGAACCCACTGGTTCAAGTTAAAGGTCTGCGGCGGAGTTCACCATTTTTTGTCGGTTTTTAAATCTTACTGTTACATTCCCGCGTTAACGTCGAGGGGTTTTTCGCACTCGTTCGCGGTGGTGTTGATGATCCGCTTTCCGGAATGACCGCTTCTCAAACAGGAGGAATTTTATGAACATTCGAAACATCCCTATGTACATTTGGCACGTTGTGGTCAGTCTGGTCTGCGTCGCGGTCTGCAGCGCCCAGCGCATTCGCTCAGAGCACTCCGATCTTTGCACCCGGAGATATTCTTGTTAGCCGTACCACTTACACGGGCACAGCCGCTACGGTCTCATTTCCGGGTTTTTTGCCGAACAACGCCGCATCCGTGGCGGATGGCAGCTTTCCGAACGTGTTCAACAATGAGACACCAGACGCATCGTTCGGCGTCACCTCGCCGATTTTCATTGACCGGATGACGATTACGGGAGGCGTGATCAGCATCATCCCGATCACCACCCTGCTCTTTAATCAGACCGGCGCAAACGTTGCGACGAGTTTCCCGTCAAAGTCCGAACTCGGGCTGAGCCTTACTCCCAATGCCAGCGGTGTCACATTCATGGCATATGGCTCCGCGGCGAATGCGCTCGATGTCTCCAACGCGAATACTCCCGGCCACGTCGACATCACCAATCTGGTGAATGGACGGAGCATTTTGATCAATCAACGCGACATCATTGAATTGAGCGCCACAGGCGCGGCGCTTGTCACCACCACCAACACCTATTCGGGGAACAACGGCCGCAACGTGGTGCTCGGCTCCAATGGCAACTACTTCATGGCTGGCAACGCCGGCAACAACGGCAAGAGTGTGTCACTCGCGACGGGAACGGTTACCCTCACTTCCGGGAGCAGCAGCGTGAGCCTTTCGGGCGCCTCCTCCACCGCGAACCTATTCGTTGGCACACCGTTTAGCGGAACGAACGTCCCCACGGGCACTTACATCACCAGCATCGCGGATGCAACGCACTTCACCATCAGCGCGCCAGCAACCGGGACTGCGTCGGGCAAATACACTGCAAACGCGGGCGCGGTGCAACTCGTAGGCACTCAGCTTCGGCAGCGGCGTCACCAGCATCACCGTTGCCGACACTTCGAAGCTCGTGCCCGGAATGCCGCTCAGTGGCGCAGGATTCGCGCCAAACTCATACATCAAGTCGATCACCGACGCGACTCACTTTGTTGCCAGTGCCGCAACGACGGCAAACTCCGGTGCCGGCAGCTACACGGCGGCCGTTTCCAACTCGATGCTCAGCGACGACACCGGCGTACAGACGATCCAGAAATATGTGAATGACACCTTCGGGACAGGCACAGGCAACCTCGACGCGGTAACCAACAGCACGGTGGTGGGCAAGGTTAACGGTACGTACGGTGTGACACCGGGCTACCAGCGCGGGTTTTCCATGACACAGATCGGAGCTGCCGCCGACAAATCCGGTAAGGACGATAACTTCCGCGGCATAAGGGACTACAACAACACAATCTATATCAGCAAAGGCAGCGGTGGAAACGGCCTGGACGCTGTCTATCAGGTCAACCAATCAGGAGGCGCATACGTTCCCCCGGGCGCCAGCGCAGGGCTGCCTACCAGCGCAGACGCGGGTAGGCCAGCATCAACCCGCTGCCCGGCTGGCCGCTTACCAGCACAGGCGCGAATGAAAGTTGCGACACAGCAAGCCCACCATGCAGCCCCGTACCCACCGTGTATCATCCCTTCGGCATCTGGTTCGCCAACGACACAACGCTCTACGTTGCCGATGAAGGCGCATCCGGCGTCGACAACGCCGCTCCCGGCGGACTGCAAAAGTGGATTTATAACTCCGGTACCAGCCAGTGGGAGCTGCAATACACACTAGCCGCGAGCACTATCCCCAGCTACAACGTAGCCGGGATTGGCACCCTGCAGGCAGCCGGCCTGCGTAACATCGCCGGCATAGATAATGGCGACGGCACGGTGACCATCCTGGGAATCACTTCAACCAGTGGGCAGACGCTCAACGACGAAGGGGCGGACCCCAACCAGCTTGTATCCATCACAGACGAGGTCGCCGCCACTTCACTGCCATCGGAATCGTTCACTGTCGTCGAAACAGCGGCGTATGGCGACGCGTTGCGCGGAGTTGCTTACGTTCCCGGCGGCAGCCTGAGCTCACTAGTGCACGAGTTACTCGTCGCCGGCATGATCGACAACGCGGGAATAGCCAACAGCCTGATCAGTAAGGCGGACGCAGCTGCACAGGGAAACACCCCCGCCGCAAGAAACCAGCTGAATGCGTTCATCAACGAACTGGACGCACAGGCTGGCAAGCATCTCACGCAGCAGGGCTTCGACTTGCTGAAAGCGGCGGCGCTCTATTATATCAGCCGTCTAACGTAACGAGTTTCCTACAGCGTGCCGCGTGGGTTATCGGCTTCGGCGCCATGCGGCGCGCTGTGGACTGTCCTCGAAAATTTGTAAATTGTAAGGAGCCCGTGAAAGAGGACGTTTGACGCTGTAGACGTCTGCGGTTCCCTCCGTGAGACTTAGGGCAAGCGAGTCCGCACGGGCCTACCATTATTTTCAATACCTTAGAGTGTCTTCTTCGGAATCCGGCAGAACCTTCACCTGTAAATAGTGTTTTTGATAATCGGCGGCAGCCTCGTTCGTGAAGTTACCCCCAGACACTCAAACACGCGCCCTAAGAAAAATCGCACGGATGAATGGCGCTGGTCTAAACCTATCGCAGAGTTGAAATGGGGAGAAACCAAACGAGTCTCGAACCAATTGACAGCGAAAGGGTGCTATCGCGCCTTCTTCATGGACGCCTGAAGAATTTGAAGTAAAAAGCTACGAACACCAGGACAATGCCAACATTCACTGCCAGCCGTTCCCATAATCGGTTTCTGAAGAACGCGAAATCTATACCGACTATGATAGCTACCATCGCCCCTACGTAAAGCACGTTAGCTACCTGTCTGCCCATTTCAGTAAAATCGCCTCACTACTTGTCGCAGTGGAGTTTCGACTCGTTGGGGAAATCCCAAGTTCGGGATTGCCAACTCAAGACCATGCCTTCGTAATCGCGCGTCCATCAATTCTTGTGCACAGGCGGCGCTATTTTTCCTCTCGCATCGATGGAGTAATAGTGATCCCAACCAACAGTCCTTCCGGCGAAATGAAACGACTGACAATCTGGCCCCACGGTTCTTTCTTGTTCTTGACGAGCATTCGATATCCTTGGGATTCAATCTCCGCCGTGGCCATTTCAACGCTTTCAACATCAAACTCAATCCAGGCTTGTGGTGCCGGAATTTCGTCGGGCCAGGAATCCTTGCCAAAGCAAGACTGCGCCGCCTGGGAAAGAGGCCACAGAGCGAAAGTTTTCGCGCCCTTCAGAGCCTCCGTATGAAGATACTCGCCTGTCTCCTCTTTGAAAGAAATGCCGAGGGCTTCGTTGTAGAGTTTGCGACTCTTGGTCTTCTCACGGACGATTGGACCAAAACCTGCGATAAACAGAATCCTGACTTTCCCGATTCGTTCCACGGCGTCTGCCCTAAGAGGATTTTACTCCTGAGTGCTATCAAGTTACAGGGAAACCGGAAGTTGAATTAAGGTCAATCAATAGGACGTCGCGACTTCATTCAGCCCACATGGAATTGAAGGAAGGGACACCACGAAGATTCTGCTCACCTGTAATCGACCTACTCCGCTGCGGTGGGGACTCTGTTACTAAAGAATGGGCGCGGCTTCAATGCGATCAGCTACTCCTGTCAATACGGAGAGAATCTGTTGGACGGCATCCAATTTCCTGAGAGCACGTCTGATCGTGAAAACCGCTGAATCTTGGTCAACGCCCAGATGTCCCTTTCTCAAAAAGCCGTAATTGAGGAGCGCAAATTCTTGAAATAGGCTTTGCACCTCTACCCGATATTTCTCCTCCAAAGGGATTCCCACGTTTTGCAGCGTGATATGCGTGAAAAATACTCGCTCCGTCCTATCGCCCAAAGTGAAAGCATATTTCCAGTTGGGAAAAGGGTTGAAGAAACGCCCGTGAATGTGGAGAGAGATTCCCTTATTCACGCACTGCATCCTTACCGTGGTCCAGGTACCCCCCCGTCCCCGGTCTACGGTCTCAACCGTGTACCTTCTTTGATTGATGGCCCCGGCGATTTTCCCTGAGTTGAACAAACCTCGCGATTGATACTCTGCCCCCAACTCATTTGCAATCTGCTGGTACTTCCGTCGCCGAAACTGGTATGAACCAAATACAATGATCAGCAAGAATAAGAAGAAGCCAGCAATAGAAACAATGCCAACTAGTGTGTCCATCGATTCTTACTCTCCGAGCGATTATCAGCGCCGGACATCAGGATTCAGCGGCAGTAGACCGCCCGTTCCGGAGTCCCGATCAGATCATTCAACAATTCCTAATTGTTTATTTCACGCACCCGGCGGAACTACCTTACGCCCTTCGGACCATGGCCTTAACGATTCTATAAACCTTGGCTTCCGATTTCATATAAAAATAATCTGACGTTGACAATGCGCGCGCGGGTTGCATTCCCGCGCGGCTGGATATATGTTGCCTTTCGCCAAGGAAATCCGGACTATTGCCAAAAATGCGGAGGAGCAAGGACATGAAGCGAAGGATCGTGTTAGCGTTGTGCGTATCGGCAGGAATCGGTTTCGCACTTTTATTGCCGGGGGGAAATGTGCATTCATCGGATAAAGAAGAGCGATTTCCACTGCTCAAAGTGGAGCAATTGAACGATCAGCAGCGCCCCTTTGCGGATGAGATTTTGAAGGTTTCCAGCATTGGCATTTCCGGTCCTTATAACATGATGCTGCGCAGCCCGGTGATGGGCCAGCGCATGTTCGCCATGCTCGATTACCTGCGTTTCAACACTTCCGTTCCGAAGAAGCTGAATGAGTTTGCAATCCTGATCCAGGGCAGGCTGTGGACATCGCAGGTGGAGTGGACGGCCCATTATCCGCTGGCGCTCAAGGCAGGGCTCCCGCAATCCGTGGCCGACGATCTCAAGTTGGGAAAGAGGCCGGCGTCCATGGAGCCGGATGTGGAGGCGACGTACGATCTGTGTATGGAGCTTTCCACCAAGCACTTCGTCAGCGACGCCACATTCAAGAAAGCGCGCGCTGTGTTCAGCGATCAGCAAATCGTCGATCTGATCGGCGTTACCGGCACCTACATTACCGCCGCCATGCTGAGCAATACGGCCGAGGACGCAACGCCCGGAGGGAAAGAACCGCCGCTGAAGCCGCTCCCCGCAAAATAAGAAATTCGCGCACTGCAAAATAGCGATGGCTCAGGGAAGAAGTGAACTTCCCTGAGCCGTTTTCTTTTCATGCCGATTCGGGTTTCGTCTTCGTGCTACTTCAAGTCAGGCTGGTTCGGCGTGGCGGTCATCACTGGAGAAGCCAAAATATAATTGTGATAGCTCTCCATCATTTGCCATAGGCCCGCTTCGTTCGGTGCAAGCACGCGGCTGGACCAGTACGCTTTGTCGCCGTAGGTCGGCTGCACGGAGACCATCACCACTGCGTCGCCGAAATCCCAGGTGCGAATCCACAGTGCCGGCGCTGCTCCAACCTTGGGAGCGTTGGGATTTGCCACTTTGCGCTTGTTCATTCCAGCGATGCGATCAGCTTTGGATGGAGAAGCGCCGCCGTATGTGCTTACGGCTCGCTGATCCATATTATCGGCCACGTGCTTCTCCCAGCCCTGCTGGCTGCCTTCCTGCTCCTGCCATTCGTCGAGAGAGGCCTTCTCGCCCTCAGTCAACGGTTTATATGGGACAGCCTTGCAGGGATTGTTGCAGGCGATGTCATAGGTTGGCTCGACAGTTTGAAAATCGCGTTTGGCCATCGCCGCGATTTCCGTGGTGTGCAGCAGTTTCCAGCCGGCCGCGCGCTTCACCCAAAATCTTGCCGAATACTTATTGCCCTGATTCCACTGAATCCATACGACGCTCTTGCCGTATTTGTGTTCGGTGACCTTGACGTCATCCGTCCACGTAACCAGAGGTTTTACTCCGCCTCGGAACGCATCTTCCTTGGCCCACATGATTCCTTCCGAGTCGATCCAGCTGAAATCCGGGTCCAGCCATTTGTTCGCGGCGACTTTATCGCCTTTGGCAAGCGCCGCCACTACGGCCTTGTCCGCGGTCACCACCGCATCATCGGCAGCGCGAGCAGGAACACCGGCAAACGCGGCCATCAGGCCAACGCAAGCCAATCCCGTTGAAAAAATATTCCTTACCAGACGATTCATGATTCCTCCTTGGATTAAGACAATTCGTATAAGGCATTCTATTACAACCGCACTCATCGCAGACGATTTGCTATAGAGGCAGGGTTTTGTGGCGCGAGCTTTTTACCCTGAGCATTTCTGAAGGGCAGCCTGCGGATTTTAGTTTATGCCAGGACCAAAACCCGCTGGCTGATGCCCGCGCCACGCTCAGTCAACCGAAAGATTGACTGGACTGCTTGCCGGAACGTCCCAGCCGCCCGGCGGCATGACACGATCCACTTCCGCGGGACCCCAGGAATTTTGCGCGTAGGAATAAATCGGCGTTCCCTTTTTCAACACGGGATCCACGATGCGCCACGCTTCTTCCACATAGTCCTCGCGCGCGAAGAGCGAATTGTCTCCGGCCATGGCCGCGCACAGCAAGCGTTCGTAGGCTCCCATGTCACCACCGCCGGACGAACTGGTCGCCACCATTTCACCCGGTTGCAAGGCAACGCCGTCTCCCGGCGCAAGCGACATCAAGCCCATGGCGATCACCACATCCGGACTGAGACGCAACCGCAAATGATTTTCGGTCAAAACGCTGTCGGGAAGCAGCGTGGGAGGCTTGCGAAACTTTGCAAGTATTTCCGTGCAGGTCAGCGGGAGGCATTTGCCGGCTCGAATGTAAAAAGGAACACCTTTCCAGCGCCAGGAATTAATTTCCAACCGCAGGGCCGCGAACGTTTCCGTCTTGGAGTCCTTTGCGACTCCCTGTTCATCGAGATACCCCTGAAATTGGCCACGAATCAAATTGCAATCTTCAATCGGAGGAATGGCCTTCAGCACTTTTACTTTTTCGTCGCGCAGGGATTCGCCGTCGGATCTCACCGGCGGCTCCATGGCCAGATTGGAGAGCACCTGAAACAAATGGTTCTGAATGACGTCGCGAACGGCTCCCGTTCCATCGTAAAACGCGCCTCGGCCTTGTACTCCGAAATCTTCCGCCAGTGTGATTTGCACGCTCTCGATGTAGTGGCGATTCCAAAAGGCCTCCGAGAAGGCGTTGGCGAAGCGAAAGACCAGCATGTTGTCCACCGGCCGCTTGCCCAGGAAATGATCGATGCGAAAAATACTCGATTCATCGAAGATCGAGAGTAGAACTTTGTTCAGCTCCAGCGCGGAAGCCTGATCGTGCCCGAAGGGTTTTTCAACAACTACCCTCGCGTTGGATCCACCGTTGGACTTGCCGATATTTTCCACCACGGTTTCAAACAACACCGGCGGGATGGCCAGGTAGTAGGTGGGCCGCTGCGCATCTTTTAGTTGGCCGCGCAAAGCCTCAAACGTCGCCGGGTCCTGATAATCGCCGTCCACGTAGCGCATCAAACCGCTCAACTTTTCAAACGCGGGGGGATCAATTCCGCCATGGTTTTCCAGGCTGTCCTTGGCCCTGGCGCGCAGCTGATCCAGATTCCATCCTGCCTTGGCTACGCCAACCACGGGCACATTCAGATTTCCGTGCTGCACCATTCCTTGCAGCGCCGGGAAAATCTTTTTGTAAGCCAGGTCGCCGGTCGCTCCAAAAAAAACAAGCGCGTCGGATTTTTCAATGCTCATAGGCACTTTCCTTTCATTCTCTATGCGCACAGGCAAGCGCACATGGTCGAGTTTTTTGTGGCGCGGGCTTCAGCCTGCGGGTTTTTCCATTTACAAAACACAAAATCCGCAGGCTGAAGCCCGCGCTACTAGTTCGGCGTTACAGTCAGCGTGAGCGTGGGCTGCGCTTCCACAGGCGTGCCTCCGGATCCGAGTGCCGAGATGGTCACCGCATATTTTGACGGGGTTGAACCGGAACCGCCGCAACTCGCGAGAGATGTCAACGCCAACAACATCAAGCACGCGCATAATGCCCAACTTGCTTTTCGCTGGCGTGTACAGGCGAGAAAAAACATGATCGAAAGCAATGCCAATACCACCACTCTCTGTGAAATCGTCCAATCCGATGGAGGCGATAAACGGCGCGACGGGGCTACGAGCGCCATCGAAGTCGGGCCGATTGTGATAGTGACGGAGTCGCTCGAGTTTGCAGCGAGCGTGACTGGTGTTGACGGAAAATTGCATTGCAACTGTGCCGGTAACCCGGCACAGGAAAATGTCACAGTCTGCGAAGTACTGATGAGGGAAGTAACCAGAACAGTAAAAGGGGCTGAAGTATGCCCTGACACCACGGAAAGCGAGCTGGGAGTCGGCGAGCCTAAGCTAATGGTTACCCCGCTGCTGGCGGCGTTTGATAACGCGGGTGACGCACTGGGGGCAAAATTGGAATCGCCGCTGTACTTCGCCGTGATGGAATGAACTCCCGGCTTAAGAGTGGAATTGGAAATCTCCGCGCTGCCGCCGCTGACCTCCACGGGCGACGCGATCTGGCCCGACCCGTCGAAGAAAGTTACGGTCCCAGTGATCGTTCCCGTGGCATTGGATGAGACCGCCGCATGGAATGTCACGCCGGCATTGCCTTTGGAGGAGCCGGATATTGATTTGACAGCGGTGGCCGTGGTCGCAAGAAGGTGCGCCGCCGGCAAGCCCGGCGTGCCCTGAAATGTTCCGTCGCCGTTCCCCATCAGTGCATAGGCAGCATTGGGCAACAAAGCATCTCCGCTGTACATACCATTGCCGCCATATCCGGTCCACAAATCGATGTTGCCGTCCCCATCGAGGTCCGTCGCGGTCAAAAATCCGTAATTCGCGATCGCGGAATATTGCGGCCCCGCCGTAAATGTTCCGTCGCCATTTCCACGAAACGTGCGAATCGCTAGGCCGTCGTCCGTTGCCAGATCCACTTTTCCATCATGATTAAAATCGGCCGCCACGATCGACGGCGCAAAATCGTTGCTGGACGTTTTGATGGGCGGGAATGCCGCCTGAGCCATAGGCGTGAACGTAATTCCGTCCCCAGTTCCGAGGAACACTTGCCCTTGAGCGGTCACAATATCCCTGGCACCGTCTCCATTCACGTCCGCGGTGATAAACGCGTCGTTAAAATGAAGGTTGCCGTTATCCGGGGTGGACGTTCGCGGCGGCTGAAACGTGCCGTCGCCATTGCCGAGAAAAATAGAAAACGAAAATGTGGAGGAATCCGAGCTGACCAGCAGATCCAGAATTCCGTCGCCATTCAAATCGTCGATCACGCCGTATTGGGCGTTGGCACCGGGCAGAGCGTAGTCCACTCCCGGTTGATAGCTGCCGTCGTCTTTACCCAGAAATACAGTCACCGAAGATTGCAATGCGCTCGAGTTGATGGAAATTAAATCCGCGTTTCCATCCTTGTTCAAATCGCCGCCGACAAGAGAGATGGATTTGATAGGCGTCGCCAAGGTAGCCGGTTGCGTGTACGTGGCATCGCTTTTCAGCCCGCTGGTGACGACACCGGATGGGCCGAGCACGGAAACAAACTCCCGCCCATTCTTTCCTGTCCCCAGAAAAAGAAACGGCCGCGAAGCGATTCCCTGGTTGGAGTCTACGCACCCGGCAGGAAACTTATCCGGCGTGGTGCCGAGAAGAGCGCTGTCGTGCAGCGTTTTTTCATAATGTGGAATGGTGACATTGGGTGAAACGCTCAGTGCTGTCCAACTAAGGGCGTAGGAAAAATCTAAATAAGTAAGCGAGCAATCAGCTTGCCGCTGCAATCCGCCGATAAGCCCTGGCTGCACTGAAGCGGAAGGAGCGCCCTGGCACCCTGCAAGTACAACCGCCGCGATTCCCAAGAGCACACTGGCCCGAAAGATCTTTCCAATATACTGGTTTCCCCTGCGCGCTAATTTCATGCTGCCCCTGCCCCTGTCTTCCGGCCATTTTCTCTATGTTTGAAGCCGCAAGTACGATAACCCGGGAGCACGCGCTTTTACTATAGGGGAACTATCAAGCGCCGAGCGAATTCCACGTCGGCCATGTGACCGGCGGGGAAGATAGTGGTACAATCCCGGCTTCGAGCCACTCAATGCTAGACGCCCCAGCCTCCAGCGACGCTACCATCGAACTTGTTTCACCCGAGAAGACACGACGCTCTATTTCCCTTACAGATTTTCCGTACTTGATTGGCCGCGGCGAAGTGGGAAATCATCTGGCCATTGCGGACCGCCGAATCTCACGCAATTCCGCGGCAATTCTCAGCGAAGGCGGCCAGTACTTTCTGGAAGATCGCGGGAACCAGCTGGGTGTTTTCGTGAACGGCCAGCGAATTGCCAAGCACAATCTACGGGAAGGCGATACCGTTACGTTCGGTGTCGAAAATTCCTACTCCATTATCTTCCACCCCTCCTCGCAGGGAAGCACGATTGAAAACCTGCTCACGCGCGTGGGCCGCATCAAGACCGCCGAGGTTTCTGGCATTGGACTCGGCAAACTCAATTTGCTGCTCGAAGCGACCATGCTGCTGCATTCGCAGCTTCCTCTGGACGAGGTCCTGCAAGCCATGCTGGACCGCGCCATTACCATCACCGATGCGGAACGCGGACTCTTGCTGGAGGCCGATTCCACGGGCGCGCTTCATAATCGGCTGGCACGCCGCGCAGGCGCCGTGGACATGCCCATAGAAGGCTTCGCTCCCACGCAGACCGCGCTGCGCATGGCAATCGAAACCCAGAAGGGCGTCATCACCGGAGATCTTCAGCAGGCCGACGTTGCATTGCAGGGAGCGCAAAGCATCATTGCCCAGCGCCTTCGTTCCATTGTGGCGATTCCCCTCTACGCCATGCCGCGCGCCAGCACCACGGAATCGATTGAGGAAATGCGGCGCGGACATTTTCTGGGCATTCTGTATCTGGATTCGCGGCGTCCCGCGGCGTTTTCCAAACTCGACCGGCAAATTCTCGATGCATTGGCCGTGGAGGCCGCCAGCATTTTGGACAATGCGCGCCTGGTTGAGCGCGAGCGGCAACGCCAGCGCCTCGAACAGGAATTGAGCATCGCACGCGAAATTCAACAGGCGCTCCTACCTCGAGGATTCCGTGAATTTCCACACCTGGCAATCTCCGCGTTCAATACTCCATGTCACGCCGTCGGCGGCGATTACTTCGATGTGTTCCCCATGAGCGAGGACCGCACCGCTTTCGTCATTGCCGACGTTGCCGGCAAGGGGATTGGCGCGGCGCTGCTCACCACCATGCTTCAAGGAGCCCTGACCGGCATGACGCTTGGCGCGGATCCCGTGCGCGTCTTCCACCACATCAACGATTTTCTTTGCCAGCATTCCGATGTAGGCCGCTATGCCACCATGTTTTTTGGCATGCTGGACCGCCAGGGCCATCTTGATTACATTAACGCCGGCCACCCCTCGCCGCTGCTTCTGCGCCGAGGGAACAGCAGTGAAATTTTCACGCAGGGCTCATTTCCGGTGGGGCTGATCCCGGAAGCCAAGTACGCCGCGGTCCGCGTGGACCTTGAGCCGGGCGACACGCTGGTTCTGTTCAGCGACGGCGTCACCGAAGCCGCGGACCCTGTGGACGATATGTACGGAGTTCCCCGCCTTAGCGAAGCTCTGACCGGCCAACACGACGTGCCGCTCGATCAGCTGCAAAAGAAAGTAGTCGATTCCGTCGAGAGGTTTGCGCGCGGAGCCGACCAGAACGACGACATCACACTCCTTTTCATTCGCTACCTTGCGGCGTCGCAAGCTTCCGAATCCCAGGCTTGAGCAAGTTGTTCGATGACAACGGCGTGGAACCGCATCTGTTAATAAAGTGGAAAAACCCGGTCACCTTGAAGTGAGTGTGAATGCATTGTAACGATCCCGTAACATTTCGTGGAGTATCATTTGTCTTGCCCAGCACATTCAGATGCGCCGTCCGGCTGAGAACCTGCGCAGTGTTTTTCATGGCTAGAATGGCCAGGGTAGGGAGTAGAAGAAATGCCAATTTCGACCGAAGAGCTTGAAGGCGGAATTACCAGGGTCATCCTGGACGGCCGCCTGGACATTGAGGGCGCCGCTGCCGTGGACTTGCCTATGAACGTGATTGCAGGAAGCAAGAAGGCTGTGATCGTTGACCTGCAAAACGTTTCTTTTTTGGGATCCATGGGTCTTCGCGCGTTAGTTGCGCCGGCGCGAGCCATTAAGGGCCGCGGCGGCAAAGTGGTGATCTTCGGCCCCAATGAACTGGTCGAAAAGGTTTTGAAGACCAGCGGCGTGGACACCTTGATCCCTATCCATCACGATCTGCAAGCCGCCATTGCCGCAGTAAAATGAACATGGCACGGACCTGAGGAAGGACCGGCACTCATCATGACCTCAATCGGCAAGGAAACCGTCGGAGAGTGCCTGAATTTGCAAAGCCGGCTGTCTGACCTGGCCCGAGTTCCTGAGTGGATCGAGCGATTGGCGGCGCAGTATTCGATTCCGGCCAACACGCAGTTCGCGATGAATCTTTGCCTGGAAGAAGTTCTCTCGAATATTGTCCGGCACGGATATTCCAGCAAACCCGATCAATCCATCACAATTCAATTCTCCAGCCCCCGGCAAAATTTCTTTGTCTTCACTGTGGAAGACGACGCACCGGCATTCAACCCTGTAGTTTCATCGGTGCCGCCGGTGCTGAGCGCCATCAACGAAAATCCAATCGGCGGCCAAGGCATTCGCCTGCTGCGGCAGTTCTCCGACTCGCTGGAGTACCAGCCCACGCCTACCGGCAATCTGCTGAGCATCGGTTTCTCCAGCGCGCATTCCATCAGATCCAAGGAATGAATTTTCCCGCAACCCTAATTGCGGTGGCCTGGTGATATGCTGGCACTGAGAAGGACCAGATTAACGCGGAGCTTCTGGCGTTCCTGCAGCGCAGCCGGCCGGCGTCGGCGCAAAAAAAAATCGCGATTTCGCGCTAGCCTTGTATTCAAAGGCGCCGCAGAAATTCAGTTTTGCTTCAGCGAATTCACGGATTTCC
Source organism: uncultured Acidobacteriota bacterium (assembly GCA_963825365.1). GTDB lineage: Bacteria > Acidobacteriota > Terriglobia > Acidiferrales > UBA7541 > Palsa-360. The sequence goes on along the minus strand of CAWGSV010000002.1, from coordinate 421,731 downwards.
GCCTCTGCGAAGGTCCTTAGGGATTGTGCCTTCTTGGAACAAGACCACTAGGGATAGACAGTTTAGGCACGCGACAACAAGATTTTGTGCTTCGCAACGAATTTCCCACTTGACATAATTTTCTCCCTTGATTACATTGCGCCCTCGGATTCAGGGATCGTAATTCGACAAACGAGGAGCCCATTCATCCTCGGGCGCACCTCAAAGTCGATTGACGTAACCTGCAAGGTTTCACAGAGACATCGAGGAGGCTTTCTTTTACTCCCCGTAGCCGGCGCTCCCAGCGCTGTCGGCGAGGGATGGCGTAACGCCAGTTGCCGCAAGGGGCCGGGGCGATGCGCAAGGGATGCTTTTTCCTTTTTTCGAGTGCGGACTCCACCTCTTGGCGCAACACATCGCCCCTACAAGGGTGAATGTGAAATGGTGAGGCTGCAATCGCGATGCTCGTGACGATTTAGTTTTAAGGATTTGAAAGAAGCGACGGCCTGCTGAGAATCAGGCAGTTGCGTGCTCCCGGCCAATTGGGAGTAAAATATAAGGGTTCCCTCTGCGCGGGGGAACCTACCTGCGCGGAGGCGAAGATGTCACAGACGAGAACGGCTTTGAACGAAAAAACGGCACTACAAACCGGCACGACAACTCCTGCGGACGTTGAGGTTCGTACAGGATTGGTGTTCGAACGCTATTTCACCGACGGCAGCATTTCCCCGTTTGACGCGGTCGAATGGGAGCGCCGCGTGGCGCTCATCGGCAACGAAAAGGGCAAAACCATTTTCCGCCAGGAAGATGTGGAAGTGCCCAAGGGCTGGTCGCAGACCGCCACCAACATCGTGGCGTCAAAATATTTTCACGGCAAGCCCAACACGCCAGAGCGCGAGAATTCGGTTCGCCAGCTAATCAGCCGCGTGGTGGACAGCATTGTCAACTGGGGAGAGAAGGGCGGCTATTTCGCCGGCACTCCCTCGCGTGACGCCTTCCGCGACGACCTGACGCACTTGCTTGTCGAGCAGAAGATGGCTTTCAATTCGCCGGTGTGGTTCAACGTCGGCGTGCAGGCCAAGCCGCAATGCTCAGCCTGCTTCATCAACTCGGTTCAGGACAACATGGAATCGATCATGAACCTGGCCAAGACCGAGGGCATGCTGTTCAAGTGGGGCTCGGGCACGGGCACCAATTTTTCCTCACTGCGCGGCAGCCGCGAAACGCTTTCCGGCGGCGGCATCGCTTCCGGCCCGGTAAGTTTCATGAAGGGTTTCGACGCTTTTGCCGGCGTCATCAAGTCCGGCGGCAAGACGCGCCGCGCCGCCAAGATGGTGATCCTCAACGTGGATCATCCGGATATCGTCGAGTTCATCGACTCCAAGATGAAAGAAGAGCGCAAAGCGCGCGTGCTGATCGAGCAGGGCTACGATCCCTCGATTGACGGCGAAGCTTACTCTTCCATCTTCTTCCAGAATGCCAACCACTCCGTGCGCGTCACTGACGAATACATGCAGTCGGTTGAAGACGATCGCGACTTCTGGACTCGCAACGTTAACGACGGCAATCCCGTCGAAAAATTTGGCGCGCGCGAACTCCTGCACCGCATGGCCGAATCCACCTGGCAGTGCGGCGATCCCGGCATGCAGTACGACACCACCATCAATCGCTGGCACACATGCAAGACCACGGCGCGCATCAACGCCTCGAACCCTTGCTCGGAATACATGTTCCTGGACGACACGGCCTGCAACCTCGCGTCGCTCAACTTGATGAAATATCTGAACTCCAACGGATCCTTCGACGTCGAAGCCTTCCGCCACGCAGTGGACGTGACCATCACGGCGCAGGAAATCCTGGTGGACAACGCCAGCTATCCGACGCCGAGAATCGCCGAAAATTCGCACAAGTTCCGCCCGCTGGGACTTGGCTACGCCAACCTGGGCGCACTGCTCATGTCCATGGCGCTGCCCTATGACTCGGACGGCGGACGCGACATGGCTGCCACGGTCACCGCGCTGATGTGCGGAGAAGCCTACGCGCAGTCCGCGCGCATTGCCGAGCGCCTCGGGCCCTTCGCCGGTTACGCAGCTAATCGCGAGCCGATGCTTGAAGTGATTCGAATGCACCGAGATTCGCTGCGGCCCATCAAGGCGGAAAGCGTGCAGCCATCTCTGCTGGGCGCCGCGCAATCTGCCTGGGATCAGGCGCTGGCCCTCGGCGAAAAATTCGGCTACAAAAATTCGCAGGTCACCGTGCTCGCGCCCACCGGCACCATCGGCTTCATGATGGATTGCGACACCACCGGCATTGAGCCAGACCTCGCGCTCGTGAAATACAAGAAGCTCGTCGGCGGCGGCGTGATCAAGATCGTGAACAACACCGTTCCCGCGGCGTTCATGAAGCTCGATTACACGCCCGAGGAAACTTCGCAGATCGTTTCCTACATTGACCGTAACGGAAAAATCGAAGGCGCGCCCGGATTCAAGCCCGAGCATCTTCCGATTTTCGATTGCTCTCTCGCAGCTGTCGGCGGGCGCTCTATCGCCTGGCGCGGACACCTGAAAATGATGGCGGCGGCCCAGCCCTTCCTCTCCGGCGCTATCAGCAAGACGATCAACATGCCCGAAGATTCCACGGTCGAAGATATCATGCAGGCGTATATCGAGTCCTGGAAGCTTGGCGTGAAGGCCGTGGCCATCTACCGCGACAATTCGAAAGGCTCGCAGCCGCTTTCCGCTGCCGGCGATAAGAAGGACACCGCTCAGCAAACGCAGCCCGCCGCTACTACCGCAATTGTTGCTGCCAAGCCGGCTGAAGCCGCCTCGTCAGGCGTCGCCGAGCAGCAGGAACTTTTCGTGCGTTCGCGCCGCCGCAAGATGCCGAGCGAGCGCCAATCCATCACGCACAAATTTTCCATCGGCGGCCACGAAGGCTACATCACCGTCGGCATGTACGAAACGGGAGAGCCCGGCGAAATTTTCATCAAGATGGCCAAGGAAGGCTCGACGCTCTCCGGCTTCATGGACGGCTTTGCGCTCTCGGTTTCCATCGGCTTGCAGTACGGCGTCCCGCTGAAGGCGCTCGTCGATAAATTCATCAACACGCGCTTTGAGCCCGCCGGCTACACGGGCCATCCCGCAATCCCGTACGCGAAATCCGTGCTCGATTACCTCGGGCGCTGGCTCGGCGGACGCTTCATCTCACCCGACTACTTGACGCACAACGGCGATACCGCTTTGCCCGCGGCAACCGTGGCAGCGGCTCCCGCCCTGCCTCGCGCATTCGTACCGACCGCCGAGGATGATCCATCACCGGCCAGCGCAGGTATGCTCGCGTCGAACGCTCGCAGCGATTCGCGCCCCATGTTTGACGGCGCGCCCACCTGCTCCGAGTGCGGCATGCTCATGACCCCCAACGGCGCCTGCTACAAATGCGAAAATTGCGGCGGCACATCAGGCTGCAGTTAGGCCGCTAAACCAGAAGCAATTTCACCCAAGGGCACGGTTCGCCGTGCCCTTTATTTTTTGTATTGGAGGAGGTTTTTGGTAGCACAGGCACTCTTGCCTGTGCGCTTTTCTAGACATTAAGCGAATGCGCAAAGTGTTCGATCCCAAAAACCGCACAGGCAGGAGTGCCTGTGCTACTGAGGGCCAACGTTACTTGCACCGATGTTCCTATACTGCTGCCGCAGCCACCCGGCCGAAACTAGCGTCCCTGCAAATAGCGCGCTCGCTAGAATCCAAAGCGCACCGCTAGATATTCCCGCCTTGGAGAGAAACACCCACCATTTGTCGAAGCCTTGCCCGATGGGCGCGGCGCCTGACGCGGCGTAGTGCGCCAGCAGATGAATGTGCATGGCGATGGGCGAAAAGCTCATGCGGTAGTTGTACTGCGCGTCGTAGTAGCCGCCGGCCACATCAACTTCCAGAAAACTGGTTATCGACCCGACGGCCTGCACGAAAAATCCCGCGGCGAACACAGCAATCGCCAGAAGGCTCATTGCGCGCGAGCCCCCATCATTCCCAGACCGAATCGAGGCAAGCGCCGGTCCTACGCCCAGGCCAAGCAATGCCAGCGCAGGCACAAGGTAGCGCGGACCGTAGCAATAGCCGCCTTCCCACTGCGTATAAGTGGCGAAAAACAGCAGGTAGACAACCGGCGCGCCGGCGGCCACAAATGCCAGTCCGCGGTCACGCCTCCACAGGCGCGGCAGTCCGGCCAGCGCCAGCAGAATCGGCGGCGAAAAAAGAAAAATGGATTTCCCCGGAGAAACCAAAAAACCGAGAAGGCCTGTGGCCAGCGGCGTCTCAAACGTGTTCAGCGCCTTGCCACCTTCAGCGGCTGATGGATAACCAAACTCGAAGAGATTGCCGTGGAGATAGGCGTTCCTCCACAGCAGCAGACCTACTCCGGCGCCCGCAGCGACGGCCAGTGCGATTGCAGGGCTCCATCCCTTTTCACGTTCGCGCACCAGCAGCGCAATGAGAAATATGGGCACGGCGATGACGTGCGTGGGCCTCACCCAAATGGCCGCGCCCAGCAACGCTCCCGCACCGAGGGCGCGACAAATATGTATAGGCACGCCTTGCGGCGAGCCAAACAGCACGGCCGCGGCCCCGAGCAAGAGAGCCGCCGCCAAAGGCTCGGAAAGCAGCCAGCCGGAATAGGCAGCCAGCGGAGTAGCCAACGCCAGAATTCCCGCCGCCATCAAGGAAATTTTCGGCGCGATTCCCAGACGCAGAAAAATGCACAGCGCAAGCGCGGCGGCCAGCGCGGAGAAAAAAGCGCTCTCGCCCGTCAAAAAGAAATCGCTGACAAAATCCGCGAGGTTAGGTGGCACACCCGGCAGATGATTGCCGACAAACCGCCCCGCGGCGTACCACGGCAGCATGGCCAACGCCTGACCCGGAGGATAGGGCGACTGGGCACGGCCGAAACGGTCAAACGTGCCGTAAAACATTTTCGCGTCAACGGCCTGCGGGATGGCCGCAGTGCCGCGCTTGGCGAGGCTTTCCACCTGATACGCGGCCGAGACTTCATCGATGGTGCGAACGCGCCCGCTGGAAAAAAGAAAATAAAAAAAATTCAGGAATAGCAGGCACGAAACCACGAGCGCGATGCGGCGGCGCCCCGCGCTGGAATCCGCCGACGGCAATGTTTCGGGCACAAGAGGGGTCGTGGACATGGCGCCAAAGGTTGACGAGGAATTACAGCACAGCCCGCACGAGCGCGGGCGACCAGTTCCAATTCAAGTTCTTGCGCTGCAACCCGCCTGAAACAGGCCGTGGAAAAACTCGCACCATGTACTTCCGAAGGGCCGGGCTTGCCCGAGGAATCTGTTGTTTCTTGGAAGCCGGGAAGAAAAGCAGATCCCTCGCTTCGCTCGGGATGACAAAAAATGCTTTTTCCGCAGCCTATGAAGGCCGTGGCCTCCCTATACAATCCCAACCTTAACGAAATTGTCGTGCCATCCAACTTTACGTAAACTTTATAAAACTTGACTATTTGTCACGAAATGGGATAAGTGGGGGGTATAAAGGGCTGCTCTTATATCTCTCGTCCCGGGTCAGCCCCGATTTATTCAATACCGATTCATAGTGAGTGGGTGTAGAGGATCTATTTTTTTGCCTCCTCATAGGAAATGAGGCTTTATGAACCGCCCTTTTACCCGGCAAGGAACTTCTGTCCCTCCGCCGCCAACAATGCCGTTTCCTCTTCGGCCGGCAACGCCCAACCAGACACAATCTGAATTTGGAAACTGGTGGGATCACATGATGGTGCGAATGATTTTTGCAATCGCATGCGTCGCGGCGGGATATCATTTTCATCCATTCGGTCTGTCTAACCTGGCGGCCGCCGGCATGGGCCTGGCGTTTTCCATTTCCGTATTTTTATTTGAGATTCGCCTGCAACGCGCCAGCATGCGCCGGCTGATCGGCGCGGCAATCGGTTCCATCCTTGGAATTCTTGGCGCTTACCTGATGGGCTTGGTACTGGCGCGCACCTCGATCCCGGAGGGCTCGCGGTCCTTCATGGACGTGGGGCTGCTCCTGGTGATGACTTACATTGGGTTGGTGGTTGGAGCTAACAAGGGAGACATGCTGAATCTCGCAGCCCTCGGAGGCCTCTTCGGCAGCGAGCGAAGCACGCGGCGAATGCCCAAGGTGCTGGACACCAGCGTTATCATCGACGGACGCATCGCGGATATTTGCGAAGCGCATTTCCTGGACGGCGTCATGCTGATCCCCCAATTTGTGCTACGCGAACTGCAATTTGTGGCCGATTCCGCGGATTCCATGAAACGCCAGCGCGGCCGCCGCGGACTGGAAGTGCTGCAGCGCATTCAAAAAATGGCGCACCTGGAAATTGAAATTGCCGACGACGATTTTCCAAACATCGCCGACGTAGACTTGAAACTTATCGAACTGGCCAAGCGCTACGACGGAAAAATTCTCACCAACGATTACAACCTGAATAAAGTGGCTTCGCTGCAGGGCATAGAAATTCTGAACGTCAATCAGCTGGCCAACGCACTGAAGCCGGTGGTCCTGCCCGGAGAAACCATGCGCGTTTTCATCCTGCGCGAGGGCAAGGAATACAATCAGGGCGTTGCCTATCTCGATGACGGAACAATGGTCGTGGTGGACGGCGCGCGCCGTATGATCAACAAGACCATCGACATTACCGTGACATCAGTCCATCAAACCACCGCGGGCAAAATGATCTTCGGGCGGCTCGACGACCGCGCCGAATTGCCGGCCACGCGAGTGCCTCAGCCCCACGCCGTAAACGATATCCCGCGCCATCCGGAAAATGGCGGACGCCACCACGCCGAAACTTTGCCCAGCGGCGAACGCGTCCCCCGCCCCGTGGTTCCGGAATCTTCGCACGAGCCGGAATGATTCTAGAGTCCGGCGCGCTTTTTGAAATTTGGAAGCACGCCAAAGCCGTTCTCTGCTTGCCTGTCGAATCGGGCTGCGCTACCCTCGCGGTTTCACAATTCCCACGCGCACATTTCTAGAAAGGATCGTTCAGCCGTGACTCTTTCCAAACGCGTTTCCGATCGCCGCGCATTTCTCAGTTTTCTTGCGGCCAGTCCCGTGCTGGCGTACGCGGGGTTTTCCTCTCGTTGGGTCGATGAAGTTCTCGCGGCGCCTCTGCCGGAACAGAATGAAGTAGTCATCAAGTCCGTGAAGGAAGCGCTGAACATTTTCGATTTTGACGCCGTCGCGCGCATTAAACTCACGCCCGCGCATTACACGTTCATCACGGACGGCTCCTTCAACAACGAAACGATGCGCGCCAATCGCGATGGATTTGACAAGTACGAAGTCCGCCTGCGCCGGCTGACTGGTATCACCAAGGTCGATCAATCCGTCAAACTGTTTGGCAGAACTTGGGAATCGCCGATCTTCTTTTCTCCCGTCGGCAGAATGAACGCCTACTATCCCGATGGAGCCGTGGTCGTTGCGCAGGCGGCCAAATCGACGCAGACGTTGCAAATTTTATCGGGATCGGCGGTGGTGCTGATCGATCCGACCGGAATAGAAAATGTGGTTGCGGCGCGCGGCGAACCGCTGTGGCTTGCAGGGCTCGGAAGCAGCATGGACGAAAAAGCCCTGCGCCGATTCGAATCGACCGGATGCCCCGTGTTGGTCTGGACCATTGACGATGGCGGGGCCAACACTATCGGCGCGAAGTCGCTGCAACGCGTTGGCGTTCGAAATCTGGAGCGCGAAGCTGACGATCGCTGCGTGGGCTGCCACTCCAACCTTCCCACAATCTCGCGGATCACTCCGTCCACGCCCATGGATGTGCTGGGCGCGATTGGAGCATTGCAGGGAGAAACCAGCGTGAAACTCAACTGGGACGATGTGAAACGCGTCCGCGACATGACAAAAATGAAGCTCGTCCTCAAGGGAATAGTGGCAGGCGAGGATGCGGCATTGGCCGTAAAGCACGGTGTCGATGGCATCATCGTTTCCAATCACGGCGGGCATGAAGACGCGAGCGGGCGCGGAACGATTGAATGCCTGCCGGAAGTTTTGTCCGGCGCGGCGGGGAAAATTCCCGTGCATGATCGACAGCGGATTCCGCGGCGGCGCGGATATTTATAAAGCTCTCGCGCTCGGCGCTGCTGCGGTGGGAATCGGGCGGCCGCACATTTGGGGCCTCTCCGCATTTGGGCAGGAAGGCGTCGAAACCGTGGTGGCAATTTTGCGCCGCGAATTGCAGGCCATCATGGCGCAAACCGGCGCGGCCTCCATTGCGCAGATTCGGCGCGACTCACTCGTCGCGCGCAGTTGAACGCAATCTGTGCGATCTCTCGCAATTAGTGGAGCGCTTTTCTCCTATTTGCCGGCGCGGAACATTCTTCCGCGCTGAAGGCGCGGAGTATAACAGCCCGGGGCAACGCCCCGGGTAAAGTGGCAAAAATCACGGCCCACCCTGAAAGGGTGGAGGGATTCTGCGCCCTTTCAGGGCGCAACACGAAAAATTGTGCTACCCAGGGCGCTGCCCTGGGCTGGCGTACTTCGGCGCCTTCAGCGCCGACGGACATCAACCGGCCGAGACCCTAGTTGGAAGACGACTTTCGTTTCTTCGCCCCGGTCGAAAAATATATTAATTGCGAGAGAGGGAGCCTACGCGCATGTCCAAAAGTGAAACCAACAATGCGGCGTTGCCGCGAAGGGGATTTATTCAGAAGGCGGCCGCGGGCCTCGGCGTAGCTGCGCTCGGCGGCATTGGCGCGAAAGAAACGGATGCCGCAAAAACTGCGACGGCATTGGGACCTCTCCGCCGACGTCGTCGTGGTTGGCTCGGGAGCCTCCGGACTTCCCGCATCCATCGCCGCTGCCGAAGCGGGCGCCACCGTCATCGTGGTCGAGCAAAACTACGACATCGGCGGACACGCCATCGAAAGCGGCGGCAACGTCGCGCTGGGCGGCGGCACAAGCCTGCAGAAAAAATACGGCATTGAAGATTCGCCGGACCGCATGTTCGACGACCTGGTGAACTGGCACGATTACCGATTCAGCGACCGGGAAATGATTCGCGCCTTCTGCGACGAAAGCGTGGCCACGTTTGATTTTCTGCTGGCGCACGGCGTCAAGTTTCCCGACAGGCTCCCGTCGGCGCGGACGGCGGCCCGCAGACGGTGATGCGCGCGCAAACCGTCGTCTGGACGGGAGAGGTGAGCACATATTCGCCCAACGGGAGGAAACGGCACGGCGCTCATGCGTCCGCTGGAAGCCAGCGCGCAGAAAACTCGGCGTGCAGATTCTCCTGCAGCACAGCATGACGGGCCTCATCCGCGAGGAGCAATTCTCCGGCAGGGTTTTGGGAATCACCGTGACGCACGAAGGCAAGACGCTGAACATTCAGGCCAAGCGCGGCGTGGTCGTGAGCACTGGCGGCCACACCAGCAATGTGAATTTCCGCAGAATTTTCGATCCGCGCCTCACCGAGGAATATCAAGTGGTCGGAGAACCCTATTCGCGGCAAACCGGCGACGGCGAAATTGCCGCCATGCAAATCGGCGCATCGCTATGGGGAGTGGCGAACCAAACCGTCGAGACGCAAGCGCGCTCGCACATTTTCGAGAAGCCATACGTGATCGGCAATCAGTACGGCTACCCGCAGGGCGGCGGAAGGCGAAACGAAAATATAAAAGATAGTCCCGTCAAAGGTCTTGCGCGCGCGATCGGCCTGCAGGTGGCGGACTATCAGAATCTCATCCAGGTGAACCAGGTCGGCCGACGATTCGTGAATGAGTTTGCGACCGGATTCGACTGGTGGAATCCGTGCCTGCGAACAAGGCGCCACAAAGGCGAGGGAGGCGGCCCGATCTGGGCCATCTTCGATGCCGACGGCGCGAAGCGCGAAAGCTGGACTCTTGCGCCGCCCTTCGTCGATCCCGACGGCTGGTTCTTCAGCGCAACTTCGCTGCGCGAACTGGCCGCCAAAATTGTCAGCAAGTATCAGAAAAATCCCATGCCCGGCGCGGCGCTGGAAGAAACGGTCGCCCGCTACAATTCCTTCGTGGATCACGGCAAAGATGAAGATTTCGGCAAGCCCGTGCCGAAGCACAAGATTCAAACGCCGCCGTTTTACGCCGCGTGGTCCACGCCCTGCATTCACGATTGTCTTTGCGGATTGCGCATCAATGGGAAAGCGCAGGTGATCGATCTATGGGGGAAAGTTGTTCCCGGCCTGTACTGCGCGGGAGAAACGTCGGGCGGATTCAATCAGCATGGCCTCGCAAAATCTCTGACCTTCGGCCGCATCGCAGGCCGCGAAGCAGCAAAATCCGCCAACAAATCTTAAATTAATTTCGTCGTCGGCTTGTAGGGGCACGGCAATGCCGTGCCCCTACGAGTGCGGCAAGGCATAACTCTAGTGAAGAATAGTGAATTCGCAAATCAGTGCTGCCAGATCTTGACTAATCAGCTCCGGAACAGCGGCGCCGTCTTTCCGGGGATCGGACGCTCCGTAATTCACTCCCGCCGCATAGTCGCGCATCACGGCCTGCCCGCCGCCGAACGCATCCGAAAAGCCATTGTGCATGGTGAGTTTGTGCCCCTTGGCTTCCAGCTCTCCCCGCACGTTCCCCGGCACGCGATTTTCCAGCAACACGTCGCACCCCGTGAAGGTGGGCTTATAGAATCGCGCCGTTTCCAGCGCCGCCTGAATATTCTGATTGAAATCCACGACGTGCGAAACGAATTGAGCGTGCGCCTGCGCCTGATTCCATCCGCCCATGATGCCGAAGGCGATGCGAATCTGATCCTTCTCCATAAACGCGGGAATAATGGTGTGCAGCGGCCGCTTGTGTCCGGCAATTGCGTTCGGCGAAGCAGGATCCAGGCTGAACAAAGCGCCGCGATCGTGCAACACGAATCCCGTTCCGTCGGCGACCAGGCCCGAGCCGAATTCCGCATAGTTCGATTCGATAAACGAAACCATGTTGCCTTCGCGATCCACCACGCTCAAATAAGTTGTATCGCCCGCGCTGGGAACGGGCGTTCCCGGCCCGCATCGCAATTTGCATGCTCCATGTCGATCAACTTGGCGCGCTCGGCCGCGTATTGTTTGGAGAGCATTCCGCTGACTGGCATCTTCACGCTTTTGGGATCGGCGATGTATCGCAGCACGTCGGCATAAGCTAGTTTCTTGGCTTCAATCTGCACGTGCAGCGCGCGCGTGGAATTCAGCCCGTAGGAATGCAGGTCAAACTGCTCCATGATATTGAGCATTTCCAGCGCGCCAATGCCCTGCACATTGGGCGGCATCTCGTACACCGTCCAGCCGCGATACGTTGTGGAAATCGGCTCAGCCCATTCGCTGGAATAATCCGAAAAATCCTTGGCCGTGAGCGACCCCGCCGTGCCGCGCCGATAGCGCCAGAATGCGCTTGGTAATTTCTCCCCGATAAAATGCGTCGCGCCCGCCCTGCGCAATTTGCCGCAGCGACCAGGCCAAATCAGGATTGCGAACAATTTCGCCGAGGCGCGGCGCGCGATCCGAAATCAAGAAAGTGTGCGCGGCCGCTTCGTTTTCGCGCAAGAGATCCACGTTCGTCGCGAAATGCTGCGCAATCCACTCCGTCACCGGATAACCGTCCTCCGCCACTTGAATCGCGGGAGCCAGCACCTCATCGATTTTCTTTTTTCCGAAGCGATCCAGCAGCTTCTGCCAGCCGTCGACCGAGCCGGGCACGGTGACCGGCTCGATGCCGTGCGTGGGCATTTCGCGCAGCCCCTTCTGGCGCAGCCGCTCCACCGATTGCGCGGCGGGAGCCCAGCCGCTGGCGTTCAAGCCGTAATATTTTCCGCTCTTGGCGTCATACACGATGGCGAACAAATCTCCGCCAATGCCATTCCACATCGGCGCAACCACCGTCATCACCGCGTGTGCCGCAATGGCCGCGTCCACCGCGTTGCCGCCGCGCTCCAAAATCGCCGCGCCGGCTTTCGATGCCAGCGGAGATTCCGACGCCACAATCCCGCCCTGCGAGATCACCATCGACCGTCCCTGACCGCGATCTTGCGCCATGACCTTTTCCCCTGTCATCCCAAGTGCGAGAAATATCGAGGCGAGCATCAGCATGAATTGTATTTTATGATTTTTCATCGGCGAACCTAGTAGGACAGGCTTCAGCCTGTCTGCTTTTCTGGCGCGAGGGAAAGTCAAACCCAGACAGGCTGAAGCCCGTCCTACAAAAAGCGTCACGAACCCGGCACAACCATGGCCAGCAGCCTCTTGGGTCCTTCTCCCGTCGGAACTTTTGCGAGCACTTGTTGTGATTTCGCGTCGATGATCGCCGCGTCGTTGCTCCCGCAATTGCTCACGGTCACGTACTTTCCGTCAGGAGAAAATCCAATCCAATTGGGGCACGCGCCGGTCATGATCTCTTTGGAAAACTTTTTGCTGGCAATGTCATACACGTACACGCCGCCATCGGCGAGGCTGGTGACCCACAGTTCTTTCTCGTTTGGCGCAAGAGCAAGTCCGTGCGTTTCCGTGTGCGGTTCGAGTTCGCAATCCGCGGGAGGTGCGGCGGGCAAATCCACGCGCGCGATTTGTTTCTTGCTGGGAATGTCCACAATTTCAAAGCCGTGATAATCGGAGAGCGCCACGTACAAGGTTTTCTCATTCTTGGTTACGGCGTATGGGCGCGGAATGCCGCTGGTGGGAATCTTGTCCGTGTATTCCATGGTTTTCAGGTCGATGCGGTTGATCTGGTGATCGCCCATGGAGGACACGTACAACACATCGTTGCGCCCCGTGTTGTAAGCATTGTGCGGCGCTTTCACTGGCAGCTCTTTGACGATTTTTCCCTGCGGGATATCGATGATGACCACGCTGTCCCCGCTGCGATTGGGCACAGCCACGTAATGGCCGTCGGGTGTGGACGCGCATTGGTTGGGCAATCCCGGAAGAGCTATCGTCGCAGTCACCTGGTTCGTGGCCGTGTCAATCACCTTAAAAGTTTTCTCCAGCTCAATGGTCGCGAAAAACTTCGAGCCATCCGCCGGCGCGCAAATGCCGTGCACGCGCTTCCCCACTTTGATGGTCGCGGAAACCTTCTGCGTGCTGAGGTCGATCACCGTGACAGTGTCCGCAAGGCTGTTGGTGACGAACGCCTTCGCGCTTCCCATTTTTGCGGGAACCACTTTGCTCAGTCCAAAGGCCGACACCACTAGAATCGCCATCACCAGCCATCGTGTGCCTGTGCGCATCGCGTGTCTCCTGTTCATTCCTGATTCAAGTTGCGGGTTGGCCGATTATACTTCCAAAACGCGCGGCATTCCTAGCGAACCTTGGCGGCCTTAGCCCGCGCCGCGCTCATCTTTGCCTTGCAATGAGTCTCCGCACCGTGAACAATTCCCGTATGGAAATTCGCGACTGGGACAAGCGCTACAGGCTGCGTGAACATGCAGCTTCGGATTTGGAGGCAGCGCCAACGCCCCTGCTGATATCAACCGCGGCCGCGGTGCAGCCCGGAAAAGCGTTGGATCTTGCATCTGGAGCGGGCAGAAACGCCCTCTGGCTGGCGGAACATGGCTGGGAAGTCACCGCCGTGGACGGCGCGCCCGCAGCCATCGAAATTCTGCAAACCCGCGCCGCCGAGCGCGCCCTGCAAATCAAAGCCGTCGTCGCCGACCTCGAAAAAGATGAATTCGAGATCGAGCCTTCCCGCTGGGACCTCATCGCCATCTGTTACTACCTGCAACGAAACCTTTTCGAGCCCGCCAAGCGCGGCGTCGTCCCCGGCGGCATCCTGATTTCCATAGTCCACATCAACGAGCCCGGCGAAGAAGATGGCCAGCACCGCCTGCTCCCTGGCCAACTGCAGCAATATTTCACAGGATGGGAAATCCTTCACCACCGCGAAGGAAAAGCCATCGACGCAGCCCACCACCGAGCCGTCGCCGAAATTGTGGCTCGCCGCCCGCTGAATTTGTAGCCAGGATACTCCACAGCTAGGTACCTAAAAGCAACTCGGGTGCGCGTATTCGCGCACCCGAGTTGCTTCAACTGAGTTGCAAAATTATTTGCTTACTGCATCCGCAATGGCCTTGCCCACAACTTGCGTGCTGGCTTTGCCGCCGAGGTCGGGCGTGAGGTATTCGGGCTTGGTGAGCACGTCCTCGATGGCGCGTTCGATGGCGGCGGCGGCTTCGGTTTCGCCGAAATGATCCAGCATCATCGCGCCGGACCAGATTTGGCCGATGGGGTTGGCGATGCCTTTTCCGGCGATGTCCGGGGCGGAGCCGTGCACGGGCTCGAACATGGAAGGATATTTTTTCGACGGATTGAGGTTTGCGCCGGCGGCGATGCCGATGGAGCCGACGACGGCGGGGCCGAGGTCGGAGAGGATGTCGCCGAAAAGGTTTGAGCCCACCACCACGTCAAACATTTGCGGGCGGCGCACGAAATGCGCGGTGAGAATGTCGATGTGAAATTGATCGACGCGCACGTCCGGATATTGCGCGGCCATGGCGGCGAAGCGCTCGTCCCAGTAGGGCATGGTGTGGATGATGCCGTTGGATTTGGTGGCGCTGGTCACATGCTTTTTGCGTTTGCGCGCCAGGTCAAAGGCGTAGCGCAGGATGCGGTCCACGCCGCGGCGCGTGAAGATGTTGGTCTGCATGGCCATTTCGTCGTCGGTGCCGTCAAAAATTCGCCCGCCGATGTTGGAGTATTCGCCCTCCACGTTTTCGCGCACCACGTAGAAATCGATCTCGCCCGGCTTCGCGCTCTTCAGCGGGGATTCCACGCCCTTCAGCATGCGCACCGGGCGCAGGTTCACGTACTGCTCGAAAGTGCGGCGAATCGGAATGAGCAATCCCCACAGCGAAATATGGTCGGGCACGCCGGGATAGCCCACCGCTCCAAGAAAAATCGCATCAAAAGGTTTCAACTGCGCCAGGCCGTCGTCGGGCATCATCTTTCCGGTCTTGACGTAGGTTTCGCAGCTCCAATCGAAATGCTGGAACGAATAATTAATTCCAAATTTCTTTCCCGCCGCTTCCAGCACGCGCAAGCCCTCGGGCACAACCTCTTTGCCAATGCCGTCGCCGGGAATTACCGCAATCTTGTATGTTTTCATGGAATGATGTCCGCTCTCCGTTTGTAATTTTTGGATTCTGCCAGCTATTCAATTTTTCCCACTTGCGACTTCCACAATTCCCACGGCCTGGCGACCGTGGCTTCCACAACTGCCTGTGCTTTGGCCGCTTCGCCGGGCGTCAAAACTTTAATCGTGCCCAGTTTCATGGCGTCGGCCTGAACGCGCGCGTTGATCTGCGTGTAAATCGCGCGGTACACCACAACCGGAATGGAATCCGCAACAGCCACAAACCCGTGCCCGCGAATCAGAGCGACGCCGCTATTGCCGAGCACTTTGGCCAGTCCATCGCCAAGTTTATTGTCGCGAATCAGCATGTCCGTGTCGCCAAATTCGTCATGCGTATCAAAAATAGGAGTGCCCAGCCTGAGAAATGCGCTCACATGGTAGATCGGAAGCAGCTTGGTGCCCGTCACACTGTAGGGAATTATGTCCGGCGAATGGCTGTGCACGATGGCCTTCACATCGGGCCGCACGCGGTAAATCGCCGCGTGAATGTAGCGCTCCACGTAGGAGTTGCGGCCGCGCGCATCGACAGGCTCGCCGTTGCGGTCATACTCCATGATGTCGCTCGAAGTGACCAGCGCCGGCGCCATGCTGCGAGACATCAGAAAATGGCTGGGATCCTTGTCACTTCGCACGCTGACGTGGCCAAAGCCGTCCAGCACGCTCTGCGCAAACAGAATGCGGTTGGCGTAGACAAGGTCTTCGATAAGCTTTGGATCGTTTGCCAGCGACGCCGACCCTTGTGGAGCGGGGCGCGCCGCGGAAAGAGCAATCGCGCCGCAAAGCGCCGCGCAAACCATGACCATCGTCCCAATTTTCCATCGCGACATATTGCTCCCCCGCGAGACAACGCGTTTCCATATTTCTGGTTGGATACAAGATGTTATACGCTTTCGTGCATTCCACCAAGTGCGCCAGAAATAATTTGCGGGCAACTCCTCCATGCCACGCGGGCAAGTTCGCGTTATACTCTCGCGGTAAAATATGCGGAGGACGATTCATGTTTACGCGTCGTGAAATTGTAAAAGGTGCGGTAACCGCGGGGGCGGCTGCCCTCGCGTGGAGGCCCAACGTGGTTTTGGCCAGCGCTTCGCAGCCCTCGACACCCGTGAATTTCGCGGTTCCAGAGGGCGCCTGCGATTGCCACGTGCATACATTCGACCCGCAACATTTTCCTTATTCGCCTTCGCGTCCATACACGCCGGAACCCGTCTCTGTGGATGAGTTGCAGTCCTTGCACAAGGCGCTGCACATGAGCCGCGTGATCGTCGTACAGACTACCGTCTATGGCACGGACAACTCCGGCGTGCTGGACGCCATGAAAAAACTTGGCCCGCGCGCGCGCGGCGTGGCTGTGATCGATGAAAAGACGCCGGAATCCTCACTGGACGAAATGGATCGCGCCGGAATCCGCGGCATGCGATTGAATCTGGAAACGGCCGGCGAAATCGATCCCGCTGCAGGACGCAAACGTTTTCAAGCGGCCGTGGAAAGAATCAAGAACAGGAAATGGCACATCCAGATTTATGCGAGGCTATCGGTGATTGAGGGGATCAAAGATCTGGTCGCGGCGGCACCCATGCCGGTGGTCTTCGATCACTTTGGTGGCATGCAGGCGGCGCTTGGCGGCGACCAACCCGGGTTCTCATCTCTAATGACTTTGATCCGCACCGGCAAGGCCTATGTGAAAATTTCCGCGCCCTATCGCAGCTCCACGCTGGCGCCGGATTATTCCGACGTTGCGCCAATGGCTCGCGCGCTGGTGGCCTCCAACCCGCAACGAATTTTGTGGGGCAGCGACTGGCCGCATCCGGGAATTCCCGTGCCCGGCCGAAGCAACTCCGAAATCACGCCCTTCTTCCGAATCGACGATGGCCAGGTGCTGAATTTCCTCCCCAAATGGGTTCCGGATGCAGCCATGCGTAGGACAATCCTGGTGGAAAATCCCGCCAAGCTCTACGGATTTTGAAGTGCTCTTGGTAGCACAGACTTCAGTCTGTGGGTTTAAGTTTCTGCATACACGAAACCCCACAGACTGAAGTCTGTGCTACTCCAGAAATCCCCCTAATTCTGCGGCGCTGGTGGATTCCCTCCGGAATTATCCCCACCCTGCCCGCCGGGACCTCCCGGACCGCCGCCCCGGCCATTTCGCATTCGATCCTCGCGCTGCTGCTCCTGCTTATCGAATTTTTCTCTTTGTTTATCGTCAAGCATCGCGCGGACCTGATCGCTCGTGTCTTTGCGAATCTGCATCATCTTGCCGCGCATCGCCTGGCGGTCGCCGCTTGAATCGTTCCTCAAATCTTCCATCTTCTTTTGCTCGTCGACCAGAATCGGTTTGATCTTGCTTTGCTGGTCGACCGTCAGGTTCAGGTCCTTGGTCATTCGTTTCAGCTGATCATCCGGAGACATTGGCCCGCGCGGACCGCCTCTTCCCTGCCCCCCGCCGTACCCGCCGCCCTGAAACGGCGTGGCCACCGCGACCGTCCCCAGCATTGGCGCGGCCAGCAGCAGCGCCATGATCCAAATATATTTACGATTCGTGCTCATTTTAAGATTCCTCCCTTGCATATGGCTTTGTCGCAATCCATTACCCCCCATACCGTATTCCCCGCCCAGGGCTGCGAGGTTCCATAATTCCCACAAGAACATCGCAACAGTAAGATGTCGAAAATCGAAAAAACGCAGCTATGCCAGAACATCTCACTCGGAAAAGGAAAGCTTCCCCTGAAATTGATATAATGAGCATGCCCAATGATCTCCACGCGAATTGCTGTTGATAACGACGTCGATGCCGTGGTCCGCCTGGTCAATACAGCCTTCCTCGTGGAACAATTTTTCATCGAGCGCGACCGCACCAATGCCGCCACGGTTCGCGGCCTCATGCACAAAGGAATTTTTCTGCTGGCGGAGGAAGGTTCTATTCTGGTGGGCTGCGTCTATGCGGAACTGCGCGGAGAGCGTGGCTACTTTGGAATGCTTTCGGTCGATCCCTCGCGCCAGGGAATGGGTGTGGGCCGCCTACTGGTCGGCGTGGTCGAAAAATATTTTCTAAACTCCGGATGTAAATTCAGCGATCTGAAAATCGTTAACGTCCGCGGGGACCTTCATGACCTGTACCACCGTTGGGAATACGCGGATACAGGCACTGGCGTTTATGACGATCCGACTCCAACGAAAATTCCCGTGCACTTCATCACCATGTCGAAATCTCTTCAATAAGAAATTCACGCAGCCCTAGTCGGCAGCTTTGCTGAGAGAAGGTTCCCGGTCCGATTGCGCATTCGCTTTGCTCAAAATGAAATCGTAATTCACCACCAGAAACGGCTCCTGTAAATTTTCACCCGTGGGAGTTTTGCCCGACGGATGTTTCTTAAATTCCACGATGAGCTTGTCCTTCACGCCAAACACCACATCGGAGTCGATATATTTCGCGCCTTTCTTGAACAAATGCGTGACCAGCGTTTCATATCCCGGGGCAGCAATCAGAAAATGAATGTGCGCGGGGCGGAAATGCGAGATATCCGTATGCCTCAGCAGGTCGCCCACCGTGCCGTCCATCGGGATGGAATATCCCGGCGGCGCAATGGTGCGGATGGCGTACTTTCCGTCCGCTGCTGTGTGAAAAACGGCGCGCAGAGTGGGTTCTTCCGCTCCAAGCTGCGATTCGTACAAACCGTCGGCATCTGCCTGCCAGATATCCAGCTTCGCCCCCTCGACGGGTTTTCCATTCGTGTCGCGAACCGTCCCCACAAGGAAGGTAGTCTCTCCAGCCAGTCCTTCCGCCACATTGGCGCCCATGGCCATTTCCGGCGAATCATCAATGTGAAACGGTCCGATAATGGTGGAAGGCGTGGCGCCCTCAGGGAAACGGTGATTCATAGCGTCAACCAGCATGCTCATGCCCAGGACATCGGAAAGCAGGATGAATTCATGGCGTTTATCGGTGCAAAGTTTTCCGGTCTTGGCGAGCCAGTCCACGGCCATCAGCCATTCATCTTGTTTCAGATCCACGTCGCGCGCAAAGCCATGCAGATGCTTTACCAGGGACTGCATAATTTGGCGGAGCCTGGGAGAGTGGCAAGCCGCCCATTGTTTCGTCGCAAGCTCGGTTAGATTTTCCTCGGTTGCATAAGCCATTGGATTTCACCTCACTGTTTTTTATTAGTTTTTCGATCTTCTCGCTGAAAAGACCACTTTGTCCATTGCTTTCTGACGGGACGCTCTGGCAAACAATGATCGCGCGGACCTCTGTGTTGAGTTTTTACACGCAAAAAGGCAAGATCAAATGCTTTAACACAGAGTGCACACATGTTTCGGCCTGAACCATGGGCCCAAAGAGAAAATATGGCAATTCTTGTTACCGGCGGAGCAGGTTACATAGGCAGCGTGACCATTGAACTTCTGCTGGCAAAAGGGGAGCAGGTTGTCGTATTGGACGATCTGGTTCACGGGCATCGGGCAGCTCTGCCTGCGGGTATTCCTTTTTATCAGGGGAAAATTGGCGATCGGGAAATTGTGGCGCGCATCGCCCGCGAACACTCACTGGAATCCTGCATTCATTTCGCTGCGCTCATTGAAGTGGGCGAATCCGTCATCGATCCGGCCAAGTATTTCGAGAACAACCTTGCGCAAGGAATCGCCTTCGCGGGGCACCTTGTTCAAGTGGGCGTGAAACGCCTCGTATTTTCCTCCACAGCGGCCGCCTACGGCGACCCCGAGCAAATTCCCATCACGGAACAAAGCCGGAAATGGCCAAAAAATCCTTATGGTTGGACCAAGCTGGTCATGGAGCGACTGTTCGATGCCTATGACACCGCTTATGGATTGAAGTTCGTGGCGCTTCGCTACTTCAATGCCGCCGGCGCAACCGAAAATTGCGGGGAAGACCACAGCCCGGAGTCGCACCTGATTCCCAATGTTCTTGCCACGGCGCTGCAACAGAATCAGTCCATTCGAGTTTATGGCAACAACTATCCGACCCCCGATGGAACGCCCATCCGAGACTATATTCATGTCGTCGATCTGGCGAATGCGCATGTCCGCGCCCTGGAACATCTGCGCGCGGGAGGCCAATCTGATTTTCTAAACTTGGGAACTGGCCGCGGTTATTCTGTTCTGGAAGTCATCGAATGCGCTCGCGAAATTACTGGGCGCGAAATCCTGTTGCGAATTGTTCTCCCTCGTGCCGGCGACCCCGCGAGACTGATTGCCGACCCATCCAAAGCTAGAACACTGTTGCATTGGGAGCCAACCATGTCAGATTTGCCAACCATAATTCGATCCGCATGGGATTGGCGGCTTGGCCATCCAAAAGGTTACTCAAAAGTTTAGCTTAAAGATCAGACCGCGAAATCGCCTCCAAGGCGCCGATCTTTGGCCAGAAAATAGACCTTTGGCGACCTCTTCCCTTCTTTCAGTTCAATAGTCCCCCAACCCCCAAATTGGAAAGCTATTGGTGAAACTTGGCAATAGTTTGCACTTAGTGGGCTGAATCCTTGAGGCAGCATGACCGAAGGCGCAATGCAAAATTCAATAAGAACAATAATGCCTTTATTTGCATTAACTTACACACATGCAGCCGACCTGCAAGCAAACAGGTCCCACCGATCGCTCTGGCAGACTGATTGCGATGACTACAACGCGTTCTTAGTTCTTGGCTAGTAGAGTGTCTGTGCTATGTGCCTGCCGCAAAAAAGGTGAACGCGTCGTGGAATTTAGGCAATTGCAGATGGAGAGGTTGCCTATCCCTCTTGCGGCGGTGCCAAGCTCAAGTTCGAAACGAAGCGGCTTGCCCGATAGCTTCGAGTAATCGATCGCCATGGAGGGTAACCTCCTGGAAATACAAGCCTTGCGGGAGCACAAATGGGTTTCAGCCATTCTAAAATTTCAGCAATGGGTCAATTCAATCTCGATCTGGAAGTAGCCGAAAAGAAACATTCGCAGGTTACCGAAAGCGCAGTACGTGAAGAAGATCTGCTGATGGAGAATGTTTTTCACTCCATGCTGACGCTGGAACGGCGGCGCGCGGAACGGTCCCGTAAGCCTTTTGTTTTGATGCTACTAGATACGACTTTGGGAAATGGCGCCTCGCAGAAATTGCTAAACGATGCGGGTAGGGTCGTTGTCACAGCCAAGCGCGAGACCGATCTGGCTGGCTGGTACAAAAAAGACGCTATGCTCGGTGTTATTTTCGCGGAAGTAAATCTGCAAGGGGAGGGTCAGGTCGTTGAGGGGCTCCGCGCAAAGGTTGAAGCTGCTTTCATCAAGCATTTGGGCAAGGAGCGCTCAGCCGAGATTGCCGTATCACTCCATATTTTCCCGGAAAATTGGGATAAGAACAGCTCCGGATGGGTGGCGGATTCCAAACTCTACCCGGATCTAAAGCGGAAAGTTTCTTAAAAGCAGCTCTCGATTTTCAGACAACCCGCAATTTATTTTTTTGGAAATACAGCATCGCGATAATTCGTGCTTCCCTATTCTGGAATAACTTTTGTGTAGAGGCGTCCTCCCTTCGGTTTTTTCTCGTCGTTTTCTGATCCAACTATTTGGATTGTTCAGTGGCTGCGCAAATGTGCAGAAAGACTAGCCCTTAACCGCAGCGTGAATTCCGGATAATGTTCGCGGGCTGGCCATGGCTTGTTCGACTGCGTCGCACAAAGCATGACCCACCAGAATGTGGCACTCCTGAATGCGCGGAGTTTCTGTCGATGGCACAGCGATCAACGTATCTACCATGCCTCTCATTTTCCCGCCGGAAGCCCCCGTCAGGCCAATCGTATGAAGTCCCATCTTGCGCGCAGTCGCTAGGGCCTCAATTACATTTGGAGAGTTTCCCGAAGTGCTGATTCCGAATGCCACATCGCCGGGAACGCCGAGAGCCTGCAACTGCCGGGAGAATACCTGTTCAAAGCCGTAATCATTTGCGATGGCCGTCAGGGCGGAAGTATTTTCGGAGAGCGCCACGGCCGGCAACGGCCTCCGCTCAAGCAAATATCGTCCAAGGAACTCGGCGGCCATGTGTTGCGCGTCTGAGGCGCTTCCGCCATTGCCAAAGAACAAAGCCTTGTGACCGGTCCGGTAAGCCGATACCAGCGCATTGGCCGCTTCGATCATGGCTGGCAAACACGCGCCCAGCAATTGGCCGTGGACCTGGACACTTCCTTCGATATTGGAGCGAAGAATGTTTTCGGTCATGCGCACCTCCCAGCCGGACGGGCAAAGAAATGAAAAATCTTCAGCCTCTTGCGTATCCGAAGGACTATCTTTCCACGCGCGTTAGCATCCGTCAAACAGAGGCCGCCGTCAATTCCACACTAGATATTGTTGTGCGGGGGATCCGTGAACACGGAATCCAATTGTGTTGCCCAGTCCGGCAATCGCACCGAAAATGTGCGGGCCAAACGCTCGTTGGACAGAACGGAATATGCCGGCCGGCGAGCCGGCGTGGGATATTCGCTGGCGGGGATGGGAATGACATGGCGGCAAATCAAAGGACGCTTCTCCGTGGCGGCCGCAAACCATGGGACCTGTGCATCGATCATTGATGCCCGCTCAAGAATTGCCTGCGCGAAATCAAACCAGGTGGTCTGGCCGCCTGCGGTCATGTGATAAGTGCCGCTAATATTCTCTGGAGAAAATGAACCGTTTCCTTGCACTTGAATTTGCGACAGAATTTTTGTAGTGGCCCTGGCAATTTCGCGGCTGGTGGTGGGCGCGCCGATCTGATCGCAAACTATTCTTAGCTCTTCGCGTTGTGTTGCAAGCCGAAGAATCGTCAGGAGAAAATTGCGGCCCTCAGTGCCATAAACCCATTCCGTGCGAAAGATCAAATTGAAAGCCCCGGAATTCTGAATCGCGAGCTCGCCTTCCAGCTTCGTTCTCCCATACACATTTTGCGGATTGGTTGGATCTTCTTCCGTGTAGGGCGAGGTCTTCGATCCATCGAATACATAGTCCGTCGAATAGTGGACGAACAAAGCGCCAATCGCTCTTGCTTCCTGGGCCATCAGGGCGGGGGCTTCCGCATTGATGGCTCTGGCCAGTGCCTGTTCCGATCTCGGCTTTGTCCACTGCAGTATATGCCGCCGCATTCACGATGAAGTTTGGACGAACTTTGCGGATGGCGCCGCGAATTTCTTCCGGCTTGCAAAGGTCCAGCTGGCCGCGGCCAAGAGAGGTCATCTCGCCCAGCAGCGGCAACATGCGGTTTAATTCGCGCCCTACTTGACCGTTGTTTCCGATGAGTAGTATTGCGGGTTTCATGGCTTCGAATATCGGGGCAGGTGCGCTTGCGAGACTTCTGCCAGCGTCGAATACCTGGTGTCCTTTTCGGAGATCAACGGATTGGAAACGCCCCAGGCGATGGCCAGATTGGGATCGTTCCAAATCACGCCGTGCTCATCGCTGGGATCGTAAAATTCGCTGCATTTATAAAGAAATTGAACGGATTCGCTGCGGGCCGCAAATCCGTGCGCGAATCCCGCCGGAATGAAAATTTGATTCTGCTTTTCCGCGGAGAGCACCACGCCGGTCCATTGTCCGAATGTGGGCGAGCCCACGCGAATGTCCACGGCCACATCGAATGCCTCTCCCTCAATCACACGGCAGAGTTTCGCTTGCGCATGATGCAGTTGATAATGAAGTCCACGGAGCGTCCCGTTCGCCGAACGCGAATGATTATCCTGGACAAATGTCTCGTGGATTCCAATTTCCGCAAATCGATTTCGGTTGTAGGTCTCCAGGAAGAAGCCGCGGGGGTCGCGAAACACTTTTGGCTGAAGTTCCCAGACGTCGGGAAGAGATGTTTTCACTCGTTGCAATCGAATCCGCTCCTCACAAAACCAGAATGTGCCACATGCGGACGCAATTACAAGTGAAACGTGTAAAGATTAGATACTAGAGGGAAACAGGCGCGATTCACCTTGGCGGCTTGGCCCCGGATGAAGTCAGCGCATGCAACGAAGAATCACGGTTTTCGTAGTATTTGTCGTAATACGAAAGATAATCGCCGTCTCGCACGCCGGCCATCCATTTTGAGTTGGACCGGTACCAATCGATGGTCCGCTGCAAACCTTCGTCCAACGAAATTTCCGGTTTCCAGCCCAATTCTTTTTCCATCTTGTCGGTGCGAAGCGCGTAGCGGCGATCGTGTCCCGGGCGGTCTTTCACCGCCGTAAGCAAGGATTCCGGCTTGCCGACCAACTGCAGCACCTTGCGCACAATGGTCAGGTTCTCTTCCACATCCGCTCCGCCAATATTATAAACTTCGCCGATCCTGCCCCGCTCGAGCACGGCCAGCACGCCGCGGCAATTGTCCTCCACATGGAGCCAATCGCGCTGCTGTTTCCCATCGCCATAGATTGGCAGCGGCTTGTCGTCGAACGCATTGGTGATCATCAGCGGAAGAAACTTTTCCGGAAACTGGTAAGGACCGTAGTTATTCGAGGAACGCGTGATCACCGCGGGAAATCCATAGGTGCGAACGTAGGAGCGAACCAGGAGGTCCGAACTTGCCTTGGAAGCGGAGTACGGACTGCTGGGCTGCAAAGGCGATTCCTCGGTAGCGAATCCGCCCGGAGGCATGTCGCCATACACTTCATCGGTCGAAATATGCACGAATCGTTCGATGTTCAGCTTGCGCGCCACTTGCAGCATGAAAAACGTGCCGGTCACATTGGTTGCGATGACGGGAGCAGGCTCGTAAATGCTGCGGTCGACGTGCGACTCGGCCGCGAAGTGCACGACGGCCGCGCAGCCGCGCATGGCCTCTTCGATGGCCGCGGCGTCACAGATATCTCCGCGCACGAATTGGTAATTGGGATTGTCCGCCACCGGCTGCAGGTTCGCCAGGTTTCCGGCATAGGTGAGCTTATCGTAATTAACTATTAAATAATCTTTCCTGAGCGAGAGAACCTGCCGGATGAAGCTGGAGCCGATAAATCCAGCCCCTCCGGTAACGAAAATTTTCATCGTTTTGACTCCCGGGATCCGGCGGAATGCGTCACAAGGTCATGAGTCATCTTGTTTGCGCCGGTTTCCGCCACAAGATTATTGGCGCGAAGCAGCGATTCAAAGGTTCCGGCGTCAGTCCACCAGCCGTCCAACACTTCGTAGGTAAGCTTGCCTTCCTCGCCATAGAAGTTATTCACGTCCGTAATTTCGAGTTCTCCGCGCCCGGAAGGCTTCAACCGCCGGATTTTTTGGAAAACGGTATTGTCATACAAGTACACGCCGATCACGGCGAAATTAGATTTGGGTACCTTGGGCTTTTCTTCAATCCCTACCACGTGATTCCCTCGGAGTTCCGCGACGCCAAATCGTTGCGCGTCGGTGACTTCCTTCAGCAGAATCTTTGCGCCTTCCCCTTGCTTCTTAAAGTTTTCGACGGCCTGGCAGATATTGTTCTCAATGATGTTGTCACCCAGAATCACGCAGATCGGTTCATTGCCGGCGAAATATTCCGCCAAACCAAGCGCCTGGGCGATTCCCCCTTCCCCTTCCTGGTAGGTGTAATTGATGTGCTTCAAGCCGAAATCACGGCCGTTGCCAAGCAATCTGAGGAAGTCCCCGGCGTTCTTGCCGCCAGTGACCAGTAGAATCTCCTCGATCCCCGCATTCACCAGAGTTTGGATGGGGTAATACACCATGGGCTTGTCATGTATGGGAAGCAAATGCTTGTTCGTGACTTTCGTGAGGGGATTCAACCGGCTCCCAGTTCCACCTGCCAGTACCACACCCTTCATAACGTTACCCTCGCGAAGATGCCGTTTTTTGCTGCGTCTTCTGAAAAGAATGGCAATTCTAAACCCATTAAAACATAGCGGATGTCGAGCGACAAAGTGCACTTGTCGTGCCATGTGCTGTATCGATTCACCTGCTGTGGGAGGAAGGCTCTCTGGAATACATGAACGAAGGGTTAAGCGTAGTGAAATCTTAGGGAAGAGGGAGGATTACTCTTTAACGGTAGATGCCTGAAAGCCCGTCCAAAAGGAGTCGAAACACTGGAACCCAAATGGAATAAGGTAGTAATAATTTTCTCATTGGTGCCCCGATTTAGGATACAAATCTAAGTCCGCAATTGTTTTCCTGGGTTGAATTTCCCCCGGAGCGTTTCATTTTTGACTGAGATGGCCGACAGGTTTTGAAAGAAAGACGCAAGCCCGGCGGCCTCCTTTTGGCAGGTATCTCTCTCAAAACAAACGCTATATTCTATATCGCCACACATGCCAGGCTATCCGTGTGCTGAGAAAAACATTGTCTGCAAGCAGAAGTTGCCTTGATTTGAACTTCGCGCATGTTTGTGAAAAGGCCTTCCGTGAAATTCACATCTATAACAATATAAACGGCTTATGGAAATTTAAGTAGTATTGTGTGCATGCGGCCTCACAGTTGCGCATACCAATTGAAATGATGTCTCGCAGACAAGTTGGAAAGTGTTGATCCAACCCGCACATTTGAGGGGCATTGGGAAACACTTTATCCATAAGTAGAAGCCCAATAGACTTCGGCCGAGAATATAGATGGGCAGATGGCTGCGAATTATTATCCATCTATATCAAAATAATAGACTTAGTAGATTTTAAGGGAATGTTTCATCCGGACTCCAAGTTGCTTAATACAGCCAAAGGCTGCTAGCCAGGATATTCGAGGTTTAGCATTCGCCCTGATTTAGCGATGCGGGAGCTGCCAAATTGATTGCAAGTGGAAAGCTTTATCCGGCACGGAAAGTGAGATCTTGATGGCGGTTCAAAAAGAAATGACCACGCAAGACTATCTCGCGCTGATGCGCAAACGCTGGACGCTCATCGTGCTCTTGGCCATCTGCGGCGGAGTGGCGGGATATGCCGCCTCGCGTCTTTTGCCGAAGCGCTTTACCTCCCAGACATTAGTGCTGGTCGAGGAACCAAGCGTTTCCCCGGATCTGGTCAAGTCAATCGTTACGGACAATAATCAGCGCCTGGCAGCCATGCAGCAGCAAATCCTAAGCCGCTCGCGGCTGGAGCCTTTAATTCATCAGCTCGGCTTATATTCCAAGGATATTTCTCAGGTACCGATGGAAGTGCTCGTGGAGCGGCTGCGCAACGCCATTACCATTACAGCCATACAGCCGATGGCGGAAACCAGAGCGCAAAATCTTCCCGGGTTCACCATCAGCGTTGTGTTCAACGATGCGCACATGGCACAGACCATCTGCACTCGAATCACTTCCATGTTCGTCGAGGAACACGTGCAGGAGCGCCAGTCGCAGGGAGATCGAACCACGGAATTTTTGGAGCAGCAGTCTGCGGATGCAAAAGCGGCACTAGATGGACAGGACGCCAAACTAGCGGAATTCAAACGCAAGTATCAGGGACTTCTTCCAGACCAGGCCCAGACGAACCTCAATATCTTAACGGGTTTGAATACGCAACTGGAAGCAGCCACCCAAGGCGTGGCCCGAGCACAACAGGATAAAACTTTTGCAGAATCCATGCTGGCGCAGCAGGAAGCTTCCGTAAAGGCCATTCAGGATGGTCAAAGCCCTGAATCACTCGACCAGCAGCTCGAGACTCTTCAAGCCCAGCGTACTGCTTTGCGGTCAAAGTATACGGATAGCCATCCCGACGTAATCAAAGTAAATACCGACATTGCGGACCTGAAGCAAAAAATCGCGGAGCGCGAGCAGCAGAGAGGCACCGCGCTTCCCGACAAGCCTGCAAGGCCGATAATTGAGCCTTTGCAGATCCAGCAGTTGCGTGCGCAGGTTCATCAGTTTGACCAGACCGTTAAGGACCGTCTGCAGCAGCAGGAAGAAGTTCAGAAACAGATCAAAATGTATCAGGAGCGAGTGCAATCCAGCCCGGCGGTGGAACAGGAATATAAGCTGCTGACTCGCGATTACCAGACGGCTCTGGACTTGTATAACGATCTGCTCAAGAAACGGGATCAGTCCAGCATGGCGAACGATCTGGAACGCAGCCAGCAGGGAGAGCAATTCCACGTTCTCGATCCGGCCAATCTTCCTGACCAGCCGTCCTTCCCAAAGATGCCTATATTTGCCGGCGGCGGTCTTGCCGGTGGGTTTGGACTGGGAATCGCCTTAGCCGTTATGTTCGAAATGCAGGATACGTCGCTGCGCTCCGAGCGCGACGTGGAATCGATCCTGCGCCTGCCAATGCTGATTTCGATTCCACCGATTGATTTCGACGCACCCAGCGTTCCACATCCGATTGTACAAAAAGGGAAATCTGCCCAGCCTGTGGGCATGAAGGCTTGAGATTGCAAATTTAACGTCATTGCTTCATTGAAAGAAGGCTATGAGCAGAATTCACGAAGCGCTAAAAAAAGCGGAGCAAGACCGGCAGACAATCCAGCACGATGGGGCGCCGAAGGAGTCCTCTGAACAGCGCCTGTCCGACCCGATGGCGGTGTCAAAGGAGCCGTTGACGGTATCCACCGGAGTCATGGATGTCCATGCAACGGCCAATTCCGGCAAGCTGCACTTTGAAGAATTGCGCGCCAATTGTGTTTCAGCAAAATGGCATCCCGATCCAAAGCTAATGCTGTTCTCGAATGACAATCCTTTTGCGACGGGCGCCGAACAGTTTCGCACCTTGCGCTCGCGACTCTACCGCCTGCGCGAAAGTCAGCATTTGCGAAGGGTGTTGATTACCAGTGCAATTCCAGCGGAGGGAAAAAGTTTCGTTGCTGCCAACTTGGCACAAGTTCTTGTTCGGCAAAGCGGATGCCGGGTGTTGTTGATCGATGCCGATTTGCGCTCCCCGAACCTCCATAAAACCTTGGGGGCGCCTCTCACACCTGGACTTGCAGACTACTTGCAGGGTGAACGCAGCGCTTTAGAAGTGATACAACGAGGGTCGGAAGACGGACTGCTATTCATTCCCGCAGGAAAACACGTCACTCACCCTGCGGAATTGATCGCGGGCAATGCATTCAAGAAATTACTCGATACGGTTTCGGAAGCTTTTGATTGGGTTATTTTGGACTCCCCACCCACGGTTCCTGTTTCCGATGCCAGCGTCCTGGCGCAAATGTGCGATGGTGTGCTGTTTGTTGTGCGTGGTGGATCCACGCCAGCGGAAGTGTGCAGCAAAGGCTGCCGCGAACTTCAAAATTCCCCCCTAATTGGCGTGGTCCTAAATGCAGTAAAGCAAGGCAGTGCGTCGGACCCTTATTACGGATACGGCAATGCCGGTTACGGATTGAATTTATCCCGGGCAAAACGGAAAGACGTCGTAGCCAGACCCCTGCTAAAGAGGACATTCGAATCGCATCGGCTTGCTTAGAGAACTTAGAGAATCAGGTCCAAGGTGCTTATCGACCGATTCTCAGCTAATTCTATCGCGCTGCAGGCCTTGAGCCCTATTTTGCACTCATTTTCTTTTTCAGAGCCCGCAGTCTCGGAATGCTCCTAGCAAATGGTGGCAACGGTTTTCTCTTTTTTCCTTAACTGGCTCACCCTGGCCAGGGATCATCGAACTGCTATCCAATAAAGCATTTGTTATCAGCACCTTTAGACGACACCAAGTCGAGTGTTGTCACGCTGAGTGGCACATTAGATGCACATAAAGAGTTGTCTGGTCTGTGCACTTGCTGAGTTGGGGCTCAATCTGAATTGGGGCTCTATTGCGGTAGCTATGTTTTTCGTCTGAAAGCGAGACAAAACCCGAATGAATAGTACCCTTCAGGTCGAACAGGTTGAATCTTGTACTCAGCATAGCGAACTCCCGTGGTTTGCCCTGCAAGTAAGAACGAGGCATGAGACGGCAATTGCGGGATTCCTGGATGCCAAGGGGTATGAGCAGTTTGTCCCAACGTACAAGATCCAAAAGCGCTGGTCAGACAGAGTCAAAGTCACAGAAGCCCCCTTATTTCCTGGATATCTCTTTTGCAGGTTTGATCCCCAACTTCGACTCCCAATACTCAAAACTCCTGGGGTCATCCAAGTTGTCGGGTTTAACCGGACCCCTACGCCTATTGATGAAACTGAGATCCATGCAATACAAATGCTCATGGCCTCAGGCCTCGCGACTCAACCCTGGCCCTTTCTTGCGGTCGGTGATCGCGTTCGAATCGATTCAGGACCATTGCGCGGGCTCGATGGGATCGTTGTGAAATTGAAGGAAAATCATCGCCTGGTGGTGTCCGTCACTTTGTTGCGTCGCTCCGTAGCTGTGGAGATTGATTCCGCGCTGGTGGAGCCTAATTCCGCAACCGCGGCGCAGGGCCGGGAGGCTCAGGCCGAGTATCGCCAGGTTGTCGGTAGAGACCTTTTGGTACCAGTGAGAATCTCTTAGTTCTCAGTTTCAGCATGATCCGGCTTGCGGCGACAAACTGGATCGAAGAGTTTGTCCCCCGGCGAAACTGTGTGCATCTACATGAAAATCCAGGCAGTTATTCTCCCATCTGAACAGAGGGAAAATTAGGATGGGATTTAACGGGCTCGATTTAACGGTTTTGGGAATGCGATTGCATGAATCAAGCAACCATTTTCTTACATTTGCAGGATACCCGGAATCGGTCAAACGAATGCATCTTGAAACCCCCGGCATTGAATACAATATATCTATTATTATCAGCCACTTACGCTTGGTCCACGACGGTGAAGACAATACGGGCGGCCAAGCCCGTATTGGTTCGCAAATTGCATCCAAGGTATTAACAGTCCCTTTAACGGGAGTGCTGTGGCGGTAGCTTATTCGCTGGTTTCCCTGCCAGCTTCGTTCCGCGGGATGCCACCAAAACGCACAGAGAGAGCCCATGATCCAAACCAGCAAGCCAACCGTACAGGACGAGCTGCTTCATAGAAGCGATGGCCAATCGAGACATGGCGTGGCACGCCCCGATTTCCCTCCAACAAGCTCCATGAATGGAATTTTGCCTGAGAATGTGTTCTTAGGCATGTTGGGGCTGGAAAGAAAGCGGGCGGAGCGTTCCAACAAGAAATTCCTTCTCTTGCTGCTGGACGCCGAAGATGCAACGAGTTTTGAGAGCAGCACCAGAATTTTGAGTGGAATCGTTAAGGCCACGGATGCTGTGCGCAGGGACACGGATCCTGCCGGCTGGTACAAGGATAACTCGATTCTGGGAATCATTTTCACGGAACTGGGCACGTTGAACGACACGGCGACGATTGACAGGCTCCTGCAGAGAATGCGCGAAGCTTTGCCCACCCACGTGGATCAGGCGGATCTTCAGTACGTGCACATCACGGCGCATATCTTTACCGATGAATTAGACGTGAACACGTCTGAGATTGCGGCCGATCCGGCATTTTACCCGGACCTCTTCTACCAACACAAAGCAAAAAACGTATCTCTCCTGGTAAAGAGAGCCATGGATATCGTTGGGAGCGCCGCGGCGATCCTGTTTTTTTCTCCGCTGTTCGTGCTGATCGCAATCGCAGTGAAGTTAAGTTCCAAGGGCCCTATCTTCTTCAAGCAGGACCGCCTGGGGCAATTTGGAAAAACATTTACGTGCCTGAAGTTCCGCTCCATGCATGCCAACAATAACCTCAAAATTCATCAGGAGTTCATGAAGAACCTGATCAGCGGCAACTTCGAAGGCAAAGGCGACGACAAATCCAAGAAAGTTTTCAAGATGACGGACGATCCGCGTATTACGCGAATCGGAAAGATTCTTCGCCGGAGCAGTTTGGATGAGTTGCCGCAATTTATTAACGTTCTCAGGGGCGATATGTCCCTGGTTGGTCCACGGCCGCCGCTTGCCTACGAATATCAAGAGTACGATCTCTGGCATCGCAGGCGGGTTCTGGAAGTCAAGCCGGGAATCACCGGCTTATGGCAGGTGACTGGACGCAGCCGAGTAAGCTTTGATGAAATGGTTCGCCTCGATCTTCGTTACGCCCGCAGTTGGTCCCTCGCACTTGATCTTCGAATCCTGGCGCAGACTCCGCGCGCTGTCCTGTTTGGCGATGGCGCTTATTAGTTGCTTGGTAGAAGGACAACGAATGACGAGCACAGCAACCACTGTTGAGTGCGAAATTTGCAACTCGACCGGTGGAAAA
The DNA here is from genome assembly GCA_963825365.1 of uncultured Acidobacteriota bacterium. Lineage (GTDB taxonomy): Bacteria > Acidobacteriota > Terriglobia > Acidiferrales > UBA7541 > Palsa-360. The sequence continues at coordinate 389,581 of CAWGSV010000002.1, read as the reverse complement.
ATTTATCGTGTTCGGGAGATGATGTTTGGCTTTGGGGACGAGTTTGAATACCAGGAGTGCCCTACCTGCGGCTGTCTTTCCCTCTTGGACGTTCCTTCGGATCTTTCCAAGTATTACCCCCAAGACTACTACAGCCTGCTTCAGTCCAATAAAAGCACGATGCGCACACTGCGCAACCGCATCTATCTCTCTGCCTTGTCGTTTCTTGTTAACTGGCGCGAGCGATTAGATCTGGATGTGATTAGAAGGGTCAAACTCAGGAAGGACCAGAAGTTTCTGGACGTGGGATGCGGCGCAGGGCTTCTGCTCGAAGATCTGCGCGAACTTGGCTACGATGCCGAGGGAGTCGATCCCTTCGTCGCTTCTGACATCAAGGATCGATTTGGAATTCGCGTTTTCAAGAAGAGCCTCGACGAGGTCACGGGAACCTATGATGTAGTTTTTTTCCGCCACTCGCTTGAGCACATGCCAAGGCAACTGGACGTTCTGTGCTCCGCCCGCAAGCGGGTTCGACCTGGAGGAACGTGCGTAATCAGTATTCCAGTCGTCGGCTGGGCGTGGCGAGAATATGGCCCCAATTGGAGCCAGTTGGACGCTCCTCGACATCTTTTCATCCACTCGATTGATAGCTTCACCCGTGTTGCCGAGAAGGCAGGTTTCCACATTGAACGCGTCATTTACGATTCGTGCGATTTTCAATTCTGGACCAGCGACCTCTACCGGGCAGGCTTGCCACTACATGGCAGCCAACCTCCCACCTGGTTCAGGCGAATGCAGATGCGCAAGCGCGCCAAGGCGCTTAATGAAGCCCGGGACGGTGACTCGGTACAGATTTATATGAGCTGAGTTCGCGAGATTTCAATCACGAGAAAATACCCCGCAAGTCTTGTTGAAACCGAATTCGAATCTTTGATGGCCTTTGAATCACCAGCTTGGCAGCGTCGAAATGATCATTTCTTGCATCACAATCAATCACTACTTCTGAAATCAATATGCGCAGGGTCAGCTGGTCGAACCAACAGTTGGTTGTCTGCAGCAAAGTCAAACTTGGCTCAATTCCGCAAGCCAGATCGGTTACCCAACCCATATGCCCGACACAACGCTTATCTTGAATCCGAATCTTAAAAGCGGTTCGATCACAGTCGATCGCCCGCCAGTGAGCGAGAATCGCGAGCCGGATCGTGGAAACTCTCAGGCTAGCTCATCGAAGAATGGCAAAGGGAGAAAGATCTGGATCGATATTGATAACTCTCCTCATGTGCCTTTTTTCCTGCCCATTATTGATGAACTGAAAAAGAGGGGCCTTGAGGTTGAGTTGACGGCCCGGGATATGTATCAAGTCTGTGAGTTACTGGATTTTTTTGACCTGAAATGCAAAGTGGTAGGTGGCCACTACGGCAAGAACAAAGTGCTCAAAGTGTTGGCAAACCTGGTGCGCGCCACGCAGTTGATTCCCATAGCCGCCAAGTTTCATTCTGATTTGGCCGTCTCGCACGGCTCACGCGCGCAGGTTCTTGTCTGCAAGGCCCTGGGCATCCCAACGGTGATGATGCACGACTACGAGCACAGCACCAAGACCGGATTTATTGAGGCGGATTGGGTTTTCATGCCTGACGTGATCCCGGGCAATGCCATGAGCAGCAACCCCGAGCAGGTTTTGAAATATCCGGGACTGAAAGAAGATGTGTACGTTCCGCGGTTTGTGCCCGACGCTTCCATTTTGAATCATTTGGGAATCTCGCAGGATGCCATTGTCGTTACCTTGCGGCCGCCCGCAACCGAAGCCCATTACCACAACCCGGAAGCCGAACTTTTGTTCGCGGAGGCTCTGCGTTACTTGTCGGAGAATCCCAAAGTCCGCTCGGTTGTCATTCCGCGAAACAAGAAACAGGGCGAAGAGTTGCGGCGTCAATGGGCCGACCTGATTTCCTCCGGCAGCATGATCATTCCCAGCGGCGCCGTGGATGGACTGAACCTCATCTGGTTCTCGGATTTGATGATCAGTGGCGGCGGAACCATGAATCGGGAAGCAGCCGCGCTGGGCGTTCCGGTCTACAGCGTTTTTCGCGGGAAAATCGGCGCTGTCGATAAATACCTCGAAAAAAACGGCCGCTTAACCATGATCGAGGAAATCAAGGACGTCCGCACGAAGATTCTTTTAGAACATCGCAATCGCCCAGCGCAGCCCGAGAATGCTGCTCGCCCGGCTTTGCAAACCATCGTCGACAACATAATTTATATATTGGAGAAAAAATGTCCAGCAACTGGCCAAACCCCGCGATGAGCTCGTCGGAACCTACACTCGTGAAACGGTCGGACAATCTGCAGAGCGAGATTCAACAGCTAGTCTCGCTGGCGGCGAACGGATTGGTGCCGATGCTCGATCCCGATAAGCAGATATTCTGCTACTCGCTGAAACGGACTGCCGGCGGCATGGTCCGGGAAGGGCTCTCTCCGCGATATACGGGGATGACCTTGATGGGGCTTCGCCGGCTCGAACAAAGTGGAGAGACATCTCCATTCGATATTCAAAAATTGTTTGACGTCTTGTTATCGAATAAGGAATGGATCACAAATATTGGCGACCTGGGCGTGCTGCTGTGGACTTGCGCGGTAGTGGCCCCGGAACGGCTTGAGGAAGTCAACCGCCTGCATGACATCCAGAATGCCCTGACACGTTTCCGCGAAGCCGGCCAGCGTCACACAATGTATTTGTCGTGGTTCCTCACGGGCCTCTCTTACCAGGCTATGGCACGCCCTGAGATGGTGGGAGAGACGCGAGAGCTTGCACTGGAAGTCAGCCGTAGGATTCAGCGCAATCAGGGCAAACAGGGAATATTTGCGCACGCCGCCAGCAGCAATGGCCTTTCCGGCCTGATCCGGGGCAACGTCGGCAGCTTTGCCGATCAGGTCTATCCAATCTACGCCTTCAGCAAATATTCAATCGCATACGGAGACGAGAAGGCCGCAAAGAGTGCGCTGGACTGCGCGCTCACCATTTGCGAAGCGCAGGGTTCAATGGGCCAGTGGTGGTGGCACTACAATTCCTCGAACGGTAAAGTTGCGGAAACGTTTCCAGTGTTTTCCGTTCACCAGCACGCCATGGGACCCATGGCACTATTCGCGCTGGGCGATGCCATTCAATCTGATTTCAGTCCCTGGATTAATAAAGGGCTACAATGGATTGACGAAAATGAGATGGGAATTAACATGCGTGACGACTCCGCCAACGTTGTCTGGCGTTGCATCGGGCGAAATCAGCCCACCAGAGTTTGGCACGCTGCCATCAACCTTCTTACCGGCCGCGAAGATCGCGAAACACGCGGCGGCCTGCGCCCCTTGTACGAATGCCGCCCGTACGAACTTGGATGGCTGCTCTACGCGTTTGCCAACCGGAACCGGGCATAGATTGGAGCTCACATGAAAACAGCCACTATCGGTACACTAGACTCAGCTCCAGTTCTTACCGGGAGCTCAACCATGAAGATCATGATCATCGTGGGAGCCAGGCCCAATTTCATGAAGGCCGCGCCCCTGATCGTCGCGATTCGCGAGCACAACCGCAAGGTTGCGGAATTGGCTTCCGGCAAGCAGCAAACGGAACCGGTGAAAATCCAGGGCATCCTCGTGCACACAGGGCAACATTACGACGAGTCCATGTCTGGATCTTTCTTTACTGACCTCGAATTACCGAAACCGGACATTCATATGGGGATCGGTTCCGGTTCGCACGCCGTACAAACGGCGGAAATTATGCGGCGCTTCGAGGAAGTGTTGTTGCAGGAAACACCCGACGTGCTCATCGTGGTGGGCGACGTAAACTCCACGGTGGGTTGCGCCCTTGTGGCCGCAAAGATTTCTTACGGCTCAACCGGAAAGCGGCCGCTGATCGCGCACGTGGAAGCAGGGCTGCGTTCCTTTGACCGCGCCATGCCCGAGGAAGTGAATCGCATCGTAACCGATCATCTCTCCGACCTTCTGTTTGTGACGGAAGAGAGCGGCGTGCGCAATTTACTTCACGAAGGGATCGCGCAGGAACAAATTCACTTTGTCGGAAACACCATGATTGATTCGCTGCTTGCCTCTCAGGGCAAGGCGAGCCGGTCGACGGTCCTGGAGTCGCTTGGGTTGCGAAGCGCGTCCGCGACAGCCAAATCATCGCGCGGTGTGCACCCTTACGCGCTGCTGACCCTTCACCGCCCTTCCAACGTGGACAATCGAGAAACTTTTCTGAGTATCCTGGAAGGATTAAAAGATTTGTCGAGCTCCTGTCCAATTTTCTTTTCGGCGCATCCCAGAACGCGCAAACGTATCGGCGAATTCGGTCTTGAATCCTACTTCCAATTTGAAAAAGGCAAGCCTGCGGCGAATGGGCCGCAGGGATCCTTGCCCAGCAACGGGATTCATATGCTGGAGCCGGTCGGGTACATTGATTTTCTTTGCCTGATGAAACACGCGCAAATTGTGGTCACGGATTCCGGCGGCATCCAGGAGGAGACCACCTGCCTGGGCGTACCCTGCGTCACCGTGCGAGAGAACACCGAAAGGCCCGTCACGGTCACCTGCGGCACAAACACCATCGCCGGGACTCGCAGCGAAAATATCAGGAACGCCGTGAAGGCGCAGAAGCACAAACAGGCAAGCGGGAGCGCTGCCCGAGAAGTGGGACGGCAAGGCGGGAACCCGCATCATCGATGCGATCATTGCCGAGGCAAAGAAGCACTAGAAGCGATGGCACGCCGCGGCGGCCTGTGCCGTCGGATGAGTTGCAGACGCAATATGCTAATTGGCTTGTCGTTCAGCTGCGAATACAGCACTAAGACCGGCTTGTAAACTGGCCTCCCAGCTAGTAGAGACATCCGATTTGCTCAATGTAGTTTGATAACAGAGAACAAAGCGGATATGACCATTGTCAATAAACGATTCATTGTTACTTCGGTCCTGGCGTTTCTGGCTGTTTTCTTCGCATCTGAAAATCTTTCCGCGACAACATATTACGTAGCAGCAACTGGCTCCGACTCAAATGACGGAACGTCAAAAACCACGCCCTGGCAGCACGCGCCGGGGATGACGACATGTTCCAGCGTGTGTGCTTCGACCACGCCTCAGGCTGGAGACAGTATTACTTTACGCGGCGGAGACACTTGGACGTCTTCGTCCTTTCCTTGGACCTGGAAATGGAGCGGTTCAAGCGGAAGCCCAGTGCAGGTAGGGGGCTTGGATCAGACTTGGTTTTCAGGAGCGTCCTGGACTCGGCCGATACTGAACGGTGGCGGAACTTTTCCAAATAGCGGATCGAACCAAATATTCTTCATGACCCTTTCAGGAGCCTCATACGTAACAGTTTCGTGGATTGAATTCACCGGCTTTTACATCGGCAGCAGCGCCAACGCATGGGTCGGCTATCTCGATCGAGGGGCACGCGGCACGAATATCACCATTGACGACAACTATTTTCACGGCTGGACACACGCGGCGGGGATATCCGAAGGCAGCCCCGGCGGAAACGTGATTGCGATTCTGTGTGAAACCGGTCGCACGGATGAGACGACCAATGTCTACCGCAACGTCATTGACGGGGCGGACACGGCCAAGGACGATTTCACCGGGATCTATGCAACCGGCGGCTGCGGAAATGTTTACCAGAATTATATCGCCTGGATCCCTGATGCTGTGAACGAGGCTGCCATCGTTTCGTTCCACGATAACGTGTTGGCGAATGACGGCGGCCTGTGCTTTACCGGGTGCAACACACACAACAATGTAATGGAAGAAAACACCAGCCCTTCATCGGCGAATTCTTTTTTCTATAACAATTTAATTCTGAACCCGGCGTCCACGAATAACGCGGGAGGAATTGTACTGCAGCTTGCCCCCTTTACCGGGCAAACCAGCTGGTTTTTTAACAACGTCATCACCAACGGGCCTCTTTATCAGGCGAATGAAGTGATCTGCGCCGACGCGCTTGGCGGTGGTGGTGGGACTTGCACCATTTTCAACAACACGATGGAGGCCGGAGGGGACGCCTCGCCGCCGAGTGGCAAGCCGATTCGCGCCGGATCGTTCAATGGATTCCAATCTCCATCTGCCATCAATCTGTACAACAATCATACGATTTCGAGCGCCAGCCCCATGTACACGACCAATGATTGCACTTCGGGATGCAAGGTTACGCAGAGCCCAAGTCCTAATCTGATTCAGTCCAAAGCTACTGCGAACGCCCAAGGGTACAGCCTGACTCAAACTTTTTCGTTTTCGCCGACTGCGGCGACAAACGCCACAGTCGGAACTGGAGTCAATGAAACATCGCTATGTGCGACGATTTCTAATTTGAATGCGGCTGCCGGCACCGCTTGTCAGAGTGATACCACCTATGGGGTCATCTATAACGCAACGAATCATACGTTGACGGGTCCGGCGCGAACGCCTGTGGCCCGCCCGTCGAACGGCGCCTGGGATGCCGGAGCGTACCAATGGAGTTCCGGTTCAGGAGCTTTGCCCGATCCTCCAACAAACGTAAAGGCGCTTGCACAATAACGGAGGATACAAGGCTGCACGGCATTCACCGTCGGATGCACGGCCCTGCGCGTGCCGCCCGTCAGAGTACTGGCCGTCAGACCAGTAGTGGCGTTGCATCCGTATCCAGTAGGCTGGCCACTTGAAACAATGCGGCTCGGAGAAATCAAATAACATGAAACGGTTCATTCTAACTTCGGTCCTGGTAGCCTCGGTCCTGGCGCTGGTGGTAACTTTTTTCTCGGCAAAAAGCGTTTCCGCGACAACCTACTACGTCTCGACGAGCGGCGCCGACAGCAACAATGGAACCAGCAAGAGCACGCCATGGGCGCATCTTCCAGGAATGCCGGCTGCAACTGGTACAGCAGGAAGTTATTCAGCCGTGGCCGGAGACACTTTTTATCTTGAGGGGATGCGACGTTTGGTATAACACGTCGGGAAGCAGCAATTTTCCAATGGTATTGAGCCACGGAGGAGCCAGCGGAAATCCCGTAACCATCACCGTGGACCAAACCTGGTACGACACGACCGCTTGCCCGTCCGCATGGAACCGCCCGGTTTTTGACGGACATACCTCCAGCGGCTCCAGCACTCCCACTCAAATCGGCGGATCGCTTTCCGGCTGTGTGAGCGGGAATGGAAACTATTTCGTTTTGTTCACCGCTTCGTACATCACGCTGAATTATGTCGAAATGAGAAATCTGTACTATGCAAATGATGCTGAAGGCTCCTGCTACGATAGAAACGGATGGTTTCACGTCAGCAACGCCGACTTTGTTACGGTGAGCAACAGCTATGAGCACGATTGGAAGATGGGAACTTATAACGCGAATTCGGTAAACGACGCCGATGAACTGGTATCGATCGACGGCAGTCCGGCATGCCCGCACTGCCTGCTCACCCACAACGTGGCAAATAATTGCGCATCGACTTCAGGAAGTGGAACGCTGCCGGGAGGCGCGCTCTCGTTTACAAACGTGACCTTCAGCATTTTCAAGTGCATGGCCAATGCCTACAAGCCCACGAATGCGGGAGAATTCGGCTGGAATGAGATCACCGGTGCGGGGGACTCGCCCGACGCAACGATCCATCCAAACTGCATTGAAACGGTAGGCGCCTCGGGCAATGGCGGGGTGTACTACATCCATGACAACCGGATTCACGACAACTTCACTTGCGAAGGATTACAAGTAGGCAACCAGGGCGAGACGGATTATGTTTGGAACAATGTCTGGTACAACCTTCTGGGGGTTGGCGCGAACGGGCCTCAAGTTCCGCAACACGAAACGCCCGTCGGCATGTATTTTTGGAATAATACTGTAGTCGATTGGGGCAGTTGCATCAGTGACGCTGCTCATGGATATTCCTGGTCCGGGGCTTTTTATTCCCAAAATAATTTTTGCATCAATACCAACGCCAGCAGTTCGTCGGGTAGCCCCACTGCGAGCCCCGTGGTCATTTCCAATAACGTGGGACTTTCGGATGTTCAAGCGGGGACGGATGGATACACCAACAAGCAGGCCTTTGTTTTTTCTCCCATTAGTAACTCTTCTCCGACGGCGGGCGGCGGCGCAAACTTGACTCCCTTGTGGCCGGCTGGATTTAGCACCCAGGACAGCTCCATGGTTTGCACTCAGCAAACGGTGAGCACCGTGGTACAGGTAGTTTGCAGTGGAACACCCAACGCGCGTCCAGCCAACGGCTCGTGGGATGCAGGAGCGTATCAATTCACAGCGGGCACCGCAACCAAGCCAAGCGCTCCCACGGGTCTCAAAGCGACCGTTCAGTGAGACTGGAAAGCCCCAGAAAATGAGGGTTTCCCGTCCGGTTAAAGCATGGAGCGGGATGGGCGCAAATTTTCATTGTCCCGAAAACTGAAAATCAGGATTCACATAACCTTATCCATTTGCTCACTAACCTTCACATGAATCCGCTGTAGTGGAATTCATGATCCCGCTCACAATGGGTTTTGCGGAGGGCCGCAGGCCGAACGCGCTGAATTAAAAACTTACAGCGCAAGGTTTAAAGCGGCAATGATGGCCAACACCTGCCACGAAATGAAAAAGTCGGCGGCGAGGTTGGCGGGCGATTCCTTGAAAGCAGAAGACTTTTGTGGCTCTAATTCGCGCGACCGAGTAAGTTCACGGATAATTCATGGCACATACTGCGATTTCATCGGAAGATCCCCTTTCCTTGTTTCCAAGGGGCTTGACGTGGTTGCACACGCGTTGGCTTAAAAAGACGTATCCCTTCGCAAGGTTTGGCCGCAAGGTGTCCATCCATTACAGGTGCGATATTTTGCGGTCGGCAGCTGGTTGCATTCAACTAGGAGACGACATATTTCTTGCTCCGGACGTATGGCTGAATGTGCTTCTGACCACTGACAGTATTGGTCCAAAAATCGTATTGGGAAATCATTGCAAGATCGGGAGGCGGTCTACAATTTCCGCGAAAAATCAAATTATAGTCGGAGAAAGCGTTCTCTTTGCCCCGCAAGTCCTGATCATGGATCACAACCACGAGTTCTCCGACATTGAAGCACCTATTCGCGAACAAGGCGTGACGGAAGGCGGAAGAATCACAATTGAGAAAAATTGCTGGTTTGGTTATGGAGCCATTGTTCTGTGCAATTCAGGTGAATTGACGATTGGCCGGAACAGCGTCATTGGAGCGAATTCCGTCGTCACAAAGAGCTTTCCCCCTTTCAGCATGATCGTAGGAAATCCCGCTAAGCTTGTGAAAACGTACGACCAAGAGGAGAAGCAATGGATCAAAGCACTGTAGGTTCCACGCAGCTAGTCGACGCACAGGATGATTCGCATCGCTCATTGCCAAACGAAGTTTCAACATGTCAGCTGTGTGGCGGCAATCAGACCGTGCATTTCATGACTGCTCCCGACCGTTTTCATTGGCGGCCAAACGAATACAACCTGATGCGTTGCTCCACATGCTCGTATGTCTGGCTGGCAAGTCCGCCGAAGCCTGATGAAATGTGGTTCCACTATTCCGAGGACTATCATCGCGTGATCATGGCTGCGGGGGAAAAGTCCGCACCCAGCATTTGGCAGAGACAGCGTGATGTGATTGCAGGCCATAAGAAAGGCGGCGCCATTCTCGACGTCGGGTGCAGTTCGGGCGGATTTCTGGGAACCATGAGAGGCGGCTCCTGGAAGCTTTACGGTATTGAGATGGAGGCTTCGACAGCGGAAAAGGCAAGAGCAGCCACAGGCGCCGAGGTCTTTGTTGGAGACGTTCTTGCAGCGCCATTCCCTGCCGAAAGCTTTGACGTCATCACTGGCTTCGATCTCCTGGAACACGTTTATCATCCGCGTCAATTCCTGGCCAAAGTTTGGGAATGGCTGAAACCCGGCGGGATTGTTTACTTTCGGGTTCCAAACATTGATTCCTGGGAAGCGCGCATGCTATCGACATATTGGTATGGCTTGGAATTGCCCAGGCACATTTCTCATTTTTCTCCGAAATCTTTGAAGCACGTAATGGACTCATTGGGATTCCAGGAAACCGAACTGAAAACACCACGTACGGCGTACATCGAGCATAGCGCCGGTTACATTTATTCGGCGATGGCTCAAAAGGTTGGTATCTCAGTGGTCTCCATGTCAAAGCGTGGCCCACGAAGTATTCCCATGCGGCTGGTTCGTAAAGCATTCCAACTTTCGCTCGTAGTTCCGTTCAGTCAGATCGCCTCCATGGCTGGCGCCGGCCCAAGCATTGAAGCGGTCTTTGAAAAGCCTGTTTCTAATCCTGACAAAACCACGGGCGTTTCGGGTGGCAAGGCATAGATCGTGGAACCTGAGAATCTAAAATTCGGTGGCGGCGTCAGTCAGTCCGCCGTGAACCCAGTCGTCTTACTGGTGGTGATCCTTGTAGGGATACTCATTTGTGTGCGCGGACGAAGACTGGGCATCCCGCTATTTCTGGCCGCCGGCATCCTGATCCCGATTGATCAAATTCTTGTTCTCGGACCCATGCATTTTCCGATGCTTCGAGTTCTTCTGCTGTTTGGAATGATCCGAATGGCAGTGGCCAAGGTGTTTTCAAAAGACGCGATTTTCAGCGGCGGCGTGACCCGCATGGACCTTGCCGTCATATTTTTCTCGCTCTTTACGGCCGTCAATTCCGTTCTTCTCTGGCGGGATTCGGGAATGCTTATAAAGCAGGCGGGCGACCTGTTCACGGTCTTTGGAATTTATTTCCTGTCACGATATCTGATCCGTGACGATGGGGACACGGAGATTGCTGTGCGGGCGCTGGCGTACATTTCGCTGGTTGTCGCAGCGGTCATGACATATGAACAGCTGACCGGGCATAACCCCTACGCGCTACTCGAGGGAGCGCGAGCTTCCTTTTACGGCTCGCTCCTGCAGAGAGAAGATCGCCTGCGAGCGATGGGCGCATTCGGTCATCCACTTCTTGCCGGAACATTCGGGGCAATATTGGCGCCGCTGTTCGTTGGCTTGTGGTTGAAGGATAAGAAGAATCTGAAGATCACCCTGATCGGGGTGGCCTCATCTACGGTGATCGTTTGGGCGTCAGCCTCGAGCACTCCCCTGTTGGCATTTGCGGGCGGCATGATGGCCCTCTGCATGTGGCCGCTGCGCAATTTCATGCGACCCATCCGATGGGGAATCGTTTTTACGGTTGTGTCTCTGCACATGGTGATGAAAGCGCCCGTGTGGCAACTGATTGCCCGGGTGGACTTAGTAGGCGGCTCGTCGAGCGACCATCGTTATCAACTCATTAATCAATGTATTAACCATTTCAAGGATTGGTGGCTCTTTGGCGTGAAGGATACAGGGGTGTGGGGCTGGGGCATGTGGGACACAGCCAATCAATACGTCAGCGTGGCGGATTCCACGGGGCTGATCCCCTTCATTCTATTCATAGCGATTCTCGTTTACGGGTTCAAGTACGTGGGCAAAGCCAGAAGGGCCTGGGCCGAAAATGAGAAGATGCAACTTTTCAACTGGTCTCTGGGAGCGGCGCTATTCGCAAACGTAGTGGGGTTCATCGGAATCTCCTACTGGGATCAAGTCCAGGTGGTGTGGTATGCATTCCTGGCGATCATAACTACTGCATATCTCACCGTTCCCGCGGAATCCACCGCAACGGTCCCGGCACAAGAGGCCCCCGCCAAAGTGGCTATGCCGTTACGGCCGGAATACATACCAGACGCGCCCAAGGAAATTACCTCTTATGGGCGAATGGTCACTGGTCGATGGGCTGAGAAATCGACAACCAAGTGAGTTTGTTCACAAATGTTTACTATTTTTCATTTTATGCGGAAAAAAGATGTCCGTCTCGAGCACGACAATCTTGATATTCAATACAGGATCCCGAATATGATAACTGCTTTTCATACAACGCAAGATGAACAAGTTACCTCCAAAGCGCCTGTGACAGACCTTTCCATCGTAATCGTCAGCTGGAACACCAAGAAGTATGTCGAAGAGTGCCTGACCTCTTTGCAGACGATCGATGGAAATATTTCCGCGCAAATCATAGTTGTGGACAATGCGTCCGCCGATGGCACGCCGGATATGATTCGGGCTCAATTTCCCGATGTGAAACTCATAGAAACCGGCGCCAACCTTGGATTCGCCAAGGGAAATAATGTCGGCATAAGGGAAGCGACCGGCAAATATATTTGTCTGATCAACTCGGATGTAAACGTTCCGCCCGATTGCCTGCAAAAAATGCATGACTACATGGAACAGCAGCCTACCATCGGACTGCTGGGACCGGGAATGCTCCGACCGGATGGGAAGGTATACCGCTCGGGGATGCGATTCCCCACCCTCTGGACTCTTCTTCTGCGGGCTTTCTTCCTGGACTCGCTTTTCAAGCCCACTGGTATTTTCGGTGGTTTTCTGATGAAGGATTTCCAATTTGACCAGATCAGGGACATGGATGTGCTCAACGGCTGGCTGTGGATGGCCCGGCGAGAAGCGTTGAAAGAGGTAGGCCCCCTGGACGAACGTTTTTTTATGTACGCGGAAGATGTTGACTGGTGCCAGCGATTTAACATAGCGGATTGGCGAGTGGTTTTTTATCCCGAAGCCAGGGCTGTTCATTATGGCGGGGCCAGCTCCAAGAACGCGCCTTCACGATTTAATGTCGAATTACAGCGCGCCAATCTGCAGTATTGGAAAAAATATCATGGCCGCGTCTCTTTGTTCTTTTATTTGCTGATTGCATGCCTGAGTTACACCATAAGGCTCGCGGGGTGGGCAGGAGTCTACTTGACGAAAAAATCCTCGCATTCCAGGGCAACGAATGAGCTTAAGCAATATTCGAAATGCCTGCGCTGGGTTTTTGACTCCAGGACCCTCAGCGAATTGGTGAAACAATGAGCGAATCCGCAAAAAATGGACGCGCTTATGTTCTGGCAACAGCAGCCTACAACGAAGAAGACAATATCGAAAAAACGATTCAGTCCATGCTTGCTCAGATCGAGCTGCCGAATAGATGGGTCATCGTCAGCGACGGCAGTACCGACAGGACCGACGAAATCGTTCAGCAATATGCGGAAAAGCATTCCTTCATCCGTTTCTTGCGAGTAACCAGGCCGCCCGGCAGAAGTTTTCGCACCAAGATCATGGCGCTGCAGGAGGGCATCAAGCTTTTGGCGGATGTCCCTTATCAATTTATGGGAAATTTGGACGCCGATATTTCCATTGGTCCCACCTATTTCGCTGATCTGATCACCAAGTTCGAGTCCAATTCCAAACTGGGCATCGCCGGCGGCTTTGTTCACGAAGGAACGGACGGAGCAATGCACAGCCGAAGCAGCAACAGGGTGTATTCCGTTGCTCACGCCGCGCAGCTCGTCCGCAGAGAGTGTTACGAAGCCATCGGGGGCTACGCAATTCTGGAATATGGCGGCGAAGACTGGCATGCGCAAACTTCGGCCAGAATGTTGGGGTGGTCGGCTGAAGCGTTCCCGGACCTTCCCATTTCGCATCACAGACCTACTGGAACCGGCGACATTCTTTTACGGCACAAATTTCGCCAGGGAAGAATGGATTATAGTCTTGGCAGCGATCCCATCTTTGAGGTTTTCAAATGTCTTCAACGCCTGGGTGAGAAGCCGTTTTTTCTTGGCAGTATGTCAAGACTAACGGGTTTCTTCTGGTCGTTGGCGATCCGCGAGCCAAGACCAGTATCCCGCGAATTCATGGCCTTTTTGAGAGATGAGCAGAGGAAAAAAACCTTATCTCTTCTTCACATTGTCCGCAGGCAGGACCGATTGGCCGGTTTGCATTAGCGCCAAGGACACCGAATATTCATCCGCATGAACCTTGCGAAGCACATTTTCCCACTACGCAAAGGTTGCGATTCTCGCTCTGAAGGATGAACTAATGAAGGGACGAGTTCAGGACACTTTGCTGCGACTATTAAAGCTTTTCATCAGTATAGGTTTCTACCTGTGGTCGGGAGCAGGAAATATGATTTGCTCCATGATGGGGAAAACTCCGCCGGGCGTGTGTGTCGCGATTCACTACCACGCGGTAGCTCCCCGGCATCGCGAGCGATTCGCGCGGCAAATGAACATTTTGACGCAGTACGCCACGCCCATTGCAGCCGATCACAAAGAACCATTGCAGCCCGGAAAACGTTATGCCGCGGTGACTTTTGATGACGGCTTCATCAGCGCCATTGAGAACGCCTTGCCGGAACTAGTGAAAAGAAAAATACCCGCGGCGTTTTTCATTCCCGCCGGCCTGCTTGGAACTGTCCCTGAGTGGACCGAATTTGGGCCCGACTCGGTAGGCAATGAGATAATAGCTCCAGTCGAAATGTTACTGGAGCTGCCGAGAGATTTGATTACAATCGGGTCGCATACAATGATCCATTCATGGTTGCCTTCCCTGTCCGAGGCCGAGGCCAGGATCGAGCTTTCGGCATCACGAGATGAACTGGAAAAAGTATTGAATCGGGATATCACGCTTTTTAGTTTTCCGTACGGAGCTTTCAACGAAGACTTGATAGAAATGTGCCGTGAAATTGGTTACCAGCGGGTTTTCACTATTCTGCCCTTCCCCGCCTTTAGCGATCCGCTGGAATTTGTGACCGGCCGGATTGCCGTAAATCCGACGGATTGGGAACTGGAGTTTCGCCTCAAAATCCTCGGGGCCTACCAATGGAGGCCAAGGGTAAGCGCGTGGAAGCGAAGTCTGCTTGGAAAACACCGTCAGGCAAGCCCAAATGTTTCAGACGGCAAGAAGGGGATCAGGTCCGCGCGATATGGCCTCAATTGAAACAAAGCTCAGCGATGCGATTCTGACAAGGATCCGGTCACGACGCGAGGAGCCCACTTCCGATGATGATCCAGGGGGTCCTTCTTCGCTCGCACCAGCCAAAATACGCGAAGCGAAATTTTCCGATTATCAGGCAATTACAGATCTTAAACAGCGCTGGGGCTTGACGCCCGATCCGCTGGAAAATTGGGAACATTTGTGGCGGCGCAACCCTGCCCTGAAGCATATGCAGACGGGCGGCGCGATTGGTTGGGTCGTGGAGGCGGATGGAAAAATAGTCGGATATCTGGCAAGCATTTCTTCCCTCTACCGCCTTGGCGAGAAAATGTTGACCGCTGTTGTAGGTTCGGGATTCGTAGCCGAACCCGCATACCGTGCCCACACCGTCAGGTTGATGGGCGCTTTTTACGCCCAGAAACCTGTCGATCTATACCTTTCCACTACGGCCGTCGAATCTACCGGAAAAATTGCCTGCGCATTCGGCTGCGCACCGATGCCCCAGGAAAACTATGAGACGGTTCTTTTCTGGGTGTTGCGGCCTTATCCTTTCGTCCAATCGGTCCTGAAAAAACTGCAAGTCAAGCCGTCGCTCTCTCCGGTCTTGGGAGTGATCGGCTCCATAGCAGTGCGGATCGATTCTGTGTTCCGGGGACGCAAGCCGCGACGACCGGCAAAAAATCTTACGGTAAGCGAAATGAAAGTCAGCGAGATCGCAGAGGAATTTGAAATTCTGTGGAAGGAAAAACTTGCTGAAGGGACACGCCTGCTCGCAGATCGCAGCCTGGAATTTCTGCGTTGGCACTACAGTGTGCCCCAAGATGGAGCGAAGACCAGCTTTCTCTGTTGCCGCAAGGATGGCCGATTGGTCGGCTACTTGGTGATTCGCGACGAAATGGGCGGCGCCAACGGTTCGCGGCGCTCCCTGATCGCGGACATGCTCGTGAAGCAAGATGATCCGGAAATCTTGAAGACATTGATGGTCGCAGCTTACAAACATGCTAAGCGGGCGGGCAGCTACGTTCTTGAGGCGCAAGGGTTCCCCGCCGGCATGCGCTGCCTGTTCTTGCAATGGAATCCTTATTCGAGAAAATTCCCCGCCACTCCTTTTTATTACAAAGGCGCGGCGCCGGCGATGCACAAAACGCTCGCGGACGGCGCGCTATGGTACGGTACTCCTTTTGACGGCGATACAACCCTGATGCCGGAGCTTTAATGCACCGGTGAAAATTCGCAGTATTCAAGTCCGCTGAATCGTGACGCTGTCGGTATTCTCCGTCACGCCCTGTCAAATCCCCCACATCTGCTTTTCCCCGTCGACCGCTCCACCAGCTCACCCCTGCTACGATCACTTCCCGCGATGCCCTAGTCTGACTTTCCCACGATAAATGCAACTTCAACCTTGAAATCGTCCGAATGCACAATTGCGGAACGATTTTCGTGGCGCCGGCGTCCCGCAGGTGGATTTTGCAATTGTGCCACGCGGCAAGGCCACCGGCGGGACGCCGGCGCCACAAGAACCTCCGTCTCCTGGGCAATGCGTCTTGATCCGCCTCGGACGCAAAGCAGTTTTCAAACTCAAAATCAAGCCTGGAATTTTATGGTATGGGAACCACAACGGTTATTGAATCTGAGAAAGGACTTTCGATAGTATCCGATACCACGGCAGTCACCCAGTAAATGTACGTCTGGCCTGGCACCACCGAGATATCGGTGTATTCCGTTGTAGCGACCGGACTGGGATTGAGTCTGGTGTACGGTCCATACTGGTTCGTGGCGCGATACACATAGTAACCGAATGGGGTTGGAGTGTTCGGATTCCAATCCAATGTCACCGAATGCGGCGGAGTGATGCCAGTACCGGACAGCGGAATGGTGATGGGCGAGCCTGCCGCGTCGCTGCTTATGGTAACGCTGCCCGTCACAACTCCAGTTCCCGACGGAGCGAAGACCACATTCAATGTGGCCGCCTCTCCGGGAGCCAGGATAATGCCGGTGGGCACCCCGCTGGCACCGAAGCCTGCACCAGAGATGCTGAGGTTCAAGATCGTGATGTAGTCAACACTCATATTGGCGAGCGTCTCGCTGGCGGAGCTAGCCGTCCCGACATTTACCGTTCCGAAATTCAGGCCGGTGGCTGGATTTAGAGTCAGCTGCCCTTGAGCCGCACTGACCGAAAGTATTGCGGGGCTGCTGGTCACGCTCCCCACGGCGTTACTGACAACGACGGTGAACACTGTTCCGTCCGCCGAGCCTGCCGGAGCAATATACGTGGAGGATGTTGCCCCGGAGACAGGAGCTCCATTCTTCAGCCACTGGTATGCCAGCGTTGCGGACCCTGCCGCGACCACGCTGAATGTCGCCGCCTGCCCCGCGGTAACCTCCTCGCGAGATGGTTGCTGCGTGATGACGGGCGCAATGCTGCTAACGCCAGACTGAAACTGATACGCACCCACATCCCATGCCGTGGAGCCGCTCGGGCGGACCACTCCGAGAAAATCGCTGCAGAGTGATGTGCCGATCGTCGCGCAATTTGATCCCAAATTCAGCCCAACGCCCACCGTTGCGCTGATCGCAGCTGTCGGCTGATAGCTATCGGCCGAGGTGTATCCCGCGGACGTTGCCGCGCTGCTGGTCATCAAGACATTGTTCCCCAAGACCAGATTGGTTACCGAGCCGCAGTCAAAATTGCCGCCCGCCTGATTCGCACACCATACGCTCGAAGCTGGCTCGTCTGAAATGCAGTGATTGTTTTCAACTGTAATATTCGTTGGCACGAAATAATTTGGGTTTACGGTTATGCATCCCGCGATGGCCCCACCCGAAAAGGTATTGTTGTAGATAAATTGATTCGAGGGAGAGCCGGAACCCAACACATCTGAAACGATCACAACTGGCGCAGTGTCTCCCACATTCCAGAGAAGATTGTTGTAGATGTATTGCGTGTTGCCTGTCTCGTTCATGCCAGCTTCCAGATATAAACCGGATGCCCCCTCTACAAGGTCATGAACACTGTTGTTATGGATGGACCCGCTGCTGTATGCGAATATCGCGTAGCTGCTTGTCAGGGGATCGACGGAATAGGGAACATCGAATACCTGATTCCCGCTCACATTGGCTGCCGGATCGATGACCACAATTCCATTGGGAACATTCTCAATCACATTCCCGATGATTGACGTGCCCCCGTAGATGCCAACTCCGGAGTTACTTTCCGGACTTCCATCCAGCACGCAATTCTGGACAGTGCCTCCCAGCGATCCGTTGTAGAAGGCGATACCGCCGGTAGGAGCGCTATCACTGCGGTTGATTGGCTGCTGAATACTCCAGCCATGAATGTAACAATTCTGAATGGTGATGTTTGAGCCGCCATTAACCGAAATGCTGCTGCGGGGAGGCCAGACACCGCTGTTGTCCACTTCTTCGTTCTTGATTTCCAGGTTGTCAAAAGTAACGAAATTTACATTGCTGGCGAATACCGGAGCAACGTGCCAGGTCAAATTCACCAAATTAAAGGCAGGCCGGCTCCACGTGCTGCCAGCAAACCATGTCTGATCCACTCCGAAGTAGATGGGATTCCCGCTCGTGCCAGATGCGGTTACGACCAATGGGAAACCGGTATCATCCCAGGTGACTCCTCCCTTGAAAATCACCTTATCGCCGGGCTTCAAGCCAAACACCTTGCAATTAGACGAACAGCCACTCATGCCCGGCGCGTATTTCCAGGGAGTACTTTTCGACACGCCGCTATTTCCGTCCGTGCCGGTGGCGAAATCCACGTAATATGTTGCCGGTGATACGGGCTGTGAAACCGTGAGGAATGCGGCACTGCTGGAAGCGGATCCAAGAGAGTTCGAGACGGTCACACTGAACTGTTCCCCGCTGTCCGTTAGCAGCGTTGCGGGTGTGGTGTAACTCGGCGAAGTAGCGCCGGGAATAGCGACATTGTTTTTCGACCACTGATAACTCAGCGGCAGCGTCCCCAGCACGGAAATAGATACATTGAACGTCGCTGTCTCAGTTGTTGCCACCGACTGGTTCGCCGGGGAGGAGACGATGCTCGGTGGAGTGTTCACCGAAAGCGTAGCAGGGCTGCTGGTTACGCTTCCTACAGCGTTGCTGACAATAACTGTAAACGCTGTTCCATTGTCAGTAGCCTTCGTACCAGGCGTTGTATAAGTGGAAGAGGTTGCGCCGCCGATGTCCAGGCCGTTGCTCTGCCATTGATACGTCAGTGGAACGGATCCCGTTGCCGCAACCATGAATGTTGCCGGCAGGCCAACGGCTACAGTTTGATTTTGTGGTGCCGTGGAAATGGCTGGCACGGAATCCACTGTGAGAGTGAAGCTCTGCGTGGCATCCGTGCCGACGCCATTGGCGGCGGTGAATGTGATGGGGTAACTGCCGCCGGTGCCGGCAGCAGGCGTCCCGCTTAGCGTGCCCGTGGAGGGGTCAAAGAGAACGCCACTAGGCAGCGCGCCGGTTTCGCTGAGTGCCGGTGTAGGAGATCCCGTAGCGGTGAGCGTAAATGTGCCCGCGAAGCCTGTGACAAAAGTCGCGTTGCTCACGCTGTTGATCGAAGGCGCGTTCGATGCCTGCACAACCGTGAGCGTAAAACTCTGCGTGATGTCGGGTCCGACACCGTTGTGCGCGGTAAAGGTTATGGCGTAGGTGCCGGCGGTGCCAGCCGCAGCCGTCCCGCTCAGCAAACCAGTGGAAGTGTTGAACCCAATGCCTGCGGGTGTCGCGCCCGATTCACCGAGCGTCGGCGCCGGGAAACCCGTCGTTGTCACCGTGAATGAATTCAGGGCGCCAACATAAAATGTGACGCTGCTCGCGCTGCTGAACGCCGGCGCCTGGTTCACGATCAGCATGAAAGCTTGCGCGGCATCGGCACCAATTCCATTGTGCGCCGTGATCGTTATCGGATAGCTGCCCACGGTGCCGGCTGCTGGTGTTCCGGCCAGTACCGCGCCGGTGAGTTGAACGCCGGTTGGCAAAACTCCAACTTCAGTGAATGTGGGCGCCGGGAACCCAATTGCTGTCAATGGGAAGGATCCCGCGACGCCTACGGTCATCGTGGTGCTGCTCCCACTGGTAATTGCCGCGGTCTGGTTCACGGTTAGAGTAAAGCTTTGCGTCGCATCCGCGCCTACTCCGTTGTGCGCGGTGATCGTTATCGGGAAGATTCCGCTGGCCGTTGGCGTTCCACTCAGTATCCCCGTCGCCGTGCTAAACAAAACTCCTGTTGGCAACGCGCCCGTCTCTGCCATCGTGGCTGCTGGCGAACCGGTCGCCGTTACGCTGAACGATCCCAATGTCCCGAGTATAAATGTCGTGTTGTTGGCGCTACTGATTGCCGCTACCTGATTCACAGTCAAAGTGAAACTTTGCGTCGCATCCGCGCCCACTCCGTTGTGTGCCGTAATCGTTATCGGATAACTGCCTGACGTTCCCGCCGCCGGTGTTCCGGCCAGTATCCCTCCGCTGAGTTGAACCCCGCTGGGTAGAGCCCCAGTTTCAGTTAATGTGGGCGCCGGAAATCCCGTCGCTGTCACGGAGAAAGTCCCCGCGACACCTACCGTCATCGTGGTGTTGTTTCCGCTAGTGATTGCCGCGCTCTGATCCACGGTCAGAGTGAAGCCTTGCGTTGCATCTGCACCCACCCCGTTGTGCGCGGTGATCGTTACCGGGAAGATTCCGCTGGCCGTTGGCGTTCCACTCAGTATCCCCGTCGCCGTGTTGAACAATACTCCCGTTGGCAACGCGCCCGTCTCAGCCAGCGTGGGCGCTGGATATCCTGTCGCCGTAACACTAAATGTTCCGAGAGTTCCGAAGGTAAAAGTCGTGTTGTTGGCGCTGCTGATTGCTGCCACCTGATTCACGATCAGAGTGAAGTTTTGCGTGGCATCCGGACTCACCCCGTTGTGTGCTGTGAATGTAATCAGGAAGGTCCCGCTGACCGTTGGCGTTCCACTCAGAATTCCTGTGGCCGTGTTGAACGTAACTCCCGTTGGCAACACGCCCGTCTCTGCCAGCGTTGGCACTGGAGATCCTGTCGCCGTTACAGTGAATGTTCCCAGTGTCCCGACGATCAATGTTGTGTTGTTAGCGCTGCTGATTGCTAAACTCTGGCCAACGGTCAGAGTGAAGCTTTGCGCGGCATCCGGACTCACCCCGTTGTGCGCGGTGAAAGTAATAGGGAATATGCCGCTAGCCGTTGGCGTTCCGCCAAGAGTCCCCGTCGCCGTGTTGAACGTAACTCCCGTTGGCAAAGGGCCAGACTCAGCCAGCGTTGGCGCTGGAAATCCCGTCGCCGTAACGCTGAATGTTCCCAGTGTCCCGAACGCGAATGTCGCGTTGTTGGCACTAGTGATCGCTGACACCTGATTCACAGTCAGAGTAAAGCTTTGCGTGGCATTCACTCCCGCCACGTTGCGCGCCGTGATCGTTATCGGGAAAGTCCCGCTGGCCGTTGGCGTTCCGCTCAGTATTCCTGTCGCCGTGTTGAACAAAACTCCCGTTGGCAAAGGGCCAGACTCAGCCAGCGTTGGCGCTGGATATCCCGTCGCCGTAACACTGAATGTTCCGAGAGCTCCAAAGGTAAATGTCGTGTTGCTGGCGCTGGTGATTGCTGCTGCCTGGTTCACGGTCAGAGTGAAGCTTTGCGTCGCATCCAGACTCACTCCGTTGTGTGCGGTGATCGTAATCGGGAAAGCCCCGCTGGTTGTTGGCGTTCCGCTCAGGATTCCCGTCGCCGTGTTGAACAAAACTCCCGTTGGCAACACGCCCGTCTCTGCCAGCGTTGGCGCTGGATATCCAGTCGCCGTGATACTGAATAATTCCAATATCCCGAAGTTAAATGTCGAGTTGCTGGCGCTGGTGATCGCTGCCACCTGGTTCACGGTTAGAATGAAGCTTTGCGTTGCATCCGCACTCACCCCGTTGTGCGCGGTGAACGTTATCGGGAAGATTCCGCTGGCCGTTGGCGTTCCACTTAGAATTCCTGTGGCCGCGTTGAACAAGACTCCCGTTGGCAACGCGCCGGTCTCAGCTAGCGTTGGCGCTGGATATCCTGCCGCCGATACATTAAATGTTCCGAGAGCCCCGAACGTAAATGTCGCGTTGTTGGCGCTGGTAATCGCTGACACCTGGTCCACGGCCAGAGTAAAGCTTTGCGTCGCATCCGCTCCCACCCCGTTGTGTGCTGTGATCGTTATCGGGAAGCTGCCGCCGACCGTTGGCGTTCCGCTCAGGATTCCCGTCGCCGTGTTGAACAAGACTCCCGTTGGCAACGTGCCTGTCTCTGCCAGCGTGGGCGCTGGATATCCTGTCGCCGTTACATTAAATGTTCCCAATGCCCCGAAGGTAAATGTCGTGCTGTTGGCGCTCGCGATTGCCGCACTCTGGTCCACGGTCAGAGTGAAGCTTTGCGTCGCGTCCGCGCCCACTCCGTTGTGCGCGGTGATCGTTATCGGGAAGATTCCGCTGGCCGTTGGCGTTCCGCTCAATATCCCCGTCGCCGTGCTAAACAAGACTCCTGTTGGCAACGCGCCCGTCTCTGCCAGCGTGGCTGCTGGCGAACCGGTCGCCGTTACGCTGAACGATCCCAATGTCCCGAGTATAAATGTCGTGTTGTTGGCGCTACTGATTGCCGCTACCTGATTCACAGTCAGAGTGAAACTTTGCGTCGCGTCCGCTCCCACTCCGTTGTGCGCCGTAATCGTTATCGGATAACTGCCTGACGTTCCCGCCGCCGCTGTTCCGGCCAGTATCCCTCCGCTGAGTTGAACGCCGCTGGGTAAAGCCCCAGTTTCAGTTACAGTGGGCGCCGGAAAGCCTGTCGCCGTCACGGAGAAAGTCTCCGCGACACCTACCGTCATCGTGGTGTTGTTTCCGCTAGTGATTGCCGCGCCCTGGTCCACGGTCAGAGTGAAGCTTTGCGTCGCATCTGCTCCCACCCCGTTGTGTGCCGTGATCGTTATCGGATAACTGCCTGACGATCCCGCCGCCGGTGTTCCGGCCAATATCCCTCCGCTGAGTTGAACGCCGCTGGGTAAAGCCCCAGTTTCACTTACAGTGGGCGCCGGAAATCCCGTCGCCGTCACGGAGAAAGTCCCCGCGACACCTACCGTCATCGTGGTGTTGTTTCCGCTAGTGATTGCCGCGCTCTGGTCCACGGTCAGAGTGAAGCTTTGCGTCGCATCTGCTCCCACTCCGTTGTGCGCGGTGATCGTTATCGGGAAGATTCCGCTGACCGTTGGCGTTCCACTCAGTATCCCCGTCACCGCGTTGAACAATACTCCCGTTGGCAACGCGCCCGTCTCTGCCAGCGTGGGCGCCGGCGAACCGGTCGCCATAACACTAAATGTTCCGAGTGTTCCGAAGGTAAATGTCGTGTTGTTCCCGCTGCTGATCGCTGCTACCTGATTCACAGTCAAAGTGAAACTTTGCGTCGCATCCGCTCCCACTCCGTTGTGCGCCGTGATCGTTATCGGATAACTGCCTGACGATCCCGCCGCCGGTGTTCCGGCCAGTATCCCTCCGCTGAGTTGAACCCCGCTGGGTAATGCCCCAGTTTCAGTTACAGTGGGCGCCGGAAACCCTGTCGCTGTCACAGAGAAAGTGCCCGCGACACCTACCGTCATCGTGGTGTTGTTTCCGCTAGTGATTGCCGCGCCCTGGTCCACGGTCAGAGTGAAGCTTTGCGTCGCATCCGCTCCCACCCCGTTGTGTGCTGTGAATGTAATCAGGAAGGTCCCGCTGACCGTTGGCGTTCCACTCAGAATTCCTGTCGCCGTGTTGAACGTAACTCCCGTTGGCAAAGGGCCCGTCTCTGCCAGCGTGGGCGCTGGCAAACCGGTCGCCGTCACACTGAATGTTCCCAATGTCCCGAGTATAAATGTCGTGTTGTTGGCGCTACTGATTGCTGCCACCTGATTCACGGTCAGAGTGAAACTTTGCGTCGCATCCGCGCCCACTCCGTTGTGTGCCGTAATCGTTATCGGATAACTGCCGGCCGTTCCCGCCGCCGGTGTTCCCGCCAGTATCCCTCCGCTGAGTTGAACCCCGCTGGGTAAAGCCCCTGTTTCACTTAGAGGGGGCGCCGGAAATCCCGTCGCTGTCACGGAGAAAGTCCCCGCGACACCTACCGTCATCGTGGTGTTGCTTCCACTAGTGATTGCCGCGCTCTGATCCACGGTCAGAGTGAAGTTTTGCGTGGCATCCGCGCCGACGCCGTTGTGCGCGGTGATCGTTATCGGGAAGGTGCCGCTGACCGTCGGCGTTCCGCTCAGTATTCCTGTCGCCGTGTTGAACAAAACTCCCGTTGGCAACGGGCCGGTTTCAGTGAGCGTTGGCGCTGGAAATCCTGTCGCTGTAAGAGTGAATGATCCCAAGGTCCCGAATGCAAATGTCAAGTTATTGGCGCTCGTGATTGCTGCTACTTGATTCACAGTCAGAGTGAAGCTTTGTGTCGCATCCGCTCCCACCCCGTTCTGCGCTGTGATCGTTATCGGGAAAGTCCCGCTGGCCGTTGGCGTTCCACTCAGTATCCCTGTTACCGCGTTAAAAAATACTCCCGTGGGTAATGGGCCGGTCTCTGCCAACGTTGGCGCTGGAAATCCTGTCGCCGCTACGTTAAATGTTCCGAGAGCCCCGAAGCTAAATATCGCGTTGCTGGCGCTGGTGATTGCTGCTGTTTGATTCACGGTCAGAGTGAAGCTTTGCGTCGCGTCCGCGCCCACTCCGTTGTGCGCTGTGAACGTAATTGGAAATGTGCCGCTGGCTGTTGGCGTTCCGCTCAGGATTCCTGTGGCCGTGTTGAACAATACTCCCGTTGGCAACGAGCCGGTCTCAGCCAACGTTGGCGCTGGAAATCCTGTCGCCGTGACACTGAATGTTCCCAAAGCACCAAAGCTAAATGTCGTGTTGTTGGCGCTCGTGATCGCTGCCACCTGATTCACGGTCAAAGTGAAACTTTGCGTCGCATCCGCTCCCACGCCGTTGTGCGCCGTGATTGTTATTGGATAGCTGCCTACAGTCCCAGCCGCAGGTGTCCCGGCCAGCGTCCCGCTAGTGAATTGAACGCCGGTTGGCAATGCTCCAGTTTCACTTAATGTAGGCGCCGGAAACCCTGTCGCTGTCACGGAGAAGGAACCCGCGAAACCTGCGGACATCGTGTCATTATTCCCGCTGGTGATTGCCGCGCTCTGGTCAACGGTCAGAGTGAAACTTTGCGTGGCATCCGCACCCACCCCATTATGCGCTGTGATCGTTACCGGGAAGATTCCGCTGGCCGTTGGCGTTCCGCTCAGAATTCCTGTGGCCGCGTTGAACAAAACTCCCGCTGGCAATGGGCCGGTCTCAGTCAGCGTTGGCGCTGGAGATCCTGTCGCCGTGACACTGAATGATCCCAATGTCCCGAAGATAAATGTCGTGTTGTTTACGCTGCTGATTGCCGGGCTCTGGTCCACTATAAGGGTGAAGTTCTGGGTCGCATCCGCACCCACTCCATTGTGGGCTGTGATTGTTATTTGATAGTTGCCTGCTGGCCCGGTCGGTGTCCCTGCCAGTGTCCCATCCGTGAACTGAAGGCCCTTTGGCAATGCTCCGCTTTCAGTTATCGTGGGTGCAGGATTGCCCGATGCCACGAACGTGTAGGACCCCGCGACCCCCACCACAAAAGCATTTGGATTGTTGGAGTTAGAGAGGGTAGCCGGAGCAGTAGTAGGCTGCGTGGCAGCGGACTGCCCGCCGCTGGCGCAGCCAATAAGACCCAATCCCATTAGACAGGCAAAGATTGCCAGGCCAATAACCCCGAGAAGCATCCGGGAACGGTGAGTGCCCGAAGCAGGGGAATGCTGAGGTCCGGTAATCGTTCGATTGGTAATAATCAATGCAAACCTATGAAAAAAAAAGACATGAAGATTTATATCGCCCTTCGCGAAGAGCACGTTCTGGGCCAAATGGAGGGTGTACCCTTACATTAAACTCGCTCTAAGTTGCTGTACATACAATACTTACAGAAGTGTGACACTTTATGTCACTTTACAGCCGCAACGGTGCAAATGTGACAGAAGAAGTCTGCCGAATTGTTCCAAATAAGTGCCACTAGTCGGGGGATAAGCAAATAGCTTCAGTTCAGGTCCGGAATTTTCATACTCAGGCAAGATAGAGACTGCTTTGGGGAGTCTGGAATGCTTACATTATTTCATAAGTTAGATATATTACCTTATGCATAACTTTAGCATGGTAATAATGCCAAAGCCAATCAGCTGCGAACAATGCCAAGGCTTCGCCACAATCGTCTCTAACCCGATCTGTTGAGAACGCCAATTGCTTCCAATTAAAAGGAGTAGCACTTTGGAACTCTTTAGCAAAAGGAGATTCTTCCTGTCCGGCGGCTTCGATATATTCAAGGGCAGCGATCTAAGTCGGAAAAGCGTCGGAAATATTCTGCTGTTTGCAATTTCTCGCGGCGAGGAATGTATATCGCCGAATATCCAAATTGCTACAGATAAGTCTTCCCGCAAGTACAACCAAGCTTGGGAATTGTCTTGTGCGAGTTTCAACTGGATTCGATTGCCTGGCATGGGCGCATATTCAAAATTGAATTTTGCATTGAACCCTAAAGTGGCGAGGATTACATTGAAATCAAATCATCCAATCCGAGGCTGGCTGTCCAAACTTATTATTGGCGCGGCGATCTTGTCGGCGCTGGTGGCGATCCGCGAAGCCAAAGCAGGAGACGAACCCATTCACCTGGTGACTGACTGGAGCCATCGCCATCTGGTGTATTCCGCACCGACATCACCGAGGAAACGGTCTCAATTTTCGTCCGATCATCGCTATGTGCAGCAGTGGTTGCGCCGAAAAGCAGAAAAGCGGGACGTCCGCAACGAATGGCGATGGCATCGTGCGCCCGAGAATCCTCATGAAATCCAGGGGGACTGGAGCATGAACATGGGCTCGGGCGCCAAGGTTGGCGCGGGTAACTATCCCGCCAAATATTCATTTGACGCGACCTCCTCGAACTGCGCCAGCGCGACTCAACCGGATTTTGTCATATATAACACGAGCCTGGCCGGATCGACTTCGCAAGCCACGATCGTCGCGTTTGACAACCTGTATACCAGCTGCACGGGCGGTACTCCCTTAACTTACTGGGCATATAACACCGGCGCCACCGGAGCGGCTGTGACTTCCCCGGTCCTTTCTTTCGACGGCAAACAAGTAGCGTTTGTACAAAATTCCTCGACCGGCGCCAATCTCGTAATTCTCAGGTGGAAGTCCAATAACGGCACCCTGGCAAGCCCAATCGTGCCGGCCGCCGGACCCTGCACTGCAGCGACTGCGCCGTGCATGATAACCGTCCCATTCTCCACTGCAGGCGGCGCCGACACCAATACCACGGACTCTTTCTCATCGCCATTCTCCGACTATTTGGGCGATACCATTTACGTAGGCGACGACACAGGCTGGCTTCACAAGTTCACCGGCGTTTTTACTGGAACTCCAGCGGAGGTTGTGGCCACTGGGGCGAACGTTTGGCCCGTGAACCTGACTACGGGCTTTGGTCATCTCAACAGCCCTGTATTCGTCGGTGGATCCTTTAACGAGGTGTTGGTGACCGACAACGATGGACTTATCTATGCTATTAACTCAACTATTGGTGGATTGGATAATACTAGTTTTAATAGTCTCGACCCAAAATTGGCAAGCCCCGGGTTCGAGGATGCACCGCTCGTGGACGTGACCACGGGCAAGATATACCTCTTCGCAAGGGCGTCCAGCGAGTTTATTACACCAACAAACCCTCCATTTCACGGCACTCCCGGCGTGCCCAGCGTATTTGAAATTGATATACCCGCTACTCCCAGTGACATTCATCTTGCGGCGTATATTCAAGCTGTGGTCTCAGATGCTGGCGCCACCACGATTTCGCCGGCCATGTACACGGGAACGTTTGACGATCTCTACTACTCTTCGGGAACCAATTCTGGATTCATGTATGCATGCGGCACCCATTTCAACGGCGCAACCACGGTCAACGCGCTCTGGGCAATTGCGGTTAACAGCGGCGTAATGGATCCCAATTCGGTCAGTCTCGGACCTACCCTTACCACCGCCAATGTTGCCTGCTCGCCGATCACCGAGTTCAATAACACAAGCACCCACAACGACAGAATTTTTTTGAGCGTCACGGGAAGCTCGCGGACCACCTCGCCAATAAGCTGCCCCTCGAATACCATGGGCTGCATTATGTCTTTTGATGTCGACAGCGTTCTGAACGGATCATCCGGTACTTCCGCAAGGGCGTCTCAGGCAGGGGGAACCAGCGGCATTGTCATTGATAACTCATCGGCCGCAGGCGGAGCTTCGCAGGTCTACTTTACTCCATTGTCGGATCAGGCTTGCATCGGATCGGGTGGCGTTGGAATTGGCACAGGTGGTTGTGCGATTCAAGCGTCACAATCGGGATTAAATTAGTAAGAACAGCCGGAATGCGATTACTCCCCGTAATTCACTGGGGAGTAGCATTTTGGAACCTGTATTCAACATAGATATTCCACATTCCCCGGTATTCGCTATATTCAGCCGCAGTTGCTTTTTTCGGAAGATTTGTCCGAAAGGTGTGTGGGGCTTGAAGTCACAAGCGACGGGGGCGATTGTTGCAAAACGAAAATCGGATTTGCAACAGTTTGTATTTCCCGCAAATCAAACAAGCCTGAAAGTATTGCGAGCGAGCTTCACCGCAATTAAACCACGTTACAGGGAACAAATTTCAATTGTGTTAATGGAAATTTGAATTGAACACTAAAGTGGCGAGGATTGAAATGAAATCGAATCGTTCATGGCGAAGCATGCTGGCCAAACTCTTTGTTGGCGCGGTGATCGTAATTGCGCTGGTGGTGATCCGCCAAGCCAAAGCGGGAGACGAGCCCGTTCACCTGGTGACCGATTGGAGCCATCGGCATATGGTGTATTCTGAACCGACGTCCCTGATGAAGCGGTTTCAATTGTCGTCCGACCACCGCTATGTGCAGCAGTGGCTGCGCCGGAACGCGGAAAAGCGCCACGGCCGGGACGAATGGCGATGGCACCGTGCGCCGGAAAATCCCAATCAATTTAAGGGTGACTGGAGCATGAACATGGGCTCGGGCGCCTCGGTGGGCGCGGGTAACTATCCGGCTAAATATTCATTTAACGCGTCTACCTCGAACTGCGCGACGGATTTCGTGGTCTACAACACAGGCCTGGGCGGATCGCTAACGCAAGCCAGCATTGTTGCGTTTAATAATATTTATGTTACTGGCTGCGCGGGGACCACTCCTACAACCTATTGGGCGTACAACACGGGTTCGGGAACTGTGAAAACTTCTCCGGTCCTTTCTTTCGACGGCACACAGGTAGCCTTTGTGCAAAACACCGCGGGGGTTTCGAACCTGGTGGTTCTCAGGTGGAAGGCCAGTAACGGAACCCTCGCAGCTCCTGTTGCGCCCGGGGCCGGACCGTGCCTCCCTGCAGCCGCGCCGTGCCAATCGACGGTTGCCTTCTCCAACGCAACCGTTGCTTCCAACCTCAACGCCTCCCCAACTTTCGCTTGCACGGGCATTGATTCCCACTCGTCGCCTTTCTACGATTATGGACAGGACATAATTTACGTCGGGGACGACAGTGGTTGCCTACATAAATTCACAGGGGTCTTCGATGGGACTCCCACGGAGGTCATCACCACTAGTCTTCCGAACGTTTGGCCCGCAGCCCTGACAGGCGGCTTTGGGTATTTGAATAGCCCTGTAGCTGTAGCTGGCTCCGGCCAGGTTTTCTCAACTGGCAGTGACGGAGAGATCTACGCCGTGGACACAACAGTCGGTGGAGTTTATCCTGCCGGGGCAAACGCTATCGATCCAAAATTGTCAGAGCCCGGGTTTGACGATGCTCCACTCGTGGATGTGACATCAGGCAAGATGTACCTCTTCGCAAGAGCGTCCAGCACGTTTGTTGGCGGCGGTACATTTCCTGGAACCCCCAACGTGCCCAGTGTATTTGAGGTTGATATCCCTGCCAATCCCGCTGCTATTCATGCTGCCACGTATATTCAAGGGATCATATCGGACGCAGGCGCAGCAGCTCCATCTACTGCTATGTACATGGGAACGTTTGACGACAGCTACTACTCCTCGGGGACCAATTCCGGATTTATGTATGCATGCGGTACCCACAACGTAGCCGGCACTACAGTCAATGCTCTCTGGGTAATTGCGATTGACGCTGGCGTAATGGATAACACAACAATCGGCCTCGGGCCCTTGCTTACTACGGCCAATGTGGGCTGCTCTCCGATCACCGAATACAATAATACGGTCACAAACAACGACCGCATTTTCTTGAGCGTCACGGGAAGTCCTGTGACTGCCGCACCCATAAACTGCCCATCGGCTGCCACGGGATGTGTCATGGCGTTTGACACCGACAGCATTTTGTCAGGCGGGTCAGGTACTTCTGCCAGGGCGTCTGAAGCAGGGGGAACCAGCGCCATCGTCGTCGATAACTCAGGAGCGACCACTGGAGCTGATCAGGTTTACTTTACTCCATTAGCGGATCAGGCTTGCGTGGGGGCGGGTGGCGTGGGAATTGGTACTGGGGGCTGCGCAATTCAAGCGTCACAAGTGGGATTAAATTAGCAGGGGGACGAGAATCAATCATGAACAAAGCTACCAATGACAAGAAGCACGAAACGGCGCCTCCGCCGGCGAAGAAGCCTTACACGACTCCTTCCTTTCGATTCGAGTCTGTATTTGAAGTATCGGCACTGGCCTGCGGCAAGATGCAAGCCACACAGGGTGGCTGCGCCCACAGCAGAAAAGCTTCCTAGCTCGCCGTTTCATGCGCACATGAGGCGGCGAATAAATTTGGCAGAGCCGCGGTGTGCTCCGGCCTGAACAATTGTTTTGCTGTTTTTAGCGAAAGATTAGAATTTTCCAACCTTTCGGGAAATCCCATCCCATCACGCACAACGCATGGAACATTTGCCCATTTTGTCAATCCGGGCGGAGCGGGGAATCTCTTCTTCTTTTCACACCCTTAAGAGTCCGCGTGAGAACTCAGTCATGGGTCATGTAGCGCCCGCCTTCAGGCGGGCATGTCCTTGATCCTAAAATGCCCGCTTGAAGGCGGGCTCTACAAAAATGCGTCGATTTTAAGTTCTCATACACACTCTTAAGCCCAAGAGACACTTCTCGCTCCGCTCGGAATGACCAAAAGTAAGGGAATGGCAAATGCCAACGGGAATGACCGGGGTTATAGAGGCTTTTTCAGCAATCAGCGCAGGCCGGAATTTCCCTGGTGTCAAGAGGGCCGCTCAGGCAATCCTGCACTTCTTTTCAGCGTTGCGTTTATCAAAATCAGGAAGTCGGAATAGTTACGGAAACCTGCGTTGAATCCGGGCTTTCCACACCCAATGCTGTAACCGAAGTAACCACAAAATAATACGTTTGCCCCGACTGTACGGTGGAATCCGTAAAGGAATCTGTCGTCACTACGGAAGAGATCCAGTTTTGAGTACGGTCCGCCGGAAACCACTGAGCGGTACACATTGTAACCCGCCACGGTCGACGTGCTGGGACCCCAGGTCAGCGTCACGGAATGGGAAACTGTCTGAGTACCGCTCCCCGAAAGCGAGATTGTCACTGGTGAATTTGTTGCATTGCTCGCCACCGCCACGCTGCCGGTGGCGCTGCCCGCAGCAAAAGGAGCGAAGGTCGCATCCAATGTTGCGGACTGCCCTGGTGCCAGAATTAGCCCGGCTGAAGCTCCGCTCGCGGAAAAGGAAGCGCCTGAAACGTTAACCTTTGAAAGGGTGACATTGGAATTTCCCGCATTCGTCAGTGTAACGGACGACGCGCCGCTCTTTCCGATTGCAACGTCTCCAAAGCTCAATGTGGGTGTGCTTGCGGTGAGAAGCGCGCTTGCGGCCATCCCTACTCCGCTCAAGGAAACCGTGCTCGGCGAACTGGAGAGGTCAGTCGTAACGAATATATCGCTCGACAAGCCTCCCGCAGCTTTCGGCGAAAAAACCACGTTAAAAGTAGCCTGTCTCCCTGCTGCTATGGTTAGCGGAATCGACGTGCCAGAGATCCTGATGCCGGCCGCCAGGGTCCTCACCTGCGTAACCATAAGGTTCAATCCGCTTTTATTCGTTATGGTGACGGATTGAGAAGCTGTCCCGCCGATGGGAACCGAACCAAAGTTGACCGAGGATGGCGCCAGGGAAATTGGGCCGACTGCAGATCCGCTCTGCTGGCCTGACGGGCTCTTGGACGCGCTGCTTAATCCAACACAACCCGAACTGTAGAGAGTCGCGAACAATAGGACAAGCAAAATTGACAACCTGCCCGCGGAAGTTGGTGTTGGGCGCGCCGCTTTTTTCTTAGCGTCGCGAAATAATTCGTTCACTATTATTGTGTTCATCCTGGTGATTTTGATTTGCAGACCGAGGGGGGGACTACTGTCCCTAGGGGCATTTATGGGACAGGGGTGTTGCCTACACCTGAATCACAATTGCGGAGGGAAGCGGCGGGCCGCGTCGCAATTTCCAAACGCAGCCCGCCGAGATGGATCCAATCAAACACCGCCCCGATCTATGGGACGATGGCTGAAACTTCAGCCGAGTTGGCGCTCTCGACATTGCCGGAGGTGACTGATGTCACCACGTAGAAGTACGTCTGGCCGGCGGTAACGGCCGAGTCCACGTAGCTTGTCCCAGCGATCAGAGAGGAATTCATCTTCGTGTATGGACCGCCGCTTACCGACGACCTGTACACGTTGTAGCCGGACACTGTGGACGTGCTTGCGGTCCACGTCAACGTAACCGAGTGCGCTACCGCCTGCACGCCTGTGCCGGACAGCGTAACGGTCCCGGGGGAGTTGCCGGCATTGCTGGTAACCGTGACACTTCCCGGAATAAGCGCGGCCGTGGCCGGTGTGAAAGTAACGTTGAGCGTGACGGTTTGTCCGGGCGTTACGATCTGCCCTGCCTGAACACCGCTGGCCGCATACCCGGCACCCGAGATTGCCACATTCGAAACCGTAACGTTCGAATTTCCTGCGTTTGTGAATGTGACTGGCAATGTGCTGCTGCTGCTGATATTCACGCTAGAGAAATTCAGGCTGGCCTGGCCGGGGTTGAGTATGAGCGTGGAGGTAGTCACCGTCAGCGTGGCGGCATTGCTGGTGATATTGCCCGCGCCATTCGTAACTGTGACCGTGAATTGCGCACCACTGTCCGCCGCTGTAGTGGAGGGAGTCGTATAGGAAGCCGAAGTGGCGCCGGAGATGGCCGTCCCGCCCTTATTCCACTGATAAGTCAGTGTGGCAGTCCCTGCGGCCGTAACGGAGAATGTGGCTGTCTGTCCGGTAATTACGCTCTTGCTTGCCGGCTGTGCGGTAATGGATGGCGGAGCGTTCACCGTCAGCGTAGCCGCGCTGCTGGTCACGTTGCCTGACGTTCCGGTGATGGTCACGGTGAATGTTGCGCCATTATCGGAAGCGACCGTGGCCGGAGTTGTGTAGGAAGGCGAGGTAGCTCCACTAACGGCAGTCCCGTTCTTCTTCCACTGATAGGTCAGAGTGCCTGTTCCTGTGGCGGTCACGCTAAACGTCGCTGTTTGCCCGACAGCCACAGTCTTGCTTGCGGGCTGCGCCGAAATCGTGGGAGGAACATTGACCGTCAGCGTGCCGGCATTGCTGGTCACGTTGCCGAAGCTATTCGTCACGGTTACCGTGAATTGCGCGCCGCTATCCGATGCAGACGTCGCAGGCGTAGTGTAAGAAGCCGCAGTCGCACCGCTGATTGCCGTCCCGCCCTTCTTCCACTGATAGGTAAGGGTGGCCGTACCGGCTGCGCTCACGCTGAATGTAGCGGATTGTCCAGCATTGACGGTCTGGTTGGAGGGCTGCGCATTAATGGTTGGGGGCGCGTCAACCGTGAGCGTGGCCGCGCTGCTGGTCACGCTGCTGACGACGTCCGTGACGGTCACGGTGAATTGCGCGCCATTGTCTGTGCTGGCGGCGGCCGGAGTCGTATAGGACGCCGCGTTCGCGCCGCTGATGGCCGTGCCGTTCTTCTTCCATTGATAGGTCAGCGTTCCCGTTCCCGCTGCAGTCACGCTGAATGTGGATGTTTGTCCGACCGTCACGGACTTGCTCGCAGGCTGCGCTGAAATCGCGGGAGGAACATTGACGGTCAGCGTGGCGGCTGAGCTGGTCACGCTCGAAACGCTGTTGGTTACGGTAACAGTGAACTGCGCATTGTTGTCCGATGCGCTCGTCGCCGGAGTCGTGTAGGTGGCCGAAGTTGCGCCGCTAATTGCCGTCCCGCCCTTCTTCCATTGATAGGTAAGAGTTGCAGTGCCGGTGGCCGTGACACTGAAAGTCGCCGCTTGTCCAGCGGTGACGGTCTTGCTTGCCGGCTGCGCTGTAATGGATGGCGCGGTAGCGGCCCCAGTCACTGTAAGCGTCGCGGGATTGCTGGTGATGCTGCCATTGTTATCCGTTACGGTGACGGTAAATTGTGCGCCATTATCCGAAGTTGTCGTCGCTGGCGTGGTGTAGGAAGCCCCAGTCGCGCCGCTGATTGCCGTCCCTCCCTTCTTCCATTGATACGTCAGGGTCCCGGTGCCTGTCGCCGCTACGGAGAACTTTGCGGTTTGTCCAGTGACCACGCTCTGGCTCTCCGGCTGCGTTGCAATGGCCAGACCCGATACCCCGGTTCCGCTGAGAGAGATACCCAGAGAAGAATTTGTCGCGTCACTCGCGACAACGATGCTGCCGGAAACGACCCCTGCGCTCGTAGGGGCAAATTGCACCTGGAATGCGTGATTCTGTCCGGCGGCAATGGCCACGGAAGACATGCCACCGACAACGCTGAATCCCGCGCCCGCCACTGTGGCCTGTGAAATCGTGACGGAGGCCGTGCCTGTGTTGCTGAGCGTCAGGGTCTGCGGGCTGGTCGAACCATCAACCACATTTCCAAACGTCAGGCTGGTGCTGCTTGCCGCCAGCGTGCCTGAAGAAGAGGAAGTGCTGGACGCTGTTTTGCTGGTCGGTGTGCCCGCGCCTGTGAGACCCACGCAGCCCGCCAGCGACATCGCCGTGAGAGTTGTGATGATCAGCGCGAAAGCGCTAAGAAGAGGTCGCCGGTTGGATACAACTTGTGAGTGAGTTTGAAAATTTGTGTGTGCGCTCATGGCAAATTCAGCTTAGGTTTCGCATTGCAATGGCCTCTACTGGTCCAGGGAACAAACGTGGGACAGGCATCGGAACTGTCCTAGAGAACACGAAGGGGAAGTTTTCCTTCACGCAGGGACAGTTGACCGGTGCAGGAAAGCAGCGTGGCTTATAACCCGATGGAACAAAAAAAATGAGGGAAATGGACTAGGAAACTGCGTGTGGTCCGGCGCGGAATGACGGCTGCGGCACTATGCTAGACTGACATTTTGACGGTATTCGCTATTCTTTGCTGGAAATATGACCAATCAAGATCTCGCGCATCGCCAAGTAAGCATGGAGTGGTCAAATCGAATCCTGCTGCTCTCTCTGCTGGGCATTGTCTATCTGACTCTGTTTCCCTTTCGGTTCGACTTTTCAGTAACCACCATTTTTCACATGTACCCATTTCTATTGGCAACTTCGGTGAAGAATTCGAATTTTCTTGATTTGTTCCTGAATATTCTCCTGTTCATTCCCTTCGGATTTGGTCTTTCCGCTCAAGTGCGTAAGAGGGGAAACAGTCGATGGGCTGCGTTTCTAGTGGCCCTCATCCTCGGTGCTCTCACCTCTTACATGGTGGAAGTGATTCAGTTTTATATTCCTGAACGCGATTCGGGTTGGATGGACGTGTTTTCCAATACCAGCGGATCGCTCGTTGGTTTCCTTCTGTTTGAGCTCTGCGGCGGCGCTCTGCTGGTGGCCGCGTCCAAATGCGAATCTCTATTCGAAACCTGGCTTTCGCCCCGCCGGGCCGCCTTGCTGTTGTTTGTCTATTTCGCGGTCTGGTTTGGCATTTCCGTTCCCTTACAAAATCAAACGCGCTTGAGCAATTGGGACCCGCAATGCTCGCTCTTCGTTGGGAATGACGCCTCAAGCCAGCATCTTTGGAAGGGGCAAGTCTCTCGCTTGCAAATCTGGAATCGCGCACTATCGGAGCAGACGGTTCAAGCATTAAAAAATGGGACAACCGGAAACGACATAAATGCGGGCCTGCTCGGATCCTATGTCTTCACGGATTCGCCTCCGTACCGTGATCTGGCAAATTTATTGCCGCCGCTTCAGAGAATTTCAGCGCGGTCACAAATCCACAATCGTGACATATCCGAATCGGATTCTCCATCGTGGCTGAGCTCACGAATTCCAGTCGAAAATCTCACACGAGAGATCATGAAGTCCAATCAGTTTACGGTCCACCTGGTTGTCCGCCCTCCCGAGGCCTTCGAAGACTCGAGCGGTTACATCGTTTCCCTCTCGCAATCCGAAAATAACGTAAATTTCCACGTGCGAGAGGAAGGAGATTACCTGGTGTTCTGGTTTCGCGATCCACTTTCGGTGAGGCGATCGGAACTTGCCTGGTTCATCACCGGCGCTTTTGAGGCGGGCAAGCAGCGGGACATCGTGGCCTCTTACGACGGATCGGATGCGTTCATCTATTTGGATGGGGTGCCCGTGCCGCAAACGTATCGCCTCAGTCCAGGAGCCAGTCTCAGGCACAGGTTCGGCCATATCCAGGCCGTGGATTTGCAGGCATATGTAATTGTGTACGAGACTCTCATTTTTTTGCCCGCGGGATTGTTGATTGGCATGGCAGCCTGGAAGTGCTTCGCGCAACGGATCCCCGGCCTGTGGATGCTGGCCCTCGGTTGGGCGCTGCCTGCTACGCTGCTTGAAATGCTGCTGGCCGGGATGAGCGGGCGAAGGGTCTGGATTGGAAATTTCGCGCTCTCGCTCGCGTTTGGGTTGGTGGGGATGCTTCTGATCAATGCTGACCGGCGCGGCAATGGCGTTGCTCGCACCTCTTAACTTTCTCCGCAGATCGGAAACTAATTTTGTCATTCCGAGCGAAGCGAGGAATTTCTCTTTCTTTTCGTGGGCCTAAACCGAAGAGAGATTCCTCGCTTCGCTCGGAATGACAAGAAGGGGCACGCAGGCTGTCAAAGAGAACACGGCACAGGGCAGAATCACGATCTAACTGGAAGCCGCCACATCCATTCCCCACTTGCTCCGGACCGAAGCATCGAGCCTGCGGAACACCACGCCATCCACGACGTATCCGAGCAGGGCGATCAGGGCCATCACGGCGACGACCAGATTGATGTCATTCAAATCGCGGCCGGCCATCAGAAGTTGGCCCAGGCCCAGCGAAATGTAAATCATTTCGCCGGTGATCAGCGAGCGCCACGCAAATGCCCAGCCTTGCCTCAGACCATCCACCAGGTACGGCAGGCTCGCCGGCAGCAGCACGTGCCAGAACATTTGCGGCCCCTTTGCGCCCAGATTGCGGCCGGCCATGGACAGAATGCGCGGCACGTTGTCGAATCCGGCCTTGGTCGCCTGCGTCACCGCCAGCAGGGAACCCGTGATCGTCACGAAAATAATCGCCGTCTCGCTCAAGCCAAACCACAGCAGCGCGAGCGGCACCCAGCAAGCGCTCGGCAGGCTCTGCAGGCTCAGAATCACGCGTCCCAGCGTGTCTTCCAGAAACTTGTTCGAGGCCAGCAGCATTCCCAGAAGAATTCCCAAGCACCACGGAAATGACGTATCCGATCACGACCCGGCGCAGGCTGACGCCAATGCC
This sequence comes from uncultured Acidobacteriota bacterium, assembly GCA_963825365.1. GTDB lineage: Bacteria > Acidobacteriota > Terriglobia > Acidiferrales > UBA7541 > Palsa-360. The sequence continues at coordinate 351,934 of CAWGSV010000002.1, read as the reverse complement.
GATCAAGAGGCTGTGATCCTTGAAACCATCCCACAGAGATTGCGCCGACTCCGTGCGGCGTGGGGAACAGATAGGGCGGCCAAATCTTCAGCAAGCGCGAGGGCTTCCCATACCACCAGCACGCCCGCGGCAAAAATCAATCTGGTTAACGCTTTTCTTCACGGGAATACTCCGCATTAAAGGATCGATCGATTTCTTCCCGAAGCTGTCCGAGAATTTCCTTGGACAAGTAGGCGACGTCGGAATCCTCGACGTGCCGCGGGCGCTTCAGAGTGACCTGAAACTGTTTCTTGATGCGGCCCGGGCGGAAGCTCATCAGCAGGACGCGATCGCCCAGGCGCACGGCTTCGCGCACGTTGTGCGTGACGAACACGATGGTCGGCGAAGTTTCTTTCCAGATGCGTTCCAGCTCATCGTGCAGCATGTCGCGCGTTTGTGCGTCCAGCGCGGCGAACGGTTCGTCCATCAGCAGAATTTTCGGACGCAGCGCCAGCGATCGCGCCAGGGCCACGCGCTGCTTCATGCCGCCGGAAAGCTGGTGGATGTAGTGATCCTCAAAATGCGAAAGGTGAACCATGCGCAGGAAATACTCGCGCGCGATCGTTCCTTTCATCTTCGATACGCCCGCCATCTTCAAGCCGAATTCCACGTTTTGCCGGACCGTCAGCCACGGGAAACAGTCCCAGTTCCTGAAAAAGCAGAATTCGATCCGTGCCGGGACCCTTTACGGGACTGCCATCCACGGTAATTTCTCCCGTGGTGGGGCGGTCGAGGCCGGCCAGCAAGTGCAGCAGCGTCGATTTCCCGCAGCCGGAGGGCCCGACGATGCAGACGAATTCGCCCTGCTCGATTTCGAGATCGATATTCTGCAGCGCGGGAGTGAAGGAGCCGCGCGAATTGGCGTAGCTGCGGAAAACTCCGCTCAGCGCGATGCTTTCTCTTCGCGAAGGCTGCGGCTGTGTGCTGCAGGTCCGTGACGTTCAGCGGAGGCGTTCTTGCCCGGTTTCAGCGTGCTCCGACAGCTCTTCGTGTTCAGGCAGCACTCGGCCCCCGGCAATCGAACGGTTGAATCAAGTCTAAAACGTAGTTCGTCATTGTACTGGTCTCGCCTTCTTTTCGCGAAGAACTTCATTGAGAAGAGTCAGATCGTACAAGCCCGAAAGATCCGGCTGCGTTCTGCCCAGAAAACCTTCGTCAAACGCCTGCTGCGTGGATTTCAGGAGCGACGAGCGAATCGGATCGTAGGTCACCTGCATGCGGGAAAATGCGTCGTCCAGAACTTCCGGCGCAAGAGGCTTTCCCGTTTCTTTCTGCAGTTGCTGGTTCATGATCTGCTTTGCCTGCGCCGGCGTTCTTGTTGATCCAATCCGTCAGCTCGACGTGCGCGCGCAGGAAATTTTTCACGATGTCCGGATGCTCCTTGAGAAATTTGGGACTGACAATCAAGGTTCGTGATAACGAACTGGTGATTCGGCCACAGGTCGCGCTCATCGAGGAAAATGCGTGCCGCCCGCCTTCGTGAACCAGGCGCGCGGCCCAGGGCTCCGGAGCCCAGGCCGCGTCGAGTTGGCCCTTCAGGAAAAGCGTGAGCTGGTCGGGATTGGTGATGGGAAGGACCTGAACGTCGCCGCCTTTTTCGCGCGGCTTCAGGCCGTTGGCGCGCAGCCAGGCTCGCAGCGCCACGTCCTGCGTGTTGCCCTGCTGCGGCGTGGCGACTTTCTTGCCGTGAAAATCCGCGGCCTTCTGAATTCCCGCGCCCTTGCCGCACCACCAGCGAAGCGCCGCCGCTGGCGGCTCCGGCAATCACGCGCACCGCTTCGCCCTGCGATCGAACGTAGCCCGTCACCGTCGGATTCGGTCCGACATAGGTGAGGTCGATGGCGTTGGCAAAGAGCGCCTCGATCGCGGACGGCCCGGCATTGAACGCTTTCCATTCGATCTGCACGCCCGGTCCCAGCGCCTTTTCAAACTGGCCGTTGGCGCGTCCCACCAGCGCCTGCGCATGCGTGATATTCGGGAAATAGCCCACGCGAATAACGATCGGCTTCTGCTGCGCGTGGACGGCGGAAGCCGGCAATCAACAAGAAGGCCGCCAGAGAAACCGAAGCTTTCTTTTATCTTTTTCCATTTGCGAAATGTACAAAATTCACTTTGCGCCACCTAAAATTTGTACGTCACGTCAAATTGCAATCGCTCCCAGAGTGGCTGCACCGGGGCGGACTGCCCGCAGTCACCAGCGGCCTGCCGATCAATGCATTCAGTTGCAGCGTTACATTGTCAAAAAGCTGGTACAGAAATTTCGGGCCGGTGAATCTCCACGTTGTTGGTCGGAAAAATTTCGCTGTAGTTGAACGCGCCGATGACCGCTTCGCGCTCGATCATGATTCGCGTATAGCTGAATTGCCAGTCTCCCTTTTTGGTCGGTGCGGCCAACGCTGGTCTCCAGCCAGTACCCGTGGCGCGCGTGAGGATCGCACGGAGCCGAGTAAACGGCCGCAACCGGAATGTTGCGCATGTTCTCGCAAGCGCGCGTATTCTGCGCGAAATCGCCAATGAAAGTGATGGGCCAGCGCTCGCGAAGGCGTGGCAATGTCAATTTGAGTAAGCGAATCGAGAATGGCAAACTTCGATGCAAACTGCGCGGACGTAATTGTCTTCGCGCCGGTGAGCGGATTGGTCACCGTCACCGTGGCGATGGAATTTTGCACACCAGTTATTGCTCAGCGCCAGCAGAGCCATTGTCCGGGCTGGCGCTATTCGCCGTGGTCACGGAAAGCGCGATGGAATCGGCATATTTCCAATCGTAAAAGCTTGCGTAGGCGCTCAACTTGACGCGGCTCTCCCAGCTGCCAGAACGTTTGCAACTGCTCGCCGTACACCATGGTGTTGTAGAGACTCTTGTTATTCGCCGCGGTGTTCTTGTTTTCCGCGAACGGCAACTGGAAACCGACGACTGCTGATTTTCTGAAGCAGAGGGGTTTTCACGTTGAATGCAAGAGTTTCGCCCGCGCCCTCGGGATTCAAATCCTTGTCCCAAACCAGTTCCGTGTTGAACCACGGGTAGGCAAATTTTCCGCCGGTCAGCGTAAGCGGACGGAACCAGCTGGGTTGTAGGTGGCGTAGACGCGATCGATTTCGATGGGTTTGCGCGTGTCAAACTGATTCGTGGTCTGGTTTGTGGAGATGGGATTGTTGAGGTCGCCCGACGCCAGCGAAAAGCCACCTCGGAACTGATCGTTCAACTTTGCCTCGGCATTGAAACGCAGGCGGATTCGCTCCCGAAAGCGGTCCTGCGATTGATCTACAGGGCCTGCCGAAAGTGGGCTCGGCGCGCAACCGGAAGTCTCCGCTGAATGAAAAGGGACCGAAACTCTTCAGGCGCTCCTCCAAGCTTCTTTGCGACTTGCCCATATCGCTTTCGAGCTGCGCTACTTTCTGGGTCAGATCCGTTTGTGCAGCGCCGATCGCCGGCATGGGCGCTCCGGGCGCGGCGGTTTCCGCGGAGATTGGCCCGGAACCACCGGCGGCGCCTGAATTTTGCTTCCAGGCGCGCGGTAAGCTCCTGCTGGTCGCGCAGAGCCGCTCTCAATGTCGAGATCTCTTCTTCTTGCGCCTGCAAAAGCTCCATCACTTTTTCGAGCGAAGGAACGGATGCCGGGCTTCCCGCCCGAGAGGCGGCTCGGGGCGTCGCTGGCGCTGCATTTGGGGCGTCGGACGGCATTGCCGGGACTGCGGGTCCATTTGCCCGTGGCTGCGCCCCAGACGGCTTGGGCGAGTCGCTGTCTGCTCCGTGCGTGGGTACCCCCAGGGAGGCGAGGAGAAGAGCCACCCCCGCCGCCCGGATTGCTCTTGCTGCGAACCATTGCGGACTTTGAAGTTCGATTCATCGCGCTTAGTCTGGCCCTTGCGCTCCATTCGGCTTGTGGTGGCCGCCATCTCTCTTCTGCCCGATTCTTGATCAGGCTGCGTTGCGGGGCGCCTACGCGCCCCAAAAAAAAATCCCACCGCCAAGTTCGTTCTGGCGGTGGGATTCTAGAAGTGCTCGTTATGATTCTAGAGTATTAAGTCCCTGCACCAGAAGACACACACGTACAGCAGGTACAACAGAGGCAGGCCTGCTTGGTCTTCTGGACGTTGGAAATCACGGTACGAGGGTACTGAAACATGGGAGCGAAGTCAATGCGCGCTTTTGCCTAGAGTTACTGGATGCGGGAGACCAGTTTATTTTGTCATTCTGAGCGAAGCGAAGAATCTCTCTTTCGTTTCAAGCGTTTAAGACCAGGAGAGATTCTTCGCTTCGCACAGAATGACAAAATGTTGTAGTGCAAATCTGGAGGCGCGGGGCGGGATCGAACCGCCGATAAAGGTTTTGCAGACCTTTGCCTTACCACTTGGCGACCGCGCCTCGGAAGCTACCCGATTCTATCAGAAGATTCCTCGAAGCGTCTTTCCGCGAATAGGGCCCATCAAAAATAAATCGAGGAGGGCGATGTTCCGCCCCCCTCGAAGTTGCCGGACCGAATTTCCCGGCTGCATGAGTAGCCAGTTAGAACTGGAACTTGACGCCAATCTGAACTTCCCGTGCGTCTCCGGAACCAACAACTGGGTTTCCGGCTACGACGTCAGGAGTCCCGATTGCGCCGCCGAAGGCACTGGCCGCAGAAGGATCGTTGTTTCCGCCGCTGGAGCCATTTGATGCTCCGTACGGATTTTCAGGAATGGGGTGATTGAAAATATTGAACAGCTCAAGCCTGAATTGTGCGGAAAACCGCTCTCTCCAGGTGAAGGTCTTGAACACGGATAGATCCAGGTTTTTGTAGCCTGAATCGCGGAAGATATTTCGTCCCATCGTGCCGAATGTTCCGGCTGGGGGAGGAGCCATAACCGAGTTCCCAGAAACGAAGCATCCGAACGCCCCAAGCGTGGAGAGACTAGGAGCGACTGCCGTGCATTTTGCCCACATGGCGGCTGAAGTCGCTGCATCGCATGCGCCCCCAGGACCCGTCCCAGCTGAGGTTCTGGAGCAAAGCGTTGCACCGGTCACACCATTGGCCGCACTGCAATCACCAGCGGCCGGACCCGTACAGAAGGGAATGGAATTGAATGTTCCCTTGAAGTCTGAGGGGTTCCCGAAGAAATCCCATCGATCTGTGGAATCGCCAGCACCGCTGATGTTGTTTCCGTAGTCATTCACTAGCCATGGCTGGGAACTCTGCAGCGTCAGGATGCCGTTAACCTGCCATCCTTTAAAGGCCTGGGCGAAGCCATTGATCCCGGGAATATTGTATGTTCCCGTCAGAGTCAAACGGTGGCGGACGTCGAAGTCGCTGTTCCCATAATCGCCTTGAGGATTCAGGGAGTTCTGTGGGAGCAGCCCGAAGCGATTGAGCGAGCCGTTGTCGAGGCCATGAGCGTATGTGTAACCAGCGGTGAAGGAAACGCCGTGTGACATGCGCTTGGTCAGGGTCGCCTGCAAGCTATTGTAGTTGGAGCGGGTGTCGTTTGACATGACATTGATGAAGTTGTAGTAGGGGAACCGGGAGGCGTACGGACGGGCGCCGTTGCCACTGACTGAGGGAGCTTGTGCGTTTACATCCGTAAAGCCGGTTAGCCTCGCACCGTGGTTGCCGACGTAACCAACCTCCAAAGAGAGGTTGCTGCCAAACGCGTGCGTGGCGCTCAGGTTGTAATTAATGACGTAGGGGGTCTTGAGATTCGGGTCGACTCCCATGAGAGCGCACTGGGCCGGGTCTGTGCCAAATGCAGGGTTAGCCGACGTGAGGTGATCGCCGCAAAGGATATTCGCACTCTTTGGGAAAACCGTAGTTTGGCCTGCGGGGCAGTTAGTCCCAGTGGAATGATCCCAACAGAGCGAGCTAGCCGAGTAAGCAAATGGTGCGACAGCGATTGTGCCGGTCCCGGATACTTGAGTCGGAGCTCCCGTAACGGAGGTGAGGCAAGTTCCCGTGCAGGTGACGTAGGTAGCAGCCGTCGGGTTCGCCGCAAGGCTGACCGATGATGTATTCTGGAATTGGTTTTGATTCATCCATTCCACAGCTGTAAAGGATGAGTACATCACACCAACGCCGCCCCGGACCACGGTCGTTCCCTTGCCGTTCATGTCATAGGCGAATCCAAAGCGAGGCGAAAGGTTGCCGCGATTCGGCTTCCACAATGAGTCATTTCCGGCTGTGCCCTGTTGATCGAGGCCCGTCGGGGAATTCGGATCGAAGTTGGCCCATAGATTGTTTTGTGCCTTAATTGGAGAAGAGTATTCATAGCGAAGACCCAGGTTAATGGTCATCTTCGGGGCAACACGCCAGTCGTCCTGGATATAGGTCCCTATGTAGTTATTGAACATCTTGCGAGTTGGGTCGCCGACCAGAGCCTTTCCACCAATTGTACTTCCCGCAAAAAACCCTTCAAGTCCTGATGAGCAGGACGATGGTGGGCTTGGTGGATTGGTGGGCGGGCAGAGGAAGGCAGCTTGAGGGAGCGTGCCGGTGCCGAAATTAACGCGGCCCCGGCCATAATCCGGGATCCATGAATCCGCTTCGATGTGCGTATACTCAGCACCGAGCTTTAGACTGTGCTTCCCCGCCAAATAGGAAAACCCATCCTGGAAATCCCAGTACGGGTTTGGGGAGATAGCTTGCGGGCGGTTGTGCCAAGTACCATAAAGGGCAAATAATCCACCCGGTTTAGATATTTGAATCGTTGGCAGTCCGGCTACCGTCAGTCCCGTGCTCAGGCCGGGAATTGAGGTTCCGGCGTCGCCGCTGGTTGTAAGGAAAGCCATACGGTTATAGCCAAAACGGACTTCGTTCACCATGTTCGAATTGGGTGTGTAATCCCAGTTTCCGGAGGCTGTCCAAGTGTCAATAATAAAACCGTTTGAGAATGCTTGGTTGATGAAACCGCGGTCTTCTCCGTTTCCAACGTAGTTGCCGACGATCAAGACACCATTCAACGTATTCTTGTCATTGATGTGGTAGTCGATTTTTCCGACGCCATTGTTGCTGTTGTTGATGTTGGGAATGGTGCTGACGTAGCTGTTACCGGTCTGATGCGGGAAAAGACCGCCCACGCAATTGGCCACTGCATTCGGGGCAGCACCAGTAACGGTGCAACCGGCCATTGATTCGCTGACCGCACTCGGCGTAACGCCGGCGTTAACTACAGCCTGGAGAGCAGCTGCAAAATTGAGATTCACATTGCCGGTCGAAGCTCCGGTAGAGGGAACGCCACCCGTGCCAAAGGCGTTGCCGATCAAATCATGCAGGGCTTCGAAGTTACCGAAGAAGAAGAGTTTGTCCTTGATGATCGGGCCGCCAACAGACGCCCCGAACTGTTTCAATTGCACAGCTGGTTTATCGCAGGCAATCAGCGCGCCTATTGAGCAAGTTCCGCCGGAGGGCGCGGGGTTCCAGAAGTTGCGCGCGTCCCAATTGGAACTGCGATAGAAGCCGTAAGCCGTGCCGTGCAGATTGTTGGAACCCGAGCGGATACCGACGTTAACCACGGCGCCTGGATCCCAGCCGTATTCGGCCTTGGGGTTTTCCATCAGGTTAAATTCCTGGATGGAGTCGATCGGAAGAATCGTGGCACCGTCCGTGATGGGGCTGGGCATGCCGGCGATGGGGCGCGCGTCAAAGAAATTGTGGTTGATGACGCCGTCGATCATCCAGACGGACTCGTCAGGACGGACGCCATTGGTGCTCTGGGTCCAGGGGCCGCCGCCGACTTGAGTCATGACGCCGGGGCGAAGGCCCAAAAGGTTTTGATAATTGCGGCCATTCAAAGGCATGTCAACGATGTCGGCGTTATCGAGCGTGCCGCCCAAGGTTGCGTTGGTCGTTTCGACCAGGGGCACCGCCTCGGTGACGGTGACTGTCTGTTCCTGCTCGCCGGGCTGAACGATTAGGTCGACTCGAACTTCTTTGCCGACCCCGACATCGACATTCTGGCGCTCAAGCCTTTTAAAGCCCTTGGCTTCTGCCCGAACGGTGTAGGAACCAGGAGTCAGGTTGGGTGCGTTGTACTCACCAGCGTCATCGGTGATGAGTGTTTTGGTAATGCCTCTGGCGGTGTCAATGACGCTTACCGTGGCGCCCGCCACTGTTCCGCCGCTCTGGTCTGTAACCGCTCCCAGAATGCGGCCCGCGCTGCCTTGCGAGAAAGCCGGAACGCTGATCAAAAGGATGGCCAGCGCGCAACACAGCCACTTTGCAGCCTTTCCACACCAATTATTTAAGGAATTCATTTCTGATCCTCTCATTCCACTCGAATTGAATTCTGATTCGGACACCCAACGCACCCCTGCAAACAATTCCACCGCTCAAAATCGATCAATGAAAATGCACCAACTTCTCAGCCGCAATATCACGCGTCCGCGAGAATCTGGTTGTAATACATTGATCCGATGAAATGTTCGCTCAAAGATTCAACTAAATACTTAATGAAATTCGACAGCACCCAATTACAAAAGATGGACAGAGGGTAGGTCGGCATAACAGATAATGTCAAGGAATTTTTATTCGGGGGCGACTGTGTGGATACAGGCTGTGCCGGGCAGGAGAAACTTGCCGCAAATCAATTCAAGCGCCCACTTTGCCAGCATTGTTAGGTGATGGGGATGATGAGGATATGGGAAGCCGAATCTGAAATACCGACCCACGCCCCGGCGTGCTTTGCACTTCGATCGTCCCGGAATGGACCTCGGTGATCCAGCGGCCGATCGATAGCCCAAGCCCCACTCCGCCAAGATCGCGAGTGCGTGCCTTGTCCGCGCGATAAAAACGCTCAAACACATTTGGCAGATCCGTTTCGGCTATGCCGATGCCCGTGTCTCGCACCTGCGCCAGCGCGTAGCCATCGTTACGCTGCAAGGAAACTTCGATCTTTCCGCTCGGGTGCGTATATTTCACGGCGTTATCGATCAGGATCAAAAAAAGCCTGCGCAGGGAACTTTCATCCCCCTGAATCCACATTGGCTCGGGAGAGATTTGCTCCTGAAAACCAATCTGCTTGGCTTCGGCCAGCGCGCTTCCCTGGTAGCAGGCCTCGTGCAAGACTTCCGAAACATTGGTAGGCGCAAAGTGAAGCGTCTCCGCTCCCGAATCGGCCCGGGCCAGGAACATCAGCTGCTCGATCAGCCCTGAAGTTTTTTCAAGTTCATCAAGGACCTCGGCGATGACGTCGCGGTATTCCTCCGCGGTGCGCGCTTTGCGCAAGGAGAGTTCCGCGCGAGTTCGCATCACGGCCACCGGCGTGCGCAATTCATGAGAAGCATCCGCCGTGAATTGGGTGATCTTCTTGAACGCAGTCTCTAGCCGATCGAGCATGCCGTTGACCGTTTCCGAAAGCCGCTGCAACTCGTCGCCCGTATGCGGCACCACCAGCCGGCTGGACAAATTCTGCGCGCTGATGGTGCGCGCCGTTTGCGTGATCTGGTCCACCGGCGCGAGGGCGCGCGTGCTGATCCAATAGCCTCCAGCCGCGGCGCACAGCAGCAGGGTGGGAATGGAAATAAAAAGCAGCAACTCGAAATGGTCCAGCGCCTCGTAGAAATCGTCCATTTCAAAGGCGGACTGGATGAGGTAAGACTCGCCCCCTACGATCACTTTTTGGTTCCATATGCGCAGCGGGACGTCCCTGCCTAAATACTCGGTGACTCGTGGCGGGATAGCCGCAGGCCGCGGGACCCCGTAATCGCTCATGACCGTGGAGCGATACAGCCAGTTGCCCTGCTCATCGGAAACCTGCAGGAGCGCCCCGCCGGCGCGCAGTTCGGTGTGCTCCCGAAGCCCTTCGGGCAGATCGCCCTTTGCGCCTTTCTCAACGTTTCGCTCAATCAGCTGGTGCACGCCCTCGGCGCGAATTTGCAGCTCCTCGTCCACCGTCCGGCGAATACTGTGTCGCATGGCGAGATACGCGCTCACGCCAAATGCGCACAGCACCACGGCGAGTATCGCGAAATACCATGCCGTGAGCCGCAGCCGAATGGGAAGCGTTATCATGATGCTTTGGTGGTGTCCCGAATGGTGTATCCCGTTCCGCGAACGGTTTGAATCAGCTTCACCTTATGATCCCGGTCAATTTTATTTCGCAGCAAACTGATAAATGCGTCCAGCGTATTTTCCTCGACGTCATCGCTGGAATCCCACACCGAGTGAACGATGGTGTTTCTGGCGACTACTCGGCCGGCACGCCGCATCAGAAATTCCAGCAAACGAAACTCCGTGCGGCTCAGGGAAATCTCTTCGCCGTGGCGCGTAACTATGTGTGCAGCGGGATTCAGGATTAGATCGCCCACTTGCAAAAGAGTTGGCCGCTCTGCCGAACCCCTCCGCGAAACCGCGCGAAGCCTGGCCAGGAATTCCTCGAAAGAAAACGGCTTGGTCATGTAATCGTCGGCGCCGATGTCAAGCCCCTTGACGACGTCCGGTACTGTGTCGCGCGCGGTGAGCACCAGGATTGGCGTCTTGTTGCCGCCCTTTCGCAAACGCCGAGCCACCTCATAGCCGTCGATTCCTGGAAGCATCAAGTCCAGCACGATAGCGTCGTACTCAAGCGCCTGGGCCATCTCCAGCGCGTCGCGCCCGTCAAACGCCAGGCTGACGGAATGGTTTTCTTCCTCGAGCCCCTTTTTCAGCAGCTCCGCCATTTTCTTCTCGTCTTCCACAATCAGAACGTGCATGGCCACCACACTCCCAATTGAACCACAGCAACCTGAAAATGTACTGAAACGCCCTATTCATAGATTCTAGGCTCTTTGGGCGGCACAAGAAAAGGGAACGTATGAATCGCCCGCCAAACCGCTCATCGAAGCAGAGGAAATGAAATGCCGGCTCTTCTTCAGGTTTCTTTCAGGTTGCGAAGCTAGGCTGGCCGCATAAGGGCGCGCGCGGCCATTTCCTTCTTTCTTTTGAAACTGAACAAATTGTGCGATAACTGGCGGCACGGCGGCACGGAAGAACACATGAAATTCAAAAGCCTACCTAGTGCGATGATTCTTCTGGCGGGATTATTTTGTTTCACGGTAATGCAGGCACAGGAGCGGCCGCAACCCTTGAATCTTGTGCAAAAGATTCCTTTGCCGAGCAGTTTCGAAGGGCGTATCGACCACCAGTCCGTGGACGTAAAGGGCAATCGATATTTTTTGCCCGACCTGGGGAACGGGACCGTGGAGGTCGTCGATTTAACCGCGGGGAAAGTTCTGCATTCCATTCCCGGATTCACGATGGCGCAGGCAGCGCTCTATGCGCCGGACAGCAATCTGCTTTTTGTCGCTGACGGAGAATCGGACTTCTTGAACATTTATGACGGCACTTCCTATGAACTTGATCGAAGCATGCCTTCTCTTGAAAATGCTGACAACCTCAGATACGTCCCAACGAACCCGCGATATGGCGGTGGCGGTGGAACCGTCGTGCTTGGCTATGGAGAGGGAGCGACATCGGCTCTTCGCATTCTGAACTCCGCCGGTAAACCTCTGTCTGAAATTCGACTGGAGGCTCATCCGGAATCGTTCCAGGTGGATACCACTCCCGACTCGTTTCGAGTGTTCGTCAATATCAACGAATTGGGGTACATTGCGATTGCGGATACCAACTATCGCAAGGTCATGGAGAAATGGCCTGTGCCGGGATTCAAGGCGCTTTTCCCAATGACCTTCGATGAAAAAGATCAGCGCCTTTTCATTGCCTCGCGCAATCCGCCCGCGCTCGTAGTTCTGGACAGCAAGTCCGGCAAGGTGGTGACCAGCGTGGAAGCGCCCGATGGCAGCGATGACTTGTGGTATGACACCGCGCGAAAACGCATCTATATGTCCGCCGTGGAAGGAGGGTCGGCGTATTCGAACGGCGCGACTCGGACCATTACGCACTCATCGCCAAAGTGAACAGCGTGCCCGGCTCCGCCACGTCCTTTTTTTCGCCGGCGCTCAATCGTTTGTTCGTACCAGCGCCGCCATATCAAGGCCAGCCCGCACAAGTGCTGGTATATGAAGTGCAGCCCTGACCAGCTTCAGGCAAGACGGCCCTGTTTCAGATGAAATTCAATTCGTTTGGGAGATAAGATGAAAAAACATTTTGGCATTGGATTTTTGCTGACGCTGCTCATCACCCTAACGGCATGCCAGAGTAATCAAACAACCGCTCCCCCGAGCGCGCCTCCCGCAGCCGCCGTTGCGCCTCCCCTGGTGTTAACCGCCACCGTTCCCCTGGAGAGCGTGAAAGGACGTTTTGACCATTTTGCTTCCGGCAAAGGAAAAGTGTTTGTTTCTGGACTGGGAAACAATTCCGTCGAAATCATCGATCAGTTTCAAGGCGCCCGTTCCCACGAAATCACTGGAGTGCCGAATCCTCAAGGCGTGACCTTTTCTCCCGAAGCCAACGAGCTGTTCGTTGCCAGCGAGAAAGGCAAGGTCTATATCTACGACGCCGATTCATACAAGCTCAAGGCCACCCTGGATTTTGAGGGCGGCGCTGACAATATGCGTTACGACGCGGCGACGAAGCGCGTCTACGTCGGCTGCGGCGATAGTGAAAAGAACGCGGCGATCGCGGCGATTGATGCCATGACCAACAAGCGCACCGATGAAGTTTACAAACTTGGCGGCGAGCCCGAATCGTTCCAACTGGAAAAGAACGGCCCGAACATCTACGTGAACGTCCCGGATTTGAAACAGATTGTGGCCATCAACCGGACCACGAAAGAACTCACTCGATGGCCAATCACCCTTGGCCAGAACTTTCCCATGGCTCTCGATGAAGCCGATCACCGCATCATTGTGGGCACGCGCGAACCGGCCACGATCACAGTGGTCGACACAACCACCGGGAAAGTGGTTGCCTCGGTTCCCACCGTTCAGGACACGGACGATTTGTATTACAGCCCCGAACACAAGCGAGTTTACGTCCCCGGGCGCGCCGGCGAGATTTGGGTCTATCAGCAGAGCGATCCCGACCATTACAGTGTGATAGCAAAGATTCCCACTGTTGTGGGCGCGGGCACGGCCGGATACTTTGGGAGACAGGGAAAAGGCTTTGACCGCTTTTATCTGGCGGTTTCGGCGAGCTCCACGGCGAGCGCCGAAGTAAGAATCTATACGATGCAGGATTGATTGCGTCAGCAAGAGCAATCCATCTAGTGGAATCGGACTTCGCATCGACATTGCATTTGAAACGGCTGCGCAATAACGGCAGCGGTTTGCTATCTTTTCTGCGCAAGCCACTTCTGGTGTTTTCAGAAAGAGTGGATTATGAAGTCCCCTAAAATTGTCCTCCTGATCCTGCTTGCAATTGCTCTCGGCCTAGTCATTTACGGCTCATCGGTGATCCGCGGAGGATTCAGGGCGACGGACCAGCCGTCCGCCCTTGAAAGAGTCATGGCGCGGACCGTGCGAAACCTGGGCATTCCGCAAAGCTCCAAAAATGAAAAAAATCCGTGGACTGTGAATCCCGCCTTGCTTGACGAATCGCGTGAGGATTTCACAAACCATTGCGCCGGTTGCCATGGTAAGGATGGAGACGGGCGGTCGGGGATCGGACAGAATCTTTATCCCCACCCGCCCGATTTGCGCAGGGCGGAAACGCAAAATCTAAGCGATGGAGAAATTCACTACATTATCCAAAACGGTGTGCGGCTTACGGGAATGCCGGCGCTGGGAAATCCTCACGGCAGCCAGGACGATAATAGCGCCTGGAAACTGGTTCTGTTTGTTCGTTCCATCGCACAATCGACGCCCAGGGAAATTGCCCAACAGGCGGTAGCTTCCGCCTCGGCGCATTACGTGGGTTCCGCAGCCTGCCAGAAATGCCATGCGGAGATCTACGAGCGTTGGAAGAAGACTCCCATGGCAAACGTGGTGCGCGATCCGCGGGAACATCCCGAAGCTATCATTCCCGATCTCGCCACAAATAAAGTCAGTCCGAAATTCACGAAGGACCAGGTCGCTTTCGTTTACGGCAGCATTTGGAAACAGCGCTATTTCACAAAAATCGGCGACGACTATTTCCCCGAGCCCGCGCAGTGGGACGTCACTAATAAAGTTTGGAAGCCCTATTTTGTTCCGAAGGGCGGGGATTGGTGGGAACCGTTCTATCCTCCCGACAACATGAAGCGGCCCACGGGGCCAACCTGCGATGGCTGCCATTCGGTGGACTACAATATTCAGACCAAGCAGGTTGCCGAGTGGAATGTGGGCTGCGAGCGCTGCCATGGTCCTGGAAGCGCACACGTCGATCACGCCGAGCGTGCCAATATTTTGAATCCGAGCCGAATGGATTACGTCAGCGCCAGCGACACTTGTATCCAGTGCCATTCGCAGGGACGGCCTGCTGAGCAATCCTATCGAGGGAAAATATTATGACTGGCCGGTTGGGTATCGCGTTGGGCTGAATCTGCGGGATTTCTGGCAATTGGAAGATCACAAGCTTGGCGAATTGACTTTTACCCACTTCCCCGACGGCACCGCGCACAAGAACCGCATGCAGGGAAATGATTTTGTGCAGAGTGTGATGTACCGGCGCGGCGTCACCTGCTTCGATTGCCACGACGTGCATGGGACCAAAAATTACGCGCAGCTGCGCAAGCCGGTAAATGAAATTTGTCTCGACTGCCATGGGGCCGGGTCGCGAAACGGACCGCGTGAGGCCACTCTTGCTGAGCACACGCATCACAAGGATGGCTCGGCGGGTTCCTCATGTGTGGCTTGCCACATGCCAAAGATTGAGGCGGAAATTCCCGGAGTTTTTGTGCGCGCTCACACTTTTTCTTTTATCACTCCCGGCATGACGGATAAATATAAGATTCCCAATGCATGCAGTTCGTGCCACATGGATAAGGCTCCGGATTGGGCCTCGAAAACAATGGCACAGTGGTCGAATACTTCGCCGTGGCGGATGGAGTAGAATTTCCGGCAAGCCTTAAGGTTCCATTCAGGTTAAGTGGATAGGATATTGGTCCATCGACGTGTTCCATCAAAAAGATGCGGACCACTAACACAAGATCGCCGGCATCCCGACGCCGCCCGGCACAAAAACTGGAATTTTCGTACCCGAGTTGGGGAAACTCTGCGTGGCAGTAATACAACAGGGCAATCAGAACGCCGAAGTTAGAGTCTTTGGGGCAAACTAATGAATAGATTGTGTAATTACTTTTTCAGTTCTTTTAATATTCTCGGACGGAAAAAACTTCTAGGGACCGTTGCAACTCTTCTCTTGCTGTTATTCGCCGGTGTGCCATTGCATGCGCAAGTCTCCGGTGGATCGATTTCCGGCACGGTAACCGGAGAATCCGGAGCGGCGATGCCGGATGTGCACGTCTCCGCGAAAGAGGCCAGCACGGGACTTGCTCGCACCGCCACCACCAATCCGACAGGTCTGTACAATGTTCCCGATCTGCCCGCCGGAATTTATGAAATGACGGTTTCGTCCAATGGATTCACCACACAGCTTTGGACGCCAATTACGGTAACCGCGGGCGTCGAGCGCGTCCTCAACGTCACCATGCATCCGGGGGACCCGCAGCAGATTGTGCGCGTAGCGGCGCCTCCCGCGCTGGTCAGCGAGCCTTGCTCGGCGGCATGCGGAAGCGCCAACGCCTCAACCGTGCGTGACACGCCGCTCAATGGGCGAGACTGGGCGGCGCTGGCAACGCTGCAGGCAGGCGTCTCCTCCGTGCAGAACGGCAGCGCAAGCGGTGGCGGCAATACCGATCGCGGATTTGGAGCAGCTGTGAGCATCTCCGGATCGCGGCCGGATCAGAACAGCTATCGGCTTGATGGCATAAGTATCAACGACTATGCAAATGGAGCCCCGGGCAGCGTGCTGGGCGACAATCTGGGCATCGACGCCGTCGAACAAGTCTCGGTTCTCGGCAGCAATTATCCAGCCGAGTATGGCCGCACTTCCGGTGGCGTGATCAACGTCGTGACCCGCACCGGTAGCAATTCCTTTCACGGCTCTGTTTACGAATTTCTGCGGAATAGCGCGCTTGACGCCCGTAACTTTTTCGATCCCGCAGTGATCCCGCCATTCAAGCGCAATCAATTCGGCGGTTCGGGCGGATTGCCGATGCAGAAGGGCCGCACTTTTATTTTTGGTGACTACGAAGGGCTTCGCCAATCCCTCGGCGTAACCGCAGTCAATACCGTTCCCTCCGCGAATGCGCGCCTGGGAATCTTGCATGATGCTAACGGCAATCTGCTTGGCCCAGATGGCAACCCAACGAGCGGCCCCTGGACTGGCCCATGCCCGAATTCCCCAAATCTCCCGCCGCAGACTAATCTGGCGCCGGGGCAGGCGGGATTCTGCGTTGATAACTTCACTGCGGTCAGCACACCGCAGCATCCATCCTTTTTGGCTGCATTTTACCCATTGCCGAACGGGCAATTGCAGCCGGATGGAAATACCGGTGTCTTTTCTTTCTCCGCGCAGGACGTGACCGCCGAGAATTATTTTACGATTCGGCTGGATCATAAATTTTCGGACAGCGACAGTGTCTACGCGACATATATACGCGACAACTCGAAAACGGTGCAGCCGGGAACTTTTGGCGAATTATTTTCAGACGTCGTCTCGAGCCGCATGGCTGCCTCCATCCATGAGCAGCACATTTTCAGCCCCAGCTTACTGAATGCCGCTCGCGTGGGATTCAGCCGGGCCGTGGGAATTATTGGAAAAGTTGATAGAGTCTTAAATCCTCTGATGTCCGATCCCAGCTACGCCTTTTTGCCGGGGGGATTCGCAGGGCGTATCACGCTGATACCGGGGCTTACGGATTTCCTGGGCGCTCCGACACCGTCGGGACTGCTTGGTTCCAGCAGATCTATGTTCTGGAATTCGTATCAGGGAGGGGACGACGCCGTTCTCACACGTGGCAGGCATTCTGTGAAGTTCGGCGCCGAAGTCGAACGCATGCAATCCACCCAGATATCAACGGGCATCGCCGACGGGTCGTTTCGCTATGATTCCTTGGCACAATTCCTGACCAACCAGCCATCCTCATTTGCGGGGAACAGCACTCTTACGCTGCCCGATATCGGATTGCGGCAAACATTGTTCGGTGCGTATGTGCAGGATGATATCCGTATTCAGAAGACGCTGACTTTCAATGCGGGTTTGCGTTACGAAATGGTGACGGTTCCGACCGAGGCTCACGGGTTGACGACTGTGCTTCACAATTTGAGCGATCCGCTCCCGTTCTGCGGTGTATCAACCCCGGGTTGTTCCGGCACAGGGCCGTTGTTCTCGAACCCCACGCTGCGAAATTTTGAGCCGCGACTCGGATTCGCCTGGAACCCTCGCGAAGGCAAAACGCTTTTTCGTGGTGGATTTGGCATCTTTGACGTATTGCCGTTGCCATACGAATTTACTCTCACCTTCCAGCGGGCCCTGCCCTATTTCTTGAATATCGTTGCGGAAAATATCCAGCCCGGAACCTTCCCTTCCGGCGCGTTTGAGCAGTTCAAGAATGACTTGTCATCCGGGTCCGCCTATTATGCTGATCCACATCCCAAGCGGAATTACGTGATGCAGTGGAATTTGAGCGTAGCCCGCGAGCTGACACCCACCCTTGCGCTGACCGTCGGCTACGTGGGATCGAGGGGTGTTCACCAGCCATACCGCGTTGACAACATCGATATGGTTCTTCCCACGCTTTCTCCAGCCGGTTATCTGTGGCCTTGTGGACCGGACGGAAAGGGTGACTCGTGCCAGTCTGGGTTCCTCTCGACCGGCACGCAGCTGAATCCCATAGCAAGTTCCAAGGTTAACCCAAACTATGGACGGGTGAATGGCACTCTCTGGCAGGCAAACTCCTTCTACGATGCCATGCAAGTTGATTTGGCCAAGCGCGCCAGCCACGGTTTCACGTTTCACGGCGCGTATACCTGGGGAAAGAGCATTGATACTCTTTCGGCCACGGAAGCGGATGACGCCTTTCCGAACGGCATATTCAATCAGATATTCTTCGACCAGCGAACCACCCGCGGCCTCTCAGACTTCAATGTTGCGCAAACCCTGGTCTTGAGCGCTACGTGGGATGTGCCGGGACCGTCAAAGGGTTCGAAGCTTCCGATGTTGGTTTTCGGCGGGTGGCAACTCGTCGCTCTGTACAAGGCCAGCACAGGACAACCCTTCACTCCGATCCTTGGAGGCGATCCGGCGGGCACTAAACTAGACGAAACCGGTGAACTGCCAAGCATTAAGCCTGGCTGCAAGTTAGTGAACAACAATTTCAAGAAAGATCCAAACGGTCCCATCTACATCAATCCGAATTGCTTTATTTTGCCGCAATCGACGCCCGCCATCGCCTCCCAGTGCCAGCCATTTGGCCAGGGCCCAGGAAGCGCCGGCATCGCCGGCACGTGCGCGAATCTGCGCGGTAACATGGGCCGCAATATCGTCATCGGTCCGGGACTCTCCAAGCTTGACTTTTCCGTCTTCAAGAACAACTATATCCGGCGCATCTCGGAAAGTTTCAATGCACAATTTCGGGCCGAAATATTCAATATTTTCAACCGCGCGAATTTCGGTTCGCCCACCGACAACCTCGCGGTTTTCGATCAGAATGGACAGCCCATTCAAAGCGCAGGGCTCATTGATTCGACACAAACGACTTCCCGCCAGATTCAGTTTGCGCTCAAACTGATCTGGTAAAGTATTTCAGGAGATTTTCAGATTGCCACAATAGACTTCGGCGCAAAGGCTTCTCTACTTCAAAGACAATTTTCGAGCAGGCACGAATCATGGAGTGATTACTCCGGCCCGGGCCCATTGAACGGAATAAGCAACTCTTCTCTGACTGGGTGCAAAATGAAAAAGCAGATTGCGTTACTCCTTTTATTGCTCGCGGGAATCGTCGGCCGCGCGCACAGTCAAACTACTGCCCCGCTAAAGCTTCTTCAAAAAATCCCCATGCCCAACGTGAAAGGTCGGCTGGACCACTCCGCCGCGGATTTGAAAGGGAAACGCCTTTTTGTTGCGGCGCTCGGTGACGATCAAAATACGATCGAGGTCGTGGACCTCAATACGAACAAGCGAGTCGCGAGCATCCCTGGTCAGAGCAAACCGCAAGGGGTTTTCTACTCGGCGAGCTTCAATAAACTTTTCGTGGCAAACGGGACGGACGGCACCTTAAAAATTTTCGATTCGACCACGCTGAAATTGATTGATAGCCTGGCGGTCGGACCCGACGCGGACCACGTAGGTTACGATCCGGCCACGAAATATCTTTACGTTGGAGTCGGCGACGCAAAATCCGGGGCCCTTGCGGTGATCGACACGCGCACCAACAAGCACGCTGAAGACATCAAGACGGACGCTCGACCCGGCGGCATTAAGTTCGATAAGAGTAGCCCCCGGATATTCTTGACGCTTGCGGGTGCGACCAATCTTGGTGTCGTGGACCGAGAGAAACGTCAACAGGTTGCCACCTGGCCCGTGACCGGAGTTCAAGGCAATGTGTCGCTTGCAGTCGATGAAAAAGATCATCGTCTTTTTGCCGGCTCTCGTACCCCGCCAATACTGACCGTATTCGATACCGTCTCCGGCAAACAGATCAGCCAGGTGGAAGGAATCGCCGGGATTGACGATCTTTGGTACGACGCGCGAAATCATCGCATTTATGCTTCCGGGGGAAGAGGGACCGATGTGGGTTTTGTGTATGTCTACCAGCAAAAGGGCCCCGATCGATACGAATTGGTAAGCAAGATTCCCACGGCCGCCAGCGCCGGAACCTCGCTATGGGTGCCGGAGTGGAATCGGCTATACGTGGCGGCACCTGCCAGCGACAAGGAAGACGCCGCCATCATGGAATTCGAGCCTCAGAAGTAAAGTGGTCTTCCGACGAGGAACTTGACCTATTCAGGAAGCTTTCGATTGCGCGAGGTGAATTCGATGAAAAAGCTATTTGTGATCGGTCTGATCACGTTCGCTGGCATAACCGGTTCCCGCGTTGCAGCGAATCCCCCGCAGCAGGACAAAGAACCCCTTCGCCTGGTACGAACGATAACGCTGCCGAACGTCAAGGGTCGCATCGATCATATGGACGTGGATTTGAAAGGAAAGCGCCTCTTCGTCGCAGGATTGGAAAACGGCACGCTGGAAGTAGTGGATCTAAAGGAAGGAAAATGGAGCCGCAGCATTCCTGGGTTCAAAGCACCGCAAGGCATTGCATATATTCCCTCCCTCAACAAAGTGTTTGTGGCGAGCAACGACGACGGCGTGGTGCGGGTTTTTCGCGGGGATACGCTTGAGCTTCTCGATACCATCCAGCTGGACCTGGGCCCCAACCGCGTCACTTACGATCCGCACACCGGACTCATTTATGTCGGTTACGGCGGAAGGGTGGCGAATAAAGACAAAGGAGAAGTTGGCATCATCGATACAAAGACAAACAAGCACATTGCCGACATCGATGTGGGACTACGCGCGGCTGAAATTCTGATGGATAAATCAGGCCAGACGTTATTTGTTTTCGACAATATCGCCAGCAAGGTCCAAGTGATTGACACAAAAAAGCGCGCCATGGTTTCTGCATGGCAGGTCAGCAGTCAGCGCCCGGGCGACGGAGCTTTCGATGAAAAGAATCATCGCCTGCTGATCGGAACGCGCATGCCGCCGACCTTGACCGTGATGGATTCAACGACGGGTAAAGAAATCATGAGCCTGCCGACTGTCGAAGGAATGGACGGCGTCTATTATGACGCGGTGCGCAAGCGCGTGTACATATCGGGTGGCCGGGATGCCGATGTCGGCTACGTATTCGTGTATCAGCAGCAGGATGCGGACCACTACACGCAGATCGGCAAGATTCCCACGAGAACTTTTGCCGGTACTGCATTTTGGTGCCCGGAGTTGAACCGGTACTACGTCGCCGCTGCGGCCAACGACAAAGAGGTAGCGGCCATTTTGGAGTTTGAGCCACAGCCATGAAGCGTTTGTCAGAAGCAACCGAAGATGACTTTCAAGTTCTATCCCAACGGCGCTTTGGAGCAAGCGGACCTATCCAGTTGAATTTCCCGAGTTTCGTTGTTCCGTTGAAAGCAAATTGAGAAGCAAATCTGACAGGAGGAAGTATATGAAGATGCGAATTGCAAGAGTGGGTCTGTTCGCGCTTGCCGCCATTGCTCTATTGTTCTCGTTTCGCAGCTCGCCAGTCGGGGCCCAAGGCGGCGACCAAAGCGAACTTGCGCCACTTCAACTCGATCAGCGAATCCCTGTGCCGGGTGTTTCCGGCCGCATCGATCACTTCACGGCGTACCCCAAAAAGCGGCTGCTGATTTTTGCCGCGCTTGGAAACAATACAGTGGAGGTGATCAATACTTTTGAGGGCAAGGTAATCCAGACTATCAAGGGGTTAAACGAGCCTCAGGGTGTACTGTTCGTTCCGGAATTCAACAAGCTCTTCGTGGCCAACGCGGCAACTGGCATGGTCAATGTCTATGACGGTAAGACGTGGGCGCTTCGCAAGAGTATCCCGCTTGGCGAAGAAGCGGATACGGACAACCTTCGGTATGACGAGACAACCAAGCGGGTGTATGTAGGCATCGTCGGCGGCATTGCCATGATTGATGCGGCGACGGAAATGCACGTCAGCAAGGACCTCAAGGGAAGCGGCGGTCACACCGAGTCGTTCCAGTTGGAAAAGAAGGGGTCCCGCGTTTTTGCCAACGTTCCGGATGACGACAGTATCGTTAACGTAATTGACCGCAAAACCGGCGCACTTACCAAATGGACCCTCGATGGAATCAAAGCAAACTATCCCATGTCGCTCGATGAAGACAACCACCGGCTGTTCGTCTTCACCCGGAGACCTCCGATGGTGGTCGTACTTAATACCGACAATGGAAAGCAAGTTGCCAAAGTTCCCATCGGGGGCAACTGCGACGATGGCTTTTATGACGCGGATCGCAAGCGAATCTATGCCCTCGGAGCCAACGGCTATATCACCGCGATCCAACAGAATGACCCGGACCACTATTCGGCGATTACAAATATCCCCTCAACGATAGGTGTGCGCACCGGCATCTTCTTTGGGACGAGCCTGTACGTCGGTGTGCCAGCGCAGGGATTGGAACCCGCGCAAGTGTGGTTTTATGCCGTGCCCGAATAGATTTAAGCACCGTGACAAGCCATGGACAGAGGCACAACGATCGGCGGCGCCGGTACATAATTTAGACTAAAGCGAATACGGTGAAAAAAGGGGACCAAAGGTCAGTCCCACCGCAGATCTGGGCTTTTGGACCACAGGAGCAAAGTAGTCTTCGCTTGTGAGGCTGGGTCCTATCAAGGACCCAGCCTAACTCGCGGAAGCATGGGCCACCGGTCCTATCTAAGTCAGTTTTCCCACACGAAACTTCCGGGCCTGAAACCTGCACACTTTATCTTTCCAAGCTATAATGAAGGCCTGCCATTACGAAGCTAAGAGCTTCGTGAAAAAAACTTCCTCATGGAAAAGAACATGCAAGACTGGCTGCCCAGATCGATTACCTGTTTGCAGGATTATAACTGGCAGAAATTTGCCGCCGATTCTCTCTCGGGAGTCACGGTAGGGCTCGTGGCACTGCCGCTGGCGATGGCCTTTGCGATTGCCTCGGGCGTTGCGCCGCAGGCGGGATTGTATTGCGCCATCGTCGCCGGGTTCCTGATTTCCGCGCTGGGCGGATCGACCACTCAAATCGGCGGACCCACGGGCGCATTCGTCGTGGTGGTCTACGGCATTGTCGCGCGCTACGGCCTGGACGGCTTGTTCATGTGCACGCTGATGGCCGGCGTGTTGCTCGTCATTCTGGGCATCACCGGCCTGGGCACGGCCGTGAAATATATTCCACGCCCTGTCGTTGTGGGATTCACGAACGGCATCGCCGTGATTATCGCCAGCACGCAGATCAAGGATTTCTTCGGCCTCAAGGTTGACAAAGTTCCCGGAGAATTTCTGGCGCGCATGGAAATTCTGGCGCGAAATTTTCACACGCTTTCCCCTTTGGAAACGGGCCTGGGCGTTTTCGCCCTGATCGTAATTCTCATTTTCATGCGCTTTGTGAAGCGCGTCCCGGGATACATCGTGGCGCTCTTTGTGGGCACCGCGCTGGTGGTGTTGCTGAAGTTGCCCGTGGAGACGATCGGAACGCGCTTCGGCGGCATTCCTTCCGGCTTCCCGGGACTCAGGATTCCTCACTTCCGCGTCGATCTGCTGCGCCCGCTGATTTCTCCGGCCATCACCGTGGCCATGCTGGGCGCGATCGAATCGCTGATGTCCGCTGTGGTTTCCGACCGCATGAGCGGCACCAAGCACAATCCAAACGTGGAACTGGTGGGCCAGGGCATCGCCAACATCATGTCTCCGCTTTTTGGCGGCCTGCCCGCCACCGGAGCGATTGCGCGAACGGCCACCAACATCCGCTCCGGCGCCAAGACGCCGGTCTCGGGAATGATTCATGCGCTGACGCTGCTGGCGATCGTGTTGTTCGCCGCTCCGCTGGCGCGATTCATTCCGCTTTCGGTGCTGGCGGCGATTCTGTTCGTGGTTTCCTACAACATGGGGGAATGGCGGGAAATTCCGGAACTGCTGAAACTTTCGCCTCTGGAAATCGGCACCTGGCTGGTTACTTTCTCTGCTCACGGTATTCGCGGATTTGACGGTGGCGGTCGAAGCGGGAATGATCCTGGCGGCGCTGGTCTACATTCGCAAAGTTACGGCCACAACGACAGTGTCGCAAGTCACCGATGAGTATCTACGCGAAGGCCAAGTGCACATCCTGCAGCACAAGGAAATTCCGCCTTACGTGACCATCTTCCGCATCCACGGACCATTTCTTTTTGGCGCCACCGATAAGATCGAAGAAGTGATCCGCCAAATTCCGACGCTGCCTGCCATCGTTGTGCTGCGACTGCGCAACATGACGGCCATCGACGCCACCGGATTGCAGGCCCTCGAAGAGCTGGCGGATGCGGTGCACGACTCCGGCCGCGGCCTCATTCTGTGCGGAGCGCGCGAGCAACCCGCCCGCCTGATGCATCAGGCCGAATTTGAAGAGCATGTCGGCGCAGGGAACATCAGCCCGAGCATTTCCGTGGCGCTGGAGCGCGCGCAGGTCCTTCATCAGGAAATTGAGCAGCGTAAACTTCAGGCTGTGGGTCATGCCGATGCTCTTCTTGAAAATTAGGCAGCAGATGGAGCGAATATTTCCAGCAGGGAAATAAATCGTGGACTGAGGTGCAGGGACTCGCACTCCTGCTTCAGTAACTGGCGGGGATCAGAAGCCGCCTTCAATGCGTAACGCAGGTAAGAGATTCGCATCAATTCCAGAGCGTGTTGGACGTCCGCTTCATTGCGAACTCTAAAAGTCGCCCAGCCGGAGTCAGGGACCCAACGGTGTTCTTCGGCTTGGCCTTCCTCCACAAGCGCGTCGCGAACAGCGCGTGGAAACGGAATATCCACGGTCCCGTTCCCGTGCACATGCCCGATCTCCGCTTTTCCGAACTTAAATTCCTTGCCCCCTCGGCTATGCGTGTGGACGGAGACGTTTTGCCACGAAGAGATTTCGTCCTCCAGCCGGCTTAAGCATTTCATTTCACAATAATCTCCCACATGGATTAGATGACACGGCGTCAAGAATCGTTACACCTACTAAAAATATCATCCCACATTTTGATAATCATTCGCTCAATCGAAGTAATCCACTAGTTTCCGGGAAGACGAAGCAGAATAAAAGGGCGCGTCTTTCTGCAGACGGTTCAAGCGGAATACTCAAACCATTCTCAGATTGGGGCGCCCTTTTATACCGCGTCGTTCCAACACTTGCCCGCAGTCCGTTGGCGTGAATCTCGAGTCGACGTGATCTGCCTAAGGCTTGTCCGACTGCTTATTCGGTGGATTTTGAGCCTGATTGCTTGCGTCAGTTGGATTCACAGAAACCACTCGATACGATCTGGTCTTTTTATCGCTGTCTTCGACTTTGAGCATCATTACGTCGTTTTTGATCTTGAATACGCCTTCGTGTCCCACTGCTACGACCGGGGAATGTTTAGCGTCCATGGGGCGGATGTGATATTCCATGTCGTCCGTTCGCAGCAGGTATTCCGGGCACAGTTTTTCATCAGAATTGACATGCGTAATTCCCGCGGATGCCCAAATCGTTCCTAAGCCGGTAAGTCCATGCTCTTTCGCGCCGCAAGGCACCGCTTCCATCTTCTCAACCATTGCCCTTTCGGGCTGATCCTTCTTTTTGTCGTTGGCGTGAAGACCGGGTACGGAAATGGCGACGAACGCGATCGCAACCAATACCTTGATATTCATGATATCCCTCCATCCCGAAGATATTTTGAGAAACTCGTCTCATCCAGCGGTGAAACGACCGCCTCGGCAAGAACATGAAAAAATTACGAGCGGCGGATTGGAAGGGCGGATATCCGCCCTTCCAATCCAGCTACCCCTCGCCGGTTAGTGATTTGCCTTCGGGTCCACCTTCGGGTCGATTGTGGAAGGCTTGGTTCCTTGATAGTCGTTCTTGGGAACCTGAGCCGACTTCACAAACCCCTGCGGGTCTTTCATCAGGTCCTGATTTACGTCAGGATGATTTTTCAGATAGTCCTGAAGCTCGGGATGGTGATCCACAAATTCCCGGTTCTTGGCCTGGGAAGGATCTCGTGAAAGTTCGTTCGCGACATCTCTGTGGCCGGCCAGGAATTCCCTGAAGCTACTGGAATGGTCTCGATCGAAGCCACGATCGCCGCCTTGCTCAGGGCGGCCCATGTTAGTTTCTTGACGCGTGAAGCTGCTTGGATTTTCCCGGACGTCGTCACGCACTCCAGGATGCTCCTGCAGATACGCCTGCAATTCAGGGTGGTTCTTTGAGAATTGATCATTGTCAACGAGCGAAGGATTCTTGCGCACCTGCTCGGCGATTTCGCGGTGGCTGTCGAGGAAGCGGTCAAACTGCTCGTGTTCCGCGCGATTGGCGTTGTTGTCGCGGCCATCTTCATGGCGGTCAAAGTTGTTTTCCGCCCGCATGAAAGAGTCGGCATTTTGCCGGATCTGCTGGCGAGCTTCAGGATGCTCCCGCAAATACGTCATCAGTGCGGGGTGATTTTCCACAAATGCTTCGTTGTCCATTAATTTGGGATTCTTTCGGACCTGCTCGGCGATTTCGCGATGGCCGTTCAGAAACTCGTTGAAGTGCTGGAGTTCCGAGCGGTTAGCATCGGAGTCTTCGCGCCTGTCTTCGCTGCGGTCAAAACGATTCTCCTGCCGCATGAAGGCTGTTCGGATTTTCCTTGATCTCTTCTCGAATGCCCGGATGATCCTTCAGATAAGACTGAAGCACAGGATGATCCTTGACAAATCGGTCGTTGTTTACGAGTGAAGGATCCTTGCGAAGCTGTTCGGCAATTTCGCGGTGGCTGTCAAGAAACTGGTCAAACCGCGCCAGTTCCCCTCGTGTTGTGTCATTGTCCTGGGTGGGCCCGGATGTGACGTTGCTTTGAGAAGGTTGAGCGGGGGCGGATTGTGCCTTTGCGGGACTGCCCCACCACATAGTTGAAATTATGAGGGCTGATAATGTGGAACAAATTCTTAGGTACAATTTCCTCTGTTTCATGGCATACCTCCTGACATTAATTAGTGCAGCGACCTTGCCAAACTACCCAAGAAAATCAAATCTCAAGAAGTTTCAGTGGCTTGGCTACCGTATAAAAAATGCATGGCACCGGAGACTGAGAGGAAATTCTACGTACTCATGAAAAATCGCTATACAGCTCTTGCTTTAGGAAAAAAAGGTGCGGCAGGAATCGTGACGAAAACGCGATGTAACCCTAATAAAATGTGGAATTGCTGAGAGTCTCGGATAAAAAGTCCACAGGGCCCGGAATGCCAGCAATCAAAATCAAGCAGCCGCGCGGGTCGTGTCTCCGGGGCGGCCAACGATAACTGGATTGGTAAACAGGACGGCATTGGGAATGACCACGCGCTGACCGTCACGCGTACTGATGATCGTGGCGCGGGTCTGAATATCTTCCACTTTTCCCTCCAGTCCCGTGACGCTGATCCAATCACCGAGGTCGAAGGGTTCTTGCAGCAACAGGAGAATGCCTGCGAGGAAGTTCTGAAGAATATTCTGAAAGGCGAAGCCGATGGCTACGCTGCCAATGCCCAGAACCTTGATGAGATCACTAGCAGTAAAGGATGGAGCGACGACTGAAAGCGCAATCAGGAATCCAAGAATTATGATCAATAAATGCGCGAGTTGGCCCAACAACACGGATAAATTTTGATGATGCTGGCGGCGCATGATACGCCGCACCATCGTTCTGACAAAGGAAGCGAAAATTACGAATACCGTAAATACCGCGGCGGCAAAGATCAGGTTAGGAATCAGGGAGACAAGGCGATCGATGATTCTCGCTCCGCTCTTCCATGCAATTGATAGATCAATCGGCATAAGCTTTGGTTTGGCCAGAGGCGATGCAGGGCGCTTTCAGCGGGCGGCCAGGGCAACTTCCAAGTCAGGAAAACTGCAAAGTCCTGCTCGGGTTGGCGTGTGCAGTCACTCCCCGAACTGGGGACTTAGCCGCCCATGCTCGAATAAACGTCCTGCAACCAAGGCTAGCTCAGAGGACACGGACACGGAATCGGGTGATTCTAGTAGCGGTATTTGAGTTGATGTTGAATAGGGGTTGCAGGAAAAATGCGATTTCGCGAGGCTGAGCTATTTGCGTTTCTTATTTTTGGACGGGAGGGGTCGGGAGGCGCTCCCCTTTCGCTTCTTCCTGCTCTTAGGTTTCGGTTCACTAACCAATTTCGGCGCTGACATCAAAATGGAGAGTTGAGCCCGCGTGGCAGCGTCAGGAACCCCGCCCTCTCGCGCTGATTCCGTTACGAGATATTGAGTGAGCTGGTTCTCTTCTGGGGAGCGATCATTCTTCTTCTTAGTCGGTTTGGACATTGGCTCAGTGTGCCATGCAGGCATTTGCAACACCAATGGTTTTTGAGCAGCGGGCACTGTCCTAATTTGAAATTCCTTCGAGCAGTAGGAGGTCCGAGCTTCAGCTCGGACATTCACGCATGGTTTGATCTGGGCTTTAGCCCCTGAAGCTTCAGGGGTTAAAACCCCATGCCGGGCGATACTTTTCGTCGGGGCTGAAGCCCCGACCTCCGAAATCCGAGCATTTTTCAAATTGGGACAGCACCTGCGCAGCGGTACATGCGAGAAATGGATCTGATAAACCGGGCTTATCGGAATACGAAAACTTCCCTAATCCCGGCTGCCCGGGTGTCTGCTATTCGGCTAGCTTTAGACGATTGGCCGAATGCTTTCAACATGAATCGAATTCATTGCCGAATCGAGTGTGCCGGTGACTTTTACTGACATCCCATCATACCGCCTCGCCTTTGTGGCGTCGTCGAGGATGTACTTCGTCTTAGTGGCTGAGTCGCTCAGCACATAGTTCTCGCCATTTTTCAGAACAGTTCCGAAGAAAGTCTCGACCTCGGGTTGCGCTGCCGTTAGAAATTTGGACGTATGAAAGTCTGGCAGATTGCACAGGGGCTGCCAGAAGGCTGAAAAGCGTTGCGAATACCGCCAAAGAGAGGAGAATCCGTTGCATACATCACCCCCCGCACGGGCTGTACTCACTTAAAGCAGCAAGAACCATGCCAGGTTGATACCTAATTAAACCTACTGGTATCAATAAATTGTAGTGAGTTAACTTCTTTGCCAACGTGGGATTATTTACCACATTCGGAGGAATTACCAAGCCCTGCGAAACGGACTTAAAAAAGACAGGCTCACTACCATGGTGCCTAAGACCGGCTATGAATGACTCAAAGCCGGTCTGGTGCTTGATTGGCATTGGTGCGCAGGAAATAGTTCACAAGAATAAGGCTAAAGTTGAAGCATAGACCTACAGCCGAAAACCAAAGGCCAGTTTCTCTCTTGGCAATTCACGATTCTGGGAGCACCGCCTTGGCCAGCGCCTCCTTCGCCTAACCCGGCGAATAAAGTAATCCCCTTCGCATCACTGTCCTTCTTCTGGCCATGTGGTCAGTTGCCTGATAGGGTCCACAGCACTAACCTTCCTACATTGGTTACTGAATGGCCCGCGGCGCGGTGTGGCGAATTGCGGACAGATTGCAATAGCACATTGGAGGAAATCAATCATGGTCCAGGTTGAGGCATTTCATGAATTTCGCGCCGGCCTCGCACTTCTGCGCGGTGGCGATGCAAACAAGGCCCTGCCCCATCTTAAATGCGCATTCGAAGAAGAACCCGCCAACCCTTTTTATATTTCCTATATGGGAGTAGCCATCGCCGCGACCGAGCAAAAATGGGCCGAGGCGGAAGAGCTTTGCCGTTCAGCCATTCGCATGAGCCGCCGACAGGCACAGCTCTATTTGAATCTCGCCGAGGTTTACGTCGGCGCGGACCGCAAGCAGGATGCCGCCGATACCCTGATACGCGGGTTGCGCTACGCTCCACACGACAGGCGTTTGAAGATGGGCTTGGATCGGTTGGCCATGCGCCGCCCGCCCGTGTTGCCATTCCTGGCGAGGACCCACGCGGTGAACATCAATTTGGGCAAGCTGCGCCATCAGGCGATTCGAGTGATCGCAGCGATTTGAAATTCTTTAGTATCGCTTCTGTAAAATAAATAACCCGATCGATTGCACACGCATTCGCACGGCGCTATGATTTGTGGCCAGTGAAACGATTACTTGGCCTTTTTGTATACACTGAAGATAGGAACTGCCCTGTGTGCGGCAGCGATCACGTGCATCGCACCAAGCGCGGGCGGATCCTGGAATTTTGGGTACTCCTGTTTTTACCGTTTCGTCCGTATCGCTGCGGAAAATGCCGGCAGCGCTTCTACGGCCCCAAGAAATTGCCTCGGCGGGAAAGCCTGGACGAACTCCCCGATGAAGATTAATTAGAAATTGAAAATTGAATTGTTAAGGATGTGAATTTTAGGCGTGCGGGTAAGAAAACACTCGTCTAACCCGCCTTTCTCGTAAATTCATGTACACGCCGTAGGGGCACGGCAATGCCGTGCCCCTACAACCGCGACGCAAACAAAATGTGAGGCTATTCAGAGAAAAATTCATGGATCTAAGGCGCCTAGTGAGAAATCCGGTGTAAATCCCACGCATGCACAGACCTTACTTCTTTAATTTGATTCTGAAAAAGATTTGAAACGGCGCGAGCCGGCGTATGTGGTTGAAGAAAAAGTAATTCATTTTGTCATTCTTGGCGAAGTGAAGAATCTCTCTTTCTTCTCTCGGACATGAGCCGAAGAGAGATTCTTCACTTCGCTCAGAATGACAAAACTTTTGGGTTTTTTTCCGCAGTCCGTTATGCCGGATTGCGGTCGACCAAAGGATGGCGCACATCGCTTCCGGCTACCATGTAGATCACGTCTTCGGCGATATTGGTGGCATGGTCGGCGATGCGCTCCAGATTCTTGGCCACCAGGATCAGCTCAAATGCGGGGAACACCACGGAGGAATCGCCCATCATGTAGCTGAGCAATTCGCGGAAAATTTGATCGCGAAGCTGGTCCACTTGATCGTCGCGGGAAAGCACGGAGCGGGCCAACTCGATATCCCGGCGGACCAGGGAATCCAGGCTGTCTCGCATCATTTTTTCGGCCAACTCTCCCATGCGTGGCAGGTCGACATAAGGCTTCACGCGTGGGTGGCGCACAATGCGCGTGGCCGAATGCGCGATGTTCACTGCCTGATCGGCAATTCTTTCCAGGTCGTTGTTGATGCGCGCAATGGCCAGCACGAAGCGCAGATCGGCGGCCATAAGTTGTTGCAGCGCCAGCAACTGCACCACGCGGTCGTCAATTTCGATTTGCAACTCATTGATGGCATTCTCTTCGCCGAGGACGGTTTGAGCCAGTTTTTCATCCGCTTCAAGCACGGAGTGCACCGCTTGATGCACTGCGCGCTCGGCAAGGCTGCCCATCCACAGCAGCCGTTCCTTCAGCTCTTCCAAACTGCGTTCAAAATGGCGTTCCATTCGTTAGATCCTCTCCGTGTCCCAGACTGTTTCGCCAAAAATGAAGCGATAAGTCTCATCCAAAGCGGCCGGTAATATACGCCTCAGTGCGCGGATCCGATGGCGTAGTAAACATATGCGGCGTGGGTGAAAACTCGATCAGATCGCCATTCAGCATGAAGGCGGTAGAATCGCTGACGCGCGCCGCTTGCTGCATGTTGTGCGTCACAATCACCAGCGTGCAGGACGGCTTCAATTCGAACAGCAACTCTTCGATCTTGGCGGTATTCACCGGATCGAGCGCCGAGCACGGCTCATCCAGCAGGAGCACTTCGGGATCGACCGCCAGGGCCCTGGCAATGCACAGCCGCTGTTGCTGGCCGCCGGAGAGGGCGTAGGCGGACTTCTGCAGCTTGTCCTTCACTTCGTCCCACAGAGCGGCGCGGCGCAAGCTTTTCTCCACCGCATCGTCCAGGCGCCCCTTATGCCCGTTGATGCGCAATCCGTAAGCAACGTTCTCGTAGATGGACTTGGGAAACGGATTGGGCTTTTGGAAGACCATGCCCACCATGCGCCGCAATTTCGTAACGTCCAGCGTGAGGATATTCACGCCATCCAGGGAAATTTCTCCCTCCAGGCGGGTATGCCGCAGCGTTTCGTGCATGCGGTTCAGCGTGCGCAGCAGAGTGGATTTGCCACACCCTGAAGGACCGATCATGGCCGTCACCTTGTTGGTGGCCACGTCCATGGACACATTGTGCAGGGCGTGATTCTTGCCATAATAAAAATCGAGCTTGCTGACTTTCATTCGAAGCGTATTGGCGCCTGATGTGGTCATAGCTGGTGTGTGCTCATTAGTCTTGGACGTAGAGGATACTGCGGCAGCCCCCGAGTTGGCCATAAGTGGATAAGCGGAAGAACTCATCTTTAAGCCCTTTCATATGCGGACCCGCGCGTCAAAAACGCGCGAACCAGGATGTTGGTTACGAGCACAAGCCCAAGCAGCACAAGTCCGGCGGCCCACGCCTGCTTGTGCCAATCCTCATACGGACCGGTTGCGTAGGTGTATATCACGACCGGCAGAGACGATGTGGGTTGATTCCAGCCGGGGCTCCAAAAGCGGTTGCCAAACGCCGTGAAAAGCAGCGGCGCCGTTTCGCCGGCAACGCGTGCCAAGGCCAGCAAAACGCCCGTCAAGATGCCGCGCGAAGCGGCGGGCAGAACCACGGTTGCGATCATGCGCCACTTGTTTGCACCCAGCGCGAAGGCGCCTTCACGCATGGCGCGCGGCACATCCCGTAAGAAACTCTCCGTGTTACGCAACACCGTGGGAATCACCATGATGCCCAGCGCGATTCCTCCGGCCAGCGTAGAGAAGTGATGCATGGGCATGACCACCAGGCCGTATGCAAAAATTCCCATCACAATCGACGGCACGCCGTTCATCAAGTCCGCAGTGTAGCGCACTAGAAACGGCATGGTCTTTCCGCCAAACTCGGCCAGGTAAACGCCACCCAACAGCCCGATGGGAACGCCGATAAGCGCTGCCAGAAACAGAAGTTTTAGGCTGCCCACAATGGCATTCGCCATGCCTCCGCCCTCTTCACCCACCGGCGCGGGCAGGTGAGTGAAAAAGCTCCATGACAAATCTTTTCCGCCGTTCCAGACCAGATAGCCAAGAATAAAAAACAGGGCTGAAACCGTAAGCAAGGCGCACAGTCCCGTAAGCGAAAGCATGACCACGTTGAGAAATTTTCTCCAGACCAGTCGTACGCTCATGTGGGGAGCACCCCGCTGCCGCGCGCAGTGGTAATCAGGATAAGCAGCCGCGCCAGGCCATTCAAAATAAACGTCAACAGAAACAGGACCAGCCCAAGTTCAATCAGGGCGCTCAAGTATAAATTGCCGGTGGCCTCGGAAAATTCATTGGCCAGCACGGAAGCGATGGAATACCCCGGTGAAAATAGCGATGCCGCAATTTTTGGGTTGTTGCCAATGACCATTGTAACGGCCATGGTTTCGCCCAGAGCGCGGGCCAGCGCCAGGAAAACGGATCCAAAAATGCCGATTCTTGCCGCAGGCACAACTACTTTCCAGGTGGATTCCCATTTAGTCGCGCCCAGCGCCAGCGCCGCTTCGCGCTGATCGCGCGGAATGGCCAGCAAAACTTCGCGCGACACCGAAAGCACGAACGGCACGATCATAATGGCAAGAACGATTCCAGCGGTTAAAAAACCGATTCCGTAGGACGGTCCCTTGAAGAGTGGCAGAAATCCCAATGTCTTTTTTAGCGCGGGCTGAATGGTGGTGCGCATGATCGGCACGAGCAGGAACACGCCCAGCAAGCCGTAAATGACGCTGGGAACAGCCGCCAGCAAATCGCTGACAAACGTAAGAGAAGAGGAAAGCTTAGGAGGCGCAAGCTCAGCCAGGAAAATGGCCGCTCCCACGCCGAGGGGAACCGCAATGAACAGGGCAACCGCCGATGTCACAAGCGTGCCGTAAATAAACGGCAGCGCCCCAAAATCTCCGGCGACCGGATCCCAAGTCTGAGTAACGAAAAAACTCCACCCAAATTTGGCGCGCGATTCCGCGGAGAGCACCCAAAGCTGATACACCAGCAGCACCGCAATCAGCAGAAGAGTTGCCGCTGCGATCAAAGTCACAATATGGGCGATGTCATCGGCACCACCCCACCGGCGCGACATAGTCCCCGATTTCTCGGGGACTTGCGCCGGTGTTACCGCGTTCGGTATTGTGGCCATTGCGATTGCTCGCCTTTCTGGGCAAAGGCTTGCCTATTCTTACTGAATTTTATCGACTGCCTTTAATTCCTTGGTCACGACTTCCTTGGGCAACTTGGCGTAGGCCAGTCCTTCACAAAATTGCTGGCCGTCCGTCATCATCCATTTCAGAAAGCCCTTCACGGCATCTCGCTTGCCAGCATCGGCGATCTTCGACGGAATCAGCAGCCACGTAAAGCTGGAAATTGGATAAGCGCCCTTGTTGGTGCTTGGGGGGTTGGTGATCGAGACTCGAAAATCATCCGGAATATCTTTTGCGGAAGCGGCGGCAGCGGCTGATACGCCGGCCAAGTCCGCCTTTACAAACGCACCGGAGGCATTCTTGACGCGCCCGTAGGCAATCTTGTTTTGGACCGCGTAGATCAGCTCGATGTATCCGATGGAATCCGGCGTCTGCTCGAGCAGTCCCGCCACTCCTTCATTGCCCTTGCCTCCCAAACCCACCGGCCAGTTCACGGACGTCGCTTTGCCGACCTTTTGCTGCCATTCGGGACTTACCTTGGAAAGATAATCGGTCCAGATGTAGGTCGTGCCACTTCCATCAGACCGGTGCACTACAACGATGTCATCAGCGGGCAATTTCACGCCTGGGTTTGGCGATGTGATTGCCGGATCGTTCCACTTGGTGATCTTACCAAGAAATATGCCCGCCAGCGCCTCCGGAGTAAAATTCAGCTCCGCAGTGACGCCCGGAATCTTATAGCTTGGGACATCGGCCCCTAACACCGTAGGAAAATGCAGAATCGGCACTGTCGCTTGCTTGAGTTGATCGTCGGTCATCGGTCCGTCGGACGCTCCAAAATCAACTGTTTTGTCAATTAACTGGCGGATTCCGCCTCCCGAGCCAATGGACTGGTAGTTGATTTGGACGTTCGAATGAGCCTGATGATAAACGTCGAACCATTTAGAGTACATGGGGTATGGGAATGTCGCGCCGGCGGCATTCAATAGCACTTGTCCTTGCGCAGCGGAAATAGTTGCAACCGCCAGCAGGACCACAAGCATGCCAATCAATTTTGCACTTCGCATCTTAATCTCCTCCGAGAGTTTCTGGGCTGAATTCTCACTCTTAATTGTTACAGTCACGTTACAAAGCGGTGATGACGGCATAAATAGGCATATCCTCATGGATTGGCTCTCGTACGGCCCTTGCAAATAAAGGGGAAATGGGCCGACGCCAGGGGAGCGTCGGCCCGGGGTGGGTTTGCAACAAGAAGTTCGATTGTTTCCACGAAATTTGTGAGCCTAAATCCAGATTCATTTTTCCGGATAGTTAGCTTCTTCCACAACAACCCGTGCGCGCCCATGGCGCACGTCGAGGCCGCGAACCCAGAAAATAATGTCTTCAGCAATGTTCGTGGAATGATCAGCGATGCGCTCCAGATAGCGCGTGGCCAGCACGAATTGAAGCTGCGGCGCGGCCTGGCGGGCATCCTCGGTCATTCGTGTGAGTAAATGTTCGAAAATCTGATCGCGATAGCGGTCCACCACATCGTCCGCTTCCAGCACTTCTCCAGCCAGGACCACGTTGCGAAAAATCAGCGCGCCCAGACTGCGTCCCAGCATTCCGCGCACGGCCCCGGCCATAGGCTCGAGGTCGCGCGGCGTTTCGGCCACATTCATTCCCGCCAGTGAAATGACGCGCTCGGAGATATTCACGGCCAGGTCGCCGATGCGTTCCAGATCGTTGGCGATTTTCTGGGAGGCCACCACGCGGCGAATTTCCTCGTCGTCAAGCAATCCAGTGCGAAGCATGCGCACGGCATGATCGTCGATCAAGATTTCCATTTCATTGATGCGCGGTTCCACCAGGAACACCTTGCTCGAAAGCTCCGCAGCCGCTTCCGCATTAGGGCGCAACAGCGCATCCAGGGCGCTTCCTACGCTGGTTTCCACCGTACGAGCCATGGAAATCAGATAATTGGACAACACGTCCTGATAAACCGTTTGTATCGTTGTAGCAGAGGTCGCCATCTATCCACCCTTGATCTAGGCTTGATGTAGTTTCGTGGCATGGCAATCGTAACGGGGATTTGTGACAACATAATGAAACGAAGGTGAATATACGGCGAAACACGTATGGCTCCCGCGTATCCCTTGTCCTTGAAAGTGACAACACTTTGGCCGGAATTGACGGGCAATTTCCATTATCCGGGCCTTGAACTTTCAAGCCGTACAGGGGTAGAATCTTGTCCTAGAACGCGTCTACAGGTATCTACGTCCCCCTTGGCGCGAGGGGGAATTTGTGTATTCAGGCACTTCCACTCAGACTGCGACTCGCTCGGATGAGCGTCGCCGCAATCCACGCCTTAAGGCTTCTTCCCTTATTTATGCGCAACTCGGCTCTGACAACGGCGGCATCGTCGTAAACCTTGGGTTGGACGGAGTAGCGTGTCACGCGGCACAGAACTTCATCGCCGAAAAGAACTCAACTCTTAATGTGCGGCTTCGCGGCTCCGGGTTGAACACAGTTCTGGTAGGTGAACTCGTTTGGGTGGGTGACACACAAAAGGAAGTCGGCATTTCGTTCAAAAATCTCTCCAGCGATGAGCAGAAGGACATCTCGGATTGGATCGCGCGGGAAGCGCAAACTGCCGACACCGCGAGTTTGCCGCAGGCGCCGCGTGCAAATGCAATGCCTGCGATGCCCAACGCTGCGGTGGCGGAAGAAAGGTCCGCCCGCCACCCGTTTTCCGCCGCGTTGGCCATGTCCCGCGCGGCGTCCAGCGATCCCGCTTCAATCGCGGCAGAAAGTGCCAATGAATCGCTTTTGCAAGCGCTACCAAATTCCGCGAATGAAATCTTGCTTCCTTCGGCAGCCCCTGCGCTTGATTTTCCTGCGCAATCACTCAATGTCGCGTCCTTTGATCCGTCAGTATCCGGCATTCCTGCGGGCGCGCGCCAGGATCAATCTTCTTTTGATGGCGCGCCTCCCACTGTTCTTTCAGGCCAGCCAAATGCAACTGTCGGTGAAGAGCCAGCGCAGACCTCCGTCAAAAAGTCTGCCATCAGCAAACCATCCGAGAGACAAGGAACAAAACCAATTTCACCGAAGCAGGTCTCCCAGTCGCCCGCAAGTTTGTCCGTCACCAACTCCATCGAAAAATGGATTCCTCCCGCGCTTCTCGCCGCATGGAAGCAGTTGGATGATCGGCAAAGGACGCTTCTTGGCCATGTGGGAGCGGGATGCATCGGCGCGATTATCGCGCTGTTTGTAGTCCTGGCCGTGACTCACTTCGATGGTTCCCCCAGCCATGCCGAAGAGACTGCAAATTCCCAGCAGCACACAGTGACACAGCCCGCACCGGTGAAACTCGCTGCTGTTCCTCCATCTGCCCCGAATCAATCGCCTTCGGCGCAGACAGCGCTTCCCGAGCCCTCTGCGACCGCTCCACGGCGGCCTCCTGAACCACAGCCCTCCCTGTTTGCAAGTATCGAAGCAAGTATTTTTGGCCCCAAACCTGAAACGCCTCCCAAGATCAACGACGAAGAGTTGCGCGTGAAAGTGTGGATTTCCAAGGACACCGGATACTATTACTGCGCCGACGACCCGTACACCAAGTCCGCGGAAACCGGTGAGTTCATATCCCAAGGTGACGCACTGCTGGAAGGCTACCGCTCTCGGCTCGGCCAGTTCTGCGACTGAACACACTGCAAGCCGCACAACGGAGGCAGTGTCCCTCCAAGCCTCCTGAATATTCACGCCAAGAGCGCGGCGAATTCGCTGGCGGAAACGATTTGCGTACCATGGTGGTGTCGAAGCAAGAGCAATCCGCTCTTGTCGCCCGTCACAAGATAGTTAGCGTTGCCTGCTTCGCACAAAGCGAGAATAAAATCGTCGCTGGGATCGGGAGACCTTCGGACGCGCGGCGTGGCGACCACAATTTCTGCAAGCTCTTTTATTTCATTTACCAAGCCGCCAGCCTTATAAGGTTTAATGCGCTCGGCGATTGCGGGCTTGCGTAGTGTTGCGCGCAATTCGTCGAGATGCTCCGCGGAGGTCAAGAGTTTGAAGTGTCCCTGCTGCCAGGCGCGAAATATTACAGCTGGGTTTCCGGTCTGAATCAGAAGGGCGGAAATCAGTATGTTGGTATCGAGCACCACACGCATTCCACCCGAGTACCTGGCCCCTGCCATCAGACCTTGTCATCCTTCCTCTTGGAATAGCGCTCGGCGCGAATTTCACCTACGGTTTCGTCGATGATGCGCTGCAACTCGTCCGGATCGGTATCGGCGTTACGCTCCTTGATATCTTGCACAGTGCGATGAAACACGTGCCAGCGGACGGCCTCCTCGATGAATTTTGAGAGATCGCCCTTCTTGGCACCCCGGGCACCCAGAAAGGTGCGCAGAGTGATGTCGGTCTCTTTCGAGACCTTGATGTTCCAGCGAATGGCTTGTTCTGCCATAAGGACTCCTATGCATCTATGTGGATAGACACCTATACACCCATTATAAAGGCCAAGAGATGAAATGTGAAGGGCTTGCGCTGGGGAAACTCTGGTTTGCGAACAGCAGGCTTGCGTATTATTGGGAACCACAAGGAACGCTGAAATGGAAGCGGGAGCCCTGGCCAACGGCGCTTTCCACCCAGATGCGGCCACCGTGGGCGTCGACAATGTGTCGAGCGATGGCCAAGCCCAGGCCCGTGCCACCCGCTTCGCGCGATCTTGCGGAATCCACGCGGTAAAATCTTTCGAAAATTCGCTCCAGGTCCGATTCGGGTATTCCGATGCCCGTGTCGATCACCGAGAAGATCACTTCGCGCCCATTAGAACGAGCCTGCACATCAATTTTCCCACCGGAGGGCGTGTAGGCCACTGCGTTATCCAGCAAATTCTGCAGTACTTCGCCGAGCTGCGCGCCGTCACCGCGAACCGGCGGGGCGTTCTCCTGCAAATCGACGTGAATTCCAATTCCCTTTTCTTCGGCACTGAAGCGCGTCGTCTCGACACAGCCATTCACCAGCGCAGCCACGCGAATGGGGCGAATTTCGAGTTCCAGGCGGCCTGCTTCGATGCGCGAAAGTTTCAGAAGGTCATCGGTGAGACGCGCCAGGCGCCGCGCGTGCTCGCGAATGATCTCAACAAAGTGCGTGCGATTGGCCTTGTCGTCCAGCGCGCCGCTCAGAAGAGTTTCGGCGAATCCTTGAATGGCGGTCAGTGGCGTTTTGAATTCGTGCGAGACGTTGGCCACAAAATCGCGGCGCACGCGCTCCAGGCGGCGCAAATCCGTGATGTCGTGCAGCACAAGCACCGCGCCGTTGGCCCCGGCGGCGCGCACGGGTGCGGCCGTGACGCTGAAATTTCTGCGCCGCACCGTGCCCACTTCAACCTCGCCGGTCAGCTCTTGCGCGCCGGAGAGCGCTTGCCGCACCAGCGCAATCAAATCGGCCTGGCGCAACGCTTCGACCAGCGTGCGGCCTTGCGAACTTCCCTCGGGCAACTCCAGGATCTGCTCAAATGCCCGGTTGCAAAAGAGAATGTGTTCGTCACCCGCCACCACGGCCACACCCTCCACCATGCTGGCCAGAATCGCCAACGAGGGATTGCGTTCATCGGTAAGTGTGCGAATGGTTTGTCCCAAGCCGGCAACTGCACGGCCCAGCGAATCGGACAAATCCGCGAGCTCATCGCGTCCATAGTCGCGTTGCAGCGGAGAAAAATCGCCCGCTGCCGTGCGATCCGCAAATTCCTTCAGATGACGGACGCGGGATGTAATGGAGCGCGAGAAAAGAAAAAAGGCAATTCCCGCCGCTAAAAGAAAAATTGTCAGGACAGGCCAGATTTTATGCAGAGCGTCGCGGGAAGTCCATTGCACGGCAAGCAGAATCGCCCCCACCAGCGCCATGCAAATTAAGAGCGGCCGCCAGAACAAACTTACGCGCAAGGGAAGATTCACTCCTGCTTTTCGGATTGGCCCTCGCTCTCGAACATATAACCCGCGCCGCGCACAGTCTTCAGAAAGGCCGGATGGTCGGCGTCGACTTCGACTTTTTCGCGAAGCCTGCGAACGTAAACATCCACGCTGCGCGGCGTCACAAAGCGCTCGGTGCCCCACACGGCATCCAGCAACTGGTCGCGCGTGAAGACACGATTGGGGCGCGTAGCCAGATAATAGAGCAGGCGAAATTCAAGGGTGGAGAGAGTGATGGGCTTGCCGTCGCGGGCCACGCGATAGGAGGAGGGATCGATGGTCAGGCCGCGCGCTTCGATCACGCGCCGAGGCTCGTTGGTAGGTTCGGTGCGCCTCAGGAGCGCCTTGACGCGCGCGCCCAGTTCGCGCGGGCTGAAAGGCTTGGTCACGTAATCGTCCGCGCCCATTTCAAGGCCCACCACGCGGTCAGCTTCCTCGCCGCGCGCCGTGAGCATCAGGATTGGCAGCCGATTCAGAGTTGAATCGCGGCGAATTTCCTTGCAGATGTCCAGCCCGGAAATTTTCGGAAGCATCAAGTCCAGCAGCAAAATATCCGGCGGCGTCTTACGAATTTGCGCAAGGCCGGTTGCGCCATCAGTAGCGGAAGCGACCTGAAAACCTTCGCGTTCGAGGTTGTAGCGAACAAGTTCAACAATGTCGCGGTCGTCTTCGATCAGCAAAACTCGTTTTATTGACAAGTGTCCCTGCTTTGGCAAGTCTCGCGCGATCTACCAGTGCACTATATTACATGGGCCTGTGGGAAGGCTATGTTACGGCAAGGTTAAAAGAACATGTCTCCTGTTTGCCGGACGCAAGACTCCCGGAATGCTCACCTTGTGGGTCAAGCTCCTCCAACGAATTTCGCGGCCCATCTTAGACACGCAGAAAAAGTTTCCATCGATAGAATGGCCACAAAAGAACAAAAATCACGGCCACAAAGAAAATGGCGAAGGCCAGGGAAGCGTTCACCGGGCTGAAGTGCGGAGCAAAAAATCGCTGGTAGAGCAAGCCATGCAAGGTTGTATCGTGCCCGCGAGAATCGCTAAGCTCAAAATCGGTGCTGACTTCGGACACCAGGGCGGCGAGGGCATACGCCAAAATCGCATTCATTCCGAAAACAAGAAATGGCGACGCCCAGGCGCGCCAGGCGCGCACATCGACGATCCAGTAGCACGCAGCCAGCATCAGCATGGCGAAGCCGCCGGTGAACAAGACGAACGAACTCGTCCATAAATTTTTGTTGATCGGAAAATAAGGGTGCAGCAATCGCCCCAAGATAAGGAGCGCCAGTCCCGCGGCTGCGAGGCCCAACGTTTTGCGCTTCCGTGGCCAATCCGAGCGTAGCCATTCCCCGGCAAGAATTCCAATCAGCAGGGATGCGATCGCGGGAAGCGAGGAAAGGAATCCTTCGGGGTCCCAGGTCACGGATTCGGACCACAAATGGCCGCCCATAAGCGTGCGATCGATGTATGCGCCGAGGTTGTCATCCTTGCCGAGATGTCCCGCGCCGTGGCCCGGCACGGGCACGAACATCATCAGCGCCCAATATCCGACGAGCAAGGCGATGGCAACGCCCGCCGTAACGCCAAGATTCGCGTGCACGCGGGCGGGCCGATCCGCGGCAGGCTCCCGCTGAAACGTGAACAGATAAAGCAGGCCGGCGACGAGATAGCACAGTGCGATGCGCTGCAACACTCCCATGATTCGTATGGAGCCAAGATCGAAATCGGGAAAACCGTTCAAAAATAATCCAATTACAAAAATCAGCAGGCTGCGGCGCAGCACATGGATCACCAGCGATCGGCGCGAAATACCGCGCGCGATGCGCGAGGCAAACGACAATGTCATGGAAACGCCGACGATGAAAAGGAAGAAGGGAAAAATCAGGTCGGTGGGCGTCCAGCCGTTCCACTCGGCGTGCTCGAGAGGCGGATAAATGTGGCTCCAGGACCCGGGATCGTTCACCAAAATCATGGCGGCAATGGTCGCGCCGCGAAACACATCCAGGGAAACCATGCGTTCCGGACGCGCCGCAATCGTGACCGGCTGGGCGTCGGGAAGAGGCGTCACAATGGTTTCCGGAGTTGCGATGGTGAATCCTCCAATGGCGGGGATAGTACAGCAGGTGAAGGAATGCCGCAACGCCGCGAGCTTGTTGAAGGCGGCTCTTTTGGGAAAAAATGGACGGGAGAGAGTGCCCAGGCTCCAATTTTTATGGCGGCGCGGCTGTAGGGGCACGGCATTGCAGTGCCCCTACGATGTGTTCATGAACCAGCAGCTTCCTCAATGGTTGTACATGAACGCTAAATTGCGCGCACGTAGCTTGTGAATAGGGCGAGGTCGGAATTGTTCTAATTATTTTTGCGCTGCACTTCGCAAGGCGTGCAGGGCAATCTAGTGAAACGCCAGATTGTGCGCGCCGCAGAAAATAGAGCTGACGAAGCTGGCGCTTTGCGGGACCCACCACATGCGGCGCACCCAGGTGTGCCTGCTATACATCATTTTCTTGCCGGCAAAATCCATCAGGGCGGGCCCCACTTGAATGACGGCGTACAAGGAAGCATTTCCCGCGAAAGGCCTCAGCATGGGGTTGAGCTCCACCGCACCGGAGTTAGTAATGGCGCGGCGGGTGGACCAGGCATCAAAGGTTGCGGCGCCGCTCGAAGCAATGACCAGGCCCTTCCACATCATCTGTTTGCGGCGATTTTCGGCGATCAATTCAGAAACGGACACCTTCATGCGCTTGTTGGGATTCAGATACGCCATTGGTGCAGGATCGGAAACCGGCTCGACCGGCACGGGCGCATCCGGCAGCACCGCATTGGCCTCAGCTGCGGGCTGGGCGGCGGCGTCGAGAGAGTCTGTCGCTGCGGGCAAGGTAATCCCAGCCTCGGAAAGGCTTCCCGAAGCGGAAATCGGCGCCGGCATAGAGATGGCGGCGTTCTCAGCCGAAAGCGAAGTTTTAGGTGCGATCTGCGGGTGAATCAGGAGTAGGGCAATTGGGAGAAGCATTTTAAGTTTCCTCAGTACGCCGCCGGGTCTTGACTGGGATTCCCTGCAACGTGAGTCAAGGTTAGAAGTCCGGCGCCGCCTCTAGCCATAGCCCGGCAGTCCCGAAAAGGCTGTAACGACGGTTTTGGCCTGATGGAACGAAAGTCCTAGAACCATTGGGGGTGAAGAAAAGGAGAGGGTAAGAGGCTTTTTAGAGAGTATTGCGCCCCAACCTGAAGTTCTTGCAAGTCATTGCAGTGCATAATAGTTACTGTATGTCTTCGGGAGAATCCGAGCATACCGACGATCGTAAATTTGCCGTCCGAAGTATGCTCCAACGTGGGCGCGTATCGCCCGATCAGTTCGCGCCGCCACCATAGACCTTGCTCACGTTTTTCGCTCCTACCCGTAAACCAGTATTGCCAGATCACAGCGCGAACCTGCGCAGGTGGTTTTCCCGAAAATGGATTCCCTGCGAAGAGGGCAAGCACATCCGGCTCCCCGGTAAGAAGGCGCTCCTCGACGCTCAAGACAAAGGGATATTGGCGAACATTTCCGAGGGAGGCGAACCAGAGGTTCCAGTCGAAGCGCGGCTGGTAGGGAGCGTAGATTCGTGGGGGCGTATGTACGTCTTGCGGCTTGTTTCGGAATGGATAAGGCGTCCAGTTCTGGCCGTCGTTCGACCCCTGGAATTCGATTTCGTACCTGCCGCGCGTCATTACCGCAAACAGCCCGAATTCGTTGGCGATGCGAAACGGTTCCAATACGCGAATCGGGGCTGTGGGAAGCGGTGCTGACGGAAACATCATTAGGGCGAGCAGCGCCGAAGTGGCATAGAAAATCCACGACAGGAAGAATGCCTGTATCCACATGCGAAGTTGGTCGCCCCAGCTTTGTGCTTCTGGATGCTCCGCCATCTGCTCATCGGTGGATGGCAGCGCCGCAGGCGACAGGCTTTTCGGAAAATAGCGGGCCAGGAATTGATCGTCCAGCAATGGAAACCCGAGGATCAGCACGAGATAATTTAGAAAGGCGTAGTTGCTGGTGAGGATCACGCC
The DNA here is from genome assembly GCA_963825365.1 of uncultured Acidobacteriota bacterium. Lineage (GTDB taxonomy): Bacteria > Acidobacteriota > Terriglobia > Acidiferrales > UBA7541 > Palsa-360. The sequence goes on along the minus strand of CAWGSV010000002.1, from coordinate 308,159 downwards.
AATTTGCCACGCGGTGATGAAGAAAAATAAGACGATGCGCGAACGGCGCGGCAGAAATATGGCGAAGATGAGCACCAGCTCGAGCGCCAGTGTCAGAAATGCCGTGGCGGCATGAAATGCGTGCGGCAATTGATGCGCGTACCAGGCAATCCAGGTGGGCAACGGACCGTTTTGATAATACTGGTCCATTGCTGAGAAATCGCGCCATTGCGGATCGTGCCCCAGAATTTTGGCGACGCCCGATTCAAAATAAATGCGGAACATCAGCCAGAGGAGCAGATAGCGGCTGGCGCGTGAAGGCGGATCGCCGGCCGCCCATCGGGGACGCCATCCCCAAGGCGCAAAAAAGAGGCTGATGAATCCAGCTTCCAGCAACATGCCGTCGGATTGATAGCTGGCAAAATCGCGCGCCGCGGCGATGAACGAAAGGAAAGCAATCAGACAGATGGCCAGCATGCCGCGAGGGCAAATGTTCAATACCAGAAGTAGCGACGCAACCATTCCCGCAACAACCACGCCAAGCAGGAAGCGGTCGCTCGCCGACCACCAAAATATTGTGGGCGCATACCAGAACCGCGCGCTTCCCAGTACGCGCGCCACCTGAACGAGATATTCACGCGCGGGAAGAATCCCATTGGGGCCAATGAGGCCGCGAATCTGATATGCCAGCGAATAAAATGCCGAGAAAAATATGGCTCCGAGCGCCCGCAAGAACATCCAGCGCGCGGCGAGATATCCGGGAGCCGCGCGATCAGGGCTAAACAGACGCTGCGGAATCGTCCTCAAATCAAAGGCCATTGCCGGCCATTATACAGACAGCGTCTTGGGGCCGGCAGCGCATTGCTTGCCGAAAAGATTGCCAAAAGAGCGGCTGTGCCGCTTACCCTTGGCGCCGGCAAATGTGGCCCTCGTTAATTTTCGAGTTCGCTGCGATAGCACTCCCGAAAATCGCAAACTTAGTGTAGATTCCTCTGTGGCGGATTTTTGGAAATTGGAAGCCGCCGCAAATCCAACTAAACCTGAGACGCAGGTTGCCCAGAAGGGACCACCCGCATGAGCCGGGATACTCTATCCATCACCGATAATCGCACGGGAAAAGCATACGAAGTTCCCATCAAGGACGATACTATCCGCGCCATGGATCTGCGCCAGATCAAAGTGCAGCCTGACGATTTCGGGATGATGAGCTACGACCCGGCCTTCAGCAATACGGCCCTGTGTCAAAGCAAGATCACCTACATCGACGGAGACAAAGGTATCCTGCGATACCGCGGCTATTCGATCGAAGAACTGGCCGAGAAGAGCACCTATCTGGAAACGGCTTATTTAATTTTGCACGGCGAGCTGCCCACACGCGCGGAACTGGAAAATTGGACCTATCACGTCACGCATCACACCTTCATCCACGAATCGGTGAAGAAATTTTTGGACGGCTTTCATTACGACGCCCATCCCATGGGCATGATGATTTCGGCCATAGCGGCGCTCTCCACTTTTTATCCGGAAGCCAAGGACATCTTCAACAAAGAGTCGCGCCAAAAGCAGACCTACCGCTTGATCGGAAAGATGCCCACGCTGGCTGCGTTTTCCTACCGCCATAGTCTGGGCATGCCGTTTGCTTATCCGGACAACGATCTGAGTTACGCCGGAAATTTCCTGAACATGCTGTTCAAAACGTCGGAGCTGAAATACCGCCCGAACCCCACGCTGGAACACGCGCTGGACGTGCTGTTCATTCTGCATGCGGACCACGAGCAGAACTGTTCGGCGAACGCCATGCGCTGCGTGGGCAGTTCGCACGTGGATCCATTCTCGGCGACTGCCGCGGCCACCGCTGCGTTGTATGGTCCGCTGCACGGCGGCGCGAACGAGGAAGTCCTTCGCATGCTGCTGGAAATCGGCACGCTGGCCAACGTGCCCGCGTTCATTAAGCGCGTGAAGGCCGGCGAAACCAAGCTCATGGGCTTTGGCCACCGCGTGTACAAGAATTACGACCCGCGCGCGCGCATCATTAAGGGCGTGGCCGACGGAGTCTTCGAAATCATGGGGCGCAATCCGCTGCTGAATATCGCCCTGGAATGCGAGCGCATCGCACTGGAAGACGACTACTTCGTCAAACGCAAGCTGTATCCCAACGTGGATTTTTATACCGGCCTCATCTACCAATCCATGGGTTTCCCTGTAACCATGTTCCCGGTGCTATTCGCCATTCCGCGCACCAGCGGCTGGATCGCGCAGTGGGAAGAGATGTTGCTCGATCCTGAGCAGAAGATTGCGCGCCCGCGCCAGATCTTCACGGGCCACGACCTGCGGCCCTATACTCCGATGGAGAAGAGAAGCTAACACCTTAGGGTGGTTCTCATTAGCAACATTCAATGCAGTGACGTTGGCGGGCGAAGTGTGCAAGATCAGATTGACACTATGTTCGTGTTACACTAACATAGTGTAATGAAAACAAAGCTGCGCAACGTCACTGTTACACTTGAAGAAAAGGTAGCACGTTGGGCCCGCATCGAGGCTGCTCGCAATGAAACAAGCGTTTCGCGTCTTTTAGGGGCGCTCCTTAAAGAACGCATGCTCCAGAACGACAGCTATGAAAATTCCATGCGCCGTGCTCTAGCGCGCAAGGCCTTCACCAAAACGGACGGTCAATACCTCTCACGCGAGGAGGCCCATGACCGCTCCAGTCTTCGTTGATACAAACGTTTTTATATACGCGCTGGATCCAGCTGACCCGCGGAAACATGAAGCGGCACGAGCCTGGCGAACGGAACTCTGGAAAAACCACCTTGGCAGATTAAGTTTCCAGGTATTGCAGGAATTTTATGCTAAGGCATCTCAGAAATGGCCTGGATCGCGGGACGATGTCCGTGCCGAAATTGATGATCTCCTGGACTGGCGGCCCGTAACGGTTGATGCCGCAATTCTCAAGCGAGGATGGAAAATTCAAGACCGCTTTCAGCTATCGTTTTGGGATGCGCTGATTGTTGCGGCCGCGAAGTCGATTGACTGCAAGTATATCTTGACTGAAGATTTGCAAACCGGACAGGACCTCGATGGCCTCCTGGTGGTCAATCCGTTCCTCACTGACCCGTCATCCATTAAATAAGTTTTAGCGTCGGAGTTGTCGCTGACCTGGCCCTGCGACCTTGCAAAGTGAATCCATCCAATATTGCAGCTCGAACCCCAGTAGATGCTCGCTTGATGCTTGCAGGCAATTTCTATTTCTGAATTTCAGTACATCCCCGGCACTATTTCTTCTTCGGTGGATATTTGTCGATGGCTTTTTTGACCATGTCATTGAGCTTGCCTTGAATCTTGCTGGGGTCGCTCTTGTCTTCGGCGGCGATGGCGCGCCACACCAGTGCACGCGTCGTGGGGTCGCGCATATCGATCACCAGAGTGCCTTCGGAATACGGCACACGCACGTACCGAGTGCCCCTTCCATACCATCCGGCCGGATAGGCCTCAATCTCGGACTTGCGCGCGGCGCCAAAGGTGTAGCGCACGTTGAGATCCGCCGGGCCGCTCGTTGCCATCGTCAGGCCCTTGGCGGTGAGATCGTTTTGAATGTCCACTTCGATCTGTTTCTTCACTAGTTCGCCGCTCAACGCCGGATTCCTGCTGTTCAACTGGCCGTCGCGAATTGCAAATGTTTTGTATCTGCTGAAGTCGAGGGTCTGATCGAACTCCATGGTTACTTTCTGGGCGCGCGCACCCTGCGCGGCGAGCAATGCAAGAATCAGGATTGCAAGCGCCTGCATCGACCGAGGCATGCAGTGTCGAATTCGTTTCCTGGCGCCTTTTAGATAAAGAAGCTGAGCCAATTCGCACCTCCCGTGAAGTCCGGCGTAGTGTATCAGGCCTACGGAACGCTTCTAAAGTACAGGCTTCATCCGCTTGTGTAAAAAGTAATTTATTTTGTCATTCCGAGCGAAGCGAGGAATCTCTCCGTGGTTCAACTCATGGAAAAGATAGAGAGATTCCTCGCTTCGCTCGGAATGACAATATAGTTGAAGGCGAATCAATACTTGTAGTTCACGATGAGGTGGGCGATGTTTGAAGTCCCATTGCCCCACATGCTCCTCACAAAAAAGCGCATCCATCGGCTCGGGATTTTTCACCACCAGATCGAACCTGCCCCGCTTCGCGCAAGTCCTCCGCATCGAGCGTCACCTGAATCTCCGTGGAGCTCACCGCGCGGAACGGCACGGGCTTGCCCTTGAAATAGACGGCCGATTTGCGCACGAAGTTGAATCCCGTGAGCGTGACCACGGCGGCATCGCCCTGCGTCACGATAATCGGGTTCATGCGTTTCGATGGCGGGCTGCGGCGAGGCCGGCAGGATCCGGAATTGCCCCTTCATCGAGCCCCCTCTGAGGTCCGCCTTCTGCGCCGCGGCTGGCCTTCTTCAATTCGCACCAGCCCAGGGCAGTCCCTCCACGCTGACCGTTCCGGCAGCCACATTGGCAAAGGGACTGCTGTAGTTGGCATGGTAGCCAAGCTCCACGACCTTGCCGTCCTGAATGACGGTGTTGATCTTGTCCAGGTTCTTGATGTCCTGCAGCGGATCGGCGTTGACGATGATCACATCGGCCAGTTTGCCGGCTTCGACCGTGCCCAGCAGATTCTGCTTGCGCAGCATCTCCGCCGGATATTTGGTCGATCCCTGGATGATCTGCATCGGGGTGAGGCCCACGTCAGCCATGATTTGCATTTCCTGATGCAGGTCGACTCCCGGCACCCATGCATCGTTGGTGTTGCCGGAGACCACCAGATGTCCTCCGGCGTCCACAAACATCTTGTGGAAGCGCATGGCGTTCTCGTAGCCCTTCATGCGCCGCTCGCGCAGCTCTCCCTGGTCGATTCGAACGTAACTTTGCAAGGCCGATCGCACCGCGCTCGGCGGATAGTAAGCGAGAAGTTCCGGATTTTTGAAAAACTCGCGCGCTTCCGCGGTGAACTGATCCCATTCCTTTGGATATCCGGGAAAATTGATCATGAAGGTTGGCGTCAGCGCCACGTGGTGCGCCACCAGGACCTGGATCAGGTCGCGCGCTTTTGCGTCGTCCATTTCCGCGTAGCGGTCCAGTTCATTTCTGTCGTCACGTCCTTGCTTGAACTTGGAGGGATCCTTGGTGACCGCAATGCCGACTGCCCGCGGAGTGAGGCAAGTTCGCGACGCCCAAGAGCGCGGCGTCCTTTGGAAACAAGACCGGGCCATAGGCTCGCGTGAACACTGGCTTTCCCGCTTTGTTGGCCTCATCGAATGCGGCCTGGTAATAATCCATGGGCAGAGCGCCGTCGTAGGTAAGGATGTAATCGGCGCCGGCGGCAATCCAGGCTTTCACGAGTTGGCGCGTTTCCTCGGCCGACTTGGGAACTCGCGTGTGCGTCAGCGGGTTTTCAAGCCGGTCGAAACCAGAGGATTGGGATTGACGCTGAGTCTGGATACACCGGTAAATGCTCGCGGACCTCTTGCCTTGCCGTGGAAGACGGCGTCGCGATAAGGCACGGCAGTTTCGCCGGTCGTGCCCACGTCGACGGTCGAAGTGACGCCGTGATTGAGCATGGCCTCGCCAAAATACCAACTGTAGGAATTCTGCGAATCGAAGAGTCCGGGAAGAACGTACTTTCCGTCCGCCTTGATGATCCATGCATTCGCGGGATATGCGCTCTGCCCTTTGCGCGAAACGCTGGTGATCTTGTTTCCCTGGATCACCACTACGGCATCTTGAACCGGCGCGCCGCCGTTGCCGTCGATCAGCGTGCCGCCTTCGATGACCAGCGCAGCAGGTTTCTGCGAGCGCACCAGCGCGATGCTGGCAAGAATCGCCAATAGCAGGAACAGAGCATAGCGGGGACGAAAATTACGGTTCGGTTTCTTCATGGCACGCTCCAGTTTGCAAGTTGCTGGATTGTACGCCAATTCGAGCAGAATGAGACGAATGCGCTGAAAGTTCTTGCAAGCGCACTCCGCGCAATCCTGAAATGCGTTTCGCCGCCGCAGTAACGCCGCGTTAGTAAGATTACCCGGAAGGCGTAGCGCGCTCTCTCGCGCGCGCGAAGGCTTTTCGCAAAACGCGTTTCACGGCCACGGTTACATCGAATTTTGGCAAATCTTCTTCGCGCGCCCATGCAAATTCCAGAGCGTCGCTGCCCGCGGCCAGCGTGCCTCCGCGAATGTCACAAAGATAATCGAGGATGACGAAATGATATTGCGGGCGGGCCGGGTCGCCCGGCGTGCCGTCCGCTTTGGGCGGAGCCGGAAAAATTCTCTCGAACACTTCGATCAGTTCCACGACGTGCACTTCGAGGCCGGTTTCTTCGGCGAGTTCGCGCACCACGCCATGCCTCGAGCGTTTCTCCCACTTCGAGCAGGCCGCCGGGAATAGACCACTCGCCCTTGAGCGGCGGCGCTTCCGCGCCGAATCAACAGGGTGCGCCCTTCGTCAATCACTACTCCACCAACTCCCACCATGGGTTGATCGGGGTATTCTCTTCTGGGTGTCATAGTTGTTTTGGCCGCTTCCCTCTCGGGCGGCTTCGCGTTATATAATACTTCAGCAGACAAGGCGTCCTAGTCCCCAAGGAGGTTTTCGCCGTGGTCCGGTGTCCTAAATGCTGCCACTGAAATTGACGTTGACGAAGATGAGGTCGAGGAAGGCGAAATCCTGGCCTGCCCCGAGTGCGAAACCGAAATGGAAGTCGTACAGATCCATCCCGTCAAGGTCAACGCCATTTCCGAAGACGATGACGAAGAGGAAGAAGAAGAAGAGTCCGAGGATGGGGACGATTTTGAGGATGATGACGAAGAGGAAGAAGACGAAGAAGAAGAGGTTTGATTCATTCTTCGAATCCTTCCGGCATCCCCTCTCTCCCATTGGCCATCTTACATATATGCGCTTGACGATCGCTCTCGGCGGCCTGGCTTTGCTTGCCGGCGCGGCGTTTGCGATTCGAGCCGGCCGCCAGGCGCGCAGAGTTCCAGCAGTTCGCATGCTCACGATTTCGTTATTTTCGCCACCGTATTTACGGACCGCGGCTTTGCCCTTCCGGGCGCCCGCGTGCGAGTCCGCCGTTCCGAGGAAAAGAAATTCCGCTGGGAAGGCGTTTCCGACGCGCGGGGCGAGCTGGCGTTTCGAGTTCCGCAAGATGCGGAGTACGAAATGACGATCGAAGCGCGCGGCTTCCAGCTGCAAACGCGCAAGATTGACGCGAGGCGAAGACAATCGAGCGGACCTGACGCTACGGATGGAGCCCATGGTAAAACCCAAGCCGATTCGGGGGCCGGAGGAAAATCATGAAGCTGCGAAGAACGCTTGTTCTGATTGCGCTCATCGGCGCTGGCGGCAACCGTGCTTGTCGCGCAGGAAAATCCCAAGGCCAAGGATTCCCAGTTGCGGACCGTGCGCGGAACGGTGGTGGACAGCAGGAAGACCCCAGTCGACACCGCAGTGGTCTATCTGAAGAATACCCATACGCATGACATCACCACGCATCTCTCCGACACTGACGGCACATTTCGATTCAGCGGGCTGGACCTGAATGTCGATTATGAAATTCACGCCGAACACGAAGGCATGACTTCTGCCACGCGATCCATATCGAACTTTGACACTCGCAAGGAATTTGTGCTCACCTTGAAGCTGGACCACAAGAAAAGCGGGAAATGAGCGTAGGCGGGAGAGAATTTGTTGACACTTCGCGGATGCCTTAAAAGTAGCACAGGCACTCCTGCCTGTGCGCTTTTCTAAACGTTAAGCGCATCCGTAAGCGATCAATTGCAAAAACCGCACAGGCAGGAGTGCCTGTGCTACTTATTCCGCAGCAAGGTAGCGATAACCGCACAATTAAGAGTGGCCAGGACGCTCAACTCAATTTTGCAGTACTATTCTGGGGTGTAAATCGCACCCGGCGATTTCCGTTTTGCCCGCCGTTGCGGGCCGGCATTGAAATCTGTATCTCTTTCGTGGAGGACTTCTATGGCAATCCAATTCATTGTGAATGGCAAGCCGCAATCGGTGGACGTGCCGCCGAATATGCCGCTGCTGTGGGTCTTGCGGGACACGCTGGGCATGACCGGAACGAAATTCGGCTGCGGCATGGCCCTGTGCGGCGCCTGCACGGTGCATATCGAAGGTGAAGCTACGCGCTCCTGCATTACGCCGATTGCGTCCGTGGCCGGAAAAAAGATCACTACCATCGAAGGACTCTCCGCGGATCGCAGCCATCCGGTGCAGCGCGCCTGGATCGAAGTGGACGTACCGCAATGCGGCTACTGCCAATCCGGACAAATCATGTCCGCCGCGTCCCTTCTGGCAACCAATGCCAAGCCAAGCGATGCCGAAATTGACGAAGCCATGAAGGGAAACATCTGCCGCTGCGGCACCTATCAACGGATTCGCGAAGCGGTGCACCGCGCCGCGGAACTGCACAAGGCTTCGGCTGAGCTTTCTTCGCCTGACGGCGCGGACCGCGCGGAAGAAGTGCGCGTGCAACAACCCGTGGCAGCGGGAGGTGCGGCATGAGCGCGGGAACCACAACTGGAATCAACCGCCGTGGTTTTCTGAAGGCTGGCGCGACTGCCGCGACCGGCCTGGTGATCGGCTTTTATGTTCCAGGGCGTTATGAAGCGCTTGAGGCAGCATCTGCCAGCACCGCATCGGCTTCCCTGAATGCCTGGATGCTGATTTCTCCGGCCGACACCGTGACCATCATGATCGACAAGTCGGAAATGGGGCAGGGCATCCTGACAGCGCTTTGCATGATTGCCGCCGAGGAATTGGATTGCGATTGGAAAACAATCCGCACGGAATTCGCTCCCGCCGCCAAGGAATATTTCAATCCGGCGTTTGGTATGCAAGGCACGGGAGGCAGTTCCAGCGTGCGCTCTTCGTGGGACCCCATGCGCAAGGCAGGGGCGGCGGCGCGAGACATGCTGCTGCAGGCCGCAGCGGAGCAATGGAAAGTGGAGAAGTCCAGCTGCCGCACGGAAAACGGAATCATCTATCACGACGCTTCAAAACGAAAACTCAGCTATGGCAGCGTGGCCATGGCGGCATCGAAACTTCCCGTTCCGCAAGATGTGCCGCTGAAGGATCCCAAGCAGTACCGCATCATCGGAAAAGCGACCAAGCGCCTGGACACGCCGGACAAAGTTAACGGGAGCGCGCAATTTGGCATCGATGTGCGGCAAGCCTCGATGCTTTACGCAGTCGTGGCGCGATGCCCGGTGTTTGGCGGAAAAGTTGCCAGCTTTGACGCTACGAAAGCGAAAGCCGTTCCCGGCGTGAAGAACGTGATTCAGATTTCAAATGGGATCGCCGTGGTTGCGGACAACACCTGGGCGGCCATGCAGGGACGGCGCGCGCTGGAAGTCAAGTGGGACGAAGGGGCGAACGCCAACGCCAGCAGCGAAGGCATCAGCAAGCTCTTTGCGGATCAAATGTCGAAACCGGCCGCGCAGGCCCGCAAGGAAGGCGACGCGGCCACCGCGCTTGGCAGCGCGGCGCAGAAGATCGAAGCCGTATACGAAGCTCCTTATCTTGCGCACGCCACCATGGAGCCGCTGAACGCAACCGCCGACGTTCGCGCGGACCGCGTGGATGTTTGGGCGCCCACCCAGTTTCAAACCGTCGCTCAAGGAATGGCGGCAAAGATTGCAGGCGTGAAACCGGAAAATGCGTTTATCCACACTACTTATTTGGGCGGCGGCTTCGGACGCAAAGCCGGCACCGATTTTGTGATCGAAGCTGTGGAAATATCCAAAGCACTTGGCAAGCCCGTAAAACTGACATGGTCGCGCGAGGATGACACGCAGCACGATTTTTATCGCCCGGCATCCTACGCCAAACTTTCGCGGGGAATCGGCGCCAATGGCTGGCCCGTTGCCTGGACCACGCGCGTGGCGTGCTCCTCGATCATGGAATTGTGGTTTCCCGGAAGCACCAAGGATAATCTCGATCCGAGCAGCGTCGAAGGCGTCGCCAATTTGCCTTATTCGATTCCCAATATTCTGGTGGACTATGTGCGAACCGAGCCGGGCATTCCCGTGGGGTTCTGGCGTTCGGTGGGAGCTTCGCAGAACGGATTTTTCAGCGAATGCTTTATGGACGAACTGGCCGCGGCCGGCAAGAAGGACCCATACGAATTGCGCCGCCATTTGCTTGATAAAGCGCCGCGCCACCTTGGCGTGCTGGAACTCGCCGCTCAAAAAGCGGGATGGGACAAGCCACTGCCCGCGGGCCGCTACCGCGGCATCGCGGTGCTTGAAGCGTTTCAGAGCTTCGCCGCGCAGGTGGTGGAAATCTCGGTGGACAGAAAAGCAAAGACGCTCAAAGTGCATCGCGTGGTATCGGCGGTGGATGTTGGCCGCGTGGTGAATCCCGCCAACATCGTGATGCAAAGCGAAAGCGCCATCGTGTACGGGCTTTCCTCGGCGCTGTACGGAGTAATCACCATCTCGCACGGCCGCGTGGAGCAATCCAATTTCAATAATTATCAAGTGCTGCGCATGGACGAGATGCCCAAAGTCGAAGTGCATATCGTGCCCAGCGAAGAAAAGCCGACGGGAGCCGGCGAGCTTTCCGTGCCGCCCCTGGTTCCCGCTTTGTGCAACGCGATCTTCGCGGCCACCGGGAAACGCATCCGCCGCCTGCCGATACGTCCGGAAGATTTGGCGTAGCGGCAAAGTTTAGGGATGTTTTCAGTAGCACAGGCTTCAGCCTGTGGATTTTCGCGCAACTCAGCGAACTTCAAAATCCACAGGCTGAAGCCTGTGCTACCTAAACCCACCGACCATCATTTTCCATCGTTAGAAATTTTTCAGCAGGGCGGGCAAATCGCGGATCGTTTCGATGAGTGCGTCGGGTGAGGCAGCGCGCAGCCGCTCCGGCACCGGCGAACCGCCCAGCACGCCAATGGCGCGCATGCCGGCGCGGTGCGCCATCTGAATGTCCTCCGGAGCGTCTCCGATATACACGCTGGTGTGGGGCAGCGCGCGCAAATTTTCCAGCGCCATGCGCAGGGGAGCAGGATGCGGTTTGCGCTTGGGGGCGTCCTCACTGCAAATCTTGGTGAGGAACATGGCTGAAACATTGTGTTCCCGCAGTTGCCTGCGCACGCGCGTGCGGCTTCCGCTTGATACCAGCGCCAGCTTAAAGCGCCGGTCCAGAGTTCTCAGGACTGCCATCGCGCCAGGCTGCATCTTCGGCAATTGTTTCTGGTAGAAGCGTCTCCACAGGCGATCCGCTTCCTGCCATTTTGCGCGAGGGATTCGCGCGGCGCGGTATACACGGTGCCAGTTCGGCGAATAATGGCGCTTGAGTTCAGCCATGCTCCAGCTCATGCCTAGAGCCTCAAACATGTACTTATAGGCATTGGCGTCCGCTTCGAACGAATCCAGCAGCGTGCCGTCCCAGTCGAACAGCACATATTCAAGCGCGGATTGATTTCTCGTTTTCATCTCGGAAGAACAAAGTAACACGGAATTGGCGAGGGATCAGCGGCGATGGAGTGCAGGACAGCCAGAAGTGGCAGTCCTGCAAGAACATTCCATCTTGCGATATGCACATGGTGCTGTGGGAAGGCTAACGCCGTGAGAAGCGCGACGGTAAAGGCTCTTCGCGCTGAAATGTGATGTCGTCAAACGTGGCTGCCAGCGTATGCCATCCGGGACGTGAAGCCACCTCTGTGCGCACAATATGAGCTTCGGTCTTCATTCTCACAGTGCCGCGTCCAAATGGCCGGTCCACCAAACAGACTTCAATCTCGATGGGCGTCCCCGGCTCAATGAGCTGAGGAAAGAGAAAGAGGACTCCGCTGGAACTGATATTTGCAGTCCGCAAGAAGTCGCTCTTTTGCTCCCGCTGCCCGGCGATGCGTTTGACCCTCAGCGGAAGGCTGAGCGTGGCTCGTGCGTAAGCACGGCGTTCATCGGGTTGGCGCACCGCGTGGGTGGGAATTCGAGCCATGCCCTTGGGCTTGGCTCGCGTAGTCCACAACGGCGGATCGGCAACCGGGGTTGCTGTGGGGGCCGACAACTCTTCTACTGCGGCATTGCCGCGGCTGATATGGGTTTGGCTCATAAGTTTTTGTCGTCGAACAGTGCGCATAGGTCTCCCCTCATTTCACTTGCCCCTGGCACTGCTCGCGCACACTATCCTCCGCGTAGCACCGCTGCGTCAATTTTGCTCGCGAGCTGTGTTGTCCTACTGCATACCCCCGCTTTAGTCCGCGCTACAGCCATCGGACCGGTTTTTGGTAGCCGGCGAAAATTCCTCGCCCGGAAGAAGCCAGCTACAATTTTGGTTTGAGCGCAAGATTCGGATAGCGCTGCGGGAAAGATATTGGATATTGTGGTTGCGAAGGAACGGGACGAACAGTGTCGACGATTTCCAATTCGTTGCTGCACGCACTCCCAGCGCCCGCGCGCAGGCAATGCCTCGCTGCTGTCGCCACGCATGACGCGCGGATGGATGGCGCATTCGTCTATGCGGTGCGCTCCACGGGAATTTACTGCCGCCCTTCCTGTCCATCGCGCCGGCCGCGCGTGAAGCAAATTCTTTTTTTCGCTCAGCCGGATGCCGCCGAGCAGGCCGGGTTCCGCGCCTGCCGACGATGCCATCCACGCGACGCGCAAAACAACCCGCAAGCGAGTCTAGTTAGGCGAGTGTGCGCGGAAATCGAAACCAACCAGGACGACGCTCTCACTCTGAGTGACTTGGCGCAACGCACTGGAACCAGCTCGGCGCACTTGCAGCGTACGTTTCGCCGGGCCATGGGCATTACGCCGCGACAATTTGCCGACGCCATTCGAGTGGCCCGGCTCAAATCCGAATTGCAAAAGGGGAAAGACGTGACAACAGCACTACATGAAGTTTCCTACGGCTCAGCGAGCCGCCTGTATGAAAAATCCGACGCGCAATTGGGCATGACGCCGGCAACCTATCGAAAGGGAGGACGTGGCATGAACATTTCCTACACCGTTGCACCGTGTTCGCTTGGGCGCGTGCTGGTCGCCGCGACCGAGCGCGGAATCTCCGCCGTTTATTTGGGAGATCGCGACTCGGATCTTGCCGCCGCGCTGCGCAAGGAATATCCGCGCGCGGAGATCCGCCAGGGCTCGCAGGAGCACTCCAAGTGGGTGCGCGCCATCGTGCGCCATCTGGCGGGATCGAATCCTCAACTGGATTTGCCCACGGATGTAGTGGCCACCGCTTTTCAGCGGCGGGTGTGGGAAGCCTTGCGGGCCATTCCAATGGGAGCGACGCGAACCTATTCGCAAGTCGCGCGTGCCATTGGCCAGCCGAGCGCGATTCGCGCCGTCGCCCACGCTTGCGCAACGAATCCAGCGGCTATCGTTGTTCCATGCCACCGCGTGATACGCACCGACGGAACGCTCGGCGGTTACCGCTGGGGACTCGATCGGAAACGATCCATGCTGGAGAATGAACGTCGCGCGTCAAAGCGGTAGTAGTTGGGGGGTCAAGTAGCACAGGCACTCTTGCCTGTGCGCTTTTCGCGATTGCAGTTTAATCGGCAGCGTACTGGCGGCCTACAAACCCGCACAGGCAGGAGTGCCTGTGCTACTCAGAACCCACGAAAAGCAGGCGCCACCACAAACTACCCCTGCGGCTGCACTCGAGTTGTGCCATGCGGCCAGTGCGGTTTGAAATCGTTGTCCGGAATTCGCACGTTGCGATTGATATTGCGATAGCGAATGATGAAGTAGTCGCCCGATCCCGTCTCAAAAAACTGCTGCTGCAGCGGAAGCCAGGTGGATTCGTCCAGCCACAATTGAATTTTGGAAAGCTGCTTGCGCACTTCGTCCGTCTTCGGCAAAAGCTCCAGGCGGAGAACCTTGCGATTGTCGAGCGTTTCTTCGCCCTGAAGCGCCAGCGTGTAACTTTCTTTCAAGGAGCTTCCGGAGGTTCCGAACCCAAGAAGCAGAAATTGATCGACCAGGGATTTTTTCTTGCCGAGATTGTATTCCTCGACGCGATGTATTTTTGGATTGTAAATATAGAAAGTGTCGCCGTCGCGTAGAATGGTTCGCGCATCGGGCTGCGTCACTTCAATGCGCATCTTGTCGTCGCGCCGCACGGAAATTTGGCCTGATTCGGTGGACTTATCGTTCACCACGACCGTTACCTTGGTCCGTTCCATGTCGGCCGTGAGGCTGCGGAAATCCGCCGCCTGCGCATCCATCTGTTTCAGAACGTTGTCGAGCGTCCAATTGGATTGCGGCGCCGCCGAGACGCCAATCGCGAAGATGAACCAAGCGATTGCCGCCGCGCACAACCATGCGCAAGTCCTGTTTGCCGTCGTTGAAACTTTCATGAAACCGGATTCCCCTTGACGCGCTTGCACCGCTCGATTGCCGCCAACTCTTGCGAAAAAAACAATTCCAAATGCGGAAGCAATCCTATCACACAGGTTAGGATGCCAAACCTCGCACAAGAGTTTCGAGTTCCACGCAACAACCGCGCAGACTGAACAGGCCGCGGAAAAAGGAATGCTTGTCATCCCGAGTGAAGCGAGGGATCTGCTTTTCTTGTCCGCCTCCAAGAAACAACAGATTCCTCGGGCGAACCCCGCCCTTCGGAATGACATCGTGCGAGTTTTTCCGCAACCTCTGAAGCCCGCGACACTGGCCCACAAGACGCATTTGGGGCTGGATTTATAGGGCAAAACAAAGATATCGTTGTATTTCCTTATGGATTTTCGAGCCAGGCTACACTTTAGTCTGGCTGTTTACGGATAAATATGCGCGCCTCTTCTTCACGTTGTCATGCCTCGCTGCCACTTTTCTATGTGGCTGTTAGCGATTTTTCTGTCCGCCAGCATTCCCGCGGCGGCGCAATTGTCTTCCCCTCAACCTGATCCGTTGGCGCGTATCCGCGAAGCGGCAAAGTCCAACGTTGTGGCTTGCTCTGCCACGGGCGAATCGCTGTGCGAGCAAGTCGCCCCAAAGATTATCGCGAATGCCATGGGGGAATCCCCGCTCGCCGAAAACCTCAGCCATCTAAGGATGGAACTTGCCACGAAGAGCACGGCGGCCGCCGAGGGACGTGCGGTGGAATGGGCCGTTGCGGCATTTCGCGAAGCCGGATTGGATCCGCATGTCGAGAAATATGCGAACCCCAATGGCGGCGCGGACGAGCATCAAAATGTGGTCGCGGAATATCGAGGGCGAGAAAATCCCGACGAGTGGGTGCTGGTTGGTGCGCACCTCGCCCCACGACCAACTGCTTCCGGCTCGATCGATAATAGCTGCGATGCTGCATCCGTTATTGAGGCCGCGCGCGATATTTCACTGACGGCCATGCACCCGAAGCGGTCTATTCGTTTCGTTCTGTTCACGGGTGATGAGCAGCCAAATGCTTGGTTCCTGGGCCTATATGCGCGCTCACCGCTCGGAACTCGATCACGCTCGCACGGCCATTATTTTTCATTCCAGTTGCTATCGAGTGGATGGATATTCGCTCAACGGAAGAGTTGATATCGAAGCTGGCCTGCGCGATGCGATGAAACCAATCGAAGCTCTGGAAGCGAATCGTTTCGTCTTGGGGGTTTCCACAGGAGCAGATGATTTTGACTTTCTGATCGAAGGCATCCCCACGATCTCAGCCATTCCGATGAAGATTTCAGTCGATTCCCCAATGCCTTCTCCGAGCTCCGGAAAAGCTGAGCTGGCTGATCTCAAACACAATATCGCCATGGTTGCCGTGACCGCGTTTGGGATTGCTGAGCGCACTGCACCCATCGGTCCGCGCCAATCGCGTGCCGAGATCGAATCCTTACTGAAGTCCTCGGACTTGGAGCGCGAAATGAAAGCCGACGGCCTGTGGCCGCTGTGGCAATCAGGCCAGCGCGGACGCTTTACCCTGAGCGACACCCAGAAACTTTCCCGCCCTCAGAAGAATCTTCCTTTCGAGTTATAATGGTGTCGTGGCGATATCCCTCCGCTCTGTGTCCCTGGCGGCCAATGCTGGCGCTACGGGTGTGATTCTGGCCATCGATTACGGGAAAAAAAGGCTGGGGCTGGCGCTCTCCGATGAATTTGGCGTGACTTCACGCCCCTATGCCACTTGGACGCGCATCAACCGGCGCCGCGACCTTTCACGTTTGCGCGAACTGGTCCGCCAGGAAGGAATCCGCCGCGTAGTGGTCGGGCTGCCCTTGCGCCTGGACGGCGCGCCCAGCGAAATGTCCGAAGAAACGAAAAGTTTTGCGGCGCGCGTCGAGAAAGCCCTTGGCCTTCCCGTGGAAATGATGGACGAGCGGCTCAGTTCCTGGGAAGCGCATGAAATAATTTCAAGCTTGAGCCCCCGCCGCGGTCCCTCGGGACGCTCTGAGCCAGCCAAGAGAACGCCAATGGACGAAATCGCCGCCGCTATTATCCTGCGTGACTATCTGGAAAAAAATCGCACGCGGCCGGGAACGCGAGCCTGATATGCGCCGCGCCTTGCTATTCCTCCTGATCTTGCTGATGGCCGCGGCAGGCTATTTTTATGTCGCGCTATATCAACCGTATCAGGCCTTTTCAAGCGACGGCGTTTATGTGGACATACCGCACGGCGCGTCGCAGCGCACCATTTCCCGCCTGCTGGCCGAAAACGGCGTGGTGCGCAGCCGGATTGCTTTTGAGGTTTTGTGCCGCCTGCGAAATCACCGCACCATGGAGGCCGGAGAATATTTCTTCGACCGCCCGGTGACGGCGTTCGCCGTGTACGATGCCATCGCCAATGGCCGCGTATTCGTGAAGGAATTCGTGATCCCCGAGGGATTTACGATGTTCGATATCGCGGACCAGGCCGCGCAGCAGGGTTTTCTTTCCCGCGATGAATTTTTGGCCGCCGCGCGCGACCCTTCGCCAATCCGCGATATCGCTCCGGACGCGCCCAGCCTGGAAGGATTTCTTTTTCCCGCCACCTATGAATTCCCGCGCCACATTTCGGGAAAAGATATGACCACCGCCATGGTTAAGAAATTTCGCCAGGAGTGGCTGGCGTTGCCCGTCGAGGGCGCCACGCCGCACCAGAGCATTCAGGATATCGTGACGCTGGCTTCGCTCGTGGAGCGCGAAACTCCGCGTCCGCAAGAGCGGCCGCACGTTGCCGGCGTGTTTGAAAACCGGTTGCACATCGGGCAGCCCCTGCAATGCGACCCAACTGTGGCTTACGCGCTCACTCTTGCGGGCGCATACAGCGGCAAGCTCGGTGGCGACGATTTGCATTTTTCTTCTCCCTACAATACCTATCGAAATAAGGGCCTGCCGCCCGGGCCGATCGCAAATCCTGGCGAAGCGGCTCTGCGCGCGGCGCTCGATCCTCCACCCACCGAGGATCTGTATTTCGTCGCCAATACTGAGGGCGGGCACTTCTTCAGCAAGACCCTTCAGGAGCATAATCGCAATGTGACGCGTTACCGGCGGCTTCTGGAAGAGTCACGGAATCCTTTGGCAGGCGAGGTAACACCGGCGCCTACCCCGACCCCGGTCCCAGTGAAGAAAAAATCCAGGCCTGTGAGGTCGTCGCCATGACGCCTGCTGAGCAGCCAACCAAGAAGAAAGTGATCCTGGAAATTGCGCGCGAGATGAGCGTGCCGCGATTTACTCCAGCCGAAGTCGAGCAGATCCGGCGCCAGCTTGTGGCGCGCCTGGGCGCGGCGGGAAAAACATCCGCCGATTACATCGCCGGCGTACTGGAAACAGCCGGCATGCGAATTGTGTGGTCCACCAAGGCGGACACCGAAGGGCAATACGAAGAGGAATTTCAAGATCTCCTCCATTTTGCAAATCTCGAGGAAGCGGAAATGTGCATCATGCGCCTGGACGAACTGCTGCGAAAATTTCAGAAAGAAAAAGAACCTGCCGCCGTCGAACGCGTTCTGGAAGTGGGGCGCCTGGGCCGGCGGCGCGCGGAAATGATTGCCAGAAATCACAAAGTGGAAGCGGATAAGCGCGCCGAAAAAGAAGAGATCATGCAGTGGTTCAAAGTATGGCTGGAATTGCCGGACACATTTTTCGACTGGCTGGAAGCGCGAAAGGGGTCGCCCGATTTCCAGAGGCGATTCGCAAAGAGCGCTTCAGCGGACGCGTAAACGAGCGATGACCGACCTTCAATATGTGTTGGAAGTTGAGCCGCTCGATCTGGGAGCGGACGTAAAGGCCGTGGGCCTCGATTTGGTGGAGATCGAGAGCCGCGAACCGGCGCGCGGCGCGGATGCAGCGCGGCTGTGGGCCGCAACTCTCGGCGCATTACCCGGAGCGGAGCCGTGGGCCTTCGATTTCTTCTCACATCTCGATCGAGTGCGAGATTACTGCCGGTTGAATGCGGTGCCCTTTGAGGAAAAAGCTTCCGGCCATTCCATCGTGATTCCCGCGCTATCGGGCGACGCGCTTGTGTCGCTCGTTGAGCGATTCGCGGGAGAAGCGTTTGGAGTTCGCGCGGGCGCGCTGGTGTCTTCGGGCGACCCTGTGGTTGAAAACGAATTGGCCAGTCGCGGCGTGGACGCCTACCACGCTACATTCCGAAATTATTTATTTTGCGCGGTGTGCGATTTCGAGAACGGTTTTCTTACACTGCTTACTGAAAAGTTGTGGACCAGCGAAGTCCTGCGCCGCATCAAGCCCGCCACCGCTGCCCTCCCCGTGGAAGTTGCCCGCCCCCAGTAGCCCGATTTTCGGAGCGGTTTTAAGTAGCGCGGGCTTCAGCCTGCGGGGGTTAGTCCTCGCAAAAATTAAAACCCGCAGGCTGAAGCCCGCGCCACTTAAAACCGCCGCTCCAAAAATTACTCAAAATGTTGTGGAATATTCGGCCGAATGGGATCACTCGTGACCGTTTTTCTCAGTCGCCGTGCGGAGAAATATTGTCTGCCCTACGGCCAGTTTCCCGACGCGTGTCACCGTGCCGTAAATTCCTGCGCAGCTCTGGTTGGCATGGGCGATCGCTTTCAGCACTTCTGGCGCAGGGCTTGCTGAGTCCGGATCAAGGTTCACCATCGAGCAGCGAACATCGCGCATCGTGACATTAATGGCAGGGGCGTCGTCCCCCTCGCCAAATGAGAGCACGCCACCCACCCATTCGTTCTCCTGAAAAGGGATCGATCGCAGCGAACGAACAAGTATATTCGGGCGAAATCGTCGCGCGTCCAGGCTCTGCCCTGCGAGACGTGCAATCTCGCTTGACGTATCGGAGGTCATTACAGAGATGCTGGAATCATCGAAGATGCCGTTCTTCAACTGCATCATTTGCACGGGAGCGCCGTACCGACGCGCGACTTCACTGGCCAGATCCTCACCAAAGATAGGCAACTCACGGCCGTCCGGGGTGCGAACGTGCGTCGAAAGGTCTTGCTGAGCAGCGTCTTCGCGGCGCAGTGGAGTGAACAGTATCAACTCAGGAAGCTTCCCTGCGGTAAGCCAGGGGAACTCGCTGCGGTCTTCAGTCCGCCGGAACGCGAAACGCCTGTCACCGTCCAGGCCGTGCCAACCCATGTTGGCGAACTCGAGTGGTTCGCCAGCCATGGACTTCACGGGATACCGGAAGATCGCTTCCACATGTCCGATTTCTATGAGCATGTTCGATCCGATTCTCAGTAAAATTAGGGTTGAACAGGCCTGGCCGAATTTTCAGAACCCGCGTCGAATTGATTCTCGGCTCGACTTTCGAGTGTGCGCAATCAAGGCAAATAGAAATCGCGGCACGCGTTTGCCGAGCGCGCAGAGCAGTTCCGCGCTGGCGGTATTGGCGATCTTTGCCACGTCGGGCACGGATTGCGTTGTGTGCCCGTCGGTGCCGTAAATCGTGGCGATATCTCCCACGCGCGCGGAGGCTATTCCGGTAACGTCGGCGGCGGTGAGGTCCATGGAAACCGTGCCGATGATGGGAGCGAATTCGCCGCGAACGATCACTCGGCCCTTGTTTGAAAGCACGCGCGACCAGGCCGTCGGCGTAGCCCGCGGCGAGCACGGCGACGCGCGACGGAGTCGAGGCCGTCCAGCGCGCGTTGTATCCGACGCGCGAGCCCGGCGGCAAGATCCTTGATCGAAATAATTCGCGCGCGAAACGAAAGCACGGGCCGCACGCAGAGTTTCGCTTCCATCTCCGGCATTGAGCTCGGACGGCTCGAAAAACTGGTGATAGCCGTAGAGAATCGCGCCGGGACGCACCATGTGATACCAGGTGGATGGCCGGCTGACGATCGCGGCGCTGTTGGCCATGTGCACGATGCCGGGATCGAGTCCCAGCGAACGCATGCAGGCGAGCGCCGCTTCAAACGCTTTTTCCTGCTCGATCGTTTGCTCGGTGGTGAACACTTCCGACGAAGCAATATGCGTGAATGTGCCGGAAAGGCGCAGGTGCGGGCAATCCGCCAGCACGCGCGCGAACGCCGGAATTTCCGAAGGCGAAATGCCCAGGCGGTTCATTCCCGAATCGATCTTCAGATGAAAATCGACCGGGCCTTTGCGGCGCGCTTGCGCGATGGCGCGCGGCCGCCTGTTCCAGCAACCGCAACTGCTCGGGGCGCATGACGGCCGGCGTGAGGTCGTTGTTCGAGAATGCGCTGTTCTTCGCCGGCCCAGAATCCCGTGAGAATCAAGATCGGTTCGCGAATTCCGCTTTCGCGCAGTTCGGCGCCTTCGGCCGAACACGTCACGCCAAACCAGTCCGCGTGCACCTTGGACAGCGCGCGCGCCACGGGCACAATGCCGTGGCCGTAGGCATTGCTCTTGATGACGGCGAGAATTTTGCGACTCGGGCCGCGTGTCCCCGTGGGATTGACGTGGCTTGCGGATCGCGCGCAGGTTGTGCGTCAGCGCTCCCAGACTTACTTCCGCCCAGATTGGGCGTCCATCAAATTTTACGGTTCGTGTCATGGGAATCGTCACTTTCAGAGTAACCGATTCTGGCACGGAAAAAAAATTGCCCGTGCGTGTCTGCGCGCGGCTTAGTTACTAGCCCTTTGGTAGCACAGGCTTCAGCCTGTGGAAGTTAGTCCTTGCAAGGACTAAAACCCACAGGCTGAAGCCTGTGCTACTAAGTCCTCCTCAAATTTCAGTTGGAATGAATTGCAATCGCACTGCCGCGAAGCGGTCTGGAGCACGCAATGGGCGCGGAAAAACTATGTATCAGAAAACGATGGACTTAGGGCAAGCGAACGATCAGCTTTGAACGAGCGTGGCCAGACTCATCCGCCGCCAAAGTGACACACTTGTGGGCAGTTGAGGACAGCTACTCAGGTTCCGTCCAGGCGTCCGGAGCTGCTTCTTCGAAACGCGTGAACCCACCCGGAATACAAAGTGGACGCGGATCGGTGGGGCCGTTGCGTTGCTTGGCGATGATCAGTTCGGTCTTGGCGCGCTCTTCCATGCTGGCTTCGTCGGGTCTTGAAGAAGTTCGGCCGGTGAATGAACATCACCACGTCGGCATCCTGCTCAATGGCGCCCGATTCGCGCAGGTCGGCAAGGCTGCGGGCGGCGATCTTCCCGTTCCGGCGCGCGCGTGAGCTGCGAGAGAACCAGCACGGGCACTTTCAGTTCCTTGGCCATGGCCTTGAGGCCGCGCGTAATGCTGGAAACTTCTTCGTTGCGGTTTCCGAATCGTCCGCGCGCGGAAACCAGTTGCAGGTAGTCCACAATCACCAGCGACAGTCCCTTGTCGCGCTTCAGGCGCCGCAGCTTCGCTCCCATTTCCACGACAGTGGCTGCGCCGCCATCGTCGATCCACAGCGGCGCTTCAGACAGATGGCTAAGCGACTTGGGAATTCTGGCCTTGTCTTCCTGATTCAGGTGGCCGGTGCGAAATTTGTGCGAGTCGATCTTGCGCATCGGCAGAAAGCAAGCGCAGCAGCAGCGATTCCTTGGACATTTCCAGGCTGAAAATCGCCACGGGCTTGTTTCCGCGGACGGCCACATTTTCGGCGATATTCAGCGCGCAGCGCTGTCTTCCCCATGGAGGGCCGCGCCGCCAGAATAACAATTCGGAAGGCTGCAGACCGGAAGTCAAGATTGTCGAGCTGGTCGTATCCGGTCGAAAGGCCCGTGATGCGATTGCCTTCCTCATAAATACTGCGAAATGCGGTCGAAATTTTCGCGTACCACCTCGCGCAATCCCACCAGACCCATTCGCACGCGATCTTCGGCAAGTTGAAAAATGGAAGATTCCGCGCGGTCCAGGATTGCATCGGCATCTTCCTCGGCTTCGAGGGCTTGCTGCTGAATGGCGCTGTGGCGTGGATCAGGCCGCGCAGCAGCGATTTTTCCTTCACGATGCGCGCGTAGTGCTCGATGTTGGTGACGTGCGGCACGCCGTCCATCAGCTGGGAGACGTAGGCCGCGCCGCCCAGGATTCCAGTTCGCCGCTGCGCTGCAATTGCTCGGTCAGCGTCACCAGGTCGATGGCCTGCTGCATCTCGCCGAGCGTAATCATCTGCTGGTAAATCCGCCGGTGATGATCGTGAAAAAAATCTTCCGGCTTCAGCTTCTCGATCGCCGCATTGATGGAGTTGTTGTCGAGCAGAATCGCGCCGAGGATACTGCGCTCGGCCTCGACATTATGGGGCATGGGACGTTCAAGCGATGTGCTCGCGGTGGCCATATTCGATTCGCCTTATTTTCGCCTAAAGTCCGTGTTCCGGCAAGGCCTTCCGATCAGGCGGATGCGCCCCAATCGGAGAGGATCCAGATTTCCGTGAAGTGTTTGTGCTTGCGGTCGTGCCCGTGGTCCTCTGCAAGCATCTCCCGAAGCTTTTCTGGGAGTTCGTCTTCATGGCCGGCAGTGCCAGAGTGGTGCTTGCAAGCCTGGTGGTAGCCAATGCCAAATCGCGCCCCGCAGCAATCGCAGAGCTCGAATGCTTCGATCGTGTAGGTCGGGTACTTGGCAATTTCCTTGTCGAGAATAGCCACCGGACTGTTCAAATCGTTCGTCATGTCATCCTCCGCTGGGGTTGAGGATTCCCTGGCCCAACAAGTAGTCATTTTTTCGGATCGGGCTCCAAATAGAGCCGAACCCTGGCACGGCACGTCGCGGGGCAGAGCCGGGACCGAGTGTGGTCGACAGGGAAAAGTCTAGCGCGAAAAGGATGAATGCGCCCTGTGGAATTCGCGTAAACCTGTGAATAACTTTTCGAAAATATTTGGCGACTCTGCCTGTGCACGTTCTGGAATAGAACGGTGGGGCGGAACGCATTTCACAAGCGCTTGTAGCGTCCGCCTTCAGGCGGGCATTTTCGCGGATCACCAACGCCCGTTTGAACAGGCTGCGCAAAAACTCCCGCCATGTCATTCCGAAGGGCGGGGTTTGCCCGAGGAATCTGCTGTTTCTTGCAATCCGGGAAGAAAAGCAGATCCCTCGCTTCGCTCGGGATGACAAAATGTACTTTTTCCGCGACCTGTGAACGGGATCGCTACAACGCATTGCCGGGCAGTTTTCTACTTTTCAGTCAACGCAACTCGTGCAGTTGCAACAAACTCGCGATAGAGCCCAAGGGATACGGCGTCCGCCGGCATTCGTTCCGGATGCCACTGCACTCCTACGACCCAAGTTGGGCTGTCTGACAATTCCACCGCTTCCACCACGCCGTCCGGTGCTCGCGAGGTGATGCGTAGGCCGATTCCGGGTTCCAGCACGGATTGGTGATGCCACGAGTTCACTTGCGCGTGAGGCGCACCGGAGATCGCCAGCACGCGGCCGCGCTCGAAGCTTGCTCCGTGAATGGCGTCCGGCACTTCGCCGCCGCCGGGAAGATCTTCTTCATCGGGACTGTGGCAGATTGTTGTACCCAGTTCCGTGGGAATGTCCTGGATAAGGCTGCCGCCCAGAAAAACATTCAGCGACTGAATCCCGTAGCAGATGGCCAGCACAGGTTTGCAGGTGATCAGCGCGTGTTCGAGCAGAGTGAAGTCGGTACGCTCGCGTGCGGCGTCGCTGGCTTCCGTAGCGGGGTGGCGCTTTGCGCCGTAGTGGACCGGATCGACGTCTGCCGGGCTGCCGGTGAGCAAGAATCCATCCAGCATCGCGGCCTCGTGCTTCAATTCATCGGTACCCATGACCAGAGATAGCAGAATAGGATCGCCGCCTGCTCTTTCCACGGCGTGAAGATACTTGTCGATCTTAGTCCGCTTGTTTGCGGCTTCTTCGGCGGCGGTGCGCCACGGCACACCAATGCGCGGGCGGGAATGTGATTGCTGGATCATTGGAGCAGCCATCCTAGCATTGGGCAACATCGCCAGCAATACGCGCGCAGGCCGCAAAATCAGCCAAACTCTTTTTTAGGAACGTATTCCGAAAGGCGGCCGGGTCGGCCACCGCGCGGTCAGCGGAGGTTTCAGTAACAAATTGTGCTTATTTAGCAGCTGACGCTGTGGGCACGGCGGATACAGTGCTGGAAATATTCTTCCGGCGCAGCAACTCCACGATGTCGAGATAGAGCTTGCCGCGCTGCTGGTGCCGCTCGTTGGCGCGAGTCACATAGCGAACCACAATTTCAAATCCCGTATTGGCCGGACGAACGCTGATCGCGGGGCCCGGCTGAAAATGGCCGAATTCCGCGGGCGCTTCCCATGTTTCCCCATTCCTGTTCGGCAAGCCGCGCGTTCGCTTCCGTTTCCTTGGTCACAATTTTCTGAATTTCCTCGGCGATGGGATATGGATCCTGGTCCACCGGAAGGGCGAGCTGCAATTCGTCCCAGAGCCACTGCCCGGAAGTGGAGAAATTGAAGTAGTGCCCTTCGATGGCGTAGCTGTTGACGAAAGTGACGCGGCGTCCCGTGGGATGCCCGGCGTCGTTCCAGTTGCCGGTTTCGAGCAGCACCGTGTGGAATAGTCCGATCTCGACGACCTCGCCGCTCACGCCGTTGATTTCCACCCAATCGCCGTGACGAATTCCATTTTTCCCCATCAGCACGAACCAGCCGAAAAATCCGACGATGAAATCCTTCATCGCAACCGTAAGTCCGGCGCCGGCAAGCGCGAGAACCGTTGCCAGCTGGGTGGGAATGCCAAAAATAATCAGCAGAATCAGAATCGCGCCCACTGCGCGCGTGACGATCTGCGCAACGGATCGCAAGGTCAGAAGTTTTTGCTGATCCGGCTCCACGCGAGCGAACATTCGCTCCAGAAAGTAAGTGGTCAGCAAAACCGCCAAGCCAATCGCCAGCATCAGTGCAATGGAAATCAGCAGGCTGTGCAGCAAGTCCGCGGCGGCGCGAAGCAACCAGCGCGCTCCACTGGGCGTAGACTCCCGCAAGGTCCTGCTGATTGCGGATGCGGCTGTCCAGGCCGGACATTCTTTTCTGCAGCGCGGTCAGCGATTTGTAGGAAGAAATGGCGGCGCTGGTTTGGCTGGATTGCGAAGATGGATGCTTGGCTCGAATTTCCTGCTTGCGGCATTGGCGGGCGAGGCGTCCGCCAATTTTTTCGTTTGCTGGGATTGCCCCTGTTCGCAGTTGCTCTTCGAGCTGGTCATGGCTGCCTGGAAAATTGAGGCAGCTGAGTTGCACGCAGCCTGCTGCTCCTGCGCTCAGGCGTCCGCCAACCGAATGCAGCTCATACCACGCGCGTGCGCGAGAGAGAAATGAATTGGAAACGGGCTGCGTCGAATTCTCCCTGCCTGCCGACGATGCTCAGATCCAGCTGGCCGCCGCTGCTCTGTTCCGAGGCGTTGTATTCATCGACCATGCGCTGGACACGGCTTTGCGGATCGCCGCCGGCACGCTCCAGATCCTGGTGCGCGTCGGTGAGTTCGTCTTCGATCAGTTCCTGGCGGCTTTTGGCGAGGTCGAGTTGCTGCGTGAGATCTTCCTTCTGGTCTTCCTTGGCGTCCGCCAGAAGTTTGGTGAGGCGCGCAACGTCCGCATCCAGTTCCGAGCGTCTTCGTTTTCGCTGGTTGAAATGCGTTCGAGGATGGCCTTGATTTCCGGCGTGGACGGAACAGGCTGCGAGGTAGCACGGTACAGCGCCGCGGCGAATGCGAAATCGACTTCATGATCGGCCTTGCGCAGCGCGTCGCGCGCCAGGTCCTGTTCTTCCGGCGTGGCGGCAAGCTCGGCGAGAGATTGCGCGGTGCGAAATTGCCGGAGGTCCACGGGAGATTGCGCTAGTTCGATGAGGGTTTTGCGGACGAAACAGTGCGTGCGCCCCATTCCGTGGTCACGACAAGCCCGACGCCGTGAGCGCCAGGAGCACGAACAATAAAATGAGAATTGCGCGTTGGGTTCGATTGCATTTTATCGTTCCGGTTTTCCCCGCTTCGATATTCCCTTGCATGGCCGCGCGACATCAGCCAGACTTTTCGCCGCCTACGCGCCGAGCCAGCGGCCCACCGGTTCCCAGCCGTCGGTATGATCGCAAATCACCTTGACCGTCGCCGTAATGGGAATCGCCAGGATCAGTCCGATCGCGCCCCACAGCCATCCCCAGAATAGCAGCGCGACGGTGACCGCAAGCGCGTTCAAATGGACGCGGCGGCCCACGATCGCGGGCATCAACACATTCAGGCCGACAATATGAAGAAACGTCAGTGCGCCGCGACCCCAAGATATGGACCGATCGTGCTCCACTGCGCCAGGCCAATCAAGAATGGCGGAATCCATGCCAGCACCGCGCCAAGATACGGCACCAGATTCAGCAGTCCTGAAACGCAGCCCGCCAGAAATGGGTAGTTCAAATGAATCAAGAGAAAAAAGGCCCAGCTGAAAGCATCAGAATGAGGGCGATCAGAGCATTGCCCGCCACAAAACTTCGCAGCATGGAGCTGACTTGATCGAGCGCTTCCTGAACGTGCTCCTGATGCTCAGCCGGAAATAATTCGATGGTGGCTTTCCAGATGCGTGGTTTTGCCGCCAGCATGAAGAACACCAGGAATGGCACGAACGTCGCCACCAGCAGAACGGAATACAACGATCCGACGCCGCGAAACAGCCACTCGCGTACGGGGGGCGGCTCAACGGTGCGTGGCGGGGTGCGGCCCTTGTCCGCAGCGGGCGTAATGGCGTCGACACCCTTTTCCACGACGGACAACTGGCGATCGAACGCCGTTGTCACATGGCGCAGCGCGCCGCTGTAACGCGGCCAGTCGGCGAGAAATTGATTCGCTCGGTCCACCACGAGATAGCCCAGCCCGGCCAACAATGCCGTGACCGCAAGCATCACCACCAGGGCGCCCAGCGCGCGAGGAATGTGGATTCGTTCAAGCAGGCCGACGACTGGATCGAGAAAATAGGCCAGCAGCACGGCGAGCAGCAAAGTGACCACGACATCCGAGGCAAAGTACAAGAACGCGAAGACAATTGCCAGCCGCGATGATGCGCTGAGAAGGGTTGGATCGTGCGTAACTTTGATGTCTTCGATCTGCATAGCCCACCAATTTCAACATAGCACACCCCTCATTGCGCAAACGCGGCAAACTGCGGCTTGCCCCAGGCAGCAAGGCTGCGATAACGTAGATGGCACCACCATGCTCGCTGCCGCTCTTCCCGTGACTCCGCTCTCGCGCTTGGATTTCCGGGCCGCGCTGGACATCCTGATTATTGCGGCGCTGATTTACTATCTGTTGAAACTGCTGCGCGGGACGCGCGCGGTGCAAATGCTGGTGGCCTCGCGCTGCTTTTCGTTTTTTATCGCGGAGCGCAGTGGGCGCGGCTGGAAATGGTCGAATGGCTGCTCACCACCATGCTGCCGTACGTGGCGATTGCGCTGATCATCCTGTTTCAGCCGGAAATCCGCAGGGCTCTTTCGCGGGTCGGCCGCAATCTTTCCACTGATGAAATTCGCTTCGCACAATCCCAAAGGCACGTACGATGACATTGTGATGGCCGCCGAATATTTTTCTCAGAATCGCATTGGCGCGCTCATCGTGGTGGAGCGGCAGGCCGGACTGCGCACCTATATTGAAAGCGGAATTCCGCTGGACGCCAAACTCTCCTACGATTTGCTGGTTTCCATTTTCCGGCCCGGCTCTCCCCTGCATGACGGCGCGGTGATCATCGAAGGATCGCGCGTGGCGGCCGCCGGATGTTTTCTCCCGCTCTCGCTGAATCCATTGATCTCGAAACAACTGGGCACGCGGCATCGCGCCGCCATCGGAATCACCGAAGATAGCGACTGCCTGGTGGTGCTGGTCTCCGAAGAAACCGGCTCGATTTCAGTTGCCTCCGCCGGAACGATCGAAACGCAATCTTACGCCGGAAGATCTAAGCGACCGCTTGCGCGAAATGGTATCGCGCCGCCGCACAACCTTGGTGCTGCCTTCCGCGGTGGCACAGGCCGCGAGCACCGGTGCGGAGATAGACGTTGAATTTTCTGCGCAAGTACGTCTTCGCCAACGCAGGCTTGAAACTTCTGGCGCTGGCCATTTCGTTTCTACCTTGTGGGCGACCTACACTTCCGAACCGTTCGCCGAAGTTGGCTTTCAGGTGCCGCTGGAATTCACCACCATGCCGCCTCAACTGGAAATGTCCGGAGACGTGCCCACCGTCAGTGCATGTTCGCGTGCGCGGCCGCTCGGCTCTGCTCGCGCCGCATGGTTCCCGCCGATCTGAACCTGCGCCTGGACATGAAGGACAGCAAGCAGGGAACCATCACCCTGCAATGTCACGCCGCAAATGGTAGGCGCTCCGTTTGGCGCGACGGTCGTGCAGGTTGCGCCTTCGGAAATCCACGTTACTCTTGTGCCGCGTCACGCACCGACTCTTCCCGCTGGATGACCCGGCGCGTGCTAGACTCGAAAATCCGAGGGTGAAGTGAATCCCCCGGCCATCTTGATTGCTGCGGGCTCCTGGCTGAACCCGCGCCCCTATCCACGATGACCAAGGAACTGTTCGGCACGGACGGCATTCGCGGTATTCCCGGCACGTACCCGCTGGACGACGCAACCCTCTACGGGGTCGCGCGGGCGCTTGGGAAAATATCTGCTTGAAACCGATCCCAAGCCGCGCGTCCTGATCGGCATGGATACGCGCGAATCCGGGCCGCACATCGCCTCGCAGCTGGCTGCCGGGCTTGCCGATGACGGCGTGGAATTCCTTTCCGCGGGCGTCATCACCACTCCCGGCGTTGCCTGCCTGGTGCGCCAGAAAAAATTTTCAGCCGGAATGGTGATTTCCGCTTCGCATAACCCTTTTCATGACAATGGCGTAAAGCTATTTGCCGGAACCGGGCATGAAATTTCCCGACGAAGTCGAGGAGCACCTCGAAATCGAAATTCACCAGCACAAGGGCCGTGAAACCGCCCCGCACGGCGTGCCAGTTCCCGCCGACCGTGCGCTCGATGAGGAATATCTGGCCTACCTGCGCGGATGCGCCATTCCCGGAGCGAACCTCAAAGGGCTGAAACTGGTCCTGGATTGCGCCAATGGCGCCGCCAGCCAGCTCGGCGCCCGCACTGTTCCGTTCGCTCGGCGCCGAAGTGATCGCCATTCACGACCAGCCGAATGGGCGCAACATCAACGACGGCTGCGGCTCGCTGCATCCGGAAAAATTGCGCGAGAAAGTACTCGAAACACGCGCCGCGCTGGGCGTGGCGTTTGACGGCGATGCCGACCGCGCCATGTTCGTGAGCGCTGGCGGACGCCACGTCGATGGCGACGGAGTCCTGCTGGCGGCGGCTCGCTATTTCAAATCCGTCGGGAAGCTGCGCGGCGGCCGAGTGATCGGCACGACCATGGCAAATCTGGGCCTGGAGCGCGTCCTGGAGGCTGAAGGCCTAAGCCTGGCGCGCGTCCCCGTGGGCGACCGCTACGTGCTCGAAGAAATGCTGCGCAGCGGTGCGAATCTCGGCGGCGAGCAATCCGGCCACATCATTTTTCTGGACGATGCAACCACCGGAGATGGCCTGCTTACCGCGCTGAAGATGGCCTGCCTGGTGGCACTGCGCGGTCCGCTGGACGAACTGATCCATGGCTTGAAAGTGTTTCCGCAAACGATTGTAAATGTAAAGGTGAAGTCCAAACCTCCGCTGGAATCCCTGCCTGTCGTTTCCGCCGCAATTGAAAAGGCCACCAAGAGCATTGGGCGCCGCCGGGACGAGTCGTCGTTCGTTACTCCGGCACCGAACCCAAGGCGCGTGTCATGGTCGAAGCCGAGCACGCCGAAGACGTTTCCCTGTGGGCTGAGACGCTGGCCTCGGCCATACGTACGGCTATCGGGGTCTGAATTCTCCCAAAGACAGTATTCGCCAACGGCAAATATGTGAAAAACTGTAGAACATTCAAGAGCGATGCCAGGATGAACGAACTGGGGTTGCTGTATCTGAGTGTTAATACTAACAGTTACGCGATTATTAGTAGATTATTAAGAAAGCTTAACTTCTGGCAGATCGTTTGCACTAGTGTATGACAAGTGGTTTTGATTTTCCCGGGGTGGTTTATGCGTTCCGGCTTGTTCCGGAACGGGGTGAATTGGGGTATTGCTGGAAGGGGCTCGGAAACGAGCCCCTTTCAATTTTTGGGCCCACGAAACGTAAGTTCATTTCTGCCAACTTCTTCCCGACTTCCAATTTTGCAACGCGATTCATTTCACTTAGCGCAATCCTTAGTTTGCGGATTCCCCCCAAAATTGATTGCGGAAGATTACCTGTTCCGCACCACGTTTCGGGGAGTGCGTTGACCTGGTACTTACCAGCGCCTTACCATAAATGTTATGCGACCAACACCTCATGGCTAGAACAGTCGACGAAGATCTCAACCAGCTTGAGAAAGACATCCGCCAGTTAAAGATCGAATATGAGCAATACTTCGGCGGCGGAAAAGTTCGCCCTCCCTCGGATATCGAATGGCGCATCGACTCCTGCCTGAAGCGCTATAGCGACCGCGGCGCGGACATGAACTATGGCCAGCGCTTTCGCTACAGCAATCTGACCCAGATGTACTCGAAGTATCGCGAAATGTTCCGCAAACGAATGAAGCAAAAGGAAGAAGGGACCGTGCAGCGTCACTTTGGCGCGGCGGCCCGTGAGATTGAGGAAGGAAGGGCCCGCAAGCGCGCGGCAGAGGAAAAAGTGGAGACCACTCGGTTTCCGTTTTCCGTTTCCTGGAACGATCCCGATCACGAGAAGAAAAAAGTCGAGCAACTCTTCAACGCGTTTCGCAACGCCAAAGTCCAAGGTCGGCGAAGAAACCGAATCGCTCACCATGGAGGTGTTCCAAAGATTCGTGCGCCAGAAAACCGACCAGCTTAAGAAGCAGCAAAACGCGCATGAAGTCGAATACGTGGTCACGGTCGAAGATAAGCAGGCGCGTCTCAAGGCTCGCGTGAAATCCTGAAATTCTGATTTTGCGTCCGGCCATTCCCAACAAATCAGGCTTTGATGTACCACGGCACGTTGATCAGCACGATGTTGCGGCTGCCCTCGGAACAGCAGCAGCGCCTTCAGCAATTCCGCGCGCTGGTTGTGCAGCGGGTAGTGATACCAGTGTCCGCTCGACAAGCTCCGGCACGATCACCGCGATTTGACGGCTCGGATTTTTCTCCTCCATTTCCATCACGTAATCCAGAATGGGCTTGACGACCAGGCGGTAGGGCGACTCCAGGTTCACCAGTATTGGCGCTGTTCCCCCAGCCTGCGTCACGGGATCGGCAACCAGGCGTTCCCAATTTTCTTGCAGTGCGTTGGTTTCCTCTTCCGTGCCGACATGCAGCGCGTGAATCTCCGGCGAAAGCGTCAGCGCAAATTGCATGGCGCGCTGCGAAATCGACGACCACGACTGAATCGGCACAATCACGATGGGCGATCCAAGATTTTCGATTTGCAGCGGCGTGGAAAGCTGCGTTTCGTTCGCCACTTCGGTGTAATGCCGCCGCACCCACAGCATCGTGGACATGATTCCGGCGATCAGCAGCACGCTGACCCACGCCCCCGAAGTAAATTTCGCAACCAGCACGACCACCAGCGTCAGGCCCGTGGCCACCGCGCCCAGCCCGTTGACAATCATGCTGCGCGTCGCGCCGCGGCCCGGATTCCTGCGCCAGTGGCCCACCATTCCTGCCTGCGACAGCGTGAACGCCAGAAACGCGCCAATCGCATAAAGCGGGATCAAGTTGTCCGTCACGCCGCGAAACAAAATCAGCAAGATCCCAGACAGCACTGCCAGCACGTAAATTCCCTGCGAGTAGACCAGCCGGCGTCCGCGGTAGCCGAACGAGTGCGGCAAAAATCCGTCGTGCGCGACCGACTTTGCAGAGACGCGGGAAATCGGCGAACGCGGTGTTCGCGGAGAGCGACAGAATCACCAGCACCGAGCCGATCGTGAAGTAATAAAACACGCCGCGTCCCGCGACGGCCGCGACCAGCATGGAAATCACGCTCTGATAGCCGGGCTTGCCGGGATCGGTTGCCTGAATCCCGTAAGCGCGAACCAGATAAGCGATTCCCGCGAGAAGAATGCCCAAGCAGGCCGATAATCACCGTCAGCGTGCGCTGCGCGTTGCGCACGGTCGGTTCGCGGAAGGCTCTCACGCCGTTGCTCACGGCCTCGACTCCGGTCATGGCCGTGCAGCCATTGGAGAACACTTGCAGCAGCAGCCACAAGCTGACCGCGACCGTGGCGGGCACCGCAAGACTTGCGGGCGGCGCGACGACCGGAACGGGATGCCCTGCCGCGAGAACCGTTTTCGTGACGCCGATGGCAATGGCGCACAACAAGCGAGCCGAGAAACGCGTACGTGGGGATCATGAAGAGCAGACCCGCTTCGCGAACGCCGCGCAGATTCACGATCGTGACGATCACCAGAATTCCCAGGCACAGAGCCAGCGTGTGCGGCTGAAGTTGCGGCACGGCGGAAACCAGCGCGCCCACTCCGGCGGAAATTCCCACGGCCGCGGTCAGCACGTAATCAATCATCAGCGCCGCGGCCGCCAGCAGCCCGGGATACGTGCCCAGATTTTCCGACGCCACGGTGTACGAGCCGCCGCCTCCTGGATACGCCGCAATCGTCTGCCGATAGGAAAAATACACGATCGCCAGCAGCACAATGATGCTGCATGCTCACCGGCACGATATACGCGACGCCCGCCGCGCCCAGCGGAATCAGCAGCGTCAGCGCGGCTTCAGGTCCGTACGCCGCCGAACTCAGCGCATCGAGGCCAAAAATCGGGATTCCCGCGGACGCGCCAATCTGCTCGGCGCGCTCGTCCGAAGTCGCCAGCGGTTTCCCTAGAAGTATGTCTGCAACAGACGTAAAGCCTCCAAAACGATCGAAGCTGAGTGTAGCGGGAGCGGTTTGCAAATGGAATGGACAACTCTTCGACAATCGGCCCGTCCCTCAGCTGAATTCCCTTGTCCAGGTGTATGATTCGTTCCGAATAATCTTCGCCGACGATTGTCTTTGAGGGTTGGCATGAATTTTTTCGCTTATCCAACCGCAGCGGAACGCTATGCCAAGGGGCGGCCGTTTTTTCATCCACTCGCCATAGAGAAAATCAAAGCGAAATGCTGCGAACATGGCCGAATCGGTATGGCGCTCGATGTGGGATGCGGGACAGGCCAATCCACTTTGGCGCTTCTGGAAGTTGCGGACGAAATTGTGGTGTAGATAGCTCCGCTGAAATGCTCTCGCACACGAAGCAACATGAGCGGATCCGCTTTGTTGAAGCTAATGCAGAGGAAATGCCGTTTGCCGATTCTACTTTTGAGCTAATCACTGTGGCGCTTGCGATTCACTGGTTCGACCAGGAAAAGTTTTTTCGAGAGTCGAAGCGGCTATTGAAGACGGGCGGTTGGCTGGTCATCTATAACGACGGATTCACGGGGCGGATGGAAGGCAACGATCGCTTCGAGAAATGGAATCGCGAGGAATACCTGACGCGCTACCCGACGCCTCCACGAAATAGCCGGCCAATGGACGAAATTGATGCGTCCAGGTACGGGCTCGTTCCGTCCGGCTCCGACCAATTCACCCACAAAGTGGAATTCACCGCAGACCAACTAGTCAGCTACCTAGGCACTCAGACCAACGTGATCTCCTCGGTCGAGTCAGGCAAGGAAGATTTGCAATCGGTTACGAATTGGCTTCTCAATTCCGTGCGCCCACTTTTCACCGATGAAAAGGACAAGTTTCTCTTTTCTTGTCAAATTGAATTTTTCCAGAGTAAGCAGAAATGCAATATTTTGGTGAAATCTATTGGAAAAGGCATTGAATCCTCGAAAGCCGCGGATGCGTGGCCGTGGGTGCCGAATGGATGTAGAATAGACCCATGACGCAACAAGCCCTCGAGTTGCTGCAAAAAGCTCTTTCTCTTCCGGAGCAAGAGCGCACGGCATTGGTCCGCTCCCTGATCGAAAGTTTAGAAGAAGTCTCCGACCAAGGGACCGAACTCGCCTGGGACCAGGAAATCGGTAGTCGCATAGCGGACTTGGACTCAGGCAAGGCAAAATCGGTTTCTTGGGAAGAAGTCCGGCAGAGGATTTCCGCCAGACTCGGCCATGGCAAGTGAAGTAAGGTTTCACGAAGCTGCTGGCGCTGAATTCGAAGCGGCCTTCGGGTGGTACTACCTCCGCAGCGAGTTTGTGGCTTCCAAGTTCGCTGAGGAAATGAGTCATGCGATTGCAATGATATCCGATGCGCCCAAACGCTGGCCGACGGCAACACGTGGCACCCGTAAGTTCTTACTCCAGCGATTTCCATTCGCAGTCTTCTATCGAGAAATTCCCTCCGGCGTCCAAGTGCTGGCGGTCGCTCATGGACATCGAAAGCCTGGCTACTGGAAAAGTCGGCTATAAACTGCATCGCTTCCTTCCGATAGTAGTTCCCGTTTTTCGATTCCTTTGCGCGCGCATGCATTAATCGAAATTGTATCCACCAGCTATAGTGGAAACTGTTTAGTTGACACTGTAAACTAAACCATTTACACTGGTATCATGATTGGCGGGTTCCGCCATAAAGGGCTTCAAGAAATTCGTCTTGCCGGGAAGACGCGCCGGATTGGCGCCGATCATGTCCGGAAATGCGTGCGCATCCTGCAGTTGCTGGAAGTGGCGGAACGGCCCGAGGACATGAACATCGCGGGCTTTCGCTTCCACGGCCTGCAAGGAAATCCAAAACGCTGGTCGGTCCGCGTGACCGGGAATTACCGGATCACTTTTGGCTGGTCGGGCGAAAACGCATTGGATGTCGATTTTGAAGACTACCATTAGGGAGGAAGGCATGCGACGAAAGAAGGGACTGCCGGCCGTACATCCGGGAGAAATTATTAAGGAAGATATCCTTCCGTCTGTTGGGCTATCCGTGACGGCCGCGGCGAAAGCGCTGGGAGTGTCTCGCCAGATGCTTCACGACATCCTCGCGGAGCGTAAACCCATGTCCGCCATCATGTGCCTGAAGGTGTCCCGCCTGTTCGGCGGTTCGCCGGAAATTTGGATGCGCTTGCAGGCAGCCTACGACCTGAGGAAGGCCGAGCAAAACAAGAAGATCATGGAACGCGTCGCGCGGATCGTGCCGTTAAAGCCGGTCGAAGAGGTCCGAGCCTAAACGCCTGCGTGCTAGTGGGACTTCCAAACCCAGAAACTTGATTGTTACGTGCGTCGCTCGCGCATACAATAAGCGTTTTGCTTTCATCCTTTGGAGGATTCTGTGGCTGTGCAACGCGCGCTGGTGAGTGTTTATGACAAGAGTGGACTGGCTGAATTTGTGCGGCAACTTGCCGCGCGCGGGATCGAAATTGTTTCCACCGGAGGCACGGCGAAGCTGCTGCGCGAAGCGGGAATCGCGGTGCGCGACGTTTCCGATCTGACCGGCTGGCCGGAGATGCTGGGCGGGCGCGTGAAGACGCTGCACCCGAAGGTGCATGGCGGCATATTGTTTCGCCGCGGCGAAGCGGGCGACCGCGCAGCAGACCGCGGAACACAAGATCGCGCCCATCGATCTGGTGGTCGTGAATCTCTATCCCTTTGAAGCCACCGCCGCGAAAGCCGGATCTGACTCCCGAGGAATTGATCGAGAACATCGATATCGGCGGGCCGACGATGGTGCGCTCGGCCGCGAAGAATTTCGAAAGCGTCGCGGTGGTCACCGATCCCGCCGACTATGCCGCCGTCGCCGCGGAAATCGCGGCGCACGGCGAAGTGAGCCTCGCGACGCGGCTGGAACTGGCGCGCAAGGCGTTCGCGCTCACCGCGCGCTACGACGGAAAAATTGCCACGGAACTGGAGCGCCTCTCGGCCGGCAGCGGGTCGATCGAACTTGGCCAGCGTCCGTTGCTGCCCGAGCGGCTGCATTTCGCATTCGCGCGCCAGCAGGAATTGCGCTACGGCGAAAATCCGCACCAGCGCGCGGCGCTTTATGTGCCCGCGGGAACGGCGTCCGCGAGGGCTCGCCGCGGCGCGCCAGCTTCAGGGCAAGGAGCTTTCCTACAACAATCTTGTGGACCTGGAAGCGGCGCTGGAGCTGGCCATGGAATTCCGGCGGCCCGCGGCCGTCATCGTGAAGCACAACAATCCGTGCGGCACGGCGGAGCAGGACACGCTGGTGGACGCGTACGTGAAGGCGCTGGCCTGCGATCCGGTTTCCGCGTTTGGCGGCGTGATGGCGTTCAATCGTGTGCTCGACGCCGCGACCGCCGAAGAAGTGTCGAAACTTTTTGTGGAGTGCATCGTGGCGCCGGGCTACGAGCCGGCGGCGCTCGAAAAATTTGCGGCCAAGAAAAATTTGCGGCTGCTGCAGCTTCCGTCATGGGACAGCACCTCGCGCCGAAGCGAGCTGGAGTTGAAACGCATTTCGGGCGGCCTCCTGGTGCAGGAGCAGGATCGCCACGAACTTGCGGAGAGCGATCTGAAAGTGGTCACCCGGCGCGCGCCCACGCGCGAGGAAATCGAAGCCATGCTGTTCGGCTGGAAAGTCTGCAAGCACGTGAAATCCAACGCCATCGTCTTTGCGCGCGCCGGGCAAACCGTCGGCGTCGGCGCGGGACAGATGAGCCGCGTCGATTCGGTGAAAATCGCCGTGATGAAGGCGCAATTGCCGCTGGCGGGAAGCGTTGTGGCCTCGGACGCTTTCTTTCCCTTCCCCGATGGCGTGGAGGAAGCGGGAAAGGCCGGCGCGACCGCCGTGATTCAGCCGGGCGGCTCGGTGCGCGATGCCGACGTGATCGCGGCGGCGGACCGGCTGGGCATGGCCATGGTGTTCTGCGGCGTGCGGCATTTCCGGCACTAGATTTCGTGGAGCGGGGTTTCAGTGGCGCGGGCTTCAGCCTGCGGGGGTTAGTCGCTATCAAGGACCAAATTCCGCAGGCTGAAGCCCGCGCTACTAAACGCCCGCGCTAGCTCAAGAAAGGAAACTCCAATCAGGAAGCATTTTGACGGACGGCTCAGTCGTGGCGGATAATCTTTTGCGGTGACGTATGAAAACCAGCCGACATCTTGCCGTACTATTTCTATTTTCGCTGCTCGGCGGCAGTTTCCGCCAACGCGCGGCAGGGCAAGCAAAATACGGCCGCACAAACTCCGCCCCGCAGCGCCTGCCGCTAACGCCCGACGAATCGCAACGCAGGCCGAAGCCTACTACGATTTTGCGATGGGCCATTATTACCAGCAGGAATATCGAAGTCACCAGCCACGCGGAAGACGCCAACAAGGCCATCGATTTCTTTAAAAAAGCATTCACGCTCGATCCCAATAGCCAGCAAATCGGCGAAGAGCTGGCCGAAATGTATTTTCAGTCGCAGCGACATTCGCGACGCGGTGACTGAAGCGCAATTCGATTCTCGCCAAGGACCCGGACAATCTGGCCGCGCGGCGCCTGCTGGCGCGGATCTATGTGCGCACGCTGGGCGACCTGAGCGACACTTCGGGCCAGCGTGACACCCTGGCGCGCGCCGCCGAGCAATATCGCGAAATTCTGCGCCTTGATCCCACCGACACGCGATGCCGCGCTTTGGCTCGCGCGCCTCTACCGCCTGCAGAACGAGCATGACAAGGCGGAGGCCGTCCTGCGCACCCTGCTGGCGCGCGAACCGGAAAACGAAAACGGCGTCGAGCAGCTCACGCAGCTTTTGCTCGACGAAGGAAAATCGCAGGAGGCCATTTCCTCGCTGCAGGAAGTCTTGAACCGCGCGCCCACCGCCGGCTCTGGGAACTGCTGGGCGATGCCTACAATCAGATTCACGATCTGCCGAACGCCGAGCAGGCCTATCGCAAAGCCGCCGAAGCGCAGCCCGACGACATCAATCACCGCCGAGGGACTCGCGCAAACCCTGCTGACCGAGGAAAAATATCCGGAAGCGCTCGAACAATATCAGCGCCTGACGGAGATGGACGCGGACGATCCGGACAATTATCTGCGCCTGGCCGAAATTTACCGCCAGATGAAGCAGCTCGACAAGGCCGAGCAGAACGTGCTGCTCGCCAAAGCAGCGCGCTCCGGGCAATCTGGAAGTGATCTACTACGAAGTCCTCGATTTACGAGGCCGAAGGCCGCTTCGACGATTCCATTCGCGTGCTGTCCGACGCCGTGACGGCGCGTGAAGGCGCAGTCCGAGTTCACGCCGACGCGACGGCGCACGCTGGCGATTCTGTACCAGCAGCTGGGACAGCTGTATCGCGAAGCGAGCAATTACACCGCGGCGGTGAACACGTTTGAAGAAATGCTGCGCCTGGGACCCGAAGAAGACCGCCGGGCGCGCGTGATGATCATCGACACCTACCGCGAGGCGCGCGACATTCCCAAGGCGCTCGATGCCGCGCACAAAGCGCGTGGACGCCTATCCGAAGGATCGACCAATTCGCATCACGCAGGCGTTGCTCTTACGGTGAAAATGCGCAGACCGATCAGGCCGTTTCGCAGCTTCGCGCGCCTGCTCGACGGTACGGCGGCCGATTTCGAAATTCAGCTCGATATCGCGCAGGTCTACGAACAGGGCAAGCGCTGGGCCGATGCCGAACAGGCCGTTCACGCCGCGGAAAAAATTGCAGTCGGACGCCGCCGAGACAGGAAATGACCGGCTTCCTGCTGGGCGCGATTTTCGAGCGCCAGAAAAAATATGATCAGGCCGAGGAGCAATTCCGCAAGGTGCTGGACGCAAATCCGCGCAACTCCTCGGTGCTCAACTATTACGGCTACATGCTGGCCGATCGCGGAATTCGCCTGGACGAAGCCACGGACATGATCAAGCGCGCGCTGGTGGAAGATCCCGACAATGCCGCGTATCAGGACAGCCTGGGCTGGGCCTACTTCAAGCAGAACAAATTTCCCGAAGCGGAAGAATATGCTGCGCAAGGCGGCCACGCGAGGAAAGCCACGATCCGACCATCCTGAGCCACCTGGGCGATCTCTATGCCAAGATGGGCAAGGACAGTCTCGCCGAAGCGCAATGGCAGAAATCGCTGGACGAATGGCATCGCGTCGCTGCCGGGTGATTTTGAGCCGGCCAAGCTCGCCGAAGTGGAACAAAAGATGGCCGCGCTGAAGCGCCGGCTCGCGCAGCAGAAATCACCCGGCGACGCCAAGCCGTAGTAGCATATCCCCCCTATGAAATCGGTCCGCGTCCCGGCATATGCGAAGGTCAATCTGTGCCTTGACGTTGTTGGACGCCGCGCGGACGGCTATCACGAACTGCGCACCATTTTCCAGACCATCTCGCTGCACGACACGCTTGATGCTGGAAACCAAGCGAGAACCCGGCATCGAGCTGCGCATCGCGGGAAATTCCCAGCTGGCCGGCGAGCCGGGGCAGCGACAACCTTGTCTATCGGGCGCTGGATGAACTGAGCCGCGAGATTGAGCTGAGCGCAGGGGTTGCGCGCGCGTGCTGACCAAGCGCATTCCCGTGGGCCGCGGCCTGGGCGGCGGATCGAGCGATGCCGCAGCGGCGCTCATCGGACTGCTGCGCCTGACGGGAAAGCGCGTTGAACCTGCGCGCCTGCTGGCAATCGCATCCGGCCTCGGCGCGGACGTTCCGTTTTTCCTGCACGGAGGCCGCGCGCTGGGGATTGGCCGCGGCGATGAAATTTATCCGCTTGCCGGATGCCCCGCGCCGCGCAAGTGCTGGTCGTTTCGCCGCACGATATTGCCGTGCCCACGCGAGGATGCCTATCAGTTGGCTTGCCGAGGCCAATCTCGGGAATTGACAAAGGGGCCGGACCCCACTAAACTATTGCGGTTCTGTGCTCTATGTTGGAGCCCGCAGGGGGGCGCCCTCTCAAACGATTTTGAGGCTGCTGTTTTTCCGCGGTATCCCCGATTGGCTGCGATCAA
Organism: uncultured Acidobacteriota bacterium; assembly: GCA_963825365.1. Classification (GTDB taxonomy): domain Bacteria; phylum Acidobacteriota; class Terriglobia; order Acidiferrales; family UBA7541; genus Palsa-360. Next base: position 267,966 of record CAWGSV010000002.1, on the reverse strand, counting down.
ACGGGAGTTGCTTCGACAAGGAGCTGCAGAGGCCTCGCTGGCGGGTAGCGGTTCGGCGGTGTTTGGAATATTCCAAAACCCAGCGAAGGCGCGCCGAGCTGCTCGGGCGTTTCCGAAAGATCAGGTTTTTGTCTGCTCGACTCTTTCGAGGGCGGAGTATCGCCGAAAAATGGGCGGGCCGGATCTTGCCTGAACGGTTCGTAGCAGCTCGTAAGGATCATCTAAACTTGACCGACGACAAGTTTAAAATTTTCTGCGGCAGCGCGAACCCGCGCCTGGCCGAAGATATCTGCCGCCACCTGGGCGTGAAGCCCGGCGAGGCCAAGCTCGGCAAATTCAGCGATGGCGAAGTCTATTTTCAGATTCTGGAAAATGTGCGCGGCGCGGACGTGTTCGTCGTGCAGCCCGGCTCGAATCCCGCGGATTTTCACCTGATGGAATTGCTGATGATGATCGACGCGTTCAAGCGCGCCTCGGCCTGGCGAATCACCGCGGTGATGCCGTACTACTGTTACGCGCGCCAGGATCGCAAGGACAAGCCGCGCGTTCCGATTTCCGCGAAGCTGGTCGCCGATCTGCTGGAGACCGCCGGCGCGAATCGCGCGCTGACGCTCGATCTGCACGCGCCGCAGATTCAGGGCTATTTCAACGTGCCGGTGGACCATCTGTACGCGTCGCCCGTGCTGATCGATTATTTCAAGCAAAAGAATCTCAGCAATCTTGACGGTGGTATCTCCCGATGCGGGCGGCGTGGAGCGGGCGCGCGCCTTCGCGAAGAAACTGGATTCGCCGCTGGCCATCGTGGATAAGCGCCGCGTGGATATTGACGTCAGCGAAGTGATGCACCTGATCGGCGACGTGCGCGGGCGCGCCACGCTGATCATCGACGACATCATTGACACGGCGGGCACGCTGGTGAAAACGGCCGAGGCCTTGCTGAAGGAAGGCGCGACGAAAGTGTACGCCGCCTGCACGCATCCGGTGCTTTCCGGCCCGGCCGTTGAGCGCATTTGCGCATCGGCGCATCGAGGAAGTCGTCGTCACCGATTCGGTGCCGCTGAGCGAAGCGGCCAAAAAAGTTTCGAAGATCAAGGTTTTGAGCGTCGCGGGACTGCTGGCGCGCGGCATTCACTCGATTCACGAGGAAACTTCGATCAGCGAATTGTTTTTTTTCTGAGGCATCCGAGATTTGGTTGCGAAATTCGGTTGAGAAATAGGGAAGGACTTATGGAACAGATCATTGTAGAAGCAGCGCCCCGGGAAACTCGGGGCAAGAACGCCGCGCGGCGTGTGCGCCTCACCGGGACAAGTTCCCGCCGTCCTCTATGGCGGCAAGGGCGGTTCGCAGGCGCTGGAAGTCAATGCCAAGCAGGTGTCCGCGATTCTGCGCTCGGCGTCCGGCCACAACACGATTTTCAAGGTCAAGACCAAGGATGGCGAGGAGACCGCCATCGTGAAGGACTGGCTGGTCGATCCGGTCAAGGGCACTCTGCTGCACGTGGACCTGCTGCGCATCGCCATGGACGTGCGCATGCGCGTCAAGGTTCCGGTGCACACGTTCGGCGAAGCGCAGGGCGTCAAGCTGCAGGGCGGCGTCTTTGAAATGGTCACCCGCGAAGTGGAAATCGAATGCCTGCCCAGCGACATTCCCACCGAATTCCGCATGGATATTTCCGAACTTGATGATGGGCATGCAGCTTCGCGCCTCGGACATTCAGCTCGATCCGGAAAAAATCAAGATTCATGACCGATCCCACGCGCGTGCTGGCGCACGTCGTCACCCTGCGCGTCGAGGAAGAGAAGCCTGCCGAAGCCGTGGCCGCCGATGCCGCAGCAACTCCGGCCGAGCCCGAAGTCATCAAGAAGGGCAAGAAGGAAGCCGAAGAGGGCGAAGAAGGCGAAGAGGCTCCGCTCGCCGAGAAGGAAAAGAAGAAGTAACGCGCCCGCCCAGGCGGGTCCTGGCACTCTGCGTTGGCATTGCGCGATTCCGTGGATGCCATACAAAGAGATACGCAACAGGAGACGCGATGCGCCTGATCGTTGGCCTCGGCAATCCCGGCATCGAATACGCCTGGACGCCGCACAACCTGGGTTTTCTGGTCGTGGACATGCTGGCCGAGCAGGCCGGCATTCGCGTGACGCGGCCCGAGGCGAAATCGTTTGTGGGCCTGGGAAGTATCGCGGGGCACGAAGTGGTGCTCGCGAAGCCGCAGACGATGATGAATCTGAGCGGCCTGGCGGTGCGGGAACTGCTGGGGCGCGCCGGGTGCGAGCCGTCGGATGTGATCGTGATTTGCGACGATATCGCGCTGCCCTGGGGCATGATTCGCGTTCGCGAACGCGGCACGGCGGGCGGCCATAACGGACTGAAGTCCGTGATCGGCGCGCTGGGCACGATGGAATTTCCTCGCGTGCGGCTGGGCGTGCAGCCCGAGGAGTTGCGCGGCGATTTGAAAGAATACGTGCTTCGCCAGATTCGGCGCGACGAAGAAGATGTGGTCGCCGAGGAAATCGAGCAGGGCGCCGAGGCCGTGAAAGTGATTGTGGCGGAAGGAACGCAGAGCGCGATGAACCGCTTCAATCGCCGCGTGTCGCCGCCGGGTGAAGACGAGGCAGACGAACGATTAGAGACTGATTATTTGAGCATCTACAAAGTTTGAGAAACGGAGTCACAATTATCATGGAACAAAACATGGAAGAACGCTTGTACGACCTGATTTTTATCTGCCGTCCGGCCACGCCGGAGGAAGAGATCACCAAGATTGTGACCACGCTCGAGCATTCCGCCACCGAACACGGCGGCAAGATCGAGAAGACCGAGACGGTGGGGCACGCGCCGCCTGGCCTATCGCGTGGCGAAACACCGCGAAGGCTTCTTCGTCTACATGGTGATGCGCAGCACGCAGGGCGACATCATCAAGGAACTGGAGCGGCGCCTGAAGGTTTCCGACCCCGTCATCAAGTATCAGACGATCCGCCTCGACGAAGAACTGAAGCGCCAGCAGAAGCTCGGTGAAGCATCGCGAGCGCCGCGCCAGCCGCCGTCCGCGCAAGCAAGCGCCGGGCAGCGTCTGCGCCGCGCGGTGCCACAGCAGCAGCCGCAGCAGCAACCACAGCAGGTTCAGGCTTCCGCACCGGCGGCCGACACCTGCACCAGCCGTCGAATAAGTCGCGGCACGCAAAACGATTTCTATAAGCGAAAGGAAACACGATGTCCGATCAGCCGAGCAGGATCAGCACCAGCACCGCAGCAAACCACGCGACTCCGAGCCGCGCCGCACCCGCACATGCGCCCAGCGCCCGGCGGTCACCGCTCCGAAGGACACTCCGGCGGAGGCGCGCTCGCCGCCGCGAAGGTTTCGGCGGAGGCGGAGGAGGGCAGCGCCGTGAAGGCGGAGGTCCCGGCGGCCCCGGAGGCCGGGTGGCGGTCCAGGCGGCCCGCGCCGTGGCGGCAAGCGCCAGTATTTCCGCAAGAAGAAAGTCTGCCGCTTCTGCGTCGAGCGCGTGGACTTCATCGACTACAAGAAGGTCGAGATGCTTCAGCCCTTCGTGCAGGAGCGCGGCAAGATTCTGCCGCGCCGCATGACCGGCACCTGCTCGCGCCACCAGCGCTGGCTGGGCGAAGCCATCAAGCGGGCGCGCAACATCGCGCTGCTGCCGTTCGCGACAGAGCTGTAAAGAAAGAAAAGGCAACGACTTAACACAGAGAGCACAGAGGAAGAGATCGAGAAAGAAAAGAGAAATACCGGAAACAAGTGATCAAAGTTTTCTCAGGTTATCTCTCTTTTCTCTGTGCTCTCTGTGTTAAAGCTTTTGATTTTTGCGGCGCGTAAGATCGCGCAATATCCCAGGAAGCAGACGAGAAGAAGAGGAAGCCATGCAAATCATTCTGCAGGAAGACGTCGAAAAACTCGGCACACGCGGCGAAGTGGTGGAAGTCGCCGCCGGGCTATGCGCGCAACTATCTGCTGCCGCACAAGCTCGCGCTCGAAGCTTCGCCCGCCAACATCAAGCGCCTGGAAAAAATCCGCGTCACGCTCTCCAAGCGCACGGCCACCGAAAAGGACGCCGCCGAGCAACAGGCCGCGCTGCTCAATGAGGTGACCGTCAAGTTCGCGCGCAAGGCCGGCGAAACCGACCAGCTGTTCGGCTCGGTCACCTCCGCCGATCTTGCCGACGCGCTCAAGGCGCAGGGCTTTGAGATCGACAAGCGCCGCATTGCGCTCGAAGAGCCGATCAAGACGCTCGGCGAATCGCTCGTCACCGTGAAACTGGTCCACGGCGTGACCGCGCAGTTCAAAGCGCTCGTCGAAAAAGAAGCCTAGGCAAGGCTGACCGTCGCGCGACGGACGGTCGCCTCGGGTTTTACGGGCTGCGGAAAAGCTCGCACCATGTCATTCCGAAGGGCCGGGTTTGCCCGAGGAATCTGCTGTTTCTTGGAAGCCGACAAGAAGAGCGGATCCCTCGCTTCGCTCGGGATGACAAACAGAACTTTTTGCAGGTTGATTAGAAGGCTCGAATATTTTTCTTTCCGCCCCCTGCCATGTCTTACACTGAACCGCCTCGGCTGGATCGTGCGTCACAATTGCTTGGCAACCTTTACGGCCGCAATCGCCTTCCATGTACGTGGAGGTTCCTTCCCTGTGCGGCTGATTTACCGATCGATGGCATACCTGATCATGGCGCTGGCTCTCGCCTGTGCCTGCAAAGTTCCCGCGTTCGCCGGCCAATCGCAGGAATTGTCCGCTGAAGAAAGCGTTTCCAAAGGCAGGCAAGTGCTGCAGCAGGTGATCGCCGCGCTGGGCGGGCAGGCCTATCTGAACGTGCGGGACACGCAATGCGACGGCCGCGAAGCGCAATTCGGCACAACGGGAACCCTGATGGGCTTTACGCTGTACCGCGACATTTGGCTGCTGCCGGACAAAAACCGCGTGGAATATTTCACCAAAGGCGAGCACAACATTGTCAGCTTCCTGATGGGATCGCAAGAACTGATCATCACGCATGGCGGCGCGATGTTGACCGTATTCAACGGCAACGAAGGCTGGGTGCTCGACAAAAGCGGAGTCTCCAACCAGCCGGATGACCTGATCAAGGAATTCAACGAGCAACTGAAGACCGACATGAACAACGTGCTGCGCAAGCGCGTGAACGAACCCGGCGTGGACGTGGGGTACGCGGGCAGCGACTTGATCGACTTAAAGGAAGCGGAATGGATCGAGTTTACGGACAGCGATCATCGCGAGATGCGTCTGGGAATTGACAAATTTTCGCACCTGCCGCTGCGCTGGATAGTGGTGACGCGCAATCCCGACACACGCGATCGCATCGAAGCAATTACCAGCTACACGCAATACTTGCTGCAGGGAGGAGTAAAAACTCCGCTAAGCATCGAACTCTCCCGCAACGACCACAAAATTTCCCAGACTTTTCTCTCCAACTGTAAATACAACTCCGACCTCGCTCCGCAACTTTTTACCCGCGCGGCCATGGAGCAAGCTGCCAAGGATACGACCAAGAAGGGCTACAAGGATTCCAAGGCCGACAAGTGAAGTGTCCGTCTTATTTCTTGATTCATTCTGTCATCGTGATTGCTTGAAAATCTCTAGAGGCCACGCGGTCGGCACATTCGGAAATGCAGCGACGAGTGTTCCTCGGATTCAAATCACAGCTTGACATAGGCTTGCTGCACGGCATATCTGTGTGTGAGCTACCCGACATGAAATGCCCTGCCGAGCGGGGCTAAATCAACAATTTTTGGTGGAGGAGTCTTGATGCGTGGCAAGTTTGAGTGTCGCCTGACGCTGGCGTGTGCGGCAATGTGCATGATCGCGTTGGCGGGGTGCGGGCCGAAACAAACGGTTGTGGACGATGCGGCGCTGCGCGCGGCGGACGGCGATACGGCGAATTGGATCACCTACGGGCGCACGTATTCGGAGCAGCGTTTCAGCCCGTTGAAGCAGATCGATGAGCAGAGCGTCGGCAAGCTGGGCCTGGCGTGGTACTACAACCTGGAAACATTGCGCGGTGTGGAGGCCACTCCGCTGGTGAAGGATGGCGTGATGTACACGAGCAGCTCCTGGAGCATCGTGTATGCATTTGACGCCAAGTCGGGGAAGCTGCTTTGGACCTACGATCCCAAGGTTCCTAAGGATCACGCCAAGTACGTGTGCTGCGACGTGGTCAATCGAGGCGTGGCGCTGTACAAGGGGCGCATCTACGTGGGCACGCTGGACGGGCGGCTCATTGCGCTGGACGCCAAGACGGGCGTCACAGTGTGGGATGTGCAGACCACGCCGAAGGACGGCAGCTACGCCATCACGGCCGCGCCGCGCATCGCCAAGGGGCGCGTGCTGATCGGCAACGCCGGCTCGGAGTATCCGGTGCGCGGCTTCGTCTCCGCGTATGACGCGGAAACCGGAAACCTTGCCTGGCGGACCTACACCGTGCCGGGCGATCCATCCAAGCCATTCGAATCGGACGCCATGAAGCAAGCGGCGGCCACATGGTCCGGCGAGTGGTGGAAAGCCGGAGGGGGAGGCACGGCATGGGAGTCCATGGTGTACGACCCGGAACTGGACCTCGTGATGTTCGGCACGGGTAACGCTTCGCCCTGGTACGACCAACTGCGCGGCAAAGGCGACGATCTGTACGTTGCTTCGATTGTGGCCGTGCACGCGGACAACGGCGAGGTGGCCTGGCATTACCAGACAACTCCCGGCGACAACTGGGATTACGACGCGACGCAGCCGCTGCTGATGGCCACGCTTTCCATCGATGGAGCGCAGCGCCGCGTGGTGATGCAGGCCAACAAGAACGGTTTCTTTTATGTGATTGACCGCGAAAACGGAAAACTTATTTCCGCAAAGCCGTTTGCCCCTGTCAACTGGGCAACCGGCATCGATGCCAACGGGCGTCCCGTGGAAAATCCCGCCGCGCGGCAGCTTAAGGATGCGGCGCTCGTGCAACCGTCAGCCGAGGGCGCGCACAACTGGAATCCCATCTCATTCAGCCCTACGACGGGGCTTGGTTTACCTCGCGGTGCTGGAAGATGCCTCTGTTCACGCCATCATTCCCAACTGGAAAATAAATCTGCACGACCAGACCACGGGCTCTGACAGGGCTTATCGAGGGCAAGGCGCGCGACGAATATCTGAAAATGAAAATCACCGGACATCTTTTGGCCTGGGATCCGGTGGCGCAAAAGGAAGTCTGGCGCGTGGAATTACCCGATCCGAAAAGCGGCGGCACGCTGGTCACGGCCGGAAATCTGGTGTTCCACGGAAGAGCCGATGGAAAATTCTCTGCTTATCGCGCCACGGATGGCAAGCCGCTGTGGGAATTTGACGCGGGAGTGGGAATCGCGGCGGCGCCCATGACGTTCTCCGTGGATGGCACGCAATATATCGCGGTGCAAAGCGGATGGGGCGGGCCACAAGTTCTCGGCCACCGGCCGCCCGGCGCTGGCCACGTGGGACCCGGAAAACTTATGGTGTTTCAACTGGGAGCCACGGCGATGCTGCCTCCTTACACGCATGTGGTTCAGCCAGTTCCAATGCCAACTTTCAAATTGGCTGCCAGCAAGGCTGAAATTGAAGAAGGCCGCAAACTGTTTGCCAATACCTGCGCGCGATGCCACGGCGGAGAAGTTGTCAGCGGCGGGGCCGTGCCGGACTTGCGTTATGCCGCGCAGTCGACGCATGAAATGTTTGAGGAGATTGTTCTGGGTGGCGCGCGGAAAGAATTCGGCATGCCGTCCTTCATGGGAGACATTACCTCCGCGCAGGTCCGCTTGATTCACGTGTACATCTTGGATCGAGCGCGCGAATCGGCTCAAGCGGATGTGGCCAAGAAGTAGCACAGGCACTCTTGCCTGTGCGCTCTTCTAGAAGTCGAGCGCATCTGCCAAGATAATCAATCGCGAAAACCGCACAGGCAGGAGTGCCTGTGCTACTGAGGCGATAGACTCTTGAAATAAATTGTGGGACCATACTGCGCGGAATGGCTTAGCAATCATTCAGCAACTCATACCGGAGGTTTTCCATGGAACGGCGAACAATTTCTGGCTTCAACGCTTGCGGCATCGGCGCTTGGCTGTGACTGCACCTGGAAGCGCGCTGGAAGCAGCGCAGGGCGGCATGATGGCAAAGAAGGGCCGCGAGTTCTACCAGCTTCGCCGCTATCACATCAACTCCGGCCCGCAAAGAAAACTGTGCGATGATTTTTTCAAGGATGCGCTGATTCCCGCGCTGAATCGAATGTCCATTTCTCCTGTCGGCGTTTTCGATCTGTCCATCGGGCCGGATACGCCGACCATCTACGTGCTGATGCCCGGCATGTCAGCGGAAGCTGTGGCCACGGTTGAGAACCGCCTGATGCAGGACGCCGACTTCGTAAAAACCGGCGCTCCCTTTTTGACCGCGCCCGCCAAGGAACCTGCGTTTGACCGCATGGAAAGCACATTCCTGCAAGCCTTCGAGAAATGGCCGAATCTGATTCTGCCAAAGGCGGCGGCCACGCACGGCCCGCGCGTTTTTGAGCTGCGAATTTACGAAGGCGCCACCGACCAGGATCACCGGCGCAAAGTGGAAATGATGCAGTCGGGCGAAGCGGACATTTTCGCCAAGAACGGCTTCGAGCAGATTTTCTATAGCGAAACGCTGATCGGTCCGCGCCTGCCGAGCCTGACCTACATGCTGTGTTTTGACAGCCTGGCCACGCGCGACAAGCAGTGGGCCGCGTTCCGCGCCTCCGATGATTGGAAATCGTACTCGACGCAACCCAAGTACGCGTTCGAGCCCATCGTCTCCAACATCACCAATTTGATTCTGACGCCGACGGCGTATTCGCAAATCTAGATCCGGGTAACTAGAAGTCACCTCATAAGCACCCCTATCGTGCAGAAATGAAAATCTGCATAAAACGGATTTCGCGGCGTTTTATGCACCTGATCGTTTCAGGCGCTGAAGGCGCCGCAGGTAACTAGCCCGGGGCAACGCCCCGGGGGATCACCACTCGTCGTTTGCGGTGCGCCCTGTAAGGGCGCAAGGGCCCTCCGCCCCTTCAGGGCGAAGAGAGGAAATTGGCGTCACACCCGGGGCGTTGCCCCGGGCTAGTCACCTTCGCGCCGTTGGCGCGATGGATTGGCAAGATTTCAAACAGAAAAAGCTGCTGCTCAACAATTTATGAGATGTCTATTAGCCCGCATCGAAAGAAGCGGGAATTCTCTTCGCTGAAGCCATAAACCCTGGTTTCAAAGGAAGCAGCCACAACCCTGCCTCGTCCGCCTCGGGATGCAACCGCAGAAGTAGCAGAAATATGTCCACTTTCCTCCTCTGGCTAACCAAATGCATCGAAAGAGGCATCGATTTACGCAGGCGATCCGGAAAATCGGCGGCCTCACTTGTTATTTACTATAGAAGCGCGATGACGAGAACCTCATGAGTGGCGACGCAGCACCTCTAGCCCTGCCACTCTCGCGCTTATCGACCGGCGCGAGCGAGGCTACGACACTGTATCAAGAACTGCGAAAACCCTTGCTTCGATACCTAGTATGCCTCGGGCTTTCGGGCGACGAAGCGCAGGATGTGGTGCAAGATGCTTTTCTGATCCTGCACAGGCATTTGGCCTCGGGCGGTTCGCAGGAAAATATTCGTGGCTGGCTGTTTCGCGTGGCGCACAACCAGGCCAGAAATCGTCAGAATAGATATGACCGGAATTTCAGCGCGGCCAGTGACGCGGAAATGGCATTGGTCTCCCATCAAGAGACGCCGGAACGCGCCGTGCTCGAGAAAGAAAAATTTCAGCAGTTGGGAAAAGCCATTCGCATGTTAACCCCATCCGAACGGGAGTGCCTGCTTCTACGCGCCAGTGGATTGCGTTATCGCGAAATCGGCGAAGTATTGGGCATTGCGACCTCCACGGTGAATGACACAGTGGATCGCGCGATCAAAAAAATAGCGGAGAAATGCAATGTGTGATTATTCTGGGAAACTGTCTGGGAAATTGATCGCCTGGCTGGACAACGAGCTTCCTGCAGAGGAAGCCGCCGAAGTGGAACGGCATGTCGCGGTTTGTTCGGAATGCCGAAGCGATGCCGGAACGTACAAGAGCCTGAGCGGCGATATTGACGCACTACTGTGATGCCGCAGTTGCTTCCAGCGGCACACGTGGAACGTTTCGCTGGGCGCCTGTGGCAACCGCCGCCGCTGCGGTGGTTGCTCTTGGGGTCCTATTCCTGGTGATGCCACGAACACATGTTGAGCCGGCTGTATTCACTGCTCCGGAAAGTGTGGCTGCGGCCTCCCCGGCAGCGCTTGCACCGGCAGTTCCTGGGGCACTAAGCTCGATGCCGAGAACTCATCGGCGGCAAACCGCCGCATCCATAGCTTCGCGGAATGCGAGCGCAGCCCCCGCGGTCAATCAGAATGTTGGCTCGCAGAATGTTGGCTCGCTGCCGGACCAGCCCATGATCCAGATTGCCATACCCGCCGATGAAATGTTTCCGCCGGGCGCTGTTCCAGAAGGCATGCATTTTGTCGCGGATCTCACCATTGCGCCCGGATGGATCGGCAGAGCGACTCCGCTTGCGGCCGCGGCTTGCAGGATTTGAAAGGAGAACGACACTGCCATGAAACCCACATTTATTTTAGCAATGATTCTGGGCCTTTCCCCCTGCGTGTTCGCGCAAGAGGGAGGAAACGCGGTTTATTTTCAAAGCCAAACGGCTGGACCCGTGACTACGATCGGCGCCGGAATGATTGGCAAGCAGCCCGGTGCTCCGATCCAGGGAGCGCCGTATTCCGCCACGATTACAAATGAAAATATTCAGACTCTCGAGGACGGAACGCACATCTCTCAAACTACTACCGGAAGCATTGCCCGAGATTCGATGGGCCGCACGCGGCAGGATGCTACCTTGCCGGCTATCGGCAACCTCTCAGCTGCCGATGCTCCGCACCTCGTCTTCATCCAGGACCCCGTGGCGCAGACTGCTTACACGCTGAATTTGACGGACAAAACGGCGCAGAAAATGCCAGCACTTCCAATGAACATAAGCGCTGCCGGCGCCAGATGTCGGTGGTCCGGGGAAGGTCTTAATGCAAATGGGAACCGCCATGCCCCCAGGCGGCCCGCCAATACCGGGGATCAGCCATGCAAAGAACGATCATCACCAACAATGTTCAGGGGCAGGTGAATACAGAAGACCTCGGCTTGCAATCCATGGAAGGTGTCCAGGTGACTGGAATACGAACGACACGGACCATTCCCGCAGGCGAAATCGGAAATGACAGGCCCATCAGCATTGTCACGGAGGTTTGGACTTCTCCCGATCTGAAGACTATCGTCTACAGCAAACGCAGCGACCCGCGAATGGGCCAGCAGACTTTCCAGCTCACGAACATCGTCCGCTCGGAACCCGACGCTTCTCTGTTTACTGTCCCGGCCGATTTCAAAATCGTGGACAGCCCTCAAAACGTCATCTATCGGTCAAACCAATAAAGACATATGTAGCTGTCTGCACAGGTTTCCAGAGAGCCTCCATCAGCTTTGGCTTTGCGGCTCTCTTCCCCAACTGATTTTGGCCCACACGCGTTCGTGCAAGAAATAGCCGATGGTTGTGTAGGTATTGCTGACGATCATGAAGGTGGTGGCCGTACTTATCTTGCCGGTAAGCAGATAGACCGCCAGAAAATCGAGGCAGATGATGATGCTGCGGTAGGTGACGGCCTTTACGATGGAGCGTTTTGTGCTTGGGCGGTCGTTCATTACCACCTCCAATATCGGTTAGATCAACCTGATGGGCTTGCAGGCAAGAACACATGGAATCGCGCGCCGTGCGGGGAGTTGTCCTCCAGGCGAATGGTGCCTCGATGGTCGTCCACTATTTTCGCCACGATGGAAAGTCCCAGGCCCACTCCCTCTTTCTTCGATGTGAAAAATGGATTGAAGATTTGTTCGCGCAACTCGGCCGGCACGCCGGGACCGGTATCTTCGACGAGCACTCCAACGCCCGGTACACCATTGGCCGACTTCAGGCGAGATCGCCAGGCGCAGCGTTTTATCGAGCGAAGCATCCTGCGCCTGCATGGCTTGAATTGCGTTGGTGATCAGGTTGACGAACACCTGCTCGCAGAGCTGCGCGTCGGCCGGAACTTCAGGCAAATCGGGCGCATACCGGCGGACGATTTTCACACCCGAATCAGGGAAGGATGCCGTGCGCCGCCGCCAGAGCGCGATCGACGATTTCGGAAATCCGCTCGGGGCGCAATTCCAGTTTTGAAGGGCGCGCGAAATTCAGGAATCGCACCACCAGGGCGTTCAGCCGGTTCACCTCCGAAGAAATGTATCCGGCCAACTCGGCAATCAGCGGCTCGGACTGCGCGACTTTCTTGCTCAGCATGTCCGCCGAGCCCTTGATGACGCCCAGCGGATTGCGAATTTCGTGCGCAAGGCCCGCGGAAAGTTGCCCGAGTGCAGCCAGCCGCTCGGCGCGGCGGGCCTCGGCTTCCGCGCGGCGCAACTGGCGATTGGTTTCCTCCAATTTTCCCGAAAGATCCTCCAGGCGCTGCACCTGCCTGCGATTTTCCACGGCGAAGCGGTTGACCAGAATGGCCGCGATATAGAAGAAAAGTACGCGGATGGCGAGGATGCTCTTTCCCTCGGGCGTCAGATCCACTTCTTCCAGCGCCGGGAAGAGCAGCGATAGATATGCAAGAGAAGCAACCGTGGTCCAGGCCAGAGCGCCAATCGTGCCAAAGTAGATCGCGGCGCTCACCACCGGCAAAAAGTAAATGGGATAGTAGCTGCTGTTGATCCCGATATCGCCTGTGTGATCGAGCAGAAGAGTGGCCAGCAAGATCTTGATGAGAACGCTGTAGGCGGGGCCGCGCTTTGGCAAGTGAGCGATCAGCCAGCCTTCCAACAATTGCACGACGAAGATCGCCAGAAGGATAAGTTGTTTGTGGATTTCGTCGACAGGAGGAAGAAGTGCCAGGCCGCCCAGAAAGACCAGCCAGATCAGGTCAATCCAGCTCAGATGAAGGTCTCGAATTGCGGATCGTTCGCGGTCCAGCATTCTGCGAGGCTCCGGCAAAGTCTAACACGCCTGCCAGTGGCATTGGCTTCAGCCTATGGAGTTTCATGCCAGCAAGCTCGAAACCCCACAGGCTGAAGCCTGTGCTACTTGGGCGTTTGCACAATCACGGGGAGTGAAGTCCTACTGCACGCGCTGGGGGCGCGATTCGGTATCGACGAGCACATCGAAAATGGCCAGAACGTGGCGGCGAAAATCGAGCATGCGCGTGAAGACGTCTCGCAGCGATGGGTCGCGCTCGGATTCGCGATGCCACTTCAGCAGCACTGCGGGAGGGACTTCGATATCACGCCGGAGCTGTTCCGCGGAATGTCCCGCGCAGAAACAGGCCGTAGAAGAAGGCCGCTTCCCGCTGCGGGAAATCGAAATCGTGCCGCGATTCGTCAGCCGCGCTGGCGACCGGCATTGAGGGCGTGTTGGATACAGTCTGCATCGGCGTTCAAAGACAGAAAGGAAAGTTTACCGGAAGTTTTCGCGGCGTCAAGTAGCACAGCTGAGAATTCGCCTAATTTAATAAGGGCGCAAGGGCATATTCCAGGATGAGCGCCCATGCCTCGAAAAGGGGTAGAAACTGCCCATAGCATGTTTAATTTGAAGCACGTAAGGCGATCGCTCTGGGTCGAATTCCAGAATAGGCAAAGCCGACGGGCTGAGTAGCCTGTCTTAATGAAAACAAATATGTTACATGGGATTTAAGGGATCTTAGCCTAGCTTGCCCGGTTGGCGTGCGGAACGGACAAATTCACGCAGGGCAGATACGTTTGGGCCATAAGCGCCGACTCGGGCTGCGTCAACGGGCAATCCAAGCCGCTCCGCGGCTTCCATGTTGATCCCGGCGTCGTCGAGTTCGGAGAGGCTAAAGCCCATGGCGGGAAGCACACGCTTTGCGCCGCTCGGATAGACAGGTCGCGGCGGACGGTGGCGCTGCCAGGGCTTGCTTGCGATTGCAAAGAACTGGTGCCAATCGTTCTTATCCCACATCGCTCGCTCCCGCGTCTCGGGGACTCAGGACGCTCTGACCCTCACACAATCAGATGCGCCAACTACCCTTGCGGTCGCTTTCCCTGGCCGATCTCCGCGGTGCCGACAAATCGAAGTGGCCTGTACTTGGGTATACGCGACTGGCCGAGTGGCGTCCAGAATAGACTGCGGAATGTTTCAGCTGCGTTACGAAAGAGCAATTATCGCGTTGGTGGAAATGGCCGGTACCAACTGGACACGGCAGGATTTTCGAACCAAGTTCCCTTCGTTATGAACCTTTCGTTTCACGTGGAACAAACCGCCAGGCGTCTATGCATGCTGCCAAAAGACTCTCATCCTGTCATTCCGAAGGGCCGGGTTTGCCCGAGGAATCTGCTGTTTCTTGGAAGCCGAAGAGAAAAGCAGATCCCTCGCTTTGCTCGGGATGACAAAAAGTGCTTTTTTCGCAGCCGGTAAAGACAATGCTCTTGTGGCGGCGGGTCGCGGTTCTGGCGGGATTTTGAGGCCGCGCATTGGGCAATCGCGGCAGACGGCTGTTATAATGGCGCTATCTGAGTGCCCTCTGGGGAACCTGTGGAAATGTCGAAATTGGTCATCGTCGTTCACTATCACGAGCTGTGGCTCAAGGGCGGCAATCGCCGTTTTTTTCTGAGCAAGCTGCACATGGCGCTGAAGCGCGCGCTGGAGGGCTTGCCGGTTGAGCGCATCCTGCGGCCCGGCGACCGCTTGCTGGTGGAATTTGGCGAGGGGGCTTCGGCCGAGGAAGCGGTCGCGCGGATTGAACGTGTGTTTGGCGTGGCATTTTACGCCGTGGCACGAGTGGTTCCGCGCGGAAGCGACGACGATATGGCGGCGCTGGGGCGCGCGGCCTGGGAAGAAGTTCGCGGCGAAAAATTTGCAACCTTTGCTGTGCGCTCCAAACGCAGCGACAAATCTTTTCCGCAGCGCACGCTCGATATCGAAGTGTACGTCGGCCAGTATTTGGTGGACCAGTTGCGCGCCGCCGGCCGCAAGGCTCGCGTGAAGCTCAACGATCCTGATCTGACTTGCCGAGTGGAAATTCCGCCCGGCCCTTCGCTGCTGGTCTACGCGCGAAAAATTCCCGGTGCGGGAGGACTTCCGGCCAACACAGCCGGACGCATGACGTGCCTGCTTTCGGGGGGATTCGACTCCGCGGTCGCCGCGCACAAAATGATGAAGCGCGGCGCGCACTTGAATTTCGTGCACTTCTGGGGCGGCGGAGCGGCGCCGGGCGAATCTTCGGTGCACGTGGCGCGGGAACTGGTGAAGCGTCTCGTTCCGTGGCAATTTTCAGCGAAGCTTTACCTCGTGCCGTTTGAGCCCGTGCAGCGGGAAATTGTGGCGCGCGCTCCGGAGGAATTTCGCATTCTGCTGTATCGCCGCATGATGCTGCGCATCGCTGAGCGAGTGGCGCGCTCCAATCGCGCGCTTGGCCTCATTACCGGAGACAGCCTGGCGCAGGTCGCTTCACAAACGCTGCACAATATGGCCGCCGTCGGAGCTGCCACGCGCATGCCGCTGTACCGCCCGCTCGTGGGCGACGACAAAATCGAAATCATGAATTACGCGAGCAAAATCGGCACGCATGATATCTCCGCTGAACCCTTCCACGATTGCTGCCCCATCTTTATGCCGCGCAATCCCGCGCTGCACGCCTCCGTCGAGGAACTGGACCGCGCGGAAAGCACGCTGGACATCGAAGCGCTGATCCGCCAGGGAATCGACACCATGGCCATCGAGCGCTACCGCTACGCCGGCGGCCGCGTGGAAAAAGTAGAATCGTTCAAATCTGCCACGGCGTGATCCTTCCAATTCGTGAAAAAACCTTCTACACGGAACCGAGCCACTTGACCGGAAAACGGGCGGCGAGGGAATTGGCGAGGCGTTCATCCGCTGTGATGAGCTGTGACCCGGTTTGCACAGCAAGAGCGACGTAGAGACTGTCATAAACAGTTCGCCCATAATCCGCCGCAATTTGAAAGGCTCCGTCCAATAATTTTAGTGAAGGAACTGTTGCGAACTCACGCTCGGTCAGCAACACGAGGGCTTGGTCTCCAAATGCGCGTGTTACACGACCGACGCGAACCGCCTTCCAAATAGCGCTGGCAATTTCCACATAGAACAGGTCAGGAACCACGAACTGGATTTCCTGCCTGTCGAACCTACCGAGCAATGCGACTGCCTGATTCGCAAGCGGCTCCCCACTTTCCGGCAGGAACCATTTTACCGCGACGCTGGCGTCCACGACGACCAGGCTCACCTCTCGCGGTCCTCGCGAATCATCTCTTCAGCGGAGGGATATGTGCGGCCCGATGCTACTTCCTGCTTGCGCAACTCCATGATTTTGCGGAACCACTCATGCCGTGATTTCAGTGCCTCAGCGGTGGGGACATTTTCCTCGAGCAGAGCCACCACCTCGGCGGCAATCGAGCGGCGGCGGGCCTTGGCCTGGCTGCGCAGGGCTTCGTACAGTTCGTCGGGGACATTTTCGACGTATAGGGTAGCCATAGGGGTCTCCTATGGAAAGCATAGACTAATCCTAGACTTCCTGCAAGGCACAAAATAAAACCGGGGAGACCGCCTTGGCGGGCTCCCCGGTCTCGATACTGCTGACCTCTTAGTGAATCGATCCCCGCGCCGCTCAATCGTGCGGCGCAGCGCCTAGAACCGGAACGAGTAGCCGAGCGATACGGACTGCAGGCCGACACGCACGGTGCTGTTGTTGTATTCGCCGGAGAGCAGATTGCTTTGCTGCACCTGCTGCTGGGAAGTGGGATCGAAGGTGTAGGCGATGTCAAAGCGTGAGCGCCCCATGTGATAGGCGAAACCGGTGGAAAGCTGGTTGGTCATGATGGCCGCGGTCATCGGAGTCAGCGTGCCGCTGGGTACAGGATCGTTTCCGTACGCGTAGCCGAAGCGGACAGCAGCGTTTTCCCACAGTTCACGCTCCACGCCGCCATGGAAGGAGTATTGATCTTTCCAGTTCAGGGGTACGCCGTCGATCAGCGATGTGGAGTTCAAGAGTGCACTGCTGTTGATGGTTGCGTTGGTGCCGTTGGTCAGAGTGACCGGCAAAGTGATGAAGGCATTGTGCCAGTTGACCCAATCGGTCTGGAAGGCAATGACCCAGTGCGGTTTGAGGGACCAGGCAACGTTGGCATTCACGGACTGCGGCAGGATATTTTTTACCGATGCGTTATAACTGAAAGCCGACGGCTGTGCGATCCTGGGGGCACGCCAAACACACCATAGGCGTTCCCGGAAGCAAGGCCGTTGGTGACGATCACCGTGTGCGATTTCCAGGCCACGCCGATGTCCAACTTCTTAGTGGGTTGGAACATGGTGCCAACGCTCATATTCCAGCCGGTTCCGTAGGTGTGCAGATCCAACAAGGTTTTGTAGCCCGCAAGGACCGGTTGGCTCTGAAAAATATATGGCGCCTGCAAAGTGTTTGAGTTGTAGTCGGCGCCCGCGGTCACTCCAACGGACAGCCTATGTCCGAACGAGTAGCTCAGGCCAAGCATGGCGCGGCCCGCAAGAATCGCGGATTTGTTTTCCTGCAATCCGTAGGTTACGCCGCCCTTGCCGGGGGCGTCCTGATATTTCCAATCCGAAACCGAAACCATGATCCGGCGCGAATCCCACGCCGATGCTGAAGTGCGACTTGCCGATGGGCATTCCGAACGCGCCGTAGGGGATGACGCCCGGCGATGTGGTCATCGGCGAATTGGTGTTTACCGAATTGCTGAACGAGCCGCGCGCAAATATGGCGGACATGCTCAAATCGAGCGTTGGACTGCTGAGAAATGACAATCCCGCCGGGTTGGTGGTGAGAGCGCCGACGGCATCCGACGTGGATGGGACATAAACCCCGCCGAGGGCCAGGGATCGCGTGCTCGCCGAATTCCAATAAAAGTCCTGTGCGGAGGCTGAAACGGCGAAGAATGCAAATAAGGCTATGAACAGGAAGAGACGTCTGCGGAATTTCATTTAGGTACTGCTCCTTTTTATGGGAATTATCTAGCCACTGCAATTTCCGGCTGGCCGAAAGCCAGCGGTTCGGAATTCGTTTTGGATGCGATCAGAGCTTCGACGCACGGCAAATCGAGGGCATGCGGCGCGTCGCTGCGCAGCATTCGAAAAACCTTTTCAAGAGGCAAGCCCATCCCGGTAAGGCCGCTTGGCATGGAGCGCGTCGAAAATATCCGCCACCGCCAAGATTCGCGCGTAGCGGGAAAGCTGTTCTGAACCCCATCCGCGCCAGTAACCCGATCCATCGAGCTTCTCGTGATGGGCGGCGGCATCATGGCTGAGCCGTTCGAATCCGGGAATTTTCTTGAGAATCTCAAACGTGTAGTAAGGGTGCGCCTTGACCACGGTCCATTCCTCCACTCGTCAGCTTTGCGGGCTTCTCCAGGACTGAGTTCGGAACGCTCAATTTGCCGATGTCATGCAACAGCGCGGCACGGCGCAGCAGCTTCAAGCTCTTTGGATTCATGCCAAACCACTGCCCAATTTCCACGGCCGCATCGGCCACTCCGTTGGAATGGCGATACGTAAAGGGCGACTTGGCGTCGATGACTTCGGCAAAGGCCGCGCAGATCTTGTCGATCGCTGTCCTCATTTGCCGTCACCTGACGGTCGTCCGGCTCGAGCGACGCCACCTTGCGAACCAAGTCTTTGTCGTCCAAGCCCTTCCCACAGAATGTTCTGAATTTGCCAAAGAAGACGGCGGCCTTCACCAATTCAGGATCGAACCAACGGCCGCTGCGTTTTTGCGCGGCTTCTACGGCCGCAGCGGGGCCATGAGCGGTGTAGAAAACGTCCAGAGTTTGCGAGAGATTGGCGATTCTGGAGAATATGGGGATTTCATTCTTGCGCAGACCGTCGGGATAACCGCGCCCATTCCAGTGTTCATCCAAATTGTAAATGCCTGCCGAAACGGATTCGGAAAATCCGAGCTGTTTGGCGATGTAGGAGCCGCGTTCGCAACGAATCTTGACCAGCGTGCAGGAATCCTGCTGTTGGGTTGCGGCAACCTGGAAAAGCCTTTGCATTCGCTGCAGGAAAGGCATGCCGGTGGCAACGTGGGTCAGCGCGTAATGCAGGCTTTCCCAGCCCACGCGCGTCCAGTCCGTCGTCTTCAGGTCGCCCTTGGCCCGAATATCGTCGGCGTTCAAAATGTGGAAAAGCCGGGAGGCGTTGCTGCTGCAGCCCGCATCCTTTAGCAGCAGAGCATAGTAGAGGTCGGAACTGGTCTTCTTTGCTCATGCCAATCTGCTCTGCCAGGCGCATCCCGATCATGCAAGCTCGAACGGAGTGCCCCATCGGTTGGCCTTCGGTCAGGTCAAGCGCGTAGGAAAGTGCGGAAATGATTTCGGATAGCCGGACTGTTGCGGGAACCTCAGCGCGGTCAGCATTGAGGGACTCCTGCGAATTTTGCTGATTGGCGTCGACGAGTTGCATGAGTCACCTCGAAGCGGTCCTAAATCGGCTGACCGCATTCGGAAATTGTGATCTGCGTCACAATGGAACTGTACGTAATAGGAGTTTTCTCACCTATGGGAAAATTGTTTCATTTTGATGGGACTGAAGTACCAGGCAAAAAGTGTCGTAACTTGCACATTCCAGATGGGATATAACTTTCCCGTTTTGGCATTAGCTGAAGAGGAAAGATCGCAAATAGTAGCTGCTTTCATTTTCCTTGTCGCAATTTGACTGTCTTAAAATGAAACGGGGAGTCCAAGGGACTCCCCGAAGGCGAACAATTTTCCTTCCAAAAATCTTACTTACGGCTCTGCTACCAGCGGCCGCCGCCGCCTCCGCCGCCACGATCACCGCGGTCGCGGTCCCTGCCTCCGCCACCACCACGGCCACCGCCGCCTCCCGGTCTGCCTCCGCCGCCTGGCCTGCCACCACCGCCACCGCCTGGACGCCCGCCACCCCACCGAAGCCTCCACCCGGCCGTCCTCCGCCTCCGCCTGGACGCCCGCCTCCGCCACCACCGCCTTCACGGGGAGGCCGCGCTTCGTTGACGACAATGTTGCGGCCCATGAAATCATGGCCGTTCAATCCCTGCACGGCGCGGTCGGCTTCCTCATCGTTATTGATCTCAACAAATCCGAAGCCACGCGGCTGGCCCGAAAAACGGTCGCGCACCAAGGTAACAACCGCCGCGGTGACCCCCGTCTGAGTAAATAGAGCGGTGATTTGCTCTTCCGTGGCCTGGAATGGCAAGATTGCCAATATAAAGTTTCTTCAACGCGAGACTCCTTCTGGCCGTGGCAATGCGGACCCACGGAACCGGGGACTGAAGAGGGCGGGATCGAGATCGGGGGCTTGGGATGGAACCCAGAACAACCGACAAGAGACGCACTTCAGCTCCGGGCGAATCTTGCTCCAAATTTCAACGTCCGTCAACAGAAACATTTAAGTATACCTACATGGTAAATACTTAATAAATGTATCGGTGGCCCGCAAGCGGCACAGCGGGAAATTCCGCAAATATGGTGGTAGTATGCGGCCTTCGCCAAGATGGAAAGATCGGAGAAATGCGAATCATGCGCGGCTTGATGATGGATTTTCCGCTGACTGTGCCGGCGATACTGGAGCGCGCCGGAAATGTTTTCGGCAACGTAGAAATCGTTTCGCGCCGGCCGGACCGCAGTCTGGCTCGATCCACCTGGGGAGATCTGTACCGGCGTTCGCGGCAGCTTGGCCAATGCGCTCACCGGTCTGGGCCTGCGGCGCGGAGATCGCGTGGCGACGCTGCTGTGGAATCATACCGCGCATATGGAGGCTTATTTCGGCGTGCCGGTGGCGGGCGGCGTGCTTCATACGCTGAATCTGCGCCTGCATCCCGATGAACTCACCTTCATCGCCAACCATGCGGGCGATCGTTTTCTGATTGTGGACGACGTGCTGCTGCCGATTTACGAACAATTCCGGGAGCGCGTGAAATTCGAGCGAGTGATTGTCGTGCCATTCGGTGGTGGCGCAACGCCGCCGGGCTGCGACGACTATGAGGAACTGCTGGCCACCGCGAGCGAAGAGTTCGACTATCCGCAGCTCGACGAAAACGAAGCGGCGACCATGTGTTACACCTCCGGCACTACAGGCCGCCCGAAAGGCGTCCTGTATTCCCATCGCGCCATCGTGCTTCACTCCATGTGTTGCTGCGGCGTGGATTCCCTGGGGATTTCCGCGCGCGATTCCATGTTACCGGTCACTTCGTTATTTCACGCCAACGGCTGGGGAATCCCATTTACCGCAGGGATGGCCGGGAGCAAAGTCGTGCTGGCCGGACCGTTCGCCGATGGCGAGGGCCTTCTAGACTTGATGCAGCAAGAGCGCGTAACGGTAACCACTGGCGTGCCCACAATCTGGTTCGCCGTACTGGAGGCGCTCCAGAAATTTCCCGGGCGGTGGAAGATTGATTGGCCAGTGCGAATGCATGTAGGAGGAGCGCCGACCTCGGAAGCTTTGATTCGCGGGTTCGATCGGCACGGGATTACCGTGATCTGCTCCTGGGGCATGACGGAAACGACTCCGGTGGGGACGAGTTGCCATTTGCGGCCCTTCATGGATGCCTGGAGCGATGATAAGAAATATGCGCAGCGCATAAAGCCAGGTACGCCGGCGGCGTTTGTAGAGGCGCGCATCGTGCAGATTGATGGCTCGGTTGCGCCGCGCGATGGCCGCACCATTGGCGAAGTCGAGGTGCGCGGACCATGGGTGGCTGCGGCCTATTACAACATGCCGGAAGAAGCTCACAAATGGTCCGCCGACGGCTGGCTGCGCACCGGCGACATGGGCCACATTGACGAATACGGCTACATGAAGCTGGTGGACCGCAGCAAAGACCTGATCAAATCGGGCGGCGAATGGATCAGCTCGGTGGATCTGGAAAACGCGCTGATGGGGCATCCCGCGGTAAAAGAAGCGGCCGTCATTGGGGTCGCTGCATCCGAAATGGCAGGAGCGGCCGCTGGCTGTGGTGGTGCTGAATGAAGGGGCATCGGCTACGCCCGCGGAATTGCGCGAATTCTTGGGCACGAAATTTGCGAAGTGGCAATTGCCCGATGCCTTTGTGTACGCCAAGGAAATTCCGCGCACTTCGGTGGGAAAATTTCGCAAGATGGCGCTGCGCGAGCAGTTTGTGGATTGGAAGTGGGAGAGCTGAGTTGATGCGATTTGGGATGCAGTAGCACAGGCTTTAGCCTGTGGGTTTTCTGGTGTAGGTTTTCTTCCGTTCAAAATCAAAACCCACAGGCTGAAGCCTGTGCTACTTAAACCTATGTGCGATAGCTGGCGTTAATGTGACGTACTCCTGGGTGAAATCGCAGGTCCACATGCGCGCGGAGCCGCGGCCATTGTGCAAATCTACGATAATGGAGACATTTTTTTCTAGCAGGCGTTGGTGCGCGGCGCGCTCATCGAGCGGCAATGCGACGGAGTAGGACGAGCCTTTTGGCGGGCCGTACATTTTCATTCCGCCTAGCCAGATTTCGGCGTGGTCTGGATTGAAGGCAACGCCCGAGCGGCCTGCAGCGGCCAGGATGCGGCCCCAGTTGGGATCGGCGCCGGCGATTGCCGTTTTCACCAGATGTTGAAAGAGCAACGGTCTCCGCAACTTTCTTCGCGGCGGCGTCCGTGGGCGCGCCGCGCACTTCGATTTCCACCAGGTGCGTTGCGCCTTCGCCGTCTTCGACAATGCCGAGCGCCAGCGCTTTGCAAACCTGTTCGAGCGCGCCTACGAATTTCTTGTAATCCGCGCCGCCCGCCTTTGTAATTTTTTTCGCGCCGCTTGCGCCATTGGCCAGCACCAGCAGCGTATCGTTGGTCGAGCTGTCCCCATCCACCGTGATGCAATTGAATGTGCGATTGACGACCTCGCGCAATGCGCGATCGAGAACGGCGGGCGCGACGGCGGCGTCCGTGACCACAAACGACAAGCATGGTGGCCATGTTTGGATGAATCATTCCCGCGCCTTTGGCGCATCCCGCAACTCGCACCGTTTTTCCGCCAATGCGGCAGCTTGCGGCGGCGCGCTTGGGGCGCGTGTCCGTGGTCATGATGGCGCGATTCAATCCATCGAATGCTTGCGGCGGAAAGTTCAAGCGATTCGGCCAGGCCGGGCACGGCGTTCAGGATGCGTTCAACTTGCAGGGGCACGCCGATTACGCCCGTCGAGCACACCACTACTTGCTGCGCGCGGCAGCCCAACACTTTTGCGACGCATTGCGCGGTGGTGCGCGAAGCTACCATGCCGTCTGGCCCTACCGAACAATTGGCGTTTCCGGAATTGACGATGACGGCGCGCATGTCGGCCGACGACTCGCGCACGTGCTTGCGCGAGAGAACCACGGGTGGCGCCTGCACGAGATTTTGCGTGAAGACGGCTGCCGCCGACGCCGGCGGATCGGAAACGATCAGCGCGACGTCAAGCGTGCCGGTGTGCCCGCGCTTTTTTAGGCCGCAGGACGCCGATGCAAAACGAAACCCGCGCGGCAGGGCGCGGGATGATGGAAGTTCACTCATTTTTCAGGTCACCTTGAACATCAAACTCTTCTGATACAACTCGGGTCTTCACAGACTGCGAAAAAACTCCCAAAACATTTTGTCATTCCGCGCGGAGCAAGGAATCTCTCATTCTTTTCCTTGGTGCAAATCGAAGAGAGATTCCTCGCTCCGCTCGGAATGACAAAATAAATGTTTTGTTCCGCAATCTGTCCAGACCCGCGGGTGTTCGTAACTCAACGGAAAGGCCTCGCCTCTGAAGAAGCGAGCTACAAAACCTGCTAAAACACCGAGAGCGATTTTCCTGCTCCGTTTAGAACTGGCAGCATTTCTCGCTCAGGACAAACTACGGCTACGGTGGCAATCAAGTTGCAATTGCGCTCCTTGGGACACGTGGTGCAATCGCGCTCGATTTTTTCGGGCACGATTTGCCGCGGGCCGGGCGAGAATCCGTAACGCGAGAAAAATTCGGGCCTGTGCGTCACGGCAAAAAGGCGCGTGATCTTGCGCCGCCGCGCCGTGTCCATGGCGGCCTTCATCAAGCGATCGCCGACGTTGCGGCCCTCGCCGCGCGCATCGGGCGCGACCGCGAGCGAGCGAATTTCGGCCAGGTCCGCGCCATAGGGTTCCAGCGCCACGCAGCCCAGAACTTTTTCTTCCTTGCCGCGCTTTTCCACGAGCACCAGGAAGCGCGCGATGTGCTCGCGAATTTCCGCCTCGGTGCGCGGAAGGAGAAGGCCCTCGCCCGCGTAGTGTGCGATCACGCGATGCACGGCGGACGCGTCGCTCATCCGAGCTGTGCGCGCCCTCACGATTTTTTCTCCAGCACGGCGAGCCGCTCCTTGGCGGCGGCGATTGCGGCGCGAACGCGCTCGGGCGCGGTGCCACCTTCCACGTCTGGACCGGCGAGCGCGGATTCCAATTTCAACGCCTCGTAAAAATCCGGAGCGAACAGCGACGAAAATTTTTGCAGCGTTTCCAGCGGAAGCTTGGAGAACGAAGTTCCGCCGCGCTCGCCCTCGCGCACGATCTGCCCGACAATTTCGTGCGCCTGGCGGAACGGCGCGCCCCGGCGCACCAAATAATGCGCGGCTTCCGTTGCCAGCAACGCGGGATCGGACGCGGCTTCGCGCATGCGCGCCTCGTTCGGGCGCGTGGCGGCCACGGCGCCCGCGGCGATGGTAATCATGGCGTAAGCCTGATCGTGCGCCGCAAACACGGGTTCCTTGTCTTCCTGCAAATCGCGCTGATAGCTCGACGGCAGCCCTTTCATAATCGTCAGCAACGTGTGCAGTGAAGCGGTGACGCGGCCCGTCTTGCCGCGCAAAAGTTCCCACGCATCTGGATTTTTCTTTTGCGGCATCAGGCTGCTGCCCGTTGAAAATTCATCGGGAAGCACGATGAAACCAAACTCCTGCGACGCGAACAAAACGAAATCCTCGGCCAGGCGCGAAAGATGCGTGGCCATCACGGACAGCGCGTAAAGATAATCGAGCGCGAAGTCGCGGTCGCTGGCGGCGTCCAGGCTGTTGGCAGTGGGCCGCGCGAAGCCCAGCTCGCGCGCGATGGCGCCGCGATCGACATCGAGCGCGCAGCCGGCCAGCGCGCCCGAGCCCATCGGACAAGCATCCGCCATGGCCTCCGCGGCATCGAGCCGTTTCATGTCGCGGAAGAAGGCCTCGGCATGCGCCAGCAGAAAATGTGAAAACAGGATGGGTTGCGCGTGTTGCATGTGCGTCATGCCGGGCATGGGAATTCCGAAAACTTTTTCGGCCTGGCCGACCAGCGCGGAAATCAGGCGCGTCACGGCCACGCGCATTTCTCCCACGGACTCCATCACGAACATGCGGAAATCGGTGGCCACAAGTTCGTTGCGGCTGCGTCCGGTGTGCAGCTTGTATCCGAGCGGCCCGAGATATTCGACGAGGGCAGTCTCCACGAAATGGTGCACGTCCTCGGCAGGCGATCCGCCCAGCCAGGCATATTCGTTTTCCGCGCGTGTCGGCAATTTTGTCGAGCGCCGTCAGTGTGTCCCGCATTTCCTCGACGGAAAGTATGCCCGCCGATACCAGCGCGCCCGCCCACACACGGTCCACGGCCAGCTCGTAAGGCAGCAGGCGTCGATCGAATGAGAACGAGCGTTGAAACTGGTAGAACAGCTCGTCGGGAGCGCGGTCAAAGCGGCCTCCCCACAATTTTCCCGACGGCTGCTCTTTTGGCGTAGCGCTCACTTTACTTTCGCTTCCTCCGGAATGGTGACCGGCAATGCAAACAAGTTGATGAAACCTTCGGCGTCCTTCGGGTTGTATCCCGTCATGGCGAAACTGGCCAGGCCCTTTCGGTAGAGCGAATAGGGCGACACGCGTTTGGTGACGGTCACGTTGCCTTTGTAAAGCTTGAGGCCCACCGTGCCGGTGACGCGCTTTTGCGCTTGCGTGAAATAAGCGTCCAGCGCTTCGCGCTGCGGCGTGAACCATGTGCCGTAGTAAACAAGTTCCGCGTAGCGCAGCGAAAGGATTTCGGAATAGTGCGCCGTCTCGCGATCGAGGCACAGCGTTTCCAGTTCGCGATGCGCGGTGACCAGCAGCGTGCCGCCGGGCGTTTCGTACGCGCCGCGCGACTTGATGCCGACCAGGCGATTTTCCACCAGATCGATGCGGCCAACGCCATGCTCCGCCGCAATTTTATTTAGCTCATCGAGCAGCGCCATGGCCGAGCGTTTTTTTCCGTTCACGGAAACGGGCGTGCCGCCATCGAAACCGATTTCGACGACCGCCGGCTTGTTCGGCGCTTTTTCCGGCGAGACCATCCACTGCCACATGGCTTCGTCCGGCTCGTTCGCGGGATCTTCGAGCACGCCGCCTTCGTGGCTCAGGTGCCAGATGTTGCGGTCGCGCGAATAAATGTTGGCCTTGGTCTGCTCGACGGGCACTTTGTGCGCGTTTGCGTAGGTGATGGCGTCCTCGCGCGAGTTGATGGTCCATTCGCGCCACGGCGAAATAATTTTCACTTTCGGCGCGATGGCTTTGTAGGCCAGCTCGAAGCGCACCTGATCGTTACCTTTGCCCGTGCAGCCGTGCGCCACGGCATCCGCGCCGGTTTCGAGCGCGATTTCCGCCTGGCGCTTGGCGATCACCGGGCGCGCCATGGACGTGCCCAGCAAGTATTTGTGTTCGTACACCGCGCCAGCGCGCAGCGTAGGCCAGACGTATTCGGTCAAAAATTCTTCGCGCAAATCCTCGATCGTGGCCGAGGAAGCGCCTGTCGCGAGCGCTTTCTTCTTCGCGGCTTTCAAATCTTCCTGCTGGCCGACGTCGCCGATCATGGCGATCACTTCGCAGCCGCCTAGGTTTCCTTCAGCCAGGGAATAATGATTGACGTATCAAGTCCGCCTGAATAGGCGAGAACTACTTTCTTTGGCACCGGTTGTCCTTTCAGCTTAGGAGCATTAACAGGATGGCTTTCTGAACGTGCAGGCGATTTTCCGCCTCGTCAAACACGATGGAACGCGGCGACTCCATGACCTCATCGGTCACTTCGGAGCCGCGATGCGCGGGAAGACAGTGGAGAAACATGGCGTCGGGCGCGGCCTGGGACATCAGCCTGGCGTTGACCTGATAGGGCGCGAAGATTGCGGCGCGCGCATCGGTCTCGCTTTCCTGGCCCATGCTGGCCCAGACGTCCGTGTAGACAGCTTGCGCGCCCGAGACGGCTTCCTCGGCGAGCGTGAAACAATTCGATGCGTGCCCTGCGTGGCGGCGGCATCGCGCCCGCGCTGCCGCGACGATTTTCGCGTCCGGCTCGTAGCCTGCGGGAGTGGCGATGCGCACGTGCGCGCCGACGCGCGCGCCGGCGATCATCAAGGAATGGCAGACGTTGTTGCCGTCGCCGACGTAGGCGAGCGTCACGCCGCGCGCCGAACCGAATTTTTCCTCGATGGTGAAAAAATCGCACAGCGTCTGGCAAGGATGGTAGACATCCGAAAGCGCGTTGATCACCGGCACGCTGGCATAGCGCCGCCAGAACTTCCAGCGCCTCCTGCGAAAAAACACGCGCCACAATTCCCTGCACCCAGCGCGAAAGGCATCGCCCAACATCGGGAATCGATTCGCGATCGCCCAGATGCGTGTCCGCGTGATCGAGGTAAACGGCCGTGCCGCCCATGCTGGTGATGCCGACTTCAAACGTTACGCGCGTGCGCAGCGAAGGCTTCTCAAAAATCATGGCATAGGAACGGCCGGCCAGCGCGGACTTGTAGCGATCCGGATGCGCCTTGACGTCCGCGGCCAGGCGAAACAATTCCTGAACCTGTGCGGCGTTCCACTCCGCGCCGGTCAGAAGATCGGAAGAAAGATTCAGCGATGGGCTCACGGCCGGGGCCTGCGCATTCATGTTTACCTCGCGGCCGCGAGCGACATGGCCGCGGCTGGTGGCAGAGGGTACGGCCGTCGACTTGGCGGGCCGCTCGGTCCTTGGCAAGGACCGATTCGATTTTCGAGAGACCTTCCTTCACCTGCTGCGCGGTCAAAATAAACGGCGGCAGCAAGCGCAGGATGTGGTCGTGCGTGCAGTTGATCAGCAGGCCCTGTTTCAGCGCTTCGGCAACGTACGGAGCGCCCTCGACGTCCAGATCGACGCCGAGCATCAGGCCTTCGCCGCGAACTTCGCGGATGAAATCGAATTTCGCGGCCATTTTTTTCAGGCCCGCCTTGCAGTTCCGCGCCGCGCGCGCGGACATTGGCGAGCAACTGTTTTCGTTTCGACGGTATCGAGGAACGTCAAGCCCGTGGCGCAGGTCAGCGGTCCGCCGCCAAACGTGGAGCCGTGAAGGCCGGGCACAAAGGACGCGGCAAATTCCTCGCGCGCGAGGAACGCGCCGAGCGGCAATCCGCCGGCCAGCGGCTTTGCGACGATCGACGATGTCCGGCAGCCCGGTCAGGCGCTGGTAGGCAAACGCTCTGCCGGTGCGACCCAGGCCGCACTGAATTTCGTCGGCGATGAGCGCGGCGCCGTGCTGCGTGGCCAGTTCGCGCGCGCGTTTCCAGAATGTCGTCGCTGATCGGATAAATTCCGCCCTCACCCTGAATCGGCTCGATGATGACGGCGCAAACAGTCATCGTTAAATTTGGATTCGAGGTCCGCGACATCGTTGAAGCGGACAAAATCCACGCCCGGAACCAGCGGCTCGAACGGCTCCCGGTATTTCAACGTGTGCGTAATCGAAAGCGCGCCAAATGTGCGGCCGTGAAAGGAATTTTCGAGCGCCAGAAAACGCGTCTTTGTCTGCGCCGCCGGGTTTCTTCTTTGCGGCGATGCGCGCCAGCTTCAGCGCGCCTTCCACGGCTTCGGAACCGCTGTTGGTGAAAAAGGCGCGGTCCATCCCGGACCACTTGGCGAGCTTCGCCGCGAGCGGTCCCTGAAACGGATTGTGAAAAAGATTGGAGACATGAACCGCGCGCCCCGCCTCGCGCCGAATCGTTTTCACCAGGTCCGGATAGGAATAGCCAAGCGCGTTCACCGCGATCCCGCCGAGAAAATCGAGATATTTTTTTCCGGTTTGATCGAACACATAGCAGCCGCGGCCATGCGTAAAAATCATGTCGGAGCGCTTGTAAGTGTTCATCAAGTGCCGCGAAGCGTCGCTGCAGAACGGAGTTCGACGCGGCCCGGAAGACGGCTTGGCCTTCTTCAACGATTTTCTTGGAGTTCAGATTTCACTGCGCCACCCCAGCACTGCGCTTACGGGAAATTCCGAGGTGACGCGCGTGCCCGGAAAGCGCGCGCCGTTCGCCGCGGCCAGCAATCCCTTGGGCACCGAGCCGCCCACGATGCGCACTTCCGCGACGCCCGCGGAAAGCGCGCGCTTGCAGGCTTCCAGCTTCAGAATCATTCCGCCGGAAACTTTATTCTGGCGGATCAGGTCCTCGGCATCGCCCGTGGAAACAACCTTCAGCACTTTCGAGCCGTCCAGCACTCCCGCCACATCGGTGAGATAAATCAGGCGGTCGGCGTGAATGTATTCGGCGCACGCGGCGGCCATATGATCGGCATTAATGTTGTAGAGTTCGCCGTCAGCGCCCAGGCCCATGCAGGAAGCCACCGGAACGATGCCCGCCTTCCAGAACGATTCCAGAAATTCCAGATTCACTCCGGTCAGATAGCCGACGAAACCCAGGCCGCCCACCACTTCGTCGTGCATCATCGGCTCGGCCAGGAAGCAGCTGGCATCGGACGCGCAGATGCCGACGGCAGGCTGTCCCGCGGCGGAAATCGCTCCGGCCAGGCGCTTGTTCAGCAGGCCGCCGAGAACCATCACGGCAACGTCGCGCGTGTCGCGATCGGTGACGCGCAGTCCGTTGATGAAACTTGCTTTCAATGCCCATGCGCTTGAGCGTGGCGGTAAAAATTTTGCCGCCGCCATGCACCACCAGAATTTCGTGGCCCTGGTGGGCAAGCTGCGCCACCTGACGCGCCAGCGTTTCCATCGCCGCCGCATCATCCAGTAATGCCCCCGCAACTTTAACGACTAATCTCATCGGAGTCCTGTAGCCTCCTCGATTCCCATCATCACGTTCATGTTCTGCACAGCCTGGCCCGCGGCGCCCTTGCCCAGATTGTCGAGACAACTCACGACCGCGAGACGCCGCCCCGCGGGATCGAGCGCAAATCCGATATCGCAAAAATTTGTGTGCGCCACATGCTGCAGTTCCGGCAGCTTTCCGGCCGGCCAGATGCGCATCATCGGGCGGCCCGCATAAAATGTGCGGTACAGCGATTCCACTTCCTCCGCCGTGTGCGGCTCGGCAAACCATACGTAAAGCGTGGAGAGAATGCCGCGCGCCACGGGCAAGCAGGTGCGTCGTGAAAACGATGTCTTCGCCCGCGATGCCCAGTGTGATCGGTCACTTCCGGCGTGTGCCGGTGCGAGAACAAACCGTAGGCGCGGAAATTTTCGTCCACTTCGACGAAGTGCAGTTCGCGTCTTGGGTTCCTTGCCCGCGCCCGTCGCGCCGGACTTGCAATCGCACACAATGCCGCGCTCGCTGCGCGATCCAGCCGGATTCCACGAGCGGCCGCAGCCCGAGAATCACGCTGGTCGGATAGCAGCCGGGATTGGCCACGAGGCGCGCTTCCGGCAATTGATCGGCATAAAGCTCCGGCAAACCGTACACGGCCTCTTCCGCCAGATTCTTGCGGCGGCGCCGGCAATTTGTACCAGTGCGCGAACGTTTCCGGATTGCGGAAGCGAAACGCGCCGCTCAGGTCCACCACGCGCAAGCCCGCGTTCAAAAGTTGCGGCACAAGTTCCAGCGAAGCTTCATGCGGCGTCGCCAGGAACACGGTGCTCGCTCCGCTCGCGGCTATGGCATCGACCGAAAACGTCTTGCAGGGCGCTTCGCCCCAGCCGCGCAGGCGCGGAAAAATCTCGGTGAGGCACTTCACGTGCGCCGAACTCTCCCGCAAGTAGAAAGTCGGCTTTTGAATTTTGGGGTGCCGCAGGAGAAGCTGGGCCAGCTCGAAGCCTGCATAGCCCGTTGCCCCGACTACGGCGACCCGTTGCGGGTCGTTCATCGGAGTAGATCCTCCATGCGTTTCTGGACAGCGGCGCGCGCCTGGCGCGACGGCGTGATCACCAAAACGGTGTCGTCCCCGGCGATGGTGCCGGCCACTTCCTTGAATTTTTCGGCGTCCAGCGCGGCGGCCAGCGGCTGCGCTCCCGAGGGCGGCGTCTTCAGCACCAGCATGTTAAAAGCGGGGCGCAGGTCCACCAGAAATTCCCGCAGGGCGCGAGCCAGCGGCGGCAGGGGCGCGGCGGCTTCCTCGCCGTTCGAGAGCGGCTTGTAGCCCGTCGGCGGTCTTTACCAGCTTCAGCTCGGACATGTCCCGCGAAAGCGTCGCCCTGCGTCACGCGGACCTTCACGTGCGAGAGCCTGCGCCGCAGCTCATCCTGGCTCGAGATCGGTTCGCTCGAGACCAATTTCAGGATCTGTCCTTGCCGGAATCGTTTTGTGTACGTTCAGTCGCCATGGTCGACTTAACTTTATGCACCCACTTGCATAATTATGCGCGTGCATTCCGAGTGCTGTCAATTCTTTTTTGGAACTTTTTGAAACATTTTCCGTTCGAACAAAATGCGCCGCTCGATTGCCATGCGCACTTCAGTCTGATGGATTTTCTCTTATCGAAAATAAAATCACGCAGGCTGAATAGCCTGCTGAAAAAGTCGATTTGGCGCGGGGTTTAGTAGCACAGGCACTCCTGCCTGTGCGGTTTTGTGGATCGATCACAGCGTGGCGGCCCAATAGTGCAGAAACCCGCACAGGCAGGAGTGCCTGTGCTACTAAACCCCGCGCCACTTCAATTCAGAATGGCGGGTTGAGCCGCGGCGAACCGAGTGTTATTCTCCAAACCATGAACGATGTTCCCATGAGCGACACTCTTGAATCGGCCGGCGCTTCGCCGGAAGCGCGGCACCAGGCGCTTCTGGAAGTGGCCGAAGCCATTGCCCAGCACCGCGATCTTGGGCGAACTGTTTCACGAACTGGCGGAGCGGCTGCATCGCGTGGTGGAATTTGATTATCTGAATCTGATTCTGCACGATCCTGTTCGCAACGTCATGCGTCTGCACATCCTGGAATCCGAAAAATCCAAAAAACAAGTTCCCGGAACAGAATTTCAAATCGGGGAAACGCCGTCGGGCTGGGTCTGGGAAACGCAGCAGCCCTTTATCCTGGACGACATTGAGAAGGAAACGCGGTATCCCGAACTGCTGCAAACTCTTCGTCGAAAATGGAGTGAAATCGCTTTGCGTGCTGGCCGCTGACCACGGCGCAGCGCCGCCTGGGCGTGATGAGTTTTGGACGCAGCGCACCGCACACTCATTCCCAAGCCGAAATCGCATTCCTGCAGCAGGTGGCGCGGCAAGTGGCCGTGGCTGTGGACAACGCGCTGAATTTCGAGCGCGCGCAGGCCTACCAGCGGCAACTGGCGCAGGAGCGCGACCGCTTGCGCGTGCTGCTCGAAGTGAATAACGCCGTGGTTTCCAAGCTCGACCTTCACGCACTGCTTGAACGCAATTTCCGCGTCGCTTCGCCGCGTAATTCATCATGAATACACCAGCCTCGCGCTGTACGAACCGGTGAAAAATGAAATGCGCGTGCTGGCGCTGGATTTCCCGCAGGGAAAAGGATTGATCCGCGAAGAAATGATTGTGCCGCTGGACGGCTCCATGGCCGGAAAAGCATTCCGCACACGCCAGCCGCTGGTTCTGGATCGCACTGCCATGGATGAATTCAATTCGCCCACTTCGCATCTGTTGCGCGCCGAAGGCGTGCGATCCGTGGTGTGCATGCCGCTCATCACGCACGATCGCGCGCTGGGCACGCTCAGCCTGGCCAGCTTGCGTGACGGCGCGTTTCAGCAAGGCGATGTCGATCTGCTTGTGCAGGTGGCGGGGCAAGTGGCCATCGCCGTGGAAAACGCGCTGGCCTTTCAGGAAATCGCCGAACTCAAGAATAAGCTGGCGCAGGAAAAACTTTACCTCGAAGACGAAATCCGCTCGGAAATGAATTTTGAGGAAATCGTCGGCGAAAGCCCCTCTTTGCGCGCCGTGCTGAAGCAGGTGGAAACCGTGGCGCCTACGGACTCAACCGTGCTCATCACGGGAGAAACCGGCACGGGAAAGGAATTGATCGCGCGCGCCATTCATAATCTGAGTCCGCGGCGCGAACGCACTTTCGTCAAAGTGAATTGCGCCGCGATTCCCACCGGCTTGCTCGAATCGGAATTGTTCGGGCACGAGCGCGGCGCATTTACCGGAGCCATCGCGCAGCGCATCGGCCGCTTCGAGCTGGCGAATGGCGGCACGATTTTCCTGGACGAAGTGGGCGACATTCCGCTCGAACTGCAACCCAAACTTTTGCGCGTCCTTCAGGAACAGGAATTCGAGCGGCTGGGCGGCACGCACACGATTCGCGTGGACGTCCGCCTGGTGGCCGCCACCAATCGCAATCTGGAAGAAATGGTCGCCGCGCGCGAGTTTCGCAGCGATCTTTATTACCGCTTGCGCGTGTTTCCGCTGCACATGCCGCCGCTGCGCGAACGGCAGGAAGATATTCCCGCGCTGGTGCGCTACTTCGTGGAAAAATATGCGCGGCGCATGAACCGCGTGGTGGAAACCATTCCCGCGGAAACGCTGGACCTCTTGGTGCGCTATCCATGGCCCGGAAATATTCGCGAGCTGGAGAACCTGATCGAGCGCGCCGTGATCGTTTCCCCCGGTCCCATTCTTCGCGTCCCCCTTGGGGAACTTAAATCCACTTCGGAACCCGTCGGCGAGAGCCTCACATTGCACGCTGCCGAACGCGATCACATCCTGAAGGCCCTGGAAGCGACCAATTGGGTGCTGGCCGGGCCTCGCGGCGCTGCCGCAAGGCTGGGAATGAAGAGAACCACGCTGCAATCAAAAATGCGAAAGCTTGGGGTTGTGAAGGTAAGGCAGGGTCAATGAGATAGAATGCCGATATTTGGGCATATGCCCATATATCGGCAGTTTTACTTCGGCACATTCCACCTCCTCCCCTCATCCAAATTGGAAAAATATACGTATTCTATTGTAAATAAGCATGTTACTTGTAGTGTTTGTATTTCGGCACTATGGCAATAGACATGCTCCAATTTTGGAGAATCGGAGATCAGCAGCTTTCAAGCATGAAGGTAGAGGCAGTGCTCAAGATTACGGCAAAGCGCATGGATTCCGGCGAAATTTGGGAACTTGAGGGGAAACTCTCCGGGGACTGGGTTGCGGAGCTTGCAGCGCTGCTGGAAGGAGCGCTTATCTCCCGCCAGCGTTCCCTTGCAGGTTCATCTGAAAGCGGTGAGCTACATCGATGCCGCGGGGAAAGAATTGCTTGCTCGGATGCATGGCCGCGAAGTTGCGATTGAGGGATGCGGGTGCATGACAAAGGCAGTGGTGGAAGAGATTACTCGAACAGCGATTGCCAGTTAAGTTGGCGAATCGCCTTTTGGCATGTTGCGAGCTTTTTTATGTTTTCGCGGTTAGAAGAGCAGTACTGCAAGGATCGGCGTCTAATTTTATAGGCAGTTACTTTTCATTTGCAGGAGACGTATAGCAAGAGAGAGACACAAAGCAATCATATGCTTCATGGAATCCGCACAGGGGGAAACAGTCATGAATCAGGAACGCAATCATACAAGCGGAGAACATATAGCAGAAGTGAACATGCAAGAGCAAAGCGAGGATCAACTCATTGAGCGCGGCCTGAAAGGCGACGCGCGAGCTCTGGACGCGCTTTTCGCGCGCAACACACGCTCGCTGTACCAGACTGCGTTTCGCGTGCTCGGCAACCCAGAGGACGCGGAAGAAGCCCTGCAGGAGGGGTTGCTTTCCGCGTATCGCAACCTTCCGCGCTTTGAGCGGAGATCGCAATTTTCCACCTGGCTGACGCGCATCGTGATCAACGCGGCTTTGATGCGCCGGCGCAGCAAGCGCTCCCGGCCGGCCGTGTCGCTGGACGATGTTGTGGCCGAGGGAGAGCTTCCGCTGGCTGAACGTTTCGCCGATGACGGCCCCAATCCCGAGCAGCTTTACGCCGGGACGGAACTGGGCGATCGCATGAACAAGAAACTCGCGGAAATTTCTCCGCTGCTGCGCACGGCATTCTGGCTGCGGGAAATTGAAGGGCTTTCCGCGGAAGAAGCGGCCAGCGTGCTGGGCGTTTCGCGCAACACGCTTAAGGCGCGCTTGTGGCGCGCGCGGCAGGAACTGGCTGCGCGGCTGGGGCTCACGCTCGGCACAACGTTGGAGCCTGCTACGTAACTGTTCTAGAACCTCATTTTCGTACGCTGCTGAACAGGCTTCTTATTGTCATTCTGAGCGAAGCGTAGAATGTCCTTGGTTTTAATTCTCCTGTTGAGACGTAAAGCGAAGAGAGAGTCTTCGCTTCGAGGAAGCACCGAGCCTTCGTTACTATCCGCAGGCTGAAGCCTGCGCTACTCACACCTTCTGCAACGTTTCCAATACTTCTCCCGTGGCTTTCTCTACATCGGCGTGCAGGCTGTTGCCGTGGGCGTCCATGGTGACGATGGCGGCGAAATTTTTCACGCGCAGGCGCCACATGGCTTCGGGAATGCCGAATTCCATCAGCTCCACTCCCAAAACTTTTTCCACGGTGCGCGCGTAATACTGCGCTGCTCCGCCGATGGCGTTCAGATACACGGCGCCGTATTCTTTCAGCGCCGCTAATGTTTTGGCGCCCATGCCGCCCTTGCCGATCACGGCGCGCACGCCGTATTTCCCGATTACGTGAGCTTGATAAGGCTCTTCGCGGACTGCTGGTGGTGGGCCCCGCGGCTTTGACCTTCCACTCGTCGCCCTGCTTGAGCATCACCGGGCCGCAGTGATAAAGCACCGACACCATTCAAGTCGACGGGCGGAGGATTCTTCATCAGGTAAGCGTGCACATTGTCGCGGCCGGTGTTCATTTCGCCGTTGATGAGCACCACGTCGCCCACTTTCAGCGCGCGCACTTGCGCTTCAGAGAGCGGCGCGGTCAGCACCACTTCGCGGCCAGTTAGTTTGAAGCCGGAGTCATGCGCCATGCGCTCCACGGGGCGCGACGGATCGCGATAGAGCCAATTGGTGATCGCGCCAGTCGTTGCATCCAGACGCACGCCCAGGCGGCGATATGCCCAGCAGTCATAGGCGACGGAAACGAAGAAGCTGGCGGGCAGGCGATTGGCGGCCATGATTTTGCAGCCGATGAGGGATGCCTTTCCGCCGAAACCCATTGCGCCGACGCCCAGTTTGTTGGCCTCTTCCATGATTTCCGCTTCGAGCTTGGCGAGCGTTGGGTTGGGATTCACGTCATCAAGCGTGCGGAAAAGCTGTCCTTTGGCCAGATCGTAGCCGTGGGCGCGGTCGCTGCCGATGCACACGCCGAGCGCGCCCGGCGCGCAGCCTTGCCCTTGCGCCTGCCACACGGCGTGCAGAAGGCATTTGCGCACGCCTTCCAGGTTGCGGTCGGCGCGGCCCATGTGATCGAGCGTGCAGGGCACGGAATATTGAATATTTTTATTTTCGCAGCCGCCGCCTTTGAGGATCAGCTTGACCTCAACTTCATTTTCTTCCCATTGCTCGAAGTGAATCACCGGCGTTTCATCGCCCAGATTGTTGCCGCTGTTTTTTCCGGTCAGCGAGTCCACCGAGTTGGGGCGCAATTTTCCGAGGCGGGTGGCTTCCGCCACGGCCTCATGAATCGCCTTCTTGATGCGTATCTGATTCACGCCCACAGGAGTGTGAATGTAGAACGTGGGCATGCCGGTGTCCTGGCAAATGGGGCCTGTGTCGTCCACGGCCATGTCGATGTTGGACAAGATAATGCCCAGCGCATGCGAAGATTGCGTGTGCGGCGTTTCTTCCTTGGCCGCAATGGACATGGCGGCGCGCACGTCCGGCGGAAGATTGGTGGACGTCTCAGTAATCAGTTCAAGCAAGCTGCCGGCTAGGAATTCCATTTCACTACCTCCCCAAACCAGTCATTTTACACTTCTTCGCGGGGAATCCAGTGAAAGATCGCTCCGCTAGTGATTATTGGATTTGAGGTCTCATCAACCAAGTTTTGGAGAAGACGACTTATCATGACCTGGCGATGAACAACTGGCTGATGCAAATCTGCGAGAAAGGCGCGCATTTCTCGCAGCACATCTGCCTCCGCGTGCTGTCGCAACCCCGCTGATCCCGCCGGCGTCTATGATGTTAGCAATCTCGTTGTATCTAGCGCGGGAGAAGAGTACGATCCGCAAAACCGATTGTCTTGATTGAAAATATCTGCGAATGCCCGATGCCTTGTGTTTGATTTGTGAAAAAAATGGCCGCACGGTGCGCTCAGCCGCTTTCCGTTGCCAGCGTTTGAACATTCTGAACAAAGGAGCATGAGAAAATGAATCGCAATGCAAGCAAGCACTCCCAAATGATAAGTCTCCTCACTTGCGTACTCGCCGCCGGAATCACGGGCGGCGGCTGGCTGATGTCGCCGGCAAGCACGCCGGCTGCGGACGTCGAAGGCGAACAGGCCGTCCTGCAGGCCGATCACGCCCTGGCAGATGCGATCGGAAAAGCGGACAAGGCCGCGGTTGGCAAACTGCTGGATTCCGATTTCGCATGGACCGATGGCGAGGGCAAAACAGAGAACAAGGCTAAAACCCTGGAAAATCTCGCTGCGCTTGCAACCGACAGTCAGGGCGAAGCGGACATGAAGACAATCCACTACAGCCAACTCGAAATCGTTTCCGGGACTCGGCACAATGCGCGCTTCGTGCGCATCTGGGTGAAGCGATCCGCGGGATGGCGCGCGTTTGTTGATATGGATACGCCGATCCCTGCGGAGGCGCGAGGCGCCGGCGAGGGTAATGGAGGCGGAGGCCGTGGCGGGGATTGCGTCAATCCTTGCAAAACCGTGCCGTACACACCCAAAACGGCAAATGAGAAAGCCGCCCTGGCCGAATGGCAAGTCACGAAAGTGGATGAATGGAAGGCCATTGGCGATGACTGGGGCAATCACGTGGCCGATGAATTCCAGATCATCAATAATGGTTCCGATCGCAACAAACCCGATCGCGTGGTCATCGCCCTAAGACAGCAGAAGGCCGGAGTAGGCGGCCCTGGCGCTCCGATCCTCACCATGAATATGTACGATTTTGGAGATACGGTGATGATGATCACGACCCACGTGCCGTATCAAGGCGGCAAGCCCTATTACAACGTTCGAGTGTTTGTGCACCGGGATAATCATTGGCTAATCTCCTGGAGCCAGCAAACGACAATTCAGGCAGCAGCTCCGTTACCTGGACCAGAAGGCAAAAAATAGGCGGATCGCCGGGATCGCAAGTACAAGGCGTTCTAATAGTGGCAAGCACTGGTTGGCAAACATGCGCGTGCGTGCGCGCACGTCCGGCGGAAGATTGGTGGACGTCTCGGTAATCAGTTCAAGCAAGCTGCCGGCTAGGAATTCCATTTCACTACCTCCCCAAACTTGTCCTTTTGCACTTCTTCGCTAGGAATCAAGTGAAAGATCATTGCGGCTTGAAATCGCTGGAGTGAGGGAAGGCAAGGATCGAATAGCCCGACGCTTCAAAACCGGAAGCGTGGGCCACCCGGAAATTCAAAGGCTGGCGCGCCCTACAATTCCGACCTAACAATTCGGTTCGACGGAGTCGGAAAATTTATTCTGGGAAAAGGTAACCTGAAGCTCTCGGAAATTGCGTGCCGCTCTTCCTCCTGCAACAACTCCGACCCACATGGCTTTCCTGCTCCCATAGCGTATGACTGCAAGACACGAAGAGGGGTAGATTCGACCACCTTGCTGGTAATAGATGAAACACGATTCGGAACCTAGACCTGCAAAATGCAATTCCCGAAATGGGAGGGCCTCCCGAACAACATCGCCGTAATTAAAATCCTGACCGGGATCGGCAACATCAATTTCTCGTTTCTTTGGAACCGTTCGGGAGTAATACGAAAATGAAGATTCAAAAGGCATTCTGCAGCCATGCGAAATGTCCTGCATCCGATACACAATTCTGAACTTGCCCTCGAATAGTTGACCGCGAAAGGGGCCAGACGCTGGCAAGGTGTTCAAGTAAATGGGGTCCGGAGATATCAACCCCTCTTCCTTTTCCTTCTTGGCAAGTTCCTGTAGGAGGTCTGTCGCTTTCGGCTGTCTGATTGCCTTCATGTACAAGACACCACACGCGGCTACCAAGGCTAATCCCGCAACCAAGAGCGAGAACTTCGCTCTGCTTGAAAGGCGATTATCGTTAATTGTCATATTTGGACAGACACCGCCTTGAAACGATAAGTTCCCTAAAAAGGTGCACACAGGCCATTGAAATCATATATCGGGCCAGCCCAAGCCCCTCTAAACAGATTTCTCGTTATTGAAACACCCGCAGGTTATGTTTTTTTCTGCTACTTGTCGCACACCCAGGTGGAATCTTTCCAGTCGTCTTGGCTATGCAGGCTGCGGAAAAACTCGCGCGCCACGTCATTCCGGATGGCCGGGTTTGCCCGAGGAATCTGCTGTTTCTTGGAAGCCGAGAAGAAAAGCAGATCCCTCACGCCGTCCCCACAATTCGCGGCCGGGTTCGGGGTGACACTAATGGTGACTGGCGCGTCATCGTAGTATCATGCGATGAGACGAATCCGCAAAATGCGGATGGCTGACCACCTGCGCCGTACGCACTCGTTGTCATCCCGAACCCGGTCGCCCGGGTTTGGCGAGCTGGTGAGGGATCTGCTGTTTGCTGCGGGAAATTCTAAATGAGCCGCACATATTGGATTTACATTCTGGCCAGCCGGTCGCGAAGCTTGTACGCTGGCGTGACGAACGACCTGCAGCGCCGGATGATTGAACACCGGCAGGGACTCATCCCTGGATTTACATCCCGATACAGAATCTTCCGGCTTGTTCATTGCGAACAGTTTGCGGAGATTCGTGATGCGATCTCGCGCGAAAAGGAAATCAAGGGGTGGCGCAGAGAAAAGAAGATTTGGCTGATTGAGCGGGATAATCCTGCCTGGCAAGACCTTGCGGAGAGTTTTGCGCCAACCGAAAAGCAGATCCCTCACCCGTTCGCCAAACCCGGGCGATCGGGTTCGGGATGACAAACGAGTGGGGACGATTGTAGTTGTCCTACTTGTCCCACACCCAGGTGGAATCTTTCCAGCCTTCGAGGCTGTAATCAGACATGCACTGGTCGGTTAGGGCGATGCACTGGTAAAGGATCCCGCTTTTCTTCGCGCCGGTTAGGATGTCCAGGCGAATCTGCTCGTGGTTGCCGGAATAATTGATTTCGTAGAGTTCGTGGCGGGCGC
Organism: uncultured Acidobacteriota bacterium; assembly: GCA_963825365.1. Lineage (GTDB taxonomy): Bacteria > Acidobacteriota > Terriglobia > Acidiferrales > UBA7541 > Palsa-360. Next base: position 227,454 of record CAWGSV010000002.1, on the reverse strand, counting down.
CGAACTCCGTGCCGATGGCATCCCAGATTAATTTGAAGAGCTTGATGCGTTCGGCGGCGGTGGCGGATGCGCCGCGATAATATTTTTCGAGCAGCGGCGCGAGGTCGGGATTCTGAAAATCCTTGTAGCTGGAGGGAGACATGAGCAGGCTGCCGCCCAGAAATTTCTCGAAGATGTGGCGAACGGCGGGCCAGCACTGCGTGCAGAACAGGCGCATGGTGTAGGCATATTCCTGGCGGGGCACCACCGTGCCGCCCGGGGCGCTTTCCGGATCGTGGCACATGGCCGCCGTCATTCCCCAAAGCAGATTTCTCCATCCGATGATTTCGCCGAGCGCGGCCTGAACGCCGCGAAAGGCGTCCGTGCCGTTTGTTTCGATGCCCTTGGCAAAGAGGCCCACCATCAGGTCCAGCTTCACGGCGAGCCGCGAGGTGGCTTGAAAGGTGTAGCGATTGACGAAGCGGGAATGCCCGTAAAAACTGTTGGCGCGCTCGGGATCGCGGTAGACCAGCACGTTTTCCCAGGGAATGAATGCGTTTTCAAAAATGAGCACGGCGTCATTTTCATCGAAGCGGCTGGAGAGCGGATAGTCGAAGGGGCTGTGCGCGTTCTGCTCGTAGGAGGCGCGGCAGATTAGCTTCATACCGGGCGTGTCCATCGGCGACGATGAACACCACGGCGAAGTCCTTGGCCTTTTCTTTGTCCAGCGTGGTGGCGCGTTTCCTCCTCGTGATATGGAAGCGCCATTTCCCGAAGAGCGAAAGAGGGCTGAAAATGTTTTACTACGATCGCGGGATAATTGGAATGACGCAGCTGTGAACCCGCTTCGGAGTTGATTTATGTAGCGCCCGCCTTCAGGCGGGGGCTTTACGATTAACCGGATGCCCGCCCGAAGGCGGGCGCTACAAAATCTCGCATTATGGGGTTTTCATGCAGGCTCTAACGGGTGATGGTCATGTTGCGCAGCACGGCGATGCGCTCCGCAAGCGGCGGATGCGTGCTGAACATTGCCGAAAACACCTGGCCGGCGCTCAGCGGCGCAACAATGAACAAGGATGCAGTGGTTGGCGGGACGTTCATGGGGATGCGAGCGTTATAGGCGCCCAGCTTTTCTAGCGCGCTGATCAAACCTTGTGCGTGCCCGACCATTTGAACGCCGGAGGCGTCTGCGGAAAACTCGCGTTGCCGGGAAATTCCCATCTGGATTAATAAAGCGGCGATGGGCGCCACGAGGATCATCAGGATCGCCGCCAAGCCGCCACCACCGCGTTCGTCATCGCGCGAGCCGCCCATTCCGCCGAAGATCATGGCCCAGCGTCCCATGGACGCAATCATGGTAATGGCGCCGGCCAGCGTCGCGGCGATGGAAGTGGTGAGAATGTCGTAATTGCGAACGTGGGAAAGCTCATGCGCGATGACGCCTTCGAGTTCATCGTCGTTCATCAAATCCATCAAGCCTTCCGTTACCGCGACGGAAGCGTGCGATGGATTGCGGCCCGTGGCGAAGGCGTTTGGCGCGGGCTGCGGAATCACATACAGTTTCGGCATTGGCAATTGCGCCTTTGCCGACAGCCGTTCCATTACCTGGTACAAGCGAGGAAGCTCTTCGCGCGTCACCGGCTGCGCTCCGCTGGACCTCAGGGCGATCTTGTCGGAGAAGAAGTAGGCCCCGCCGTTCATTGCCACGGCAATGACCAGCCCGAAGATCATCCCTTGCTGGCCGGAGATGGCTCCTCCGCCCAGAACCAGCAGCATCGTTAATGCAGTCAGTAAAAATAAAGTCTTTATCGCTCTCATGATGGCCACCTAACTATAGATACGCGAAACGAGTCTAAAAATTTCCACTGCATGTCAAATGCATGCGCCCTCAGTCGGACAGGCAGAAGTGGCTGCACTTCATACTTCGCGAAAGAAGTCCCAATGCCTTTTGTCATTCCGAGCGGAGCGAGGAATCTCTCTTGCTCTTGATCATCTGAAAAGAATGAGTGATTCCTCGCTCCGCTCGGAATGACAAAATTCATTACTTTTTCCGCGGCTATTTAACCATCGGGCAATACCAATGTTACCGCGGCCGCCCGGACTTCGCCGATGAAGCGGCGGTCTCCGCCGCGCCTGACTTCGCCTCGGACTCTTCCGCCGCCTTCTGCTCCACGCGCTCGAAACGCATGGCGTCCGTTTCCGGATCGATATCGACGCGCACCAAGTCTCCGGGCAAGACGGTGCCGTCGAGGATGCGCATCGCCAAGGGATCCTGCACCAGACGCTGGACCGTGCGGCGAAGCGGGCGCGCACCGTACGCGGGATCGTAGCCGTCCTGCACCACACGCTCGCGCGCCGCGGACGTCAGTTCGATGCGCACTTTTCGCTCCGCGAGCAAGCGCATCACTTTGGCCAATTCCAGATCGATGATCTTGTTGAGTTGCTCCTGCCCGAGCGGGTTGAACAGCACAATGTCATCGATACGGTTGATGAACTCCGGGCGGAAGGCTTGGCGCAGGGCTTCCATGGCTTCCTTGCGCGCGCGTTCCGGATTGCTTCCCGCCAGATCGAATAGCGCGCTGGATCCAACGTTGGAGGTCATCACCAGCACGGCGTTGCGGAAATCGACGGTGCGGCCCTTGCCGTCGGTCAGACGGCCGTCCTCCAGAATCTGCAACAGAATATTGAAAACATCGGGATGCGCCTTTTCGATTTCGTCGAAAAGGATTACGGAGTACGGATGCCGGCGCACCTGCTCGGTGAGCTGCCCGCCCTCTTCATAGCCCACATACCCGGGAGGCGCGCCGATCATGCGCGACACCGAATGCTTTTCCATGTATTCGGACATGTCCAGGCGGACCATGGATTTCTCGTCGTCAAACAAGAATTCCGCGAGTGCACGAGCCAGCTCTGTTTTTCCAACACCGGTTGGCCCGAGAAAAATGAACGTGCCAATGGGCCGATGGGGATCGGAAAGTCCCGCGCGATTTCGGCGGATGGAATTGGCCACGCGTTCCAGCGCCGGATCCTGCCCGATGACGCGCTGGCGCAAGCGAGATTCCATGGTCACAAGTTTCTGCGCTTCGCCTTCCAGCAATCGGCCCACTGGAATCCCTCTCCATTTGCTCACCAGCTTGGCAATGTCCTCTTCGCCGACTTCTTCCTTCAACATGCCGCCATTTTTTTGCACGTCTTCCAGATTTTTTTGCGCAGCGGCAATTTCGCGCTCCGCCGTGGCCAGTTTGCCGTAGCGAATCTCGGCCACCTTGGCCAGGTCTCCGCTGCGTTCCAGGCGCTGCTCGTCGGCTTTCAGTTTTTCAATCTGTTCCTTGGCCTCGCGGATTTTAGCGATGGCGGTTTTCTCCACCTGCCACTGGGCCTTGCGCGCGTTGGACTCCTCGCGCATTTCGGCCAGTTCGGATTCCAGAATTTTCAGTCGCTCTTTGGAATGCGCGTCGGTTTCACGGATCAGCGCCTGCCGCTCGATTTCCAGCTGCATGATGCGCCGTTCGATTTCGTCGATCTCCACCGGCAGCGAATCGAGCTGCATGCGCAGGCTCGCACCTGACTCATCGATCAGATCGATGGCCTTGTCTGGAAGAAATCGGTCGGTAATGTAACGGTGCGAAAGCGTGGCGGCGGCCAGGATCGCGGCGTCCTGGATTCGCACACCGTGGTGCGTTTCGTAGCGTTCTTTCAAGCCGCGCAAAATTGCGATGGTGTCTTCCACGGAAGGCTCGGCCACCAGCACGGGCTGGAAACGCCGCTCGAGGGCCGGATCTTTTTCAATGTATTTGCGATATTCGTTGAGCGTGGTGGCTCCGATGGCGCGCAACTCGCCGCGCGCAAGAGCTGGCTTCAGCATGTTGGAAGCGTCCATCGCGCCTTCGGCCGCGCCCGCGCCCACGAGGGTGTGCAACTCGTCGATGAACAGAATGACTTTGCCTTCGGATTCCGTAATTTCCTTGAGCACCGCTTTCAAGCGGTCCTCGAATTCGCCGCGATACTTTGCGCCGGCGACGAGCGCCGCCAGGTCCAGCGCCACAACGCGCTTGGGGCGCAGCACTTCGGGCACGTCTCCCGCGACGATGCGCTGCGCGAGGCCTTCCACCACGGCAGTTTTTCCCACGCCAGGCTCGCCGATCAATACGGGATTGTTTTTTGTGCGGCGCGCCAGAATTTGCATCACGCGGCGAATTTCGTCGTCGCGGCCGATCACCGGATCGAGTTTGCCGCGCCGCGCCAGTTCGATCAGGTCGCGCCCGTACTGCTCCAGCGCGCGGAAAGTAGCTTCCGGATTTTGCGAGGTGACGCGATGGCTGCCGCGCACCGTGGTGAGCGCCTGCAAGATCGCTTCGCGCGAGGCGCCGTACTTGGCCAGCAATTCCGCGGCTTCGTCCTTGCGAATGGTGGCGATGGCCAGAAGAATGTGCTCGGTGGAAACGTATTCATCCTTGAATTGCTCCGCTTCGACGAAAGCGCCTTCGAGGACTTTGTTGGCCGCCGGGCTCATCTGCTGCTGCACTGCGCCCGTCACTTTGGGGAGTTGCCAGAGGCGCGATTCGATATCGCCGGCAATGGTGTTGGTCGCACGCCAAGCTTTTCGAGCACAGGCGGAACCACGCCATCGTGCTGCGACACAAGCGCGCCAAGAAGATGCAGCGGCTCGATCTGTTGATGATCGTGCCGCGCGGCAATGTCCTGCGCCGCTTGCACGGCTTCCTGCGCCTTTAATGTGAATTTGTCGAAGCGAACCATTGCTTTTTACCTCGCATTCGGAAGAACGATGGGGCCGGCCTTTCAACCGGCCCCTAAACAGTACAGCGGAGAATCGGTGATTCGGGTTTCCACCGCCAGCCCCGCGTGTAGGGGCCGGCAATGCCGTGCCCCTACCGCTACCGCGAAGCCGCCAATACGCGCCGGAAACTTACTTTCCGTTGTTAGCTGCGTTGACGGTTACCTTTACCTGGCGCGGCTTGGATTCCTCGCGCTTCGGCAAGGTTACGGTCAGCACGCCGTTCTTGTACTCGGCGCCGATGGCTTCCGGGTTCACCGTGTTTGGCAACGAGAAGCTGCGGCTGAACGCGCCATAGGTGCGCTCCACGCGCAGGTAGTTGTCCTCGGATACGGACTTCTCAAACTTACGCTCCCCGCGAATTGTGAGCAAGTTGTTCTCGACGCGAACGTCGATGTCCTTCTCATTCACATCCGGCAAGTCTGCCTTGACCACAAGCTCATTGGGGGTCTCGTAGATGTCGACCGCCGGAGCCCAGGTGGTCAAAGCCGACTCATCGGCTTGATTTCGGAAGGATTCATTAAAAAGTCGATTCAATTGGTCTTGCAGGGTGGAAAGGCCGCGAAAAGGTTCAAGATGAGCGATGGTAGCCATGACTGTAAGTCCTCCATAAGATCTTTTGTTAATGTAACTGCACACGAAGCATAAAATATGCGTGTCTTATTGTCAAGTATTTTCTTAGCCTATTCAGTTTGCCCATATTACTGGTCTAACTTTAAGTACATACAACGACTTACAGTTAAAAATACGAATATCTATTTGCGCCCCTTCGCTGTAATGCCTTATAGTCGCTTACTCATCCATGCTCCTTTCCGACTTCCAATTCGACCTGCCCCAGGATCTCATCGCCCAGCAGCCGCTCCCGCAGCGAGATGCCTCGCGCATGTTGATCCTGGATCGTGAGAAACAGGCTTGGGAGGATTCGAGTTTTCGTTCGCTGCCGGATCTGCTTCGCGGCGATGAACTGATCGTGGTGAACAACGCGCGCGTCATTCCCGCGCGTCTGTTTGGCCGCCGGGAAGGCGTTCGTTCCGAAAAGCCGGGCCACAATCGCCGCACGGTGCGCGAATTCTTGTCGTCGCAAATTGAAGTGCTTCTGACAAGGCAGGTGGCACCGGACGAATGGGAAGCGCTGGTCCGTCCTGGAAGAAAAATGCGTGTGGGAGAGCGCGTCGAATTCGGAGAGGGCGAACTTGATCGCCGAAGTGCTCAGCCGTGGCGAGTATGGGCTGCGGCGAATCCGCCTGACCGCCAAGGGAGACGTCACGCAGGCGATCGAACGCCTCGGCCACGTTCCGCTGCCGCCCTACATTTCGCGCGAAGACGACTCGGCGGATCGCGAGCGTTACCAGACGATCTTCGCCGATCATCCGGGAGCCGTGGCCGCGCCGACGGCGGGCCTGCATTTTTCTCCGGCGATTCTGGAAAGGCTGCGCCAGCGAGGCATCGAAATCGCCTCCATCACGCTGGACGTGGGCCTCGGCACCTTTCAGCCGATCCATGAAGAGGAAATCGAGAAGCATCAAATTCATTCCGAGCGCTACGAAATTCCCGAAGCCTCAGCGGCTGCAATTTGCAAAGCGCGCCGCGACGGCACGGCCGATTCTTGCCGTGGGAACCACAGTCGTGCGCGCGCTGGAAGATGCGGCGGAAAAATCCGCTGCGCGGCACGGCGAAAATTGGGATGCGGCGCAATCTCTGGTCGAGCCCGGCTCCGCGGAAGCCGACATTTTCATCAAGCCGGGCCACACGTTCCGCGTGGTCAATCAACTGCTGACCAATTTCCATTTGCCGCAATCCACGCTGCTCATTCTGGTCAGCGCGTTCGCAGGCCGCGAATTCATTCTCGAAGCCTACCGCCACGCCGTCGAAGCCCGCTACCGCTTCTACAGCTACGGCGATTGCATGTGGATTAGGTAGATTCCCCAGGTTCCGAGAAAAGCCGATTTCTCAGGCTGCGGGACTAGTCCAGGCTCTGAACCTTGGTCCTTCGGAGTCTCCAGAAGCGGCCCGACTCGAACTTCTATCGGAAGCACAGACAGCGAGCGCGTACCCGACATATCCTGAATGACGGTAAAACCGTAGTGCTCCTGTAAGCGCTGTCCCGCCTTCCAGCGTGTACTGAAATTGTAGTCGGATAAACAATATTCACACCGAAACAGAGTCCTGCCAAATTCGACAGCGCGCACATGACCGCATCCTTCCACCAGCCTACCGCTCGCCTCTTCTGAACTTCTTCCTGCACAGTAGGCGATTACGGCACCAGCCGCCGTACAAATCGACAAGCGCAACAAACAATAAAATTACTAGAAGGGCATATAGCTGAATGGCAACCATATTAAAATTTTAACACACTGGTTGAGCCAAACATCGTGAGGCTGCTTCATTGGCGGGTAAACGGTCACCAGTCCGACACAGCCTTTCTGCGTAACTGCCGAAAACATTGAAGGCTCTAACTCAAGTCTTGATAAGTCTTCTTGGAATATGGTTTTTTGACTTTCACGCCAACAGGTCGCGGAGCGTTCGCTTCGTTTTTGAGAAACTGGCGACACCTTATGAAGGCCGCGAGTCAACCACAGCCCTCCAAGATTCGCTGAAATCGATAGATCGAAACATGGCGAGAGGAAACGTATCGAGAAATGCATGTAGACCCTCACCGCCAAATTGAACGGCTGGATCGATGCACTTCAACTAAGTTCAACGACAGGGTTCGCTTTCAATCAGCCCTTTTGGAGCACGCTGCGAAGTTCGCGAATGTCCTTCACCTTTTCCAGGCCGAGTATTTTATCGATCAGGGTCGTGCAGTTTGCTTTGCCGAGGACCGGTTCCACCAGGTCGCGGCATTTCTGAACCACTTCCTCGCGCGTCATCGGATTGTCGACCGTGCCGCGCACGTCGGTGACGTGGTCGGAATACACTGTTCCGTCGTTCATGGTGATTTCCACGATGGCCTGCCGCGCCGGCTCCATTTTTTCCAGTTCTCGCTCGGGCACGAGTTGCACTTTGGCGCGAACACGCAGGACGGCCGGGTCCTTCATGCGCGGCTTGTCATGCGCCGCTTGGAACGAAGCGGTCTTGTCCATCAGCATCACGGCGACCATGTGCTGCAGGCAGATGTCCGGCATTTCGCGATTGTCGACCACGCGCGCCTCGGTGTTGGCCTCAGCGCACCACGATCGATTTCACATCGTCGGGGTTCACGGGATGCTTTTTCAAAATGTTGTACATGCAATCGAGCGGGCGCCTGGATCGGCGATCCCACGGTCCATTTTTTGATGTTGGTCCGGGCGATCTCGTAGCGCTCGCCGAGCTGCGATACCAGTTCCTCCGTATTGGCGTTGGGCGCGTAAGCGCAGGAAGTAATTGTCCACGCCCGAAAAAATATCGTCGAGGCCGTTAAATCCGGCATGAACCACCAGAGCGGAAGTAACTCCGTTGCGCGCGGTCATGCCCGCAAAGACGAAAGCCTTTCTCGATGTGCTCGGTATCGCGATTCCACGCGCCGATGCCGGAAGATTGCTGCGCCGTGTAATCCAGCAGCCAGCGCATCTGCTGTGCGTTCAGGCCGGCGGCGCAGCCCGCCGCGGCGGCCGAGCCGAAAACGCTGGAAATGGCGTGCGTGCTTTTGTGGCTGTTGTTGCGGAAATCGAGCGCGCCGAAGCTGATGGTCATGCGCGGCCCAATGTCATAGCCGAGCGTCACGGCGCGCAAAAAGCGCGTTCCGTCGATGCCAAATTTTTCTCCTGCCGCCAGAGTGGCGGGAACGACCGAGCAGCCAGGATGCGATTGCGAAAACTCGTTGGAGTCGTCGGTTTCATCGGAGTGCGCCAGCATTCCGTTGACGAAGGCCGCCTCGAGCGGGCTGGAGGTCATTTTCGACGCGACGATCGTGGCACGTCTTGTCGGTAGTAAAGTCGCGCGCGAACTGCAAACGCCGCGCGAGCCGGAGGCAGGTCCGACCCGGAGATCATGGCCGCAAATGTGTCGAGGATATGGTGCTTGGCCTTCTCGACCACTTCATCCGGCAGAGCGCGACCGCCGGCTTCGCTCATATAGGTGCTGAGCTTGGCCATGACGGGGCTGATGCTTTCGGCGGCAAACAATCCGCTGGGAATCGCCGCTGCCGCGACGGTCCATCCGGCGCGCTGCAGAAGGCTGCGGCGGCTCAGGTTTTTGCCGTCATTCGCTGGCGGAACATTTCGATTTCGGCGATTTCTCATTGTTTTTCTCCCGCAAAATCCTAACACGCCCGTGGCGGCCCGCCAAAGGCATACCGCCGCCTTGCTGATCCCTCGTTTACTCGAACCAACGCTAATCTTCCGCGACCACCAGGGCATGACAGCAGGCCCCCGCCCATGTGTTCAGATATGAACAGACGGTTTCACCGTTGGCATCCTAGACTAGCAATCACAGATTGAAGGAGGCTTTCATGTCTTCAGACGATGCCAATGTGCAGACATCAAACGGTTCTTCGCGAACCCTGGGAAGTTTTTGGGTGATTTACGGAGCGATTCGCTTGATCATGGTGCTTTTCATGGTTATCTACGGCAGTACGGCAACTTTGATGTTCGGCGCCCTACTTAACCGTGTGCCGGACCCCTTTGCGCTGATGGATGTTTTTCATTTCTTATACATAATGATGACCGTTTTGTCGGTTGTATGCGGTGTGGTGGGGATTATTGCTGGACTGGCCCTGCTGGCTGGCCAGCGATCAGGGCGAAAACTGGCACTGATTGCGGCGATTTTGTCGGTCTGCGATATTCCGCTGGGCATCACTCTGGGTGTTTACACGCTCGTGGAGTTGCTTCCGATCAAAACTACATCGCTGTACGGCCGTTCTGGTCATGCGTCCTAGGGCGCGCCGCCAATGAAAGAAGGGGAACCATGTTTCTGATGGCAGTGATTTCGATATTTGTTCTGATTGCAATGGTGGGGAGTCTTCCGATTTGGCCGCACAGCAAGTCATGGGGCTTTGCTCCCATTGGTGGCGTAAGCGTGGTCATTCTGATCATCCTGATTCTATTCTGGACCGGCCATTTGTAAGAAAGCCGGAGGGTGTCCGGCCGCTGACGCTTCTCTAAAACTTACCCGCGAAGGATTTCCGAAGCTGCACGTGCGCTATCGCGATTTTCGTCTATAATCTGGGCGGACTGAGAATTTAGTTTGGGTGCTTCACTCGGGTGCGTCATAGACGATGCGAATTCTTCTGCTGAGCGACATTCATGCCAATCTGACAGCTCTCGATACCGTCCTCGAAGCGGTGAAGGACCGCTGGGAACGCGTCTACTGCCTGGGCGACCTGGTCGATTACGGACCCGATCCGAACGAAGCGACCGAGCGTGTGAGGGAACTTTCGCCCGTCATCATTCGCGGCAATCATGACAAAGCCGTCGCGGGGCTGACTGATCTGGAGGATTTCAATCCCGTTGCGAGAGTGGCGGCGCAATGGACGCGCACGCAAATGCAGCCCGCCAATCTTGAGTACATTGCGAAATTGCCCGCCGGGCCGATTTCCCCGGATGGCGTAACGCTGGTGCACGGGGCGTACGAAGATGAAGATGAATACGTTTTCGTTCCCGGGCAGGCCATGGGCGGGCTTCTTGAATCGCCCACGGACGTAACGTTCTTCGGGCACACGCATCATCAAGGCGGATTTTCCTACCGCGCAGGGCAGATTGGCATGATTCAGCTGCGCCCGGATCACGGCGCGAATTTTGCGGCCCTGCGAATGGAGCCAGGGACGCGCTACTTGCTGAATCCGGGCTCGATCGGCCAGCCGAGAGACGGAGATCCGCGCGCCGCATTTACCATCGCCGATCTGGAACATCACATCATCGAATATTGGCGCGTGCCGTACGATATTGCCGCGGTTCAAAAGCGCATGGAGAAGGTTGGCTTGCCCTTCTCGCTGGTTGAGCGAATCGGAGTGGGCCGCTAGGCGGCGCCTTGCGTAGCACAGGCACTTTGCCTGTGCGATTTTGCGATTGATGACGCGCGGATGAGCGAAATGTTTAGAAAACCGCACAGGCAGAGTGCCTGTGCTACTGAAAGCGCTTGCTTCGCTTGAAGCAGCGCAGCGGATTCGGTAACGATACAGGAGGAATTGCAACTTGATCCCCACAGAAGAACGCAGCCGGCTGCCGGTCGCATTTATGATCGGGATTGTCATCGTGGCGATTCTGGTCGGCGCTGCCGTTCTGTACAGCCGCTATGCGACGCCGGCCGTTTCGGAAGACGACAAACCATTGCCTGTTGGACAGGCGGAACAGGCCTACGCGTCGAATATCCATTTCCTCGATCCCAAGATGAGCCGCGCGGCGAATTTTCTGAATCAGGAAGTGACTTACGTCTTTTGCACGGTTGAAAACGGCGGAGACCGCAAGGTCCACCAAATTGAAATCACAATTGAATTCCATGATCCGTTCAAGCAAGTGATTCTGCGGGATAAACAGCGCCTGTTTCTGTCCACGGCCGCGCCATTTTTGCCCGGCCAGCAACGCGATGTTCAGATTCCGTACGAGCACATCCCTCCACAGTGGGACCAGGCTTTTCCGACGATTATTGTAACCGGAGTCGCGTTTAAGTAGCGCGGGCTTTAACAGTACAGGCACTCCTAGTCCTGTGCGGTTTCGTGGATCGAACGCGGCTGGCGGGCTAATCGGTGCAAGATCTAAACCCGCACAGGCAGAGGCCTGTGCCACTTGTCACGAAAAATGACTTCCTCTTTTCGCGCTCTTATTCGATAATTCGCGGCAATGGAACTGGCCGCCGATTTGCGCCGCGCACTCGATGGACTGTGCGCCATCGCTGCGCCCGAAGTGCGCGAAAATGGTGAGTGGCTTGCGGGTCTTGAAGGCGCGCAATTTGAAGTGAGCGCGCAGGGCGAAACGGCCTGCTGCATTTGTGGAGTGCGCAGCAATCCCTGGTTCGCCGCGTGCTTCGCGTCGCGGAAGAATCCGCTGATCGCGTGGTGCTGGAGGTCAGCCGGCTCGGCTTCTCGAGGCCCGCGCAGCTTGAGTTCGTCGCGGGCAGCGCGCCGCGCGAAACGCGCCGCGTGGAACGCGAACAATTTTCCGGCCGCCTGCGCCGCATTCTGACGGACCACTTTCCGGACGAAACTGTTGAGTCGCTGGCAACTTCGCAGGACTTGCACCATTCCATTTCGGGCTCGTACACGCGGGGCGTGGTGCGCCACGGTTCGCAAGCCTATGCAGTGCTCGGCGCATCTCCCAACGAAGATGCCGCAACCATTGACGGCATCCTGACGTTCGGACTGATCTGGCTGCAGCAAGCCCGCGATCGCGCAAAGCGCTATTCCGTTTATGGGTTGAGGCTTTTTTTGCCGCGCGGCAGTTCTTCCGTGACGGCGCATCGCATGGCTGCTCTCGCTTCTCCTCAAGAAGTCGAACTATACGAGTACGAGCCTGTGTATTGGCGCGTCCGGCGAATCGCCCGCTCAAACGCGGGCAATCTGGCCACCTGGATTGTGCCGCGCCGCGAAATCGAGCAAGCCATTGCCGCCGCAATGCCGCTGGCCGAGCGTATCCGTCGGCTTTCGCCTGACGCCATTCGGATTGGAGTAGCTGCGGCGACGCAGGAAGTGACGCTGCGATTTCGCGGCCTGGAGTTCGCGCGCTGGCGCATGGGCGCGATGTGGTTTGGGTTGGGCGATCACCAGCGCGTCTTGACGCCCGACAAATGGGGAGCCCTCGAAGCTCTCGTCCGGCAGCTTGAGACTCACCGCCATCCGCTGGCCTCGGACACCAAGCACCGGCTCTACCGCGCGCAGCCGGAACGTTGGCTGGAGACCATGGTCGCAGCCGACCCGCCGCGCATCGACGCGCGGCTCGACCCGCGGCACGTATATACGCAGGTTCCGGCGTTTTCCACGGGCGACCGCGGAATTATCGACTTGCTGGGCGTGACGCGGGACGGCCGTCTGGCGGTTCTGGAATTGAAGGCTTCCGAAGACATTCATCTGGCGATGCAGGCGGTGGATTACTGGCTGCACGTGCGCTTTCATCACCAGCAGGACGATTTCACGAGGTACGGATATTTCCCGGACGTGCGCTTGAACCCTAAGCCTCCTCTGCTGTTTCTCGTGGCCCCCGGATTCCGGTTCCATCCCTCCATAGATATCGTGTTGCGATACTTATCTCCGGAAATTGAAGTCGCGAGGGTGGCTCTGGCTGAAAATTGGCGCCGCGGTTTGCACGTCGTCTTTCGGCAGTGAACGATCTGCAGCTTCCAGACTTCTCCGTGTTCTCCTTTTTTCACTGTGCCCTCTGTGTTAAGTCTTTTTGCCCGCGAATCATAAAAAGCTTTAACACAGAGGACACAGAGAAAAGAGGAGAAAACCGAGAGAATTGCGGATGAGGGGCGGCAATTTTGAAAAAGTGGGCATAAAAAAAGAGAAGCAGCTTTGGACTAGCCATCGCTGCTTCCCGGGGTGTGTCCTTGAAGTGGTTTGTCTAATTAGACGCTGGAAATATGAAAAGGTTGCTCGGATTAGAAAAATTTTAGATGAACACCGATTTTCTGGTTTGGCGAGATTTCGTCTTGCAGGGTTTGGTAGGAAAACAATTGCCGGCTCTGTGGTTTTGGCACATCGAAATCGCCCAGAGATAGCCAGGCATGCTACCCAAGAAAGCAAAACAAGGATTCAAACCTTAGTAAAATAAATACTTGCGCCACTTCTCATCTTTGTTTCCGATCAGGCGCATGAGCTGGCGGGAGGTGTGCAGAGTGAAGGGCCGAGGTCGCCGAGCCAGGGCCAGCCCTGCCTCTTCCGGCGTCCGGTCGCCTTTTCGGTTATTGCACTGGTAGCAGCAGGCCACCAAGTTCTCCCACGAGGACCTCCCACCACGAGAACGGGGCAGCACGTGGTCAAGCGTCAGCTCGGAAGCCGGCAGGATGCAGCGGCAGAACTGGCAGGTATTGCGGTCGCGCAGGAGGATATTCTTCCGCGAGAGGGCCCGCGTCTGTTGCGGGATGTGCCGGTAAGCCAGCAGGCGGATCACCGAGGGCACCTCCACCGATCGGGAAGCCGAGTGCACCTTGGTGTGGTTAATTTCTTCCGCCTGGGCCACGCCCTTGAGCATCAGGACCATTGCGCGCCGGACGGCTGTGACGTTAATCGGCTCGAAGGTGGCGTTCAGGACGAGGACAGGCTCTTGCATGATGGCAGGCTTGCGAATTGCAGGGGGGACAGCACCTGGTGGGCGCGACTCGCCTCGGACTTCCGGCCGGTGCTTTGGCCGGGGAGGCCTACCGATTTGGCCCGGTGGTTTCATTCCCCAATGTCCTGATACAGCAATCCGGCTTCCGGAGCCGGGTAAAGGGGCAACGCTCTTGCAACGGTCAGACCGACCACTCTGACAGCTCCGGCCCCTTTGAGGGCTTGGGAGCAGGCGTCTAATGTCGCCCCAGTGGTGAATACATCATCTACCAGTAAAACCCTAAGCTTGTCAACCTGAGCCGATTGATGCGTTGCATAAGCGCCACGAACGGTTTCCCAACGCTCGCGGCGGGTCAGGCGAAGCTGGCTGGGTCGTGGTCGCGTGCGGACTAAGAGATAGGAACGAAAGGGGATACCGAGCAGACGCGCAAGCGGCTTGGCAATCAGCTCCGCTTGGTTGTATCCGCGCTCTCGCAGTCTCCCCTTATCGAGCGGTACCGGAATCACAACATCCACGGCAAAGTTCAGCGGTTGGCTTTGCACGAGGCTGGCCAGCTGCCTCGCAAACCACCCCCCTAACGGAACTACTTTTCCGTACTTCAGCAGCAGGATTGCGCGAGACATGCGTTGTGTATAGGCGCCAAAGCTGCGCGCGAAATCAAATCGGTAAGGACGAATGCGGCAAAAATGGCACATCGGCGCGGAAACTCCTCCGGTTACGGCGGAGGAAACGATTGGCCGGCCGCATTGGGAGCAAAGCGGCTCGCGCAGCGGCTGATCGAGGGCCTCCAAACATTCATGGCAGAAAGGTATACGGCCCCCGGTATCGAGTATGCGCGTGCAGATCCGGCATGGCGCGGGTAGCACCAGCGAGGCAAGCGCCTCGCGCATCCCGCGAAGATGAGTGCGAACGGAATCGGCGACGCTTTGCACAGTGCGCCAAGCCTACCTCGTCCGCCGATTTAGGGGAAAGTGAAATTTGGCACGATTCGTGCCAATGAATTCAAGTAGCACAGGCTTCAGCCTGTGGGGTTTTGCGCTCCAGGTGCGGCATATTTCAAAGGGCAACGAAGCCCGCAAATGGAAAAGGAGCTGAAATTCCTCTGCAGGGACCGTGCCCAGGAATGAAACGATAATTTTGAGCTTCTCAGCTGAACGCTAGAGAAGGCCCTGCTCGTGTTTTTCCGCGCAGGTTACGCAGTGCCGCGCCCAGGGCACGGCCTCCAGGCGCTTCTGTTGAAGTTCTTCTTCGCACTCGGCGCAAACGCCATATGTGCCGGCCTTTATGCGCACCAGCGCCCCATCAATCAAGCCCAGAAGGGTGCGGTCCGTATTGGTCTGCCCGAACAGAAACTCCTTGGTGTAGGAGTTGGCAGCCTTGTCCGCAAGGTCCACGGTCGGATCGTCGTCGGCCGTGCGGCCTTCTTCCTCAGTCCGCGCAATGGTCTTGATCAATTCCTCGCGCCGGGTCTGCAACTTCTTCTTATAGTATTCCAGACGCTTCTTATCCATAAGTCGGGCCCCACCATTCACCCAATTTCCGCTATTACAAACGGGTGATTGTAGGCCCGCTCCTCACAACTGTCAAGGAAGGGGGTGCGAGGATCGCAGACGACACAGTGAGTTGCGAAATGCGGGTCGCCAGTGGCGCGGGCTGCAGCCTGCGGAATTTTGCCTTTGCACGAATTAAAATCCGCAGGCTGCAGCCCGCGCCACGGCAGCACGCTCATGCGGGAGCGGTGTATACTACGCGCCACTTCACGATTGGGAGATTCAAATAATGCGGAAAACCAGCGGAAACACCCTATGTGTGGCTCTGCTCGCGGCGATACTATTGGCGGCTCCCGCGCATATTCGCGCGAATACCTCCAATCATCAGGCGGACGTGATTCAGACGTCGCGCGGAGAGCTGCGCATTACGCCTATTTACCACGGAAGCGTGATGCTGGAATTTGGCGGCAAAGTGATTCACGTCGATCCATGGAGCCAGGGAGATTTCGCGGGATTTCCACCCGCGGATTTGATTGTGATTACACACACTCACCAAGACCATCTGGACCACACCATGGTCGACAAGCTGCACAAGCCGGAAACAATTATCGTGGGGCCACCGGCGGTGGTCGACACCCTGAATTGCGCTCCGGCTTGCGGCATTGTCGAGGCCATCAGCGATTCCGAGCACAGGACGGTGATGGGCATCGATTTCGAGGGCGTGCCCATGTACAACCTGGTGTTTGGATCGGGGCCGGGAAAACCGTATCACCACAAGGGAATTGGCAGCGGCTACATCATGAGCTTTGGCGACACGCGGGTGTACTTTTCGGGCGACACGGAATGCACGCCGGAAGTGAAGGCGCTGAAAAATATCAGCGTGGCATTTCTGGCCATGAATCCGCCGCGAACGGAGAGCACGCTGGAAGCTGCGGCGTGCGTGAAAGCGTTCAAGCCGAAAATCGTGTATCCCTATCACTATCGCGGATCGAAGCTTGAGGAATTTTCTGGCGCGCTGAAGGATACGCCCGGGGTGGAAGTGCGCATTCGCAAGCTGGAAGGCGAAGAGTAGTTCTCGCAAATCACATGGAGCGGGCTAGCGGTTCTTTTCCAGCGCCTCTGGTGCGAAAAGCGCGCCGTCCAATCCCGTGTTCAAGTGAATCTCGTCAATGGTTAAGACTGACTTGGTGCCTTCGACCAAGGAACGCATTTCCGTTTTGCGCGCACCCCAAATTCCGGATTCTTTGTGCAGGCCGGAGGCGTGCATCTCGCGCACCTTGTGCCCTTCCTGATCGTACATCTCTGCATGCAGGATGCAGGGCACATCCTGGGCCACCCAGTAATAGATAAATTTGTATTGCGATTGATCGGCCGCGACGGGGGTGGCCAATATTTTGAATGTCTTGTGATTTTCGATTGTGTCCTCTGCGGGCAGCGATTGATACGTAAAATCATCCAGCGCGTGCTCGGCGATATCTTCGTAGGTGAAGTCGCTTCCGGCAAAGCGCTCGGAACGTTCACGCGGGGTGACGCTGCGTGCGCGGTCGGTTGCGGGCGTGTAAATCCACTGGCGATCAGCGGCTCCCGGCTGATTGATGGAAAGCAGCGTGACACCGCGAAGCTCCGCGGGATCGCTGAAGCGAACAAGCGTCTTGCCGTTGCCAAATGAACCCACGCGCCTGAGCGTAAATCGTTTGCGAACCGTGTGACCGTCCTTGTCCGTCACGTCGAGCGTGGCCCGCAAAGTCACATCGCGGCTGGTGTCCTGCTGGTAGACGCCGGCCATGATAGCCGCTGCGTCCGCCTGACTAAAGACAGGGAGCGCGCAAGCCATGCAAAAAACCAATGTGAGAACAGCCGCAATCCGGCGCTCACCATTCCAGTATTTGCCGGCTGCAAAAATTCTATTCATAGCCGATGGCCTCAATCACCTGCATGCGCGCTGCATTCCGCGCGGGCCACCAACCCGCCGCCAGGGACACCGCCGTCACCACGGGCAGGGAAAGCAGGATGAATTGCCACGGAAAATAAAAGGGCGCCGTATAGCCGACCAGCGCTACCGAAACGGAGTGCGACATGAATACGGTGTTCAGGACTCCAGCCAGGGAACCGACAATCACGCCGACTACGGCCACGGCCACTGCCTCCAGCAACACCAGTTTGCGAATTTGCGAACGCAGCCCGCCGATGGCGCGCACAATGCCAATCTCGCGCCGCCGCTCCGAAACAGAAATTAGTAGTGTATTCACAATTCCCAGTACAGCTATGATCACGGCCACCACCAGTTGCATGTAGTTGAGCGTGAAGAATTGGTCCACCAGGCTGGCAATCCATCGCTTGAACTCCGCATTGGTGTAGACGAAAGCGTGGAAGGAGCCGGCTGTGAGCCGCTCGACTTCCCGCTTCATTGCCAGTTGATCGACGCCCGGATTCAGGTCGACGTCGATAAAATCCACTGCATCGTCTCCCCAATATTTTTTGTACAGCGCGCGGTCCATGAAAATTGTGCCCTTTTCCGAGCGATAGTCGTCGAGGAAACCGAGGACGGGCCGCTCCAGCGTGCCTGTGGGCGATTCCAGAGTGAGCCGGTTGCCAACAGCGACTCCCCAGCGCAATGCAAAATTTCTGGACACCAGGACTCCCTCGCCGCCGGTCAGCCGATCGTGCACCGCGTGCGCATTCGCGCCTTCGATGGCGTCCTGCGACCGTTCCAGGAACCCATCCATTTCGATGGCAATTACCGCTGCGGTGTCGCCTCGATAGGGAATTGCTGTGAAGCGAACATTTTCGACGCGTTGCACGCCGGGAAGCGCGGCGATTTGCCGGCCCAAATCCTCGGTGAAATGGTAACTGCTGGAGCGCAGCATCGTGGAGGTAGCCACAAAAATGTCGGCATTGAGAACCTGATTCATCCAGCGATCGATCATGCGACGGTAACTTTGTATGTATGACGTGGTGGAAAAAACGAACATCAGCCCTACCATTAATGCGCCAACCGTCGCCGCGCATCTGCGAGGCGTCTGGATCATGGCATCGACGGCCAGTGCGCCTTCCGATCCACCGGCCCAATTCATAATCGGCCGCAGCGCGCGCGCCGACCACAACACCAACTTGGGCAGTACAATCGTCAGCCCAAGCAGAACAATCGCAGCGAAAGCAAATTGAATTGGCAAACCCAGACGCACGGGAACCAGGAGTACAAGAGCCGATCCCGTGAGGATCAATAGAACGCCTCCGCCGATTCGCCCCCAACCCGACACGGATTCCCGGTCGCGCGCTTCGATATTGTGTAGCGCCAGAGCAGGGTCCAATGAGGCTGCGCCGCGCGCCGGGTACCACGCGCCAATCATGGACGCGCCGACTCCCAGCACAATTGCGATGGCGCATTGATCGAGATGCATGCGCGCGGGCGCGGCGGTGGACACGACTCCATATACGGCCGCGACCATGCCTCGCATCACCCGGTTCGCGGCGGAGGCGAGGACGAAGCCTCCGGCAATGCCCGCGAGCGAACCGATCACTCCCATGAGCAACGCTTCCCACAAGAACATGCGACTTACGTTTCCGCGCTCAACGCCCACGGCGCGCAAGATGCCGATTTCTTTCCAGCGCTGATTGACCGCGATGGTGAAGGAATTGAAGATGATGTACACGCCCACCAGCAGGGCTATAAAACTGGAGATCAGAATTCCGATGCGCATGGCGGTCACTACATTTTCAAGCGCCTCCCCGCGTACCTCCGGGCGGTCCACTTGCACTCCGGGTGGAAGCTGCGCGCGCAATCGCTGCTGCACAACTTCCGCGGGTACAGTCGGAGCATTGGTCAAATCAATGCGGTCAAATTTGCGGCCACGATGAAAAACTACCTGCGCCGAATAAACATCCATCACCGCGACGTTCCCGCCGAAAACCTCTCCCACGCCGATGGGCTTGAATGTCCCCTGAACCGTGAAATCTTTTTTCCCTTCGGAAGCAAACAGCGGCAGCTTGTCTCCTACTTTAAGCCCGTGGCGGTCGGCAAAGGCGCGCGAAAGCAAGATGGAGTTGGGTTGCGCGAGAAAGACCAGCGGATCGGCGATCTGAGTTTGCGTACGGTCAAACTGGTAATCGCGAAGCTCGTGGTCTCCCGTCGTATCTACGCCCAGAATCAACAACGAGCCCTCGTCCGCAAAGGAGGTTTGCACAATGGTTTCGATCACCGGCTCCGCGAACTGCACGCCGGGCGTGGAGCGAACAGTGTCCAGCACTTTTTCCGAAAAGCCGGTTTCTCCGGCGGTAACCTGCAGGGTGGCCTTGCCCGCAAGTTTCTCCACGGTGGAGCGAAGAGACTCGAGCAAGGTGGCGTTGCCCGTGCGAATTGCAAAGAAGACAGCCACGCCCAGGGCGATGCCCAGCGTGGTCAACGCCACGCGCAGCTTGTGCGCGCGCCATTGCTTGAAGGTGATGAGCCAAAGCGCACCGAACATTATTTTTCTCCGGCAGGCGCGGTTCCCGGCCGCCCCGTGCGTTCTTCCTTCACGAACTGTCCGTCTCGCATGGTCAGAATGCGATCGCAAAAAGCGGCGGCGAGATCGTTGTGCGTCACCAGCAGAACGGTGTTGTGGTATTCACGGTGAAGATCGTCGAGCAGGCGGAGAATTTCTCCTCCCGTGGCCGAATCGAGATTGCCGGTGGGTTCGTCGCCGAGCAGAATGGGCGGGCGAAAAATGAGGGCCCGTGCGATGGCCACGCGCTGGCGTTCGCCTCCGGACAGTTCGTCGGGGCGATGGTGCGCGCGAACCTTCAGCCCCACCCGCTCCAGCATTGCCTTGGCGCGGTCGTCGCTCTCATGCCTCCGAAGACCTTGCAAGCGCAGCGGCAGGGAAACATTTTCGAGAGCTGTAAGAGTGGGCAGGAGATTGAACGTTTGGAAGATCATTCCAATTTTTTCACGGCGCAGGCGGGTGCGCCGATCGTCATCCAGCGAAGAAAGCTCAACACCCTCCAGCTTGATGCAGCCGGATGTAGGTTCGTCCAGGCCGCAAATGAGGTTGAGGAGAGTCGATTTGCCTGAGCCGGACGGCCCCATGACTGCGAGGCGTTCCCCTTGCTCGACTGTCAGGCTCAAATTAATAAGAGCCTTCACGTTTCCCTGGTCTCCATAACTCTTGGAGACGTTGGTCATCTGGATCATAGTCGTAGCCGCAAATCCCGGGAAAGACGGGCATGTGCATCAAGCGGAGCCTGATTCTACCTCAGGGCTAAAGAACCGCGCAGGTGAAATTTGGGATTGCCTGAGATGTGAGCGGATACCATTAAGCGCGATTCGAGTACCATGGCAAATTTTACCGCTGCTCCTGAGATCCCTTGTGATGGCGGGAAAAATTGTTTGCCGTTCAATAAGAGTGGGACTACAATCCAGCCTGTCCCCCACCTTGTAGGTCCAGGAGTCTGAAATGACGCTGAACATTCTGCGGAATTCTGCCGCTTTGTTTGTTCTCACGCTGATGGGGGCTGGCGTGGTGTACGGGCAAGGGATCGTGGAATACGGAGTGTTGACGGGGAATTCGGCCGGCGCCGCGGCTTCATCCGCGCCGCTCATCCGCATGCCCAATTTCGGATTCCCGGGAAGCTCGCCGGCCGGCGCAGCCACGGCTGGAAGTGCCGCCGGCGTTGCAACGGCAGCCCCCGAAGCGATAGCCAAGACAAATCTGCAATTTTTTCAAACGCATTCCGGCCCCAGCGCCGCGCAGATTGCGATACATACGGTCCCTGATCGCGCCTCTGCCTGGATCGACGGCAAGTTTGTAGGGCCGGCGCCTTTGACTTTGAAGCTCGCCCCAGGCCACCACCAACTACTGGTTCGCGCTCCCAATATGCATGAATCCATGCAGGAATTCGACCTGGCTGCGAAACAGACCCAGTCGATCGATGTTGCCCTGAAAACCGCAAATCAAAGCCAGGTAGTCATTCATTGGGCACCGCAGAAACAGTGAGCCAAACGAACTTCCGAGTTTCACGAAGGTTATTGTAATTTTGCCGGCTCTCACCTTCACAGGCTGTGGAAAAACTCCCACCATGTCATTCCGAAGGGCGGGGGTTGCCCGAGGAATCTGTTGTTTCCTGGAAGCCGAGAAAAAAAGCAGATCCCTCGCTTCGCTCGGGATGACAAAAAGTCCTTTTTCCTCAGCGTGTTCAGGCGAACATCGCAGATTCGAGCACACCCCACCCAAACATGGCGCTGGACGCTGCTGCTCTCCCCCCGCGACAAATTCAAACCTGAGTAACGCTTTGCGAAAGTTTCCTCAATCTGATACTTGGAACCGGGCTTAAAACAAGAGACCATGAATCATGCGGTCCTTGCTCCAACGGAAAATATTCCGCAGTCATGAATCGAGTCTTTAGGGTTATAGTCAGTCGAAGATCCTGCTGGAATTTGAGGAAGTCCACTCGGCATATCAGAATATTCGCTACCTTCCCAATTGCCGTGGCTGGATGACAAGAACCGCAGCAGATTGAAACGCTGACCGCTTGCAACAGGGCAGCAGCCCTTGCAGTGCGGGAGGGCGCCCCCAACTTAACGAATGTCACGGCGTCCTTGTCCGATAGCGGAGCTTACTTTTGAAAATGTGCGGGAACCCCGGCGCCGGCGCAATGAACTCCTTCCGTGGAGTATTGTGGATTGCCCTGCTGGTTTGCGCGACACCGGGCTTCGCAAGACAATCGGGAACTCCCGGGCAGGCTGCCCCCGCATCGCTGAACGGCAAAGTCACTGCCGGGACCGGGCAGCATGGGACCGACAACCTGGCGGGAATCACAATCAAACTAACGCCAACACCCACAGGCCCGGCCATCCGGACAACAGTCACCGATGCCGCAGGGCATTTCGAATTTACGCGTCTCGCCCCGGGAACCTACAACCTGGAAGCGGGTGTTGAAGGGTTTCAACCCCAGACCGCAACTGTAACTCTCGAAGCCGGTCAAACGCTCACCGAGAATATTGCTTTGCAGATCAACTCGGTCGAGGAGCGCATTGAGGTGCAGGGCGAAGCAACCGAGATCGCCACGCAGAGTGTAAGCGCGACGGCTACGGTCACCGAGCAGCAACTGGAAAGCCTGCCACTGCGCACGCAAAAATTTACCGAGGCCCTCTCCATGTCTCCCAGCGTGATTCGCACGCAGGAAGGGAAGCTGAATTTTAACGGGCAGGCAGAGAGCCAGGGAATGCTGCTGGTGGATTCGGCGGAGAATGTCGATCCAGTGTCGGGAAGTTTCGCGATTCCCATCCCCGTCAGCGCGATTCAAAACATTCAGGTATATAGCACTCCGGACAGTTCCGCGTACGGTGGATTTTCCGGCGGCTTGACGAGGATTGACATCCGGCCTCCCTCGCCAGGATGGAATTTTAAGTTGCTGGACATCGTTCCCTCTTTTCGCGGAAAGAACGACCATCTGATCGGCCTTTTGAACATGACGCCGGGTGTGGAATTCGGCGGCCCGCTCATCAAGAATAAACTCAATTTTTCCGAGACTTTGACCTATGAATTCCGCAAGGATCCCGTGCATGGCCTTTCCTGGCCGGTGAACGAAACGATGACCTACAGTCTGGTTTCCTTCACGGAATTCCAATGGACTTTTTCAGCGAAGCACGTGCTGAACGTCAACTTTAACGTTTTTCCAGCCACGATTTTGTATGCGAATATCGACACACTCATTCCTCAAACTGCTTCCGCGAATATTCGGCGCCGTGGCTCGTCTCTGGGCGTCTCGGACGCTTACCAGTTCGATTCAGGAGCGATCCTTACCACGCTGGTTCGCTACACCAATTTCTACAACGTGGAACGCGGCCAGGGATCGCAAGACATGACCATCAGTCCCCTGGGATGGGGCGGGAATTATTTCAATACTTTTGCGCGCAATGCAAATCAAGTGGAGGCGCTCCCCATTCTTCAGTTGCCCACACTTTCCTGGCTGGGCACCCATCAATTGCAATTCGGGACGGATGTCCTGTATCGATCCTTTACGGGGAACAGCGATTCTCGTCCGATCAACCTCCTGGATCAGAACGGGGTGATCGATGAGACCATCAACTTTTCGCCCGCGGAAAATCTGAAAGCCGCGGATACCGAAGTCTCGGAATATGCCGAAGATCGCTGGTCATTCGCCAAGGGCCTGGCATTGACCTTCGGCGGCCGCCTGACGCATCAATCGATAGGCCGAGACGCCGCCTTCGCGCCCCGCGCTGGACTTGCCTATGCGCTGCCCAATGGGAAATTGGTAGTTCGCGCGGGTGCCGGCCTGATCTATGGACACGTTCCGCTGCTGGCCACGGATTTTGCCGGCTATCAGGAACGAACAATTTCCATCGTAAATGGGCCATTAACCCCTGCGAATTACACTCTGCAGAATGTCTACCAGTCCTCAGGCGTCGCCGGCGACTCTTTGACCATGATGGATAACAACAATAGTCCGCGCACTTTCACCTGGAATGTCGAAGCGGAAGCCCCGTTGCGAAAGAACCTCAGCCTCCGTGTTGGTTACTATGAAACTCATACATCCAATCTTTTTCTGCTAAATCCGATTCTTCCCGTTGGCGGCGGGACCTCCGGCTTTATGGTTCTGGAAAACACGGGAACTTCAAACTATAGGCAGGCGCAGCTCACGGCGCGCTACCGGCCAAGCGAACGAAACGAGTTCAATGTTTCCTATGCCTGGAGCCGCGCACGCGGGGACCTCAATACACTTGCGCAGACTTTTCTGCCCGTTCCAGTGCCGGTGATTCGGCCGAATGTTTATGGTGTCCAGCCTTCCGACATTCCCAATCGTGTGCTTGGCTGGGGCTATATCACGCTGCCCAAAAAATTTGTTTTCAGCCCGGTGGCGGATATTCACACCGGGTTCCCGTACTCGAACGTGGATAATTACCAGAACTATTTGGGAACGCCGAATAGCCTGCGTTTCCCAATCTACTTTTCGCTGGACGTGAAACTCTCCCGCGAGTTCACGGTGCACATGCCGTTCAAAGAGAATGCCAAGCGCAAGAAGATCAGCATTGGAGTTTTTTCAGCTGGATGTGACCAATCGCCTAAATCCGCACGATGTGTACAACAATCCAAGTACACCCGCGCCTTTCTCCTGGGGGCGGTTCGACGGTTTTCAGCGGCGCTTGACCGGGCTTGAAATCAATCTCGGCGAATGACAATTTCGCCGGGAATCCCCCGCCGGAATACTTTACAGCCTGAACGTGAATCGAGAAGCAGTGGCGCGGGCTTCAGCCTGCGGGTTTTCTGCGATCATGCGACAATCCGCAGGCGAACAGGCTGCGGAAAAAATAGATTATTTTGTCATTCTGAGCGGAGCGAAGAATCTCTCTTGGTTTTACGCCCATGAAAAGAAAGAGAGATTCTTCGCTCCGCTCAGAATGACAAAAGGTGTGGGGGATTTTTCGGCAGCCTGTGAAACCCGCGCCATGCCGTTCGCATGTGAGAAATGCGGGTTAGCTCGCTCGATTGTCCTGCTTAGTTGGGATGTTCGGTGAGAGCCACTGCACTGGACGAGGCGGAGGGATCACTGCCCTTCAGGGTTCGCGCTGCAAGAATCTCATAGTTCTGATACTTGATGATCAAAACGGCGCGCCCGCCGCCGCGTATGGCGGAGACGGATTGATTTTCCGACGGCAGCCAAAATTCGCCGATCTTCACGTAGGAATGATGAATGTCAGTTTTCTTGATCCAAAAGGAAGGATTCTTGGCAGGCTCCGCCTCGATGCGGCACACTGCAAAATCCCTGCTATCCACCCAGATGCGCCCGCGATAGAGAAGCTTGCTCGGAATTTTAGGTTCGACCGCAACCGCATAGGAACAATTGTCCGGCGCGTTCTGAGCCTCAAGGCCGCTGAAATCGTAATTGCTGGTATTGAGGGCGACGCGCGCCCGATTCTCGTCGGTCGCCGCTTCTTGCTCCGTTTCCAAAAGGCGCTTGAGAACTTTGTCGACAAGCCATTGCGGCCCGCTTTGAGAAACGATCTTGAATTGTTTTGTGGCGGGCGCCTCGAACGTCATGTCCACAACCATCTCTGCATGAAGCGAGGCGGGGAATCCCGTGTAGGTCAAGCTATAAAAGCGCCTTCCTTGATATTTCTGCAAGGCGTCCGCGCGTTCGACATTTTTCTCCACCAGCTTATCCACAACCTGGGTGAGATTCGGCCTGGCCTCAATCACGGCCTGCGGAACGGATGATTGCGCCTGCAATCCCGCAGACCCCACAAGCATCATGATGAAGAGCAGCGGAGTGACCGACAATCGGGCAATGCTTTTTCTGATGGACATTAAACTCTCAGGCCTCTCGGCGAATGCTGGCAGCCGGGAACAGGATTTGAACTCAGGTATTCACAATCTTTGTTGCATCGTCGAGAAGCATGTCTTCCACCTGGGCCACAGGACGAGTGTACCGTTCGTATGTTTGGTACATGCCCGCAAAAATCCGTTCCCAGGAACCGATGGAGAGGGCGCGCTGGCGAGATTCGAGCCGCATGGACTCATGCAATTGAGGTTGCGTCATCAGGTTTGCTACCAATGGAGCAAATTCCTCGAAACGATTCGCGACGTAGCCGGACTTGCCGTGTTCAACCGTGAATGCCGGGCCGCCGCGGGAAGTGACCACCGCGGGAACTCCCGAGGCGAGCGCCTCGAGGACAGCCAGGCCAAACGTGTCCGTTTCCGACGGGAACACAAATGCATCCATGTCGGCATATGCGCGAGAAAGATTTTCGCCTGTAAGCCAGCCGCTGAATTCCGCGTGCCGCATGTTTTCCCGCAGCCAGTCTTCCTCGGCGCCCTGGCCGATCAGGTTGATCCGAAAATCCAGATTGCCTTTGGCCAGCAAATCCTTTTCCAGTTGCGCGAGGAAGCGAACGTTTTTTTCCGGCGTGAGCCGCCCGACGTAGCCGATTCGGAACGGGCCGCCCGTGCGTTGTCGAAAGTCGGGGCTAAATATGTCTGTATTCACGCTGTGCCCCATCAGGAAGCAGGGCTTGCCGGTGGCCTTTCCGAGCAACTCAACCAATTCGCGATTGGGAGTGAAGAGCAGCCGCGGAATTTTGTAGAAGCGGGCAGCCGCTTTAAAGCTGGCGAATTCCGCGGCGGATGCAAGCGGAGTGGATATATTTTTTGGCCAGGAGGATAAAAGGGCGGACACTCGCCGGCCGGCAAATTGATGAATATTCGTTTGCCAGGAAGCCGCGAGCGGCACGCCCAGGTTGTGCGCCACCAGCGTTCCAAGAATGCCCACGTCGCTCGGCCCGGTGATGTGAATGACGTTGGGGGCAAATTCCCGCACCAGTTGCATGATTCTGGAATAGTGCCTAAGGAACAAAAGATCGAATTCGTGGTGTCCATCCAGGGGAAACTTTATCCGGCCACGGCGCAGCTGAATTCTGGTTAGCGATCCGTCCACGACCACTTCGTCGCTTGGCCCCGCGTGCACCAGGAGGAACGAGTACCCATGCTCCCTGGCAAATTCCGCAAATTCTTTGCTGGTATTGGCAACGCCATCGATTTCCCGGTAGGTGCAGGGAAACAGCGCCACCCGAATATTTTCCGCGGTCACGCACCCACCTCATGCGCGATGTCCGAAGCAGGGTGCAATTCCGATTTTCCGCGAAACGTAAAATTCAAGGCCTGCCTCACCGAGGCGTTTTCCACCATGCGAAAAACCGCAAATATCCGGGCCAAATACGGCGGGGGAGCTTTCCATAGCACAGCCAATGGGCGGTGATATCCCATCTTAAAATCCATGTGGAACACGCGCTCATCCCAGCGGCGGGAACCCACGGGATGCTCAGGGTAGTCGCGAATGGTGTCGATTACAGTTTGCACGAATCGGATGCCGAGCACTTCCGCATACTGGGGCATGAAAACGATATGGCTTTGCTGGTCAATTCTGATTTCGTTAATGAATTCGGGGAAACTGGTGGCGCATGTCAGGTTCAGTGCGGCGCTGGGCTCGCATCCGTGGCGGTCCCCTCCGGAAATTATTGGGCGCTTCCAGGCGGAGGCCAGCTCGATCACGCCTTTGTTTTCGGCCCAGGAGCGCATGCCGTTCAGTTCAAAGGCGTGGATGAATTCAACGTGAGACTGCAGGAAGCGGTCAAGAATTTGGCGGAAGGTCGCCAGCCCCAGGCAATACTGGTCCCAATGGGGATGGTTGAATACGATCAACACATCGGGTATGGCGTGCAGCGCCGACAGCAGTTCCATGAGGCGTGGCGCGGAGGGGTTGCGCGTGTAGGCTGCCAAGTCGTCCATGATCAGGTGAGCCTGGCTCTCCGGCAAATTGTGAATTCCCAGATGGAATACAGCCCCTTCAAAGGACACGCTCCACTCCACGGCAAATGGAACCTGAACCGCTTCCGGCAATTGCCGCAATGCAGTGGGCGCTCCGATGCTGTCATGATCGGTAATCGATACAAGGCTCATTAATTCCAGATCGACTTCGATCTGGTTGCTCTCCAACTCAAAGGCCAGCTTGGGAGGCAGGGGCGGCGTCCAGTAAGCCTGCGAGAAATCGACAGGCCTGCACGATTTCTTGCACTGCTCCTTCAACGCCCAGCGCAGCAAAGGCCATTTTTCGGCGAAGGCTGGGATGAAGAGCAGGCTTTCCTTGGATTGATTGGTATGGCTGTGCAAGGAAACCGCCGTTCGATACTTACTGGCGACGTCGGGCTGCTTCCAAAGGCATGAAATTTGTGATTGTGGCAATTGGTTTTATCCAGGCGGATTTGGGTTCATGATTAGGATGACAAAATTGTGCTTTGTACTCCAGTAGTCTAAAAATTAAATTTCCAGGATGACAATGACCATGACACCGGCAAGACTGCCGCCTTTGGCAGCCTTGCCGGGCATGGGAGTCCGTAGTTCGATAGCAATGATCGCGCTATTGCGGTGGCCGGCCGCCTCCTCGCGGTCCACCGGCTGCCGTCCGCCGCCCTGCCCTGCTCCACCGCCTTGCCCTCCGCCTGCTCCTGCGGGTGCTGCGGGCGGGGTAAGCGGCGGCTGCGGCCCAAGCACCTTTGTGAGTGCCTGATACGCGCACATCTCATCCGCATTTCCTCCGCCAACTCCAACCGCGCCGATCAGTTGATTGTCCACAACGATGGGAAGGCCGCCACCAACAAAATAATAGGACAGGCCCTCTTCCTTGCCGAGGTCCAGCCGAATCACGCGGCCATCGACAGTGTTGAATCGTTGCGCGACCAAAGCCGAAGGCATGCGCGCGTACAGCGCGGTCTTGGCTTTCATCAAGCCGGTTTCAGCGCCAATTGGCAGCACTCCATCCATCTGGTGGGAGTCGACGATCTGTCCGGTCGGTGAGAGCACGAAAATGACGATTGATACGTTTCCTGGTTGCGCCTTCTGCCAGTCGACGCAGGCATCGACGATGGCACGCGCTGTGTCGGCATTGATGACCGCCTTCATCAGTGTTCGCTTGGCGACATCGTCCGAGACCACCACTTTATTGAAGGGAGCGGGTGTTGCACCCTGCGCCCACGCGTTCTTGCTGCCAAAGCTGAATGCCGCAACAGCCACGCCCAGAATTACCGCTGCACGAAACAACCCTTGCTGTTTCCTCATGTTCTATTCTCCTCGCTTTCTCGAGACTTGTTTTTGCCGTGGGCAGATTGCCCGCGATCCGAAGACGCACTTCTAAGTCATCCAGTAAGTATTCGTTTTTGGATTTTCCGGCAATCGGGACTCTACACCCAGATGGTCCCACTTGGCAAAGGCCAGTAATTAATTCCTCATAACCGATGCCGCACATCGGCTCGTGAAATGACTCACAACCACTTCCCTGAATGCCTCTCCCGATTTATAAAAATGCAAACTCGCCGGGCACCGATAATGACTCAGGATGAACGCTGGGAGATGATACCAGCAAAAGGACTGGACATCATCTTTAGAATACAGCGCGTCGCCAAAGGATGCCTCGTCGCGTGCATGTCCTTATGCCACATTCCAGCCAAGTTGCATTCAATCCTGTATCGATTCAAGGCAGAAACAATAGAGACATGGAGAATTTAGTGTGGTCATCAACCGCATTGTCTGTTGACACGGAACGAACGCGCCTGATACAGACGTTGCCAGCGTCAGGGCGCGATTGATGCGCGTTCGGATCGCAACTTTTAATTTCAGAAGGCGGTATTTTCCATGACTCTTCCCAGCGAGCGCGCAAAGTACTCCGCAATTGTCGATCGGCCCAAACTGCATTTGCCCAATGGCGAACGCATCGTGATCTGGACGATTGTGAACGTCGAGGTATGGGACATCGCGCGCGCCATGCCCAGGCAGGTGCTTGTGCCGCCCACGGGAGTGACAACGCTGCCCGACGTGCCCAACTGGAGTTGGCACGAGTACGGCATGCGCGTGGGCTTCTGGCGCTTTCACGCGCTCTATGAACGGCTGAAGATTCGACCATCGCTTTCCATCAATGCGCGCGTGTGCCTTGATTACCCGCGCGTGGCGCAGGCCTGCCTGGATGCCGGATGGGAATTCATGGGCCACAGTTTCGACCAGCGCCCCATGCACAGCGAAACAGACCCCGTGGCCATGATCGAGCGTTCCGTCAAAACGATTCGCGAATTCACCGGCAAGCCGCCCATTGGCTGGATGGGGCCGGGCCTCACCGAAACGTACGACACGCCGGACCATCTCAAAGCGGCGGGCATCAAATACATCTGCGATTGGGCCTGGGACGACGAGCCGGCCGAGATCGCCACCAAGAGCGGCCCCTTGTATACGCTGCCCTATTCGCTGGAGACCAACGACATTCCCGTGATGGCCGTGCAATACCACCAGGCGCCTTATTGGACGCAAAAGTGCAAAGACAGCTTTCGATCGTCTATATGAAGAAGGTGCAACCCGGCCGAAAATTATGGCCATCGCGATTCATCCTTACCTGAGCGGCCAGCCTTCGCGCATCAAGTATTTGGAAGACATTTACGAATACATTTCGAAATTCGATGGAGTGTTGCACTGGAACGGTGAGCAGATTCTGGATTGGTATCTGAAAGCGAGGAAACAGTAGAACAGGTCTTCAGCCTGTTGGTTTTCATCGTCGCTTTGATTTGCGCTAAGTAGCAACAGGCTGAAGCCTGTTCTACTTAATTCACTTCGCCGCAGGGGCGGTCGCGTTGAAATCGGCGGTGTGCGAAACGATCACGATCCAGCGGCCATTGCGCTTGGCCATTACCATATTGGCGTACCCAGCGCGGTACGGCCAGTCGGATCCGTCGCGCTTGCGTGCGCCCGTCATTGTCCAGTAATCGTCCACTACGGCTAGTTCGGGGCTGAGATACTTGATGGTCTTCACCAAATCCGTGCGCTGTGTATTCTTGTAAAGGTCGGCGAAGAGCCGGGCATGTTCGTCCTCGACGGCCTGGCGTGTGCCCAGCGGTTCGCCGCGCCAGTTGACCCACTGAACATCGTCGGCCAGCGATATGCACATGGCGTGCGCATTGTGCGAATTCCAGCCGTCGCTGAATCCGGCAATCACCTGTTTGATCGCCGCGTCCTCATTGCTGTTTGCAGAGCCGTCCGCGGCCGCGGCGCGCGCCACGCGGAACGCCATCGGCGCCGCCATGAGCAAGATCAATATGGCCGCAAAACGGCCGAGGTTCCAGTTCGCGTGGTTTGCAGTATTCGATTTCATCTTGTCGGCTCCTAAGGGAAGCGATATTTCCCTCAAAGGGTACACCAATCCCGGCCTGAGGGTAATACTCCGCTCTCTTGGGAATTAACATGTGCCGGGATTATGCAAGCTCGGCAACCCCTCCTCTCAACTTCGCGTCAATAAGAGCTCTCACGCCAAATCTGCTTTGACATTTTCGCGCGCGCGGTGATATAGAATTTTGTCACAGGTACAACTCAAGCCCGACCGAACGCTGTAGAATTGTGTCGGCGCTGCCAAAAGGCGATCGGCAATTTGGCTGCGTCGCGTTTTACGATAGGGGATCCACATGAAGAATCGAGTATTGGCATTGTTCCTGGGACTTATCGTTCTGCTCATCGCATCTTCCATTCCTGTGCTGGCGCACCACGGAGCCACTCCGTATGACTCAACCAAATTGTCCACTTTGAAAGGGACCGTATCGGATTTCCAGTTTGTGAATCCCCATGTGGAGCTTGCCGTGGATGTGAAGAACGATAAAGGCAAAATTGAAACGTGGATCGGCGAAGCCAATAGCCCGAATGTGCTGTCCAGGCACGGCTGGAACAAGGACATTATCAAAAAAGGCGACCAGATCACGGTAATCGGCAATCAAGGAAAGAACGGCTCGAAAACGCTGCGTTTGCAGAAGGTCATTTTGTCAAATGGCCAGGAACTCGACCCAAACTCGATCAACGATTAGTCGTGGCGATGGGGAGTGAGAGGAGGAAACGTTAAGTGCGCAATGGCTGGATGAAACGGATCTTGTCCTTTTTGACCATCGCCATTATTTTCTCAGCGATCTCCGTACAATTGCACGCGCAGCAGGAACCACCGCCAGCACAATCCACAAGTGCCATGCCTGATTTGTCCGGCCTGTGGTCAAGGCTGCGAGACCGAGCCGTTCCGCGCGGATATGAAGCGTTCATCCTGGATTTTGGCAACTCGGATTCGCCCATGACTCCCTGGGCCGCCGCGAAATACAAAGTTACCGGCGCCATGTATCATGGCAACGATCCCAGCACGGTGCTCAGCGATCCTGTTTTCCAGTGTTTTCCTCCCGGCGTGCCGCGCATTTATCTTTTCAATTTTCCAATGCAGATCGTGCAGATTCCGGGCCAGGTGCTCATGCTGTTCGAGTACGATCATTTTGTCCGCCGCATTTATACGGACGGCCGCCCGCATGACGCAGAGCAAGGCCCGCTTTGGATGGGCGATTCGATCGGCAAGTGGGAGGGCGATACCCTGGTCGTCGATAGCACCAATTTTAACGACAAGACATTGATCGATCGAGTGGGCCGCCCGCACAGCAGCGCTCTACACGTAGTGGAACGCATTCGGCGCATCGATCAGAATTCCCTGGAAATTGCCTTCACCATTGATGACCCCAAGGCTTACAGCAAACCCTGGGGGGCAAAATTGATTTTTGAACTGAAGCCGACCTGGAAGGTGATGGAGCAAATCTGCGAAGACAATGCCAGCTTCGATGGGTTCAATAAAAAAGCTACGCAAGCCCCGAAGAAGTAAAGGCGCATCCCACGCAGTGTGCAAACTCGCCGAAGGCATCCTGACTGGCGGTATTAATATGAATAGCGCGAAGCTTGAGTACACAGTTGTACAATATCGGCGATATTTCACAAACTTTAGAACGAACGTACAAATAATTCGGCAATAGTGCGATTGCGCACTTAAATCTTAAAGCGCGGGGTGAATGCGGTGAGAGTGAATCGGAAACGAAATTATTTTATTACGGCGCTGGCCTGCGGCGCCTTGTCACTTGCTGTCGTAACTTTTAGTCCGTCGCCGCTGCGTGCGCAGGCGGGAGCCCCCAAATTCGAGGTGGACCCATATTGGCCAAAGCCGTTGCCGGAACGCTGGGTGACCGGCGAAATTGGCGGCCTATGCGTGGACGCCAAGGACCACGTGTTCCTGGTGCAGCGAGTGAACGATGTGGGCGGCATGGATGGGCATCTAGAGGGATTAACCGATGATGAGCTGAACGCGGGCCAGGCGGGCCCTCCCATCATTGAATTCGACGCCGAAGGCAAAGTGGTCAATGCATGGGGAGATTCAAAAGTGCTGCCCAAAGGACCTACACGGCTGCGCTATCGACCACGACGGCCACGTGTGGCTGGACGGTTCCGAGGACGGCACCGTTCAGGAATATTCGCACGACGGAAAAGAACTCCTGTTACAAATTGGAAAAAAGGGCGTCTTCGATTCCTCGGATGGCACCGTAAACGGCAAGCCGCTCAACACCAGCAAATCGCAATTCTTTCGCGTGTCGGAAATTGCTTTCGATCCGCATAACGGCGACGTGTATGTCGCGGACGGGCACGCAAAAGGCAAGGGCGGCAATAATTCGCGCATCGTGGTGTTTGATAGTAAGGGAAAATACTTGCGGCAATGGAGAGTGTATCGATCACCGGAAGAATCGGCTACCGCCGCGGCGGCCACGCCGCATTGCGTGCGCGTAAGCAATGACGGGCTGGTCTACGTATGCGACCGCTGGATGAACCGCCTTCAGGTATTCGACACCATGGGCAATTTCAAAAGGAACATGCCGTTCAGCTTCAAGATCTGGACGCCTGTTCCCGCGCAGGGCGTTAGTTCCAGGCGCGATGCCCAGCTCGTGGGATCGGCTTCCTCAGTGGAATTTTCTCTCGACCCCGCGCAGAAATACATGTACGTGATCAATGAAATCGATGAGCAAATCGACATCGTGGATCGCGCCACGGGAAAAGTTCTCGGCAGCTTTGGCCGACCCGGCCATCAGGTGGGCGAATTCATGCATGCGCACACCATGACTCTGGACTCCAAAGGCAACATCTATGTGGGTGAATCCGTAGACGGCCGCAGAGTGCAGAAATTCAAGATGGTGGCCAGCAAGTAAGAGGCAGGATACGCGGCGCAGGCATTGGGACGAACTTTGTGGCGCCGGCGTCCCGCCGGCGGTTTTTTCTGCGCTGCCCGAGCACAAAAGCCACCGGCGGGACGCCGGCGCCACCAAAACCTGCGGCCCACAGGCGTAAAGGCTAACCGCGATAGGCGATGCTCAGCCCTTTCCCTACCGGCACAGTGGTGTGTTGAAAATCCGCGAGGCTCGAAATTAATTTCAAGTAGTCGGCGATCTCCTCCGGATGGGAGAGCACGTTGTCGGCGATTACCAGCGCTTTCGGGGCCAGCTTTGGCAACGCAATTTCCATCACCTCAGGAAATTTCCTGCGATCAGCATCGAGAAAAAGCAAGTCAAACGGCCCCGCAAGCTGACAGATAATTTCAGCGGCGTCTCCCGTAAGCAAATCCACATGATCCATCAAACCCGCGCGGCGGAGATTCTGGCGCGCAAGCTCATGCTTGTCGGGATTGCGATCGATGCTGACGATGCGGCCTCCGGCAGGCGCGAGCGACCACGCCAGCCAGATGGTGCTGTAGGCGTTCGACGTGCCAACCTCCAGCACGCGCGTTACGCCGCTGGCGCGCACCAGAATGCTGAGCAGTTGCGCGCTGGCAGGTTCCAGATTGAGCATCATGCGCAGCCGTTCAGAGACGCGCGCGTCGTTTTCCCGTCCGTGTTCTTCAATTTCATGTAACAAATCGCGCAGACGCTGTTCCATGGCCACCTGCCGCAAAGGCTCTATTGCAATCCATCCACATTCTACTCCATGACGAAATCCGCTTCGGAAGGCAACTTTTCATCACGGTTTGAACGAAACTTCCCTGTGACATTGCTCACAAGCATCTGTGACCCAGGTCATATAAATGTCGAAAACAAGTTGGAATAAGAAAACTACAAAGTTGGAAGGCCACGGAAAGGAAAACATTCCACCGGGCCTGCAACAAAATGGAAAATGCAGCAACCCCGACTGCACCGTGCATGCGGTGCATAGCGAGGCTGTAATAGGACTCCGGTAAATGCAAATCAAAAGTGCACGAGGGGGGAACTGCCAGGTTCCCCTTCGTGATATATGCCTTGCCATGGGTCTTGACGACCCCAAAAATTATTCAAAGCCCTGGTCCATCACGGGCTTCTGGAAGTTGAGGAAGGATTGGACCCTGGACGCACATCCCTGCACGCTATCGGCGATCAAGGAATATGAGGAGCGCGTGAACCATGCCGACAAGCTTCCCGGCCGCGACTACGGGGCGCCCGACAAGAAGTAGATTGCAGTAGCGCGGTCCGCAGCGGCGGACTGCGGATTTTAGGCCTTGCAAAGACTAACCCCCGCAGGCTGAAGCCCGCGCTACTTGAAGCTATTTGGCTTTGGGAGCCTCTTCCATGTTGGCTTCAAAATGCGCCGCGACCTGCCAGCGGCCGTCTTTCTTCGTGAAAACATTCAAGAATCTGCGTGAACCACCGGATACCACCCCATGAAATTCGACCTCGGACTTGCTGATCCCGGTCAGGAAGCCGGTGTCTCCGTGAACGGTCACTTGAACATCCTCGTGCTTGAAAGAACGAAAATTCAGGCCCCGGCTCTTGAGGTCAGCCAAGTGCTGCGCCTTGGTCAGAATCACGCCGGTGGCATTCGAGTACACCACATCGTCCGTGTAAATGCGGTCCAGCGTGGCGACGTCGCCCTTCTGCAACGCCTGATTCCTCTCCTCATCGACTTTAATGATCTCCTCCTTGGCATTGTCCGGAGGCGTCGCGCTCTTTGCAATTCCCAAAGCGATTGCGAAAAACGAAAACACTGATAGAACTACCGCACCCATTCGTCGCCGCGTCATCAAAATTTCTCCCGTCCCTTGAATTGGATCCGACTTTGTTGAAGAAAATCCGTAGTGCTTCTCAATCGTGATAGCACGCGCCTGCCGAGAGCGTCAAGGCGAAGTGGCTGGCGCCGAAACGCGTTGTTCAACCACGGACTGTTCGGGATCGATCAGGAATATCCAAATCAAGGCACCCACTATCATCACGCCCGCGCTCACCAGGAACGGTGCGACCCAGTAACCGCGATTGAACAGGCTTCCGTAGACGACGGCTGTGGACGCTCCGCCCAGCGCACCGACCATGTTCATTACTCCTGTCACCGTGCCGCTAAACTGGCCGCCCACATCCATCGGAACCGCCCAGGCCGGGCCGATCACCCATTCCAGAAAAAAGAACGATGCAGCCAAGCACAGAATCGAGCTGAGCCTGTTCGCGGTCAGCGCGGCGGGAATGACGAAGGCGCTGGCCAGAAGAAAACCGGGGGCGGCAACCACGCGGCGCGCCAGCTTGGCGCTGCCCGTGGATTTGAGGATCATGTCGGAGATTGTTCCGCCAATGATGTCTCCCGCCATGCCGGCAATCAGCGGAACGGATCCCCAAATTCCCAGCGAGCGAATGGACATGTGCAGATGTTCCCGCAGGTAAGTGGGATACCACGTCAGGTAGAAATTTGTTCCAAAGAAAAAGCAGAAGTAGCCGAGAGAGATGAACCACATGTTGGGCGAGAGGAGAATTCGTTTCCATGGTGTCGCAAGGCGCGTGATTGCGGGCGGCTTGATGGTTCCATCGGGATTCACGCCGCGGATGCGGGCCAGTTCCAGCCGGTTGACGCCTTTGTGTTCCTCGGGAATGTTGCGGTAGAAAATGCTGAAGACGATCGCCCACACGATGCCCAGGGAACCGAAAATGTAGAAAATTGCACGCCAACCAAACGCCAGCAGGATGCTCCCGGCAATAAATGGCGTGACAGCCACCGCGAAGCGGCTGAAGAAATGCGTCGTCCCCTGAATTCGACCGCGCTCGATACGCGGAAACCAAAGTTGCATTCCGCGACTGGCCACGGGAAACGCGCCGGACTCGCTCAGTCCCAGAAGGAAATCGAGCTCCAAAAAGAGAAACGAAGCCGAATGCCGCGCCGGTCATAACGGCCGTGACGGACCACAGCGTCATGATGACTACCAGCACACGCTTGGGGCCGAAGCGGTCGCCAAACCATCCGGAAGGAACCTGGCCCAGCGCATAGGCCCACGTAAACGCGGCGAGGACCAGCCCCATCGCGGATTTGCTGAGACCAAATTGTTTGGCGATTTCCGGTTGCGCGACTGAAATGTTGCTGCGGTCCATGTAGGTGATCAGGTACATGAAGCTGATCAGGACGAGAACCAGCCAGCGCGTCTTTGTAGGTTTGAGTGCAGCGAATTCTTCGGCGGTGGCGCTTGCTGAAGCGGACGTGCGATTCGTGTCCGGCATTCTTGCCCCTGTCATTGCTCGAAACGCGTGGTTGTCTGGAACAATTGGAAAGGCCGGTTGCTGTAGCGACCGCCTTCAGGCGGGCATCTGGTTGAAGCAATGCCCGCCTGAAGGCGGGCGCTACAAATTTCCTCTTCGCGTTTTTGCGTTGATCATTCCCGAATTCGCGCGGGCGCCGCCGTGCGTACCGCGGCCAAATCACTCTCTGCCGCGACGCGCCGATCTGAAGCGGGCCACACGATATCAATAGGGCGATTTTCTTCGGCCGATTGGTCCGCCGCCTGATACACCTGCATGACCATGCGGGCGTGCTCTGGGGTAACCAGCGGCTGCTTGCCATGGGCCACGCAATCCAGAAAGTGAATGGTCTCGGCCTCCATGGGGCCCGCATACACATGATCCACTTTTTCCCCGGGCATAGTGGAGAGCGGGAATTCAATTCCGCGTTTCATGGTGTTGATGCTGACGTCGCGGTGCGAATCATCCACCATGATTGCGCCTTCGCTGCCAACCATCTCGATCCATGTGGAGGAAAAATTGGGATACGCGGGCGGAAGCACCCAGCCTGCGCCAATGGTGAAAACGCTGCCGTCGTCCAGCGTCACCACGATCCAGGCGCAGTCCGGCACGTTGTGCGTCGGCTGCATGATCTTATTTACAAACTGCGCGTAGACGCGCACCGGTTTGCGCGGCTCAAAACACCACAGCACAAAATCGATATCGTGCGTGGCCTCCATGGCGGCCGGAGAAAGCTTGATGCGCCCGCCAATTTTGTTGCCCAGATTGCGCGTGATGTGCCTGCTGACCAGCGCGCTTACTGGTTGGCCGATGGTGCCGTCGGCGATGGAGCGCTTAACGTATGCGAACTTTGGATTGAAGCGCTGCGAATATCCGATGGTGAAAAGCAGAGACTTGGAGCGCGCAAGATCGATCAATTCATCTGCTTCGGCCAGCGTGAGCGAAATGGGTTTCTCGAGCAGCAGATGTTTTCCGGCCAGCAGCGTTTCTTTGGCCATCGGATAGTGAAGCGTTTCCGGCGTGGCCGAGACGATAATGGCGTTGATGTTGTTGTTCTTCAGCAGGACGCGGTAATCTGTGGTGGCCGTCGCCGGATTTGTCTTTTCAGCTACTTCCTTCAGGCGTGCTTCCTTGATTTCGGCAATGTGCAGTTCGCTCACATAGGGGCTCGCGGCGCAGGTTTCCGCGCGAATGCCTCCGCACCATCCTGTTCCGATGATTCCGATATTTACCTTCTGCATATTTCCTCCGCTCAAAAATCCCGCGATTCACCGAATCGCGGTGCCTGAGTGAGTGCATATCCGCAGCCCAGCCGCGCATATATGTTAGCTGATTTTGCTTTCTGGGCGCGCCATATTACAACTCGCTGTTATGGATCGCAATGGTCTGGTAGCGCCGGCGTCCCGCCGGTTATTTCGACTTTCCACAAGTTGGCAAAAAACCGCCGGCAAGATGCCGGCGCCGCGCGAGACCTCGCACACCGCCACCAAATGCTCATGAGAGATTCAAAAAGCCTATCGAACACTTTTGATTTTGTGGCCGGGCAATTC
This sequence comes from uncultured Acidobacteriota bacterium, assembly GCA_963825365.1. Taxonomy (GTDB): domain Bacteria; phylum Acidobacteriota; class Terriglobia; order Acidiferrales; family UBA7541; genus Palsa-360. The sequence continues at coordinate 188,578 of CAWGSV010000002.1, read as the reverse complement.
CAAATCCCTGCAGGTTTCCCGTGTTAAAGTTATCGCGATTTAGCAAATGTCCGGGGAGGACCGAAATGCAGTTCATGGAAAAATTCCGGCCGTTTACACTTCTGCTCCTGCGAATCGCAATCGGCTTGGAATTCATGTTCAACGGCTATCCAAAATTGTGGGGCCGCAGGCTGGAGCATATCGACGAATTCGTTCACGTCGCTCACCTTCCCGCGTACTTCGTCTACATCGCCGGCGCTCTGGAGTTGGGCGGAGGGGCGCTGCTTGTCATGGGACTTTTCACCAGATTTTTAGGATTGCTTCTTGCCGGTGAAATGGCGGTTGCCTTGTGGAGAGACGAACATATTTTCCAGCACCCCATGGCCATGGACCAGTATGGGCTCGCTTTAGCCCTGGGAGTGGGGGCGTTCGCGCTGGCAACATTTGGGGCCGGTTCGATTTCGCTGGATCGCGCGTTCTTCGGCAAAGGCAAGTCGTCGCGTATGGCAAAGACCTGAGACGGAATATTCGCATCGATTGTGATTGATATGCCGCGGTAAATTGATTCCGAAACGAATGGGAGATTCCCGATGAGCACCATCTTCGCCGATGCCTGGCTGATTACCATGAACGCGCAGCGCGAGGTTCTGGAGAGCGCCAGCGTCTGCGTGGAAAAAGACCGCATCGTGGCGGTGAGCACCCGCAAGGACCTGGAGCGGCGATTTCCGACGGCAGAAATTGTGAATTGCAAGGGACGCATCGTGATGCCGGGAATGGTGAACACGCACACGCACCTGTTTCAAACGCTCATGAAGGGCCTGGGCGACGATATGGTCCTGAAAAAGTGGTTCACCTGCATGACCGGTCCAAGCGCGGTTTACCTCACGCCCGAAGACGCATATGCCGCCGCGCTGCACGGATGCGTGGAGTCGATTCGCTCCGGCGTGACCACCCTGGTTGATTTCATGTACGTGCACACGCGGCCAGGCATGATCAAATCTGTGGTGGAAGCGTATGACGAAACCGGGATGCGCGGATTTGTCTGCCGCGGCTTCGGTTCCTTTGGTGAAGAATATGGCGTTCCCCGCGCGCTCATCGAAAAGCCGGAGCACGCCATCGCGGACGCGCGCAAGCAGATGCGCCGCTATAACAAGCCGGGCGGGCGAGTGCAAGTGGGAGTTGCGCCCAACATGATTTGGGCAGTCGATGAAAAAGGTTACCGCCTGACGCGCAAGCTTGCCACCGAAGAACATGCGTTAATCACAACGCACATCGCGGAAACCACTTTTGAACTGCAAACCTCCGCAACACACTACGGCATGACGGACACGGAATTCCTGAGCGAGATCGGATTCCTCGGCCCGGACGTGCTGGCCGCACACTGCGTGCATTGCAAACAGCACGACATCCGAATCCTGAAGCAGCACGACACCAAAGTGGCGCACAACCCCTGCAGCAATCTGTATCTCGCTTCGGGATGCCCTCCCATTCCCGAAATGCTGACGGCCGGCGTCACCGTTGGCCTCGCTTCGGATGGCCCAGCCAGCAGCAACAATCACAGCCTGTTTCAAGCCATGAAATTCGCAGCGCTCATGCAAAAAGGTTTTCATCAGGACGCCACCATCATCACGGCGGAAAAAGTGATGGAGCTGGCAACCATCGATGGGGCGCGCGCCGTCGGCCTGGAAAAAGAAATCGGCTCGATCGAAGTGGGAAAGAAAGCGGATCTCGTCGTGATCGATTTCAACAACGCATTCATGACGCCGATCCATCATCCAGTGTCCGCCATCGTTTACTCAGCGCTGGGAAATGAGGTGACCACGGTGATGATCGATGGCCGCTTCGTGATGCGCGACGGCGTGGTGAGCAGCGTGGATGAGCTAGCCGCCAGGCGCCAGGCGCAAATTGCCGCCGATGATTTGGCGCGCCGCTCCGGCTCCGACAAATTCAAGAAGCGCCCCTGGCGCTCCATGACGATTTAGTAGGACAGGCTTCAGCCTGTCTTCTTTTGAACTTTGCCGATATCACAGAAATTAAAACCAGACAGGCTGAAGCCTGTCCTACTAATCCTTAACGTACGGCTCCATGAGGGCCGCAGGCTGAACCGCTTTCCCGCCAAACAATCCCGAAATTGCAAGAATCGTCACGACATAAGGCAGCGCAAGCAGCAATTGCGGCGGAACATGCGTCCCGAAAATCTGCAGCGACAACTGCAGAGCATCGCACGCGCCAAAGACCATCGCGGCAACCGTAGCCTTCAGCGGATTCCATCGCCCGAAAATGACAATTCCCAGCGCGATGAATCCCTGCCCTGAAACGATGGTCTCGCGGAAAAGCCCCACTTGCGCCAGCACCAGATACCCGCCCGCCATTCCGGCCGCCGCGCCCGAAATCAGCGTTCCGGCATACCTCATGCGGTAGACAGAAATCCCGGCGGAATCCGCGGCCGCGGGATTTTCTCCGGAGGCGCGCAGAGCCAGTCCAAAATTGGTGCGAAACAGTATGAAGTGCGCAAGGAAAGCCAGCGCGATCGTCAAATAGAAAAGGATGGTCTGGCCAAACAGCACCGGCCCAATCACGGGAATATTGCCGAGCACCGGAATGTGCAGCGGCTGGAACATGGCGATGCTCTCCGGCACGGCCGAATTGCCCAGCGCCTTGCGATATACCGCGCTGGCAACGCCCAGCGCCAGAACATTGAACACCAATCCCGCCACGACCTGGCTCGCGCGCGCCGTCACATACATCCAGGCCAAAATAAGATTCGCTGCCACACCGGCAAGCACCGCGGCAAGCAGGCTGAGCCAAATCATCCCGGTATAGAACGACACAAGGAAACTGGTCAGCGCTCCCAGCAAAATTGTTCCTTCAATGCCAATGTTCAGAACTCCGCTTTGCTCGGCAAAAGTTTCGCCGAGCGCCGCGAGCAGCACGGGCCCCGCAAGGCGCAGGCTGGCCGTCAGCCAGGTGACCACGAACGCCGAAATCACAAATTGAGAGCCGTTCATTTGGACACCTCTTCCGCAACCGGCGGCGGAGTGCCGCGCGAAAAGAAAGAAAGATTAATTTTGTAGTAGCGGAGCGCATCGAACGCCAGCACCAGCAGCACGGCGAGGCTCTGCAGAATAAATGTGATCGAGGAAGGAATGCTCACGCGCCGCTGCATTGCGTCCGCGCCCACGGACATGCCTCCGTATAAGAGCGCCGTGGGAATCACGGCGATGGGATTGAGCCGCGCGAGGAGAGCCACCACGATGCCGACGAAACCAACGCCCCCGCTGATTCCATCCATTAAGCGGTGCTGCGATCCGAGCACCTCCACCATGCCCGCGAGGCCGCCCAAACCACCCGCAAAAAATGCAGCCAGCATGATTCGCCGCCCCACGTCGATGCCAGCATAGCGCGCAGCCGCGGCGTTAAATCCCGTCACAATCAATTCATATCCAAGCGGCATTTTTTGCAGCAGCATCCACACCAGGGCCGCTGCCGCGATGGCGATCAGAATGCCCGCGTGCGCTCGCGTCCCCGGCAAGATGAATGGCAGCCACGTCGCGCGCGGAAGAAGCAGCGTTTCCGGCAGGCTTCCCGGAGCTCTCATGGGACCCGAGACCAAATATTGCAGAATGAAAATCGCGACGTAATTTGACATGAGTGAAATCAGGACTTCATTTCCTCCAAGCCGCGCACGCACAAGCCCAACCAGCCCGGCCCAGACACCGCCCGCAACGAAGCCGAACAAAATTGCCAGCGGCAAAAAAAGAAAAAATGGAATGGGGCCGATGCGTGCGCCCGGCGCCGTCAACAGAGCCAGCCATGCGGTGGCCGAAGCGCCGATGACGAAGCAGCCCTCAAAGCCAAGGTAGCTGAACCCCGAGCGCCAACTGACAATCGTTCCAAGGGCGATCAACGCTAGAGGCGAAGCCCGCACCAGCGAATAGCCGAATCCGCGCAGCGTTCCGAATGGTTCGTGAAAAAGTGCGAAGTAGGCCTGCAATGGGCTCGCGCCATAGGAGAGAAACAAAAATGATGTGACAAGCATCGCGGTGAAAAATGCGCCCGTAGTCGTGGCAAAAATGGCAAGCGGTGAATCCAGCGGCGTCAGGCGGCGCTCAAATAGCTTCGCCATGTTGCGCCTCCATTCCGGGCCCTACGACCGGAGGTCCGCCAGGCTTGATTCCCGCCATCATCAATCCAATTTCTTCGACCGAAGCGCCCGCCGCATCCGACGATGCCCATGATGCGTCCCTCGAACATCACGGCAATTCTGTCAGCGAGATTCAACAGCTCTTCGAGCTCCGCGGAAATCAGCAGAATGGCCTTGCCCTCTTGCCGCGCGCCCAGCAATTCTCCCCACACCGCTTCGACCGCGCCGACATCCAGACCTCGCGTGGGGTGCTCCACAATCAATGCCGCCGAGCCGCGCATGATTTCCCGCCCCAGGATCAGCTTCTGAAGATTTCCGCCAGAAAGTTTTCCGGCCGCGTAATCGATTCCGGCGGTGCGAATTCCGAATCGTGAAACGAGACCAAGCGCGGATTCCCGAGCCTCGCGAATCCCGCGAAAGATGCCTCGCGTGTATTTTCTCTGCAGTCCAAGAATGGCGTTGTCGGCCAAAGACATTTCGGGAACCGAACCAACGTGCCTGCGGTCGGCCGGAACGTAGGAAATTCCCGCCTGGCGATGCCGCGCGACGCTCAACCCTGTTACGTCGGAGCCATTCAAAAGCACGCGGCCGCTTTTGATTTTTCGCAGGTGCATCACCGCTTCGGCTAGCTCGGATTGGCCGTTGCCATCGACGCCTGCAATGCCCAGAATTTCGCCGCCATGCACTACCAGGCTCAGCCCGCGAACTTTTTCGTGGCCACTTTCATCGCGGACATGCAGGTCTTCGATTTGCAGAATGGGGCCGCCAGGTTTTTGTTGCGATTTGTCCGCTCGCAAATTCACTTCGCGTCCGACCATTAGCCGCGTCAACTCCTGCCCGGACGTCGAGGAGATGGTCCGCGTAGCCACGGCCTGCCCGTCGCGCATCACCGTGACGCGGTCGGCAAGTTCCATAATTTCGCCGAGCTTGTGAGTGACGATCACAACGGAGCGGCCGTCCGCACGCAGCTTTCGCAAAACCGCAAATAAGTGGTCCTTCTCCTGCGGTGTCAACACAGCGGTAGGCTCGTCGAGAATCAGAAGGCGCGCGTCGCGATATAAAAGTTTCAGAATTTCCACGCGCTGCTGCACGCCGATGGGCAGCGATCCCACCTCGGCCGCCGGATCCAGTGCCAGCCCATGGCGATTGCTCAACTGCAAAAGTTTTTCCGAGGCGCGCCGCAAATCGAGGATCGCGCCACTTTCCCGCAGCCCGAGCACGGTGTTTTCAACCACTGAAAATGGGCGCACCAGCATGAATTCCTGGTGCACCATTCCAATGCCCAGCGCAATGGCGTCCTTGGGGCTCGCGAGATGCACCCGCTTGCCATCGATCACGATTTCTCCGGAGTCCATGGAATGGAATCCGTAGAGAATCTGCATCAGCGTGCTCTTGCCCGCGCCGTTTTCGCCCAGCAGCGCGTGAATTTCCCCGGCCTCAATCGTCAAGTTGACGTTATTGTTGGCAAGCACGCCCGGAAAGCGTTTCACGATGTTTTTCATTTCCAGGGAATGCTTCACCACTGACTCCTTTAAGAGGCCGCCAACTTCAAATTTCAATTAGTGGAGCGTAGTTGTAGGGGCACGGCACTGCCGTGCCCCTACAAAGGCACGCTGCATAAAGACTGGCGACGCGGAAAGTCGTCTGGGACTTACGCCACCAGGGAATCGATATCGATCCTGCGCGCGGCGATGTCGCTCCAAACTTTCTGAAATGTGCTCCACTGGTCCGCGGAAATCAGGCGGGGATTGTGGTCCCCATTTTTTCCACATTTCTGCAGCCACATCTGATTTACGGGAGGCCGCCACTCTTTGCCGCCCGCGAACGTGCCGGCCGCCACCTCTTGCGAAACGGAGATCACCATTCCTCCGAGATTCATCTCAAAGCTGGTGGCCATATTGTTGGGAGCCAGGCTGGTCTGATCCGAGTAGCATCCCAGCACTTTTATATTTCCCGCCACCGCGCCTTGAATCGCTCCGAGGCCTGTCACGTCGGCCGCGTGCCAGATCACATCCGCTCCATTTCCAATCAGGATCGAAGCGGCCTCTCTGCCCTTGGAAGCGTTGTCGTAATCTCCCGTGATGATGCCCAGCGCGCGAATTCCCGGAACCGTTTGCTGCGCCCCCGCGATGAACGCTCTCTTCATGCGGTTCTGGTTGGGATCGTCGTCACCGCCAATGAATCCCACCGCCCGTTTCTTTTCCGAAATCAGTGCGGCCAGTACGCCGGCGCCATACGCCGCGCCAAAATAACCCATATCGACGTACATGATGTTGGGAGGCACCGCAGACTGCGGAAGAAAAGTGGTAACGAAGAAATGCTGGTTGGGATAGTCGGGGGCCACTTCCAGCAGAGTGCTGCTGAATTCAATGCCATGCCCAACGAGCAGATCGAAACCGTCGTCCGAGTAGCCACGCGCCACCTGATCCATCTGCGCGATGCTGATGTTTTCGGCGTAGGCAGTCTTGAAGCCGCTACTCGCCTGGAGCGTTTTCAGCCCGTTGTAGGCCAGCTGGCTCCAGCCGCCATCCGTAATCACTCCAGAAAGCAGCAAAGCCACGCTGGTATCGCGTTTGAGTTCCGCCCATGCGCCGGGCACGAGGGACATGGCAAAGGTCGAAGCGAGCGCTCCTTGAAAAGCACGCCTCGATATTTGGCTCATTCGATTCTCCCCCGTTGTGGCTGCATGGCCGCAAATACTGCGGACAAACCCATGCAACATTTTCCCAATCGAAACAAGGAGGATACCATTCCGGCAAAGTCAGGGGATTTTTATTCCCAAGCAACACAGTTGCAAATGCTCAGAAAAACTATTTCAAATATGTGTCAGCGGAGAAATATTTGATGGGGCAGGGAGCGCCGTCATAAGCGATCGCCGCTACATAGCCTTCGGCGGGTTGGCACGATTCCAGCCGCCAGCGAGAGTCAACACCGCTGAGAAACTGAGCGGCCTCGCTGTGCCCTAGGCTCACGGCAAAACTATTCAGCGCGATCTTCAATCCCATTCCAGTGGCCTTCAGATAAGCTTCCTTGCGCGTCCAGCAGCGGAAAAATCCGTCGGCTCTTGCAGATGGCGGCAACGCCCGCAGATCGCTCACTTCACGCGCTGAAAAATAGCGTTCGGCTATGTTGTCTCTGGCGGCATCCGCACGGATGTGCTCCACATCGATGCCAAGATTTCGTCCTCTAGCAATCGCGTACACCGCAAGACCGGATGAATGCGAAAGGTTGAAACAAAGTCCGCTAGGAGCGTTTGCTCCGGAGAGCGCGGGCTTTCCATGCTGCCCGTAAGAAAACTCCAGGCCAGCCGGATCTTGATGCAGGTATCCGCCCAGCAATTCACGAAGCAGCCCGCGCGCCACCACAAATCTGTTTCTGTCGTTCGCAAAATGGAATCGATCCGCCCTGCCCTTTTCATCCAGGGAAAGCGTCTCCTGCAGTTGGCCGATGGTCTTGCTTTCGCGGTCCAGCGCTGCATACCACACGTGGATTTCGTCCCCGATTTGCGTCCATTCCGCTGAAGAAACTGGCTGCACCGTTCTCCTTTCACTGCCGGCCATCGGCCCGCACCGAGCATCATAGACGACCTTAGCTGGGACTGGCGCAGCATCCTGCCGGACCCCTGTCCGATACGCAACATACCCGCCAAATACCAGGGCAGGATGCTGGCAGGATCGTTATTTACCGCGATAAAATTGAAGTTCACCATGCCCAAATACGAATCACCCTGGATGAACGAAGAACTGCGGATGTTCCGCAAAAGCGTCCGCGAATTCCTGCAAGCGGAATTCCTGCCCCGCCAGGAAAAGTGGCGCGAGCAGCATCGGCCCGACGCGGATGCCTGGAAGCAGGCAGGCCAAACCGGATTGCTTCTCCCGGATGTGCCCGAAGAATACGGTGGCGGGGGAGGCTCATTCGCCCATCAGGCCGTGGTAACCGAAGAACTGGCGCAGTCGGGAGTGCACTTTGGCAGCGGCGTGCAAAGCATCGTCTCGCACTACATCCTTCGATACGGAAACGAGGAGCAAAAGCGCAAGTGGCTCCCCGCGATGGCGCAGGGAGAATTCGTCGGAGCGATCGCCATGACCGAGCCATCGGCGGGCTCGGACCTGCAAGCCATCAAGATGACCGCGCGCCGCGACGGCAATCATTACATTCTGAGCGGTTCCAAGACATTCATTACCAATGGTTGGCACGCCGGGCTGGTCTGCATTGCCGCAAAGACCGACCCCAAAGCGGCCGGTTTTCGCGGCATATCCATGATCGTGGCCGAGACAAAAGATCTCGCCGGTTACCGCGTGGGGAAGTCGCTGGAAAAAGTAGGCATGCACGAAATCGACACCTGCGAACTTTTCTTCGACGATGTGCGCGTGCCCGCCGCAAATTTATTGGGATCGGCCGAGGGCTTGGGCTTTTCGCAGATGATGGAGCAATTGCCCTACGAGCGTCTGTCGATCGGCGTGGGCGCGGTGGCAACCATCGAGCGCGCCCTGGCCATCACCATCAAATACGCCAAAGAGCGAAAGGCGTTTGGCCAGCCGCTCATTGAATTTCAGAATGCGCGCTTCAAGCTGGCGCAATGCAAGACAGAAGCGCATATCGGCCGCGTGTTCGTCGATAACTGCGTCGCGCGATTTATCGACCGCAAGCTGGACCCCGTGACCGCCGCCATGGCCAAGTATTGGCTGACGGAATGCCAATGCCGCATCGTCGATGAATGCGTTCAATTGCACGGCGGCTACGGATATATGACGGAGTATCCCATCGCCCGCATTTGGATGGATAGCCGCGTGCAACGCATCTATGCCGGAACCAATGAAATTTTGGAAGAGTTGATAGGCTGGTCGCTCTAAAATCTCTCTCGTTTGCCCTGCAGTAAATAAATCGCTGCGCAAATCCCGCGGTGGAAAATAATCGATTCTATGCAGGCCTTCGCGAATTGAGCAATTGTAGGGGCACGGCAATGCCGTGCCCCTACGGCGTGAACGTGAACCAGCAAAGACTAGGAAGTAATGCCTTCCTGTTGCAGCCATTCCGCAAGTTGCGCGACGGTGGGAGCCTGCAACAAAGTCGCGAGTGAAACATCCACATTGAATTCTTCACGGATCCGTGTCACCGCTTTGATGGCCATCAGTGAATGCCCGCCCAGATCGAAAAAGTCGTCGTGAATACCGACCTGCTCCACCTTCAGCAGTTCGGCCCACATGGCCGCAAGCTTCTTCTCAGTTTCCGTTCCGGGAGCGGCAAATCCTTGCGCCGCCGAAACATTTTCGTGAGTGGGAGCGGGCAGGGATTTGCGGTCGATCTTGCCGTTGTGAGTGAGCGGAAAAGATTCCAGGAATACAAAGTGCGCGGGGACCATGTATTCAGGCAGCGATTGCTTCAGGAAATCTTTCAAATCCTCGGCGACCGGGAAGCTTGTCTCCCTGGAGAATTGCGTAGGCCACCAGCTGCTTGTCTCCGGGGTCGTCCTCACGCGCCAAGACGGCGCTCATCTTCACTCCCGGATGCTCCATCAGCGCTGCTTCAATCTCGCCCAACTCGATGCGGTATCCGCGGACTTTCACCTGGCTGTCGACGCGCCCGAGAAACTCCAGATTCCCGTCCTTGCGATAGCGCGCCAGGTCTCCCGTCTTATAGAGGAGAGCTCCGCTGCGGCCCGAAAACGGATCGGGAAGAAATTTTTGCCGCGTAAGTTCCGGCCTGTTCAGATAGCCGCGCGCCACGCCGTCGCCGCCGATGTACAACTCCCCCGCGACTCCGGCGGGAACGGGATTCCTGTGGCTATCCAGAATGTAAAGCTGCGTGTTGGCGATGGGGCGGCCGATAATCACCGAGCCGCTTCGCGGATCTTCCGCGCGCACTTCGTAGGTGCAGCAGCCCACAACGGTTTCCGTGGGCCCGTATTCGTTGATCAGCCTGGTTTGCGGCGCGAATTCCCGCCACAGGCGCAAGCTTTCGGCCAGCAAATTTTCTCCGCCGATCACAAATACCTTGGTGGTATCGGCCGCTTCGCCGGGCGTAATCTCCTGGGCAAGCAGTTCCAGGTGAGCGGGAGTGATCTTGACCAGATTCCGGCTGCCGCGCCGCAGCGCCGCAACCAGTGACTGAGCACCCACGTCTTCCAGAAGGAGTTCGATGTTTCCTCCGGCCAGAAGCGCGGGGTACATGCTGGTCACGGTCAGATCGAAAGAAATCGAAGAGTGAACGGGAACCGAGCCGCCTTGTTGCACTCCATAGGTCTGAATCGCCCAGGTCAGATAATTGGCCAGCCCGCTGTGCAGGATCATCGCCCCTTTGGGCTCGCCTGTCGATCCGGAGGTGTACATCACGTACGCCAGGTTCGAAGGCGCCGCTAGCGGTTCCGGATTCGCGGAGCTTTCTTTTGCGATCTGCTCCCAATCGGAATCCACCAGAATTGTCTTATCGCTGGCGGATGGAAAAAGATGCTTCAGGTCGTTCGCTGGTCAGCAGAAATTTCGCGGCGGAATCCTTCATCATGAACGACAAGCGGTCCTGTGGATACGCGGGATCCAGCGGCACGTAGGCGCCGCCCGCCTTCCAAATTCCCAGGAGTCCGACAACCATTTCCGGCGTGCGCTTCAGGCAAACGCCGACAAGCGTTTCAGCGCTGACTCCGCGTTTCCGCAAGAAGTGCGCCACTTGATTGGCGCGCTCGTTCAGCTGGCGATAGCTTAGCGTCTTGCCTTGAAACACAACCGCCGTAAGGTCCGGCGTTTTTGCCGCCTGCCGCTCAAACAATGCATGAACGCAACTATTGGGGTAAGCGGCGTCGGTGCGATTCCACTCGTACACGATTCGATTTTTTTCGCACGGCACTCAGGATGGGAATTTGCGAAACGGGCTTGGCGGGATTTTCGCACGCGCCGGCCAGCAGATTCTGCCAATGCTGAATGATTTCAGCAATGCTGCCGCTGTCAAATAAATCCGTGGCGTAGGTAATCGTCCCAAAAAGTCGATCGCCGCGATCCTCGAAAGAAAAATTCAAGTCCACCGTGGAGCTGCCGTGAAGGTTCCCCCGGTAGCTGCGAGGGCTGCGATAGGGATACATTGAACAGGGGATTGCCGCCCAACTCGCGACCCGCAAGAACTTCCTTGAGAATTTCGGAAAATGGCACGCTCGTGTGAGACATGGCATTTGCATGCACCGCTCGCAAGCGCGATTGAAGCTCGATAAAATTAGGGTCTCCCGACAAATCCACGCGCAAGGCCAGAGGTTTTCCCAAACTGTCCGATCCGCCGCCAATCATTATTTCATCCTGCCCGGAGTATCGCTGCAGCAACATGGCGGTTCCGGCCAGCAGGGTGACATGCAGCGAACAGTCGGAAGTTTCGCTGAGTCGTTTCAGCCCGTGAGCGATGCTCTCGGGCAATTCAAAATTGTTCTACAGCGGTTCGATGGCTTTCCTCGGAAGGTCTTGACCGATCGTACGGCAACTGCGGCCGCGGCAATTCGCCGGACAACTGGGCGTGCCAATATTTCAGGTCTTCGGACCGAGTCTCAAAGGCGTGGCTATCGGAAACCGCGTCGGCAGTATCCGTTCCGTTAGCCCCGTTTCCGTTAACCCGATTGCCGATGGACGGAAGCAATGCCGTGTGCTCAGATATTTTGCTTTCTGGACTCAATGGATCGCACCTTTGTGTAAATAATGGTATCGAATTCCGCGATTCACACCCATCTTCAGTTTCGGGCGTGTGCCCAAGATGGAGCTCATCGACAATAGACAATCGGCAATTGCGATGCCATCTGGAACCTCATAGGCAAGGGCACAGGTTTTTGCGCGCCTGACTTAACCTACTGAAAACACACCTATTATATGACCATTCAATTCAAGCTATGGCGCCCTCGAGAGCCGAAAGCTGGAAAAATAGCCCTCCCATGGGAAAAATGTTTCCCTATTATCCCTGCCACTTCCACCGGCAGCCCATAAAGTACCAATACGATACTTTTCTCAATTCCGCGTCTTGGGCTTACGGGGAATGCCAAATCCTCGCAAGAAAAGCTCGCCCGACTCCCGTATCTACCTTTGCGACTAAGCCGCAGATTCTTAGTGTGGCGCGACGAATTTAGTGGTGCTTCGGTCTCGGTGTGATCTCGCTCGGAATCTCGGAGGGACGGCACACCGTAGGCCACCGTAAAACGGTGGGGACACGCCGCGATTCTCCTAAGCCCCCGAAGAGTCTGTGTGAGTACTCGGTCTTAGATCATGTAGCGCCCGCCTTCAGGCGGGCATCTGCTTAATCGCAATGTGCCCGCCTGAAGGCGGGCGCTACAAAAACTCGCCGATGTTAAATTCTCACGCGGACTCTGGAAATGGGCACGAGCGGGTTTCAGACTGGAAGGAAAAGTGATGAATAGGAACAACGGAGCGTCTGCGGGGCCGTGCCACGTAATTCCTCAATATAGTAAACGAATATATCCATCTTGAATGGACCGTTAGGCGATAAGCTCCGCGCGCTGAGCCTACCTTGCGCGGGAAGAATGGCTGGAAACCTCTGCTGCATTTTCCCCGTGAATGGACATTGCGCCCGTCGGAATTGCGGGCACTTCGCCGTGCGCTTCGATGCTCCAGCTCTTAGCCATGCGATTGCCGCCGGCCGTGAGGCAAAAAAACGCCGACAGCTCGATGATTTCCGCGTTGCTGTAAAACTTTTTCAGCTCCGCATAAACTTCCTGGTCTCTTCCATCATCCAGCGTGAGCGTGCGCGCGTAGTGCAGAGCGGCGCGAGTCTTGGGATCGGGATGCTCCCAGTTCGGCAGCGCGCAGCTTCTCTTTTCTTCCTCGGTAATGGACGAAGCCAGCGGAGAAGTTTGCCGCGCGCAGAACTCGCAGCCCACGATCTGCGCGATCTGTATGCGCGCCAGTTCCTTGATTGCGTGCGGCACGGTGCCGCCGCGATGCAGCATGTCCCAGTAGCCCGCAAATGCCTTGGCCACTTCCGGATTCTGTCCCATGGTGCGGTACCAGGCCGGCGGCGGGCTTTTGGTGACCTTGGCGCGTTCGATCACATCGCGCAATCCCGGATCGGCGGCATCGTCCGTAATTTGGGGAACATTGGGAACATGCGTCCAGGTAGACATCGTGGTCCTCCGTATAAACTTTAGATACCCGAATGCAGCGCGTGGTCACAAACTAAACAGACGATTGTTCACTCCATGGGCTGAATGCGAACGATTCGCCCCGTGCTGTAGTCGGCATACCACACCGTGGTCGGCGTGCGTGGACTTGTCCACCCAAACCGCGCGCGAATGTGAATATGGCTCCGGCATCGCATATTCCGTCCAGTGGCCGGTTTGCGGATTGAATCTCAGAAACTCTCTTCCGTGCAATTCTCCGCCCCACACTTCTCCGTTCTTGTCCGGTTCCACGGAGTAGAGATCGGTGTAAGGCTCCACGGGACCGGGAGGATAAAATTCACGGATGCGCTTGGCCTTGGCATCCAGCTCCACCAGGGTTCCATTTTCGCCGCCAAACCAGGCATTCCCGAAGGGATCGAACCCACCCCTGCGCCCAGCGGAACGGCGATCCCCGGAATCCAGATTAAGCATTTGGCCCGTGCGAATATCCAGAAGCTCCGCTGAATTTCCAGTCGTCCCGGAGATCGCGCCGCCGGCCCAGAAATTTCCATCCTGAGAAATAATCCCGTCGTAGCTGAAGGGAACCTTCATCGGAAATTTCTGCACCATCTTGCCGGTTTTGGGATCGATCTTTTCGGCGGCGTATCCTCCGCCCATGCTGGCCCACACGTAGCCGTCCGGCGTCACATCGAAATCCGCCATGCCGGCGGAATTGATCGGGAAAGGCGCGGCGACTGGCACTTCCGCCATTTCACCGTTTCGCGGATCGAGCTTGAGCAGTTTGTGCGACCACGGCTCGGAGATGAGCACTTCGCCGTTCTTCTCGACGTACACATGATGCGTGCCCGGCTGCGCGCCCGGCGTCAATGGCGCCTGGTATTCGGTGACCACGCCCGTGCGCGTATCCAGCTTTCCAAAGAAGCGGCTGAGGTGGCTGGTGTACCAGATATTTCCGTTGCCGTCGCCGTAGACGTCGTGGGCGCTTTGCAGCGCGCGGGGCAGCTCGAATTCCGTGACCACCACGCGATTGGATTCTCCGGTCAGCCTAGGGAACGCGTACATCGGCTGGTCCACGGACTCCGGCCCGCGAACTTTCGCCAGCCACTTGATGAGCATTCTGTCCGTCGCCTGCTGCGACTCTGTGACCGGCTCCAGCGGATCGTTGATCAGCGGCCCGCCGCCGCGATGCAACATGCGCGACACCAGCACGCCCCAGCTTCGTTCGTCATAGCGATTCTTGAAAATCTGCTGGAAGGAGTGGCAACCCAGCGCGCAGGTGGCGTGCAGAGCTTCTTTTTCCTCGACCGTGCCCGGAAGATTCCACAAGATCTCCTCGCCGCTCAGTTGCGATTCCACTTCCGGTGTTGCCGGCAGCGCCCGCGTCTTGGCGATTCTTTCCAGAACGATCTCTTCCAACTTTGTGGAGCCGTCAATCTGCACCGCGTCACGCCGATACGGCTTGAATTCCAGCGGATTGGCAATGCGCAGAGTGTAGGCGCCGGCCTGCATCTTGGGGAATTCGTACTTTCCTTCTTCATTGGTATAGACCGTGGTGCGCACGCCATTCGGGCGCGATCAATTGCACCATCACGCCCTCAGGCGAATCGCCGCTGGCAACGCGCACAGTTCCAGTCGGCTCCGCCGGAGAGGCCGCTTTGCACGCGTCCATTTATTTGTTTCCGATCGATACCACGGATTTGCGGGAAGCGACTCGCCCTCCACGCAGCACTTGTTGCTGTGCAAATAGCTGACCACGTCCGCCACATCCGAATTGGAAAGAGTAGTGCCAAACGAGGGCATTCCCGGGCCGCCCTTTTTGATATGCGCGGCCACATTCTCTTCGCTAACGGAAACCCCCGTGATCAGCGCGGTTCGCTTGAAAAGGCCTTCGAGCGTTGGCGCGGCCTGCTGGTACTGGTTGTGGCAAGCCCAGCACTTATGCCAATAAATATTTTCTCCACGCTCCGCGCCGCTTTCCGCCACCTCGAGATATTTGTCGGTTCTGTAAGAGCGCTGAAGATCGTCATGGTTTGCGGCGGGAACCGTCGTATCGCCCGCGCCCTCGGCCGGACGCCCTGCGGTGGCGGAAGAAGCCATGAAAACTGCGATGGAAAGAATCGCGACATTGAAAGTCGTGCCAAGTAGACCCGCTCGCCGCCGCATATTCACCTCTTCTACTGCATGCCCCTGATAATAGGCCCTGCGTGTTCTTTGCATTCTACAACGGTTTGCACAGAGGATTGCTGTACTTCAGGAACATTCCCAGCCGGATCGCCTAAAGTTTTACGCTGGCCACGGGCGGGCGTCAATGTTGAACGCTCCCTCTGCAAGGTGTCACCGTGTCTCGAAGGTCGCCTGCCCATTTTGCCGGTGGATCGTGTTAAACTTGCGCCCATTCCTTTTCATGGAAAATAAAACTTGGTCTTAGTGAGGGAGAATTTGATGAACCATTATGGTGGCAAGGAACTAGCCGAAAGTTTTCGCACCGTCCGCAAGAATACGCTGGAGATCGCTAAAGACATTCCAGAAGATAAATACAACTTTCGGCCCATGCCGGAATCGCGCAGCGTGGCTGAGCTATTGACCCACATTGCCGTGAGCAACGCCCTGCAAAAGAAAATCCATGCTGATGAAGTGACCAATACCCTGGTCGGCTTCGATTTCCCGTCATTCATGAAACAATTGCACGCCGAGGAAAAGACGCCGCGAAGCAAGGCACAAATTGTCGAACTCTTGACCAACAATGGCGAGGCTTGGGCCAAGCTGCTGGAAGGGCTTCAGGACAATTTCCTCGGGGAAGTGATAACCATGCCAAACGGAGCGACACCCGCCTCGCGTACGCGCTTCGACATGATTCTCTCCGTGAAAGAGCATGAAATGCACCACCGCGGGCAGATGATGTTGATCGAACGCATGGTAGGAATCGTCCCTCACCTGACGCGCCGCATGCAAGAGCACATGGCCGCAGCCGCAGCCGCAGCCGCAGCCGCAAAAAAGTAACACGCGCTCGTTTGCCGAAAGGGAATAGTTCCAATGCAGGATCAGGGCTCGTCGAAGAGATTCGGCGAGCTCTTACTGTTTCTGGCTGGAACATTTTTCAATTTATTTTCATTCCTGTGCGTGCCTTGCTAAAGTCGGCCTCTCGCCCGCCGATCTTCCTCGTGAGGTGACCTCCCAATGAGCAATCCGATTCAATCGATTCATCCCATTACTGCGCAGACGCAAACGCAACCTGCAGCTCAGCCGCCCAAACAAGCGGCCACGCAGACGGCAGTTCCACAAGATAAAGTTTCCATCAGCGATACCGCAAAGCAAGCACTTGTGGGTAACGCCAAGCCGCCAGCAGGGGGGTGAGGTGAACCACGACGGAAACACACACCAGCATTTAACTATTGTCTTTTCATAATGTTATATGGAGTTAAAGGTATTTCCTCGCCTGCCGATGTTCAAAGCGTGAGGTAATTCACCATGTCCAGCTCTATACAATCGACTCAGGCAGCCCACGCGCAGGTGCAAGCGGAACAATCCGTTCAGCCCCCTAAGACTCTTCAAACGGAAGCCGCAACGCAAACTGCAATTCCCAAAGACACAGTCACAATCAGCCAGCAAGCCAGACAAGCTCTTGTAACCAACAGCCAGCAAGCCAATGGAGCCTCGCGAACTCCAACGGCACCAATCACTAATTCGCATTCTCGAAAGCACATACACCCTTTGAAGTGGAATTGAGTAGCGCAGGCTTCAGCCTGTGGGTGTTAGTCCCTGCGAGGCCTAAAATCCACAGGCTGAAGCCCGCGCTACCAAACCCTCAGATTTCAATTGTCTTGCGCTGGAACGTGCTTCTAAGAGTGCGCGGCGGCTTCCTGCTCGAACGCATGATACGAGGAACGCACCAAGGGGCCGGACTCAACGTGCGCGAAGCCCATCTCTTCGCCCAGCCTCTTGTACTCGGCGAATTCGTCCGGGTGAACATACCGAATGACGGGCAAATGCTCGCGCGTGGGCTGCATGTATTGCCCCAGGGTTAGAATATTGGTGCCCTGCGCGGCCAGGTCCTGCAAGGCGGCCAGAACTTCCTCTCGCTCTTCTCCCAAACCAAGCATCAGTCCCGTCTTTGTGGGCATGGCAGGCGCCAGGGATTTCGCGCGGCGCAGCAGTTCGAGCGAGCGGTTCGTAGATCGCGCCCTTGCGCACTTCGTGATAGAGCCGCGGCACGGTTTCCGTATTGTGGTTCAAAACATCGGGCCGCGCGGCGATTACGGTTTCCAATGCATTCCAGTCCCCGCGAAAATCGGGAATCAATACTTCCACTTTGCACGCCGGTAGCCGCCGTCGAATTTCGGAAATGGTACGCGCGAAGATGGCCGCTCCCCCATCAGGCTGATCGTCGCGGTTTACGGAAGTCACTACCGCATACCGCAAGGCCATCCGCGCAGCCGCTTCGGCCACTCTCTGCGGTTCCTGCTCGTCCGGCGGAGCAGCCGGCTTGCCCGAAGGCACGGCGCAAAAGCCGCAAGCCCGCGTGCAGATATTTCCCAAAATCATGAATGTCGCCGTGCCATGTTCCCAGCACTCGCCCATGTTTGGGCAGCGCGCGCTCTCACACACTGTGTTGAGATCCAGCGTTCGCATCAAACGCTTCAAGTCCTGGTATTTTGGCCCGTTGAAGAACTTAACGCGCAGCCAGTCCGGCCTGGGGTGCGCCGTTGGGTCAAGTGATGCATTGGGCGCGGGCGCTGGATTCGAATTGGAGATAATGTGAAATGGTGAAGCCATTGTTAGCGCTCTCAATAAATCATTCTAAGCGCACCTACAGCGAGACACAAGCGGACCAGTGGCTAACTACCACGCTATGCGCCAATTTCACACTGCCTAAAGTCTCCTGAGGACGAAACCACCCAACCGACAAAGGAGTGTGTGAGAGGCCAGAATAGGGTCCCGAATATGGATAAAGGGGCTGCCAAACAATAGAAAAACTTGGCCTTAGTTGATGCCATTCAACCACGCGGAACAATCTATTTTGTGGCCATTTTACCACACTACATTTTGCAACCATGTTCAAGCTGCTGATTCTAATGGTATAAACAATGTTCCGGAAGGGCCTCCAAGTGCAACTATAAGACGGAGAATGAGTTATCAAACTACTATCGAGAAGCCGGTCGCCACACAGGGCGTCGGCCTTCATACTGCCGTAAAATCCCACCTGCGGCTGGTGCCTGCTCCGGCCAATACCGGCATCGTGTTCCGGCGAGTGGACCTGGATAATTTTGAGATCGAAGCGCATGTGCGAAACGTGGCGCGCGTAAGCTATGCCACGAGCCTGATGAAAAAGGGCGTGCTGCTCTCCACAACGGAGCATCTGCTTGCCGCGCTCTACTCCTGCGGCATCGATAATGTCTACGTCGAGATTGACGCGCTGGAACTTCCAATCCTGGATGGCTCGTCGCAGCCCTTTATCGAAATGCTGAAACAGGCCGGAATTCGGCGACTGCGCAAACGCCGGCGCTACATGAAGATCGTAAAGCCGTTGGAGTTTTCCGATGCGGGAAGGCACATAGGAATTTATCCGGCGAACGATTTCCGGGTTCGCTGCCACGTGCACTATGCGAATCCCGCTGTGGGAGCGCAGGAAATAGCCTTAATTGTGGGACGCGAGTCCTTCAGCCAAATGCTGGCGCCTGCAAGAACCTTCGGCTTCGTGCAGGATTTTGAAGGACTGCGACGCATGGGGCTGATTCGCGGCGGCTCGCTGGAAAATGCAATTGTGCTCAACGAAAGCGGCGTCATGAATGGCCCCTTGCGCTTCCCGGACGAATTTGGCAGGCATAAGGCGCTTGACCTGATTGGCGACTTGGCGCTGGTCGGGCAACCGCTGCTGGCCCGCGTTGAGGCCTACAAAGCCGGCCATGCCTTGCATACGCAACTGGTTACGAGGCTGCTGGCCGATCCCTCCCTTTGGACCGAGACCTACGACGATGCCCCTTCGGAGCGTTCAATACTCCCCGCAGAAGCGACCGCTTCGGCTGCGGATTGAGCCCACGGCTTAGCTGGGCGTTATTCCTCGGCCTCTGTGTTCGTTCGATGAAGTATACGATTCGCAGCGTGGTCGCTTCCCTCGCATTGTCAATCTCCCCCGAAACGCTGAAAATGCATACATGGCAAATTCTGACGTTGTGATTGTGATTCTGGCGGCGGGTAAGGGCACTCGGCTGAAATCCGCGCTGGCAAAAGTGTTGCACCGCGCCGGAGGCAGGCCGCTCGTCGAACACGTGGTGCGCGCCTGCCAGCCGATCAAGCCGCGCGAGATCGTGGCCGTGGTGGGTCATCAGGCCGATGATGTGATCGCGGCCGTGTCGCCGCTCAGCGTAAAGACTGTATTGCAGGAGCCGCAGCGCGGGACGGGCCACGCCATGATGGTGGCTCGAAAGGCAATTTCCTCGCGCTCTAAAATTGTGATTATTTTGCCGGGCGACGCGCCTCTGATCCGCACGGAAACCGTTGCGGCGCTGGCGCAAGCGCATCGCGAAAGCGGCGCGGCGGCGACGATTCTTTCCGCGGAAATCGAAAATCCCGTCGGGCTACGGACGCATCGTGCGGCAGGATGATGGTTCGGTCTCCGCGATTGTCGAAGATTCGGCGCTTTCCCCAGAGCAACGCGCCATTCGCGAAATCAATTCCAGCATCTACTGCTTCACGCTGGATAAATTGTGGCCATGCCTTGCCGCGCTCAAGCCGCAGAACGTGCACAAGGAACTGTATCTGACCGACGCCATCGCGCTGTTGCGGCAAAAAGGCGAAAAGGTGCAAGCCGTGCTGGCCGCGGACCCCGATGAAGTCCTGGGCTGCAATACGCGCGCCGACCTGGCCGACGTGGATGCCGTCTTTCGCCGGCGCAAACGCGCGGCCATCATGGATGCGGGCGTGACCATTGAATTGCCAGAGACCGTGCTGATCGATCCGGAAGTTTCCGTCGGCGCGGATACGCGCATCGAGCCGGGCGTGCAACTGCTCGGAAAAACGCGCATCGGCGCGAACTGCACCATTCGCACGCGGCAGCGTGCTGTCGCGACGCCGTGCTCGAAGACAACGTGCTGGTGAAACCCTACACCATGGTTTCCGCCAGCCACCTCTCGCGCGGCACGCAGGTCGGGCCCTTCGCGCATCTCCGCGACGGCGCGCGCCTGGAAGATAACGCTCGCGTGGGAAATTTCGTGGAAGTGAAAAAGAGCGTGCTGGGCGAAGGCGTGAAATCCATGCACCTCACCTATCTGGGCGACGCGCACATCGGCAGCGGCACCAACATCGGCGCGGGCACCATCACCTGCAATTACGACGGCGTGAACAAAAATCCCACCACCATCGGCAAGCGCGTATTCATCGGCAGCGATACGGCGCTCGTCGCGCCCGTGCGCGTGGGCGACGGCGCCTACGTTGGAGCAGGCTCGGTGATCACCAAAAATGTTCCGCCCGATGCGCTGGGCGTGGCGCGCGGCCATCAGGTGAACAAGCTCGGATGGGCCGCTGCACGCCGCCGCGAACTGGCCGCCGCGCGCAAATCCAAGAAGACGCGCGCCGGAAAAAAATCGAAGCGCAAGCGAAAGTAGCACAGGCACTTCAGCCTGCTGAGGTTTCTGCAAGACCAGTTGTCCATACCTGACTGAGCGGCTGCAAGAAAATGCTGTGCCATTCAGAACAAGTCCATTCAGGCTGAAGCCTGAACATACGAAGAGCCGATTCTTCTTCGCTCAATACTGCGTCTTCGTATATCGAATAACCTTCGTACCGCTGCGCCCAATTGAATTGGTTGAATCTTTCCCATGCTGGTGATACTGTCGGCTTAAATCTGCTCTTGGGGAGGACCGGACCATGGGTGTTTGGGTGAACTGGGGCCTTGTTGTTGCTGCAATCGCCTTCATCTTCGGCGATCTCGTCCTTGAAGTCTATGAAAGCGTAAATCTCGCCGTCCTGGGCATGTTCCTGCTTGGCAGGCGGAATTCTGGGCCTGGCGGTCGACTCGGCCGCCGTTGGCCTTGCAACTCCAGTCGTCCTGGAGCTTGTCAATCTGGCGATCCATCGCCGCCCGGGACACATGCAGCCGAAGCACGTTTCCGGTCACTAGGTTCATAGCAATTTCATTTGCACTCTCGAGAGCCGCGCCGCCTGATAAAGACGCCCAACTAGGATGTCTGTAGCCGCTTCGACTCGTCAACTCGGACATCTTTGAGTCCCTCGCCAACACCAAGGAATATCTCGGCACGCATGTGATAAAATGTGCGCGAGGGGAGAATCCGCGCGATGAAATTTGGTGTAGTTGTGTTTCCGGGCTCGAATTGCGATCACGATGCCTGGTACGCGCTTGGCAAGGTTCTCCACCAGCCGGTTGAATTTCTGTGGCATCAATCCGAACAAGTGAAAGGGTTTGACGCAATTCTGCTGCCGGGCGGATTTTCCTATGGCGATTATCTGCGCACCGGGGCCATTGCGCGATTTTCTCCGGTGATGCGCGCGGTGGAAGAATTCGCGCGCGGCGGAGGTCTGGTCCTCGGCATCTGCAACGGATTTCAAATTTTATGCGAAGCGGGATTGCTGCCCGGCGTGCTGCAGCGCAATGCGGGGATGCGCTTCGTCTGCAAGCAGGTGCACATTCGCGTGGAAACCACGGACACGCCATTCACGGCGGCGGCCAAGCCCGGCCAAGTATTGCAAGTTCCCATCGCGCATGGCGACGGCAACTATTATTGCGATGCGCAGACACTCGCGGAACTTGAACTCAATAAACAGATCGTGTTTCGTTACACTTCCGCGGACGGACGCGAGGATGCAGCGGCCAATCCCAACGGCTCGCTTGCGAATATCGCGGGCATCTGCAATCGCGAGCGCAACGTGGTGGGTCTGATGCCGCATCCGGAGCGCGCGGTGGAAACGGCGCTCGGCTCAGCCGACGGCCTGGTGATTCTCCGCTCGCTGATTGAATCGCTCATGAAGCAGGCTGCGATTTCCGCTTAACTGCTTTCTTGATCTTGCATTATGCGTTGTGGGTTGGCGTGTCGCAGTAGGGGCACGGCAATGCCGTGCCCCTACTGGGAAACCTCCTTGCGGGCTTGCGAGTTATTTGGCTGCATCAATTGCACAGGAAAAAATGTTAGACACTGAAATCAAAGTCACGCTGGAATTGGCGGGCGAGCACGGCCTCACGGCCGAGGAATACGCGCGCATCCAGAAAATTCTGGGGCGCGATCCCAACTTCACCGAGCTGGGCATCTTCAGCGTGATGTGGAGCGAGCACTGCTCTTACAAATCGAGCAAGGTGCATTTGCGCCGCCTGCCCACGCGCGGGCCGCAGGTGTTGCAGGGGCCCGGCGAAAATGCGGGAGTGGTGGACATCGGCGACGGGTTGGCCGCCGCTTTCAAAATGGAGTCGCACAATCATCCCAGCTACGTCGAGCCGTTTCAGGGCGCGGCGACCGGCGTCGGCGGAATTCTGCGCGACATTTTTACAATGGGCGCGCGGCCCATTGCTGTGCTCGATTCGCTACGCTTCGGGCCGATTTCCTCGGACACTTCAGGGGCTAAAGCCCTTCAAGGCACAGCGCAAATGGCCGGGCTGAAGCCCGGCCCTCCAAACCATGGCGCACCCGTGGAAGACTCCACCTCCGCAACCCTCCCAGGCACGAGCCTAGCAGCGGCGAGCTTACGAGAGATTTCCTCAGGAGGAGCATCCTTTGAAGGAACTTCTCAAGCAGGGACTTCCCTAGGAGGGACGGGCTTCAGCCCGTCCGAACAAACGGCCACAAAGAGGGCTTTAGCCCCTGAAGCCGCCAATCGTGTTGACACGGAAACCATCGCACGCAACCGGCGAATTCTGGACGGCGTAGTGCGCGGAATCGCGCACTACGGAAACTGTTTCGGCGTGCCAACGGTTGGTGGCGAAGTGCAATTTGAGCAGGGATACTCGGCAAATCCCCTGGTCAATGTCCTGGCGCTGGGCATTGCGAAGAAGGAAGACTTATTCTTCGCCAAAGCCCGCGGTGTTGGCAATCCGGTAATCTATGTAGGCGCGAAAACAGGGCGCGACGGAATTCACGGCGCATCGCTTTTGGCATCCGCGGAATTCACCGAGGAATCTCAGCAGAAGCGTCCCAACGTGCAAGTCGGCGATCCGTTCATGGAAAAACTGCTTCTGGAGGCCTGCCTCGAAGCGATGCAGACAG
Source organism: uncultured Acidobacteriota bacterium (assembly GCA_963825365.1). Classification (GTDB taxonomy): domain Bacteria; phylum Acidobacteriota; class Terriglobia; order Acidiferrales; family UBA7541; genus Palsa-360. The sequence goes on along the minus strand of CAWGSV010000002.1, from coordinate 165,147 downwards.
GCGCAGTGGTCGCGATTCAGGACATGGGCGCAGCGGGGCTCACCAGCACATCATGCGAGATGGCCTCGCGCGGCGGCCTGGGTATCGAGATTGAACTTGCGCGCGTGCCGCAGCGCGAGCCGGGCATGACGCCCTACGAAATGATGCTCAGCGAATCGCAGGAGCGAATGCTTCTGGTGGCCGAACGCGGCCGCGAACAGGAAGTATTGAAAGTGTTCGCCAAGTGGGGACTGGACGCGGTGGAAATCGGGCGCGTCACGGAAGATGGCCTGGTGCGCGTGCTGCACCATGCAAAAATTGTGGCCGAAATTCCCGCGCACGCATTGGCAGAAGAAGGGCCAGTGTATCAGCGTCCGCTCGCGGCCCCAGCACCAATTACAAACGAACGCCTCGTGGAATTCAGCACGGTGGGCGCGGAAAACTTCACCGAAAATTTCCGCGCGTTGCTTGCCTCGCCGGCGATTGCGTCGAAGCGCTGGATCTGGGAACAGTACGATTACATGGTGCGCACCAACACGCTGGAAGGCCCGGGTGCCGGCGACTCGGCGGTCGTGCGCATCAAGGGCACCAAGCGCGCCTTAGCGTTGGCGTCCGACGGCAACGGCCGCTGGTGCCGCCTCGATCCGTTCGTGGGCGCGCAACTGGCTGTGGCCGAAGCCGCGCGCAACGTGGCCTGCTCCGGCGCGAAGCCCATGGCCGCCACCAATTGCCTCAATTTTGGCAGCCCGGAAAAACCCGAAGTGATGTGGCAATTCAGCCGCGCGATTGACGGCATCGCCGCGGCGTGCACAGCTCTCGAAATTCCCATCACCGGCGGCAACGTCAGTTTTTACAACGAAACGCTGGGCCGCTCCATCGACCCAACGCCGGTCCTCGGCGTCCTGGGAATGATCGAAGATGCTTCGCGCGCGCTGGGAATGGCCTTTCGCGCGGAGGGCGATGTAATTTTGCTGCTCGATGGAAATTCCACGGGTACGAGCGCCACTGCAAATGGACGCGCAAGGAATTTTCCTCCTCGGAATATGCGCGCACAATTCGCGGTATCGAAGCAGGCTCGCCTCCGGCGATTAATCTTGCAGCAGAAAAAAAACTGATCGCAACGCTGATTGCGCTCGCGAGCGACGGCAAAGTTCAATCCGCGCACGACGTAAGCGACGGCGGCATCGCTGTAACGCTCGCGGAATCGTGCTTCGCAAGCAATGGCCTTTCCGCGCAAATATCTCTCGACGAGCAACGAACCGGACGAAGCGGCGCTCTTCGGCGAACGAGGCGCGCGCGCCGTCGTATCGGTTACTCCCGAAAATGTTGCCGCTGTGCGCCGGATTGCGGCACAATATGAAGTGGCAGTCGCGGAGCTTGGCCGTGTCACCCGCGGCGAATTCCGCATCCAATTAAATGGCCGCACAGCAGTCAGCGCCGAAGTCCCCTCTCTCGCTGACGGTTGGAACGGAGCCATCGAACGGCTTCTGAGCACGAAGGATCTCCGAAAGGCAGAATGAACAGCCTGATCGAAATTGAGAACGACCGGTTCCACGATCACTGCGGCGTGTGCGGCGTCTTTGGCCATCCCGAGGCAGCGAAGATGGCCTATCTAGGCCTCTACGCGCTGCAGCATCGCGGCCAGGAATCCGCCGGCATCGTTTCCAGCGACGGGCGCGAACTGCTATCTCGAAAAAAGCATGGGCCTGGTGGCCGATATTTTTCAGCCCCACGTGCTGGCGCGCCTGCCGGGCGATGCGGCGCTGGGACACACGCGCTATTCGACAGCCGGCGATACTTCCCTGATGAACGCGCAGCCCATCGTGATCGACTGCAACAAGGGCAAGCTGGCTCTCGGCCACAACGGCAATCTGCCGAGCGCGGCGCGATTGCGCCGCACGCTGGAACATCGCGGCTCGATTTTTCAAACCACCAGCGACACCGAAGTGATCGTGCACCTCATCGCCCGCAGCCAGGCGCGAAATCTTTCCAGCGCGCTGGCCGATGCGCTCAATCAGGTGGAGGGCGCGTATTCGCTGCTGGTGCTGACGCGCGACGAAATGTACGCGCTGCGCGATCCGCGCGGATTCCGCCCGCTGGCGCTGGGCCAGCTCGACGGCGCATGGGTGGTCGCGTCGGAAACGTGCGCGTTTGACTTGATTGGCGCGACTTACGTGCGTGACATCGAGCCCGGAGAAATGCTGCGCATCTCGCGCGCTGGCATCGAGTCCCTGCGCTTCGCGGCGGAAAAACCGCTGCAACAATGTATTTTCGAGCATGTCTACTTCGCGCGGCCTGACAGCCTTGTCTTCGGCCGCGTGGTCGAGCAAAGCCGCGAAATGCTGGGCCGCATGCTGGCGCGCGAACATCGGCGTGCCCGCAGACGTGGTGGTGCCCGTGCCCGATTCAGGCGTGCCGGCCGCGGTGGGATATTCGCAGGAATCCGGCGTGCCCTTTCGCATGGGCCTGATTCGCAATCATTATGTGGGCAGAACGTTTATCGAGCCGCAGCAATCCATCCGCGATTTCGGCGTGAAGTTGAAGCTCAACCCGGTGCCGGATATTCTGCGCGGCAAGCGCGTTGTGCTGGTGGACGATTCCATTGTGCGCGGCACCACCAGCCGCAAGATCGTGCGCATGGTGCGCGAAGCCGGCGCCGCGGAAGTTCACATGCGCATCAGCTGCCCGCCTACAATTTCGCCGTGCTACTACGGCGTGGACACACCCACGCGCGAGGAACTAATCGCCTCGGACGAATCGCGTGTGCGCCCCAGGCTTTCGCCCGAGCAGCTGGAAGCTTTTGAGGCCAAGCTCGATCCCGCATCACCCCGTTCGGATCGCCAGCAGCGCTCCATCGAAGAAATTCGCCAATATCTGGGCGCGGATACACTGGGCTACGTCTCGCTTCCTAATTTGCAGCGCGCCGTGGACGATACGCGCGGCTCGTTCTGCACGTCGTGCTATACGGGCGTATATCCGGTGGACGGTTCGCAGGCCGAACTGGAATCACGTTTGGTGGAAATTGAAGTAACTCCAGTTGTGGAAGCTCAGGTGGTGCCAAATGAACGCTGATGAAACACTCCCGGTCGCGACGCAAGCAAAACCGGACCTAAATAAAATTATCCTGCGCGAGGCGCTGTCCTGGCTGTGGGTCATCCTGGCGTTCCTGTTCATCACCGGAACGATTGTGCAGGCGCGAGTGATTCCCTCGGGCTCCATGGAGAGAACGCTGCTTGTGGGAGATCACCTGCTGATGAGCCGCTTCGGTTACGAAGCCGAACTGCCCATGACGCCGCTGCACATGCGCCTGTGGCGCGATCCTCGCCGCCAGCAAATTATCGTGTTCCGCGCGCCGCTTCCGGGAACGCCGGATTACATCAAGCGCCTGATCGGATTGCCCGGAGACCAGCTGGAAATTCGCGAAGGCGTGGTATCCATCAACGGCAAGGCGCTGATCGAGCCGTACCGCGCGGACCCGCCCAACCCCACCGACAATTACGGCCCGGTCACGGTGCCTGCGGGCGAATATTTCATGATGGGCGACAACCGCGACGATTCCTACGACAGCCGCTACTGGGGCTTCGTGCCGCGCGACAATATTATTGGCACGCCGGTGATGGTCTACATGTCCATCGACGCTCCCGAGGACACCTGGAATCCGGGGCACGTGCGCGACCGCATGATGGCGTATGCCAGCATTCTGCTGCATCCCAGCATTGTGCGCTGGCGGCGTATCTTCAAATTATTCTGATGGGCGGATTTCAGTGGCACAGGCAGTCTTGCTGTGCGCTTTTTGCGATGTAAAGTCCTTTGAATAAGTGAAAGTCGGGGAGACCGCTCCGCCAAGAATGCCCGTGCTACCTTTGGGACCTTATCCGCACCATTGTTTTTATCGAGCGGCAGCACGCCGCGCGGCTCCTCTCGCCACGGCAGAAAGAGTTCAAGGTTCATGGACTACACCCAGGCAGGTGTGGATATTTCGCTTGCGGATCAGGCCAAGCAGCGCATCCGGCGGCTGGCATCGCGCACATTTACGCGCGGAGTGATCGGCGGGATCGGCTCCTTCGGCGGATTGTTCGCGCTGGATAAGAAATGGAAAGAGCCGGTGCTGGTGTCCAGCGCCGATGGCGTGGGCACCAAACTGAAAATCGCCATGGCCATGAATATTCACTCGACGGTTGGCGCGGACCTCGTGAATCACTGCGTCAATGACATTCTAACGCTGGGCGCGGAACCGCTTTTCTTCCTCGATTATCTGGCCATGTCCAAAATGGATCCCAACGTGGTTGAGCAGGTGGTCGAGGGAATATCGCGCGCCTGCCACACGGCTGGATGCGCGCTGATCGGCGGCGAAACGGCGGAGATGCCGGGCTTCTATGCGCCCGGTGAATACGATCTTGCGGGCTTTATCGTGGGCGTGATCGAACGCGCCAATCTTAAAAAAACAAGTGCCGTGAAACCGGGCGATTTGCTTTTTGCGCTTCCTTCCACGGGGCTACACACAAATGGATATTCGCTGGCGCGCAAACTTGTATTCGATCACGCCGGCCTGCACCCGGAATCCTACGTTGCAGAGGTCAGCAACAAGATCGGCGCGGAGCTCTTGCGCCCGCACCGCTGCTACTGGCCCATGCTGAAGACCACCGTGGCGCGCGGCTGGCTCTCGGCCATGGCGCATATCACCGGCGGAGGCATCCCCGGAAATTTGCCGCGCGTGCTACCGCGAGGCGTGCAGGCGGAAATCGAGCTGGGCTCCTGGCCCGTGCCGCCAATTTTTACCTATCTCGCCGGGCTCGGCAAACTTGGAACGCGACGATTTGCTGCGCACATTCAACATGGGCGTGGGCATGATCTTGGTCGTGCCCATCGAAAACCATCGCGCCCTGGAAAGCGAATTAAAACGCCGCCGCGAAAAATATTACCGCATCGGCCAGATTCGCCGCTCCGACCCGCGCAAATCGCAAGTTGTGTTCACCGGAAATTTTCCGCAGTAAGGCAGCGCGAGTAGCACAGGCACTCTTGCCTGTGCGCTTTTCTAAACGCTGAGCGCATTCCCAAAAATTATCAATCGCGAAAACCGCACAGGCAGGAGTGCCTGTGCTACTGGGAAGTGTGCCAGTTTTCGACAAGCCCTGCCGGCTCAGGCGGTGAACGCTTCAGAAGAGTTCCTCGGCCAGCGCGACGATAACGCCCGCAGGGCCTCGAATGTAGCAGAGCCTGTATTTGTCCTCGTACTGGGCCACCTCGCCGACGAGTTCGGCACCCTCGGCACGCAGTCGAGAGACAGTCTCGTCGAGGTTTTCCACTGCAAACATGACGCTCCGGAGGCCTAGCGTGTTCGGCGGGGCGATCGCCGGTTCGACCTTGACCAGTTTTGGATTGCGAAACTTCGTCAGCTCAAGCCGCCCATGCCCATCCGGGGTCCGCATCATAACGATATGGACTTGGACACCTTCGAGCCCGTTTATGCGGTCCACCCACGGGCCCTCGATCGGCGCCTCGCCTTCGAGTGTCATCCCGAGCGCGGTGAAAAAAGCAATAGCTGCTGCAAGGTCATCGACGACGACGCTGATGTGGTCCAATCTCTTGATCGTCACGTCCCGAGTATAGCAAAGGCCTTGCGCGGCGGTCCCGGTTCGTCTAGTTGATTGCAAGGTGCCATTCGGAATGTGACTTTTTATAAGGGTTGCGGAAACGCTTTCCGCGCTTGCGGCGCATTTCCGTTGGGTGTATAGAGCTAAGATGTTCTCGGTTTTTCCTCGTTCGGGAATACCTCTCTGGAGACGGAGGGCAGCCACGAACATAATGATCGCCACGCTTTTGAAGCCGGCCGTGAGTACTTCCAAAATTTCAAGGAGGAAGAGATGCGAAAGTCGATTCTGCTTACCGCAATTCTTTTGTCGGGGATCGCTGTTTTGGCGGCAACTCTGGAACCGCTCAACGTGAAGACAGGTCTTTGGCAGGTGACCATGACCAACACAATTAACGGGCTCCCAAAGCCAACCACTAACACCTATAAGTCATGTGTAAAGAAAGAAGACCTGGATAAGTATCCGTTTACCGATCCCAAGGACAAGTGTAACTGGACCGTTCAGACTTCGACGGGCAGCAAGATGGACGCGACGGGTACGTGCATGCCCGAAGGCCAAGGGAAGGTCGACTTTAATATTCATCTGGAGGCCCTCGACTCCGAAAACGTTAAAGGGACGGGGCAACTTACATTGGACGGCCCCGCGGGGGCCATGAGCGGAAATTATTCTGCAACGGCAAAGTGGGCAAGCGCCACCTGCCCCGCCGGAATGAAGTAGGGAAATCAATCCAGGGCGGAAGAACGCCATAGTCAACCGAGTGCGTCGTCTTAGGGAAAACTGGCCCACCGCGTGGCGCCGAGAGAGATTGCCGCGCGGGCGGCATCGTGCTAGCATCCGCCAAATAGGGGGGCGCTTCCGGGAATCCGGAATACACGCCTTCATCCTTCCAGACAATTCGCCGCAACTCACTGGTGCGGCGGCCCGCCACTGCGGGCCACGCCCACCGCCCGCGGCGCACAGGGGGTAGAACGATGAAAGCCTACGAAACGAAATCCATACGCAATGTGGGAATTGCCGGCCACGGCGACACGGGGAAAACCCAGCTGGTGTCGTCGTTATTATTTACCGCGGGGATGACCTCCCGGCTGGGAAAGGTCGCCGAGGGAAATACAGTCACGGATTGGGACGAGGAAGAAATCGCCAGGAAAATTACCATTCAGACGGGCCTGGCCTACGCCGAGTGGGCGCCCCCCGCGCAGCTCGCAAAAGGTGGCCACGCGGAAAAAATAAAAATCAATTTTCTGGACACGCCGGGCTACAGCACCTTTCTGAACGATACGCGCGCGTCGTTCGTGGCGGCGGACGCCGTGCTGATCGTAGTGGACGCCGCGGCGGGCGTGCAGGTGGTGTCGGAAAAAGTGTGGGACTACGCCATTGAGTACGATTTGCCGCGCGCCTTCTGCATTAATTGGATGGATCGCGAACTGGCCAATTTCGATCGAGCCATGGAATCGCTGGAGCGCGTATTCGGGCGCAACGTGGTGCCGCTGCAGTTGCCCATCGGCTCGGAGAGAGGGTTTCGCGGCGTGATCGACCTGATCACCATGAAAGCCCACTTCTACTCGCCGGACGGCGACGGCAAACCCAAGATCGAAGAAATTCCCGAGGTCCTGGCCGAGGCAGCCAAGGCCGCGCACGAAACGCTGGTGGAAAAAGTGGCCGAGGGCGAGGACGAGCTAATGGCCGAATTTTTTGAGAAAGGCACATTGCCCATCGAGGATTTGATGAAAGGCCTGCGCGAGGAGTTCCAGGCCAAGACACTGTACCCGGTGGTGCTGACCTCCGCGCTGCACAACATCGGCAGCGCCACTTTGCTCGATCTGCTGGTCGATGTGTTTCCGGACCCGTCACAGCGCGGCGCGGCCATCGGCCACAGTGAGACCGCCAGCAAGGGCGGCGAAATAAAACGAAAAATCGGCGACGCCGAGCCGCTCTCCATTTTCGTATTCAAAACCCTGGCCGATCCCTTTTCCGGGCGGATCACTTATTTCAAGGTCATGTCCGGCGTGCTGAAAAACGACGCCATGCCGCAGAACTTCACCCGCGGCACGAGCGAACGGCTGCAGCACATACAAGTGATGCAGGGAAAGACAGCCTCCGAGTTACCGGAATTGCATACGGGAGATCTGGGCTGCGTCGCGAAACTCAAGGAAACATACACAGGCGACACGCTGGGCGACAAGGCGGCGCCCATTCACTACCCGCTGCCGCACATCCCCGAACCTTCCATTACGTTTGCGGTCGAGCCAAAGACGCGCGCGGATGAGGACAAGATCGGTCCGGCGCTTCACAAGATTCTGGAGGAAGATCCGTCGCTGCGTTTTTCGCGTGATCCGCAGACTAAGGAATTTCTCCTGGCAGGCTCCGGACAGCAGCATATCGAAGTGGTGGTCGCCAAGCTGCACAAGCGCTACCACGTGGACCTGAAGCTGCATCCGCCCAAGGTGCCCTACCGCGAAACCATCCGCGGCAAAGCCGACGCCGAAGGCAAGCACAAGAAGCAAACCGGCGGACACGGGCAGTTCGGTGTGTGCCGCGTCCGGCTGGAACCGGGCGCGCGTGGCACGGGCATCACATTCGTGGACGACATTTTCGGCGGCGCGATTCCCAAGAACTGGATTCCCTCGGTCGAGAAAGGCATCCGCGCCTCGGCCGAGCGCGGATACCTGGCGGGCTTCCCGGTAGTGGATTTCAAAGCGATCCTCTATGACGGCAAGTACCACGACGTGGACAGCTCGGACATGGCCTTTAAGATCGCCGGCTCGCTTGCGTTTAAAGAATGCATGAAGCAGGCTCGCCCCGCGCTTCTGGAACCGGTGATGCATGTCGAGGTTCATGCGCCGGAGCAGTATTCGGGCGACATCATGGGCGATCTGAGCTCGCGGCGAGGGCGGATCAACGGCAGCGAGGTGCGCGGCACCGGCGTGACGGTCAAGGCGCAAGTTCCCTTTTCCGAAATGCTGAATTATGCGACAACTCTGACGTCCATGACGCAGGGCCGCGCCACCTACACCATGGAATATTCGAACTACGACTACGTGCCCCCTGAAATCGCCGAGAAGGTGATTGCCGCGGCCAGGGCTGCACGTGGAGTGGAAGTGGAAGAAGAGGAACACGTCAAGGGAATGGAGGCACGGGGGTAAAGAGGCAGGGAAACAGGAAACGAGGAAGGGCGGACTCTCCGCTTTGCGGTTAGGCCAAATTGGAGGTTGTTCGCCCTTTCGCTTGTGAAAGAATCTTTGCATCATGCCAAAGAAACTTTCCGCCCGATGGGCCGACGCGACCCTGGCCATTCATAGCGGTGAATTGAAGCCCGGGATCAATGGCCCGGTCACCACTCCAATCGTTCGATCGTCGAACTTCACGTTTGCGGACACGGCGGAAATGAAGCGCTGGGCCGAGGGCAAATCCAAGGCCTATATCTATACGCGCTATGGCAATCCCACGCTAGCCGTAGCCGAAACAAAAATCGCGCAACTGGAAAACTCGGAAGCCGCCCTCGTGACAGCCTCGGGGTCGGCAGCGATCTCCAGCGCCTTGCTCTGCATGCTTCAGTCCGGGGACGAATTGATCGCCACGCGCCAGCTGTATGGCGGCTCCTATCGCATGATGAGGGATATCCTGCCGCGCTTTGGAATTCGCGTGCATCACGTGGCGGCCAATCTGGAAGGCATGGATCGCCTGGTAAACGCAAAGACCCGGGCGCTCTACGTGGAAACGCCCACCAACCCAACCCTGGGCCTCGTGGATTTGAGGAAGGCTGTGGGTGTGGCCAAGAAGCACAAACTTGTATCGATGATCGACAATACTTTTGCCACGCCCATTTTGCAGAAGCCTCTCAATCTCGGCTTCGATCTGGTCGTGCACAGCGCCACGAAATACTTGGCCGGGCATTCGGACATTGTGGCGGGCGCCGTCGCGGGAAGCCAAGAACGAATCGCCAAGGTCCGTGAAATGATGATTTGCCTGGGTGGATCAATGGATCCCGATCCCGCCTACCTGCTGATTCGCGGACTGAAGACTCTGGAAATTCGCGTCCGGCGGCAGTGCCAAAGCGCCATGGCCGTGGCGCGCTTTTTGCAACGCCACCCGAAGATTGAGCGGGTCTACTACCCGGGACTTTCTTCCCATCCAGACCATGGAGTGGCAAAACGGCAAATGACCGGCTTTGGCGGAATGCTGGCTTTCGACATGAAGGGCGGACTGCCTGCCGCTCGCCGCTTCAGCGACAAGTCCCGAATCTTCCTGCTGGCCGCCAGCCTGGGTGGAGTCGAATCACTCATTGTGCTACCAATCTACACATCCCACCACCGCATGAGCGCCCGGGAGCTGGCCGTGGCGGGAGTATCACCCGGCACGATTCGCATGTCGATTGGCCTCGAAGACCCCGGCGACCTCATCGCCGACCTGAAGCAGGCCCTAGCCTAAAATCCTTCCTGTCTTGGGGTTAAGTGAATATTAACAGGGTGTTGCAATCTCTATTGACCTGTTTGGGGGCATCTGATCTACAATCAGAGTGTTGGGTTCCTGGTGGCGGGAACCATGCTGCAAGTTTGGCATGCATAGTGCTCTCTTCAATGAGGGGGAGCGGCACAGTTTGCCGTTTCAAAAATATTCCTATGGGTAATCGCGCGCAAAATTCGGCGACTTGGCTTTTCATCGCTGCCGGTGTAGTTGTCGGCCTGGCCGGGTGTGAAGATACGGCAAAGAAATCCGTTCACGTGCGCCCAACTCAAATCGCCCTGCCTTCCCAGGAGCCTGTGCAGACTCCTCTGCCACTCACCGCGCAAAACAAGAATCTCACACCACTTTTCGTTCGCGCTCCCTTTGGACCCGAACAGCTTGCAGCGGAGAGCCAGGCGGCATTTGACGCGGGCGAGCAGGATTTTAAGGCGGGCCACCTGGGCAAGGCGCGCGATGAGTTTGACGAAGCGCTTGACCAGTTGCTGGCCAGCGGTTTCGATCTCGATGGCGACCAGCGATTGAGCGCTTTATATCATCACATTATTGACACCGTGAGCTTGGACGAGCTGGAAGCCTTCCGCGCGGGCGACGGCTTCAGCGAGCAGAAATCCACGCCCGCCCCCATCGATGAAATCGCCGAGGAGCCCATTCCTCAGCCTGAAAAATTCGATCCCAATCTGCGAGGCCGCGCCGAAGGCGAAGTAAGCGCCGTGGACCACGATCTCCCGCTGACAGTGAACGATCCTGTGCTTGCTTACCTGAATTATTTTAAGACGCCCCGCGGAAGCGCCATCGTGGAGACAGGGCTGCGCCGCGCGGGACGCTACCGGGAAATGGTGCGGCGAGTTCTGAAAGAAGAAGGTTTGCCGCAGGATTTGATTTACCTGGCCCAGGCGGAAAGTGCCTTCCTGCCTCAAGCAGTTTCCAAGGCGGGCGCGCGCGGGATGTGGCAATTCATGTCCTTTGCCGGGCGCAAATACGGGCTGCAAAAGACCTGGTGGGTGGACGAGCGCCAGGACCCGGAAAAAGCCACGCGAGCCGCTGCACGCGATTTGCGCGATCTGTATGACCAGTTTGGCGATTGGTATCTGGCCATGGCTGCTTACAACTCCGGCGCGGGCGCCGTTCAGCATGCCGTGGAACGAACCGGCTACGCCGATTTCTGGGAGCTGTACCACCGCAATGTGCTGCCCAAGGAAACCATGAATTACGTGCCGATTATTCTGGCGCTGACCTTGATCTCCAAGGATCCGGCGCGATACGGCATCGAATTCGATGCCGAACCAGCGCTCAAGGCCGACAAGGTTAAGCCCGGGCAAGCTATCGATTTGCGTCTGGTGGCCGAAACGATTGATACTGACCTCGAATCGCTGCGCAGCATGAATCCGGAGCTGTTGCGCCTGGTCACACCGCCCGATCCAGAGTTCGTTTTGAGCCTACCCGAAGGAACGGCAGAGCGCTTTTTCGCCGAAATTGCCGCCATTCCCCCGGAAAAGTGGGTGAGCTGGCGCCGCCACAAAGTGGAGCAGGGCGAGACGCTTTCCTCCATTGCCAAGCAATACCACGTTTCCTCCGCGGAAGTGGCGGACGCTAACGATCTGGCCGTGGGAGCGTCTTTAGAAGAAGGCTTGAAGTTGATCATTCCGGCCGCCGCTCGAACCGAGACCTCCACCGGGAAGCTGATCCGCTACCGGGTGCGCCGCACGGACACCATTGCCACAATCGCCGACGAGTTTGATGTGACGCCCGCCGAATTACGCCAGTGGAACCACCTGAAAGCCGACCATGTGGTGCGCGGCACTTCTCTGCGAATTTATCCCGGCGGCATGACGCCTGCTCCGCAGGCGCAGCAGCAAACCAAGAGCAAAAGCGCATCTGCACATGAGACACTGGTGGCTGGGCGGGGGAATAGCAGCGGTCGTCTGCCCATCATGGAAGCGCGCCCCAGCAGCACGGTGATGCATCGCGTGAAGCAGGGCGAAACGCTTTGGTCCATCGCACGCGCCTATCAGACCACGGTGGAAGCCATTCAGGCAGGAAACCGTTTTCTTTTCAGCCGGCCGCTGCAGGTGGGCGATACGCTGACAATTCTACCGACTCGATAGTCCCGTCTTGCTTTTTATTCCAACTTATCCCTATATTGTGAGCGGGTTCGCGGTTATTCCCAGGCTCTGCCTGCGGCATTTGGAATGCACACGCGGCGCTGGAACACCGTGCAATAAACGGAGGAATGTTCGTCAGGCAAACTCTTGACAAACAATGCGGATTCCGTTTATATGCCCGCGATGGCTTCACACGCCATTGAATTCCTCGAAATGACGACGAATCGAAGGGAGAACGCAGATGGCCTACGAAAAAGAAGATCAGGGCGAAGAAAACGAGTTCGTGCATTTTGAGGAAGAAGAACTCGGCGGCGATCCGGAAGAGGTGATTGAAGAGGAGACTGAAGAGGAACTGGTAATCACCGAGCGCCCCGGTGCGGCGGCTGCTGAGCAGACGGTTGCGGCGCCCAAACCGGCGGCAAAGAAAAAAGCGCCGGCAAAGAGCGCTAAAAAAGCGGCGCCCAAAAAAGCCAAGAAGAAAGCCAAGCCCGCGCCCAAGAAAAAAGCAAAGAAAGTTGCCAAGAAAAAGCCTGCAAAGAAAGCTGCCAAGCGCGGCAAGAAGCGATAAGCGCATTCCTTAGCTCAAAAAGAATTGTGGACGAAGGCCTGGGGGAATTCCTGGGCCTTCGTTTCATTTTGGCGCAATCTTGTGCTGTGTTTCATCTTGATGCATGCCCCGTAAATTCCCCGTCAGGTAATCTTCAATTCCCGTAGCGGAACTATTTTCTTGCGGCTGAAGCCGTGCGTGACTAGCATGGTTGTCATGAAACTTGCCGTCGAGCATGTGAGACGGATGCGCGGTGGGGCGCAGGCCCATCTGATGCGCTGCGACGATCAAGCGTATTACATCGTAAAATTCCAAAACAATCCGCAACACTTGAGAATTCTGGCCAATGAAATGCTGGCTACACGCCTGGCGGCGCGCCTGGGATTGTGTGTGCCGCAGGTGGAAGTGGTCGATGTGCGCCCGGATATCATCGCCTACACACCGGACCTGGTGATGCAATTGGGCCTGGGCAGGAAACCGTGCGCGGCGGGAAAACAATTCGGATCGCAATTCCCCGGGCATCCGGCGCGCATGACGGTGCACGATTTTTTGCCGGACGAGCAGCTCCTGGCGGTGTGCAATCTTTCGGATTTTCTGGGCGTGCTGGTCCTCGACAAGTGGACTTGCAACACCAATGGGCGGCAGGCCATTTTTTTCCGCGATCCAGGCGATCTGGCCGCGGCGGGCGGCGCTGCAGGGCCTGGGAATCCTGCGCCGGGCGATGCAGCGGGCGGCTATGCAGCAGCAGGATACACGGCCATGATGATCGACTTCGGTTTTTGCTTCAACGCGGGAGAATGGGATTTTCCGGACGCGCCGCTGCGCGGGCTGTACACGCGGCAGCGCGTCTACCAGGGCGTGGCTGGAATGGACGCTTTCGAGCCCTGGCTAGGGCGCCTGGAGAATCAAATTACCGAACGCGTGCTGGGCGAAGAGGCTTCCCAGATTCCACCGGAGTGGTACGCAGGCGACTGGGACGCCGTGGAACGGCTGATCGAGCGGCTCTACCGGCGGCGTGAACGCGTGCGCGAACTTATTTTCTCGGCCCGAAATTCCGGCCGCGATCCTTTCCCAAACTGGAAGGTGAAATATGCCTGAAGAAACATTGCAAACTTGCGCCTATCACGTGGTGCGCTACCAGCCCAACCTCATTCGCGACGAGTGGGTCAACATCGGCGTGCTGCTCTTGGATCCCGCAACGGGGCGCGTGCGCCAGCGCTGGCTGGAAGAGCCCGCCGACCTCGCCCGCCTGCGCCGCATGCACCCTGCGGCGGACGAAGAACTTTTGCTGCGCCTGCCCGGGGAGTTTCAGCGTCAGTTTGCGGGACGCGAAATGGAGGCCGAGACCATTCTGGAAAAGTTCGACGAAACATTATCCAACGCCCTGCAACTGGCTCCCCGCAAGGGGCTCCTGGCCCGCGATCCCGACGCTGAACTGGACCGCCTGTTCCGCGAACAGGTCGAGCCTTTGCGCGAAGCGCGCCGCGGCGTGGTGGAAATCCGCACGCGCAACGACGTGCGCGCACAGGCCGCGGATTATTTTCGCACCGAAAAAATCCTGCGATTGATGCAGCGCAGCGTGCGCGTCGAGGAGTTCACCCTTCCCGGCGATCCCATGCGCATCGATTTCGCTTATCGCCGCAACGGCACGCGCGGCTTCGTGCATTCCGTGGCGCTGGGGCGCGATCCGGGACAGGCCAAACTTCTCGCCTACACGGCCGGAGCCATACGCGAACGCATTCCTCACACGGAATTCCTGGCCGTCACGGAACGCCAACCCGTGCGTAGCAATGTGCGAGATCAGTTTGTTTCAGGGATTCTCGTCGAAAGCGATATTCGCGTGGTTCCGCTGGCAGAACTGCGCAAGTGGGCGCATGATGTGGCGCCGGTGCTGAAAGCAGAGAGCGCGTGACCCGTGACCCGTGACCCGTGACCCGTGACCCGTGACCGTGTCTGTGTGAATTTCTTAAGGCGTAGTTGGTTACAAATCGAAGTTAATATTTTGAGTTAATGATCCGATCCATGCCGGTGAGGATGGTCTCGCCCCGCCCTTCCGTCGGGACTAAATTGTCAACCCTCGACTGATTGCGAATTGTCCTTCACGGGCCACGGAGCACGGACCACGAGTCGCGGCTTCTAAAGAATTTCCTCGCTCCAGCTCTCCAGATACGCCTTCACTTTGCCCACAAACTGGTGGGCGATCGCGCCGTCCACCACGCGGTGATCGTAGGAAAGTGTCAAGTACACCATGGAGCGGATGGCGATGGCGTCGTCCACCACCATGGGGCGCTTCTGAATCGCGCCGATACCCAGAATGGCCACGTTCGGCTGGTTGATTACCGGAAGACCCATCAGCCCGCCGTACACGCCGGGATTGGTGATGGAGAAAGTGCCCTCCTGAACTTCCTCGGGCTTCAGCTTTTTGGCGCGGGCGCGTTCGGCGAGATCGTTCATGCCGCGCGCCAGGCCCAGGAAATTTTTCTCCTCGGCGTTCTTCAGCACCGGCACGATCAAACCCCAATCGAGCGCCACGGCAATGGCCACGTTGATCTCACGGTGCAGCACTACCGTGGCTCCGTCGCACGACGCGTTGACCGTGGGATAGGCGCGCAAGCGCCTCCACGCAGGCGCGCACGAAGAAGGGCATGTAGGTGAGCTTGGTGCCGTACTTCGCTTCGAACGCCGCCTTGGAACTTTCGCGGATTTTGGCGATGCGCGTCATGTCCGCTTCGTCGATGGAGTAGACGTGCGGCGAAACGTGCTTGGAGGCCACCATGTGCTCGGCAATGCGCTGGCGCATGTTGCTCATGGGCTGCGCCTCATACTTGCCGAAATAAATCCGCTCGCGCGGCACGGCGTTCTCCAGCGCGGGATGCACGAGCGCGCCGCCGGGTCCAGGAGGTGGGGCGGGAGCAGTCGCTTGCGGCGCAGCGGATGGCGCGGGCGTGGACACCGGCGCTGCTGGAGCGGAGGGCTTCGCGCCGCCCGTGGCCAGCGCGTCCAGAATATCTTTCTTGCTGATGCGTCCGCCCGCGCCGCTTCCTTCCATGGACGCGAGATCCACGTTGTGTTCCTTGGCAAGCTTGCGGACCAGCGGGGAACTTCGAATTTTTTGGCCGTCGCTGCTCGTTTTCGGCTGTTGTGCCGAAGGCGTGACACTTGTAGCTGCCTGCGCCGGCGGCGCAGGCGAGGAAACTGCGGGAGCAGCGGGCGCTACGGGAGCTTTTGGCGCAGCAGCTTTCTCCGCTGCCGGAGCGGCGGCAGGCGCGGCGGGAGCGACAGCCGCATCCGATCCGGCCGCCTCGATTACCGCGACCACCGTTTGAATGGGCACGGTTTGCCCCTCTTTTATTTTGATTTCCTTCAGCACGCCAGCGGAAGGCGCGGGAATTTCCGCATCGACCTTGTCGGTGGAAATTTCGAACAGTGGCTCGTCGCGCTCCACGCGATCCCCCGCTTTCTTGAGCCATCGCGTAATGGTCCCTTCGAATATGCTTTCGCCCATCTGGGGCATGATGACGTCAACGGCCATGGGTTTCCTCTTTTCAGGTTCGAGATAATTCTACTAATACTTTGCCAATTCCCGCGCCTCCGCGACCACTTTTCCGACATTGGGCATGAAATACTCCTCAAGACTGGGCGCGTACGGCACCGGCGTGTCCAGCGAAGTGACACGGCGGATTGGTCCATCCAGATCCTCAAAAGCTTCTTCCGTGACGATGGCCGCGATTTCTCCGGCAATGCCCCCGGTGCGCGTATCTTCGTGCACCACCAGCAATTTGTTTGTCTTGCGCACCGACGCAAGAATCGTCTCGCTGTCCAGCGGCAGAAGCGTCCGCAAATCGATCACCTCGGCCTCGATTCCTTCCCTCGAAAGTTCTTCAGCGGCTTCGAGCGATGTGTGCAGCATGGCCGCGTAGCTCACGATGGTGAGGTCGCGCCCTTCGCGCCGCACCAGGGCTTTTCCAATGGGCACCGTAAAATCGTCTCCCGGCAAATCTTCCTTGATGCGGCGGTACAAATATTTGTGCTCGAAAAAAAGCACCGGGTTGTTGTCGCGAATGGCCGATTTCAGCAACCCTTTTGCGTCATAGGCCGTTGCCGGACAGACTACTTTCAAACCCGGCGTGTGCACGAAATACATTTCCGGATTTGCGGAATGAAACATGCCGCCGTGCACGCCGCCTCCCGACGGGCCGCGCAGCACCATGGGCACCGGCGCTCCCCACCGGTAGTGCGATTTCGCTGCGTAATTGGTGATCATGTTAAACGCGCAGGCGATGAAGTCGATGAACTGCATCTCCGCGATCGGCCGCAGCCCCGCGTAGCTCATTCCCACCGCCGCGCCCACGATGGCCGATTCGCTGATGGGCGTGTCGATCACGCGCTCCCAGCCGAAGCGCGCCAAGAGGCCCTCGGAAGTTTTGAACGCCCCTCCATATACTCCCACATCTTCGCCGATCAGGACCACGGCGGGGTCGCGATCCATTTCTTCCTGCATGGCCTGGCGAATGGCTTCGAGATAGGTTGTTTCGGGCATGCTCAGCGTCCCACCCTTGCACGAACGCCAGCGCGCAGCGATTTCTTTGCGGGCTTTGCCTTCGGCGCGGCTGCTTTGCCGGCGCTGGAAGGCCGCGTGAAGTCTGCAGCGAAAGTAGATGTCATCGGCCATTCGGCTTTCACGGAGGAGCGCGGCGGCATCACTTCTTCCTTGGGCCGTTTCCAATCCGCCTGGATGGTGTGGCAGCCCTCGCAATACACTCCCTCTTCCGTCGATTCCGGGGGAGGAAATGGTGAGTTTTCCGCGAACTCCACGTCGGCGCGAATTTCCCGGGCAATGCGCTCGTCGATTTCCTTTTTGGTTTTTGCGTCCCACAACTTTTTTTCGGTCAGCACTTTTTCAAACAGCTCCAGCGGGTCACGCTTTTTCCAGGATTCGAGCACCTTCTTCGGCACGTACTCCGCGGAGTCATGCTGCGCATGGCCCAGCATGCGCATGGTTTTCGCTTCGATCAGCACTGGCCCGTTTCCCGCGCGCGCATAGGCCACCGCTTCGCGCGTGGTGCGCTCCACGGCCAGCACGTCGTTTCCATCCACAATGGCGCTCTTCACTCCGTAAGCCTTGGCGCGGTCCGCAAGATCCCGCAGCGCGGATTGTTTTTCCGTAGGCGTCGAGTAGGCCCATTGATTGTTCTCCACAATCAAAACAAAGGGAGCCTTTTGCACGGCCGCCAAATTCAATCCTTCGTGAAACACCCCGGTAGAGGTTCCGCCGTCGCCGATCCACGTCATGGTCACGATTTTTTGGCCCAGATAGCGCCCCGCCATGGCAATCCCCGCCATTACCGGAATCAAATCGCCCAGCATGGAAGTCGGAGCCACCACATGCCGCTCATGCAGGTCGCCGAAATGGCTGGTGCCATCCTTGCCGAGCGTTGGAGAGGTGTAGCGAGCCATGTGCTGGGTCATCACGTCGCGTGGCTTGAAGCCGCGCACCAGCAGAGCGCCGATATTGCGGATCATGGGCGCGATCCAGTCGCCGGGAGCGAGCGCGTAGGCTGTGCCCACGGAAATCGCTTCCTGACCCAGGCTGGGATACAAGCCGCCTACAATTTTATTTTGGCGGAACAGGCGCACCATCTGTTCCTCAAGCTCGCGATTGAGCCGCATGAAGTAATACAGTTCCAGGTGCTGTTCGCGGGTTAGGTTGGTTGCCATTCGCTTTTAGCCGTACTGTAGCCCGCCTCTTCAGAGGCGGGGTCGTTGTCGACGTCGCGCAGGAAATCCCCGCCTCTGAAGAGGCGGGCTACAACGGCTTCCAGCAATCTTAAACCGGGGCCAGCGCCGCGCGTTCTTCAAACTGACGGAGCAGCGCATCGAGCGCATCGCGATCGCTGGCCCGCAATTGAAGGCCGAATATTTCTGCGAGATGCGCGGAAATGCGCGGCGCGACTTCCTTCATCTCCGCGCGACGCCCCAGCAATTTTTCAAGCGACGTGGCCCGCTTCCCCACGATTCCGCACGGCACAATCAAATCGAAATAGCCGAGGTCCGTCGATACGTTGTAAGCAAATCCATGCGAAGTCACCCAGCGGCTGATGTGCACCCCGATGGCGCCGATTTTTTCCTGGTCGTCAACATCCTTTACTTCCTGAACTTCCTCTACTTCGCGTTTCCGCAACCGACGCGGCACATCCACCCACACGCCCGTGCACCCCGGCACGCGCTTGGAAGCAATCCCAAATCCCTCCGTCGCGCGAATCATGGCTTCCTCCAGCCCGCGCACATACCAGGCAACGTCTCGGCGAATCTCGCCAAGATTCACAATCGGATAGCCCACCAGTTGTCCCGGCCCGTGATAGGTGATATCTCCGCCGCGACTCGTTTCAAAAAATGAAACACCCTTCTCGCGCAGCATCTGATCCGAGGCGCGAAGATTGGAAATTTTTCCGCTGCGGCCCAGCGTAATCACGTGTGGGTGTTCGCACAGCAAGAGAACGTCGGGAATGGCCCCGGCTTTGCGCGCGGAAACAACACGCTGCTGCAGCTCCCACGCCGCGCCGTATTCCACGAGACCAAGGTCGAAAACCAGCAACTCTTTCATTTCGTTTGCCCGTTAATTCTAAACACTGAACTCTAAACTCCCGACTCTTAACTTTTTTTCCTGCCCGCCAGAATTCGCTCCACCTGCGCCACATGATTGACGTCGTGCCCGGCCATCATGCAGACAATATGGTCGATGGTTTCGACGCCCCGCTCGGAGTGCATGCCATGATGCTTGCGCTGCTCCGGCGTGAGCGATTTCAAGAGCGCCAGGTTTGCTTCTCGCAGCACGCGGAATTGCTCCAGCGATTTGCGGGCTTCGCGCTTCTCATAATGGCCGGCGGCGGCCCAGGAGTCCTGGTCGAATGCTTGAATCGGCGTTCCGGGCGCGCCCAGAATCTGCCGCATACGCCAGCCGGTTACGATTTCGCAATCCGCGAGGTGAGCAAGTATTTCTCCCGCGGACCATTTTCCCGGTGCGGGCCGCTTGCGCAACTTCGCGGGCGATGCGCGCTGGACTAGGCGCTTCAGCTTCGCAGCCGTGCCCGCCTGCACCGTTCGTGGATCTCTCCCCCCAAGTGTCGCCAGAATTCTTTGGATATATCCCTGCGGTGTTTCGGCCATCGCGGCATCCCTCCTGACGAGTCCGTGCGCGCCAGCCATGAAGTCAGATTTCGGCGGAAGCGCGCCCTGGGCAAGCTTTCAAACGAATCCAAGTAGAATCATCGGCTCGATTTGAAATTTCAAATTTGAAATTTCAAATCCAATATTGCTAAGCATTGCTTATTTCTAAGCATTGATGGCCAGCCCGCGCACGGCCGCAACCGCGTCGGACATTGCTTCCCAGACCGTGGGATGCGCGTGCACGGTGGACATCAAATCGTCCACGGTGGCCTCCAGCTGCAGCGCCGCCACCGACTCGGCAATGATTTCCGTGGCGTACGGGCCGATGATGTGCACGCCCAGAATTTCGGCCGTCTTTTCATCGGTCACCACTTTCACAAAACCTTCATGGTGGCCCAGAATTGTGGCCTTGCTGTTTCCCATGAACGGAAATTTTCCAGTTTTTACCGCGTAGCCTGCTTCGCGCGCCGCGCGCTCCGTCAAGCCGATCGACGCCACTTGCGGCTCGCAATACGTGCAATTGGGAATGCGCGTCTTTTCAATCGGAGGCATGTGCTTGCCGGTGATTTTCGCGACGCACGTGATTCCCTCCATGGACGCGGCGTGCGCCAGCTGCGGCATTCCGGCCACGATGTCGCCGATGGCGTAGAGCTGCGGCTCCGCGGTTTCCATATATGGCCCGGTGTGAACGAATCCGCGCTCCAGCTTTGCTTTCGATTTATCGAGGCCCAGATTTTCCGTCTTGGGCACGCGGCCCACGGCCATCAGCACTTTTTCGGCGGCAATGGTTTGCGCCTTGCCCGTCTTGTCCGTGAATGCAACGGTTGCGCCGGCCGCGTCCTTTTTCACTGACTCCACTTTGGCCTCGGTGAAAATCTGGATGCCTTTTTTCTTCAGTGATTTTTCCAGTTCCGCGGAAATTTCATCGTCCTCGATGGGCGTCACGCGCGGCAGCATTTCCAGCATGGTGACCTGCGTGCCGAAAGAATTGAAGATGGACGCAAATTCCACTCCCACCGCCCCTGCTCCGACAATCACCAGCGTCTTGGGCACGGCCGGCAGCTTCAATATCTCGATATTGCTGAGAATCGTTGTTCCGTCGATATCCACGCCGGGCAGCGAACGTGCCCCTGAACCTGTTCCGAACATGATGTGCGTGGCTTCGACCTCTTCGATTTTTCCGTCCTTCTCCACGCTCACGCGGCCCGGGCCCGCCCAGCGGCCCCAGCCCTGCATTTTGTCCACTTTGTTTTTGCGAAATAAAAATTCGATGCCCTTGGCGTGCCGGTTGACGACCATTTCCTTGCGCGCCAGCGCCGCCTCCCAGTTGAGAGAAAAATCCTTCACGTCGATGCCGAATTCCTTGGAGATTTTAAGCGTGTCGTAAATCTCGGCGGTGTGCAGCAGCACTTTGGTGGGAATGCAGCCAACGTGCAGGCAGGTGCCGCCCAGGTAACCGTCTTTTTCAATGACCAGTGTTTTCAATCCCCATTGCGCGGCTCGAATCGCGGTGTTGTATCCGCCCGGACCGCTACCGATGATTGCCAGATCGTATTTAGCCAAGTGTCCTCCGCGGCAGGCTGCAACGCCGCTCATGTCGCTGGAATCGTGTACTGGCTGGCCGCAGATGGCCCCGCCAAAATCAGTGGAAACACAGCCGGCGTCCGCCCTTTCGCACGGCTTGCCCCATTTGATGTGGGGCGCGCGGAATAGTTCCGCAGTTCGATTCTATCAGCCGCTCGGAAGGGTCGCAACACGCCCCACCCGATGGCGGCGGGCAAGTTTTGGAGAAAAGGACATGGCGGGACTTGGCCCGGCTCCGCTCGAATGTAAGCGTTTGATTTTTGGATAATTGGCACACTGCGCGATGGTTTGGTGTCTAATCCTATCGTGACCCGCATTCTGCAAAAGTGTCTCTTGATTGCATCGATTGGGGTAAGTGTGGCGTTATTTCTCCTAGTGGTTGCCAGTCAAGTCGAGCAATGCATTTACCGTAGCCGGGCCGAGCTTTTGCTCTCACAGGTGCAATCATTGGAATTGGGGAAAACCCCTTGGCCAGAAGCTCAGCGTCAACTCAAGCATTGGGCGGGCGAAAGCAAATTCAACGATCAATGCAACCGCACCGAGTGTTCGGTCCAGATCACGCTTCTGGAACCTGTGTACGGCTTCCTTTCTCGGAGTCTAATTTTCGTCCATCTGGATGATTACCTGCGCTGGTTGCTGAAAATGTCTTACGATGAAGGACCCTTTGTCCGGATGGTCTCAAGCTTGACCGAAGGATATATGGTGATAGGTGGGCGACCTACAAAGATTACGGCAACCGTAGGGATGCGTGACGGACATGTTTGGAGCAAAGGATTCTTGGTCAACATCGAGACCTACTGGCACCGTATCCCCAAGGCGGACTCGGACCGTTGGTTTGAATATGCGCTGATAGCAAGCATAAATAGCGTTCAACGGCTTGATTACGGCAGGACTTTGGATGGCGACCAAATCACACTCCATCCTAATTACATCATCAGCCGTCCTGGTGGTTGTGAAGGTTGCATAGAGGGGTATGTTAATTTCACACCTTACGCCGATCCGGATGATATTCACCGCCTAATGCAGCTTAACCTTTCCTGCTTGACTCGAATCCGCCCATGCCTCGATCAAAGCGACATCATGCCTGCTGCGTGGGGGCAATATTTGCGAGAGCATCCCCAGGAATAAGGCGAGGGAAGCAGTCTGCTTTCTGAACTAATTGGATCGGGCCTGATAAACGGCCCTTTCGGAGCCTGGTCCACCACCGCCCACCCCATGCGCGCCTTGACCGTGCTCGGAAGCATCTGCTAGCGTAGTTGTTTCCACGGGCGCTGGGCGCAGCGTCGACTCGCACTCGCCGGTTGAAAGCCGAAAACTAAACTTATGGATATGATTCAAATTACGATGCCGGATGGCGCAATCCGCGAAGTGCCGCTGGGCACCACGGCGGCGCAGATCGCGCAGCAAATTTCGCCGCGCCTGGCGAAGGAAGCGCTGGTGGCGCGCGTCGCTCCGATTTACGCGCCTGCTCGCCGCTGCCGGTGCGACAGCCGAAGCATCGCCCGATGCGGCTCCCGAAGCGCGCCTAACCTCCGCCGCGAACGCTGAAGGTTTTCTGGTCGATTTGCGCGCTCCCATTGATCAGGACGTAAAGCTTTCCATCCTTACGCCAAAAGATCCCGAAGCGATTCAGGTGCTGCGGCACTCCGCGGCGCACTTGCTGGCCGCCGCGGTGATGGAACTTTATCCAAACGTAAAGCTGGGCATCGGCCCGCCCATCGACACCGGATTCTTCTACGATTTTGTGCGCGCCGAGCCCTTCACGCCCGAGGACCTCGAGCGCATCGAAAAGAAAATGCGCGAGATGGCCGGTCAGGACATTCCCAACGAGCGCAAGATGATGCCCAAGCCCGAGGCCATCGAGCTGTACCGCAAATGGGATCAGGGTTTTAAGTGCGAACTGGTGGAGGAGCGCGCCATCGAGCCGATGGTGTCTTTCTACACCACCGGAAAATTTATCGATTTCTGCCGCGGGCCGCACATCCCTTCCACTGGACGCATTCGCGCCTTCAAGCTGATGAGCGTGGCGGGCGCCTACTGGAAGGGCCAGGAAGGCAACCCGCAGATGCAGCGCATCTACGGCGCGTGCTTCTACACGCAGCAGGAGCTGGACGAATATCTGCACCGCCTGGAGGAAGCCAAGCGCCGCGACCATCGCCGCCTGGGGCAGGAGCTGGATCTGTTTTCCGTGCAGGATGCGGCCGGGCCGGGGCTGATCTTCTGGCATCCCAAGGGCGGGCTGATCCGCAAAATAATGGAAGACTGGCTGCGCGACGAACTGCTGCGCCGCGGCTACGATTTAGTTTTTACGCCGCACATCATGCTGCTCGACTTGTGGAAGACCAGCGGGCACGCCGGATTTTATAAGGAAAATATGTTTCAGCCGGTGGAAGTCGAAAAAGCCGAATACCAGCTGAAGCCCATGAATTGCCCGGGGCACGTTCTGATCTACGGATCGCGGCTGCGCAGCTACCGCGAATTGCCGGTGCGCCTCGCCGAGCTGGGCACCGTATACCGCTACGAGCGATCGGGCGTGCTGCACGGCCTGCTGCGCGTGCGCGGCTTCACTCAGGATGACGCGCACATTTTTTGCATGCCGGAACAAGTGGCAGCCGAAGTGGAAGCGTGCATCGATTTTGTGCACAGCGTGATGAAAACTTTCGGATTCGATAAATATGTGGTCGAGCTTTCCGACTGGGACCCCAAGCATCCGGAAAATTACACCGGTTCGCCCGAGGACTGGGGCCGCGCCACCGCGGCGCTGCAGGATACGCTCACCAAGCTGGGCGTGCCCTTCAAACGCATTGAGGGCGAAGCCGCTTTCTACGGCCCGAAGATCGACGTGAAGCTGATCGACGCCATCGGCCGTCCCTGGCAGCTTTCCACCGTGCAATTCGATTTCAATTTGCCGGGCCGCTTTGGCCTGGAATACGTGGGCGAAGACGGCAACCGCCATCAGCCGCTGATGGTGCATCGCGCGCTGTGGGGATCGGTGGAACGCTTCTTCGGCATCTTGATCGAGCATTACGCCGGAGCGTTTCCCGTGTGGCTCGCGCCGGTGCAGGCGGAAGTGCTGCCGCTCAGCGAAAAATTCGCGGTGTACGCAAATAATGTCGCCGCGGAATTGCGCGCGGCCGGATTCCGCGTGCATGTGGACGAGCGCAACGAAAAATTGCAGGCCAAAATTCGCGACGCGCAAATGCAAAAGATTCCCTACATGCTGATCGTGGGCGGCAAGGAAGCCGAAGCCGGAACCGTCTCGGTGCGCCACCAGAGTAAGGGCGATCTAGGCCCGCGCCCTGTCGCGGAATTTATCGCCGACCTGCGCCAGCAAATCGATTCCCGCGCAATTTGATATTCACGGCGGCAGCGCTGGGCAGACTACGGAGCAAATTTCACAATTTTTTGTCATCCCGAGCGAAGCGAGGGATCTCTCCTGGTTTTAAACGCGCGAAAAGAAAGAGAGATTCCTCGCTTCGCTCGGAATGACAAAATGGTTTACTTTTTTTCCGCTGACGGCTGAAGCCCAAGGCAGCGTGCCTGCAACCGCATCCGTTTCACGATGGCGCTCAAAATGTCGTAAGATTCCTTCTGATTTCTATTCTTTCAAGGAAACTTTCTATGAATCGCGCGCGGACTTTCTCAAGATTGTCTTTTTCCATTGCAATGGTTGCCGCATTTCTTTGTGCGCTTCCCGCAAGCGCGGCGCAGAATTCCACTCCTTTGTCTCCGTCCGCCCCATCGCCTGCGTCGGGCGCGGATGTTTACCAAAGGCGCTGTGCGAGTTGCCACGATCAAGGGGTTTCTCGCGCGCCTTCCAAGGACGCCTTGCAGAAATTGTCCGCCACGCGAATTCTGCGCACGCTTGATTTCGGCTTGATGATGGCCGTGGCCTATCCCATCAATCGAGCGGAGCGCGAAGCAGTAGCGAATTATCTGGGAACGAAGGTGGAAGAAGCGGCGCTGCCCGCCAGCGCATTCTGTTCCGCGAACGTTTCCATCATGTCCGGCTCGGCCAACGATAGTTGGGCTGGGTGGAGCCCAACTGCCAGCAATGCGCGTTACCAGACGGGCGAACGGGCGGGGCTTGCGCCGGGGCAGGTTCGGCGCCTCAAGCTGAAATGGGCGCTTGGATTTCCGGGCGACGTCACTGCGTTTGCGGCGCCCACTGTTGTGAACGGCACGCTGTTCGTGGGCAGCGCCAGCGGCGCGGTCGAGGCCATCGACGCGAAAACCGGCTGCACTCACTGGGTGTATCAAGCCAATGGGCCGGTGCGCGCAGCCATTCTTCCCGTTGCGAGCGGCACCGCAACCACGCTCATTTTTACGGACCTGATCGGCTGGGGCTACGCGCTGGATGCCAAGTCCGGCAAGCTCGCTCTGGAAAAAGCGCATCGACGATCACGAAGCCGCGCGCCTGACGGGTTCCTCCGTGGCGCTGAATGGCATCGTCTACATTCCGGCCGCGTCCTGGGAGGAAACCCGCTCGCTTGATCCGCAATATGTGTGCTGCACATTTCGCGGAAGCGTCACCGCGCTGCGCGCGGGCGATGGTTCCGTCATTTGGAAAACGTATATGGTGGACGCGCCGCGGAAAACCGGCACGAACAGCGTGGGCACGGCGCAGTGGGGACCTTCCGGCGCTCCGATCTGGTCGGCTCCAACAATCGACGCAAATCGAGGATTGCTGTACGTGGCGACAGGCGACAACTATTCCGTTCCGGCGACCGCCACCAGCGACGCCGTGATGGCGCTCGATTTGACGTCAGGCCGCGTGATGTGGTCCACGCAAGTGCTTGCCAACGACGCTTATAACTCCTCGTGCCGCAATAAAGGCGTGAATTGCCCGACAACCAATGGCCCGGATTACGATTTTGGTTCGTCACCCATTCTGGTGCGCGCGCCCAACGGCAAGGAAATTCTTGTAGCCGGACAAAAATCCGGCATGGTCTATGCGTTTGATCCGGACGCAAAGGGAAAAATTTTGTGGCAGACGCGCGTTGGAAAAGGCGGCATCAACGGAGGCGTGCAGTGGGGCATGGCCAGCGATGAGCAAAAGGTGTACGCGGCCGTCTCGGATGTGTCCGCCGTCATGAGTACTGCCGGGCCCGTGGGCGGCGCAACGTTCGATCCCGCAAAGGGCGGCGGGCTGACAGCACTGCATCTGGAGGACGGCTCGAAGGCCTGGTTCGCTCCAAGCCACCCGTGCGATCCGCCGCGGCCCGGCTGCAGCCCCGGGCAATCCGCCGCGCTGTCGTTGATTCCCGGCGTTGTATTTTCTCCCTCGCTCGACGGCCACTTGCGCGCATTCAGCACCGAGGACGGCGAGATGCTTTGGGATTTCGATACAACCGCGCAGACTTACTCCACCGTGAATGGAGTGCCGGCAAAGGGCGGCTCGATCGACGGCGCGGGGCCCGTGGTTGCCGGCGGCATGGTGTTCGTCAATTCCGGATATCCGCGCAACGGCGGCATGCCCGGAAATGTGCTGCTGGCGTTTGCGCCGGATGATTGATTGGCGTTTTGGATTTTAGTAGCACAGGCACTCTGCCTGTGCGGTTTTTGCGATGGATCACTTTGTGGATGTTTTTAACGCTTAGAAAAGCGCACAGGCAGAGTGCCTGTGCTACATTTCTCCCCTGCATCGTATAATCCTTTTCGAGGTTTTCCTCCATCACGCGAACTCCCACATCGGTCAAGCAGATGGCGGCGCTCGGGTCCATCGGCTCCGCATTGGTGCTTGTGGCGCTGAAGGTGTTTTTGGCCGTGGCCACGGGCAGCCTGGGCGTGCTGTCCGAGGCGCTGCATTCCGGGCTGGACTTGATCGCGGCGATCCTGACGTGGCTTTCCGTGCGCGTTTCCGACCTGCCTGCCGATTCCGGGCACACTTACGGCCACGGAAAATTTGAAAATTTCTCCGCGTTCGTCGAAACGGGACTGTTGCTGGCGACTTCCGTATACATCATCTGTCGAGGCATTTGTGCGCCTGCTGTTCAAGCAGGTGCATTTGCAGCCCAGCGGACTGGCCATGGTAATTCTTGGCTTGGCCATGTGCATCGATGTGGTGCGCTCGCGTGCGCTCGCCCGCGTGGCGCGCGAATTTCCCAGCGAAGCGCTGGAAGCCGACGCGCTGCATTTCTCAACCGATGTGTGGAGCACGTTTGTCGTAATTCTGGGCATGGGCACGGTGTGGCTCGGCCAGCGCTACGGGCGTCCCTGGCTGCGATTGCCGATCCCATCGCCGCGCTGGTGGTTGCGGCCATAGTGATCTGGGTGGGATCGCGCCTGGGGAAACGCACGATTGACGCGCTGCTGGACGTCCGCGCCCGCTGGTTTGCAGGAGCGCGTCACGCGCGGCAGTCGAAGGACTGGAAGGCGTGCTTTCCACCGAGCGCGTGCGCGTGCGCCGCGCGGGAAATCAGCACTTCGTGGACGTGACCATCAGCGTGCCGCGCTCGGCCAGCTTCGAGCAGGTGCACGCCATTTCCGACGCCGTGGAAAAGCGCGTCGGCGAAATTGTTCCCGCCGACGTGATGGTGCACATGGAGCCGCGCGCCGTTGCCGGTGAACATTTGTTTGACGCCATCCGCGTGATCGCCGCGCGCCTGGGCCTGGCCGTACACGAAATTTCCGCCGACCAGCTGGACGGCCGCCTGTTTATCGAAATGCACCTGGAAGTGGACGAAAGCTTGAGCCTGCGGGAAGCGCATCGCCGCGCCACGGAACTGGAAGAAGAAATTCGCAAACTTCCGGGCGTGGCCGCATCATCCAAAAATCGCGCACAAGCAAAAGTAAATATTCACATCGAACCGCTGGGCACGCACATCGCCTCCGTGGATGGCCAGCGCGGCGAAATGACGGGCCTCGGCCGCGCCATCGAAAAGTACATCAACACCCTGCCCCGCGAATTCCACGAGCTGGTGGACTGCCACGAAGTGCACGTGCGCCAGGTGGAGCACAAAATTCTGGTCTCCTGCCACTGCGCCATGGACGGCAGCTTGCCTATCACCCAAATCCACGACGTCACCGGCGCACTGGAAGACCGCGTAAAAGAAAAATTCCCGCAAATCGCCCGCGTCACGATTCATCCCGAGCCGGTCGAGGAGCGATGAATTTCGTAGCACAGGCACTCTTGCCTGTGCGGGGTTCGCGATTTTAAATGGTAGGAAGGGGTTAAGCCCACAAAAGCGCACAGACAAGAGTGCCTGTGCTACTTAAAAAACGAGACTAAAACCCAGGCGCGCCGGAGGCTGAGGCGCGAGCCTCGGCTGACGCGGCCGCAGGCTGCACGCCGAAGCGCAGGCGCTCGATCCAGCCTTGAGCTACGGACATTACGCCGGTGTAGAGAAAGCCCCAGACGAAGAGGAAGAGGAACGGGGCGGTGGCGTAGTTTTCATTCTGGATGGAGTAGACGATGGTGGCGGCGAAGTACAGGCCCAGAGCGATTTCCAGCTAGGGCATCCATCCGGCGCGATTGCGATAGACCTTTTTTCTTCCAGGTGCCGGCCTGGCCTTCGATCTTGAATTTTGGCGTGCGCACAAATTCCGATTTCACTCCGAAGATTGCTTCGAGCACGGCCTTGGCGTTGCGCACGGAGAGGCCGATGCCCACGGCCATCACCAGCGGCATGTAAATAATCGAGCGCTTCCACGTTTTGGGATACAGGACGCGCTGCGAGGCGAGATAAAAGCCGGAAATCGAGCAGCTGGAGGCGATGAACAGCGGCAGGTCGATGAACAGCATCTGAAACCAGCCCTGATAGAAACGCACGATCATGGCGGGCAAAAGCAGCGTCGAGAGAATCATCATGAAGGGATAGCTGATGTTGGCGGTGAGGTGGAAGACGGACTCGGCCTTGATTTGCGTGGATTCATTGGAACGCATCATGCGCGGCAGAATTTTTTTGGCCGTCTGCATCAGGCCCTTGGCCCAGCGCGCCTGCTGCGCCTTGAAAGCGTTCATCTCCACGGGCAGCTCGGAGGCGCATTCGACGTCCGGACAATACAGAAATTTCCAGCCGATGAGCTGCGCGCGGTAGGAAAGATCGGTGTCCTCGGTGAGCGTGTCGTGCTGCCAGCCGCCGGCTTCGTCGATGGCGCGGCGGCGCCACATTCCCGCGGTGCCGTTGAAATTGAAAAAAGCTGCCGCTGCGCGAGCGCGCGCCGTGCTCCATCACAAAGTGGCCGTCGAGCAGAATCGTTTCGACTTCGGTGAGCGCGGAGTAATGGCGATTCAGGTACGTCCAGCGCCCCTGCACCATGCCGATTTTGGGATCGATGAAATAGGGAACCATGCGGCGCAGAAAATCCGGCGCGGGCAGAAAATCTGCGTCGAAGATGGCCACGAATTCGCCGGTCGCGGACTTCAGACCCTCGGCGAGCGCGCCGGCCTTGTATCCGGTGCGGTCAGTGCGATGCAGATAGTGAATCGGCAAGCCCAGCGCCTGATAGCGCTCCACGCACGCGCGCGCCACTTGCCGCGTTTCGTCGGTGGAATCGTCGAGCACCTGAATGTCCAGCAGCTCGCGCGGATAATCGAAGCGCGCCACTGCATCCACCAGGCGCTCGATCACGTAGCGCTCGTTGTAGATGGGAAGCTGTATGGTAACCTTGGGCCACTCGGCGATCGTGGGCGGCGGGCCGGGAATGTTCTTGGCGATTCTTGAAATACTCGTACACCAGGTAGTAGCGGTGCAGGCCGTACGCGGCCAGAATCACCAGCACCAGGAAATACGGAATCATGATGGCGAGATCGAACGTGTTGAGCTGATACAGACCGCGAAAGGGATTGCGGCTCGGGTCGGTAAGCTTGGACCAATAGTTGGAGAGCGGGCTTTGCGCCGCCACCGCCATCAAACGAAACGCATGTTGCGCGAAAATCAAAACGGACATTCCCCCTTGCCAAAAATCAAACCGCGAATCGTCACCGAGCGAGCGTGCAAACCTTGAGCGCGTTGCCTCGCCGCCTGCTGCAGCCGCAAATTCTCATCGCGCTCATCGCCATCGTCGCGCTGGAAGCCGTCTTCGCGGCGATGGCGCGTCTCGGAGATCTTTCCATCCACATCCCCGAATTCATGGCGCTGGCGCTGGGCGCGCGGCGTTCTGTATTTCATCGCGCTCTATGCCCTCGAACACACGCGAGACAACCGCGCCGTGCTGTGGCTCGTCCTGCTGGGCGCGCTGGCCTTTCGCCTGACGCTGTTTCCGCACCCGCCGTCGCTTTCGACCGACCTGCACCGCTACCGCTGGGACGGCCACGTGCAGAACGAGGGCTGGAATCCGTATGCCGTAGCTCCGACGGACCCGCGGCTTGCGCCGCTGCGCGATCCGGGCTGGTACGTGATGCCTGTGCCGGAAATTCCCACGATGTACCCGCCGCTCTCTGAGCTTGTATTTCGCGCGACGTGGCGCATTCCTGCCTGACCCGGTTGGTTTCAAGCTGCCGTTTCTGCTCGCCGATCTGGCCGTCGCGGCGATGCTCGCCGGGTGGATCCGTTCGACTGGGGGACGGAACTACCAGGTGGCGATCTACGCCTGGAATCCGCTGGTCGTGGTCGAATTCGCTTCCAGCGGCCACAACGACGCACTCGCCATCGCCGCTGTCGTCGCTACGCTGCTGATTATACGGCGCTTTCCGGCAATGTCAACGCTCACGCTCACGGCCGGGGCGCTGGCTAAAGCCTTCCCTGTCACGCTGCTTCCGCTGGCGCTTGTTCGCGCCGGGTGGCCTCGGAAGCTGCGCGGATGGCTTGCTGCTGGCGGCTGCGCCGTGTTGGCCGCAGCGTGCACCTGGCCGTATCGGCGCGCGTGGCGCGAATTTCTGGCCATGCTCAAGTATTACCAAGTCATCTTGCGAAACTACCACTCCAGCATTTATCCGGTCCTGCTGTGGTTTACCGGCTCGCATGAAATTGCCGCGGGAGTTGGCGAAGGCGTTGTGCTTGGACTGGCACTGTGGCTGGCGTTTCGCGCGCTCGATCCGACGCGCGCCGCGTTTCTGCTGATCGGCACCGTGCTGCTCTTCGCGCCGAACGGATATTCGTGGTATTTCACGTGGATCGTGCCGCTGCTGTGCTTTTATCCCAGTCGCGGCGTGGCTGCTGCTCACCGTGCTGCAGTTTCTCTCCTACAAGATTTTCATCAACTACAGCGCGTTCGGCGACTGGCAATTCGATCCGTTGTTTCAGTGGCTGTGCTACGCGCCGTTTTACGCGCTGCTTGGCGTGGGAAATTTTGCGGCAGAGAAGCGCAATCAGAGACGATCTTGCCTCGTGGCGAGCCTCAAGAATTAGATACGAATTAACGCGCTCAAACTTGCTACGCAAGACCGCATTCAGATGTTGATGGAAAGGTGACGTCGGGGCGCGGGCCTGGCGGCGGAGGCATTTTCGAGCGGTCGACCGGGCGGTAGAGCGTGTCGCGCTCGACGGGGACGCGGCCGGCTTCGCGGATCAGGCGCTCGAGTTCGACGCGCGGGGTGAACTCGGCGGTCTTGGCGCCGGCGTCGTGATAAATCTTTTCCTCGACGACGGTGCCGTCGAGGTCGTCCGCGCCGAATCGCAGCGCGATTTGCGCGATGCTCGGCGTGAGCATCACCCAGTACGCCTTGATGTGATCGAAATTGTCGAGCAGCAGGCGCGAAATCGCGATGGATTTCAGGTCGTGATAGCCCGTGGGCGGCGGCAGGTGCGCGAGGCCGGTGTTCGCCGGATGAAACGCCAGCGGAATGAACGCGGCGAAGCCGTGCGTTTCGTCCTGCAATTCGCGCAAGAGCGAGCAGATGATCGACGCGCTCTTCTTCGGTCTCCACGTGGCCGTAGAGCATGGTGGCGTTGGAGCGCAGGCCGATTTCGTGCGCCGTGCGCGCGATGTTGAGCCACTGCTGGCCGCTGACTTTGTGGTCGCAGATAATTTTTCGCACGCGCGGATTGAAAATTTCCGCGCCGCCGCCGGGCAGCGAATCGACGCCCGCTTCCTTGAGCGCCAGCAGCGTGTCGCGAATCGAAAGCTTCGAGATGCGCGAGAAATATCCCACCTCGACCATCGTGAACGCCTTCAGGTGCACGGTGGGGCAGCGCTTTTTCAGGCCGCGCATCAGGTCCAGAAAATATTCAAACGGCAGATCGGGATGCAGGCCGCCGACCATGTGGAATTCCGTGGCGCCTTCGCGCATGCCTTGTTCGGCGCGCTGGTAAATTTCTTCGAGCGCGAACGTGTAGGCGCCCGGCGCGTTGGGATCGCGGCCAAAGGCGCACAGCTTGCAATGCGCGACGCAGACGTTGGTGGGATTGATGTGGCGATTCACGTTGAAGAAAGCAGGTGTTGCCGTGGCGCTTCTCGCGCACGTGAGTTGGCGAGCCAGCCGATGGCCAGCAGGTCCGGCGAGCGGTAGAGCGCGACGCCGTCGTCGGCGCTCAGGCGCTCGCCGGCGCAGCACTTTGTCCGCGATCGGCTTCAGCTGCTCGTCGTTGATGTGAAGTTCGCTCATGGTTTCAGTAGCACAGACTTCAGTCTGTGCGTTGTTTCCAGATAATCTCAGCAAGCGCACAGGCTGCAGCCTATGCTGACTGAAAACCCGTGCTGAAGCCTGTGCGCTCAACGCCACCGCCGCGCCCCAGAACAGCAGGAACAAAAGACTAATATAACCGTTCACCGTGAAAAACGCAGCATTCATCCGGCTCAAGTCGTTGGCGGAAACCAGCGAATGCTCGTAGGCCAGCAGCGCGGCGACCACGACGATTCCCGCCCACGCCGGCCACGGCAAGATGGAAACTCCAGGCCAGCCATGCCAGCAGCGCGATCATCACGACGTGCATGGCGCGGGCAATCGTCAGAGCGCGGGCCATGCCGAAACGCTTGGGCACGGAAAAAAGCTCCACCGACTTGTCGTACTCGATGTCCTGGCAGGCGTAGAGCACGTCGAAGCCGCCGACCCACAGCGTCACCGCCGCGCACAGGATCAACATGCGCGCGTCGAGCGAGCCGGCGATGGCGATCCACGCCGCCGCGGGCGACATTCCCAGGCAAAATCCCAGCACCAGGTGCGACCACGATGTGAAGCGCTTGGTGTAGGAGTAGAAGAACAGTACGGCGAGCGCGACAGGGGAAAGTTTGAGCGCCAGCGGATTCAATTGCCACGCCGCGATCATCAGCACGGCGGCAGCGGCGGCGGCGAAGAGCCCAGGCAAATGCACGGTGAAGCGCTCCGGTGGCGAGGGCGCGCGTGCGGGTGCGCGGATTTTCGCGGTCGTAGCGCAAATCGATGATGCGATTCATGGTCATGGCCGCGGAGCGCGCTCCCACCATGGCGACGACGATCCACGCGATTTGCCGCCACGATGGCCAGCCCGGCGTCGCGCCCGGCGATTGGGGCATAGCGCGCGGCGAGCAGGGCTCCGGTCAGCGCAAACGGCAGCGCGAACACGGAGTGCTCGAACTTGATCATCTCGAGGATCGTGCGGATGCGAGTCTGGTTCACTGGGGAACACCAAACGCTTTAACACAGAGGACGCAGAGAAAAGCTGGAGAAATTCGGAGAGTAGTCATCGTTGATTGCACGCCCAAGCAATTTCCTTCTAGATCCAGCCCATCCTCAGTTTTTCCTTCCGTCTCCGGTTTTCTCTGTGTTCCCGCACTTCTCTGTGTTCTCTGTGTTAAAGCTTTTTCAGTTCCAAATGAAATGTTACGACACGAAGGACCTATGCGCTACGCCTCGCGGGCTTTTCCTTTCGCTTGCCCTTCCCAGCGATACATCTGCTCCTGCGGCAATCCCATCTGCGCGAGCACGCGATAAGACGTACTGCGCGACCAGATCGTCAATCGTTTTCGGCTGATGATAGAACGACACGATCGCCGGCATGATCACGGCGCCGGCCTGCTGCGCGCGCAGCATATTTTCCAGATGAATCCGGCTGAACGGCGTATCGCGCACGCAAAGCACCAGGCGGCGCCCTTCCTTGAGGCAAACATCGGCGGCGCGCGCGATCAGATCGTCGCTCGTCCCCGCCGCGATCGTCGCAAGCGTGCCCATCGAGCAGGGAATCACCACCATGGCGTCCACCGGATAGCTGCCCGAGGCAATCGACGCGCCCACATCCTTGTTCGGCAAGACTTCTGTTTTCTCGGCGTCGCCGCCAATGAGCAAGGACGGCAGCTGCTTCGCGTCGCTCGTGGAAATGCCCAATTCGTGCGCCAGCAGGCGCGCGCCCGTGTCCGTGACCACCAGATGAATCCGCGCCACGCGCGCGTCGGCTTCCAGCAGTCGCAGCGCCGCCTGCGCCAGCACCGCCCCCGAAGCTCCGGTGACACCTACAACGATCGTCTTGTGTTCCGCCTGATTCATAGTTTGCATGGGAAGATCAAGTCTAGACAGCGGCTCACACCAAAGTCAAGAAACGTGGCGGAGCGGTTCCCAGATGGTCCTGCTTAGTTCCGCATCGCTAGACGACGGCCCCAATTTGGCCCAAATGATGCTTGAGGTGAGTTAGATAATCCTCAGCAAGAAACATCAAGGTTACGGGCTGATGGTCTCCGATCCGGCAAGGGGATTCGAGCTTGGGAATTGGAAAGTGCGCGATGACGTGAGAGAGATAAAGATTGTAATTCGCCCAGAGCGTTACGAGGAGAGGCCAGGGCGCGCTTTGCACGTCTTGCACGCTCACGCAGCCGTCCTGATCGTATCCGGGGAAGTCAACGGAGCCCTGCAACGCCGCCCGCACAAATCGCTGGTGATTGTTGGAAGCGGAGTCGATCAGATGGCCGATGACTTGTTTGCGGGACCAGCCGCCTTTCAAGATGGGCTTGATGCTATCGGCTTCGGACACTTGCCGAAGATTTACCTCCGCCGACTGAACCGTTCGCATTAATTTTTCGCTCAATTCTCTCATGTGCTGTCCTCGCGATTCCTAATTTACCAACTAATCTGATTTTGTAGCGCCCACCTTTCTTTTCAGGCGGGCATCCGTCCGTTAGTCAAACCTGCCCGCCTGAAAAGAAAGGCGGGCGCTACAAGTAAATCTCAATTTTCATTTTGAGTGGGTTTGATCAACACTTTCATCACGCCCGGTTGCTGCGCGTAGCGAATCGCGGTGGCTGTATTCTTCAACGGAAATACACGCGAAATCAAGGGGCGCGGGTCCACACGCCCAGAACGCAAGAGCGCCAGCGCCGCTGGAAAAGGGCCGCAGCGCGAGCCGATGACGGTCAGCTCCTTCACCACCATCGGCCAGGTTTCGACATTGGCGGCGCCGTGAAATGTGGATTTGAGCACAAGCGTGCCGCGCGGCGCGGTGATTTGCTGCGCGAGGGCCAGGCCAGAGGGCGAGCCGGTGGCCTCCACGGTCAGCGTGAAAGCGTCGGCGCGGCGCGCGCCCGGCGAAGTGAGTTTTGCCGTGGCGATGTCCGCAAGGCGCGCCAGGCGCAGCTTGCTGGCATGCTTGCCAATCATCACGACGCTCAAGCCTGTGGCACGCAGCACGCGCGCGATCAATTGCGCGAGCTTTCCGTCGCCAATCACGGCCGCCGAGCGGTGCTTGCGGATATTTACCTGTTCCAGAATTTCGCACGCAGCGGCCAGCGGCTCGGTGAAAACGGCTGCCTCATCGGGAACGCCCACGGGCACGCGATGCAGGTTCACGACGGGAAGGGCGAGGTATTCGGCGAACGCGCCATCGTGGCCGATGATCCCCAGCACGCGCCGCCGCGCGCAATGCGTCGGAATTCCACGTTGGCAATACGCGCAAGGCTTTCGGAATCCCAATCCAGCGCAGGCCAGATTAATTTCTCCCACCACTCGGCGTCCGACCCAGCTGTGGTCTTTCTCGCTCGCCACGCGGACAACATCACCCACAAATTCGTGGCCCAGCGTGCCCTGAAAATCATGATAGCCGCGCAGAATTTCGATGTCGGTATTGCAGATTCCCGCGAGGCGAACGCGCACAAGGGCCCAGCCCGCCCTCAATCGCGGCACGGGCTTCTTTACAACCGCAACGCGATTTCGATGTGTGACGGCGGCAAGCATTAAGCCGATATTGGAGCATAGGCAGGAGCACTCGGCAAGGCGGGTTGAGTAGCGCGGGCTTCAGCCTGCGGGGGTTAGTCCTTGCAAGGACAAAAATCCGCAGGCTGAAGCCCGCGCTACGTGAGCCGCCTCAAGAAACTCATCCAAGAAGAAATTCGTATCGCCAGAAACCAGGCTAGCTGGTCTTCCCGGCATATTGCAATTTCACGCGCGCGCTTTTTTCGGCCACGGATTTTGCCAATTCTTCCTTGTAGTTGGTCAAGCGCTTGGCGATTTCCGGATCGGAAGTAGCCAGAATTTCCGCGGCAAATATTGCCGCATTGATGGCGCCGGGTTTGTCGATGGCCATGGCCGCCACAGGCACGCCGCCCGGCATTTGCACGCTGGAAAGCAGTGAGTCGATGCCGGAGAGCACCGTGG
This sequence comes from uncultured Acidobacteriota bacterium, assembly GCA_963825365.1. Classification (GTDB taxonomy): domain Bacteria; phylum Acidobacteriota; class Terriglobia; order Acidiferrales; family UBA7541; genus Palsa-360. The sequence goes on along the minus strand of CAWGSV010000002.1, from coordinate 128,274 downwards.
TCGCCATGGGCACCGCGACAACCGGCAGCGTGGTCACCGCCGCAATAACGCCCGCGAGGTGCGCCGCGCCGCCCGCCGCAACGATTACCACTTTCAGCCCGCGTGAAACCGCCGTCGAAGCGTATTCATGCGTGCGCGCCGGAGACCGGTGCGCCGAAGTCACTTCAATTTCGTAGGGCACTTCAAATTTCTCAAGCATCTTGGCCGTCTCGCTCATCACCGGCAAATCGGTGTCCGACCCCATGACGATTCCCACAAGCGGTTTACGGCTGTTCTTCGATTCACTGGCCATGATTGCTCCCTGTTTTTATATTGTGTGCGAAATACCAATCAGTGCGCGCCGGTGACGGAATTGCCATCGCCTCGATGCGTGACGCGTCCCTTTTCTTCAATCTCAATGCGGTCGCCGCGGCGAATTCGGCCAGCCTCAACAACCCGGCACAACAAACCGCGCCGCCCGCGAAGCGCTTCCTGAAGCCCTTGCCGAATCTCATCAATCTGGTGGCACGGTGTACACGGCTTCGTAACTTCCAGCAGCGCCTCTCCGGCGCGAAGCCGCTGGCCGAGAAGCAAAGTCCCAAGCGCCACGCCGCCTGTGGTGAGATTTTCCCTGGCGCGCCCCGGCGCAATGCCAAATTCCTCCAGCGTTTCCTGATCCATCAGCAGCACTTGCCGGCCACTTCCGCGCCGTGCGTGGACGCATTCCTTGAAACCCATATTTTCAACGGCAAAAACTTCATCGAATTCGCGCATGGGTTCGCCGTGCGCCAGGCATTGAAACACATGCAGCACTTCAGGCACGAGGCGACTCCGGAATCGGACGCCCTCGCAGATCCCCTTTGGCGCCGATATCGCTGCGGCACTGTGCGCCGTCAAAATGAATTTTGCTTGTGGCCTCGTACGCTTTTTGAATTGCCAGCGGCAGCGAATCGGCCATGGCCGTTACGCCAAGCACGCGCCCTCCGCTGGTTACGATCGAGTCGCCATCGCGCTTGGTCCCCGCGTGAAACACGGCTACGTCCTGCAGATGGGCCGCCTGCGCCAGTCCCGTAATTTCTTTTCCCGTCTCAAAGGAGCCCGGGTATCCGCCCGAAGCCATCACAACACAAACGCTCGCGCCGGGCTTCCATGCCGGCTTGATCGTGCTGAGCGTGCGCGAAGCCACCGCATCGAACGCCGCCGCCAGATCGAAATCCATGCGCATCATGATGGGCTGCGTTTCAGGATCGCCCAGCCTGCAATTGTATTCCAGTACCATGGGCCCGTTGGCCGTAAGCATCAGCCCGAAATACAGAAAGCCTGTGTAGGGAATTCCTTCTTCGGAAAGTCCTTGGATCGTCGGGCACACGATGTCCTTGACGATCAGCGATTCGTATTTCGGCGTAATCATTCCGTCCATCGTAAACGCGCCCATCCCGCCGGTGTTGGGGCCGCGGTCGCCGTCGAGCACACGCTTGTGATCGCGCGTGGGCGCCATGGGCATGAAGGATTTTCCATCCGTCAGCACGATGAACGAAAGCTCCTCGCCCCTGAGCGCATGTTCGAATAGCAAGCGGGAGCCGCCCGGGCCGAGTTCGTGTTTCTGCATCACGCGGCGGATAAAAGATTCGGCCTCGGCGCGCGTTTCCGCGACCAGCACGCCTTTCCCGGCGCACAATCCGTCGGCCTTGATGACCACCGGCCAATCGACTGCGTCCAGCGCGCGAATGGCTTCCAACGGAGATTCAAATTCACCGTATAGCGTGGGCGTGGGAATCTCGTAGCGGGTCATGAATTCCTTGGCGTAAATCTTGCTTCCTTCGAGCCGCGCGTCCCGGCGCGAAGGCCCCACCAGCCTCATGCCTCGGCATTCAAATTTGTTGCGAACCCCAGCGACCAGCGGCGCTTCCGGCCCCACTATGGTGAGGTCGGGCTTGAGCTGCTCGGCAAGAGCCACCAGTGCGCCCACGTCGGCGATATCCACGGGAACGCACTCGGCGATGTCCGCGATCCCGCCATTGCCCGGCGCGCACCAGATTTTCTGCACTTCGGGCGACTGACGCAGCCGCCAGATCATGGCGTGCTCGCGTCCTCCGCTGCCAATCACGAGAATTTTCACAGTAGGCTCACGATAAAGGGCTGCCCCGCCACTGTCAACCCTCGCTCCTGAATATCCGGCGACAGGTTCGCGGTCGCAGCTCTTTTCTTATTAGCGGAAAGGAAATCGCTACTTTGCAATTCCCATTTGCGATAAGGCGAACGCATAGTCGAAAGCCGCCTCGTGCAGAGCGTCATATCGCCCAGACGAGCCGCCGTGGCCCGCACCCAGATTCGCTTTCAGCAGCAAGACATTTTTATCGGTTTTTGTGGCGCGCAATTTTGCCACCAACTTGCTGCCCTCCCAGTAGGGAACCTGGCTGTCGTTCAGCGATACCTCCACCAGCATCGCGGGATAATTTTTGGCTGCCACATTGTCGTAGGGCGAGTAGCGAATCATGTAGTCAAAGGCAGGTTTTTCGTGGGGATTTCCCCACTCGATGTATTCGCTGGTCGTCAAGGGCAAGGACGCGTCCAGCATGGTGTTGATCACATCCACGAAGGGCACCTGCGCCATCACCGCTTTGAACAAGTCCGGGCGCATATTGGCCACCGCGCCCATCAGCATGCCGCCCGCGCTGCGCCCTTGGATGACCAGGCGATCGGATGAAGTGTATTTATTCTTTTCCAGATATTCCGCGCAATCGATGAAATCATAAAACGTGTTCAGCTTGGACATCATGCGGCCTTCGTCGCGCCACTCTTCGCCCAATTCTCCGCCCCCGCGGATATAGGCAATGGCGAAAATCACTCCGCGATCCAGCAGCGACAAGCGATTGGATGAAAATGTGGCGGACATCGAGACGCCATACGAACCGTACGCGTAAAGAAGCATGGGCGCCGAGCCGTCCATTGGAACTCCTTTTTTATAGATCAGTGAAACCGGCACTTTCGTTCCATCACGTGCCACGGCCCAGATTCGCTTGGATTCGTAGCGACTTGCATCGAAGCCGCCCGGGACTTCCTGTTGCTTCATTAGTTTTCGCTCTTGCGTATTCATGTCGTAGTCGTAGATGGAAAGCGGCGTGACCATGGATTGATAATTGAAACGCACGATGGGAGTGTCATATTCCCGGTTGTCGCCAATCGAGAGATCGTAATCCGGTTCATTCATGGCGATGCGGTGCGATTTTTTCGTCTTGGTATCGATGATACGCAAATAGCTCAGGCCGCCTTCTCGTTCGGAAACCACCAGGTGTCCGGCAAATGTTTCCAGGCCCTCAATCTTAATTTTCGGATTGTGATCGATGAAGGGTTTCCAGTTTTTCTCGGATGGGTCGCTGACCGGCGCCGTAACTACGCGAAAATTCAGGGCATTCTTGTTTGTGGTGATATAAAACTGGCCTTCATAATAGTTCACGTCGTATTCATGGCCGTCTTGCCGCGGCACCACGATATTGAATTGGCCGGCGGGATTGTCGGCAGCCAGGTATCGATACTCGCGCGAAGTCTTGGCCTCTGATTCGAGAAAAATCATTTTCTTGTCGAGCGAGCGTCCCGCGCCGAGATCGAACAGCTCGTCCTTTTCCTCGATTAGAAGATCGCTATTTGCTGCGCCCACCACGTGCCTCCAAAACTTGTCGGAACGCTTCGATACGGCGTCTTCCGTGGTGTAGAAAATTGTCTTGTTATCGCTGGCCCACACCACGGAGCCCGCTCGTTCGATGTGCTCCCCTAATGTTTTACCGGTGCGCAGATCCTTCACATAAATCGTGAATTGCCGGTACCCAGTGGTATCGATTGAGTAGGCCAGTAAGTTGCCGTCGTCGCTCACGCTGAATTCGCCGAGGCCCAGAAAGCTGTGGCCTTCCGCCAGCTTGTTCAGATCGAGCAGAATTTCCTCGGGCGCATCCAGGCTGCCCTTCTTGCGGCATTGGTAGGGATACTGTTTTCCTTCCTCGGTCCGCGAATAGTAGAAATATTTGCCCTGCCGCGTAGGCACGCTCAGATCGGTTTCTTTCATATGACTGAGCATTTCCTTATACAGCGAATCCTGAAAACCCTTGGTCGGCTTCAAGACCGCTTCGGTGTAGGTATTTTCTGCCTGGAGGTACTTCATCACGTCGGGATCTTTTTTGTCGCGCAGCCAGAAATAGTTGTCCTTCAATGTCACGTCATTAACCTTGATGACGTGCGGCACTTTCTTCGCCACGGGCGGCTGCAAATTAGCATCTTGCGCAAGCGCCGCTGGCGCCAACAGCATGGCGGCAATCGCAGGCCGCAACAAAAGTTCGCCAAGTTTCTTCATCTCGTCCTCCGGTAAATCGTCTCTCTGTTTGGCCACTTTGTTTTTGCCTTGATGGCGCTGGATGACTTTCAGACCACCTGCCAGTATACCTTCCGCCGAATTGACGTCTCCAATCGCCCAGACTACCATGCCGCCTGCCATGCCGGAAAAATCTTCCCGCCGCGTTTTTGTGCCAGTCTTGCTGGCCTGTTTTTTCTTTTCAGGTGCGGCCGGCTTGATCGATCAAGTGGTGTGGAGCAAGGCGCTGGGACTAATTTTCGGCCACACGGCCTACGCGGTCGCAACGGTCCTCGCCGTATTCATGGCCGGCCTGGCATCAGGCAGCGCCTGGATCGGCGGGCGAAGCGAGCGCTGGGCCAGGCCGATCGCGGTCTACGCCTGGCTGGAACTGGGCGTCGCGGCAACCGCCGCAATTTCTCTCGCGGGGCTGGCCGGAGTCCGCGCCGCGTATGTGGCGGCGTATCCGCACGCTCTCGGGAAATGCCGGCGCCCTGCTGGTGCTGCGATTTGCGGGATCGGCGCTGGTTTTATTTTTGCCCACATTTCTGATGGGCGGCACGTTGCCCGTGCTGGTGCGCGGACTCACGCGCAATGCCAGCGGAGTTAGGCGCGCGGCTGTCGCGCCTCTATTGGATCAACACGGCCGGTGCGGTTGCCGGAACATTCGCCGCGGGATTTCTCTTTCTGCCATCGCTCGGTCTTCGACTCACACTTGCCATCGCCGTTGCTCTGAATCTTGCCGCCGCGGCTCTGGCCTTCATTCTCGCCCGCAAGGAACCCGCCCGCGAATCGTCGCCTCCGTCGAGCTTGCCGGAAATTTTGGAAGCGCCAGCCTCTGCAGCGCCATCGCGGTTCTTGCTGATTTGTTTTTCAGTCGTTGGCGCTACGGCCATGTCCTACGAAATCGGCTGGACGCGCCTGCTCTCAACGCAGCTGGGCAGCTCCACGTACGCCTTCACGCTGATGTTGGGCACTTTTCTCACGGGTATCGTTTTCGGGAGCGCTCTCTACGAACGATGGAGCCGCCATCGCCAGCCGGGCGCCATGACCTTCGCCGTCACGCAAACGCTGACGGCGGTCGCCGCGCTGGCCTTCCTGGTATTTTTCACGCGCTTGATCGAAGTGTTGCCGCCGATTCTGCGCGCCACGCACGAATCGTTTGGCGGCCTGGTGCTCGCTCAATTTGTCACCAGTGCTCTGGCCATGCTACCCGCGGCAATCGTCTTCGGTTTCAATTTCCCGGCCGTGGTGGTGCTGATTGCAGGTCCGCGTTCGCAATCCGAGAAAGGCGCAAGCGCCGCGGTGGGCCGCGCTTATGCATGGAATACGCTGGGCGCAATCGTTGGCGCGATTGCCGCCGGATTCTGGCTCATGCCGCGCCTGGGAAGTTTTCACTTGCTGGCGGCGACGGCGGGAGTGAACCTTGCTTTAGCTGCCACGATTTCCTTCATTGCTGCACGAAGCGAGGCCTGGAAGATATTTGCGATTGCGGCGAATGTTCTCTTGCTCGTTGCCGCTGCCTTCATCGGTTTTTCAAATTATTTTTACGATCCCGCCGTGGCTTCGTTCAACACTCTGATGTATTGGAATCTTTACGATCGTCCGCTAACGCTGCGCGAAAACGCGCACGCGCTGGACATAGTTTATTTTCGCGATGGCCTGAACGCCAATATTTCCGTTGCCAGAACCGGTGATTACGTGGCCCTTCGCACCAATGGAAAAGTGGACGCCTCGAATCATGACGCCACAACACAGCTTCTTCTCGGCCATCTTGCGGCACTCGCTCATCCGCCGCGCCGTGTGCTCCTCGTAGGATTCGGCAGCGGCATGACGGCGTCCGCGCTGGCCACCTATCCGGAAATGGAGCGCCTGGACATCGTGGAAATCGAGCCGGCCGTGATCGAAGCCGCGCCGTTTCTGGCATCGCTCAATCGCAACGTGCTTCTCGACCCGCGCGTGCACGTCACGTTTGACGACGCGCGCAATTTTCTCTTCACCACGCGCGAGAAATATGACCTGATTATTTCCGAGCCATCCAATCCCTGGATTGCCGGCGTTGCCACACTTTTCACGCAGGAATTTTACGACGCCGTTCACGCCCGCCTCACTCCGGACGGCGTCTTCGTGCAATGGATGCAGGCCTATTCCCTTTATCCAGACGATTTGCGCATGCTCCTGGCGACCTTCCTCTCTGAATTTCACGGCGCCACGCTCTGGCATGGCGATGCGCCGGACCTGATCCTGATGGCGCCCAGCCCTCCCTCCGCCGAAATTCTGCGGCGCGCACAGGATCATTTCGCCTTGCCCCGCCTGCACGACGATTACGCGCAGCTCGGCATGGAAAATGCGGATGGCTTGTTCGGTTTTTACTTGCTGGATGACGATGGTTTGCGGAAATTCTCTTCCGGCGCACAAATCAATACGGACGATAGAACGCTGCTCGAATATCACGCCCCGCGATCCCTGCTGGTCCACGGCCTGGAAGACAAAAATCGCGACGCCATTTTGCTGCAGCAGAAAAATCCACTGCCCGATGACTTTCCGGCAGAAACTCGGGACGTGGCGCTCGCCGACTCAGCGGCAACCTCCGTCAATCAGGAAGACGGCGACGGAGCCGAGCGATTTCTGCGCGCCCTCGACAATCGTCCGGCAAGCGCCGCCATCAACACGATCCGCGGGCGCGCCGCTCTCGCCCAGTCCAGTTTCCAGTCGGCGTTCCGCGCCTTCGATGCCGCCTTGGCCATGCAGCCCGATTCGCTGCAGGCCGCATGGGGCCAGGCCGAAACCAACCGCCGCTTTGGCAACAATGAAAAGGCGCGCCAGGCATTGCAACAAATCCTCCAGCGCGATCCCGCAAATTTGCAGGCACTGGCATCGCTCGTAAAACTTGATGTGGATTTCTCGCGCTGGCCCGATGCGGAAGATTTGCAGCGCCGCATCATCGCTACTGATTCGCAGTCAGGCGCAGCGGGGCGCGCTCAGCTTGCGGATATTTTGATGCACGAAGATAAGCAGGACGAAGCGTATCGCGCCCTGCTGGATTCGCTTGCGCAGGACCCATACAACTTTCAAGCGCATCTCGACCTGGGAAAATTGCTGGCCAAGCAAGCGAAATGGACGGAAGCGCACAAGCATCTGGAATTCGTGATGCGCTATTTTCCCGACGAGGATGTCGCAATCTATCCGCTTCTGTTTCAGGCGGACAAGGCGCTGGGCGACCCATCGGCCGCGGCAAAGGCAGTGCGCTTCGGCCTGCGCGTGTTTCCAGATAATTCGGAATTGCAGCGGCTTAATTTGTTGAATTGAGTGGCATAGGCTTCAGCCTGTGGAAGTTAGTCCTTGCAAGGACCAAACCCCACAGGCTGAAGCCTATGCCACAAAAAGAAAAGGGCCGCCGAAGCGGCCCTCTCTTTGCGTTTGAATTGCGAATGCTCGAAACGGACTGCGCTTAGTTCGCTTTGGCCGAAGCTGCAATGGCCTTGGGCGCGCTCAGGTAGCCGGCAATCTTCTTGTCGGTGACCTGGTTGACCACCAACTCCATGGGCTGGCGAGATCCGCCCGAGTAGAAGTAGATGGGTTCGTTGACGGCTCGGTTCTTCTTTTCAAGCCGCGTGTCGTCCACATACATCGCGATGGTGTACTGGTGCTTCTTGGCGCTGGCGCTGCGGAATTCGATCATGGTCTGGCCAACGTGTTCCTTCTGTCCCTTGGCAGTCAGTGTGAATTCATAGTAATCGCGCTCACCCATTCTCTTGAGCTGCTCGAGTTCTTCGTGGTTGCGCGCGATCAATTCGCCGTGCTCTCCACGCAACTGTTCCATGTTTCCCTTGGTTGCGTCCAGATCGGTCTTCACGCCGTTGACGTCCGTGCCCAGCGCCTTGACATCATCGGCGCTGGCCTTGGTCGCCAGCGTGCTTTGCACGTCGTTCAGTTTCTTGGTGTAATCGGCGCGGCTCTCTTTCACCTGATTGCGGGCAGTGGCCAGTTGACCTTCGGTCAGCTTCAGCTTATCGCCCACCAAGTTCACTTCAGACTGCAATTGGGCATTGGTGTTCTCCGCTGCCGTCATGCGCTGAGTGATTCCATCCTGAGCCGCCTGAAAAGTCTTGGCTTGGGCCGCCAGCGCCTGCTCCGCATCATGTGCGTGGCCGCCTGCATTCCATGCCAAGCCAACGCCCACCACCGAGAGGATCGCCAGTCCTACCACGGCTAACCCCATCCAGCGCGGTGAACCTTCCGAAGTCATTTGGTCATTCTCTTGTTCCAGCATTTTGTTAATCTCCTTTGCGATTTCCCTCGCGATAGGGAGAGGTGCATGCGCAGAACCAAATGCCCAAGGGAACCTGAATTTCACTGTAAAGCAATATAAATACAAGACTTAATTTATATTTGCAGCCCGTAGACACTGGAATCGGAATGGGGTGAAACGTGTAAGTTTTACGTATGAATCCCTGCATATCCCCCATATCTATATGAATCAATGTGGTTTAATTAATTGCACACAGGTCCGGGAAGATTATACAAAGGGATTGAAAAAAGGCTGGGTCTTAGCGGAACAGCCGATCAGATTAGGCAACGCGGGTGTGATCGGCGATGGCTGGTTGGACATCACGATCAAAATAAACTTCCAAGGTGAGGGCTGCTGCGTCGAAAATCGCCCGGCAATGCTGGCAATAGCTGATATGGCGTTGCACGTCGCTCCCGACTTCAGGGGCAAGCCTGCCTTCTAGATATTCGCAAATCAAACGGATTGTAGCCTTGCAATTCATGTTCATGTTGTTCCCCCGGTCCAGGCAACCATTAACGTTGCACGAGGCAAGCCAAAGCGTTAACACCCCATTAATATTATCAAACCAATTAAAATGAGATGGTTAGAGAAAGTCCACACGATTGGCGGGATTGCACGAATCGTTCCAAAAGAGAGAATTTTTTCTTACCATTCATCATTCTTACTTACCTGACTTATTCGCCTTGCTGGCCCGAGTTTCCTGCTTGTACCGAGTCTGGCGTTGCTGCCCTCTTTGGCATGGGCTTTGCCACATTGACATTCCACTAAGTCAGCTAACTGTGGCTTTCTTACCACAAAACGAATATTTGCTAGTCAATCCAGGGATTGGCAGAATCTTCATACCACCATCACGCTCAAAATTGCGCTTTCGCCTGATCGGAGCAGAAATGCTCGCAGGGTTGTGGTGAGCTCACTTCAGAATTCCTTCGCGAGGGAATACATCAGCTGGGCGGGCCAATCTTTCAGAGAGTTTGAGATTACACTGATCTCCCTATATTGTCGTGGCTTCCTGCCGTGCTATACTTCGTGACCCAGCCTGACCCTGAGCGCAATGCTGCGTGGGTGAAGGATTGGAGGGAAGAAGTCGGCGCGGCGCCAGCGAAGTTTGTGGCTGGCGGGCGCGATTCTCGGAGGTGGGTTTATCGCGGAACGGAGTTTTCGGCAGGCAGACCGGATTCGGATTAACGATCGAATTCGCGCGCGTGAAATTCGCGTGGTGGATGAGGATGGCGGGCAGTTGGGTGTGATGCCGCCGTTTGAGGCGATTAAGCTTGCGAAGGAGCGGGGACTGGATCTGGTGGAAATTTCGCCAACCGCCGACCCGCCGGTTTGCAAGATCACCGACTACGGGAAATACCTTTACCAAACCAACAAAAAAGCGCACGAGCAGCGCAAGCATCAAAAAGGCTCGCAACTCAAGGAAGTCAAGTTTCGCCCGGCGACCGCGGAACACGATTTTCAGGTTCGCAAGAACCAGATCATCCGGTTTCTCGGCGAGGGCCACAAGGTCAAGGCCATGATTTTTCATCGCGGCCGCGAAATGGCTCATCAGGAAGTGGGCCGTGCGAAGATGCATCGGCTGCTGGGGGAAATCGCGGACCACGCGCTGGTTGAAATCGGGCCGCGCATGGAAGCAAATGTTTTGATGGCGCTGCTCGCGCCAAAGCGCGGAGGCGGTGCGCCGCCGGCAAAACCAGCGGGCGCTCCTGCCGCGGGCCAGGCCTGAAGGCCGTAGTAGGACAGGCTTCAGCCTGTCAGCCTTTCGCGTGGAAACAATCGAAAACCAGACAGGCTGAAGCCTGTCCTACTGGGAACGAATTTAGAGAGGAAACATCCGTGGCAAAACAGAAGGTTAAGAAGCTCAAGCTAAAGACGCATCGCGGCGCGGCAAAGCGCTTTAAGATTACTTCGACAGGAAAAGTGATGCGCATGCACTCCGGCAAGCGGCACCTGCTGGGCACCAAGAAAGCCAACCGCATGCGCCGCCTGAAAAAAATGAAGCAAGTTCATCCGGCCGATGCGGGCAATGTTCACAAGATGTTGCCGTACGGCTAGCTGGTTTGCGGCAGGATCTCTCTTTTGTCATTCCGAGCGAAGCGAGGAATCTCTCCTTCGTTCGAGCGAAACAAAAAGAGAGATTCCTCGCTTCGCTCGGAATGACAACAATTTCTAGTTTTGAAAAGAAGTAAAGGCAAAGAAGCAAGCTGCAACAAATGCAATTCCGTTTTTGATTTTTGCTGTGCCAGGCAGAGCGCAACCCGCCACGGTGGGCCTGCCGGCCAGCGGTTCGGTCCAAACAGAATTGAGGACCGGGCATCGCTCGCGAACAATTCGCTGAACGCGAAATTTTCGCTGAGCTTCTAAACACGCCGTGGAGACGCTCTCGCTTTCCGATTGTGTGCCGGTTCCCGTGCGCGGGGACTTGCCGCGATGTTGCGGATTGCACTGCGCCTCCACCCTGGAGAAAATAAAATGGCTCGAGTAAAACGCGGTACAAAGCGGCGCGCGCGCCGCAAAAAGTTTCTAAAGCGCACAAAAGGATTTTTCCTAACAAAGTCCAAGCTCTACCAGTCCGCTCAGGAAGCGGTCAATCGCGCGGAACGTTTTTCCTACCGCGATCGCCGCGTAAAGAAGCGCCAGTTCCGCACGCTGTGGATTCAGCGCATCGGAGCGGCCGCACGCACCGCTGGAATTTCCTACAGCCAGATGATGCACGGGCTGAAGGCAGCGGGCGTGGAAATCGACCGCAAAGTGCTGGCGGATATCGCGGTGAAGGACGCGCCGGGATTCCTGCTGCTGGTCGAGCAGGCCAAAGCCGCAGGCGGCAAGGTAAAAGCAAAGGCAAAAGCGTAGCGCTGTAGCCCGCCTCTTTAGAGGCGGGGATTTTTTGGTGCCGCTGCGACAAACCCCCGGGTCCGAAGACCCGGGCTACAGCAGCATCGAAAAATGTTGAGCAGCAACTGGGTTTTCTAGCGCCGCCGTCTCGGCGGCATTTTCTCATTTCCAAATTGCCGGCAAGATGCCGGCGCTACGGGGAAATTCCACGAAGCAATGGACGCGAATCCAATTTCGGCTGGAAAAATTCTCCCGCCGCTCGACGCCACGACGCCCGAGCAGGTAGCGGCGCGCTTTGCCGAATTGCGCGCGCAGTTCGATCGAGACTCCGCGAGCGCGACGAACGAAAACGGCTGGAAATTGCTGCGAGATGCGTGGCTCGGCCGCAAATCCGGGGTACTCACGCAAGTCACCGACACGTGGCTGAAGCCCGCGAAACCGGAGCTGAAACGCGCCGTTGGGCAGGCGCTCAATGAATTTAAGGCGCACCTCGAAACGGCGCTGGAATCGCGGCGCGTGGCGATTGAAACCGCGGCGGAAAGTGCCGCCAGCGCTCGCGAGCGAGAAGATCTCTCGCTTCCCGGCGTTGCTCGCCCGCTCGGCTCGCGGCATCCGCTGCGGCAGACCTTCGAGGAAATTGAAAAAATATTTCTTTCTCTCGGCTACTCCGTGGTAGCGGGGCCGGAGATGGAAACTCCCTACTACAACTTCGAGGCACTCAATATTCCCGAGCACCATCCCGCGCGCGATAACATGGACACGTTTTACATGGCCGCGCCCTTCGCAGAAAACGCTCAGGGTAAACCGGGTGCCGCTTCGCTCCTGCTGCGCACTCATACTTCGCCCATGCAAATCCGCACCATGGAGAAGCAGCAGCCGCCCGTTCGCATCATTGTTCCCGGCAAGGTGTATCGCCGCGATAATCCCGATGCCACGCACGGCTTCATGTTCCACCAGATCGAGGGCCTGGCGGTTGACACCGGCATCACATTTTGCGATTTCAAGGGCACGGTGGAATATTTCGTTCGCGAATTTCTGGGACCGAAAATAAAAACGCGACTGCGCCCAAGCTATTTTCCGTTCACGGAGCCATCGGTGGAAGTAGATGCGACCTGCGTATTCTGCGGCGGCAAGGGCTGCAACGTGTGCAAGCAATCCGGTTGGATCGAGCTTTTCGGCGCGGGCATGGTGGATCCCGCCGTGTATGGCTTCGTGAATTACGACGCGAAGAAGCTTTCCGGTTTCGCCTTTGGCCTGGGCGTCGAGCGGCTCACGCAGCTGAAATACAACATCAATGATTTGCAGCTGTATTTTCAGAATGATGTGCGCTTCTTGCGGCAGTTCGCATAGCACAGCAAAACTTTTGAGGGGCTTGAAAGCCCAGTCTATTGTCATTCCGAGCGAAGCGAGGAATCTCTCCTGGTTTTACGGTGATGAAAAGAAGGAGAGATTCCTCGCTTCGCTCGGAATGACAAAATGAAAATAAACCGACAATGAAAATTCTCTACAACTGGCTGAAAGAATTCGTTGAGCTGACGGCGGCGCCTGAGGAACTGCGCACGCGGCTCTCGCTTTCCGGCACGGCTGTGGAAGCGTTGGAGCAAACTGCGGCGGGGCCGATGCTCGACGCCGAGCTGACATCGAACCGCGCGGATTGCCTGGGGCACTACGGCATCGCTCGCGAAGCAGCCGCGTTGTACGGCTTGCAGCTGAAGAAAGTCGACCCGCGCCCCCGCGAAATTTCCGAGCAAACTTCGGCCGCAACGCGCGTTCAGATTGACGCGCCGGAACTTTGCGGCCGCTACACGGCGCGCGTTTTGCGCGGAGTGAAAGTCGGGCCGTCGCCCGACTGGTTGCGCCAGCGCCTCGAAGCGCTGGGTCAAACCTCAATCAACAATGTGGTGGACGCCACCAACTACGTCATGCTCGAACTCGGGCATCCCCTGCACGCGTTTGACATGGATTTGCTGGCTGAAAAAAGAATCATCGTGCGTCGCGCGCGCGCGGGAGAAAAAATGCGCACGCTGGATGGGATTGAGCGCACGCTGACCAATGAAATGTGCGTGATCGCCGATGCCGCGCGGGCCGTGGCCATCGCCGGAGTGATGGGCGGGGCGGAAAGTGAAATTCGCTCCACCAGCCGCAACCTTTTGCTGGAGTCGGCGTGCTTCGATGCGATTTCCATTCGCCGCACTTCGAAAGCGCTCGGCCTGCGCACCGAAGCTTCCATGCGATTCGAGCGCGGCGCGGACATGGAAGTGGCGGAGACCGCTTCGCGGCGTTGCGCCGAGCTCATTCAGCAATTGGCCGGCGGCGAAGTGCTTGCGGGAGCTGTCGACATTTATCCGGGACGCAGCGAAGCTCCCACGATTGAGCTGACGCGGGCGGAATTTCTGCGCGTGATGGGAGCGGACGTACCCGACGCCGAAATCGAATCTATTCTTGCAGGATTGGGTTTTGCACCAACACGTTCCGATGCGGCGAAAGGCAACGCGGGATCGCCCTCGGCTTCGTGGAAATGCGTGCGGCCATCCTGGCGCGGCGATGTGACGCGCGAAGTGGACCTCATCGAAGAAGTGGCGCGAATTTACGGCGTGGATAAATTTCCCGCGCGACTGCCTGCCGCAACGCTCCCCGCCGCACGGCTGGAATACGCGGAAGCTGATGACCGCCTGCGGGAAATTCTGATCGGCCTCGGCTATCAGGAAATTATCACCATTCCGATTGTGGACGAGCCCAGCGACGCAATGTTCCGCCCGGAAAACGCCGTGCCCGCGCGCATTGCAAACCCTCTGGCCGAAGACGCATCCGTAATGCGCTCGACTGGCGCAATCACCATGGCTCGAACTTTGGAATGGAATCTGAATCACGGGCAGCGCAACGTACGTCTGTTTGAATTTGGAAAAACGTACGGTTGGAACGGAACGCGGCCAGTCGAAACGCGCGTCGTGACGCTCGGCGCATCAGGCCTGGCGCGGGAAAAGGGCGTCGCCGAGAGCGAGCGCGCCTACGCGTTTGCGGATCTGAAGGGCGACCTCGATCAGATTGGGCATCTTGCCGGTGGACTGGCGTGGGCGCCGGGCGGCCCGGAATGGCTGCAGGGCGCGCATGCCGGAACGATTTCGCTGCGCGCCGAGGGCGCGGCGGCTTCGCGGCCCATCGGACATGCCGGGCAACTCTCGCGCCGCGTTTCGGAACGATTCAAGCTGCGGCAGGATGCCTACATTGCGGAACTGGAACTGGAGCCGTTATGCGCTGGCTACAAATCGGCGCGAGCGGCCTTGCGCTACAAGCCGCTTTCGCGCTTTCCCGCGGTCGAGCGTGATTTTTCCCTGGTGGTCGCGGATGGAACTGCGTTTGCCGGGATCGAAGATGCGATTCGCACTCTTGGCATCGCCGAAGTTTCCTCGATTGACGCCGTGGATTTATTTCGCGGCAAGAATATGCCAGAGGGGAAATTCGCGCTGCTTGTCCGCGTGAAGTTTGAAAGCCGCCAGGCTACATTGACCGAAGCACAGCTGACGGATTTTTCTACGCGAATCCTCAGCACACTCGAACAAAAGCTTGGAGCTACGCTGCGCGCGTAAGTGTTCTAGTAGGACAGGCTTCAGCCTGTCTTGTTTTAATCCAAGTGAACTGAAAATCACACCCACATTCGATTCTGTCATGGATACGTTTTTAATTTCACGAGGAAAAAGCGACAGGCTGAAGCCTGCCTTACTGGGTTGGCGACAGCTCTTTTTTTGCCGGATAGACAAGCGCGAAAATCGCCGCCGAGAATCCAACAACCGCGAACGCTATGACGCTGCCTTCGGGACCTACCGCGCCGCCGGTGAGCCAGGCGGCACCGTGAAGCGAGGAATTCAGCAAGTGGCCGGGAGCGACGAGGCCGCTGTCCGGCACGGAAAACAGAAATGTCTCTCCCCAATCGAAGGCGGCGTGCAAGCCTACCGCAAACCACAGGTTGCCGGTGCGCCGCAACGTCAGGCAGAAAAACATTGCGATCACAAAAACGCTGAGCGCGCCAACTCTGCTTTCGCCGCTGTTATGAAGATGGACAGCTCCGAACGCGGCGGAGAGAGCCGTGGCCGCAGGCCAAAATCCAATTCCGGTGGTGAGCGTGAATTGCGCGTAACCTCGAAACAAAAATTCCTCAAAGGTTCCGACAAGAATAAACGCAGCGCCCCACAGAAGCGCGTACCCCCAAAGCTGCGGGCCTCGCAAAGCGAGCTCGCCAAAAGAAAATCCACCGAATGCGCGGATCAGAAAGACGATCGCAGCGATCATGGCGATACCCCACACCGCGCCCTGCCAGAAACGCGCCCCGAATGCAGCGTTGCGCGGCAGCCCGTAACCTCCGAATGGCCGGCCTTCGAACATTCCCATGATTGCCGCGGCGGCAAACGTGGCCAAAATTCCGACGGCCTCCTGAATCAGCATGGAAGTGGCCGTGAAGCCGGAACGGGAAACTTGAGGCAAATGCAGAATCGTCAAGAGGAATGTTCCAGCCAGTGAGAATATGACCACAAAAAAGACATAGATCAGCAGACGCCAGCCAGCGCGAAATCCCTGATCATTCCAGAAAATAGTTGTCGCCAGGCTGTTAGAGCCCTTAGGAGGCCCCATGGGTGTCTGCGAAGAATTGCTCTCGGGAATTTGTTCGAGTGCCATGAATTCACTCCGGCTCGTGCTCGGCGTATCGTTTAAGTCGCGCTAAATAATTCTCATTGCGGCGCGCCAGGGCGTGGCGCGTCATCAGCCAATCCATGGCCTTGCCGAGAAGGCCGGGCATGGCGTAATCGCTAAGCATGCGCACGACCGTCTTGGGCGCGCTTTGAGTCGACGTCGGCTCAATTCGTTCCAACTCCCAGCGCTCCAGGCCTTTGACGCCGTAGCGGTCGCTGAATCTCCATTCGAAGAGGCGCGCCTGCTGCAGCGCGGTCACCACCGCCGTGTGCGAGACCTCGCGCTTTCCCAAATTTCCGGCGATGTGAACTTTTTGTGCGACGGCAAAATCGGACGCGCCGTCCTGCACTTCAAAGCACGCCTGCATATCCGCGCCGTACCAGTAAGGCATGCGCTGCGGCACGAAAAAAGCGAACACTACTTCCGCGGGAGCCGCAATCCGCACCGATGTTTCGATCCGCGCCATGGAATGCGCGCTACTTTATCATGAGTAAGCCATACAAAAGAGACGGGGAGCATGGAATTGGGAGATTGCTTGGTTCTCGAATTTAACCGACGGGAAAAGGGATGGCCCCAGCGGCAAGGACATGGCGGCTGTCACGCTCCTGCACGAATACCACGGCGCGCAGATTGGCGCGGTTCCATTCGTGGTCCAGGTGCACGGCAACTCTTGAGGAAAACCCAGCAGGCGCGGCGTCAATTTTCCCGACTTGCAAAAGCTGACGGACGACGCCGTTGTGCTCGAGTGCGCGGCCGGAATTTTCTCCGCGCTTCACGTCGGAATGCAGCATATTCTCGGCAACCACCAAAATTAATTGCTGTCCGACTGCGTGCGTTGCGCCGCCGAGCGGGTCGACGCGAATCGATAAAGTTTCGCCCGCTTCCCAGGAAAGTTGCACAGCGGGTTTGCGCTCCTTGGCTGCCACGCGAATCGCGCGCAATGCGTCAGTGTCGGAACTGCCCACGAATTCGGTGCGCCCGTCCACCACCATTTGCGGAGTGTAGACCTGGCGGCCGCCGAAAGCCTGCCCATATTCATTCTGTCGCGTGGTGGCTGCCTGGGAAGAAAACGGATCCTTCCAACCAAGGCTGTCCCAATAATCGACATGCTCTTCCAGCGCAATGATGTCCGCGCCGTGAACAGGCTGCGTGCGCCCAAGGCGCGAAAGAAGAGCGTCGGCCGGCGGGCAACTGGAACATCCTTCGGAGGTAAACAATTCGACCAGGACGGGTGTGGACGCTGCACCCGGCGCGTTCGCGTCAGCGGGAACTTCCTTGCCATCAGCCGCAAAAGAACTTGCGACGCCGAGCCGTCTCAATGAAACCAATACAAGTAGTGCCAGTGCTGCGGCAATGATAGCAATCTTGCCTGTTCGACGGTACATCGGACACCTCGCTCGGAACCAATATAGATACCTTCGTATATGGGTACGAAGTTCAAGGGTCCAAAGTTACGCGGGGCTGGCTACCGCGCGCGGCCGTAGCCGCCGAAGTAGTAGCGCGCACCGATTGTTGAGTATAAGCCGTATGGGCCGACGCCGCCGCCAATATTGCCGCTGCTGAGGTCGGCCAGGCCGACATTGTGGTTGTACTTTCCGAGCCAGTCCACCTGGTGCTGGGTCACACGAATCTCAAAATTCTTGGGCAGCTCGATGCCAAAACCGACGGAGCGCTCAAACGCAATCCCGGCTATGGACGCGCTGTATTTGTATTGCGGCACGTTGCTGCCAAAGGAAAACGTGGGCGTGAAGAAAACGAACAAATGTCGCGCCAGTGTTTTGCCAAAGGGCTGGATCTCCAGGTAGCCGCCCAGCAGGTAGCGCGCGTAGGCGTTGCAGTCCGAACTCGCTCCGCCGGCGCTCACGATGACGGCGTGCGATTGCGAGCATCGGCCGAGGTCCGGCTCATTGTGTGGCGGAGCAACGGAAAAATCCGCAAAGCCGCGCAGCCAGTTGTGCGGGAAAAACATTCGTCCCTCGGGCGCGCCCCAGGAAAGGGGCCTCGGTGCCGGGTCAGCGGCCGCAGATGTGGCGACGGCGGGCGTTGCCACGATCCCGGTGGCATCCTGAGCAAGCGCAGGAAAAACCGCAAATGCCGCCAGAGCGCGACAGCAACACCATTTTGCGAATTGGATTTTTCACACGTTCTCCTTTTTCCAAGGATCAAGACTCTGGCCGGTTCACTTATTTCTGCGGACTTGAAACAGTGCCTGCGCCCTTCACAAATTCAGGCGCTCTGCCTTGCGACCAAGGATCGTAGGTCTGCGCGAAGCGCATGCGTTCATCGAGTGGCGGATGATTGTAGAACCACAATTTCACGGCGGTGGAAGGATTCGGTTCCTCAAGATCGACTTCGCCAAGGACTTGAAATGCGTGCGCCGCGACCACCGGAGCGTTGGGAACCAATCCGTGCGTCACTTCCAGGCCATACTGATCGGCCTGATGCTCCAGGTGGCGGCTGTAGGCGTTTGAAATGGGTGTGAACAGAAATCCAAAAACCGTCAACAGCAGAATCAGAACCGGCAGCGCGGCAAGATCGTCGGGCCCGCGAATCGCCCACGTTTTTCCCCAGCGTGCCAGCATCCAGTGCAGCAGCGCGGTAGGCGAGATTGAGGAAAAAAAGGAGAACGGCGCAAGCGAACAGGATGCCATCTCGCACGTGGCCCAGAACGTAGTGGCCCATTTCATGGCCGGTCACGAATAAAACTTCGTCCTCGCTCATGGCGCGGATGGTGGTGTCCCACACGACCACGCGTTTGCTCGCGCCGAGGCCGGAGACATATGCGTTCAGCGCTCTGAGCTTGGCGCTGGCGGTCATTTCCAGAATGCGGCTTTGCGGAATTGGGGCGCCGGCGCGCACGGTCATCTGCTCGATGTTTGCAGCCAGTTGTGACTGCGTATTCGCGAGCGGCGTGAATTTGAAAAACATGGGCTCGACGATCACCGGCTCGACGATGGCGCCAAGAATAATAAGCGGCACGGCAGCAAGCCAGAACCAAAACCACCACTTTCGCGGACTTTTGCGGATGACCGCGAACAAGACCCACACCATCAGAATGGCGATTGAAAACTCGACACCTTCGCCCTTTACCCAGTCCGCCAGCCATGACGGCCATGCCTGGATCGACTGCTGATATTGCAATGCCAAACGGTGTTCCCAAATGGCGATGGGCAGGCTGAGAAGATCGGTGGTCAACAGCAGGAGCGGCGTAAAAACAGCGACCTGGCCAAAATCGCTGTCGGTCCAATTTGCCGCCCAATCGCGATAGAGAGGAGCTACGCGAAGCAGCAGCAGGATCACCAGAAGAAGAAATCCATAGGCAACATCCAGGAAATACAAGCTCATGGCGGGCATTCGCATAGGCGATGGCTTGCGCTTCCTGGGTGGGCGTAAGCGTGTAGCCCTGCACCTGCCCGGAAGGGGATTGCGCGGCGGAAGGCGGTGTCGTGGCCGCTGGCGCTTGCGGCTGTTGCGCGCGACTTGGCGGCGCGAAAAACAACGCTGCGGCAAGAAGAATGAAAAGTGCGGATAAGAACGCTGCGATTTTCCCGCTTCGGCGATTCACTTGTTTTCCCCCGACGATACCGCGCCGGAGAAGGAACGCGGGCGCAGCGCGCGGAGTATGATGCAAGCGACCCTGGAGGCGCAAGCGTGGTCAGGCTCGCTTGACGCTAAATTTCGCAAGAAATTTGCCAGCGTCAGTGCTGGGATTTCAAATTGTAGTTGCGAATGGCGCCGCCCACGGCGACTCCCGCATGAATCGCCGAAGTCCAGCGCTCCAGTCGATGATGCCCGGTGCGATGAAACAGATAGGAGACACCGATGGAAGTCGCTGTGGCCGCCACCTCGATTCCGGCAAAAAGCGCATGGTTGTCGACAATGGAGTTGGTGAGGAAAGCTTCATTAATGCCGCGGCTTCGTAGATTTAGGGTTGAAGCGTAATCCAGAGCGCGCCCCGCGCCCACGGCAGCGAACAGCAAATCATTCTCTCGATCCCAAAACCTGTGAACGCCGGGGGCTATCGGACTGACAGGTTTGGCAGGCTTGTCTTGGTCCGCGGGAGTAGCCGCGCCAACCGGCTGCGGCGCAGCAGGCGCGATTGGGTCTCTGCCTTCGGCCGGTTGCTGCTGTGCCTGAACCGCGCATGTGGCCGCAATCAGAAAAAATGCGCCGGCGGCAGATATTTGAATCCATTTCCTCATACCAAGGTGCTCAGTCCTTTCGCTCCACATGCCGGAAGCACAGATTGTGGGCAAGCCCCGAAAGGTTGTAAAGCAGGAAAGAGGAATTGGCGGGAGATTTTTCATCTGGAAACCGGGAGGCCAAAAGCGAGGCGCAAAGAGATCCGCAACCGCACCACTAGGGATTGTATCTTTTCTCTTGACACCACAAGAGCAGCGGCGCAAAATTCCGGCAACTTTTTCCGTGAGTTTTTTGGTCCAGGGGCCGAGGCGGAAAAAATCGCGCGTCATTCCAGAGGGGGAGAAACGTGCAGTATTTGCCGGGATGGACCGTTCAATGCATCAATCCGGAGTGCGCGGCACGCGGCCACTGGCTGCGTGCAGTCGACGCCGGATCAGAGAACTGCAGCAATTGCAGCGCTCCGCTGCGCAATGTTCCGCCACCGATCAGCCCGCGCATGCGCATGCGTCCACGTTCGCTCGGTAGTTATCGTCCGCCGAGCCGCTCGCCAGGGCGACAGCGGTAGTCGTCGCGAGCGATTATCAGGGCCGCTCGTCCCGGTTATGCCGGGACGAGCCGTCCCCGCCATTACCTTCCTCAATCAAGTTGTGAGTGCAGAACCGCCCGTTCCGTCCAGCGTTACGGTAAGTGGTGAGAATTGAGTAGCACAGGCTTCAGCCTGTGGGTTTTGCATGTGCGAGGTGTAAACCCCACAGGCTGAAGCCTGTGCTACTTAATTCCGCTTCAAATTTGGGGCTGAAAGGGGGAGAGCGGCCGGAGGGGGAGCCGGCCGCTCGTGGGGCATGGGCAAAATCAAATTGGATTCTGTTGAACCACTGCTACCGGGTACTACCGGGCCTGATCCGCAGACCCAGTCAAACTCAAGAAAACCAGAATGGCGAATACCGAGGTGCAGGCAGCTACAATCATCGGCGTCCTCCGTGGCCGTTTCGAACAGTTCCGACCACGCAATCATTCTGCCTGTAGGCTCCGCCGGAGCAAATGGCCCAAGAGTTACATTCGCACGGTACTGTCGTACGGTGCCTTCAGAGATCACACACCGAGGTCGGGAATCAATTCGGTGGCGTCGTTGAAGCGGTTGGTGAAATTGGCCATGCAGATGATCAGGGTCAGCTCCACGATTTGTCCTTCGTCGTAAAACTTGAGCAATTCCTGCATGGCGGGGGAGCGAATGCCCGAGGCGCCGCGCGTCACGCGGTCGGCGTACAGAATGGTGGCCTTTTCCTTCTCATCGAAAAGCGGGCTGCGCGAATAAAACGGCAGCGCGGCAATTTGTTCGGGGGTAACGCCGGCGCCCTTTGAGGAAGCGATGTGCGCGCGCGTGCAGTATTCGCAGCCGTTGACCATGGACGCGCGCAGGTACGCCAGTTCCTTGTACTTGGCTTCGACCGTGCCCTGGTTGACGACGGCTTTGTACAAAGGAAGAAAAGTGTTCAACACCGCGGGCCGGTGCGCCATGGCCGCAAAAATGTTCGGCACTTTTCCGGCTCGCCCGGCCAGCTTTTCAAAAGTTTCCTTCAATTCCGGCGCTGCCTGCTCTTTCGTTAGCGGATTCACAACTGCCATGTTCGATCTCCTTTTTATTTTCTAGCTAGAAGTAAGAGCTCAACATTCCTGCGCGAGTTTATCAAGGCGCGTGAGAATCAGGAAATGGGGGCGAGTAGCACAGGCACTCTTGCCTGTGCGGGGTTCGCGATCGCAGCTGAACCGATAGATCATGTGCAGCCAGGAAAATCGCACAGGCAAGAGTGCCTGTGCTACCTGGAACCGCAAGCCATTGAACGCATTTTCAGCGCGTGTTAGCCTACTCGCCGCAAAGCCCTTCCAGTCCACTCGCTGTATCTGGGGAATTTCCGATGGTGTCTCCCGTACGGCAATTTAACGCGCTGGCCGACGAAGAACGCGTGCTCGGAGTGGTGCGCGAGCTTGTGGCCGAACTGGGCCACGAGTCGGCTGTTCGTTCCGCGGGACTCGGCGTCGCATCTGGATCGCGATTTGGGTCTGGGCAGCCTGGAACGCGTCGAATTGCTGCTGCGCCTGGAAAAAATGTTCGGCGACGCGGCTGGACGAAGAAGTGCTGGCCGAGGCCGACACCGTGCAGGACCTGATCGCCGCGCTGAGCGCCGCGAATGGCGCGCCCGCCTCGGTTCGCGTGCAAACGGAAACCGCCGCGCTGCCAACGAGCAGTTCACTCGATGGCCTGGCCGAAGGAGTTCCGGCCGCGCAAACCTTCAGGAAGTGTTGCGGCATCGCGGGCGCGTGGACGCCTCGCGAACTCACCTGATTTTCTATGAGGATCGAGGGAGAAAGCCCAACCCTGACGTTCGGTGAATTGCTTGCCGGAGCCGAGCGCGTTGCGGCCGATCTCGCAATGCGCGGCATTGGGCGCGGCGATACGGTGGCACTGATGCTGCCGACTTCGCGCGATTTTTTCCTCACGTTCGCGGGCACGCTGCTGGCGGGGGCAACTCCGGTCCCGATTTATCCGCCGTTTCGCGCCGACCGGATTGCCGAATACGCGGAGCGCCAGTCGGCCATCCTGGCAAACGCAGGCGCGCGCCTGCTGGTCACCTTCCGCGAAGGGGCCAGCGTGGCCAAATTGCTGAAGCCGCTTGTGCCTTCGCTGGAAGGCGTGGTGACGGCTGAAGCGCTGGCCGAATCGCGCGCTGCGGCTCCGCTCGGACCGCAACTGCACTCACGAGCGAGCGACCTGGCACTGCTGCAATACACTTCCGGCTCGACGGGAAATCCCAAGGGCGTGATGCTGACGCATGCCAATCTGCTGGCCAACATCCGCGCCATCGGCGAAGCGCTGGGCCTGCGCAATGACGATGTTGGCGTGAGCTGGCTGCCGCTGTATCACGACATGGGACTGATCGGCGCATGGCTCATGCCGCTATATTTCGGTTTGCCGGTGGTGGTGCTGTCGCCGCTGGCGTTTCTTTCGCGGCCTGCGCGCTGGCTGCGCGCATTCCACCGCTATCGCGGCACGATTGGCGCGGCGCCGAATTTCGCCTACGAGCTGGCCGCCGCGAAAATTTCCGAAGAGGAAATTCAGGGCCTCGATCTAAGCGCATGGCGCGCTGCGCTGAATGGCGCGGAGCCCGTTCTGCCCGCGACGCTCGATCGATTCGCAGCGCGCTTCGCGCGATGCGGCTTCCGCCGCGAAACCCTTCTGCCCGTTTACGGGCTTGCGGAAGCTTCGCTGGCTGTAACCATTCCGCCCGTGGGCCGCGGGCCGCGCGTGGATCGTCTGGAGCGCGCCGCGTTCACGCAAGAGGGCCGTGCGGTGCCCGCGTCCGACGCAACCGCCAGCGCGCAAGATGACTCGAACGTGATCTCGTTCGTCTCCGTAGGCCCGCCGGTTCCGCGGCACGAAGTGCGGATCGTGAACGACCGCGGAGAAGACGTGGCAGAGCGCATCGAAGGACAGCTCTGGTTTCGCGGACCTTCCACCACGCAGGGCTACTATCGAAACGAGGCGGCCACCGCGGCTTTGCTTCCGGAGGGCGCGGCGGCCGGATGGGTCAACTCCGGCGACCGCGCCTATCGCGCCGAGGGCGAGATCTACATCACCGGCCGCGTGAAGGACATCATCATTCATGCCGGCCACAATCTTTATCCCCACGAAATCGAAGATGTCGTGGCGCGAGTGCCGGGCGTGCGCAAGGGTTGCGTCGTGGCGTTTGGTGCGACCGACCCAGTGGCGGGCACCGAGCGGCTGGTGATCGTGGCCGAATCGCGCGATCGTGATCGTGCCGCGCGGGAACGGCTCGCGCAGGCCATCATGGCGCAGGTCACCGAATCGCTGGGGCTGCCGCCCGACGTGGTTGAGGTCGTCCCGCCGAATGCCATTCCAAAAACGTCCAGCGGAAAACTGCGCCGCGACGCCACAAAGCAGCGATTTCTTTCCGGCGAACTGGATTCCGATGCGCCGCCGGTGTGGCTGCAGATCGCGCGCCTCGCGGCGGCATCGAGCAGCGGGACGAATTCGCGCCGCGCTGCGGCGAGCCGGCGAAATCGCTTACGGATGCTACGCCATTGCGATGTTCGCCCTGCTGCTGCTTCCCGCGTGGCTGTTCGTGCTGATTTCACCGTCGCGGAAAAGTTCGGCGCGCGTCACGATCGCGGCGTTGCGCGCGTATCTGAAGGTGGCGGGATGGCGCGTGCGCGTCGAAGGGCCGCGAACATCTGCGGGAAAACGTGCCGCGCATGTTCGTGGCAAATCACACCAGCTACGCGGATATTGTGGTGCTCATGGCGGCGCTTGGCACGGACTATCATTTCGTGGCCAAGGCCGAAGTGATGGTCCATGCCGTTCTTCGGCACGTTCCTTCGCAAGCTGGGCCATTTTTCGTTTCATCGCGAAGATCCGCAAGCGCGATTGCAGCAGGCCAAGGAAATTGAAGACGCGCTGCGCAACGGCGAATCC
The DNA here is from genome assembly GCA_963825365.1 of uncultured Acidobacteriota bacterium. Classification (GTDB taxonomy): domain Bacteria; phylum Acidobacteriota; class Terriglobia; order Acidiferrales; family UBA7541; genus Palsa-360. The sequence goes on along the minus strand of CAWGSV010000002.1, from coordinate 103,506 downwards.
GTTTTTGTTTTTCCGGAAGGAACCTTCACCGCGCAATCCGGCGTGCGCGCCATTTCATCTGGGCGCGTTCAAAGCGGCCATCGCGGCGCAACGGGAGATCGTGCCCATCGCGCTCGAGGGAACGCGGCGCGTGTTGCGCGACGGCACCTGGCTGCCGCGTCACGCGCGTATCACCATTACAATTTGCCCGCCGATTGCTCCGCCGTCCTCGACGGAAGACTGGCAAGAAATCGTGCGCGTGCGCGACTCAGCACGCGAAATCATCGCCCGTTTCGCTCACGAACCTCTGCTGTAAATTCCCCTCTGAGCGGGCAACCAGTGCACAAAAATGGTGCATCTCATGTGACGTTGGAACGATTGTCTCATTCCGACGGCATGAGATCCCTCAGGGTGGGGCTCACCGTCAGGCAGCAGAGGATCTGCGGAAATTCGCACGATCCAAAAAATCAAAAGGGGAAAATCATATGCGTAAACTTGTGTGTCTATTGGGATTGGTATTTTTATGCAGCCTAAGTGCGGCCGCACAAGATGTTCCCAGGATTGATTTATTTGCTGGTTATACCTACGTTCATACCAGCCCCGGTATATCGGCTTCTTCGTTTAGCGCCAATGGCGGCGTGGGTTCGGTGGCTTTCAATTTCACCGATTGGGGCAGTCTGGTCTTCGAAGCGGGCGGCATTCATACCAGCGCAATCAATGGGGCGGACGTGGATGCCACCGCGTTCACTTATATGGCCGGACCCAAAATTTCGTTTTTCCATCGATCCAGGCTCACTCCTTTTGCTCAGGCTCTTTTTGGATTTGCGCATACCAATGCCGGCTTTAACCAGACCACACTCAATCACAACAACTTCGCGACAAGCCCCGGCATCGGCCTTGATTGGAATGCCACACGCCACATCGGAATCCGCCTGGGCCAGATGGACTATCTGCTGATGCGAATTCCAACTTCGACCAATCAGGTGAATTGGAATAACTTCCGCTACTCCGCGGGCGTTGTGCTGCGTTTCTAATTTCTCTTTTTTGATTTTGCATCCCGGCGCCGCCGCAGGAGGGGCAGCGCCGTGCATTGCAAGGGCCGAAGCACCGAATCCTTCGGCCCTTTTTGGTTGCAAGATGCTCTTCGCCGTCACTCATGTAACTTAAAGATTACGGTAATCGACGTTTCAACTTCGACGGGCTCTCCATTCAGCATGGTCGGGCGGTAAGTCCATTGCCGCACTGCCTCGAGCGCCGCCTTTACGAGTAGAGGATGCCCGCTGATCACGTCCAGCGCGGTGATCCGCCCATCCCGGCCGATGATGGCATGCAGCTGCACCGTGCCTTCCGTTCTGGTTTGAACTGCAAGGGTCGGATAGCGCGGTTCGATGCGTGAGATCAGTTGGGCTTGCAGGACGCCTTCGCTGAGTTTCAAGGGATGTTTTTCAGGCTGCGGCGGCCTGGCAAGGTGCGGGGGCTCGACCAGTTGCGGCTGGTTTATAATCCCTGCCGAAAGGATAGGTCCCACCGTTTCACCTTCGGGTATGCCCGGAATCGGCGAATCTGGGGTTTCTTGGCCAGGCCGAGCGTTAACGGTCACCACGGGGAATATCATTGCTCGAATCGGATTCGAAATCTCCGGTCTTCGAGATGTTGCCGAAGGCACTTCGCGTTGCGCCTGGATGTGCTGGTGCCAATCGCCAAAGAACGCCAGCTGCGGTGGAATAATTTTCTGAAGTTGTGTATGCGCCGTGCTGGTGAAGAGCGGCGCCGCCACGAGCACCGCCAGCAGCGATAGTTCGATTGCCAGCGAAACTCCAAAAGTCTTTCGCCGGGCGCGACGAGCGAGCAAATTCGCCTCCGGATCGCCTTCGACCAGGCACCGGCCCAGGACCGTTTCCTTTCCTGAGTATTCTTGGCCCTTCTTTCCTTGCGTTGTGCTTTGCATGGACGCTCCTCAATTCCGCCGGCCGCAGCCTCTGCGGCTGCCAGGACCGGCTTTTCCAGGGATTGTGAGGAGCGCGCTCTCGGTTAGTTGGACACCGAGTGGCCAAGGGAGTTCCCCAAAAAGCCCAAGAGTGGCTATGCCTGCTCGCTAAATTTATTTAAGACGTTTATTTTCAGTTTGTTATACAGATTCGCTTTTTATGCACCCATACCGGCGGCTCGTGCATCAGATAGTCAGATTCCATAGTTTTTATATTTTTACGAGGTGTACGATCATGCGTCTTCCTTCTTCTAAAGAGGCTGTTGGGGTTCGTTACACGGGTTGGGCTGCGCTGGGCCGTGATCCGCAAGAGGACACTCTGGAATACAACTGTCCGTACTGCGGAGAACACGGCGTAAAAGCGGCGCGACGCACTCCCGACCAGTATCACTTCACCGATGGTTTTCTGCAGGACCTGCAGGGCGAAATGGCGGCATGCCATTCCTGCCGGCATTCCTTGCGGATCGCTCCCGTGGTCATGCTGCACGATCAGGATGAGAAGCGCCGGTTCGAAGGCGTTTTTTCGAATGACCTGGTTCCCAGCAAGAATTAATTTCCCTGTTCGATTGTTCCTACCGCAGGAACGGGCCGCCCTGAAATTATCCGGGCGGCCCGTTCATTTTTGCTCATGAGTTGTGGGCGAAATCAGCAGCGGATTGAACCTCGCACTCTATTGCAGCAGCGTATCCGGCTCCAGGTGATGCTTTTCGAGGTCGTCGCGCACGCGGTCGAACGCCTGGTCCACCGTATCGGCAAATTGCAAGCAGGCCGTATTCGTGCTTGTTGATGGTTCCGCAGCGCAGCATGTGCTTCCAGTCGAGCACGCGATCCCAATACTTGCGCCCGTAAATCAAAATCAGGTTGCGCCGCTGCAATTTTCCGGTCTGCATCAGGGTGAGCATTTCCCACAGTTCATCCATGGTGCCGAATCCGCCGGGAAAAACGATCAGCGCCTTGGCCAGCTGCGCGAACCACAGTTTGCGCATGAAAAAATAATGGAACATGAAGCTCAGCTCGGGACTGATGTAGTCGTTGGGGCGCTGCTCGTGCGGCAGTTCAATGCTCAGGCCGATGGATTTTCCTCCGGCCTCAGCGGCCCCGAGGTTGGCAGCCTCCATGATTCCCGGGCCGCCGCCCGAGCAGATCACGAAGCGGCGCGGATGATCGCCGAGCGACATGGACCAGGAAGTGATTCGCCGGGACAGTTCGCGCGCCTCTTCATAGTAGCGGGACATTTCGACGGCCGCTTTGGCGTCGCGCATTGCAGCGCGATACTCCAGCGTAGATTGGCGTTGCTTTTCGCTTTCGCAGCCTTTGCAGATGCGCAAGAGCCTGTTCGCGTGACAGGATGCGCGCCGAGCCGAACATCACGATGGTGTCGCCCACCTTCTCGCTGCCGAAGCCTCTCGAGCGGATCAATGTACTCGGTGATGATGCGCACAGGCCGCGCCGGCAGGCTTTCCATGAATATCGGATCGCGATAGGGCGGCTCGATTTCCTTTTGGCGCGGCCTGCGGCTCATGAATCCTCCACTGCAAGTGACTGCAGTTTGACATTCTACGCAAGCGCCGTGAAGGAATGCCAGAGACACGGTCAGGATGTGTTCCGTCTGTATACCGGCTCTCGGGCGGCCGCGCGGCCAACACCACAGCGCGTTTTCGCTTCCAAAGGAGTAGACTGGTGTTGCTATGACACTGAGACGAATATCTATTCTTTTCATGGCCACGCTTGCCGTGGGAATTATGCTCGTGCGGCACCCCCTGCGCGCACAGCAGATGCAGGGGCCCATAACGCCCAGGCCGGGCACGCCCGTGCAACAACCGCCCGAAGGCACGATCCGCGTTCGAGTCGCGCTGGTGAGCGCGCCGGTGGTGGTGATAGGCGCGAAGGGCGAGCCGATCCTCGACCTGCAGCAGAAAAATTTTCACGTGCTGGACGACGGCGTGAACCAGACCATCGAATCGTTCGACTTGGGCGGGGAGCCGCTTTCGGCCGTGTTCGTCTTTGAGACCAGTTCACGGATTGCGCCGCTTTTGCCTGCTGTCCAGAAATCCGCAATTGTCTTCACGCAAACCGTGGTCGGTCCCTCGGGAGAGGCCGCGGTCCTCAGCTATGACAACAGCGTGAACACCTTGCTGCCATTCAGCACCAGCGACGACAAGATCGAAAAGACAATCGCCGACTTGCAGCCGGGGAACAGCGGCGCGCACCTCTATGACGCGCTAAGCGCGGCAGTGGCAATGCTGCGCGATCGCCCCGTCGGGAAGCGGCGCGCGATCGTCGTTGTGGGCGAAGCCAGCGATAGCGGCAGTGAACAGAAACTTGGCCGCGTGTTGCGCGATGCGCAGCTTTCCAATGTTGTGATTTATAGCGTGGGGCTTTCCGACACGGCGGCGGGACTGAAATCGCAGCCTTCGCATTCCGGGCCGTCCCCGGCTACGCCTCCCGGCACATTTGGTGGGCCGCCAATGCCCGGCACGGCGCAGACTCCCACCAGCCAGGCGCAATATGGCGGGAACATTGATTTGACGGGGCTTGCGGAGTGGGCCGTGCGAAACGCGACGGCGGTGGTCAAGGATCGTCCGCTGGAAGTTGCGGCCACGGCCACGGGCGGCACATTTCAACCCGTGTTCCGGGACAGCAAAATCGAAACTGCGGTCGATGCAATCGGCGGCGAACTAAACTCGCAGTACGTGCTGAGCTATCACCCCACCGGCGCGGACAATCCAGGCTATCATCACATCAAGGTGACGGTGGATCGCCCCGGAGTGAAAGTCCGCACCCGGCCGGGATACTACCTGGAAACAAAATAATTCTTCCGCTGTTTAATTGGCATAGGCTTCAGCCTGTGGAGTTTAGGTCGTGCGAGGACGAAAACCCACAGGCTGAACAGGCTCGGGAAAAACTCAAACTCTGTCATTCTGAGCGAAACGAAGAATCTCTCCTTGTTTCTTTTCTTAAACTTAAGTCGAAGAGAGATTCTTCGCTTCGCTCAGAATGACAAAACAAAGCCTTTTTTCCACAGCCTGTGAAGCCTGTGTTACCTGGAAACGCCAACCTTATCGATTCGGCGCTGGGAATTGCACTTTTGGCGCTTCGCGCGATGATTCCGTTGCGGTGAAGTAGGCATTGTTGCGCTGGAATCCCGCCCAGCCTGCGAAGAGACTGTTCGGAAAAAGTCCGACGAAAGTGTTGTAGTCCTGCAAAGTGTCGTTGTAGCGCTTTCGTTCGACGGCGATGCGATTCTCCGTGCCCGCAAGTTCGTCCTGCAGCCGCAGAAAATTCTCATTGGATTTAAGTTGCGGATAATTTTCGACGATCAGAAGCAGGCGGCTGAGTGCGCCGTCCAGCTGGCCGTTGGCGGCAATTTTATCCGACGGCGTCTGCGCGCCCATCAGCGCCGAGCGCGCGGCGGCAATATCGTGAAACACGGTCTGCTCCTGCGCGGCAAAACCTTTAACGGTTTCGACAAGGTTCGGTATCAAATCGGCGCGGCGCTGCAGTACCACATCCACCTGGGCCCAGGCGGACTTCACGGCCTCGTTTTTCACCACCATCTGGTTGCGGCTGCTCACATACATCCCGCCAACAACAAAGGCAATGAGCCCCACAGCCACAAGTACGATCGTTCCTTTTTTCATGTGCGTTCTCCTAAATTAGGATTCGCCGCTTATTGTTTCGCTTCCAGCTGCCGGTCAAATTTGTCCGTGACCGCTTCCACAAACGCAAAATACTGATTCAGCGTTTTGTCGATATCGATGTCGCCTTGGCCCGATTTTCCTTCACGCAGGCTGAGAATCGCATGAAACCCGGCGGGATCGGCACCGGCAAATTGCGCGATTCTGTCGATGGCCTCGCGCTTGGTCTCCGCGGGCTTTTCCCCCAGAGCGATGAGCGCATGGCGGAACAACGCCGCAAACGTGGAAAACGATGAGATCATCAGCTCCAGATATTCTTTTTGCTTTTTCGGAGCGGCCAGAATGGATTGGCGAAGCCGCAGCCAATTGGTGCGCAGCTCGCGCTCGACTTGAATCGAGTGGTAATGAAGCGGCACGGAAAAATCCGCCAGCAAATTCTCTCCATACAAAATTCGGTGGCGGGATTTCATGTCCAGCAGTTCGATCGTGAAAATATCAGCGGAGCGGCGTAACTCGTCGAGCGTGAACACCAGAGGCGGCCGATGGCCCTGGCGCATCCACCAATCCACGGGCCCGTGCAGCGCTTCGATGTGCGCCGAGTCCGCCTGATCGACCAGGCAAAGGATATTGAGATCCGAATGTTTGGCGTGAAATTCATCCGTGGCCGCAGAGCCGTACAGGATCACAGCTTTCAAATTGTCAGCCGCAGCGGCTTTGAGTTTTTGAACAAATTCATCGAGCTTGTGATCGATCAACTCTTGCTCCTTCTACCCGTGCTTCTGATACGCGAGCCTCACCAACTTCCGCCCGCGCCGCCCCCACCAAACGATCCGCCGCCGAATCCGCCAAATCCGCCACCGCCTCCGCCGCCCCAGGAACCTCCGCCGCCCCATCGAGCCACCGCCGTACCAAGGTCCGCCCATCCACATTCCACCGCCGCGCCGCCGAGCGTGTCGATCCACCGACTGCCAAAAAAGAATGCCGCAGAATGAAAACCGAGGCAACGGAAAAAACAGGAAGCCACGAAAATCAGTATGCCGACAAGGTTTCCGAAACGGGGGAGAATTCGTGCGATTCCGGTTCCGGCGGTGGCAATCCCGGAGATTGTATCGAGCGTGACTTTCTGGTCTTCCGCGATAACCGATGCAACGCGCTGAGTAATGAGAAGCACCGCGCCGCTGTAATCGTTTTGCCGAAGAAACGGAACTGCTTCGCGGCCGAAGCCGCCCACTTTCCCGTCTGGCAGGATCGCTTCCAGGCCGTAGCCGACCTCGGTCCAATACTTGCGATCGTTCGGCGCGACCAGAATCATCACGCCGCGAGCCTGTCTGCTTCGGCCCCACTCCCCACTGCAGTCGCCAGATCAAACGAGAATTGCTCTGCAGATTGGCCTTCAAGCGACGAAACCGTGACGACCGCAATCTGCGCTTTGGTCTTTTGATCGACTTCCGCGCACAGCGCCGTCAGCTTTTCCTTGGCCTGCGCGCTCAGCACGCCGGCGAAATCGTTCACGTATCCTTGCGGCTTAAGATTCTTGATTTGCTCGGCTCTAACGGCGGGAACGCACACCAGCAATAGAAACAACAGCGGCCTGGCAATGGATTTCGCAAATGGGAATGGAAAAGACATCCAGCGTCAGCTTTCGTGGAAGCTCCATCTTAGGCCGCTGCCCGGAAAGCGTCAACTTTGCTCGCCCTCTCGGAGGAATAGCTTGCGCTTCCTTTGGATGGGCGGCTTGGCGTATGATCGCCGTCAAATCGGTAATTCGACATTCAGCCGGACTGTGAAATTGGAGGAGACATGGCCAAGCGATTGTGGATAGCGTGCGCCTTATTTTTCCTGTGCGTGGGAAGTGCTTCCGCGCAGGATGCCAAGACTGTTTTGCAAGCCGCCCAGAAGGCCATGGGCGATGTGACTTCGATTCAATATTCGGGGACCGGCCATCTCTTCTTCTTTGGGCAGGCATGGACGCCCAACACCGCGTGGCCGACGACCAACCTCACCAGCTACACGAAGACCATCGACTACGCTTCCAAGTCCGCGAAAGAGGATTTGATTCACTCGGAACCGAATCCGATGGTCAAGGGAGGCGGCCGGCCGTTTGCCGGCGATGATAAGCAGGCCAATCTGGTCAGCGGGCAATATGCCTGGGACATGCCGGGCAAGGCTCCCGTGCCGCAACCCGGCGCAGCCGCGGAACGCCAGCTGCAGATTTGGCTTACCCCGCACGGTTTTCTGAAGGCGGCCATGGAGAATAACGCCACCGCGAAAAAATCGGCCATGGGCACAGAGATCTCTTTCCAGACCGGAAAATTCACAGTCAGCGGCACGATTGACGCGCACAACATGGTCACCAAAACGGAAACGCATCTGCCCAATCCGGTTCTGGGCGACATGCCGGTGGAAACGACGTTCTCTGGCTACAAGGATTTCGATGGCGTGAAGTTCCCTACGACGATCGTGCAGAAGCAGGGCGGCCAAACCGTGCTGGAATTGACTGTGAGCAGCGTGAATCGCAATCCGGGCCTGAATGTTTCAGTGCCGGAAGCAGTGAAGACCGCGACGGCCCCGCCGCGATCAAAGTGGATTCCAAGAAACTGGGAGACGGCATCTGGTTTGTGGCCGGCGGATCGCACAACAGCATGGTGGTGGAATTTCCGACGTACATTACAGTGATCGAAGGGCCGCTGAGCGAAGCGCGTTCGCTCGCCGTCATCGCGGAAGCCAAGAAGCTCGTCCCCAACAAGCCCATCAAGTATCTGATCAACACGCATTCGCACTTCGATCACTCGGGCGGCGTGCGAACCTATGTGGCGGAAGGCGCCACGATCATCACGCAGGAAGCCAATGTTCCCTTCTACCAAAAAGCCTGGGCCGCGCCGCGCACGCTGGCCCCGGACAATCTTTCAAAAGCCAATAAGGAAGCGACTTTTCTCCCGGTAAAGGAAAAGTATGTGCTGACCGAAGGCAACCGCACGCTGGAAATCTTTCACGAAAACGGCTCCATGCACAACGCCGGCATGTTGATCGTCTATTTCCCAAAGGACAAAATCCTGGAGGAAGCCGACGATTACACGCCTGACCTGCCCGAACAAGCGGCTCCCGGCGGAGTACGCCCCGCCGTTTTCATCGCCAACCTGCTGAAGCAAATCCAGATTCTCAAGCTGGATGTGGCCACGGTCGCGCCGATGCACGGATTCGTCGTGCCATTTTCCGAAGTGAAAAAAGCGGTCCCTGGCGCCAACGGATAGCGCGCCGCCAGCAAACATTTGCGAAACGGCGAACACTGGGTTTGCTGCACGGTCCGCCGTTTGCACATTGCCCTGCGAAGTGTAAATGCAAATCCCGCACGAGCCGAATTTCATATGAAATGAATCTCTGGAGTGGGTGTACTGTATTCGCGCGGATTTATATTTCAAGCCAAGAGGAATGCCTTGCCGCTGGACACCGGAAAAATATTGCGCGCCAAGTTGCAGGAACGCCGCGGGCTGCTGGTGCCCGGCGCGGCGAATGCGCTTGCCGCTCGCATCATTGAGGATCTGGGCTTTGAGGCGGTATACGTAAGCGGCGCTGGCGTAACCAATACGCTTTTGGGTATGCCGGACCTCGGATTCATCAGCCTGCCGGAGATTGCGCAGCATACGGCCACGATTCGCGAGGCTGTAAATATCCCCGTGCTGGTCGATGCGGATACGGGTTTTGGCAACGCGCTGAATGTGCGCCACGCGGTGCGCGTATTGGAACGCGCGGGGGCGGATGCCATTCAGCTGGAAGATCAGACCATGCCGAAGCGCTGCGGACACTTTGACAACAAGTCCGTTATTTCCGCGGAAGAGATGGTTGGAAAAGTGAAAGCTGCGGTGGATGCTCGCAGCAGCCACGATTTGCTGATTATCGCTCGCTCCGATGCGCTGGCCGTGGAGGGATTCGACCGAACCATCGAACGCGCGCAACGCTACATCGAGGCTGGGGCGGATGTGACGTTTGTGGAGGCTCCGCAAGAACGTGGAGGAAATTCGAAAGATTCCGCAGCTGCTTTCCGTGCCGCAGGTCGTCAATATTGTGGTTGGCGGAAAAACGCCTGTTGTCGGCCAGGAAGAACTGGCTGCGATGCGCTATGGCCTCGTGCTCTACGCAAACGTCGCGCTTCAGGGAGCGATTGCAGGCATGCAGGCGGCCTTGAAGCAGCTCAAAGCAACGGGCCGTGTGGACGCCGCGAATTCAGCGGTCGCCAGTTTTGAGGAGCGACAGCGGCTGGTGAAGAAGCCATTCTTTGACGAGCTGGATCGCAAATACTCGGAAGAGAAATAATTCTTTCACTCCCTATGCAAATTCATCATGTAAAAGTTCATCCGTCTTCCGCGCAACTGCCGCGCGAAGAGCAACTGGCCTGGAAAATTGCCTGCGTTGCAGCCGACGATGTGCCGGTTCAGCCCGAAGTGGCCGAAGCAATCATCGATCGCGTCATTGACGACGCGGCCGTGGCCATCGCCGCCATCAATCGAGGGCCGGTTGTGGCGGCGCGCGAAATGGCTCTCGGACATTCGCGCGCGATGCGGGTTCGACCATTTTTGGCATTCCTACGGCGCAACGGTTTAGTCCTGAATGGGCCGCCTGGGCAAACGGCACGGCGGTCCGCGAACTGGACATGCACGACACGTTTCTGGCCGCGGATTATTCTCATCCGGGAGATAACATTCCTCCCATTCTTGCCGCGGCCCAGGCCATGAAGAAGACGGGAAACGAACTTATTCGCGGAATTGCCGCCGGATACGAAATTCAAATCGATTTGGTCAAAGCCATCTGCCTGCATAAGCACAGGATCGATCACATCGCGCATCTGTGCCCGGCGCAGGCCGCGGGCATCGGCGCGATGCTTGGCCTGCCGGTAGCGACGATTTATCAGGCGGTTCAGCAGTCCGTGCACGTCAGCTTCACCACGCGCCAATCGCGCAAAGGCGCAATCAGCAGTTGGAAGGCGTTCGCTCCGGCGCACTCCGGCAAGCTGGCGATGGAAGCGGTGGATCGCGCCATGCGCGGCGAGGAATCGCCCAGCCCGATCTATGAGGGCGAAGACAGCGTGATTGCCTGGATGCTGGATGGGCCGGACGCGCAATATGACGTGGCGCTGCCCGGCCCGGGCGAACCCAAACGCGCAATTCTGGAAAGTTTTACCAAGGAGCACAGCGCCGAGTATCAGGCGCAAGCGCTGATCGATCTGGCCTTTCGCATGAGAGAGAAAATTTCCGATTTCTCGCAGATGATCGACAAGATCATCATCCACACCAGCCATCACACGCACAGCGTGATCGGCACCGGCGCGAACGATCCTCAAAAGTTCGATCCGAACGCCAGCCGCGAAACGCTGGATCATTCCATCATGTATATTTTCGCCGTCGCTCTGGAAGATGGCCGCTGGCATCACGTCGAAAGTTACACGCGGGAACGCGCCGGCCGCCCGGAGACGGTCCGGCTGTGGCGCAGCATTGAAACTCGCGAAGACGCGGAGTGGACGCGCCGCTATCACGAAACCAATCCATCCTTGAAAGCATTCGGTGGACGCGTCGAGATTCTGTTCAAGGATGGATCGCGACTGGAAGATCAACTGGCCGTGGCCAACGCACATCCGCTGGGCGCCAAACCGTTTGCTCGCGCTGACTACATCCACAAATTTCGGACGCTCACCGACGGAATCATCTCGCCGAATGAATCGCAAAGATTTCTGGACGCCGCGCAATCGCTGTTGAACTTGCCGGCCGATGATTTATTCCGCTTGAATGTGGAACTGCCGGAAGACATGCTGGCGAAGGGCCGCCCGGGAATTTTTTAGCAGGAAATACTCGCAAAACGAGTCGCGAGAGGATCCCGCACTTTCAATGGAGGCAATGCGTGGCTGGAAATAGCCCGGCGGAAATCACGGCGCGCATTGACCGGCTGCCTGCCTGCTGGACGGTGTGGCGTTTGGTTGTGTTGCTTTCGCTCGGCGCTTTCTTTGAAATGTACGATCTATTTCAGACCGCATACGTAAGCCCCGGCCTGATCTCCAGCGGAATTTTTCGAGTTGGCGCAAAAGGATTGTTCGGTCTCACCGATCAGGCCACGTTTGCCGCCGCAACCTTCGGCGGACTTTTTGTTGGGACGATTTTATTCGGCTCGGTGGCGGACAAATTTGGGCGGCGCACCATTTTTACGTATTCCATGCTGTGGTACACCGTGGCCAACGTCGCCATGGGATTGCAGCACAGCAACGTGGGCGTCGATGTGTGGCGCTTCACATCGGGAATGGGAATTGGCGTGGAGCTGGTGACCATCGATGCCTACATTTCGGAATTTGCGCCCAGGCACATTCGCGGGCGCGCTTTCGCTCTCAATCAATGCGTGCAGTTCACAGCGATACCGGGAGTCGCATCTGGCTTCTTATATTTTGGTTCCGCGCTCTCCGTTTGGCGTGACGGGCTGGCGCTGGGTGGTTTTTCTCGGCGCCATCGGAGCGATTGCGGTTTGGTTCATCCGCCGCGGCATTCCTGAATCTCCGCGCTGGCTTGCGCAACAAGGCAGGCTGGAGGAAGCCGGCGCGGCCATCGCGCTGATCGAGGCGCGCGTGGAAGCGGGGCATGGGCCATTCGCTGAAAGAGCCGATTGTTGGCCCCGTGGAAATGCCGGGAGCGGGGAAATTTTCCGAAATTTGGGCGCCGCCGTACGGCGGACGAACTCTCATGCTGGTGGTTTTTAATTTTTTTCAAACAATCGCTTTTTATGGCTTCGGAAACTGGGTGCCGGCGATCATGGCTTCCAAGGGCGCAAATATCACCAATAGCCTGCAATACTCAGCCATCATTGCGGTGGTCTACCCCATCGCGCCGTTGTCGTTCATGCTGTTTGCCGACCGCTTTGAGCGCAAATGGCAAATCGTCGCGGCGGCTATCGGTACGGCTTTGTTTGGCCTGCTCTTCGCGCGGCAATCGGCCACTGGCTGGTTGATCGCCCTGGGAATGATGATCACGTTTTCCAACAATCTCCTGTCCTATTCCTTTCACGCCTATCAGGCGGAACTGTTTCCCACTCGCATCCGCGCCCGCGCCATCGGTTTTGTGTATTCCTGGAGCCGCCTCTCAACCATATTCACGAGTTTCATGATTGCGTTCTTTCTGGAAAACTTCGGCACCAAGGGAGTTTTCGCATTTATCGCCGCCAGCATGTTGGTGGTTATCCTGACCATAGGCGTTTTTGGCCCCAGAACCAACAATCTTTCTCTCGAGGAAATCTCGCACTAGTTTGCGATGATCATTATCCGCATAGCGCTTCACTTTGCACTCCTTGTTTGTTATGTTGCATCGCGGACCTCTTCACGGGACATTTGAGATTTTACGAATTGTTTCGGCCCGAGTGAATTGCGGCGCAGCAAACTGAAAGTCGACGACGAATAACCCCATGCTCCAGGAAATCCACATTCGAAATTACGCCGTGATCGAAAACTTGACCGTGGAGTTTCATTCCGGCCTCAACGTACTCACCGGAGAAACGGGCTCAGGCAAATCGGTTCTGGTCGATGCGCTCGATTTGGCGCTGGGCGGACGCGCGTCGCCGGACGTGATCCGAACCGGAGCCGATCGCGCTACCGTCACGGCAGTGTTTCGCGCCGAGGCAGCCGGCGGAAGCGCGCGCAAAGATGCAGTTGGCATGCCGCCGCCCTGGTTCGAGTGGCTGGAGCGTTATGGCGTTGGCGGCGAAACCGAAGGCGAGATCATACTGCGGCGCGAAATTCAGGCCGGCGGACGCAGCCGCTTGCTGGTGAACGACCAGCCGGTGACGCTGGCGGCCGCCAAAGAACTCACACCTCTGCTAGTCGAAGTTCACGGACAGGGAGAACATACGTCGCTCTTGCAACGTGAAGGTCAACTCGATCTTTTGGATACTTATGCGCGCACGGGAGATCGTCTGGCCGCAGTATTGAATCTCTTTTCGCAACGGCGCGAGCTGGAGCGCGAGTGGAGCGAGCTAAATCAGAGTGAGCAGGAGCGGCTGCGCGTGCTGGACCTGCTGCGTTTTCAGGTGGAAGAGCTCACCAGCGTTGCGCTTGCCCCCGGTGATGAGGAGAGGCTGGAGGCCGAACGCGCGGTGCTGCGGAATCTGGATAAAGTTCGCTTGGCAGCAGCCAACGCCTATGCAGCACTTTACGAGGACGAAGGCTCGGCTCTGGAACGCCTTGCGGTTGTGGATCGCGCGCTTGATGAACTTGCGCGCTTCGATCCCGCGCTTCAGTCCCGGCGGGAACCTGTCGTCGCCGCGCGAGCAGCGCTCGATGACCTGGCACGCGCACTGGGCGATTATCTTGGCAGGCTCGAGGCCGATCCCGCACGACTCGACGAGGTCGAGGGGCGCCTGGCGCTGCTCGACCGCCTAAAAAGAAAATATGGCGGAACGGTGCAAGAAATTTTGGCCTTCGCCGCACAGGCGCGCGAGGATCTGTCGCGCCTTGAGCGCACCGACGAGCGCCGCGAAGAAGTGCGGCGCCAGCTGGCCGCAACCGAAGGAGCTTACCAAAAAGCAGCCGGCGCGCTCTCCCGCGATCGTCGCGCCGCCGCTTCACGGCTCTCGAGCGAAGTTCGCAAGGAACTCTCGCACCTTGGCATGGAGAAGGCACGCTTCGACATTAATTTTGAAGATGTAACTGCTGTGTCCGCCTCCGCTGTCGATTCGCTCAAGCCTGCCGGCGGCCCCAAAGGGATTGATCGCATCACTTTTCTCGTGTCGCCCAACCCCGGCGAAGAGTTGCGCCCGCTTGACCGGGTCGCCTCCGGAGGCGAAACATCCCGATTGATGCTGGCACTGAAAACTGTAATTGCGGCCAGCGCCGGCAACGGAAACGATCGAGTGCGCACCGTGGTTTTCGACGAAGTGGATGCGGGCATCGGCGGCCGCGTGGCAGACTCCGTGGGGGAGCGCTTGAAACGCTTGTCCCGCGACAATCAGGTGCTTTCCGTAACTCATCTCCCGCAGATCGCCTGTTTTGCCGATCACCATTACTCAGTGGAAAAAATCGAGCGCGCAGGCCGAACCTTCGCCTCAGTACATTACCTTGCCACGGAGCGAGATCGCGCGACGGAACTCGCCCGCATGTTGTCAGGCAGACGCATCACAGAAGCAGTCCTCGAACACGCCACCGCCATGTTGAAGCAGGGATCGCGGCGCTAGTGCATCTTTGTTGAAGCACTGGCTGGGTGACCCGCAGGTATAGATTTTTGGAACCAGAGCAAATTTCTTAGAATAAAATTCACAAGCACCGCACCCCCGTAGCCAGTTGAACAGTCACAAATTTCAGCATTTCAGCTGAGGTGCTGCATTCAGATGCGCCGGGTACTTAACGCCGGGGGCAGGCGCGGTTCAACGCTTCTCGTACGGGTGGAAGATGTAGTCCTTGGCCTTCACGACCGTATGGCACGCGAATCCACAGTTTGAGAGGCTTTGGGGATCGGCTGAAAAATGGTCCGATGCAGCTTCATAGTTAAAAACCGCGTACCCCCAACCGCCACTTTTCGGATATTTCTTGCTGTCCTTTTCGATGACGAAAGCCTGGGTAAAGACGTCTGGCACGTCCACGACGAATTGGGCTTCAGCGCTCTTCTTGGGTTTCCATTGGAGCTTGGCGATCTTGGAACCGTCCGGGAAAGGCTGGCCGTTGCCGGGAATGCCGGCCTTGTACGCTTTGATCATGATCGGATTGGCGACGATTACCTTGAGCACTTCGTCGGTCCGGGCGGAAGAGACCACCGACCAGTCTTCGTATCCCTTGAAGTCGGAGAACGCGATTCCGCTCGGCGACTTCAACGAGTACTTGTCCTGCGCGTAAACGGCCGTGGCGGCGAGGACGGCGAGCACTGCCACGGCTATCGCAACACCAATGGGAAAGCCAGCGATACCGTTCCACCGCGGTGCATGTTTCTATCTTCTGTTCTTGTTGTCCCTGCGCCACAGATTTCGTCATTAGTTCAGACATGGTGTGTTCTCCTTAAGAAAGTTTTTTAAGCCCGATCATCCTTCGATTTATCCTGGCCGCTCACGGTGAAGAAGTGAGTTGCGAAGAAGCCTTTGTGTGCAATCGACGCGTCAGAGAGATTCATGCGGCGCCTGCTGTTGTCGATAAGTAAGGATGCCGCCGAAAACGTCTACGGCTTAAAGGAAGCCTTTCGTCTGCTGGCTGCCCTGTAGCGAGAAACTAGTTTAGGAGCGATTCCCAATCGGCTGGAACCCTTCCTGCTGGTCCAGGAGTGGGCTGACTTTCCGGATGCGAATGCGGCGGAAGCAACTCCACGCCCTTGATCATCGCCTGCTTCTCGTAATCGAAGAACCAGTCCTCACCCGGCTCGAAGCTGGCAATGATCGGATGCCCTGTTGCTGCCGCATGCTTGGATGCGTGCTGGCTCGGAGAACTGTCACAGCATCCGATGTGCCCACACTGCGCACAGCGACGGAGATGAAACCACCAACCTTCCCGCGACGCCAGGCATTCCACACATCCGTCGCCACTTGGTCTTGAGACGGGATTGATTCCGCGTTGCTTTTTCTTCATTTCGATTTTTCCTTTAGACCTTCCATGTCCGGCCCCTGGGCGATCAGCTTCCCGGCGGCTGTTCCGCCGACCGCATCCGTCACAGCACTTTGCTGCGCAGATCGCTACTGCTGCGGGTGCCCGATCTCGAGGACGATCTTGCCGGGCTTGTGGGGTGCGCCCGCAAGCATGCCTTGCGCCTGGCGCGCCTCCGAAAGCGGCAGGATTGTGCCCACACGCGCAGTGATTCTGCCCGCATCAAATAATGCTGTGAGCGTCTGCAGGCGCGCGGTGGTCACCTCGGCGTAGAAGAAGATGGCCCCGACCGGCAGCGGCTGCGTGGAGACAGAGGTGACGAGTTTGCCTCCGGGTTTCAACGCAGCGACGCAGCGCTGAAACGTGCTGCCCCCAACCGTGTCGAGGATGGCATCCACCTGCGGGAGGTCCTGCTCGAACGCGGGCTTGCTCGAATCGATGATGGATTTCACGCCCAATGAACGGAGCAGCTCTTCGTCGTTGAGGTGGGCGATGGCAACGACGTGGATCCCGGCGTCTAAGGCCATTTGTACGGCGTAGGCCCCGACGTTTCCGGCGGCTCCGACGACCATTACCGTTTGTCCGCGCATCGCCTGTGCATACTGGAAGAGCATTTGCCAGGCGGTCACGGCAATGACGGGAGCCGACGCTGCTTCGACGTGATTCAGCGATTGCGGTTTGCGAGCGACCATCCCGGCCGTGGCCACGGCGAACTCGGCCTGGGCGCCGCAGAACTGCGGGTTGGTGACGCCATAGACTTCGTCGGCCGGCGCGAAGTCCGTAACGCCGGGGCCGACCTTTTCGACGACACCGGAGAGGTCCGAACCGAGGGTGAGGGGAGGTTGCGGGCTGACCTTGCTCTTGCCCTCACGGATGATCGCGTCCCAGGGAGCGACGCCTGCGGCCATCACGCGCACCAGAACTTCGCCAGGGCCCGGCGACGGCACCGGCACATCCTCGACCACTACGACGTCGGGCGGCCCGAAGCTATGAATTCTGGCTGCTTTCACGGCTAATTCCTTCTCAGCTTGAAGACCAAGATTGCACAGCGATCGTTGCGCATCACAATTCAATCTTTCTCGGCCCGAGTTTGGCGCGACGTATTTTTCTCGATCTTCAGAGTGGTCTTGCTCTTCCCTTTTACTCAAACGGCTCCAGTTTGCCGAGGATGACCGGCAGATATTCCGCGACCGTCGGATGAATGTGCATGGCGCGCTGGATGACCGTGTACGGCGCCTTCGCATACATCACGTCCAGCAGAACGTGAATTACTTCATCGCCTCCGACTCCAAGAATCGCAGATCCCAGAATCTGTTTCGTTTCCGCATCGACGCAGATTTTGATGAAACCTTGTGTCTCGCCTTTTTCGTAGGCCCGGCTCACTTGACTCATCGGATATTTCGCAGCGAGGGCACGACGTCCGGATTTCCGTATCTCTGCGTCCGTCATGCCGCATCGCCCCAGCGGCGGATCGATATATAGCGCGTAGGCCTGGATCCGGTCGGAAACCCGGCGATGGTCAGCGTTAAAGAGATTGTCCGCAACGATCTCGTAGTCGTTATAGGAAGTATGCGTAAAGGCGCCGCGGCCGTTGCAGTCCCCCAGTGCCCAGATGCCGGGCACGTTCGTTTGCAGTTGATCATCAACGATGATGTAGCCGCGGTGGTCGGTGGCAACCCCAGCGCGGTCCAGTCCCAAGTCGCTCGTGTTGGGAGTACGTCCCACGGCCAGAAGAACGTGAGTGCCGACTACTTCTGGCGGACCTTCTTCGCATGTGATGCCGACGGCGACACCGCCATCGCGTTTCGCCAGCGAGATACATTTCGCATTCAGCCGGATGTGTATGCCCTCAGCCTCCAGGATTTCGCGCACAGCTTGGGAAACGTCTTCGTCCTCCCGTCCAATCAGGCGCGGTCCCATTTCCACAATCGTGACTTCGCTCCCGAAGCGGCGATAGATCTGGGCGAACTCCAGCCCAACATAACTTCCGCCGACGATGATGAAATGCTCGGGCAAGAAATCGATGTCCATCATCGATGAGTTGGTGAGAAATGGGACGTCGTGAACGCCCGGCATTTCTGGAACAGAAGCCCGCCCGCCCACGTTGATATAGATCTTGTCGGCTTGCAGAACTTCATCGTTGACCACGACAGTGTTCGACGACTGAAAGCGGGCATGGCCCTGAATGACCGTACAATTTGTCGTTCCTCGGAGCCACTCCTCCACTCCCTTGCTGGACCTCGCGGAGGCTGCATCTTTGCGGGCTTTCACCCGCTTTATATCGACGCGCACATCCCCAGTGGTGAAGCCATATTCCGCACCTCGGCGAGCAACATGGATCGCATCGGCACTCGCCACGAGCGTCTTTGTCGGCGTGCATCCCGTATTCACGCATGTCCCGCCAAATTTATGGCGTTCGATAATTGCGACGGTTTTGCCGGCACCTGCAAACCGCGCTGCCAGGGGCGGGCCCGCCTGGCCCGTCCCGATAATGATTGCGTCGAAGTGCTTCATCGTCGTGGTCAACGTGCACCCTCGATGTGGATCTTGCCGTCTTTGGCTGCCTCTTCGGGGGTCTTGCCGTCCTGACGCGCGACAATGTAGGCGGCATACCAGCCCGACCAGTGGTGCTTCGGAGCGGTAGGTTCGTATTCGCCGTGGTGCTTCTCAGCCTCTTGCAAGAGCTCGGTCAGCGTCGCGACATCCAAATTACTGAGTCCTCGGCCCGGCAGCCGCGTTGTGACTTCCTGAAACAGCCATCCATTGCCGTCGGGATCACGAAACGTGGCGAAGGAGCTGTAGGTGGCATGATCGGGCGCTGGTCCGCTGATGCGACCGCTGCCGTCGATCTGGAACTGAGCGCCTGGCGTTCCGGCGTGGAACACATCACTCACCTCAACACCGCGAGCGACGAGTTCATCGCGCGCAGCCTCAATGTCGGAGACGATCAGGTAGAGGCCCTTGGGCTGATCCGGGCGTCGGCCGATGTGATCTTCGCGCCGAACTGAACCGAGCACCCCGACCCGGGCGGCGTGAACTGGACGATCGCGGAACCCGTTATCGAAGCGAAAGTCGGCGTCGAGCCGCCAACCGAGTTTCGTGTAAAACTCTTTTGCGCGGTCAACATCCGAGACGGGGATGACGACAACTTCGAACTTCATGGCGACTCTCGCGACGCCTGGGTCGATACTGCGGACTGGATTCGTGCTCATGGCTGCCTCCTGAGTTGGTTCACTTGATTGCTTCCATTGCGATCCAGAAGAGTTGTTAAGAATCCGGCCCCATGAAATCTCTATCCAAACGTGAAGTCAAGAGCCTGGCGCCGGGATCGAGAAATTCGATCTCGAAGGTTCAGATTGCTATGGCGCATAACGCGTGAAAACAAAATCGCGCGAAGCCTTTGCGTGGCAGGGGAAGCAGGTTTTCATCGCCGCGTCGTTGCCAAGCGTGCCGTCTTTGTTGAAGTGGCCAAAGCCCCAGCCGCCCGTCGCGGCGTACTTTTTTGAGTCCTTCACCATAAACTGAACGTTTGTGGAGGGCCCTGGAACAAAAGATTGGGGATTGCCAAAGACTTTGTCGTTTTCCTCCGAAGGGACGTGGCCGTAGTGCAAAGCGGCAATGATTGCGCCGTCCGGGTATGGGAGTTTCCCTTCGCGGTATGCCTTGATGGCCACATCATTGCCCAAAATCGCGGCGAAACTGTGCAGGCTGCCTTCTTCGTGGGCCACGGAGATCAGCATCCAATCGCGGTATCCCGACGGCATTTTGGTCACGTAGACCGGCGCCGCATTCTCGTTCGATTGTCCGTACGCGGGGAACCTGTAAGTCATAACACTAGCCAGCGCTGCAACTGCACCCAGCAAAAAAGCGATCCGTCTCATGGCTGCTCCTTTGAATATGCATTAGTCTATGAATTGCGCACTCAAGGGTTGTTCTTCTCGCAGTCTCCCGCGGGCCCGCGGAGTTATCCGATACAACTTTCCTGCCGCGAAGTCAGGGCTCTTGCGCGAGGCCGGCCGAATTCCGGGACACGAAACGCCGATTGCAGTTCGCCACACTTTGCTTGACCGGCCGCGTCTGCATCCTGTTCTGGATCCTTTGAGCATGGTACGTTCTTGAAGTCTGCCCGCGATACAGACACGACCAAGCAGAGCTTCATTTCGATTGCGAGCATTTCAGTGATTATTCTCATCGGGCCATCGCTTTCAGCGTCCTGCGGGCCGACGACGAGTACATGAGCCAGGTGACGCCGCGGAAAATGAGGTTGGCGCCCACTAGGGTTCCAATCGCCCAAACCGAACTGAATGGCCAAGGGCGCCAAATCAGATAAGCCAAGAGGAGCGTGACCGCAGAGTCAAAGAGAATAAACCCGGACCCTGACACGGCGCGCAGCTGGAAAAACGCTGCGATCTCCATAATACCTTCAAGGAAAAAGATCACCGCCACGACTAGCGTGAGAGACTCCAATGCGAGTCCCGGATGGAATGCAAGATAGCCACCGCCAAAGACGTAGATAGCGCCCACCAGTTCTCGCCATAGAAATGCCCCAACGCCCTTAGCCGCAAACGCATAAACCAGGTAGGCGACCCCGCCGAAGGCGATGATCCAACTGACAACAATGGAGACGCCGATGCCGGCCGCGAAGGGTAAAAGCACGGCTACAAATCCCAACACGATCATTACGATGGACCATCCCATGGATATGCCCGCCGCATCCTTGAATTCGCCCAGTGAGCTTGTGCTGACTTGTTCGTTCATGTTTTTTTCTCCTTTCGCGCCTTCTAAGTCTGACGAGACCTGATTCAATCGATGAATTCCTTTGTTGACCAAAGCGTTTCTTCATTCGCGTAGTAGCAAGTCCTATTCCAATCATGGGACACGTCGCCGTTTGGGATTTGCCTTTGAATTGAAATGGTTTGCCGGAATTTTGCGTGCACGATCAGACGTTCCTGCCTATTGATATGTCGTTGGGTGGACTCCATGTCGCCACAGTGACGCCCGAGCCAGCATGCGGCCGCGGAAAGTGTTGAAATGGAGTTGCAGGAATGCACATGCAACGCTCCTGGCCATTCCTGTGCTGCCCGGCTCGGACCAAGCCGCCCCCCCGTCGAGATAGTGGAAAAGCTGGCGAGACATGGCTCTCCATCCGTTCCGTTTGTCGGATATTAAGCCGCTGAATCGTTATTCAAACGGGAATTGATCTCGAACGCGCTCTCTCGCGGTGTGTCGTGCGATGCATGCGAATACCCGCTCAGCATCGTAACGAAGGGTTGATCCGGCTGTCCTGCCCCCTGTCCTAATTTCTCGCGACGAATTCCGAGCCGCTGCATCATGGCAATGAGGGTTGTCCTGGCCAATCCGAGCCTGGCAGCAGCGCCACCCCGCCCGCCGACGACCCAATTGGTTTCATGAAGCGTCTTTGTGATATGTGCCCGCTCGGCGTCCTCGAGTGTCCGGGGTGGGACCGAACCGACATTCTGTGTCATAAGCCCTCTCGTTTGCAGTTCCAGGACGGGTCCCGGTGTCATGATTACAGCGCGCTCGATGACATTCTGCAGTTCGCGGACGTTGCCCGGCCAATCGTGGCGTTTCAGAGCCTCCATCACTTCGTCGGGGATGCAATCGATCGATTTGCCTTGCCGCTTCGCAAACTTTTGAACGAAGTGTTCGACCAGAATCGGGATGTCGTCTTCTCGTTCCCGCAACGGCGGTAGACTGATCGGAAAAACATTAAGGCGATAGTAAAGATCAGGCCGGAACGTCCGTTCTTGCACCATGCGCCAAAGATCCTGGTTAGTTGCCGCGATGACCCGCACGTCGACTTGAACGGTGCGGCCGCCGCCCAGGCGCTCGAATTGTTTTTCTTGAAGTGCGCGCAGAAGTTTTGGTTGTAGTTCCAGAGGAAGATCGCCGATTTCATCAAGAAACAGTGTTCCACGGTCCGCGGATTGAAAGCGTCCCATGGTCTGAGCCACAGCACCGGTGAAGGCGCCGCGTTCATGGCCGAACAGTTCGCTCTCCAGCAAAGCGCTGGGAATCGCTGCGCAGTTGAGGGCCACAAAACGATTCTGGCGGCGAGGACTGGCCTCGTGAATCGCTTGTGCGATCACTTCTTTGCCGGTGCCGGTTTCGCCTTGAACCAAGACGGCGGAGTCCACTGGCGCAACCATGTTGATCTGGTCGAGCACCACCCGAAATTTCGCACTGGATCCAATCAAATCGAATGTAGGCATCGCTTTGCTCCTCTCCGAAATGATCTTATGTCTCCCCGGGTCTTGGCCGGAGCGGCTTCTATTAGTTCGAGCAGGTCCGCGGCATTGAAGGGTTTGTAAAGAAAATCAACGGCGCCTTCGTCGAGAGCTTGCTGTCGAATCTCATCACTATCTTGTGGGCAGTTATAAAAACGACTGGTAGCGTCGGGTGCTCGCGCCTGATGTGACGCTGCAACTCGATGCCATCCATTCCTGGCATGCGAACATCGGTAATCACACAAGTCGCCGCAGTAAGCGTCCCCGACTGCAGGAACGTCTTCCGCGGACGAGAACACCACAGGCTCGTATCCGGCCGACTCGATCAGGCTCTCTAAAGACTCTCGAACTCGAAAGTCGTCGTCGACGGCCGCCACGATTTGTTTTGCAACGTTTTTCATCGTGAACACGCATCTCCAGGTAACGCCCGCATCCTAGCGGCAAGGTCGAAGGCTGACAATTATAGATTTCTTTAGAAGGTCTCAATTTATTCAGGCGGAGCAGCGATAGTTCGAGTAATCAGAGCACTCGATCGGGCTGTGTTTAGGATAAGGAAGCGTTTTTCAGGATAGGGACGAGACCATTGCTTCCATCGCGTTGAGGAGGAAATCCTCGCCGAACAGCTCTTATTTCTGCTGAGCTTTGGCCAGAGCCGCTTGGATTGCCTCGAGCAAGTCCGCGGCATTGAATGGTTTGTAAAGAAAATCAACGGCGCCTTCGTCGAGAGCTTTCTGTCGAATCTCGCTGCTGGTTGTGGGCAGATATAAAGATGACCGGCAAGTCTGGACGCTCGAGCCTGATGCGACGCTGTAACTCAATGCCATCCATTCCTGGCATCCGAACGTCGGTAATCACACAAATCGCCGCGGCCAGTGTTCCCGACTGCAGGAACTCTTCCGCGGACGAGAACACCACAGGCTCGTATCCGGCCGACTCGATCAGGCTCTCTAAGGACTCTCGAACTCGAAAGTCGTCGTCCACGGCCACCACGATATGTATTGGAACATTTGCCAGTCATGAACAGTATCTCCGATTAGGGGCAACCGTAGCAGTGAGGTCGAAGGCTGGCAATTATATGTTTATTTAGGCGGGTCTTGATTTAGACAGGTCGGGCCTGCGGGGAATGTCCGAGCGTGTCAGCCATTCTGACGAGTTCCGCCAGCGATCTGGCGCCCATTTTTCGCATCACCTGGCCGCGGTGAACCCCAATCGTGATCTCAGCTGGTGCCCAGCTCGGCAGCAGTCACCTTGTTGGCGCAGCCCGCGACCACGAAGGGAAGAACTTCGCGTTCGCGCGGGGTGAGAAGCTTGTAATGCCTCTGCAACTCGGCGAGTTCCGATCTCTGCTGCCGCGCGGTTCGATCGCGAGCAATGGCGGCGTCAATGGCTTGCAGTAGCTCCTGATCGTTGAATGGTTTCGGCAGGAACTCGATCGCCCCGGCCTTCATGGCGCGCACCGAAGAAGGAATATCGCCGTGACCGCTGATGAAAATAATTGGCGGTCGCATCTCCAGTTAGCAACTGCTGCTGGAGTTCGAGGCCGCTGGTGCCCGGAAGTTGCAAGTCCAGGACCAGGCACGCGGGCGCGTCCGGCTTTTCAGATTCCAAGAACTCGGCAGCCGAGTTGAAGACAGCCACTCGAAGACCTACCGAGGAAATGAGGCTGGACAGTGCCTCCCGAACGCGGTAATCGTCATCCACCACGAAGACGATAGGGCTGTCGGAGTTCATGACGCCGCCCTAAGAGTTGCTACCGGAAGAGTAAAAGAGAAGGTGGTACCCACGCCTTCGCCGGACGCGGCCCACAGCCGGCCGTGATGTGCTTCGATGATGGAGCGGCAAACTGCCAACCCCATGCCCATTCCGTTTTCTTTCGTGGTGAAGAAAGCTTCGAAGACTTTTTCCGGATCCTTCAGGCCTACGCCGCTATCCCGTATCTCGACCAGAACGGTTTCCGGGACTGGGCTGCTTGGAAGATATGAAGAGTTTCTTGGGACGGTCGAGGACGGAGTCCATCGCCTCGATCGCGTTGAGGAGCAGGTTGAAAAGCAGTTGCTGCAACTGTACGCGATCGCCCGCCACGGGCGCCAAACCTTTGTCCAGGTCCGTCTCCACGGTGACCCGCCTTCTCGTAGTCTCTCCGCTCAGGAGCACGAGAACCTCACGCGATGACCTCATTCAGGTCGAGGTCGATTTTCTCGAGAGGTGCTTGCTTGAAGAGAGCCCGGATGCGCCGCACGATCTCTCCGGCTTCCTTGCCGTCACGCACAATCCTTTCGGCGGCCTCTTGCGCTTTGGCCAGGCCGGGAGGTTGCGCCGAAAGCCACCGAAGACAGGCGTGACCGTTCGTCACGACAGCGGCCAGCGGCTGATTGATTTCGTGAGCAATGGAGGCGGCGAATTCGCCCACCGTGGCCGTCCGTGTCGCTCGCGACAACCGCATCTCACTGCCGCGCAAAGCTTCCTCCATATTCTTCCTGTCGTCGATATCGATCAGCAAGCCGTACCAGCGAGTCACTCCGCCTTCATTGTCACGCGCGGCTTGGCCGAGCACGCGAAACCACCGGTAGACGCCATCGGACCGGCGGAACCGACACTGCTTATCGTAGCGGCTGGCCAGTTGCAACAGCGTGCGACCACGCATGCACGGTCGGCTCAGCATCGTCCGGGTGAAGGAAATTGGCCCAGCCGAGTTGCGCCCAGGCGTCGGAGCTCGTGCCGGTGTAGTCCAATAACCGCTGATTCAGATAGTTCAGTTCGCCGTCCGGAGCCGCGCACCAAACCATGCCGGGGATCGTCTCGATGATCAAGCTGAGTTCGCGCTCTCTCGCCCGTAGGGTTTCCTCAGCCTGCTTGCGTTCACTGATGTCGCGGATGAAGCCCGTAAACACCCGATGACCATTGTTGGTCATTTCCCCGAACGAAACCTCAACGGGAAACTCTTCTCCATTTTTGCGAAGGCCGATCAACTCGGTGCCTTGCCAGTTGATGTGACGATGATTGGTTTCCTGGTAGCGTTTGAGGCCTGCCTGGTGTAAGTCTCGCAGGTATTCCGGCATCAGAATCGTCAAAGGTTGCCCAGTCAACTCCGATTGTTCGTAACCGAAGATTGTTGTGGTAGCGTGGTTGGCAAGCAGGATATCGCCTTTGTGGTTGATACTGACCACGGCGTCGCTTGCGGCTTCGACAACCACACGATGGAATTCTTCCCCAATTCGAACTTGCGCTTCCAGCCCATCGAGTATCACCCCGACCTCAACCCGGGTTAGCTCACGCAATCTTGATTCCGCCACTTCACGCGCGTTAATTTGCGATTTGAGATCGTCGACGGATACCACGGCTTGATACGCCGAGGATGCGAATTTCTCCAGCGAACTCATAACGCGGTTGTCTTCCGCATCAAACTTGCGACGATCACTGTGCATGATCGCCCAGATAGTCCCAACTGCTTGCCCTCCGACGTAAAACGGCACCATGAGGCACTCCTCTGCCGCAGGGCTGACTGGTACCAGATAGGGATAACGCCGTTCGAAATGTCGGAACAACAATGTCCGATTGGAATCGAGCACGTCTCCACAGGGGCCGAAATTCGCGAGGGGTCCCGCCCCCGACGTGTGGACTCCACATGCCGGTGATCGCCGGCCAATAGAATCTTTGCCCGCCAACGTCCGGCGTTTTGCCATCCCTCGTCAGCAGGCTAAGGCCGGCAGAATCACTCTGCGTAATATCTTTGATCGTTTCGGCCAGTGTCTGAAAGATCGTGCTTGGTGAGTCGGCTAGCGCGCTGACCAGTGTGCGAAGAGCGTTGTTCTCTTTCTCGTAATTCGCTGGACGCGAAGACCGATTTTGCAACTCCTCGGTACAGAGAATCGATTCCAAAGGGGCTACGCCGTCTGGAATTGAACTCGCTGGAGGATCATTCCTTGGTGACGCGGCGGATTCACCCACTTGCAACTCCCAGAAGTCCGAACTTGGACCAGAATTTGCGA
Source organism: uncultured Acidobacteriota bacterium (assembly GCA_963825365.1). GTDB lineage: Bacteria > Acidobacteriota > Terriglobia > Acidiferrales > UBA7541 > Palsa-360. Next base: position 77,080 of record CAWGSV010000002.1, on the reverse strand, counting down.
GGCCAAGCAGAGGGCCATGCTACCAGCAAAGTCGAGGGTTGACTATCAATTGGTTTATTTTGGGGACGATTGCGGAGCCGCCACCTTTTCATCGACCGCGACACAACTTTGGCCTGCGCCCTTCTCTCCTCATGGCGCGAGCGACTGAGCAAACAACTTGCCTGTTCGCGCGACGTGGCGGTGACATGCGGGACGACCCAGCGACACTTCGATAGAAAGGAACATCTCGCCGTGCCCGCAAAATTTTCGCTAACCCAAGTCAGCTCAACGGTGAATGGCGGACGATGGCATTGCCTACGATTGGAAGAGAGCGTGCACCCACAAGAACGGAAGAATGCATTCCTTGGTTAATCGGGAAAGCCGGGAAGAAAGCGACGACGCAATGGCCTCGCGACTCAAAAACTTAGAACAACTAGAAATGAGCGCGCCATGAAAAAACGAGGGGATGCGAGGCGCTCGAAGGCAATCTTTGCGGACATGTTTCGAAAATTTGCCCTTATGTTTTATATTTTCTACATGAAGGGGGATGTATGGCTCAGAAAGCAAGCGCCGTAAAGAGTGCGAAGCAAAGTGAAGTCCAGCCGCATCTACTCGGGCAGGAGGTTTTCAAAGCCATCTTGTCCGAAGATATCGATTGGAAACCGTTCCCGGCGTTCCCACCTTCCGTCCGGCTGGCCGTCGTGGTGGGTCAGCCCTCGGAGCCTGGTCCTTACACAATCAGGGTCAAGACGCCCCACGGCGAAAAGCTGATGCCTCACAAGCACCCAGAGGATCGAGTCTACACCGTGATATCCGGCATCTTTTATATCGGGCTGGGTGATGAATTCGACGCGAGTAAGTTGGAAGCCTATCCGCCCGGCGCCGTGATCATTCTCCCTGGCAACACGTCCCATTTCCACTGGGCGAAATCCGGCGAGTACGTCACGCAAGTAACCGCGCTTGGGCCGCTTGGACTGGAATACCTCAGCGCGAAAGACGATCCGCGAAACAACAAATCGTAGGAGGAGTTCGAACAGTTTTCCGCAGGCCCAAAAGAATAAGTTTTCGAATCTTGAGTTTGCAGCACCTCACGCAGCGAAAGGAGAAACGACAATGGCGACGACAAAACACGCGGCGGTGCCGAGCCTGATCAAGGCGGTTCGGATCGCGCAGTACGGCGGCTCCGAACAACTGAAATACGAGGAGGCACCGCTGCCGGAGATCGGTCCGGGCCACGTGCTCGCGAAAGTGCGCTACGCAGGCGTGAACCCGATCGATTGGAAAATCCGCGAAGGGAACATGAAGGAGGACCGCCCGGCGAGCTTTCCGCTGACGCTCGGGCAGGATTTCGCGGGAGAGATCGTGAGCGGGTGGCGGCGACTCGGGCCATTTCCGAACGGGTGAGCGGGTGTTCGGGTTCGGCGAAGGGACGTATGCGGAGTTCACGGCGGCGGCGATTACGTACATCGCCGCGATTCCGGAGAAAATGGAGTTCGCGGTGGCCGCGGCGCTGCCGACGTCGGGGCTGACGGCCCTGCAGGCAATTCGCGACTATGTGCAGCCGAAGCCGGGAACCCGGATTCTGATCCACGGCGCGGCGGGCGGCGTAGGCTCGTTCGCAACCCAGATCGCCAAGCGCTGGGGCGCGCAGGTGATCGGGACGGCTTCGGGCGAAGACATCGTGTACCTGCGCTCGCTAGGTCACGTGCAGGTGGTGGACTACAAGCACGAGCGATTTGAAACCGTGGGGCAGGTGGACGCGGTGCTGGACCTGATCGGCGGCGAGACGGCGACGCGCTCCTTCGCGATAGTGAAGAAGGGCGGCGTGATGGTTTCGACGGTAGGCGCGGCGAACGCGGAGCTGGCGGCGCGGGCGGGGATTCGCGGCGTGAACATGGTGTCAGAAGGGAAACGCGGCGGACCTGTCGGAGCTGGCGGGCCTCGTGGAACGCGGCGACGTAAAGCCACGGATGGGCGAGGTGTTTCGGCTGGAGCAAGCGCGTGAGGCACAGGATGCGAGCCAGCAAGGCCGGGCCAAGGGCAAAATCCTGCTAAAGGTCGCGTAAGCACGAACCGACGCAAGCGCGCGCGAACTTCGCACCGGGAATCGTGCGAGGACAACGACCGCAAGGCCAGCGACTCGGGAAACCGTATTTGAAATGAACAACGTATCGAAAGGAGCCATGAATGAGCGCCGTGCAAGTGGAACAGAAGAGCTACGAGATGCCCCCGCGCGAGGGGATCACCGTCGCGCATTTTCTCACCGTCGCCGATGTCGAGCGATCGGCTCGCTATTACGAAAAGGTCTTCGGTGCCCGCATTCTGACCATGGGTGACGGCAACGCGCCTCCCTACCTTCAGCTTGCGAATATTTGGATGATTCTGAACGTTGGGGGCGGGCCGACCCCGGACAAGCCCACGGTAACGCTCAGCGTGCCCGACCCGAATCACATCAACAGCTTTATGAATTTCCGAGTTACGGATATTCAAGCGTGCTACGAATTGTGGAAAAGCCGGGGAGCCGAGTTCCTCACGCCGCCGATACCCAAGTACGGGGAGATTCGCTGCTACATCCGCGACCCTGACGGTTACATTATCGAAGTCGGGCAGAGCACCAATCTCAAGTACGGTTAATCGAAAGGAGTACCAGATGGCCGGGAAAAATGGACAGAAAGAGACCACACGTGCAACCGCACCTGTCGCGTCGAGCACGCTTAGTGTGAATGTTTTTACGGCTCCGGGAAAGACGATGGTCGGCGAGCGGCCAAAGCCCTTCGGCGAGGCGCTTGGCTTTGACCCGATCACGTCGACTTTAATCTACGGCGAGTACGACGCCGTGCTGGTGGACGCAATGGGCACAGTGGCTGAGGCTGAGGCTCTCGCTGATTGGGTCGCTCTGCACAACCGCAACCTGGAGACCATCTATATAACTCATGCCCATTTCGACCACTTCTATGGCCTGAGCATTCTGCTCGACCGTTTCCCGCGCGCTCGGGCCATAGCAACTCCCAAGACGGTGAACGCCATGCAGCCGTCTTTTACTCCCACAGTGGAGCGGTTGGCTCGCAAGATGTTTCCTGGGCAAGTGGCCACTAAGCTCGTTCCACCTGAGCCCTATGCGCAAGAAACTTTCACTCTCGAGGGCCACGAATTGCGCATCATCGAGCAGGGCCGCACCGATAGTCCCGATTCGACGTCTCTGTACGTTCCATCGATCGGCCTGATCGTCGCCGGCGACGTTGTGTACAACCAGTGCCGCATGTACGTCGGCGACACAACTCCAGAGAGCCGAAAAAATTGGATCGCCGCCCTGGACCGGTTAGCAGCGCTGAACCCGCAGATCGTTGTCGCCGGTCACAAGAAGACTGGCGCGCCCGACTCTCCCTCGACGATCCAGGACACCAAGCGTTACCTGCAGGACTTCGATCGGGTGCAGAAAACCGCGAAATCCGACCAGGAGTTGTTCGATCAGATGACGGAGTTGTACCCGCATTGGGTAGCCAATCAGTCGTGGTTGATGTTCGGATTCCCCGGGGCATAACTCACATCAACCGCGGTGGCGCGTCCTTGCACATTTTGGAGGAAGCCGCGGACGATGAGCTAGTTCATATTCAGGAGAACAGAATTCGATTTCAAAGAGGAGAACAAAATGACAACAAAAGGAAAAATCCTGGTACTAGTTTCGAGCGGTCACGGCTTGCCATTGAAAGATGGCAAGGTTTACGCCGGCGCCGGCTACTATCTCAACGAACTGACGGTTCCGGTTCGCGCCTTGATGAAGGAAGGCTACGAAATCACTTTCGCCAACCCCAAAGGCAACACGCCGCAATTGGATGTCAATTCGGCTGTCGCCGGTTTCTTCGGTGGAGACGAGGCCAGGCTTCAGGACTATCTAAAATTTCGCGACAGCCTGACTGGGCTCAAAAATCCAACTCGCATCTCGGATGTCATCGCATCGGGCCTGGATCAATATGACGCTGTTTTCGTCCCCGGTGGCCATGGCCCGATGATGGATCTTCTCGATGATCCCGACGCTGGCACGGTGATGAGACACTTTCATGAAACATCCAAGCCTACGGCGGTGCTCTGCCATGGCCCGATTTCACTTCTCTCAGCTCTTCCGAATTCGACGGAGTTCGTCGCAGCGCTGGCAGCGGGCGATGCCGCTGGAGCGCGGGCAAAGGCTCAAGGATGGATTTATTCTGGATATAAGATGACCATCTTTTCGACGGCGGAAGAGCAGCAGCGGGAGCCGCTTGAGATTGGTGGCAAGGTTCTCTTCTACCCAGACTTTGCCTTGCTTACCGCGGGCGGTGACGTAAGTGTGGTTGCCCCATGGAAGAGCTACGTCCTTCAAGATCGCGAGTTGATCTCAGGTCAAAACCCGTTCTCGGACGAAGCGCTTCTGAAACTTCTTCAAGCGGCACTCAACGGGAGAAGAAGTAAAGGGGTTGGCGCATCCTCCGATTGATCGAGTCTTCGCTACTAACGCAGCCATAACCCATATCAACCGCGAGGTCGGACAGAGCACCGATCTCACGTAAGACTGACGGTCGGCCACCACTGTTTGAAAGGCGACGAAAGGACTCTGGACCGACGCTGGATTTCAACGAGGTATGAATGCCGAAATTGCTTTCAGTAAATGTCGGTCTTCCACGCGACGTGACATGGAACGGTAAGACTGTGCGCACCGCGATCTGGAAATCTCCTGTGGAAGGCCGAAGAATGGTCCGGAAGCTCGATGTGGTTGGCGATGGGCAAGGCGACCTCGCCGGCCATGGCGGGGAGCAGCGCGCCGTTTTTGTTTATCAGATGGATTCCTATCGCTACTGGGAAAACTTTCTCGAACGTAAAGATTTCATCTTCGGCCAGTTCGGAGAAAACTTCACTGTTGAGGGACTTCTCGATAACGAGGTCTGCGTTGGCGATCGCTATCGCATTGGTGATGCGATATTTGAAGTGACACAGCCGCGCGTAACGTGCTACCGAGTCGGCATTCGCATGAATGAGCCTCGCATGCCAGCCTTGCTCGTAGCCCATCACAGACCAGGATTCTACTTTCGCGTGATACAGGAGGGAGAAGTTGGCGCGGGTGACGAAATTGTAAAAATTATTGACGGTCCAGAGCGAATCAGCGTGGCCGAGGTTGACGCCCTCCTGTATTTGCCGGGACACTCTCGCGAACAATTGGAACGAGCGCTGCGGATTCCCGCACTTAGCAAGGGTTGGCGGTCTTCCTTTCAAGCGATACTCGCGCAAGAGTCGAGCCCGAAACCCGGCGAGGGGAATCCGGGACTCGCGAATGAGGAACAAACACCAGCATGGCCCGGCTTTCGACAGATGCGAGTTGCGAATATTAATAAGGAAAGCGATAGCGTAACTTCCTTCGTTTTGGCGCCGATGGATGGGCAGCCTCTTCCTGTCTGCCGAGCAGGTCAATTTGTGGTTTTGCGCTTGCATCTCGACCCCGACAAACCGCCCGTTCTTCGCAGCTATTCGTTGTCTGATCTGCCCGCAGCCGATCACTTCCGCATCAGCGTCAAGAAAGAATTAAATGGGATTGGAAGTTCATTTCTATGTAACCGCGCGCGAGAAGGCGACGTGTTGGATGTTAGTGCACCGCGAGGAAGCTTTACTCTGCATCCCAGCCAGAATCCTGTGGTTCTGCTGAGCGCTGGAGTGGGCGCAACGCCCGTGATGTCGATGCTGCACGCACTCGCCGCCGAGAAATCGCAACGAGAAATCTGGTGGATCTATGGAGCGCGCAATCGCGTAGAGCATCCATTTGCAGAGGAATCGCGTTCGTTACTGAAACAGCTTTCTCATGGACATGGATATATCGTGTACAGCAAGCCCGCGGCAACCGACCAAGTCGGAGCAGACTTTGATGCTCTCGGGCACATCGACACAGCGTTGCTGGAGAAAATTGGGGCGTCACCGGGTAGTGACTTTTATCTATGCGGCCCCGCTTCATTCTTGCAGAACATGAGCGATGGGCTGCGTAACTGGGGAGTGCTCGCCGAAAATGTGCACTCGGAAATTTTCGGGTCGCTCGAGGGCATTACCCCTGGAATGGCCCAGGTTGCACACACTCCTCACCTGCCACAAGGGCCGTCCGGACCTGGCCCCCGAGTCTCATTCGCGCGCAGTGGGATTACCGCTGCTTGGGACCCGAAATTCGGGAGCTTGCTCGAATTGGCGGAAGCGTGCGATGTTCCGGTCAGATGGTCGTGCCGGACTGGAGTCTGTCATACCTGCATGACGGGACTGATTGACGGATCGATTATTTATAACCCGGAGCCGCTGGAGACGCCCGCTCCGGGGAACGTGCTCGTATGCTGTTCCAAGCCAACCGCGGGTGTCACTCTGGACCTTTGAGAGAAACGGGAGGAGTCCAATCATGCGTTCTGATATTGTGCCCGGAGGCATTTTCCCCAACTACGAACTGCCCGATCACACGGGCACACTGCGCAAACTCAGCGAAATCCAGGGCGACGATCCACTGATCCTCACGCTCGCGCGCGGCCACTATTGCCCAAAGGAGCATCAACAGCATCTGGAACTCGCTGCGTTCTACCCAAAAATCGCGGTGGCGTACACTCAGATCGCAACGATCGCCACCGACGATCACCATACGCTTCAGGAATTCCGCGCGTCAGTCGGAGCCCAGTGGCCCTTCCTCTCCGACCCTGAGCGAAAAGTTCAGAAGGACCTCGACATCCAGGAGTATACCGACGCCGAAAACAATCCAATGATTCCGCACACGCTCGTGCTCAAGCCAGGCCTGGTGATCCACAGCATCTATAACGGGTACTGGTTTTGGGGCCGCCCATCGATCGCAGACCTTTGGCGCGATCTTCGCGCGGTGACCAGCGAAGTCCGCCCCGACTGGGACCTGAGCACCCCTGGACTCCGCGAAGCATGGAATGCGGGCGACTTGTCGCGATTCCATGGGTGGAACAAGCGAGGCGCTGCGAAGGCGCCCTCCGCAGGACAGAAGGAAAAATAATGATGAGTGTCAGTGCTCCAACCGGTGCAACCTACGACATAGGCGGCGGGCAACAGCTCGTGGAGGGGTGAGCCCGTGCGGGACGGAACTCTTACCTGCAGGGCTTCTTCTTTCCGAGCATCTGGTTTAATAATAAGGTAGTGACGAAGGGCAGTAAAACAGATTGATCTTAAATCTCAAGGAGGTATTAAATGACCGAGCTCAAATCCACAGCAAATGAAGACGAAATCTCCCGCGATCGTCTCGCGGAGCTATTGAACGAAGACCTCTCCCGCGAATATCAAGCCATCATCGCTTACGTCGTCTATTCCCAGGTGATCACCGGCGCGCAATATATGGATATCGCAGCACAGCTTGAAATCCACGCCAAGCAGGAGCTCGATCATGCTCTGATCCTCGCGCGACAGATCGACTATCTTGGAAAAATGCCCTCTATCACTCCCAAGCCGGTGCGGACCTCGAAGAATCCGAAAGATATGCTGCGGTACGATCTCGATAACGAAAACGAAACGATCCGAAACTACCGCGATCGCATACCGCAATGTGAAGCTCTCGGAGAATATGCCATGGCGGAGCAGATTCGCCAGATCCTGATGCAGGAGCAGGACCACCAAATTGATTTGGCCACTGCCCTTGGCGAAGAAGTCCCAAATCTCGGCGGCGGCCCAAAAGGACGCGCTTTGCGCAAACGCCGCTAGCGCTGGTCACACCAACAATGTCGTCCGACTCATGGGCTGGCGCATCGGCGTTCCGAGTTGAATGGGCCTTAGAACTCTTTCCGGCTGCGCCAGCTAATACTTCAGGGTATCGCGAAGAGTTGTCCGCGATGCGTAGCAAAAGAAACTGGAGAGGCAACATCGATCTCAACCGAATGGAGCACTCCGATGAATCCATCGAAGGTGAAGAATGAGAGCGGCACGAAGGCGACATGGAAAGCACCGCACCCGGCGGAACACGGCAAGCTTGATGCTGCGCACGTCAACCGTTTGCCCGAAAGCGCCTTCGCATTCCCGCGTTCGCGCAAGGAGCCGATGACCGATGCGTCGCATGTTCGCAACGCCATCGCGAGATTCGATCAGGTGGAGGACGTCAGCGATGCGGAACGCGATCTTGCGTTTGCCAACATCGAGGCGGCTGCCGAACATTTCGGCATCAAAATGAAGGAAACGAATTGGCGCCAACTCGGCTCCAAAAGATGACTGGCGTGTTGAACAGTTACTCCGCGAGGTTGCAAAGTGAAAATTAATCCAGCGGCAGGTAGGCCGGCGGATCCCTCGATTTTGGTGAATGTGCCAAAACTTGTGACGGCCTATTACTCCCTTCAACCTGACCCGAGTGACCGCACGCAGCAGGTTGTCTTCGGTACGTCCGGTCATCGTGGATCCGCTTTTGACGTGGCGTTCAACGAGTGGCACATCCTCGCAATTACTCAGGCGATCTGCGACTACCGCAAAAAGCAGAGAATTGATGGGCCTATCTTTCTGGGCATGGACACTCATGCGCTGTCTGAGCCTGCATTTGCAAGTGCGTTGGAAGTACTCGCGGCAAATGAGGTCGAAGTTATGATTTCGGAGGGAAGCGCGTACACACCCACTCCGGTCGTTTCTCGCGCGATCCTGCGTTACAACAGCGGAAAGCAGACCGGGCTCGCAGACGGCATCGTAATCACGCCCTCCCACAATCCCCCCGACGACGGCGGTTTCAAGTACGATCCTCCACACGGTGGACCAGCCGATTCGCAGGTGACGTCATGGATTGAATCGAGAGCCAACGAATTTCTCCAGACCTCGCTCGACGGCGTAAAACGAGTGCTGTTCTCGAAAGCCCTTCGGGCTTCGACAACCCATAGGTATGACTACCTGCACGCCTATGTCGAAGATCTCGAAAGCGTCATCGATATGGCGGCGATCCGGGACGCCAACGTGAAGCTCGGCGTGGATCCGCTCGGAGGCGCGGGCATCGATTATTGGCCGCGCATCGCCGAACGATACAGTCTCAATCTGACGGTTGTGAACGAGTCCGTTGATCCAACATTTCGATTCATGACCGTGGATTGGGACGGCAAAATTCGCATGGATCCCTCGTCTCCTTTTGCCATGCAGCGGCTGATCGGATTGAAAGATAAATTCGACATTGCGTTCGCCTCCGATACCGACCACGATCGTCATGGCATCGTCACCAAAGGGAGCGGCTTGCTCCCTCCAAACCACTACCTTTCGGTATGTATCAGCTACTTGTTTGCTAACCGGAAGGACTGGGGGCGGGACGTTGCGGTCGGAAAAACCGTAGTGAGCAGTAGCATGATTGACCGCGTGAGCGCGCATGCGCAGCGCCGCGTCTACGAAGTTCCAGTGGGCTTCAAATGGTTTGTCGAAGGGCTGCTGGGCGGTCAACTTGGCTTCGCGGGCGAAGAAAGCGCGGGCTCTTCTTTTCTCCGCCGCGACGGCAGCGTGTGGACTACTGACAAGGACGGAATCATCCCCTGCCTGCTCTCCGCGGAAATCACGGCTCGCGTGGGAAAGGATCCGGGCGAAGTTTATCGTGAACTTACGCGTGATCTCGGCGATCCGGCTTATGAGCGAATAGAGGCCTCGGCCACGCCGGAACAAAAATCCGCGCTCGCGCGGTTGTCGCCAGCCGATATAAAAATTTCCCAGCTGGGCGGCGAAAAAGTTGAGCAGATTCTGACGGCGGCGCCCGGAGACGGAAAGCCGATCGGCGGAATTAAAGTGGTTGCAAAAAACGGCTGGTTCGCCGCGCGCCCCTCGGGTACGGAAGAACTTTACAAGATTTACGCGGAGAGTTTTCTCGGCCAGGATCATCTGCGCCGAATCCAGGAAGAAGCACAGACAATTGTGTCGGCTACACTCGCAGGGAGTGCCCGAACAGCGGCCGGCGGCTAATCAACACGAAATATCAGGAAGGATCCGGTTATGAGTAGCCCAGCTTACGGCAGTCGTCCTTCGGACTCGGCGACCTCGGACGCCCTTACTGAGCTGGCTCTCGATCTGCGCTGGTCCTTCAACCATGCGGCGGACAAAATCTGGAAACGGCTGGATCCCGAACTCTGGGAACTAACCCAAAATCCGTGGGTCATCTTGCAAACTGTTTCCCGGGCAAAGTTGCAGAGCCTTACCAGCGATCCGGATTTCCAATCGTTAGTCGCGGACATCCACCGCCAGAAAACTGCGGACGATGAGTCCGACGGGTGGTTTCAAAAAGCACATCCACATTCCGCCCTATCGGCGGTTGCGTATTTTTCGATGGAATTTATGTTGAGCGAAGCGCTCCCGATTTATTCCGGCGGGCTCGGAAACGTCGCTGGCGATCAACTGAAGACGGCGAGCAATCTGGGTGTTCCTGTTACGGCGGTAAGTCTGCTCTACCAACAAGGGTACTTCCGGCAGGAAATCGATGCGCAAGGACGCCAGCAAGCGCTGTATCCATTCAATGACCCAGGCCAACTACCCATCCAACCGGTGCGCGATTCCAATGGGGAGTGGCTGCGCCTGTCAATCGACTTTCCCGCCTCCAAGCTCTGGATTCGCACGTGGCAGGCCCAAGTGGGCAGAACGAAATTGTATCTCCTCGATACGAACGATCCAGCGAATATTCCAGCCTACCGCGGCATCACCACGGAACTCTACGGAGGCGGACCGGAACTGCGCTTGAAGCAGGAGATGGTCCTGGGAATTGGGGGCTGGCGATTGCTGCGCGCCATCGGTTTGCAGCCCGAGGTTTGCCATCTCAACGAGGGCCATGCGGCGTTCGCGGTACTGGAAAGGGCCCGTTCTTATATGGCAGATACCAAGAAGCAATTCGATCTGGCCCTCACGATCACGCGCGCCGGAAACCTTTTCACCACCCACACTCCCGTCGAGGCGGGATTTGACCGTTTCGATCCCGGCCTGATGGGGTGGTACTTCAAAAAGTACGCCGAGAATGGTCTTTCTATTCGCATTCAAGATCTCCTTGCGCTCGGGCGGCGAGACCGCGGCGATTCGTCCGAACCTTTTAATATGGCTTACCTTGCGCTTCGAGCAAGCGGTGCGGTCAACGGGGTCAGCCGATTGCATGGTCAGGTGAGCAGGCAGATCTTCCAGAGCTTGTTCCCCAGGTGGCCCCAGATCGAAGTCCCTGTCACGTACGTGACAAACGGCGTACACACGCCCACGTGGGACTCCGCCGATTCGGATCGGCTGTGGGAAGCCACGTGCGGAAAGGGACGCTGGAATGAAACGATGGCGACCGTAGAGCAGGACATTCGCAAGGCTGACGATGCAGATCTCTGGCAGCTTCGGACCAACTGCCGCAGCGCGCTAGTGCATTACGTTCGCAAGCTGCATGTCCGACAGTTGGCGGGAAACAGGCGCTTCTTCCGAAGAACTTTCGCAAGCCTCACAAATCCTTGATAGCAATACGCTGACTCTGGGCTTTGCGCGCCGTTTCGCGTTGCGTCTAAACGTCCCAACCTTTTGTTGCGTGATCCGCAGCGGCTTGTAAACATCCTGACCAATCGGGAACATCCTGTGCAGATCGTACTCGCTGGAAAAGCGCATCCACAGGACCTCGAAGGTCAAGGGATGATTCGGCAATGGACCGAGTTTTCTCACTGCCCGGAAGTAAGTATATAGAGTCGTCTTCCTGGTGACTACGATCTGTTCTTGGCTGAACAACTGGTTCAGGGCGCAGATGTCTGGGGTGAACACGCCGCGACGGCCCTGGGAAGCGAGTGGCACGAGCGGCATGAAAGTCCTCGTGAATGGCGGGCTGAATCTCTCGGAGTTGGATGGTTGGTGGGCGGAAGCATACTCGCCCGAGGTTGGCTGGGCCATAGGCGACGGGCGCGAACACGGTTCTGACCCGTCCTGGGACGCGTCAGAAGCCGAAGCGCTTTATGGAATATTCGAGCGAGAAATTATTCCGAATTCTATTCGCGCGACGATCGAGGAATTCCGCGGAACTGGGTCTCTCGCATGCGCGAAAGCATGTGTAAATTAACTCCTCTCTTTTTTCTGCAAACCGTGTGGTCCGGCAATACACAGAGCAGCATTATCTGACTGCTGCGTCGGCTTATACGCAGCGTGCCTCGGATCACGGATCACTCGGTGATGAATTGCTGAATTGGCAAGCGCAGCTCGCGAAGCACTGGCCCAGGGTGCGATTTGGCTCCGCGACGGTGGAACAGAAAGACGGGCAACACCACTTCCAGGTTCAGGTTTTCCTTGACGATCTCGATCCCAACGCCGTATGTGGGGAGCTGTATGCAGAAGCCCAGAACGGGAGTGTCCCTTCGCGGCATCCGATGACCCGCGGAGAGCGCATTGCCGGTTCTGCAAACGGCTTCACGTACACTGCCCATATTCCCGCGGCGCGGCCTGCAGGTGACTACACCCCGCGCCTGATTCCCCAGCATAGCGGCGCAATCGTGCCGTTGGAGGCTTCTTACATTCTGTGGGATGATTGGCCTCGGCGATGACGAGGCGCGGAACATTTCCGATTTTCGCTTAGTGCGGCGACCCTCCGGTACGCGTTGTGAGACGATTTAATAATTTACACATTACATAAAAGAGTCAGGCTTCAGGAACGCCGGCCTCACTAGCAAAGGCTTGGCACGAACTATGCACGAATGGAACGTCTCCAACCCATCGGTAGTGGGGGGATCTTGAAGAAAGCGCGGTCGGAGATTTCGACACCAGCAGACCGATACCAGCGTGCTATAGACACTCTCCCAAAAGTGGCGCATCCTCGGGTCATGGAGTGATGCCAAAAGCGGGCCTCAAGGGAGACTCCAGCAACCACACACTGATATATCGCCATAGAAAAGGAGAAGCGCAATGCCTTACGTTACCGTTGGAAAAGAAAATTCAGGCAACATCGAGCTTTACTACGAAGACCATGGCTCGGGCACGCCGGTTGTTCTGATCCATGGATATCCATTGAGCGGTGCCTCTTGGGAGAAGCAGGTACCTGTCCTCCTGAATGCGGGTTACAGGGTCATCACTTATGACCGCAGAGGCTTCGGCAAGTCCAGCCAGCCGACAACAGGCTACAACTACGACACATTCGCAGAGGATCTTCGCGAAGTGATCTCTTACCTCAAGCTGCGTGATTTCTCCTTGGTTGGTTTCTCGATGGGAGGGGGCGAGGTGGCTCGCTACCTGGGGAAATATGGTTCCAAGGATGTGAGCAAAGCCGTGATCATCTCCGGCGTGCCACCGTACCTGCTCAAGACTGCCGACAACCCAGAGGGAGTGGATGGCAGTGTATTTGCCGGGATCGAGAAAGCCGTGGCCGCTGATCGCTACGTATTCTTCACAGGCTTCTTCCAGAATTTTTACAACAGCGACGTTTTGCTCGGGAAGCGTGTGAGCGAACAAGCCGTTCAGGCCAGCTGGAACCTCGCGACCGGCTCATCCGCCACCGCCAGCCTGGCGTGTGTCGCAACCTGGCACGAAGACTTCCGCGAGAATCTGGCGCGTATCGATGTGCCCACGCTGGTAATTCACGGTGACGCCGACCGAATCCTGCCTATCACTGCTTCAGGGCTGCGCAGCGCCAAGCTCATCAAAGGGGCGCGCCTGCTGGTCGTAAAGGACCGGTCCGCACTGCATCACTTGGACTCACGCGGAAGAAGTAAACGCCGAATTGCTGAGCTTCCTGAGTGCGAAGGCCGGCAAATCGCAGGGGCAGTCTGGCTAGGAAATGAACCTTGAGGGCAGGCATCACCACCACGGACCCGCCAATGGTTCGCGAATAGTAGTGTTCATTTCCGCGTCTTCATGAACCGAGATACAAGCGCAGCAATTTCATCCGCTGCTGTATCCAGCGCGAAATGACCGCCATCGACAATGTGGACTTCAGCATTGGGCACATCTCGGCGGTAGGATTCCGGCTCCGAGGGGTCAAACGAAGACTCATACTTGCCCCAAATCACTAGCAGTCGAGGCTGCTCTCTCGCGCATCCAGGCTTGCCACCTTGGATAGTTTTCGACGTTCGTTCGGTCGTAGAAGAGGTCACTCTGAATTTCGGGCTGGCCGGGCTGATTGATAAAAAGAAAATTCGTCTGTCCAGGTCGGGGTCATAGCGTTCCACGTTGGGATCGCTTCCGACGTGGCGCGTCCGTGTCGTCTGCAGTGACAGCAGGTTGGTACGAAGTGCTGTTTCGTTGGCTGCGCGGTCGGCCCAAAATGCCCGACGCGTTTTCCAGTTCGCGCCCAAGCCCTCATTGTGTGCAACAGCATCCTGGACAATGAGACCCTCGATTCGATCCGGATGCGCCAATGCCATGCGAAAACCCACCGGGCCACCGTAATCCTGCATGTAAAGGGTGTAGCGCGAGAGCCCAAGAGCATCGGTGAAGTGAATTATGGTTTCGGCGATGTGATCGAACGTGTATGCGAATTTTTTCGCCGTCGGGCCAGTCACTGTGTCCGAAGCCTAGGTAGTCGGGCGCGATAAGGTGATAGTGGTCTGAAAGCCGTTCGAAAAGCGGCTCGAACATCCGCGAGGAAGACGGGAGTCCGTGCAGCAGGAGAAGCGTCGGTGCGTCTTTCGGGCCGGCCTCTCTGTAAAAGATGGAGAGCCCATCGATCTGAATCGTCCGATAAGAAGTCGGGTATTTCATGGGCTCTCCTTTTTTTCGGCTTGGCCAACTTCACATTGTCAGAACGACGCGGAACTGTGCATTGCCGCTCATCATTCGTGCGTAAGCCTCTGCCGCCTTTTCAAGCGGATAGGTTTCAATCATAGGGCGCACGCCGGTCAGCGCGGCGAATTGTAGAGTGTCATCCTCATCCGCTGTCGTACCGGAAGCCCAGCCCTGAATGGATCGGCTGCCGGTAATGAGTTGTACCGGTGTTACCTCAAGGGGATCGAAAGCCGCACCGATCACCATTAGTTTCCCATTCGGTCCCAGTCCGTCGAACAGCTCTGACATCGCTTTTGAATTTGGGGCTGTAGCCACCACCACTTGGGCGCCGCCCAATTTTTGCAATTCTGCCGCTGGGTTCGTCGATTTGCTGTCGATGTATACGCTCGCTCCAAGCTTCTTTGCGAGCGGCTCATTCTCATTACCGCGTCCGACCGCCGCGACCTTGTAGCCGAACTTGTTCGCAAATTGAATGCCCAAGTGACCAAGGCCGCCAATACCCTGCACGGCGACGAGGTCGCCGGGGAATGCACCGCTGTGGCGCAACGAGTTGAACATGGTAATCCCGGCGCAGAGCAGAGGCGCCGCATCGACGTCACTTAGACTTTCGGGTATAGCCACCACCGCCTCCACAGGAGCCACCATGTATTGCTGGTATCCTCCGTCGTAACTAATCCCCGGAACTTTCATGTTTTGGCAGTTGCGAAAATCTCCTCGCTGGCACGCTCGGCACGTCCCATCGTGTCCTCCGTGCCAGCCGACGCCTGCGCGTTGTCCCTTCTTCCAACCGGTTACACGGTCACCCACTTCGTCGACGACGCCGACGACTTCGTGTCCTGGAATGCGGGGATATTGAATTCCAGGCCAACTACCATCTTTCGTGAATGAGTCACTGTGGCAAATGCCACAGGCCTGCACCTTGATGCGCACCTGTCCCGCATCCGGGTTAGGAACCTCGCGCTCCACGATTTCGAAGTCGGCTCCCGGCTTAGGAACCTGTGCCACCTTCATTGGTGCCATTGCGAATTTCATAGTTGCCATAAATCCTCCTTTTGCGAAAACTTAAGAAATATCTATTCCAGACTACTAGAATACCGGAAGCTTTACTTACACCGCGACCTCGAAAATAATTTCCAGATCAACCGGCGTACCGAGCGAAAGACTTGCGACGCCGTACACCCGGCGGCATGGGTTCCTGTCTTTTCCGAAGACGTCTTGCAGCAACTCCGAGTCGCCGTCAGCGACTTTCGGCTGTTCGCGGACATATCGACAAGTAGCCAGCGACACGCCGGGACTGACGATTCGTGTTATTTTGTCGAGTGATCCCACATGCTTTTTCGCAGCAGCGATGCCGTTAAGAGCCGCCAGGCGGATTGACGCGCGTCCCGCTTCCACATCAAGCTCCGCACGGATGAGCCCAATAAATTTCGCGCTATGGAGTTCTTGACGAAGCCATTTAGTGACGACGCACTTTTCAGTGCTATACAGCAAGCCATCGAACGCAGTCGGGTTGCACTTAGTTACGAGACGGAGATGCAGGCGCTCAGGAACTGTTATGAGTCACTCACACATCGTGAGAAGTAGGTGATGGCGCTGGTGGTTTCCGATCTGTTGAATAAACACGTCGGTGGAAAACTCGGCATCAGCGAGATCACGGTTAAGGCACACCGCGGTAAAGTGATGTAGAAGATGAAGGCCGACTCCTTCGCTGAATTGGTGAAGATGGCCGCGAGGCTCCGACTCCCAGGTGTGCTGGAAGCTTGATACAAGAACTGTCTCAAAATAGGGGTTCACTCCAAACGACCTAAAGCGGAGGATTTAGTTTTAGGAACAGAGGCAAATGCTTTAGAATCAGAATGACTTCTACCACGCGCCCGTAGCTCAGCTGGATAGAGCATCTGCCTTCGAAGCAGAGGGTCGGGAGTTCGAATCTCTCCGGGCGCGCCACTTCTTCAGTGATTTTCATCCCACCAAAGGGAAAATAATCTTCAGGGCTCTTGGGACTTATTTTGAGTGAGATTGCGATTTTACCGGGCGCGCGATTCTTTCCACTGTAAGGGTGGAAGCTCCTGGCCTGTGGTGCGCTTCAGGTACGCATTGGCTAGCTTCATGGTGCGGTCCTTGCCCTGCTCGATATCTTCGACCGGTTCGGAAGGGGCAACCCAGGTTTTCGTTTTCACGTTGTAGACGGAGGCTTGAATTCCCTGTGCATTGTGCTCGGAAAAAAGGCGCAGGTGTTCACCGCCTACTTCCGCTTCGGCCCACACGCCATCGGTCAGCATTGAAAAAAACCTGTTGCCGGAAGTTTTGGAACGTTTCCGGAGCGAAACTTTCTCTCAATCACTGGTGCTTTCTCCCCTGCCTTGGATTCCGAGCTTACGTTCGGCGATCGGTTTGCCCCTGATTTTCACTGAAGTGGAATGATTGCTAATCGGGCAGTTCTACGATCATCCCGGCAAACGTTATTTGCCTTGCGAACCCTTCCTTATTTTTCGGTGGGACTCACGGCGCGTGTCCCAAGTCTTGTCTGCTGAACTAGTATCAGTTGGTTCGCTTGGTTTGGCATAGAAGTTTTCGTTCGGGCGTTTCTGCCCCAACAATTCTGATTTCTCAAGAAATTCTTAGGCATGGAACATCTTGTTGCTCCGCGCCGCATGCATGGATCTTGGAGGATTTATTTTGATTTCGCGGGCTGCAAACCACTTTTCTGAATGGCCGCGTAAGCAGCTGGAGATGCGAGCCAATGGATAAGCTCTTTAGCCGACTCTGGATGCGTTGCCGTTGCGGGAATCCCCGCGGCAAATACGGTGACCCTTTGCGCGCCGGGCGGCAGTGGACCGACGATGTCGATGCCTTTTACGGGACGCAACTCGCTGATCTGCTGGAAACCGATCTCAAATTCTCCGGTGGCAACCACCCCGCCTACCGGGTCGGCCTCGATCTTTCTGCTTTTGGCCATGATCTGATCGGAGATACCGAGCATTGGAAATAATTCGGTGGAGAGATAGACGCCGCTGGCGCTGTCGGAATAAGCAATCGATTTGGCCGCAAGCAAAGTGCGCTTCAGCGCGTCCACGGTGCTGATATCCGGTTTTGGCGCACCTGCCTTCACCGCCATGCCAATGTAGGATTCGACGAGGTCCACTCGGCTGCCTGCGCGGACCTTGCCTTGCTTGATCAAATCGTCCAGCGCTGGGCCTGCCATGATTACGACGTCGATGGCCTCTCCGCGTTCCAGGCGGATTGGAATTGCGTTATGCGTTGTGCCCATGGAGGGGCCGAACTCGGTCACAAGCTTGTTGTGCGTGGCGCTTTCATACTGGGGGACCAATTCCAGATAGGCGGCCGTGAAGCCTCCGGAGGTGACCACTTTGATTTCGTCCGCTGGCGCGGCAGGCACGGCAAGAATCGCGCAGAGTAAAGTGAGAGCCGCGAGAACCGCAAGTTTTCCACGGAAAATTGCCTTCATGAAATTCCTTCCGGAAAATAAATGTAGAAAATGGCGCGGAGCAGCGGCGCGGGTTTCAGCCTGCGGAAAAAGTTGCACAGGCACTCCTGCCTGTGCGGGTTTCTGCACAATTGGGCCTCTACGCCGCGATCGATCCAGAAAACCGCACAGGCAGGAGTGCCTGTGCTACTGAAGCCCGCACCACCATGAAAACGCTAACTACTCGATGGATTTAAGTCCGGCGCTGGCGACCTGCTCATCTTCATGCGATTTGGCACCCGAGACTCCTACAGCGCCAACGCACTCACCCTGATACATGATGGGCAGGCCGCCCTGTACTGCTACTCTGCCAGGGAACGCCACAGTGGCGGGCCTCTCCTTGACGATATCTTCCAGCGCCTTGGTTGGAGTTCGCGTTGCGGCGGAAGTTTGCGCCTTGCAGGTGGCGATCAGGGCACTCTGCGCCGGGGCGCCGTCCAGCCTTTCCAGATGCACCAGAAAACCACCGTCGTCGACCACGGCGATGGTAACGTTCCATTTATTTTTGGCTGCTTCGGCCTTGCATCCGGCCACGATTTTCGCGGCGTCGGCTGCCGTCAAACACATTTTGCTGCGCACTGTTTCTCCTTTGGTTTTCGATTGATTGCAGACCTGCAGGTAAGTCAGGATCCGGCATTCGAAACTCATTCCAAGTTTCGAATGCCGAATCCATATTCCATTCCGTCACGCCGAACAGAGGATGCTGCGTGAATTGGCTAGTTGCCAGCCCTCTGGTTGTTCGGAACATTCCCTTCCGGCTTGAAAGCCGTGAGGGTAGTCATGCGGATGCCCGCGTACCAGAACGTGCCCTGAGCATCCTGTTCGATCTTTGGTGGATACAGGCCGCCCAGGCGCGTGCCATTCGGTCCGGGATGTTCGCGCCCCATGATGTCCGGGAAGGGTTCGGGGAAGTAGGTGTAGGTTTTCGTCTTCTGGTCGAACCGGGCCAGAACGCCGTAGCTTCGCAGCGTCACCCAGATGTTGTCCTGGGAATCGGCGTAGCATTCGTATCCGCCGCCCAGTTTGAAGGGGTCTTTGTATTCCGTGATCTTGCCGGTATCCGGATCCAGCACTCCGAGCGCCTGCCCGATGTGCTCGGAGAACCAGACTTTGCCCTTGGAATCGACCGTGGGACGGCGCGGTCCGGAAGGCTGCGTGGGCGTTGCGTAGACCGACCACTTGTCGGTCTTTGGATCGTAGCCAACGATTTTGTGAGACGTCATTCCAACGGCCCATACGCGATCCTTTTGATCGACGGTCATGCCGTAGTAATGGGCATTGGTGTCGCTCGGCGAGGGATCCCATTCGGTGATCTTCTTGGTGACCGCGTCGAGCTTGCCGACTTTGCTTACGCCCTGCATCTCCGTAAACCAGACGTTGCCCTTTGAATCCGAACGAATGGTGTGCGGAGTGCTTCTGGTCGGTGTTGCGTAATGAATGACTTTGCCGGTTTCCGGATCCAGTTCGCCGATGGAGCTTTCATCGATTTCAGCAGTGTACACGTGACCGTCTTTGGCTTGAGTGATTCCGTGAGGGCCGACCACGCGGTGTCCGGCATCGGGATTTGGGAAGCTTATAGGTAGTAAAACGGCCGGGATAATCAATGCGATTCTTGTCCATGCCCTGGACTACATCCATCGCCCATTTCAGCTACATAGACGGTTGAGTTGAAGCGGCTCGGCCAAACGTCGTGGCTGGAAAACTCCGGGCGTGCGAATTTTCTGGCAAGGGGAGGCAAATCGTATTCAATATAGATTGCGCGGGAGAGGGCCTGCTTCGTCCAGCTGCAGGTCATCCAGTTTCAGATCACGCGGTTTGTCCACCATCCGGGAAGATTTTGGCAAAATAGGCGGCGATTTCCTGCCTCTTGGCTTCGGGAATTGCGGCCGGGTTCACTTGTGGAACGCCTGTGTGATTCACCGGGCTAGTGCCGTCCATGTCGAACATGCGGGCAACAGCATTGCCCCAGACTATCCTCGCTGCGGCCACCCATGCGCTGCCAGGGGATATGCTCATAACCGTGGCAGCCCATGCAGTTTTGCATAAGGTAATCGCGCGTGGGGCCGGGAGTAAACAGTGTATCGAAGTCCACGAGTTCGGCGCGGAGGTGATCCGGGCGAGCGGTTAGTGCAACGTCGGCTGTTTTCGTTTCGCCTGCCTTCAACTCAATCGTTGGGCCTTTAGAATCGAATCCATCCTGCAAGGCGGACATTTGATAATGTGCCGGCAGGCAGATTGTAAATTTGGTAGTGGCCCTTTTGCGTGAAGACCGTGTAGGTGATTTGCCGCTCAGTGTCCCTAGCCCTGACGCGCACCGCGTACAATGCGGGAATGTGATTTCCCGACGCCTCGCTCAGCGCATAATCCCTGTTGGCTGTGACAGTTCCGGAAATAACGCCGCTCCCTGTAGCCTGCGTTTGGGCGCGTCCGCTTCCGGCCCACAATAGCAATGCAACACTCATCAAAATTCCGCCCGACAGTATGGCCCTTGTACGTCTGGTCATGACACACTCCCGTTCCCAATTGTATACCTGCGCCCGTTTCCCTGCGACGGCAGGATGCCCGCGAATAGGACTTTCATAATTCGTACACCACAAGCGCATATCTCGTCAACCTGAACATGCCTGGTCGGTTGCGCTTTTTCGCTTCGAGCATGTACAATTTCGATTCAAATTCATACGGAGCAACCATGATCCATACAGGACGCCACTTTCTGCAGATTCCAGGCCCCACAAATGTACCTGATCGCGTCTTGCGCGCCATGGATGCGCCCGTGATCGACCATCGCAGCGCGGAATTTGCGGCCCTGGGCAAGGAAGTCCTGGAAGGCGTGCGCGGAGTTTTTCAGACCAAAGGTCCGGTGGTGATGTACCCGGCTTCCGGGACGGGAGCCTGGGAGGCCGCGCTGGTGAACACGCTATCACCCGGTGATCGCGTTTTGTTGTTCGAGACTGGCCATTTTTCTTCGCTTTGGCGGGGCGTAGCGGAGAAATTTGGTATTCAGGTCGATTACGTGCCCGGAAACTGGCGTCGAGGGGCAAACGCAACGGAATTGGAATCGCGGCTGGCGGCGGACAAGGGCCACGCGATTAAGGCAGTGATGGTCGTACACAACGAGACCTCCACCGGAGTTACCAGCCGCATTCCCGAGCTTCGGCGCGCGATGGATTCAGCCCAGCATCCCGCACTGCTTCTGGTGGACACGATTTCGTCGCTGGGGTCGATCGACTACCGGCACGACGAATGGGGAGTGGACGTCACCATCGCGGGTTCGCAGAAGGGGCTGATGCTTCCCCCGGGCATGAGTTTCAATGCCATTTCGGAGAAAGCCCTGCGCGCAACCGAAACTGCCAAGCTTGCCGCGTTCCTATTGGGACTGGCAGGAAATGCTGAAGCCCAATCGCACTGGATTTTTTCCGTACACGCCGCCAACCAATCTTCTCTACGGGTTGCGCGAAGCGCTGGTGATGATGCGGGAAGAGGGACTCACCAATATTTTTCTGCGGCATGACCGCCATGCCGAGGCGACTCGCGCAGCCGTTCGCGCGTGGGGCCTGGAAATCGTTTGCGAGGAGCCTCGCGAATATTCCAGCGCTCTGACGGCCGTCTTCATGCCGGAAGGGCATGACGCCGACAAGCTGCGCGCCGTGATTCTCGAACATTTCGATATGTCTCTCGGCGCAGGGCTTTCCAAATTTGCAGGAAAAGTTTTCCGCATCGGACACCTCGGCAGCTTCAACGATTTGACGCTGGCGGGAACGCTGTGCGGCGTGGAAATGGGTTTGCGACTGGCAGGCGTGCCGCACAAGGATGAGGGCGTGATGGCGGCGCTAAATTTTCTAGCTACGCCGCAGAAGAAAGCAGAGCCTGCCGCGATGGCACGCTGACATTCACAAGTCAGTGTTCGCATCGAATGATAGTCTACGCGGCTGTCACTAGAATTCGGCCAGCTCTTTTTGAATTAGGTTTAGAGCGGATAACGATGTTCACGTCCCGGTCGAGAGCGGTTAGGAAATTCATCAGTCGTTCCACGGAAAATCCATCGATCCGGTAATTTGCGAGGGCCGATATTTTGGGCTGATTGATTTTCAGCAGGCGTGCCGCCGCAATCTGGGACAGCCTGCGGTTTTCAATGATCTGGTTTATTTCAAAGGCTAGACGCACCTTCGTTTTTTCTTCGTCGGCATTAGGTAACCTCAGATCGGTAAATACATTGCCCGAACTGCGCACGACGATCCTCTTCCCGTTTTTCCTATTGGTCATAGTGCGCCTCATATTCTTCCTGCGCTTGTTTGAGCCGCTGCGCCACCAATTCCACATCCTTCCTTGGTGTCTTGATTCCGCTCGGTGATTTTTTTTGAAAGGCGTGGAGCACGTAGACCGCATTGGCAAACCTGACGGTATAGATAGCCCGATACGCGTCACTACGATAGTCCTCCACAATCTCGAATACACCCGATCCAGCGCCTTTCCATGGCTTGGCACTGGGATGCTTTCCTCCAAACTGCGCCACGCTCAATGCAGCTCCGATTTTCTTCTGAACTTTTTCGGGGAAGACCAGCAGGTCATTCAAGCTGGAGGCCACCCAATACAGTTGCTTCTCGCCGAGAGCGCGCTTTGTTCTACTCATAAATTATCCCACTTCTGGGATAAACGGTCAATCTGAATTGAATCGAGGTAGGCACACATCTAACTGCCTCGAAGCCGATGTGCCCGGCGAACTCAAAACTACCGAGTCGCTGACGCCGCCGGGGCGGGCTGAATGCCGATGGCGGGGCCCGGCATTCCTGCGCCTTTATCGATCACGGACTGTTCGGGATCGATCCAGAAGGCCCAGATGGCCGCGCCGATAAACAGCAAGCCCGCGGAAACTGCGAAGGGAGCTACCCATGATCCTCTCGACACGAGAATGCCAAAGACTGTGGGCGATAGCGCGCCAACAAATTGCCCGGCCATGTTCATCATGCCGGAAACTGTGCCGGAGAATTCGCCGCCGACATCCATGGGAACGGCCCAGGCGGGACCGATATTCATTTCAAGGAAGAACATAGCGCCGGTCAGGAAATAAACGGCCGCATTTGGACTTGCTGACAAGGCCGCGAACATGGTGAACGTGCCGCAGCCGAGCATGGCCACGATGGCAACGAAGCGCCGGGAAAATTTGCAATTTCCTGTCTTCACCAACAGCTTGTCTGTCAGCCAGCCACCGAAAGCGTCGCCCACGACTCCGGCAGCCAGCGGCATCGAGGCAAACAAGCCCGTCTTGATCATGGTGAAATGGCGGTATTCGATCAGGTAGGACGGCAGCCAGGAAAGAAAAAACCACAGCGAATAAATATAAGTGGCGTACGCGCACATCATGGCCCACATGTTTCCGTGCTTCAGCAGAACGCTCCAGGGAACCTTTGGGCGCTTGGCGATATTGGCTTTCTTGATTTCGCCTTTTTCATCGATGCCGCGAATGCGGGCAAGCTCGGCCTCGCTGACACTCTTGTGCTCTTCCGGCATGTTGCGGTAAGTGACCAGATAAAGAACAGACCAGATCAGGCTCAGCACGGCAATTACGTAAAACACGGAACGCCAGCCGTAATGAATCATGATGGCCACGGCGATGGGAGGACCGATTGCCGCGCCAAACCGGCTGGCGGCATGGCTGATTCCCTGCACAAAGCCGCGTTCATCGCGCGGATACCACATCTGCATGGCGCGCGTCGCGGTGGGAAATGCGCCAGCTTCGCCCACGCCCAGCAAAAAACGAATGCCCCATAAGGTATAAAAACCGCTGACCATGGTGGTGAGAACGGCTATGACAGTGCGATACGCCATAATGGTGGAAAGAACCCGGCGCGGTCCAAAGCGGTCGCCAAGCCAGCCGCCGGGTACCTGAAAAAGCGCGTAGGCCCAGATGAAAGCGCTGAAAATAATTCCCATGGTGGCTTTGCTGAAGCCGTATTCCTTGCTGATGAGCGTTGCCGTGTTGGCCAGGCTTACGCGGTCCAAATACGTAATCATGTACATCAGGCAAAGCAGAAGCAGCACCTCCCAACGCACATGGCTTCGCTCTGACGGCCCCGAATGGTCCATTTCCATTCCTCCATCGTCCGGTTGGAAATCTGAGCAATTTCACTCAATCGCGGTCTTTCACATATACACTGTGGTCCAAACGCCAGCAATCTTTTTTCGCTGCGGCCTCTTGCCATGAGGGTGCTGACGAGTCAGAATATCGTGCTACTCAAACCTAATTATGAGCACAGTCCAAATAACTCCACTGCCGCTCAGTTCGCACGCAAAGCCCGTCGATTCTTTTCGCCGAGGCCGGCGAACTCGAAAATGAACTGAAGCGCGTCGTGAAGGGCGAAGTGCGCTTCGATCGCGGCAGCCGCGCGCTGTATGCCACCGACGGCTCGAATTACCGCCAGATTCCCATCGGCCTGGTCGTTCCCCGCGATGACGAGGATGTGATCGCCGCGGTGGCCGCGTGCAGGAAATATGGCGCGCCAGTGCTGCCGCGCGGAGCCGGCACGAGCCTTGCCGGCCAGTGCTGCAACGTCGCCGTGGTGCTGGATTTCACCAAGTACATGAACAAGATTCTGGAGATCGACCCGGCCGGGCAATTCGCGCGCGTTCAGCCCGGCGTCGTTCTGGACACGCTGCGCAATACAGCGCAGAAGAACATCAGCTGACCTTTGGCCCCGATCCCTCGACGCACAGCCGCTGCACGCTCGGCGGAATGATCGGCAACAATTCCTGCGGCACGCATTCCCTGCTGGCCGGCAAGACCGTCGACAACGTCGAAGAGCTGCGCATTCTGCTCTACGACGGCACGCAGATGACCGTGGGCGCGGTGAGCGGCGAGGCCGAACTCGATTCCATCATCGCGCAGGGAGGACGCCGCGGCGAGATCTACTCCAAGCTGCGCGACCATTCGCGATCAGTATGCGCGATCTGATTCGCGCGCGTATCCGCAAATTCCCCGGCGCGTCTCCGGCTACAACCTCGATCAACTGCTGCCGGAAAACGGATTTAATGTGGCGCGGGCGCTGGTGGGAACCGAAGGCACCTGCGTGATCGTGCTCGAAGCCAAAGTGCGGCTGATCCAGAGCCCGCAGCACCGAACGCTCGTCGGACTCGGTTACAGCGACACGTTTGCGGCGGCCGATCACGTTCCGGAAATTCTGCCGTTCGAAGCCCATCGGCCTCGAAGGTTTTGAGGGAAGCATTGTCGACGGGCTGAAAAAGAAGAACGCTCCCAACCTGGAGCTGCTTCCCGAAGGGCGCGGCTTTTTGCTGGTGGAATTCGGATCCGATGATCCGAGCGAGGCGATGCAGCCGCGCGCCAGTTGATCGAGCAGTTGAAACAATCGCCCGATCCTCCCAACATGCGGCTGTACACAAAAGCGGAAGCGCGCCACGTCTGGAAATTGCGCGAATCCGGCCCGCGCGCGGCCGCCGCCGCTCCCGGCGTGCCGCCGGAATGGGAAGGCTGGGACGACGCGGCCGTCGCGCCGGAAAAATTGGGCGACTATCTGCGCGACATTCGCAAGCTGCTCGACGAATACAACTACCACACCGCGTTCTACGGACATTTCGGGCACGGCTGCATTCACATGCGCGTCAGCTTCGATCTGCAAAGCGAAAACGGAATTCGCAAGTACGGGGAATTCGTCGAGCGCGCCGCCGATCTGGTGGTCAGTTATGGCGGCTCGCTTTCCGGCGAGCACGGCGACGGGCAATCGCGCGGCGCGCTGCTTCCCAAAATGTTCGGCCCCGAACTGATGAAGGCTTTCGGCGAATTCAAGTCCGCCTGGGACCCGGACAACAAGATGAATCCGAACAAGGTGGTCAACGCCTATCTGCCCACCGAAAATCTGCGTCTGGGCGCGGACTACAAACCGATCGATCCTAAAACCCATTTTCAAGTTTCCGGACGACGACGGATCGTTTGCGAAAGCCGCGTTGCGATGCATCGGGCTCGGCGAATGCCGCAAGCAGGATAGCGGCTCGATGTGCCCCAGCTACATGGTGACGCTCGAGGAAGAGCACAGCACGCGCGGCCGCGCGCACATGCTCTTCGAAGTGTTGCAGGGCGAAGTGGTGCGCGACGGATGGAAGGACGAGCACGTCAAGAAGGCGCTCGACCTGTGCCTCTCCTGCAAGGCCTGCAAATCGGAATGCCCGACAAACGTGGACATCGCCACCTACAAGGCGGAATTCCTGTCGCACTATTACGAGGAAAAAGCCCGGCCGCTTCATGCCTACGCATTTGGCATGATCGATCGCTGGGCGCAGCTTGGCTCGATGTTCCGTGGCTTGCCAATTTCTTCAGCCACGCGCCGGGCTTCCGCCAAATTCTGCAGAGCCTTTTGCATCTGGCGCCGCAGCGAACCATGCCGCAGCTCGCCCGCTCCACTTTCCAAAGCTGGGCCAGGAAGAAACATGTTCCATCGCTTGGCGGCTCCGCGACGGCATCCGGAAAGAGCGAGGTCATTTTGTGGGCGGACACGTTCAACAATTATTTTCATCCGGACACAGGCAAGGCGGCGCTGGAAGTGTTTGCAGAGCGCGGGTTTCAATGTAATCGTTCCGCAAATTCATCTGTGCTGCGGCAGGCCGCTGTACGATTTCGGCATGCTCGACGAGGCCAAGCGATACCTGCGAACGAATCATGACCGTCTTGACCGAGCAGATTGATCGCGGGCGTTCCGATCGTTGTGCTGGAGCCGAGTTGCGCCTCCGTCTTCCGCGACGAACTGCGCAATCTGTTTCCAGAGGATGCGCGCGCCATCAAGCTGCGAAGCCAGACATTTCTGCTCAGCGAGTTTCTGGAGCGCCATGCTCCCGGATACGAGCCGCCGCAGCTTTCCGGAAAGGTCTTGCTGCATGGGCACTGCCATCACAAATCGATCATGAAGATTGGCGAGGAAGAATCCTTGCTGCGAAAAATGGGAGCGGATCTGCAATCCATCGATTCCGGCTGCTGCGGAATGGCGGGCCCGTTTGGTTTCGAGAAAGATAAGTACGAAGTGTCGCAGGCGGTGGGCGAACGTGTGCTCTTGCCGGCCGTGCGCAATACGCCTGAAGACGCGCTCATCGTTTCCGATGGTTTCAGTTGCCGGGAGCAAATCCTGCAAGCCACTGGGCGCCGCGCGCTTCATCTGGCCGAAGCTTTGCAACTTGGCATGAAGAAAAATAGGGTTCAGTAGCACAGGCTTCAGCCTGTGGCTTTTAGGCCTTGCAAGTATTAAATTCCACAGGCTGAAGCCTGTGCTACGGGATATTTCAGCGGTGAATCTACGAGGGAGATGAATAATGAAAAGCGAAAATAGTTTTCGAAATAGAACATGCCTGCTAGTGGTTCTGGCAATCGCCCTGCTAGGCGCCCATCCGGCACAAGCACAGGTTCCCAAGTACGAAATTGACCCCACGTGGCCGAAGCCTTTGCCGGGCCTGTTGGTGACAGGACGTGCAGGCGGAATTTGCGTCGATGCGCAGGATCACGTATTTGAAGTGAACCGCGGCGACTTGCAGGACAAGGAAAAACTGGTGGGAACGCCCGCGTCTCCCGTCCTGGAATACGATTCCGACGGCAACATGGTCAACACATTCGGAGATTTCAAGACCGCGCCGTCTTCCATCCACGGCTGCATCCTGGATAAGGACAACAACATTTATGTGGCCGGAAACGACGACGCCGTGGTGCAGAAATACAATCATGACGGCAGCAAGATGCTTCTTCAGATCGGCACCAAGGGACTTTTCGACAGCTCCACCGGCCTGATCACCGGCATCGCCATGAACCGCAGCAAGACGCTGCTGAATAAGCCCGCGGATATCGCCGTCGATCCCACCAACGGCGACATCTACATTGCCGACGGCTATGGCGATCACCGCATCGTGGTGTTCGACAAGGATGGAAAATACTTGCGCCAGTTTGGCGAGCAGGCCACGAACGCTGAATCCGCCGCGGGCGAAGGCGGCAAGTTTATGGGCGTGGTGCATTGCGTGGTGATGGACAAAGCCGGCCTCGTATATGTTTGCGACCGCCAGGGCAATCGCATACAGGTGTTCGACAAGATGGGCAACTTCAAGAAGAACATCTGGATCAAGGGCTACAAGGAAGAAACGCCGGACTCCTGGGGCACAGCGTGGTGGCTGCGCTTCTCGCGCGACGCCGATCAGAAATACATGATCGTGGCCGATGGCCGCAACGAACTGGTGCACATTCTCGATCATCAAACCGGAAATGAAATCACCAGGTTCGGCAGGCCCGGCCACCAACTTGGCGAATTCACACATTGCCACACGCTGGATATCGACTCCAAAGGCAACATCTACGTGGCCGAAACGGATATCGGGCGGCGCGTGGATAAATTTAAGTTGGTGAAGTAGTTTCTCTTGCCTTTCATTTTGCCGGCGGCGTGGAGGGATTCACGCCGCCTGGCACGCCCATTTTCGGTTAACGAAAATAATGCAATCAAGGAGTTGGGATGAAGAAATCTATTTTCATTCTCGCATTGACCTTGCTGAGCGCGGGACTTTCGCCGGCCCAGGAAAAGGCCCCGCTGCGGCTGGTGCAAACGATTTCCGTGCCCGGCGCGCGAAAGTGGGATCATTTTGGCGTGGACCTGAAAGGCAATCGGCTCTTCGTCTCGTCGGAAGAGGAGCCGGCCGTTGAAGTTTTCAATTTGAAAACGGGGGAGCACATTCGCTCGCTCACCGACTTCAAGGAACCACACAATGTTCTTCCTTTTCCAGAACTGAAAAAAATCTTCGTGGTGGACGGCGAAGCTTCCGAGATCAAAATCCTGGATTACGATTCCTACAGGCTTGTAGGCCGCACACAACTGACGATTGACGCCGATCCCGTGGTGTACGACCCCGCCTCCAAATATCTTTACGTGGTAAACGGAGGCCGCGAAGCACACACTGCGACTTGCCTCATCAGCATTGTGGACACGGTAAGCGGCAAGAAGCTGGCGGATATGAAGCTGGACAGCAACCGTCTGGAATCCATGGCCATCGAAAAATCCGGTCCGCGCCTGTTTGTCAACATGACGGGCATCAACTCGATCGGTGTGGTGGACCGCAATAAGCAAGCGGTAATCCAAACCTGGCCCATCGCCGCAGGGAAGGAAAATGTCCCATTGCAATACGATGAGGCGACGCACCGATTGTTTCTGGCGACCCGCAAGCCATCGAGACTCGTGGTTGTGAATGCCGATAACGGCAAGGAAGTAACGAGTCTGGATGTGGCCGACTATGTGGACGATCTCGCCTATGATGCGGCCCATCATCGCCTCTACATTCCGGGCGGTGGCGGCAGTGGCGCGGTTTCGGTTGTGGAGCAACGCGGAGCAGACGATTATCGCGTGATCGCAACCGTTCCAACCAAGCCAGGCGCAAAAACGGCCCGCTTCGTTCCAGAGATGAACAAGTATTTTGTCGGCGTTCCGGCAAAGGACGCACAGCCTGCTCAAATTCTTGTTTATGATGTTGTCCCCTGAGGGCTGTTGAATTTTCCGCGTGCTGCCAATGAGTTCGGAATGATTAGGAGGGACGGAAAACCATGAGTGCCAAAAAATTGCTGGCCGTCGGCATGCTGTTCATTTTTGCTTTCGCTTGCAAGTTGGGCGCGCAGGACAAACTGCCGCTGAAACTGGTGGCCACAACGCCGCTTCCAGGATTTACGGGCGATTTCGATCACTTCGGTTTGGACCTCAAGGGGAAACGCCTTTTTCTCGCCGCCGAAGATCACCAGACCGTGGAAGTTTTTGACCTGGATGGCAAGCGGATAAAGAGCATCACCGGCTTCGGGCAACCACACGCGATTCTGTACATGCCCGAGGTGAACAAGTTGATCGTGACGGATGGCGATGGCTTTGGCATGGTGGAACTGGTCAGCGGGGAAGACTACAAGATCTTAAACAAAATCAAGCTTCCTTCCGGTGTGGATGGCGCCACTTTTAGTCCGGTAAGAAATGAATACTACGTGGAAAGCGGCGGCGAAGAAACAGGCGGGCAGAGCCACAAGATCAATATCATCGATATCAAATCATTTAAACTTGTCGGAGACATTACGCTTCCCGGAAATCATTCGGAGGCCATGGCCATCACTCGCGACGGCAAGAAAATGTATGTAAACCTCACCGGTCCGAAGGAAGTCGGCGTCGTCGATCTGGTTACGCGAAAACTTGGCGCGCGCTGGCCGATCACCGGCGCGGAAACTCCTAACTCCATGGCCCTCGACGAACCTCACCATCGCCTCTTTATTGCCACGCGCAATCCGCCGAAATTCTTTGTGTTCGATACAGATAACGGCAAGATCGTAACCAGCGTGCCCATCGCGGCTTTCAACGATGACATGTGGTTCGACGTCGCCCGCAAGAGAATCTATCTTTCAGGTTCGGAGACCACCACGGTTCTTGCGCAGAAAGACGCGGACCATTACGAATTAATTACGGATGTGCCGACGGGATATCGCGCCAAAACTTCTTTGTATGTTCCCCAACTCAATCGTTTCTACGCAGCTGTTTCCGGCAAGGGCAAGCCGGACGCACAGCTTGCTGTGAAAGTTTTCGAAGTGCAGCCGTAGAAATTCCGAACCCGTATTTCTAAAATACGGATGCTGTGCCACCTTTAGAGCGCCGCATGCCAGCCGCCATCGACGAACAACGTGTGCCCGCTTACGAAATCCGAAGCAGGGCTTGCCAGAAAAATGGCGGCACCGACCAGATCGGACGGTTGCGCGAATCGCCCGAGCTTGATGTGGCTAAGCAGGCGCTGCGCGCGCGCTTCGTTTTCGCGAAAAGTGCGGCTGGTGCTCTCCGTTAGCGTGGAGGTCGGCGCAATTGCGTTGACGCGCACGCCCAGGGGAGCCCATTCCGTGGACAAAGCGGCAGTTAGATAAGACACGCCGGCTTTGGCCGCGCCGTAAACACTCTTGCCCGTATCCGTGCTCACCGACCACGTGGAACTGAGATTAATGATTTTCCCGTAGCCGCGTTCGATCATCATCTTTCCCATGAATTGGCAGCAGAAAAATGTTCCCTTGGCATGCACATCCAGTATGTTGTCCCAATCTTCTTCGGTGGTATCGAGCGCGGCCTTCGTGAATCCAAAGCCCGCGCAGTTGACGAGCACCAGCGCAAGCTCTCGGCCCATTACGAGCCGGGAAACTTCCTTCTCCATCGATCGAATGTCATCCAGTTTGCCGACGTCCGCGCGGATGATGTGTGCGCGGCCCCCGGCTGCTTCAACCGCGTGCTGTGCCTCGGCAAGTTTTTCCTGCGTTCGGCTGACCAAAACAACTTCCGCCCCGGAGCGCGCATAGGCCAGGGCAAATGTACGCCCTATGCCATCGCTTGCTCCCGTAATGACGGCCAGGCGGCCATCGAGGCGGAAGGATGGTAACTGATCGCTTTCTAGTTCCTGCGAAATAGCCAACGCGTTACCTCGTGCGTCCAGTAGTGGTGTCAAGAGGATGCAAATCGTTCACCAGCCGTTCGTCAAATGGATATGTGGTGTAGATATCGACGCCGTCTTTGGTGACGATGTGATCGTTCTCAAGGCGGATGCCGCCGATACCAGGTTTCCCCGCGTACGGCTCAAGGTTAAACGCCATTCCTTCCTTGAGCACCACCGGCGCATCTTTTGACGCGGGACTGAAATACGGAGCCTCCCACGGGTTGACGCCGGAACCGTGGCCCAGGCTATCGAGAACGTAAGGGTCGGCCGCCGCGAAAACTTCGGCGTTGGTCGCGCCGGGGCGCACTTTGCTTCCTGCGTTGAACAGCGCGTTGTAGCACTTCTGATGCAGATCGCGCATTTCCGGCGTGGGCTTCACGTTGCCGCAAACCCATGTGCGCGTCAGGTCGCCCCAGTAGCCGTTGTATCCCGCGCCGACGTCCATGATGACCAGGTCGCCGTTGCGAATGATGCGGTCAGATGTGAACCGTCGATAGGGAGCGGTGTACGGACCCGAGCAGATAATGTTGGAACATTGCGTCCACTCACTGCCCATGGCCGTCATGCATTCCCAGATGATGGCCAGAATTTCGCATTCCTTAATTCCGGGACGCAGGGCGCGAATTCCCTTATCCAGAGCGGCCTCGGTGATGGCGTTGGCGATCTTCAGGCAGATAATTTCGTCTTGTGTCTTTATTTCTTTGGCGCGCATCAGCACGCTTTGATATCCGTCCGCGAATTCGGTTTTCGGAAAAACTTCGCGGATGGCGTTTTCCATGTTGATGTCCCAGATATCGATGCCCACTCGCTTTCCGGAGAGGGAGCCGACCAGGCCTTCCACTTGTTCCGCCCAGCGTTTCATGCCGATTTTTTCGCGAAAGTTCGCGCGAGGCCTTACCTGATCCGCCGAAAGCCAGGGCATTCGCAGGCGGCAGTGCTCGTAGTCCATAGTCCAGAGAATCGGATCGTGATTGCGCGACAGCACCGTGACGGCGTTGCCCATAATGAAAGCCGGGCCGAGGTGATGGCGATAGCCTGTCAAGTAGCGGGCATCTTCCGTGCGAAAAATAAACAGCGCGTCGAGATCGGAATTGTTCAGCGCGTCCTTGGCGCGTTGCAAGCGTTCGCGCAGCATGCGCTGCGGATCGAAGCGCACTTCCCAATCAACTGGAATCATTCCGATATCGGACACTAGTGGTTCCTCCTCGAAAATAAATGCACACTTGCATTAGCATTATTACTCAGAGCATGTCAAATTTGTGGGCCTTCAGTAGCACAGGCTTCAGCCTGTGGGGTTTAGTCCATGCGAGAGCTAAAATCCACAGGCTGAAGCCTGTGCTACTGCAACCAATGGAGGAAAGCTTGAAGATCGTCATCACCGATTACCGTTTCCCGGACGTGGAGCAGGAGCGGCGCGCGGTGGAAGCAGCCGGAGGCACACTGGCGACTGGGCAGGCTACCACCGAAGAGCAGGTCGCAGACCTCTGCAAGGACGCGGACGGGGTGCTGACGGCGCGCGCACCCATCGGCGCGCGCGCAATCGCCGCTATGAAGCGATGCCGCATCATCGTGCGCTACGGAATTGGCGTGGACACGGTTGACGTGCCGGCGGCCACCGCACGCGGCATCCAGGTGGCTAATGTTCCGGACTACTGCCTGGATGAAGTTTCCGACCATGCGCTTGCGCTGCTGATGATGCTCAGCCGCCAGATGATTCCCGCGATCGCTCTGGCCAAGGAAGAAACCTGGCCCGTTTCGAAAATGCCGCCGCTGCAAAGATTGCGCGGGCAGACCTGCGGCTTGATCGGCTGCGGAAGAATCGGCTCGCTGCTGGTCAGGCAAAGTAAAGGCGCTGGGAATGACGGTGATCATTCACGATCCATACTTGAGCGAGCCGCGCGCGCGGGAAATGGGCGCGGAACTGGTTTCGCTCGATGCCTTGCTCGCGCGCGCCGATTTTATTTCGCTGCACGCGCCGCTCAACGATGCGACGCATCATCTCCTCGGCGAAGCGGCCTTTTCCAAGATGAAAAAGACCGCGTCGATCATCAACACCGCGCGCGGCGGCCTGATCGACGAAACTGCGCTACTTGCCGCGCTCGACGCCGGAAAAATATTCGGCGCGGGACTCGACGTCCTGGAATCGGAAACGGCAGTGACGCCCATCCGCAGCGCGCTGGTGCGCCATCCCAAAATGATTGTGACCGCTCACACGGCCTGGCTCAGCCAGCAAGCCCGCGCTCTGCTTCAACTTCGCGCCATCGAGCAGGCTCTCGCCTGCCTCAGAGGCGAAACGCCGTACGGGCTCGTCAATCGTGAGGTCGCGAAATAATGAGTGAACTCATGTAGGACAGGCTTCAGCCTGTCTGATTTTGATTCTCGTTGGTCCCACAAGGCAGACAGGCTGAAGCCTGTCCTACTAAAAACGCGCGGCAAAAAAGTTATAAGGACATTTGATCTGGCCGCAGAGTCAACGCCAGACCTCCCGCGACTGCAGCCAAAAGCGAAATTTGAATCTCTCCCGCGAGTGCCCATCCGGCGTGGCTGGCGATTCCGCCCATCAAGTAGCCGGCCGCAGCGGCAGCAGCGTAAAGGCTTGTCACAAACATTCCTGAAGCGCGGCTGGACAGGCTGCTGCGTACGGCCTTCACGTGATAGGCGGCCAGATTGACGTAAATGGTGCCGCTGCCAATCGCTCCGTAAGCGCACGCCAATATCGCCTGCGGCACAATCGCGCCCGATCCGTGAAAACATAGGTAGCCGAGAGCGGCGATGCCGAAGAATGCGGCGCTAAGCACGGCGCGCGGAGAGAAACGGTCGCCCAGCCACCCGCCAAAAATGGAAATCAGCGCGCCCGCGCCGTAAAAGCTGGCTACAAATCCCGCAGCCTTTGGGGTGTAGTGCAGGGCTTCGCGCAAATAGGTGGGATACATTCCCGTAAAGCCAAAAAGAACCAGGCCGCCGATGACGCTGAGCACAGTCAAAATAATTGTGTTTCTATTCAAAAGTGTTGGCGCGCCGAGGTGATCCGTGCGGGCGTCGGCGGCGCGCCGCGTCTCGCTGAACCATGGGCGCACGCTCACGGTGATGATTGTCACCATCAGAAAACCAACAAGGCCGAATGCAATCATCGGGACATGCCAGTTTCGATACGAGGTGAGCAGGAGGCCGCCCAAGATAGGACCGGAAAACGCCCCCAGTCCGAAGAAAACATTCATCGATCCGATGGCGGCGGCGCGGTAGCCCACAAAATAATTTGCGGCGATCGCGATCATCACCGTCAGTTGCATGGCTTCGCCAACACCCGTCGCGGCCAGGTAAACCAGCATGTCCGGAAACCCGCGCGCCACAACCGTGAGCGCCGTGCCCGTGGAAAAAATTCCAATTCCCAGGAGCAGCACCGTCTTGCGTGAAAAACGCGCCAGTAGATAACCGGTCGGCAAACCCGCCACCGCCAGGCCCAGCGTAAAAATCGTGGTGAGAAGTCCGGTATCAGAAAGCGAAAAGCCATACTGCACGCGCACATCATGAGCAAGCAGCGGAAAAAGCTGGCGGTCCGCCGCATTGACGCTGTAAGCGAGCAGCAGCACGCCATACATGGCGATGGCCGCGGCGCGCGTGCCAGCCTCGCCGGGTGCCGCATTCATCTGGTCCGTGGATAATTGTTCGCGAACTTGATTTTCCTTTCCTTTCAGAAACTATTTTCGCGTCCGCAATATCCTTGCGCAGGACAAAAGCGCGCCGCGCGTCAAGCGGAATCGCAAGAGTGATTGACCGTCCGCAGGTTAAACAAACAACCCTTAAATTGTCGGGCTGAAAAATCTGGCTCCCCGGGCAAGATTCGAACTTGCAACCCTTCGGTTAACAGCCGAATGCTCTACCGTTGAGCTACCGGGGAACTGTGCAAAGTAATTGAGATTCTACTACGCTGCGCGGCGGGTTTGCCATCCTGCTATTCGGTTAGGCCTGGCGTATTTCAAGGCGAAACTGCCCACGCCGCGCCGGAAGACGCGCGACGCCGTAGCGTCTACGAAAGACCCTTCTCTTCCCCCGCGGCGACCCTTGCAGGTCAAGCTTCTTCAGGGCAAGTCTCCGTTGGTTTCGTCCGATTTGTTTCAGTACAGCTTCCGTGGATTTTTCTGTATTCTAGCCATGCGGGTGAACGGCCATCCCAATTCTCCCAAAACAAACGCAGCTACGCGAAAGGATGCAAACATGGCGGATCGTACAGCGTTGCACGCACGCAGAGTATTTCTAAATATTTTTTTCGCGGCAGGAATAATTTGTGCGTCGGGACTGGCCGGCTGCGGGGCTTCCAAGCCGACGGAACAACCGGCGGAAGGGCCGAAGCGATATCACATGGCCGGGCGCGTCGTCTCCGTGGAAACAGCCAAGCAGCAGGTGACCGTCGATGCCGGTGACATCCCGGGATTCATGATGGCCATGACCATGGGATACTCGGTGAAGAACCCGAACCAGCTCACTCCTCTTTCCGCGGAAGACCAGATTACGGCCGACGTAGTGGTGAACGGCAACGATGTTTATTTGGAGAATATCTCGGTGGTCAAAAAGGCGGATCAGGCAAAACCGCCCGCCGCAAAAGAAACACAGCCTGCCTCGCCACAGCCCGCCAAACAATAAAAAACGCGCCGTGGAGGATTGAAAACTGCTCTCCACGGCGCGCTTGAATCGCCTCACTCAGGTTAATCCAATTTACTTTTTATCTTTTTCGTCGCCCTGCTTCTTTGATTCCGGCGCGCGCTCCTGGGGCTTCGGCTGTTGCCTTGCCGGTGGAGGTGGCGGCGGAGCGGCGGCGGCGGGCGGCGGCGGCCCTGCGGTCTTTCAAATTGATGCGGGTGATAAGTGTCCTCGGTCGCCCGCGCAGGTGGGGCAAATCGCACAGCGGGATTTTGCTGGGCGGGAGGAGTATTTGTCTGGTTAGTCTGTGATCTCGGCGGCTGTTGTAATTGTTGCTGCTGTTGTTGCTGTCCGCGCTGCTGCACCTGAGGTTGCGGTTGCTGTGCCGGTTGCTGCTGTATTTGCTGTGGCGGACGCTGTTGAATTTGCTGCTGCCCGCGCTGCTGCACCTGAGGCGGCGGTTGCTGTGCCGGTTGTTGCTCTATTTGCTGTGATGGACGCTGTTGAATTTGCGGCTGCGGCTGTTGCTGTAATTGTTGCTGCTGTTGTTGCTGTCCTCGCTGTCGCTCTTGAGGCTGCGACTGTTGTGAGGGCTGCTGCTGTATTTGCTGCGGCGGACGCTGTTGAATCTGTGGCTGCGGCGGCGCTTGTTGCTGTAATTGTTGCTGTTGTTGCTGTCCTCGCTGTCGCTCTTGAGGCTGTGACTGTTGTGGGGGCTGCTGCTGTATTTGCTGTTGTACCTGCGAAGGACGCTGTTGCTGTTGTCCTTGCTGTTGCGGCTGAATCGATTGCTGCGATTGCACTCGTCCTTGTCCTGTTGTTGCGTCGGTGTGCCGCCCAGTTTGAAATTTCTCCATTGCTGTGGGGCTCCGTTAAAGGACGGCTTCGGAGGCGCAGGCGTCTCCTTGGCAACCACTTGCCGCTGCATCACCGCAGCCGGTGGCTTGGCCGTCACGTTTGCTCCCGCGCCTACAATGCTTCTCTGCACTGGGGCCACTGTGAAATTGCGCTGCACCTCCGCCGCCTGCATTTGTTGGGCATTGACGCGCACATTGGCAGCGGCCACGGGGCGCGCGTTCACAAAGGTGTCGTGCGAAACCGCGCTTACGGCTTCGGCATTATTTTGGTGCATGTATCTGACTCTGCCGCCGCCAACATTGTTGTAAACATTTGTGACGTTGACGACGTTCACCGTTGTGTTCGTCACGTTCACTCTCTGCACGTAGCGATCGCTGGTGCGGTAGGGCGGAACGTATACTTCGCGCGGACCAAGCGGGAACCACGCAACTCCTCCTCCGCCACCGCCGAACGACAGCGACATTCCAAATCGCGGCCCGCCGACGAATACGACCAGCGCCGGCGCGTACACAGGCCGCACTACCATGGGCCCGGGAACCCAGCACCAGCCTCCGCCAACCTCTGCCCAGCGCCCATAGTGAAATGGAGCAAAGCCCCAGGGTTCGTCTTCCACCCAAGTCCATCCCCACGGCGTGACATATGCCCAATGTCCATAGCGATACGGCGCCCATCCGAATGCGACGTGGGTGGGAAACCACGCATAACCATAGTCGGGCACGTTCCGCCATTCGCCGTTGTCATCGAGATCTTCGTAGCCGGTAACGTCTCGCGAAACGTAGCGGGCGGATTGAGAGCGCTCTTCGCGATCGTCGCGGGAGCGGCACCAGCTGTCAAATTCGTCAAATCCTCCGGCCTGCCCACCGTCGTAGGTCAGCGAATCTGTTCCGCTAAACGTGGCGCGGTCGCCCGAGTCCATGTGGAAGTCGCTTCCGCCGCCAGTGGCTTCGCCTTCGCCAGAGCGCACCGTGATGATGGTTGCGTTGCCATTGGGATCGACATCCACGCGGTATTCGCCGGGGCGTTCCAGCGTGAAGGCCAGGTTCGGGGTGTCAATCTCGAATTCGTCGCCGCCGTCAAGCCGGCGCACATTTAAATTCATGGAACCTTCAGCCAGTTGAATCTGCACAGTGCGATCGTCGAGATTCAGAAACGTGATTCCCGTCTCGCTGCCCATGCGAATCGCGAAACTGCCTATGTGCAATTCGCCGCGTGAATTTCTGTCAGCCCAGAGACTGTCGCCCGTGGTTAGAGGGCGATTGGGATTTGCCTGCACCCAATCCGTCTCACCACCCGGTTGAAAGGAGACCGTTCCCTGAATGTAATTGAGGCGCGCCACTCTTCCCGGGGGGTCGTCGTCCGCAAGCGCGGGCGTCGGATGTGCAAATTGGAATCCGGCAAGGAGAAGAAGAGCCGAGAAAAAGAAAATGGTTTTTCGCATTGTGAGTAATTCCTCCGACCTGCGCGTTCAAGAAAGCTGGGTGCTTGTTCCCATTCTACTCCTGATTGCAAAACTCGTTCGCAACATCCTTCACCAGTTGTCTTGCACCATGCAAA
Organism: uncultured Acidobacteriota bacterium; assembly: GCA_963825365.1. Taxonomy (GTDB): domain Bacteria; phylum Acidobacteriota; class Terriglobia; order Acidiferrales; family UBA7541; genus Palsa-360. Next base: position 38,439 of record CAWGSV010000002.1, on the reverse strand, counting down.
ATCCCTTTCTCTAACTTCACCCGAACCTCAGAGGTGGGCAGGAGGCCCCTTTCGAAGCCTCCTGACGGTGAGTGAGGTGTGGGGTGAAACGGGGTGAAAATCAATTTAGTGGTGGCTGCCGTGCCCGGACGATGAATTTCCACCGCCCGATGAACCGCCACGCGAACCGCCTCCGGAGCTGCCGCCGCGCGAACCGCCGCCTCCGGAAGGTGCACCGCGATATCCTCCGCCATAATTGCCGCCACTAGGTGCGCTGGGCATGGGGCGGCCAGAATACGAACCACCGCCAGACGGTCCACGCTGAGGCGCTCCGTAATTGCCACCACCGGGTGCGCTGGGCATTGGCCGGCCAGAATACGAACCGCCGCCCGACGGTCCGCGCTGTGGCGGTCCATAATTGCCGCCGGTAGGTGCGCTTTGCGTTGGCCGCCCAGAATACGAACCGCCGCCGCGAGGTGTTACCACAGGCTGCTGCATATTGAGCGTTGGCCGACTCATTGAGCTGCTGCCATTGCCCACGCGCGAATTGTATTGCGCTTGCGGCGGCGCGGAGCCGGCAGACGATTGCGGATAGTTGGATCGCGGCTGCGGAGCCGCCCTGTCCTTCAAATCCCCTGCCGCCATTCGATTGCCTTCCTTGGCCCGATGGCGGAGTAAACGTGTGCCAACCAGACCTTGACGACTGGATCGACTGCCCCTGTTGTGTCGAAGGCGCATTGAACCCGCGCTGCCCCTGATTCGGTGATTGAGAATCCCTGGGCATCTGCCCGGAAGCCCCGCCAGTTGCACCCGCTCCCGGGTTTGCGCCGCGGCTGAAGTTACTCGGGTTGCTTCCGCTTCGAATCAAAGTATTTTGCCGCTCGCTGCTGCTGAAGAAATGCTGGTTGCCGCTGGCCCGGCTCGGAATCGAGCTGGGGTTTGCCCGCCGATCCGTCGGATTGAAACTGTTGCGCGAAGGGGCCACTGGGTTCGCTCCGGTCATCACGCTGGCCTGACGGAATGACGATGCGTCGATTCTGGACTGTTGCATGGACACGCGAGCGTTGCCGAATTGATTGCTTTGCATGGAACTGATGCCGCCGCGCACGCGCTCGTCGGAAGCCGCTCGATCGATATTTGAGATGCCTCGCGGACCTTCTCTCAGAGGACCAAAACCACCATTATTATTGTGAATGTTGTACACATTCACCGTGTTCACGCGGTTGATTCCGCGGCCGTACCAAGGGTAGAAGCGGTCGCCCGGTCCGCAGGGCAGCCAGCCGACACTGCCAAAGCCCACACCGAAGCCAAATCCCGTTCCCCAGCCTCCGCCGCCGAATCCGAAGAACGAAACGTAGGCAGGCGCCCATACCGGGTAATATCCGCCGTAAACCGGCCCGGGCCACCAGCCCCAATTCCCGCCGTAAACAAACCAGCGCCCATAATGATACGGAGCCCACCCCCAGGGCTCATAAGAAACCCAAGTCCAGCCGTAGTACGGTTCGTACACCCAGCGACCATCGCGGTACGGCGCCCAACCAGGGGCTTCCGCGGGGAACCAAACGCTGCCGTAGTCGGGAACATTCGACCATTGACCGTTGCCATCCAGATCCTGCGTCCCGGTGTAGTAAGGATTGGTATGCTGCCAACTTTGCGCGCTTTCGATGGTGCGGTCGCGGTCGCCGTTCCACTTATCCCAGTCATCCCGGCCGGGCGCTCCGGAAACTTGATACTGAGCGTTGTCCGCGTTTCCTTGGATCGTGATGCGTTGGTCGCGCCCCACTTTCGTGCTTCCCTGCGGCGTGGAAATCTCAGCAGACCCTTTGCGCACGTCAACAATTGTTTCGTTATCGGAGTTCACCAGGATGCGGTAGCTGCCCTCACCCATGTCCGGATGAATAGCCACGTTGGGTGTGTCAATCTCTACATTGGCTTCGTTGTTTCCGAACACTTCGAAGTTCGCAAGTCCTTGTCCGACTTGCAATTGCATCTGGTTGCGTGACAAGTTGACGACATTGGCGGTAGTTTGATCCGACAAGCGTAGTAAATTGGCGTGATCCAGCTGGATTTCCGCACGCGCGTTCTGCCCCGTGGAAACATGGTCGCCAGTTACGACAGGCGTGTTGATAGTCGCCGCAGCCCAATCAGCCGACCCATTGTGCTGCGTTGATACGTCGCCCTGAATGAAGCTGATGCGCGCCGCGCCGCCATCGTTCTCTTGCCCCTGCTGCGGCCCACCCTGTGGCGGCGGTCCCGCTTGCCTTGGCCCGCCCTGCGGATACTGTGGATACTGCGCGGGAATTTCCATAGGCTGCTGCGATGCGGGCGGCCCTTGCTGCGCGCCAGCCCCCGCGCCAATCCCCAAGAAAAGCGTCCCAGCGATCAAAATAGTTGTCAGATTTCCCAGATAACTTTTCATGGCCGTCCTCCGGACTCCTCAGGCCCAATGATGCTCACACGCGTTAGATGATTGCAGGGCTGGGGCCAATTACAGGCAAAACTCCATAACGACATAACACCTGTATTTCCAATTGGATACAAAATCTAACGATCTGCGGTCCCAGCTTGCCTGCAGAAGAATCCGGTTCATCTCACGCAAGGGTGGTGGTTTTCAACCACAGCCACATTACGAAAATACGGTCTATTCTTCAGGGGGATCAGGCACGCCCAATTTTGAGAGGCGGTAGCGCAGCGCATTGCGGGAGAGACCCAGGGCGCGGGCAGCTTGGCTTTTGTTACCGGCAGCGTGACGAAGGGCTTCGCGGATGGCTTCGTCTTCCCATTGTTCGAGGGTAACGCCGGATGGTAGGACGTAGGGCGAGGTTCCCGGAGCGGGGGAACGCTTTGCAGGATCGTCCAGGTAAATGTCGGCGGCGTCGAGCGTGGCTGCGTTGGAAAGAGCTACGCCTCGCTCGATGATATTTTGCAGCTCGCGGATGTTTCCCGGCCAGTGATAGTCCATCAGGCGCTTCATGGCGTCGGGCGTGATTGCAGTGATTGTTTTTCCCGAATCCTTGGCGTAGCGCTCTAGAAAATAATTGGCCAGCGCCGGAATGTCTTCCTTGTGATCGCGCAGTGGAGGGATATCGATGGCCACGACGTTGAGGCGGTAGTAGAGGTCCTCGCGAAAGGTGCCCTCTTCGAGCGCGGCGCGCAGGTCGCGGTTGGTGGCGGCCACCAGGCGCACATCCACCTTGAGCGTTTTGGTGCCGCCCAGGCGCTCGAATTCGCGGTCCTGCAGCACGCGCAGGAGTTTTACCTGAATGACTCCAGGCACGTCGCCAATCTCGTCGAGAAAAAGCGTGCCCTTGTCGGCCAGCTCGAATTTTCCGGGCTTGCTTCCCGTCGCGCCGGAAAATGCGCCCTTGTCGTATCCGAAAAGTTCGCTCTCCAGAAGATTTTCGGGAATGGCAGTGCTGTTGATCTTGATGAATGGGCCGGAGGCGCGCTGCGAATGCTCGTGAATGGCGCGCGCAATCAAATCTTTTCCCACACCACTTTCGCCGCCCAGCAGCACCGTCGAATTGGTGGGCGCGACGCGCTCGACCATGGCCAGCACGGCCTGCATCTTCTCGCTCTGTGCCACGATGTTGTTGTAGGAGTAGCGGCGCCCCAGCGCCTCGCGCAACGAGCGGTTTTCCTCGCGCAGGCTGTGCGTATCGAGTTCCTTGCGAATCACCAGCACCAGCTCGTCAAATGAAAACGGCTTCGTGACGTAGTTGCTTGCGCCAACTTTCATGGCTTCCACGGCGGATTCGACGGTGCCGTACGCGGTCATCACCACCACGGGCAGCGCGGCGTTCGATCGCTTCACGGCCTGCAAAAATTCCAGCCCGCTCATTCCCGGCAAGCGCAAATCGGTCACCACCAGGTCCGGCTTTTCGCGCACCAGAAGCTGCAGACCCGTTTCCGCGTCTCCAGCGGAGTGCACCAGAAAACCTTCTTCGCCCAGCCGCAGCTCCAGAAGCCGACGCATCTTGGCTTCGTCTTCAACAATCAATATCACCGCTTTTTCGCTGCGCGTGGTCATGGTTTTGAGTAGCACAGACTTCAGTCTGTGGATCTTAGTCCTTGCACGAACGAAACCCCACAGACTGAAGTCTGTGCTACATGGACCCCCATTGTGCCAGTACGCGCGCCTCGAACCCAAATGCAAATCCAATTCTTTCCTAATGTGCCGTTCGTCTTGCTGAATGCGTTGATAGCGGTGTACGCTACGGCGACCATGAGAATAAAAAAGACCGCCGTTACTATAGCTGCGTTCGTGATCCTCGCCGGATTGTTGGATGTTTCGGGAATCGCTAATATCGGCGCACAGCCCTCCCCTGTAGAGGCACGGAGTTTTTCAGATTCGGCGAAAGTCGCGTTGTCGGGTCAACTAAGCGACTCTGTGGCGCACGGCGATACGCCGGGAGTAGTTGCCCTGGTCGTCGACCGAGATAACGTGCTTTACGAAGGCGCGGCCGGCAAGCTCAACGGTGCAGGCGGCGCGGCAATGCCCGTGAATGCCATCTTTGCGATCGCATCGATGACCAAGCCCGTGACATCGGTGGTCATCATGATGCTGCTTGAAGAGGGCAAACTCAAACTCGACGATCCCGTTTCGAAATACCTCGACGGCTTCGACAACCTAAAGGTCATTACCAAGTTCAATGAACAGGATGCAAGCTACAAAACGCGGCCGGCAAAACGGGTGATGACGCTCCGACATCTGCTGACGCACACATCGGGCATCGGCTACGCATTTTCAAGTCCTATCGAGAAACGACTCACGGAAGCGACCAAGAAGTATGAGTGGGAGTTGCCGCTTCTGAACGATCCTGGCGAGAAATGGAACTATAGCTCCAGCACGCGCGTGTTGGGGATGGTCATTGAGAAGATCACTGGAATGACGCTCGAATCTGCCTTCCAGCAGCGCATCTTCAAGCCGCTGGGTATGGTGGATACGTCTTTCGCCGTGCCTGCCGACAAACAGTCGCGCGTGCCGACGCAGTATAGCCGCGTAATGGGATCGTTGCAGGAGCAGCCGCGGGCGTCCATCCCATCCACGCCGGTGCCGCCTTTCCGCGGCGATGGCGGGCTGTATTCAACCGCACAAGATTACGGGAAGTTCGTTCAGATGTTGCTCAATGGAGGGCACCTTGGCTCGGTGAATATCCTGAAAAAAAGTTCAGTGAAGATGATGGGCAAGAACCAAATCGGGGCGATCTTTGTGCAGCTGCAGCCCGACGCCGATCAGATTCGCACCAAGCCGTTTCCGCTGGGCGCCGGCCACGACAAGTTCGGCCTGGGCTTTCAGCTCGCTTCGAACGACCCGCAATACGCCGGATTCCGCAGCCCGGGCAGCATGAGCTGGGCTGGCATCTACAACACCGAGTTCTGGATTGACCCGGTAAAGAAGGTCGGCGGCGTGCAGATGATGCAGTTGCTGCCATTTTACGATGATGGCGCCATCCGAACGCTGCGCGACTTCGAGAAGTTGGTTTACCAGAATCTGCAATAATTTTCCGCGCTACCTTGCCGATCTCGCGCCAGCCGCTCAAGGCGCTGAAGGAATCAGTAGCAGCCTCCCGATCACTCGTCTCTGCTCGAAGGCCTCGTGAGCCGCTGCTGCTTCGGACAAAGGGTGCGTTCCCGCAATTCGAATGGAGAGTAGCCCTTGCTGCAACCAGGGGACTAGCTGCTGCAGGTAGTGCGGATATTCCTTGCGCCAGGGAAGCGCGTTGGCACGCGTCAGATACAGCGAGCCTTTTTCTTGCAATGTCATCAGGTCGAACGGAGGCACGTAGCCGCTGGACTGTCCGTAAATGACCAGGTAACCGGCCGGAGCAAGACTGTCGAGATTTGCCTCGAAGGTATCCTTGCCTACGCCGTCGAAAACTACATTGACTCCACGCCCTTCGGTAATGCGCCGCGCCTCTTTGGCAATTTCAGACTTGCTGGAAATGATGATCTCATCCGCGCCTGCTTCTTTTACATACCTGCTTTTCTCATCGGAGGAGGTTACGCCAATCACACGGCCGCCGCGAATTTTGATCATCTGGCAAATCAGCAGACCGAGGCCACCTGCCGCCGCCTGGACCATGCACCAATCTCCGGCCTTAACCGTGTAGGTGAAATGCGTGAATACGTACGCCAAGAATCCCTGGTTCAACCCTGCGGCCGCCTGCTCAAAACTAATTCCCTCCGGGATGCGTATCAGTCGCTCGGCCGGAAGCACGATGTGCGTGGCATAAGATGGTCCCCAAAAACATACGCGATCCCCTTTTTGGAATCCGGCCACATCGGATCCCAGCGCCTCAATTTCCCCCACGCCCTGGCTGCCTATCTGCGCAGGAAGGTCCGGCCCACTAGCTGCGACTCGCTGGTAAAACGCCTGGCCGACCAGTTCTCCGCGCCGTTTCTGAACATCAATAAAGTTGACGCTGGCGGCCGCAATGCGCAGCAGCACCTCGCCGGGGCCGGGGGAAGGCGTGGGTAACTCTTCGAGGCGCATAACGCCGGGGCCGCCGTACTCGTGAATGCGAATGGCTTTCATGTGATAGTCTCCTTCGCAGCGCGTTTATTTAACAATGTTAAGTGTGAACTTAACGCTATTAAATTGTCAAGGGCAATGTTATCCTTCGAGCCACCGTGGACCTCGATCGCCAAGTTGTGGTTCGCACCGCCCTCCGCGTTCTGGACAAGACCGGCCTGGAGGGTTTGACGGTGCGCAAGATCGCCTCCGAACTTCACGTGCAGGCCCCTGCCCTCTATTGGCATTTCAAGAATAAGCGCGAACTCCTGGACGAAATGGCCACCACCGTTTTCGCCGACTCCGTCCGTGATCACGGCATGCCCGCTCAGGATATTCCATGGTTTGCCTGGGCCTCCGAATACGCAAGCAGACTCCGCCAGACACTCTTGCGGTATCGCGACGGCGCGCGCATGTTCAGCGGACGCTATCTGACCGATAGCTCGCTTTACGCGCCCATGGAGTCGGCCTTGCAGAAATTCGTGGAGAGTGGTTTTTCGCTCTCCGACGCCACGACTGTTCTCAATACCCTCTATTGCTATGCAATAGGTTTCACGATCGAGGAACAGGCCGTCTTCCCGCGGCGAGGCAAGCGCAACAAGCAATACGATCCCGCCAATCGCAAGAAGAGAATGGATGCAAATAAATTCCCACTGTCCATAGCCGCAAGTTCAGAAGCCTTCGCCGAGTTTGACAAGCGCTTCGCCCGAGGCGTCGAACTGATAATCCGCGGCATGGGTCCCAAGCCTCCTATTGAGGGCTCCTAACGCAGCCAGTTTGCCGCTCTTGGAACCACCTTGCCCATCCTTGACCGCTTGCAAACCCTCGATTACACTAGACGTTTTGAAACGGTCCAATTGTTGGCACCGAGGGGGAGAGTTCTTTGCCGAAACGCACGTTTCAACCGAAAGTGCGCCGTCGCCACAAGACGCACGGTTTTCGCGCGCGCATGAAGACTAAAGGGGGCCGCAAGGTACTGGCGGCTCGACGCAAGAAGGGACGCCATCGTCTTACGCCTATCTGATTCGGACCCGCCTGACGGGCGGGCAGGCGAGCCGCGGCAGGGTTTTCCGCGCGCCATGCGTTTGCTGAAGCGCGTGGAATACGAAGCCGTATACGGCGCCGGTCAGCGCCGCTCGAGCCCTCAGTTTTCCGTTTTCTTCCGCGCCCGAACCGGCTTCCGAAAGAAGCCAATGGGCGGGAGCCTTCGCTCGAAGATTCCTCCACGGCGGCGCACGCGGCGCGCAGCACCAGCCGCTTCGGAATCAGCGTAAAGAAAGCTCTGGGCGGCGCGGTGGTGCGCAACCGCATTAAGCGCCGCATTCGCGAAATCCTGCGGCGCAACAGGACGGAGATTCCTACGGGATGGGACATCGTGATTCATCCGCGAGCTACGGTGGCCAAGGCGGCGTTCGCGCCGCTGGAAGCGGAACTCGTGCGCCTGCTGCAGGGCATTCGCAGCAGCGCGCCGAAAGCATGAGCCTCGCGGCGCGCGCGCTGCTTTTTGCGGTGCGCGTGTACCAGGCCTTTTTTTCGGCGCTGATGCCCAGCGCCTGCAAGTTTTATCCTTCCTGTTCGCACTATGCGGCCGAGGCCGTGCAGATTCACGGCGCGCGGCGCGGTTCGTGGCTGGCGCTGCGGCGCGTTTCGCGCTGCCATCCGTTTACGCAGGGCGGCGTGGATCTGGTGCCCGATGCCGCGGAATATTCGCGCGAGGCACTGAGTAGCACAGGCTTCGGCCTGTGGGGTTTTGGCTATGCAAGAGCGTCAAAAGCCACAGGCCGAAGCCTGTGCTACTGATGCGCGTGTGACGAATTATTTGGAGAAAGAGGTTCGTTCTTGAGCGAGCGCAAGGAAATGTCGACGGAGATGCGCTCGCTGCTGGCGGCCGTGCTTTGTCTCTTCGTGATTGCCGGCTGGTCGCATGATCTACAAGCCGCCAGCACAGCCGCTGCCTCCGGCTAAGCCCGCTGTCACTACTCCAAGCCCAGTTGCGCCGATTGCAGGAGCTCCTTCCGCGCCATCTTCCACCGTCACCGCTGCCGGGAAAGCCGCGCCGACTGCCGCTCCTGTGACCATGCGCGCCGCGACCGCGGAAAGTTCCGTGGTGATCGACAGCGATCTGTATCACGTGGAAATTTCCAATCGCGGCGGCGTGGTGCGAAGCTGGCAGCTCAAGAAATTCACGGACGATCACAAGCCTCCGCGCACGCTCGATCTGGTTCATGCCGACGCCGCGCAGGCTTCCGGCAGCTGGCCCTTTTCTCTTGCGCTCGACGATCCGCAGCAGGAAATAAACGCCAACAACGCGCTATTTGAAATTACCTCGGATGGCAAAGCCACTCTTCCGGGCGCCGTTCTGCACGCTCCGGCGGAAATCACGCTGTCCTGGAGCGACGGCCACCTGGAAGTCACGAAGCAGCTGAAATTCAATCCCACTGCCTACATCGTCGACGTAAAGACTACCGTGACGCTGGATGGGACGCCGCTGCGAACCAGCCTGATGTGGTCCGGAGGATTCGGCGACATCACCGCGTATCGCGCGGCCGCGCAGACGCAGATATTTACCAGCGCCGCCGGAAAGCTCAACACGCTTGCGGCGAAAAATCTTGGCAAGCCCGGACAGACCTCCACGCGCGCGCCCGTTGCCGGAACTTTTGATTTCGCCGGCATCGAAGATCTCTATTTCGCCGCTGCGTTTCTGCCGCCCTTCAACGCGCGCGGCGATCTCGCGGAAACTCCGTTTACGGTGACGGGCTGGACCTATTCGCACGAAACCACTGTGGACGGCAAGACGGAAACGGAAATCGTTCCTCAGATGGCTGCGGGCCTTGCCGCGCCCGGGCCGCTCGATATTCGCGTCTACGTCGGCCCCAAGAGTATTGATGGATTGAAGGCCACCAGCCCGCCGCTGAACAGCCTGGTGCAATTCGGCTGGTGGGGTTTTATTGCCGAGCCGATGTTTTACTCGCTGATGTGGCTGCACAAGTACGTCAGCAACTACGGCTGGGCAATCGTGGCTGATCACCATCGCAATCAACATGGTGATGTTTCCGCTGAAAGTGAAAAGCATGCGCGCCATGCAGAAAATGCAGAAGGTCGCGCCGGAAGTGAAAGTCAATTCAGGACAAGTACAAGAAATATTCGATGCGCGATCCCCGCAAGGCCGAGATGAACAAGGAAGTCATGGCCGTGTACTCGCGCGAAGGCATCAATCCGCTGGGAAGTTGCTGGCCCACGCTGATTCAGATGCCCATCTGGTTCGGCCTGTACCGCATGCTGGCCAACACCATCGAGCTGCGCCACACGCCATGGTTCGGCTGGATTCATGACCTTTCCGCGCACGATCCGTACTTCATTTTGCCCGTGGTCATGGCCATTTCCATGTACTTCATGCAGAAGATGACGCCCACGCCGGGCATGGATCCCGCACAGGCCAAGATGATGGCCATAACCCCGCTGATCTTTGGCGGAATGTTTGCGCTTTATCCGAGCGGCCTGTCGGTGTATATACTGACTAGCAACGTGGTCGGCATCGGCCAGCAGTGGTATCTGTATCGAACGTCGCCGCCTCCGCCGAAACCGTCGCGCGGCCCCGGCAAGAAGAAATAGCGCTGGCAGCACAGTAGTCTGAGGGGAGCAATCTTGACGACCGCATCCCGCCCGAAGCTGATCGTGGATGGAAAGCTGGATCATGCTGCTATCACGGCGGAACTGCGCCGCTGCCTCGATACCCTGCTTCAGAAAAGCCGCTTCCAGCTGAGCTATGAAATTCGCACGATAGGGCCCGCGGCATCCACGGAACTCGAAAATCCCGAAATTGTGGTGGAATTCAAAGGCCGCGATCAGGATTTGCTGCTGGAGCAGCAATGCGGAATTGCTGCTGGCGCTCGAACACATCGCCTTGCGCTGGCTTTGGCTCGATCCTCAATTCTATGGGCGCGTCCGATTCGACGCCGCAGGCTATCGCGGCATTCGCATCGAAGAATTGAAACTTTCCGCGCGTGTGGCCGCCGAGCGCGTGCGCGAAACGCACGCGCCATTTCGCTTCAATGCCATGTCCTCGCGCGAACGGCGCATCCTGCATCTGGTTTTGAAAGAGGAAGCAGGAGTGCGCAGCGAGAGCGAAGGCACCGGCGAAGAACGGCAAGTTGTAGTGTATCCCGCGAATTAAAAACCACTGCAACACTTTAGCCTGGATTGCTATTCCGGTTCCCTGAATCCGTGGGAAATGATCCGTCCGCCGGCATCAAAAACAATTTGAAATGTGAATCCGGCTGGCCTGGGCCGAATCGATGCGAAATTGTTCGTCGATTGCGGGAGCACTCGGATGATCCGAAACATTTTCCCTGAAAAATCTCACATCGGAAATCTCGATGACCGTTTGCCTGTCTTCGCGCTGCCGGTGCGCCAGATGGGAAATCGCGCGAACCACAGGTAAACCTGCACGTCGCGCAGCTTTCTTGCCTCCTCAATGAATTCGCTGTTCTGCGCGCCGGCATAAAATTGCGTGCCCTCGACGGCGCCGCCGGGCTCGTGAAATGTAGTGCGCCACACGCCTTCCGGAGTGCTGACGAGTCCAACCCAATGCGTCAGCGTTGGAGGAAGCGGAAGCGCTGCCAGGCTTTCCACTTGTAAGTGTTGTGCCGCGGCGAATTGCTGCGTGTCCGCAAAAGCTTTGTGGTGCGCTGCGGCCGTCAATGCGATGTAAGCGCACACAGCGGCCAGCCCCACGCGGCACCAACTTGCGCGCGTCCAGTGAAAACCGGTGCCCTGAACGGCTGGCGCGAAAACTACGGCTGCGAAAATGGCGCTGGCCATGCCAATAACAATGAGCGGAAATCCGTACCCGGCGGTGCGCGCGAAGAAATACGTCGCAACGGCTCCGACCGTGAGCACGGCCCAAACGCCAGTGGCGCGGCGCGCAAATTGTCGCGGTTCGCGGTAACACCACGCGGCAAGCTGCGGCACGAGGGCGATTGAGGTCAGCGTCAAATCCAGAATGAAAACCCAGTCCCATGCCGGGCGCGAATATTGCAGCGGGCTCCAAACCATGGTCCCGAAAGTGGTGACCAGATCCAGAAAAATATGCGTGGCGATTCCCACCGCGTAAATTGCAAAGAGCGTAGAGATACGGTGGCGTTTCCCATTTCAGCCATCGCGCAAGCGGCAGTGATAATGTCGCCAACAACAGCAGCCCATACCGGCAAGATCACCGCGGAATGGGTGATATTGCGATGCCACTCCATGATTGCCAGAGGATTTTGCGCCAGCGGCCCGGCAAATATATCGATGTCAGGAAACATGGAGCCGAGGGTGCATGCCACGAATTGCGACGCGCGCGGTCGGCGAACTCTGCGCGCGGGCTAGCGCTTCCGTCGCGCGATTTCGGCGGGGACATCACGGCCGGCGAAAAGCGCCTTCCCGGTCAGCGCGCCCACAATTCCGTGTGTGATTGTATCCATGTGGCTGGTTAATTTGCGGTTTCTTGAACGAAGGTTTAGACGCGCGCTGCGGCGCTGGAGTTTCACTGCTGACCCACGCGAATCGGAATCGTCAGCGGCTTGGTGGATTCCGATGCGGCCAGCATGTGGCACTGCCCGTCGAAAATTCCTCCCGGCTCGATCACCAGGCATGGGGAATGGATCTCGCCCGTCACCACGCCCTTGGCCTGAATTTCCACGCGGCCCTTTGGCGAAGATCACGCCGTCGAATTTTCCGGCGATCACCACGTGATTCCCTTCGATCTGCCCTTCCACTCGCGCGCCCTCGCCCAGGATCAGGCTATGCTCGAAATCACGTTTCCCTTCACGTGGGCATCAATGCGAAATACGCCCGAGGCCTCGAGCGTGCCTTCAAACCGCACGCCTTTGTCCAGAAAGCCCGTGAACTCCTGCTGCTGCGTGTCTTTGCCGCGTCCTTTTGACTTGATCGCCATTGCATGGGATGCCCTCCCAGATCGTGAAGAAACGCTATTGTGGAAGCTATGATTCTACCGCAGACGCTGAACCGTGCTGAATCGTCAAATCAGTGTGACAGTGCCGAAGCAAGCACTTCGATGGCTGAATCGAAGTTGGTATTGCAAGTACATACTACATATATAGTATTACTTCATCAGGCGTTCGTACAGCCCGTTCAGCTGCTCCTCGTCGTAAAACTCCAGGATCAGATTGCCCGGGTGCCCCTTCGTCGGCATGTGCAGCGTAACTCGGGTTCCGATGTGCTTCTGCAGTTCGTCGAGCGCAGCCTGGCGATTGGGATCGTAGACTTCCACCTGCGCTTGCTGACCGTTGCCTCGCGCGCGACGTGTGGCCATGCGTTCGAGTTGCCGGACGGTCAATTTTCCGCGCGAAGCCTTTTGCGCCAGCTCGAAATCGTAACTTCCGATCTTCGATCGCGAGCAGCGCCCGTCCATGGCCGGCCGTCATTTTTCCTTCTTCGATCCATTCGAGAAACGTTTCATCGAGAGAAAGCAGGCGGACGGAGTTGGCAACGGTCGCGCGATCCTTTCCTGTGCGGGTGGCCACCTCGTCCTGCGTCAGGTGAAATTGCTTCCATCAGCCGCTCAAACGCGCGCGCCTGCTCGATGGGATTCAGGTCTTCGCGCTGAATGTTTTCGACCAGCGTCAGCTCCAGTGCCTGCTCGTCGCCCACTTCTCGCAACACTGCCGGCACGCGCAGAAGTTGCGCGCGCTGCGAAGCTCGCCATCTTCGTTCGCCGGCAATGAGCTGGTATCGCGAGCCAATTTTTCGCACGACCAGCGGCTGGATGATTCCGCTGGAACGGATCGATTGCGCCAGCTCTTCCAGCGCGGCCTCGGCAAATCTGGTTCGCGGTTGATACGGGCTGGGGTCGATCAAGTCGATATCGATCTGCAGCGGTCCGCCGGCATCGGAATCGGCGCTGGTGCCGCTGCGGTTGCGATTCCTGTGGATGCTGCTGGCTGGAGCGCCTGAGGAGTCGCCACCTCAGGCTCACGAATCAGAGCTCCCAGCCCCCTTCCCAATGCGTTTCTGGCCACTGGAGATAACCTCCTTTGCAAGATTGATGTAGGCTTCCGCTCCTCTACTATGAATGTCGTAGAAGTGGATTGGCTTGCCATGGCTTGGTGCCTCCGCCAAGCGCACATTTCTTGGGATCACCGACTCGAAAGACCTGGGCCCCGAAGAAGCTGCGAAGATCCGAAGCGACCTGCTTCGACAAGGTGGTGCGTTCGTCGTACATCGTGAGGACAATGCCCTCGATGGCAAGATTCGGATTCAGCGTTCTGCGAATTCTCATAAGCGTATCGAGAAGCTCCGAGACGCCTTCGAGGGCCAGATATTCGCATTGGATCGGAACCAAGACGGAATCGGCTGCAGTAAGCGCATTCAGAGTGAGCAGATCCAGGGCGGGCGGACAATCCATGATGATGTAGCTCGTAACTGTCCTTGACCTGCTCAAGTAACTTTCTTGAGCTGATATTCCCGATTTTCGGCTGAGACCAGCTCGACTGCCGCACCCACAAGATTCTTGTCGGCCGGAATGAGATCCAGACCATCGATTTGAGTTTTCAGGATGATTTTGTCGAGAGGCTCGCCAAGGATAAGCGCGTTGATAGAGTGTGCGCCGGGCAGGATCCTTAGGAAAGCCAATGCCGGCGGTAGTATTTCCTTGGGGATCGCAATCGATCAGAAGAGTTCGCTGCTCGGAGAGAGCCAGGGAAGCCGACAAGATTAATCGCAGTGGTAGTCTTACCGACGCCGCCTTTTTGGTTGGCAATAGCGATGATGCGACCCAATTGTTCATCCCCCAAGGCGCGGAATCTATCACAGTAAGCTCGAAACATGCAAATTGTTTCACGTGGAACAATTTTTTAAGTGCGATTTTGCCTATGGCAGCTGCGTGAAAGCGTGGCGATTAGGAGCGGGAAGCGCAGGGAATTGGACACAATGCACAATCGTCTTGCTCGCGTTGACGGACGACTCGCGGAGTCCCTTCTAGTCCACTCGGAATACGCGTGCGCAACTGGGGTGAAAATTGCAGAAACAACTCTTACGGTTGATTTATTTCACTTAATTCGTAATCGGGTCGGTCATCCAGTAGCACAATCAATCACAAATGTTCCACGTGGAACAAAAGTGAATTCTATTCGTGCGGCGTAATGGCATTCAGGGGCCGGCCAATTAGAATAAATCGTCGTTGTGAATCCGGGATGTGAACCGCTGGCTGCCAAATCCAATCCGAATTGCTGGCGATCCTTGTGGCGTCTTCTGCACCCACCCATATCATGATGTGGCCCCGGTGAACAAGCGCGCCCGCAGACCATTGGAGAAGTTGCTTGAATTCTCCCACGGCCCGAGAAACGATGATGTTTGCGCGGGCCGTTTCTGAGCGAATTTGCTCGAATCGCTCAGGAAGAATCTCAACGTCCTTGAGATCAAGTGTTCGAACCACTTCAGCCAAGAATGCGCATTTCTTCTTGTTGGATTCAATCAAAGTGAGGTGAATGCTAGGAACAGAAATTTTCAGCGCCAGGCCCGGAAAACCGGCTCCTGTACCAACGTCGGCCAGCCGACAGTTTTCCACAGGCAGTAGTTTCGCTGCAAACATGGATTCGCCAAAATGCCTGCCTACAATTTCAGCGGGATCCTGAATCGATGTCAGGCTAATGGCCCGGTTCCATTTAAGGAGCAGGTCCAAATATGCACGAACCTTGGCGATCTGATCATCGGTAGGAGAAACTGCGTAGGGCGATAAGGGCATCACAAATCTGCCGGGTGCTTATCTCAATTGGGACGGGAGCGGCCATCGTGTCATGTCCTCCGTAGAAATCTGGATGCGCAGATCCCAGCAATGAGATCTATTCCAATGTGAGCTGCAATGACGGGCACCAGGCTACCGGTCCATATTCGAATAGTAGCAAAGATCATACCTACTACAAATGTAGTTATAATACCTCTCCGCCCTTGATACAGGTGCGCCAGGGAAAACCATCCGGATGACAAGATTGCCGCAACCGCGTTGGGCGAACCCAGGTTAACGGCCATTCGTGCAAATGCCATGAAAACAAAACCGCGGTACAGGAACTCTTCAGACAAACCCGCGGTACAAGCCAGCGCCGAAAAGACCAATGTCTCTATGGGGCCGCGGGGCATGATCTTTTCCGTAATCGCGAAATGAGAGCCGCGCTGTCCCTCTGGCACCCTGGCGATTCTGCGCAAGCCCACCACTTGATTTGCGCAAAGGATTCCCGTCAGAACTAAGCTTGTCCACATCACCAGCCAGGAATGGCCAGCTGCAAGGCCTAACTCTACAGGGCTGACAGTTCGCGCAACGCATCGCCAGGCCACGACTGCCACGATCAACCACTGAAACAAAATCGTAGAACCATAGAGAGACAAACGATCGGTGGAAGTCAGTTCGGGCTTGCTCAACAGGCGTTTCATTCGAACGGCGCCGCGCCACGGAACAAGGACGCCAAGAAACAGAAGAATCAGAACAAAATCCCAAGGGATATGGAGGTAATTCACAGGCCCAAATGGAAGCACGTTCATGCCACGCGGCGCAAGAAGCGATTCAACAATCAGTAAGCCAACGCCTGAAAAATCGAAATGAGAGGGGAAGCGGGGAGCGTGAGCGGAAAGCATCACCATGCGGCCAGCTCGCCAATTCCCATCTGCAAATCAAGCGGCAGTGCGGGAGGCGCGTCGCGGCGGAGGATTTTGCGCAAGGGCAAGTCGCAGAATTCGTCCCGCCTCGGCCGGGTCAGGCGGACAGGCAATATAGTCAAACGCGCCGGCGCGCAGGGCCTTCATGTAAGCGTCCCAATCAGCCAGATGCGAAAGTACAATCACGGGGGCGCCGCCGGTTGAGGTGGTCAAGACGCGCACCGCGGTGCTGAGATTGCAATCGGGCAAATCATCGCCGCACAGCACCAACTGAAACGGTTGCTCCTGTATGCGGGCGCGGGCGTCGGTCAGGGAAGTGCATCGGACGGATTGCAAATCAAGCTGGCGAGCAATTTCCTCTGTCTTGTCACACTGCAGCGAGTCGGCGGAAACGATCAATACGTGGCAGGAGCTGAACAAATCTCACCTCCCAGCGATAGCCTTGCGTCGATCTATGAGAAAGAGCACTGCAATCTTTGACATTATAATATCGAATGCCCACGGGCAACTAGTTCCAGCGACCGCTCTGTGAAAAAGATTTTGGGCCAAAACAAATCTCTTGCATCCGAGAATGCTTCGCCGGAAGAAACGAACAATGAAACGGATCAACCAGTTGCCGCAAGCAGGCCTGGCCAGGGCGCTATCGAAACTTGGATACTGCTCCCGCTCGCAGGCTTCCCAATTAATTCGAGCGGGCCGCGTTCGTTTGAACGGAGCAATGCGCCGTGATCCCGAGACGCTTGTGCATTTGGAGAGAGACCGAATCGAAGTGGACGGAACTGTTGTCGCCGCTGAACAAAGGATTTACCTGATGCTGAACAAACCGCGCGGAGTGGTTACCACGGCTTCCGACGAAAAAGGTCGAGAGACAGTTTATTCACTCCTCGGCGAATCCTTGCCGTGGGTGGGACCAGTGGGCCGGCTGGACAAGGCCAGCGAGGGCCTGCTCTTGCTCACCAACGATTCGCAATGGGCCGCGAGAATTACCGATCCAGATTCGCATCTGGACAAGACCTACCACGTCCAGGTATGCACGCTCGCGGATGAGACGCTTGCGGGGAGATTGATTCAAGGAGTGCTCGCCGATGGGGAATTACTGCGAGCCAAGCGCGCTCACGTTCTGCGCTGCGGTGAGAAAAATTCGTGGCTGGAAATCGTGCTAGACGAAGGAAAGAACCGCCACATTCGGCGCATGTTTAAAGAGTTTGGAATCGAAGTCCTCCGCCTTATTCGCATTGAGATTGGGCCGTTAGTTCTAGGTCAACTCGCCAAAGGTAAATTCCGATCCCTCACTGCCGAAGAAATAACCGCGATGGACCGCGCCGCCAAAATCTCCCGCAATCATGCAGGCGTGTTTGAGAAAGAATGAAAGTGGATCGGGCCGCACGAATGCTAGGAAGCAGATTTGGTTTGCCGGCCAAGTATGCGGGTGCCGATTGTCGCAATCAGGAGAAATAAGGCCAGAGCCAGGCGGTCGCTCAAACTTCGGATACCCAGCGTGTCGTTGGGAGGAAAAAACCAAAACGCCAGAATGTATGCTGCCACTACAGTAGCGATAAATCCGTTCATCAGCCCTTCCAATTTGGAAATCGCCAGAACCACCAGCAAAAGCAGAAGCATCGATGCATCCTTGGCAATGCCCATTCGAAAGCAAAACGCCGCAATGCACAACAGTACAACAGTGGAAAGAACGGTTCCTGGGAGAGAGCGCAAACGAAACAACCGCGCGCCTTCCTCGGAAAACGCCGTGCCAAGTGAAAGCAGCAAGAAAGTTCCGCAAACACCGAGAAGACAACCGGAAACAAGTCCGGCAGTAAACCCACCCATCGAGCCCCCTTTCATCGAAAGGTTATGCGCTCATATCAAGCGCGTTAATCAACTGACAAGATATCGCATTTCAAGATGGGAAACACGAGAACCTAAAGAAAATATTTCCTGCAAATATTTGTTTGTCGAGGTTGCAAATGCCAAGCTCACAACGCTGGAAAGCCTCTATCTGATTTGGCGGCAGCAGGTGGAGAAAACATTGCTACCCCGGTTTGCTGTAATTGTTCCCACGGGCTAATTGGGATGATGGATATTCTTTTTCCATACCAAAAGATCATCCTCCGGAGGCAAAAGGCAAAGCATAGCAGTGCTACTCCAATTACGATTGTGTCGTAGGATTCCCGCTCAATAAGTACCGTCCAATTGATACCCTCTTGCCATGACAGCGGTATTGATTGCAGTTCGGTTTGAAGAAGGTCTCCAACCAGCGGCAAGCGGCCGAGATGGATAAATGCGGTATGTTCGTAATTGTAAAGCGGATCGTAACCTGGGATGTTCCCAGTGGCATCCCGCAAAATATCAGGGTTGGCCAAATCTTGCCTTGTGAGAAGGCGGCCATCGTTATCTCGCAAGATCACATGGAACGAAGGGTCCACAATCACCCAGCGGTCATCGATATGAACTTCGGCGACCACGTGATTTGTGTTCATGCCCTGCTCGTCCAGCAATAGCAAACGCCGCGCCTCGATTCCACCAGCCGATGCAAGATTCACGAAGGCGTTGGTCCCGGTTCCACACACGGTAAGCAATTCCTTATAGTTCAGCGTATCGATCGGATCGCGATTTTGCGAATCGTCACTGTAATAGTCGGCGGAGCGGGACGGCCCTTGCTGCATCCAGGCAAGAATGGCTTGTACCTTTTCCTCGGACGAAGATGTGGAAGGAAGAACGGCGTTGGCGAATCCTGATAAGTACTGGCGAGTGGAATATTCCCACCCAATACCAAATATCGTCAGCAAAACGGAAGAAATCAAAAGTATATTGACGCAGAAGGTGGCAACCTGAAACACGAGTGCATTTTTGGTCACAGACCTACCGCTCATTTCCGCCCGCCCGTCAGCCATATACTAACAATCCTTATTCTCAGCATTTCCCCCCAAGCTGTTTCCACGAAGGCGCGCTTCTTCACCCGCTCTTCGCAGATATTGAACCAAATATGCCCCTAATTAGCTACCAGCAGGCAAATATAAACAACAAAATCTCGGCCAGTATCTGTCGTATTAGGCATCAGGATTATAATGTATGTCTGGTCATCAATCTTCGAAACAATCAAAGGCCACAATCACCTGCTTGGCATCTGAGTCTTGACATGAGTGCTCGCAACCTGTTCGACGCTTTCGGCCATGAATTGGTTTCCGTGCTGGAAATGCATCGCGGGGTCGCGGCTCTCTCCTATCGAACTGCGTGGGCTGCTGTCTCACGGGACAGACTATTTCCGATTTAGAATTGCCTGCAAAGCCAAACCGCGGGCAACCGACGTGAATTCATTGCCTGCCCGGATTTTGCTTGCTCCAAAACGTTTCTCGAAGATCCTGCGCACTGCGGGTACGAAGGATGAGCCGCCGGTTAGGAAGACAGAGTCCACTTCCTTGCGCTGAGCGCCGGAAGATGTGAAAAGGGAATCGACGCAATTCTCAATCTGCTGCAGTTCTTCAGCGATCCAACCCTCAAAAAAAGTACGTTGCAATACCGCCTGCAGATTCACGACGCCATCGGAAAAATGAAATGTAGCGACCGGCTTGTCGGACAAATCGCTCTTAACTTTTTGAACTGCCTGGTGCAACCGGTATCCCATATCTTCTTTGATCAGATGGGTGAGAGCCGCAATTTTCGTTGGTTCCATGGCATGCGCTTGGACGCCCTTTAGCATCTCCATCACGTCCCTCGCTTTCAAGAAAGAGAGATGATGCCAATGCTCCAGCTTTGCGTACACCCAGCCTGGAACAGATAAGACCTTGTTCATGGAGCGCATTTCGGATCCCGCTCCCAACGCGGGCGCGACAAGGTGCCTGATGATTTTCGCGTCAAACGCATCTCCCGCAAAACCAACACCGGCACTGCCCAGAAGATTGGCGGATTTTTTGCCTTTCCGGCGAACGTCCGGACCGACGCGAATCAAGGAAAAGTCACTGGTGCCGCCGCCGAAATCTCCAATCAAAATTAATTCATCGTGGTCGAGCGTGGATTCGTAGTAACGGGCCGCAGCTACTGGCTCCAGCTCGAACTTCACGGATTCGAAGCCGGCGGCACGAAACGATTCGCGAAGCCGG
Source organism: uncultured Acidobacteriota bacterium (assembly GCA_963825365.1). Taxonomy (GTDB): domain Bacteria; phylum Acidobacteriota; class Terriglobia; order Acidiferrales; family UBA7541; genus Palsa-360. The sequence continues at coordinate 18,198 of CAWGSV010000002.1, read as the reverse complement.
CGTTCGGCGTAAAGATTGTCCTCGTCGCTACCCGCTCCCACGAACCGCACGGGGCGCCCCACAACGGCGGAATCGATGCGGATCCCGAATCGATGCTCAGCTTTTTTCCGCAAATCTTTCAGAATGCGCGCGATGAGTTCCTCAAGGGCATAGCGGCGCCCAAAAACTTCCGTGCTTACAAGACTTCGGCTACTTAGAAAGGACTTGAGCGATTGCATCAAACGTCCTTTGGGGTCAGCGGAAAGGTAGTGCTCGATTCCTTCAGGACCGCTCCAGGATTTGAGCGTGTTGACGGAGCCTTCTTTCACTCGTTCCAAATACAAGAGTGACCGGTAGGCGTCGGTCAGCTCGCCCATGTATGGAAATTGTACAAGCTCTACTTCGGCTGAGCTCCTGGCCAGAGCGATGGAGCTATTCGTGGTCCCAAAGTCAATTCCAACACTTTCAGCATGCATAGGCTAAAAAGGATAGATCGCGGGGCGCAGCAATCCGCAGAGAAAAATTTGTTGGACGTGACAGGGTTGGAACCTGCTACCCCCTGCTTTGCAAGGCGGACGGGTAAAACACCATACAGCTTTATTCAAGTTTTTGATTGGTTGAAAGTGATGCAGAGGAAGGAAAAACGCTACGAGTGGAAAACAGCACTGGTTGAGGCGGGGGAAAAAGGGATGAAGCGTGACCCTGCGCGAGGTCACGCCGTTGGACAGGCGTGTGAAGTTTTTCGGATTCCCGCGGCACGCGGCAGTGCAGTCTTAGACAAAAGTGGGCGAGATTTTCATTTTCGACATACTGCGGTTTCAAGGACTTTTTCACTAGGCTCGGGGTGAACCTCGTTCCCATTACCCTCTCGAAAGAAGTACGTGAAAGCTACTCCGCAAGTTGCAAGGCCGCCCAGGACTGCAAACAAGATGGTAGGCAGCGGACGCATTAGCAATCCGGCAGATCTTGCAGCGAGGCACACGAAAACTGCGAAGAGGGAAATCACTATTGGAACCACAAAGTTCTTTCGGTATTCAGATAATTTAAGTCCAGTAACCTTGCGAACACGCTCCACCTGAAGAGCGTAACCGACGACAATGGCGATCAGGACTGCCAATTGCGCTCCCCAAAGGCCGAATCCCTTTGTGAGCGGATAAGTAAGAATCATCACCAGCACCGCCATTGCAGCGACGGCACGTCGATGCAGCTGCGGAAGGCCCTGCGCATAAAACACCATGGTAATTTGAGAATTCAGGACGTTAAGCAAGGCGGCGCCGGCGGCCAGTACTAACGCGACAGACGCGGCAGCGTAGCGTTGTCCATAGACAACCGTCAATAAGGAATGTCCACAGAACGCCACGAAAACCAATCCGGGCAGGCCCACCAACAAAGTGGCCGACATTGCCTTTAGCAAAATTCGATTCCCGCGGTCTGGATCGTCTTGAATATGAGAAAAGGTGGGAAACAGTGTTTGGGTGATTATCCTTACGAGAAATGTTACAGGTGTCTGCACCAGATAAACAGCCATGGAATACAAACCAATGTCCGCCGAAGAATACAACTTTCCCAGCACGAAAATATCCGCGCGGCTGAAGATGAAATTCAGAAGCGTCAGACCGACCATGCCTCTCGAAAATCGCAGCAGATCTCGAAATGCGACCAGATCCTTGGGAATCCGGGGACGGAAAGGACAAACTATAAAGGAGAGAATGCAGCGAATGGCGTTTTCAGAGCAAAACCCAATTACCAGGGCCCACACATCGCGGAGGAAGAAACTTAGAATTACGGTGATCAGCACCCCGCAAATGGAGCCCCCGTTGTCGATGATCGCCACCTTTGCAAACTTCATTTCCTTCTGGGCAACAATGGCCCGAGGACTCATAAGTCCGTCAAACACGATGCTCAGGATGGCGATACGCGCCAGTGCGGTCAGCTCGCTGTGCCCGTAGAACCTGGCGGCGAAGAGGAGCGAGAACGTAAACCATGCCGTAAATGAAAGTGCCCGGCCAACTGTCATCCACCATGCCGCAACGACGTGCCCCTCTTCGCTGCCTTTTGGATTCTGAACGATGGCTTCCCGGGCTCCCACATCCACCAATACCTGAATCAAGGTGGCCGCCGACAAAACCATCGCCATGAGTCCGAAAGCTTCCGGCGCAAGCATCCTGGTAAGCAGCATGTTTCGGCCGAACCGGACGGATTGCTCCGCAAGGCTCCCGAGGCCCATCATGGCTCCGCCCCGGAATACTTTTGCTTTCAGACCTTCGCCTGAAAAATGGGTCTGGAAGATTTTCTTCATCGCTTCATACCTTGGAAGATCATTCAGCTATTGTCCTCTTGGCGGGGCTTGGAACATAGAAGCTGTCCGTGCCGAGCAGGACTTCTACACGCTGCACACGTCTTTTCAACTCGCTGCCGTTGATCAAGTTCGCGACAGCCCCTGTCGAATGTGGCTCATTGAGATCAGTCCCATATGAGGTTTTCTCTTTCAGCCAAAGCGTGGGTGAGCAACTTCCGAAGCAACGCGAACTTCTACGACATATGAATCGACGTTTTTTCAGCGAGTAGGCTTAAGAGTCTCAAAATCAAAATCCTGTCAAAGCGGTTCAATGCTCTTAACTTATCCCAGTCTGACCTTCATTGCGCCACGATAAGGGGCGATCCTTACTTGCCTGATATTGCCACCTTGCAAGACGGTTTGTTCAATTGTACCGATCTGCCCCGCGAACGACTGGTCCCAATACACTAAATAGGCTACCGCCCTAACGCTCACAAATCTGCACCTAGCACCTGACTACATGCAAATTGCCATCCAACAGACCTCCTGATATGGACTCTGACACCTTGCGCAATATATCCTACTAAATTACTGCTAACAAAAGAGATAGCGGCAAATAAAGCTGCCGACTTGAAGCCTTACGTGTCCCTAATCCCACCTGCGAAATGGAAATGTTTTGTCCATCCCAAGAAAATCTATTCCCGAATGGGCGGCAAGCCGTGTTTTTTCCGGACTGATGTCTTTGTGGCTCAAAGCACGGAATCTGGGGGCATAAATGGAAGTCAGATGGCGAACAAACACGCAACGATCTCTGAAGCCCGGGCGCCCCTTCGCTAGAAGGGGTCGTTGTCCCTCGATGAAACTGCAGCCTGAATTGCTGCCAGGGCGGAAGAAAAGTTGGTGGACGTGACAGGGTTCGAACCTGCGACCCCCTGCTTGCAAAGCACCGAACTCGACTCCAACAACTCCTTCTATCACTTCTAACTACTAACGTTTCCAACAAATCGGGGAATCTGCTTTTCGCTCAAAGCTAACCCGAATAGAATGAAAACGTTGGATTCGTGCACAGTTCGTGCACAGTCGAGTTCCATCAGAAATCCTATAGAGTGAACCCCTCGCTGAGACAAAGATGTGTATCACACCCTCCTTCGAAGGGCATTGCTCTGCTAGATGCCCGCATTAGCCTTCGAAGAACGTCATCATCGCCGCCGCTGACGTTCTCTGGGATTCTCGTTGGGACTCTTTTTCGAAGTCTTCGGGCGAACGATAGTCTAGCGCCGAGTGTAGCCGACACACGTTGTAGTACCCCTCAATGAATTCCTCCATCCGCTCCCGCAGGTCTTCGAAGTCCCGGTAAGTGCTAGCGTGGATCTCTTCACGCTTGAGCGTTTTTAGAAAGCTCTCGCACGTGGCGTTGTCATAAGGATTCGCAGGTCTGCTCATACTGGGCAGCATCCCATGCTCCCGGAGCTTTTGCATGTACTCGCTGCATGCATATTGCACGCCCTGATCCGAGTGGTGCACGACTCCTGGCGGTGGCCTTCGATTAGCAATCGCGCGCTCCAGAGCACAAATAGGCAGTTGGGCTTTGAGGCTCCGGCCGAGCGCCCAGCCAATAACCTTGCGAGAAAACACATCCAGAACGACCGCTAGATACACAAATTCGCAGGCGAGACGGATGTAGGTTATGTCGGCGACCCAGAGTTGGTTGGGTCCCAACAGTGTCATTCGCGTGGCGAGATTAAGGTAAACCCGTGCAGCACGAAGAGTATGCCCACGAGGTCGGGACCGGTCCTGTCGAACCACGAGCAGATTGTCCTCCCGCATGATTCGCGCTATCCGTTTATGATTGACGATCATCCCGCGGGCGCGTAGCTCTTCGGTGACCCGCCTATATCCGTAGCGCCATCGATGCTCAATGACAACATCCTGGACGGTGGATCGCAATGCGACCTCCTCCTCCCATTGCCACCCGCGTCGTAAGTAGCGGTAAAATCCCGCGCGGCTAACCTCGGCCAACTGACACATCCGCTCGACACCTAAGTTGCCTTGCAGCGGCATCCTCGCTCTTATCTCGTCGTAGATGCCTTGTCGCCAGGATGAAAGTTCTGTCGACGCCGAGCCCCTACTCTTTGCAAGGCATGTCTGAAAAAATCCACTTCCAGAGTTTTATTTGCTAACAATCGCTTGAGTCTGAGGATTTGCTTGCGCAGGATTAGCTCGCGGGACCTCCCGGGCGAGGAGTTGGTCTGTTCCATTCGGTCGCGCCAGCTGATAGAGAACTCTACGGGACACTCCGAGCTCGCGTGCGAGCCCGACGATGTTGTCGCAGGCGTTCATTCTTTCAACAGCCTGTCGACGAAATTCACTACCGTATCGCTGACCTTTTTTTCGTTCCACTTTGCGGCTCCTTTCCCGCAAAGTGTGCCTTGCGAAAGTGGCTCAAGCTAGGGGTTCACTCCAGTTTTCTTTTAATGCGACTATGTTTCATCTCGCTTCGCAGATTCCGCAGAAGATGTTTTGTGTAAACGTCGCTGGCAACGAACTGAGCACCGTCACCCATGATTCCTGCCAGGACGGCTTCCCCATTTCGGTCAATCGATGTCACTTCAATCAATTCGACGATGCATCTCCGCGTGTCTTCTGCGTGGTGTGCTTCTCTCCATCTCGACTGGAGCTCGGCCGCCCACTGGCCGACTAACAGACCCTGCAAGGACCATCTCTGCTCATCGGGCAAATCGGTGATAGTGATCTTCAGCACTACTCGCCCTTGCCTGCTTGCCAGATTCGGCCGACTAAAGATATGGCAGTTGAGGAGCCAAAAAGAGCGGAGTATTCGAACAAATTCCATGTGTTTGCTCCGACGGCTTTTAGATTCATTTTTTGTGCCGCGGAACGTAAGCGAGGTGGACCATGCGGAGACGGAGGTTTGGCACTCTTGCCAGAGATCTAGCACGGCAGTGGATCGAGGGGCTCAACTGATCCTCGCTACTGGTGACTCCGGCACGCGCTCAGGTGTATCTTGTTGGTCGGCCCACGAAACTCTAGAAACGACGTTTTGGCCACTCCAAGGTTGAGCCAGGTCTGAATCGCCCCAAGGCGAAGATGCCGTTGCGGTTAAAACGTTGAACATCAATTACGTTGGCACCACCGGACAGCGATGAGTGAAAAGGTTCAAAGAGCGCTCGACACTGCGGCAAATGGCGAACAGAGTTTTCGCCAGATCGTCGATAGCATGCCCGCGTTCGCGTGGTGTGCAAGTCCGGATGGGAAGCTCGAATATCTAAATCGGCGGATCGTGGATTACACCGGCGAACGCCAGGAGAACTTGGTGGGTTTTGGATGGGCTAACGTACTCCATCCCGAGGATGTCGAGAGAACGAAAACAGCATGGCTGCATTCGGTCGAAACTGGTGATCCGTGCGTTGTAGACCAACGTGTGCTTCGGTTCGATAACGTCTACCGCTGGTTTCGTACCGTTGCTCAACCCTTGCGGGACGACAGTGGTCTCGTGATTCGCTGGTACGGTGTTGCCACTGACATTGAAGACTGGAAGCGTGCAGAGGAAGCTGTGCGCGCGAGCGAAGAGCGTTTGCGCCTGATCGTCGATAACATCCCCGGCCTCATAGGTACAAGGGCCGCGACAGGCGAACCCGAATTCGTCAATCGCCAGATGCTGGAGTTTTTCGGCCAATCGCTTGAGCAATTGCCAGACTGGACCTCACTTATCCATCCGGATGATCGCGAGCGTGTGGTTAATCTATGGCGCCGCTCGGTCGAAACCGGGCAGCCTTATGATGTGGAACACCGGGCCAGACGTGCGGACGGCGTATTCCGCTGGCTCCACTCCCGCGGCTTGCCCTTGCGGGACGCCGAGGGGCGCATCATCCGCTGGTGCATCATGCTTACCGATGTTGACGACAGGAAGCGTGCCGAGGAAGCCCTTCGTGCGAGCGAACTCAATTTTCGCGTGATCATCGATAGCATTCCAGGGCTTGTTCATACTTTGACCGCGGCAGGCGAACTCGAATTCGTCAATCAACAAAACCTGGCTTATTTTGGCAAGACCCTTGAGGAATTGAGGGGCTGGGCCAGCAGCGACGTCTTTCACCCGGATGACCTGGCTCGCGCGATCGAGGCGTGGAAACACACGCAAGAAACCGGGCAGCCGGACGAAATTGAATGCCGACTGCGCCGCGCGGATGGGGTCTATCGCTGGTTCCAGTTACGCTGCCTCCCGCTGCGGGACTCGGAGGACCGCATCATCCGCTGGATGAGCCTGCATACAGATATTGACGAGCGCAAACAGGCGGAAGATCGGCTGCAGTTGCTCCTCGAAGTCACTAATCAGGTTGTCTCAAATTTGCAGCTCCGCGACCTGCTGCGCGCCATCTCGGGAAGTATCCGGCGAGTGATGCAATGCGATTGCGCGAGTTTGGCGCTGCCGAATGCGGAGAACGAGCAGTTGCAACTTAACGTGCTTGATTTCCCGGAGGGCAAAGGATTCTTCCACGAGGAGGGAGTTTATTCGATCGAGGGATCGCCCTACGGCACAGCATTTCGAACCATGAAGCCTTTGGCGCTCCATGACCCGTTTACCGAGTGGCTGGATAATCCCGTCGTTCAAAGCCGGATTTCTGAGGGTTTCAAGTCTTTGTGCTTCATACCACTGATCAGGCGGAGTCGCGCAATTGGGACCTTAAATCTCGGCAGACTCCGAGGCGACGCCTTCACTGAAGAAGACTTATATTTTCTCGGCCAGGTAGCGAGCCAGATCGCCATCGCGGTAGAAAACGCTTTGGAATATGGGCAGATAACTGAGGCCAAGGAGCGGCTGGCGGAGCAAAAGCTCTACTTGGAAGACGAAATCCGGGTTGAGCACAATTTCGAAGAGATCATTGGAAAAAGTCCGAGCTGAAAGCTGTGCTCGAGAGCGTTCGAATCGTTGCGCCGGCGGACTCAACGGTCCTCATCCAGGGCGAGACGGGTACCGGCAAAGAGATGATCGCTCGCGCAATTCACAACCTGAGCCCCCGCAAGGGTCAGGCGTTTGTAAAGGTGAATTGCGCGGCCATTCCCTCGGGTCTTCTCGAAAGCGAGTTGTTTGGCCATGAGAGAGGCGCGTTCACCGGCGCCATAGCCCAAAAGATTGGAAGATTCGAACTGGCGCACAAAGGAACGCTGTTTCTGGATGAAGTCGGCGATATACCGCTCGAATTGCAACCCAAGCTCCTCAGAGTCCTGCAGGAACAGGAATTTGAACGACTGGGCAGTACTCGCACCCAACGCGTCGATGTTCGCTTGTTGGCGGCTACGAATGTCAGCCTCGACTCAAATGGTCGCCGAAAAGAAGTTCCGCAGTGACCTTTACTATCGCTTGAAGGTGTTTCCGATTGATGTCCCACCGCTGCGAGAACGCCGTGAGGACATTCCGCTTCTCGTCCGCTACTTCGCCAACAAGTACGCTCGGCGTATGGGAAAACAAATCGAGAGCATTCCCAAAGAAGCGATGGATGCGCTCTCCCACTACGCATGGCCAGGTAATATCCGGGAATTGCAGAACCTTATGGAGCGAGCCGCCCTGCTATCTACCGGTCCATCGCTGCGCGTGCCGCTGGCTGAAATTCTTTCAGACTCAGATCTTCAGCGTGACTGGCGATGGCAATGCGCTGGAGCAAGCCGAGCGAGAGCAGATTGTGCGAGCGCTCCGCGAAAGCAATTGGGTCGTCGGAGGTGCTCATGGAGCGGCAGCCCGCCTGGGCCTCAAGAGAACGTCGCTCGCCTACAAGATGCAGAAGTTGGGAATCTCTCGCCCACCGCAGTGACGGAGGTCTGGCAAGCGCGCCAAATCTCTGTCTTCTGATCCGCCGTCCCGAATACCGCTGTCCAATTATTCCGCTCGTCTAAACGTTCACGCGCCAACAACATCAATTAACTTTGCCGCTGGCCGGAGCTTTGGCCGGGCACGTGCGTTCGAAAGATGGACGTGCGCATGTCAGCGATGACCGTCCTATTAATTGCAGCGGTTCGCCTATCGCCTCGCGCAAACGCGCAAACCAGCGGCGGAGAGGTACTGACGCTCGACGAAGCGATCTCTATTGCGCGTTCCAATAATCGAGAACTGAAGCAGTCTGGTCTCGAAATCGGCAAACAACGGAAGCATTGAGCGAGGCGAAGACCCACTTTTATCCACGATTCGACGCCACTGTTCTCGCGGCCCAGTTGCTCGCCCCGCTCGATCTTCACAATCAACGCAGGGCAGTTCGGCACCTTTCCAGCAACTGGGCCAATTCCGGGATCTAACACGAATCTTCACACGCCTGCTCGTCCAATAGCGATCGCCTCGGTCACTGCGACTCAGCCGCTTACACAATTGTTCCGGATCCATTTATTCGTTTCAGAGCAGCAGGCTCAAGGTCGACGCGGCACGAATGTCCTTCGACGAAGACGATCAGAAGCTGACAGACGATGTTCGTCAAGTTTATTTTGAAGTTCTTCAATCGCAGAGCCAGCATGAATCTCAAGAATCGATGGTGAAGTACCTGAAGGAACTGCAGCAACTCACAGAACGGCGCTTCGAGCAACAAGCCGCGCTCGAGGCTGACAAACTGAGTGTCAGGGCCGAATTAGCCAAGGCTGTCTATCAACTGACCACCATCGAGGATACCCTCGCGGATCGTAAGGAAGTCCCTTAACCACCTCTTAGGACGCAACCTTCAAACTGAATTTTCAGTGGAATCCGCTCCCGGCAACACTTCCCGAAGAGGAGGATCTAACTGCGGCCAGGGCGACCGCGCTCGAACATCGCCCGGAACTAAAGCAAGCGGCGAATCGCGTGAGTCAGGCCAAGCTGGAGACCAAAATCGAAAGGACGCATTACATTCCGGATATTTCCATGCAAGCGAACTACTTAACCACGGCAAATATCAGCTTCCTTCCCCAAAACATAGGTTCTGTTGGAGCTTTGCTTACCTGGCAACCGTGGGATTGGGGAAGGAAACACCACAACGTTCAACAAGACGTTCTTGCAGAAAAGCAGTCTGCGCTCTCTGTTGAGGACACGCGTGAGCAGATTCTTCTCGACGTGAACTCACGCTTTAGGCATCTGCGAGAAGTTCGCGCGCACCTGGCGGTGATAGAGGCAGCGCGTGACGCGGAGAACGAGAAATTGCGCAACCAAGAAGAAGCTTATTCTCAGCAGTCGAGCTCTGCTGAGTGATTTGCTAAAGCAGCAAGCTTCCGTGGCGAACACGGAGAACGAATACCGTCAAGCGATACTCGAATATTGGAGTGCGCGCGCAGATTTTCAGAAAACACTGGGTGAGGAGTAGAGCTGTGATGCGTTTCATGCAAACCGAGGCGGAGTTGGAACAGGCCACCGGTCCTAGTCTTCCGTATTCGTGGCAGCAGCGTTGGGTGGATGTCGCCAAGAATCGCGAATACCTTTCCGGCCGCCGACATCGGTTCGTCTCGCCGTCGTGACTACGACGCAAACGAGCGACGAAACATTGCGCTATTCAGCCTCAATTATTCCCTACGCCCAAGTAGACCTCGCGTTTCGCACCTCTGGTTATGTGACGGAAGTGAAGCAGGTGCGGGGTGCAGATGGACGGATTCGCGACATTGGAACTGGTGACTACGTTGAAAAGGGAACGGTGCTTGCGCAGGTTCGCCTGGAGGACATGAAGAATCAAGTAGCGCAGGCGCAAGCCCAACTCGATCAGGCTGTGGCACAGCACACTCAAGCGGATCAAGACTTCGGGCGAGCGAAGGTCCTATTTTCAACACAAAGCCTCACCAAACCCGACTACGACCAGTCGCAGCAAAGATTCAATTCCACCCTGGCTGCGGTGGACAACGCGAAAGCGGTGCTTCGTCAGGCTGAATTGACTTTGGGAGATTCCGATCTGAAGGCGCCCTTCTCAGGTGTCCTTTTGAATCGGTTACATCGAGTTGGGGAGCCTTGGTTCCCCGTCGACGGCTGCGTTTACGATTGCTGACATCAGTTCAGCAAAAGCAACGTTTGGCGTGCCCGATAATGCGCTCTCAGCGTGTGCGTCTGGGACAGCAATTGAGCATTGCACTGCAGGACGAACGTGACTCCGTTTGTGGGACAGGTCACAAGCATTTCACCCAGTGCCGATCCACGAAATCGGGTCTTCGCCGTTGAAGTGACCGTCGCCAACCCCGCGGTCGTCTAAAGCCCGGCATGATTGCTTCGTTAAGCCTCGGCGAAAATTCTCGTTCATCGGCTCCTTCGGTTCCACTCAGCGCCATCGTTCCATATCCCTCGGAACCCGGCCGGTTTGCGGTGATGGTGGCAGCAAGAACGCGCCGGCAAATGGACAGCCAGTCTGCGCGAAGGTACAGCTGGGCGCGACCCACGAGAGCTCGATTGCCGTCGTGGGAGTGCAACCCGGGGAGAAGGTGATCGCTGTCGGCGCTCAACTCTTGAAGGATGGAGAACCCATCGAAGTCATTCCATAGGTAGATGAGGTTATGGCACACAGAAGCGACCAGGATCGAATCGAAAAAACACATAACCTCCCAAGGTTCTTCGTCGAGCAGCCGCAAGTTTCTTGGGTTCTCCTCGTTGGCGTCCTCGTTTGGGGCTGGTTTGGCTACCATTCCATGCCACAACGAAAAGATCCTGACATTCCGGTGAGGGTGGCCGTGGCCGCCTGTTCATGGCCCGGTGCGACCGCGCAGCAAGTCGAGCAATTTATTACTCGCCCGATTGAAGACGCCGTCGCCGAAAATAAGACCATCCATCCCGGAACGGCCGCGGACTATGGAATCCGTTCTGTCTCGATTCCTGGTTACGCCTTCGTCTACGTGCAGCTTGCCGAGGAAATCTCGGACGTAAAGCGGCAATTCAGCGACATCAACCTCAAGCTGAACGCACTGAACAGCCAGCTCCCTTCGGGTGCCGGTCCCATCGTGTTCCAAAGTGATTTTGGAGACACCGCTGCGCTGATGCTGACCATTGCGAGTCCAAAAGCGGACTCAGTCGAGATCGACATCCGCGCACGAGGGATTCAATCGGCCATCCAGACTTCGCGGGCCGCGAAGAAATACAAGAAGCAAGGTGCGCCGGTCACCATCGTCTACTCGTTTCCTCAATCTCTTTCCTCGAACAAGACAATACTGGACGCCGCGCAACTCTTCGAGCAGCAGGCAGAACAAGCGGGAATCATACGAGCACCCCAGTTAATCCAGGGGAACGGATTTATCGCTGTAGATGGTGTCTCGAACTGAAGACGACGCGTCGATCCCACGCTTCATCCAGACTTTCTTTCAGAAGCAATTGCAGCGATCCGAATTGCATCCCGACGCTTGGGAACCAATCATCATCCGCGATCCACGCGAAACTCGCGAGCGATTGGCCAAAGTCGCGGGCGACAAATACAGTTACGCCGATCTTGACGACTTTTCAGACCTGATCGCTCGCACGGTTCAAGGCGCGCCGGAAACGTCCAAGGTGGAAAGGCGAGGGGTATTGCCGCAGATGGTCTATCTTGAATACTCGGAGGCTCGGCTAGCCGCGTACGGACTCCAACCAGCGGCGCTTGGAAGCGTGCTTAGTGCTCGCAACATCATTGCTCCTGGCGGCGCGTTCGAAACCGGACAGCAGCAGGTAATTCTCAACCCCTCCGGTCAATTCGAAAACATAGACGCGATAGGTAATGTAGCTGTGTCCGCGTCATCGACCGGCGCACCGGTCTATCTCCGTGACCTGGTCGAAATCAGTCGCGGCTACCAGAGCCCCGCTCAATACTTGAACTACTACACGTGGGAAGACCCAAAGGGGCAATGGCAGCGTAGTCGTTCGGTCACGCTTGCGATCTACATGCGCGACCAGCGGCAAATCGCGGCGTTCGGTCAATCCGTCGACCAGAAACTTGCTCAAATCAACAAGATTCTTCCGCCAGACCTGATCATCGCGCATACCTCCGACCAGCCGCTGCAGGTCAAGGAAAATATTCATCTATTCCTGCGTGCGTTGTACGAAGCGATCGGTCCTTGTCGTTATCGTTTCTTTGATTGGGTTTTGGGAATGGCGTCTGGCGCTCATCATGGCCCTGGCAATTCCCATCACGCTGGCGATGACCTTTGGCGTTTCGTACATGTTGGGAATCGACTTACAACAGGTCTCAGTAGCAACGTTAATAATTGCGCTGGGCCTGTTGGTGGATGTGCCCGTCGTAGCCGGCGATGGAATCAAACGTGGTCTTGCAGATGGCTTGCCTCGTGCCACCGCGGCATGGCTCGGTCCGACCAAGCTGGCGACGGCAATCTTTTTCGCGACGCTCACGAATATCATCGCCTACCTGCCTTTTCTTATGCTGACCGGGAACACCGGGGAGTTTCTTCGGAGCCTTCCCATCGTGATGACTGCAGCGTTGCTATGTGCGCTGGTAGTCGCGATGACATTCGTCCCGCTGCTGGGCTACTACATTCAGAGGCCACCGAAAAAGAAAGAACTGACGGTAGAGGAAAAGCGACAGCGAGGTTTCTATGGTTTCTACAACCGCCTGGTAGGCCGGGCCATTCAGCACCGGTGGTTGGTGTTGGCCGGTTCACTTATTTTCCTGCTGATTGGGGGATTCACGGCTTCGCATCTGAAGCAACAGTTCTTTCCCGAAGATGTCCAATATTGGTTTTACCTCGACATTTGGCTGCCGAACGATGTGCCGCTGACCGCAACAAACGACGCTGCCTTGAAAGCGGAGCAGGTCGTCCGTCAGGTTGTTGAAGACTCGACAAAAACCATCTCGAAGGATGAATCAGGGAAAACACCTCCTCACTTCGATAACGAGTTTCATCGGGGGCGGAGGACCACGTTTCTGGTTTTCCATCTCTCCCGAAGCTCCCCAGACGAACTATGCGCAGGTGATCGTTCAAGTGAGCGACAAAGAAGCCACCCCGAAGCTTATCGGACCTCTTCAATCCGCATTAGACAAACAGGTGCCGGGAGCATGGATCACCGTGCGGCAACTGCAAACGAATCCCGTGGAAACCCCTGTCGAAATTCTCATTTCGGGCCAAGCGGACACGGACCCCCGAACGGAAATTCAGGATATTCAAACGCTTCGGACCCTAGCTTCACAGGCAATGAATGTTGTTCGACAGTCGCCTGGAATTGCAGTGCTGAGGGATGATTGGGGTCCCGACAGCCCGCAGGTAAAGATTGAGATTGATCCGGATCGCGCGAACCTGGTTGGCATTTCGAACGCTGACGTAGCCAATTCGTCCGCAGCCGCGATCAGCGGAGCACAGTTGGCATCTTCAAAGAAGGCGAACAAAAGCTATCCCGATCGTTGCCCGTCTGCGCCCTCAGGATCGTGCACAGTTGTCGCAGATCAAGAGCCTCTATGTTTATTCCTCGCAGCAGAACACTAGAGTTCCTCTACTTTCTGTTGCGACCGTGAGGAACATTCTTGAAACGGGCCGGATACGACGTCGTGAGCATTTTCGCACGATTTCGATATTGTGCTTTCCGGCGCCCGGAGTCCTTGCGTCGGAAGTTCTTGGACCGATCGAATCCAAACTGAAAGATCTTCAGAATAGGCTTCCGCCGGGATATCAATTGCAGATCGCCGGCGAGAAAGCGAAGCAGGTCGATGGATTCACGAATCTTGCCGTCGTTCTCCTCATCTCTCTCGTCGGCATCTACCTGGCTTTGCTCGTGCAATTCAAGAATGCCGTCAAGCCCTTGCTTGTGTTTGCGGCCGCACCGTACGGAGCGATGGGAGCGTTGATCGCTCTGGCGATCATGGGTACGCCCTTCGGGTTCATGGCATTCCTTGGGGTAGCCAGCCTCATCGGGGTCATCGTCAGCCACGTCATCGTGCTCTTCGATTTCATCGAGGAGATGCACGAAAAGGGCGAACCACTAGAACGTGCCCTGCCCGATGCCGGCATTGAGCGTATCCGGCCCGTCATGATCACCGTTGGAGCGACTATCCTCGCGTCTCTTTCCGCTTGCACTCGAAGGTGGCCCGCTGTGGAAACCTCTCTGCTATGCCCAAATCGGCGGTCTCGCCGTCGCAACTTTTATCACCTTGCTGTTGGTTCCGGTCTTCTACGCCATTTTCGTGCTCGATCTAAAGTGGATCAAATGGGAAACGACAGAAGACCGACAGCGGGCCCCCGAAGCAGGGCCAACGACAACCTGACGAAAACTCAGCAAGTAAACAAGAGGATCCTTATACTTGGGCAAACTTGAAGAACCGATGGCAGTTGCATGGTGAATCGCGGGCGTCTAGATGAATGAATCCGAATACGACCTTGTGGTGATCGGCAGTGGCCCCGCAGGCCAGAGGGGGGCCATTGCGGCGGCGAAGGCGCGCAAGCGAGTTGCCATTATCGATCGGACCGCCATGATCGGAGGCGTGTCTGTCCATACCGGCACAATCCCCAGCAAGACGATACGTGAGGCCATCTTTCAGCTTACCGGCTCTGCCGTCAAGGCCTTGTACGGCAACGAACATCGAAGCAAGAATCGACATTTCTGTCCGGGATGTTTCCTCGCGCGTTATCGCTATTGTCGCCCGGGAGACTGAGGTCATTCGCGCGCAGCTTAGGCGCAACGGGATTGCAATCCTTCAGGGAACCGCACATTTCCTAGACCCTCATACGGCGGAAGTTCATGACGGCGGCGAAGGAATTAGCGTAAGAGGAGCAAAAATCCTCATTGCTTGCGGCACGCGACCCGCTCACAGCCCGGACATTCCCTTTGACAATCATCGCATCGTGGACACAGACCACCTTGCCGACTTAGGTGGGCTGCCGCGAGAAATCATCGTCGTCGGGGCCGGCGTGGTGGGCCTCGAGTACGCGTCCTTTATGGCTGCATTGGGTGCCAGGTTACGGTAATTGACCAGCGGCCAGTGATTCTCGATTTCGTAGACCGGCAAATCGTCGAAGCGCTGTCCTACCACTTGCGCGAGCTAGGTGTCATGTTTCGGCTGGCGGAAAAGGTGACACACGTCGGGATCGACCAGGTGCGAGATCGTGTTTCTGTGGAATTGGAGAGCGGCAAGAAGGTACAAGGCGATGCCCTCATTTATGCTGTGGGCCGCCAAGCCAATGCCGATCGGCTTCATTTGGAAGCAGCTGGTTTGGGCGCGGATTCGCGCGGTCGATTGAAAGTGAATCAGTTTTTTCAAACGGAAGTTCCACACATCTATGCAGCTGGTGACGTCATCGGATTCCCGGCGCTAGCAAGCACTTCGATGGAACAGGGTCGACTGGCTGCGTGTCATATGTTTGGAATTCCCTTTGAACACATGCCCGACCTTTTCCCTTATGGGATTTACACCATTCCCGAAATCTCAATGGTTGGTCAGACTGAGGAAACGCTAACGGCGAACAAAATCCCGTACGAGGTGGGAATCGCAAAGTACTCCGAACTGGCCAAGAGCATGATGCTCGGCGACGAGGCCGGGATATTCAAATTGCTTTTTGATCCGGAAACGCACAAGCTCCTTGGCGTGCATGCCTTAGGACAGCGCGCGACCGAAATCATCCATATTGGTCAGGCCGTACTCTTCTACGGCGGGTCGGTGGAATATTTTCGGGACATGGTCTTCAACTATCCAACGCTCGCCGAAGCTTATAAGGTGGCCGCCTTAGACGGGCTGAACAAGCTCTGAAGCTGATATTGTGCACGAGTGTCGCAAGCTAAGGAGAAGTTAATTCTTGGTTGCGGCGTATGAGCGTAACACTCGTATTTTCCTCCCGTTAAAACTCTGGTTACGTGTCTCTCTCCAATGGCGTTTGCGTACATCAGCAGGAGACCCAGGCCGGCTCTACCAAGGGTCAGAGATGGCGGCATCCGCGGACGAGTCGCCCGGCTCGTCGCGCAGGGATGAAGTGGATTACCCCCGAATGGCCGACAATCCGGGAGTCGGTCCGTCAATTACCAGAAGCGCGTTTATGAGGACTGATTGGAATGACCGTTCTCAATCGCTCTGTTACTCGGGGCGAATGTTGACGATAGATCTTCGGATTTGATGGACATGGCCTTTGCAATTCTCTTGAAGTCGTCCGCAGTGATCCGGAAAGCTCCTCTGCGAAACGCTAAGCCCCAACTCTCGTTCCCTTGGGTAAATGTCAGTTCTTGCAGTAGCGGCCGGACGGGCGCTTGTCTACTCTTGAAAAACTTCGTCCGGCGGCGATATGGACGAAAGCCCGCAGACTGCTCAGCTTCGTAGGGAAATTCGTCAAGGATGCGTCCGGCAGCGGTGAAAGCCTGCAGGACAGGTCCGCTTCCCATCAATTCGCGTGGCGAGTAGAAGACGATGAGGTCGCCGGCCTTCAATCGGCGCACCAAAGCCTCCTTACCGTGGCCCAGTTGGCAGAAGCCGCCTTGAACGGCACCGAGCACATGGTCGTGGCTTGCGACCCCAACCCAATGGCTTTTGTGTGTCACCTTTGCGAGTGCCAATTCGAACCTCCATCAAGGCTGAAGAACTTATTACTCGCCTTCGCCAAGCATCACGGCGCGGAGATCGTAGTCGACAGGATCAAACCCGGTCGCCAACGCCGCGGCTGCCTTCATGTGCGCCTGAATGCCGGGCAGCTTGCTCATGGCCGCATAGTCTTCCTTTGATCGCCACTGCGCGTAATTGACGACCTTGCGTCGGTCGCGACTGACGTGGAGGTTCGCGGAGATGAAGCCGGGTTGATCTCGAAAAATCTCTTCCGTAGCCTTCTGCAGGTTCTCCACCAAGCGGTCCGCGTTTTCAGGTTCGACGGAGAAGGTGTTGATGAATGTTAGATATCCGCTGCTTGCGTCCAACGTTGCCGTTGCCTGCTTTGGCTTTTCTGTGTGGACGGTAATTGCGTATCCATCCGGGTCACGGAAGGCGAAGAATCTCCCAAACGGTCCATCGGCAGGAGGGAGAAGGATGGGTACGCCTTTCTCCACCAGTTGCGCGTGGAGCGCATCGGCATCCGTTGCGGCGATCCAAAGAGACACGCCCCATCCCAGCTTGCTAGTTGCATCGAGGTCAACCATCGGTGTCCGGATCGCAAACGGGACAGGTTTGGTGTTGAAGACAACCGCGCCCGGTGGATTGTGCGGGGATGCAGTGAGACCGATCTGCTCTACGTAGAAGGTTTTGGAAGCCTCAAGGTCGCGTACCTGGAGCGCAATAAAGCTTGGCCCGATCAATTTTGGCGTAGTCTTGTGCTTGCTGTATGTTGTCATGGTCCTTATAATATATAAGGAGCCCTTATATGTCAAGCGTGGAAGGCACATCGACGAACATGGCACCAGAACATCCGATGGCGGATCGGCTAGGATACGTGCTCAAGCGAGCACAACACGCACTCCGGACGAGCATGGATGACCAGCTCAGCCATCTAGGTGTGACCACGGCACAGTTCAACGTTTTATCAGCAGTTCAGCAGCAACCGGGCATTTCAAATGCCTCCCTTGCACGTGGGGCCTTTGTCACAGCACAGAGCATGCTGGGGATCGTGGCCAACCTGGAAAAGATGAGGCTCTTGCATCGAACTCCTCACCAGACACACGGACGCATCATGCAGAGTGAGTTGACGCAAAAAGGCACTGAGGTGCTGGCAAGCGCACGCGAAGCAATCGATGATGTGGAGAAGAGCATGACAGTCGGTTTTACTGCTAAGGAGATCGCGTACACTACGGTCCATGCTTCAACGGTGTGCCCAGAATATGCATTCCGCATAGAGCCGACTGCCCAAATGAGCTGATCGATATGGTGCCCGCACGGCGAATAGTCCTCATATGTCGGCTTGTAGGAATTGATCTCCACGCCTGCCACCATTTCTGGAAAGATTAGGCCTAACCGGAACTAATTGCCGCTCCGCAAAGTGTGGACGATCAAATTGTCTCACTCAAGGGGTTCATTCCATGGCTGCGTGACACAATAGTTGCTTATGGTCTTTTCCGAAGC
>CAWGSV010000001.1:0-194520 GCA_963825365.1 uncultured Acidobacteriota bacterium | reverse complement strand
ATAGGGCACCATGTTGCGTTTGTCCCCTCTTCCAATTTCATGCCATGAATTACCTGCAGGTAACTCAGATTTTCAACGTGAAGAATTCTGAGCGGGTGGCCATCTCCTCCTATAAATAGAAAAACGCGAAGGGATATGCCATCAGCCAATGCGCGCAAGGTTGACTTGCGTCGAATAGATGGGATTGTTGGAATGCGAAACTGACACCCATCCGCTGACTAATAACCGCTGCAGGCAGGGTTTCCCGCATTGAATGGATCGATTGATCCACCGCCCTTCAAGCACTCTCCTATGGCGAAATGCCCGCCGGCGGCCGCGCAGGCAGCATCTTCGACGCCGCCATGCTTACGCGCCTCAGCGGCCTGGCGGTTGGCTTCACCTTGCATGCGCATTCCTTTCGCTTCCATCTGTGCGTAGCGTTGGCCCTTCTCGGCGGCACGGTCGAACAAATCCATCGCTTTGGGGATGTCCTGATTGACGCCGCGGGCGTGCTCATACATCAGGCCAAGAAAAAACATAGCGTCAGCATTGCCCTGTGCCACGGCTTTGTTCAGCCGGAGTACGCGCGGTTGAGTAACGCGGGCCACGCCCACGCCTTCGTAATAGGCGCGACCCAGCAGCTCTTCCGAATTCGCGTCGCCTTTTTCGGCGGATGCCTGGGCGCTCTTGATCGCGTCAGCATAATGACCTGACTGCCAGCGCGCATCCATTGCCAGCTTGCCGGGTCAGCGGTGGCTTTGCGCAAATGCCGCATCAGGCTCGGTCTTGACCTGCATACGGCGCGGTTTGCGCGGCGCGCTCGGGATCGCGCGGCCCGCCCACTCCTGAATCAAGCATCATGGCCAGATTCCCCATCGCGTACACGTCTCCCTTATCCGCCGCGCGCTGGAACCATTGGCGTGACAACTTAAATTTTTCTTCCGCCTGCGCCTGAAGCGCTGGCGAGATGGGAGCGTTGTTAACTCCTGGGTTGATACCTCCGGCGATGTTTCTGCCGCTGTCGAAATAAAATCTCCCCAGGAATTCCATGCCCTTGGGATTTCCGTGATTGGCCGATGCCAGCAGCCATTTTTCACATTGCGCGTAGTAGCCCGTGCCCGGCGGATTTACGTGATTGTAAAGCATCCCTCCAATTCCGAATTCTCCGTCGGAATCTCCCTTTTGCGCGGCAGACATGAAATCACGCCACGCGCTGTTGTAATCTTTTTGATTCATCGCCGCGAGGCCCGCAATGACCTCGGGGGAGGACGGAGCATCGAACCAGTCGGATCCCGACGGTCTGCACCTGCGGCCGGCTGCTGTACCGGCTGCGCAGGCTGGGGCGGAGCCACATTTTCGGTCGAATTGCCGGGCCGCCCGCTGGGCGGAATATATCCTGTGGTATTGCGGGCTGCTGTGTTGGCGTCCAGGGGTTTGGGCTCAGCAGAAGTTTTTAAGCGCCTCCAGGTGACAATCTTTCCCGCCAGGTTTGTGCACACCGCAGTGTCATTTCCTAGAAAGTAGTAAACCCCACCGTTGTTGGGACTCGGTGCATTGGTCTGGTACCTGCCATTCGCGGCGGAAAATGTTCCCTCGCCGGCAGGAGTATCTCCGGATGGCAGGCGCACGAAATTCTTGTATCCATTGGCGTCATGCACGGAAATCACGGTCACAATCTGGCCATTAGCTTGTATGTGGGCTTCCCACGTTCCGTAAAAGCGCGCCGTATCGTCGCCCGCCCGCGCAACTTTCGCCGTAATCCCCGCAAGAACAAGAAAAATAATGGCGCAAGGAAAAATATATACTCTCGCTAAGGGAATTCTTGTGTAGGCAGCAGTGTTGGCCATTTCGTCCTCCAAAGTCGCGCTCCAGCTAGCAGCGACAATTATCACAATTCTATTTCGCCCGCCACAATCGCAAATTGCCTTGTGCTCGGCCCAGAACGGCCGCTGCGCCGACAATGAAATTCGTGCAGACTACTCAAACCTTCACGGCGCAGGACCCACCGTGGGTGCCGCACCCTTTGCGTTCTTCAAAGGGTGCGGATTTTGAATCCAGGCGACACCGAAGAAGTCAAAACCCCGACCCGTTCAAACCCGAAAAGAGTCGGGCACCCGGCTCGTCCAATCAGTCCGCAGAGCCACACGTTGACATGCGTTACGTAACGCATTACACTGAGGAATGATTTGCACGTTTCGGCACAAGGGTCTGCATTAGCTTGTTTACGGACGACGACCTGCGCGGCGTTCGCGCAGACCATGCTGATAAGTTGAGGCGCATCCTGGCGCGGTTAAATGCAGCGCGCGCAGTGTCGGACATGGACTTGCCGGGGTATCGGCTGCACCCCTTAAAAGGCGACTGAACGGTTTTTATGCCGTGACCGTGCAGGCAAACTGGCGGGTGATTTTTCGTTTGCAGATGGCGATGCGCAGGACGTTGATTACTTGGATTATCACTAAGAATGGCGACTTGAAGATAAATCAGTGCAATGAAAAATCCCCGCATCCCGGCGTGGTGGCGCTGCCAGCGTAAACCGGGGCGCGGGTCACCAGAGTTACTCGGCCTTGACGCAACACGATGCCCGCGTCCTAATCTCGCTGCCTTCCAGACATTGGTCAGGCGCGGCGACATTCCCCGGAAATGGCCGTGCGCTGGAACAGGTGTTCGGCGGCAGCGCGGAAAGCTGGCTGCTGCAGCAGCTCCAGTACGATCTCGCGCAAATGAAGCCTCGTAGCATTAAATTACGGCGCTTGCAGATCGCTTAACGGGAATCAGTACTCGTTGCGACCACCCGCAAGGACCCTGACAATTCGAAGCCCACGAAGAGTCGGCCACCTGGCCCTTGCAATCTACATGATATCTAGATAATATCTAGATATGCTCCGCTTTGAGTGGGACGAGAGGAAAAATAGGGGCAATCGGGCCAAGCACGGAGTGTGGTTTGAAGAAGCTCAGAGCGCTTCCGCGATCCGAATGCGCGCCTTTTCATGATCCGGAACACTCCGACGACAGAGGATCGGTTTATCCTCATTGGAGTGAGTGCTACGGCGAGACCCCTGGTCGTCATTCACTGCTACAAGGAATCCGATTCAGTGATTCGGCTCATTTCCGCGCGGAAAGCGACCAGAAAGGAGATCATATTTTATGAAGAAGGAATATAATTTTTCCAAGATGAAGGAACTGAACAATCCATATGTTGGCAAAAAACAAGCCGTGGGCATCAACTTGAGCCCGGAAGTCGTGGACTATTTTAAGTCGTTGGCGGATGAGACAGGCCTACCTTACCAGAAGTTAATCGACCTTTACCTTCTGGACTGCGCAAAAAAGCGCAAGAAGCTAAGAATGAAGTGGGTGGCGTAAACCCTGCCCCGTGAGCGCAGTCTTTCGAGGCAGTCTTCCAATCTCCGAGAGGCAGTCCCTCTCGAGCGTAATGGGGTCTGGGTCTTGACTTCTCTACTTACTTCCGCGGCCAACAAGTCATTCGAAAGCACAAACCCTCCGCCCCTTCGAAAAACCGCGAAGGAGCGGCCACCCGCGGAGTGGCGCGTATTTTCGAAGGCGTGTTTTTCCACGAATCTAATTGGGGTTGCCGCAATATCGGATCGGGATCACTCTTGACAGTCAGTATCTACGGGTGAAAGGATTTGCCCGGCACCCAAGACCAAGGTCGCATTATCAGAAGTAAAGATCCAGTTGTGGTATATGCCAGCGCAGTTGCAGTGAGTGGGGACACAGTCGTCGAAGGGGAGGCCGCATCTGCGGACCTTATGCAATTGAAGGTAGAAAGAACACTCAGCGGGAAGAGTTCGACTGACTTTGTCCGGGCAGATTTCAACCACCATTCCTCAAATATGCTTAGTCCCGAAAAAACACGACTCCAGTTGCAGCTCTTAGCTTCACTTCGCGCTGGAAAGGGAATGAAATTGCACTTGAGACCACCAATGGAAGGAGTTGAGTGTAGGTGGAAGATTCCGCCTCCGCCGAAGCCTGGTGAAGAGGTTGGCATCATCGCTCCCACTATGATTCCAATAGGTGAGGCAAGGGGATACCCCGACATCAATACGCTTCCATGTTACGCCTTCGAGTTGAAAGACATCGAAGAGGAGGTCTCTCCCAAGAATTCCAAGTAACGCCGGGTGGCCGCTCCTTCGTGGTTTTCGAAGGGGCGGAGGGCTTGACCTGGTCTTAAGATCTACGACGCAAAAGTGGTTTTGAAAACGAGCGAGTCATCGAACGGATAATTCCACATAAAATCGTTTCGCAATCCACGTAAAACAAATATATATTTAAGGGACACGGGAGAGGGTGAATCTCCATTGCGATTTCTTGTGCGGGCTCGGAGGCAAGAATAAATGCGGATGCGTGGAATGCGGGGACTGGCGGCGCTGGGTGTGCTTGTGGCGCTGGCGTGCGTGTTTGCGGGGACCAGGGTTTCGGGATTATCGTGGGCCAGCCGGGCGGACGACGATACTTCGGCCAGCTTGATTGGGTCCTGGCGAGGGACGCGCAAGGCGCCGGGGACTACGGCGGTGCGCCACAATTTGCTGAGCTTTCTGCCGGGCGGCGTGGCCATGGAAGCGGGGGCGTCGGCCTATGTGACTGGCGCGAATTTTGGGAACGGCACGTTCGTGGAGACCGGATTTGTGGGCACCTGGGTCAGCGAAGGGCACGGGAATTTTGTGGCTCATTTGATTGCCAATCTTTCGGAGCCGCCGCCGAGCAAGGGAACTCCCATCGGAACGGAAAACCTTACTTTTCGATTTCACATCGAGAACGGAAAAAACGGCAAGGAATTGAAGGGCACGCTCGAAGGCGTCTTTCTCGACACGGAAGGGAACACGATGGCGCAGTTGCCTGCAGGGCTTACCTGGGAAGCGACTCCCCTGACGATTACGTCGAATGGGTATAATTAGTAGGACAGGCTTCAGCCTGTCTGTTCTTGATTTTGAAGTTATTTTCAATTTCGATTGGTGCAACCGAAGGGCAGACAGGCTGGAGCCTGTCCTACTGAATTTTCCATGGCCGCGGTGAAGGCCGATTGGGGTATACTGGAGAACCTATGCGAATCCACAACACAATTGCAATCACGGCGGCACTTGTAATTTCGACGGCCTTTTCCGCGTCGGCGCAAATGAAAGCCGAAGATCGAGCTGCATGACGGCATGGGCAACAGCGTGGGCACGGCGGAACTTTCGCCTGCGCCGAAGGGCGTGACCATCGCCTCAATTTGAAGAATCTTACGCCGGGCGAGCACGCCATTCACGTGCACGCGGTGGCGAAGTGCGAAGGTCCGGCGTTCACCTCGGCCGGCGGCCACTTATTGAATCCGGACATGAAGCATCATGGACTGGAAAATCCGGACGGCCCGCACGCCGGCGACATGCCGAATTTCACGGTGGCTGCGGACGGAACGGCGAAGGCGACGGTGGTTGCGCCTGGAGTCACCATGGGCGATGGCGCCCATTCGATTTTCAGCAATGGCGGAACGGCGCTCGTGATTCACGCGAAGGCCGATGATATGAAGAGCGATCCGGCAGGAAACGCCGGCGATCGCATCGCCTGCGGCGTGATCGCCAAGATGTAAATGAGCCGGCTGGAATATGCCGGATTTAGTTCGTTTGTAAGGCAGTGTTGTGGCAAGTTGCAAGCGGCCCGAGAAATTCACAGGATTCTCACATTTGTGAAAACGACCGCTTGACGAACGGAAAGTTTCTGATATACTCTCGATTCGTCTGACGAATAGCATTGGTTGTCAGGGGCGATCAGAGTTTCCGGAAAGACCCAACCAAGTGAGGTCGGTTACGAACTCAGGATAGCAAATAGTCGAGCATCGCGCGAACCCGTCCGGGTATATGCGGACGGCTTGGCCCGGCGCTCGACGCCGGGTTTTTTATTGTTTCGCGACCTTTTGAATAGAAGGGATGGACGTTCCACCAGGAGTGGGACGGTCCGGCCGAGCCGGACACAAAGATCTTTGACAACTGAATAGGCTGGCATTTTGTATTGCGGCTGGGATTCGCACGAATCCTGGACGTGATACGAAATCTGCAAATTCTGCTCGAGCAGAGCAAATTGTGGAAAGGCGAGCTTGCTCGACATCGCAGTCTTTCTTTGCCTTCCGGAAAATTTTTCGTGGGCAAGGAGGGAGTGACGTGTTGGGTGAGTTTTATGGTTAAGCTACTAAGGGCGTACGGTGGATGCCTTGGCGCCAGAAGACGATGAAGGACGTGGCAAGCTGCGAAAAGCCTCGGTGAGCCGCAAGCAGGCTTTGACCCGGGGATGTCCGAATGGGGAAACCCAACGTGATGAACTCACGTTACGGCCGGCTGAATACATAGGCTGGTACGAGTCAACCCAGGGAAGTGAACCATCTCAGTACCTGGTGGAAAATAAATCTAACAGAGATTCCGAAAGTAGCGGCGAGCGAAATCGGAAGAGCCCAAACCGTCGTGTTTACACGGCGGGGTTGTAGGACCGCATGAGTAGAGTTACCAATCCGGAGGCTAGGTGAACCCGCTGGAAAGCGGGGCTATAAAGTGTGATAGCCACGTAACCAAAAGCTTACCGGACTCGAAGCGGTATCCTGAGTACCACGGGACACGCGAAATCCCGTGGGAAGCTGGGGAGACCACTCTCCAAGGCTAAATACTCTCTGGCGACCGATAGTGAACTAGTACCGTGAGGGAAAGGTGAAAAGCACCCCTGCGAGGGGAGTGAAATAGAACCTGAAACCGTATGCTTACAAGCAGTCAGAGGGCTATCTCCGGACTTCGGTCCGGCTGAATGCCTGATGGCGTGCCTCTTGCTTAATGAGCCGGCTAGTTATTCTCACATGCGAGGTTAAGCGCAAGCGAGCCGTAGCGAAAGCGAGTCCGAATAGGGCGAATAGTATGTGGGAATAGACGCGAAGCGGGATGATCTACCCTTGGTCAGGCTGAAGGTGGCTTAAACGCCACTGGAGGGCCGAACGGTTGTGAGTTGAAAATCGCTCCGATGAACTGAGGGTAGGGGTGAAAGGCTAATCAAATTCCGTGATAGCTCGTTCTCCCCGAAATGCCTTTAGGGGCAGCCTCGTATGATTTGCCGCGGTGGTAGAGCTCTGAATGGACTAGGGACCAACCAAGGTTACCGAATCCAATCAAACTGCGAATGCCGCGGACAACAGTACGGGAGTGAGACTACGAGGGATAAGCTTCGTGGTCGAGAGGGAAAGAACCCAGATCGACAGCTAAGGTCCCTAACTACAGACTAAGTGGGAAAGGAAGTGTGATCGCTCGGACAGCCAGGAGGTTGGCTTAGAAGCAGCCATCCTTTAAAGAAAGCGTAACAGCTCACTGGTCAAGCGATCATGCACCGACAATCCAACGGGGCTCAAGTCTGTGACCGAAGCTTCGAAATGTAACATGACTACGGTCATGTTGTTTTGGTAGGGGAGCATTCTGTGGAGTCTGAAGGTAGACCGAGAGGACTACTCAACGCCACGGAAGAGACCCTGCCGGCATAAGTAGCGATAAACACGATGAGAACTCGTGTCGCCGAAAGTCTACGGTTTCCTGAGGAAGGTTAATCCGCTCAGGGTTAGGCGGGTCCTAAGGTGAGGCCGAGAGGCGTAGCTGATGGACAACAGGTTAATATTCCTGTCCCACCTAATGAACGTTAACACGATGGGGTGACGCAGAAGGATACAGGAGTCGGGTGATGGACGTCCCGATTGGTATGTGTAAGCCGGATCCCGCAGGAAAATCCACGGGGTCATTCAACGGTGAGACATGCGACGAGACCACACGGTCATAAAGTCCTGGATTTCACGCTGCCTGGAAAAACCTCTAAGGAGTACGTTAGGTGCCCGTACCACAAACCGACACAGGTAGACAAGGACAATATCCACAGGCGCTCGAGAGAACACTCGCTCAGGAACTAGGCACATTAACCCCGTAACTTCGGGAGAAGGGGTGCCGCTGTAGGGTTTATAGCCCGAAGCGGCCGCAGCGAAACGCGCTCTGCGACTGTTTAACAAAAACACAGCTCTCTGCTAAGTCGAATACGACGTATAGGGGGTGACACCTGCCCGGTGCCGGAAGGTTAAAGCAAGGGCTCAGCTCCCGCAAGGGAACGAAGGCCTGAACTGAAGCCCCGGTGAACGGCGGCCGTAACTATAACGGTCCTAAGGTAGCGAAATTCCTTGTCGGGTAAGTTCCGACCTGCACGAATGGTGTAACGATAGAGCGACTGTCTTGGCGAGTGACTCGGCGAATTTGTGGTTCCGGTGAAGACGCCGGATGCCCGCACCTAGACGGAAAGACCCCGTGCACCTTTACTGCACTCTGGCTGTGAGTAACGGGACGATCTGCGTAGCATAGGTGGGAGACTTTGATCCTCTGGTTTCGGCTGGAGGGGAGTCAACAGTGAAATACCACCCTGATTGTTCTGTCGCTCTAACCTACGACCCTAGACGGGTCGGGAGACATAGCCAGACGGGTAGTTTGACTGGGGCGGTCGCCTCCCAAAATGTAACGGAGGCGCCCAAAGTTCGGCTCAAGCGGATTGGAAACCCGCTGTGGAGTGCAAGAGCATAAGCCGGATTAACTGCGAGACACACAGGTCAAGCAGAAGCGAAAGCTGGGTCTAGTGATCCGGTGATCCCGCGTGGAAGGGTCATCGCTCAACGGATAAAAGGTACGCCGGGGATAACAGGCTGATCTAAGCCAAGAGTTCACATCGACGCTTAGGTTTGGCACCTCGATGTCGGCTCATCGCATCCTGGGGCTGTAGAAGGTCCCAAGGGTTAGGCTGTTCGCCTATTAAAGCGGTACGTGAGCTGGGTTCAGAACGTCGCGAGACAGTTCGGTCCCTATCTGGTGTGGGCGCAGGAGACTTGAGAGGAGCTGTCCCTAGTACGAGAGGACCGGGATGGACGGACCCCTTGTGAACGAGTTGTCACGCCAGTGGCATAGCTCGGTAGCGAAGTCCGGAAAAGATAAATGCTGAATGCATCTAAGCATGAAGCTTGCCTCGAGATAAGGTCTCCCAAGATGGCTGCGGCCATCTAAGAAGAGCGGTCGAAGACTACGACCTTGATAGGCGGGAGGTGGAAGTGCAGCAATGCACGTAGCTGACCCGTACTAATCGCTCGTTCGGCTTGACCATAAAACTTTCCCAAACCGTCTACCATCCTGACAGGATGGTTTGATTCCTGAGAGCTACGCGACGAAGGGTTCTCAGTTCATGAAAGATTAGCGGTCGACAAGATAAGCTCATGGTCGAGCGGAATTTGCAGAAATACCTAATAACAAAAGCCTATTCAGTTGCAAAGCTTGAAAGCTCGGGAGTTGAGAGTTCGTTTGTTGAACTCTCAACTCCCGCCTTTCAACTCAATTTTTATTGAATTGACTTTCCTGGTGGTCATACCGCGGGGGCCACACCCGTTCCCATCCCGAACACGGAAGTTAAGCCCCGCTAGGGCCGATGATACTGCACGGGTAACTGTGTGGGAACGTAGGTCGCTGCCAGGATTAAAATCTGCCCCGGTAAGGAGCACTAACAAAGAGACGGCCCGTCACGAGCAATCGTGGCGGGCCGTTTTTGTTTTTGGGCGTGATATACTCGCTTTTACGGAAAGATGCCGATGAAATCCAAACGCAAATTCACAGTTGTAATTGAGCGAGACGAAGAGGGTTTTTACGTGGCGTCGGTCCCGGCATTGCGAGGCTGCCACACGCAAGCGAAAACCCTTGATACACTGATGAAGCGCGTGCGGGAAGTTATCGAATTATGTCTCGAAGACGGCGAAGAAATTGACGACGGTCTCGAACTTGTTGGAATCCAGCAAATTTCCTTATGACCCGCATGCCCCGCATCAAGGGCAAAGAACTGATTCGAGCGCTCGAACGCGAAGGGTTTCATGTTGACCGGATGCGCGGCAGCCACGTTTTCCTCAAGCATTCTGACGGCAGAGCCACAGCTGTTCCTGTCCACTCGCGCGAGACTCTAGGACCTGGTCTGCTTCGTTCAATCCTCCGTGATGTTGAAATGACTGCGGAGCAGCTGATCTCAATTCTCTGAATTTCCGAAGGATTGACGCCAAAACTAAATTATGGTGACTAAGAATACGATATTTTCTCCCGTTTCACCCTCAGCTTGTTATTGATGGTTGTCTTCAATTGAGAGTATTGTAGCGACACCAATTCGATCGAAAATTTCTGGAGGTACCCATGTCTATCACAAATAGTCTTCCGTCTCGCCGAAAATTTCTGTTGGGCGCTGCGCCGGCGATTGCGGGCGGGCTTGCGCTGACGGGCGCGGCGTGCGAAGCATTTGCTCAGCCTGCGTCTGCGGGCGCGAAGGAAAAGTCCGGCGCGGCGGACGAAAAAATTTGGAGCAAGGAATATTGGGCGCAGCAGGGCGAAGTGAAATTGTATATGTTCCGCAAGCGCGTGGGCGCGCCGCCTGCCGGTACGACGGACAAGCCCGTGTTGTTTCTGGTGCACGGCTCCTCTATCTCCTCGACGTCCTTTGATTTGACAGTTCCCGGGAAGGGCGAATATTCGATGATGAATGAATTCGCCCACTACGGATTTGACGTGTGGACGATGGATTTCGAGGGCTACGGCCGGTCGTCTCGCACCGAGCGGAACGCCAACGTTGCGCAGGGCGTGGAGAATCTGACGGCTGCGGTGAAGGTTCTGACGCACGAAACGGGGCAGCAGAAATTTCACTTGTTCGGAGAATCTTCAGGGGCCTTGCGTGCAGGCGCGTTTGCCTCGGCAATGCCGGAAGCCGTAAACCGGCTGGTGCTTGCTGCCTTCACGTATACGGGAGAAGGTTCGCCCACGCTGACCGACCGCGCCAAGCAGGTGGAGTTTTATCGCACGCACAATCGGCGGCCTCGTGATCGCGACATGATTCGCAGCATCTTCACGCGCGACAAGCCTGGAACCTCTGACCCGGCCGCCGGGGAGGCGCTGGCGGATGCCGAAATGAAATTCGGGAACGATATTCCGACGGGAACGTACCTGGACATGACCGCGAATCTGCCCGTTGTGGACCCGCTCAAAATTCATGCGCCCGTGATGCTGGTGCGCGGCGAATATGACGGCATTGCCACCGAAGTGGACTTGATGAACTTCTTCAAACAGCTCACCGTTCCGGATCGCCAGTTCATCATTCTTCCGGGGATGGCGCATTCCCTGGCGCTGGCTATCAATCGCCAGCAATTCTGGCACGTGATGCGCGCGTTTCTGGAAATGCCGCCGCGCCTGGATAGTTTGCAGAACAGTTAGGCTGAATTTTCTGGCTGCGGAAAAAGTTTCACTACCCTTTTGTCATTCCGAGCGAAGCGAGGAACCTCTCTTTCCTTTGACTGTGCGCACTGACAAAAGCAGAGAGAGATTTCTCGCTTCGCTCGGAATGACAAAATAGTGCATCCCCGCTATTGCTGCTGCGGAAGCTGGCGCTGCTGTTGATCCGGCGGTTGCTGGTTGGGAGCGCCGGTATCCGGACCTGGAACGGGCTGCGCGCCGGGAATAAATTGCGGGCGTCCCGGCAGCGGCGGTTGGTTCGGAAAAGCCTGCCCGGGTTGGCCTGGCTGAGGCTGTCCAGGATTCCCTGGTGCTGGAGCAGAAGGCGGCGTTGAAGGCTCGCCGCGTCCGGCATAAATTGCAGGACCTTGCACGGGTGGCAGGCGCAATGCTCGCGGCGTAACAAGGATCAGCATTTCCGTTTCTTGAACGTTTCCAGTTTCTTCCCCTGTCAGCAAGCCAATTCCCGGCGCTGTTGAAGTCCACGGCAATCCGCTGGTGCTCCCCATTCTATTGGTCTGAAGCAATCCGGAAAGAATTGAAGTTTCGTTTTCACGCAGGCGGATGGTCTGCTCGATGTTGCGGTTGCTGAGAATGGGAATGCCATTGTTGTTTGAGCCGGTAAGGCTCTTGATGTCGAATTGAAGCTGCAGAGTGACTTCATTGTCGGGATGAAGGCGTGGCGTGGCTTTCACCTTTAAACCCAGATCCTCGTACTCCGCCGACGGATATCCGGTTTGTGCCGCCGAGGAACTCTCTGAACTTCCCGAGGCGGGCAAGGTGTTGAGCATGACGGTCACGGTGTTTGATGCGTTATTCGCGCTTACCAGATCGACCGACCCGTCCCCATTTATGTCCGCGCCGGCAAGAGCAATAGGAGAGTTTCCGGTGGGTAAAGAAATGGGGCCGGTAAATGTTCCATCCCCGTTTCCGATCAGAATATCCACATTGTTGGCCGTCTCGTCGGCGATAGCCAGGTCTGGATTAGCGCCCGTGAAATTTGCGTTGATAATTCCAACCGGGCCGGACCCAACGGTAACTGTGGTTTGCGGCTGAAACGTTCCGTCGCCATTGCCCAACACAATCGAAACAGTGCCGTCGGTTTGATTGGTCACCGCCAAGTCTGCTTTGCCGTCCGCGTTAAAATCCGCCGTAGTCACACCAGCGGGACCCTTTCCAGTATCGAGAGTTCCCTGCGTGCCAAAAGTTCCGTCGCCGTTGCCAAGCAAAATGGAAGCAGTGTTGTCTCCGCTGTTGGTTACCGCCAGGTCGATATTGGCATTATTTGTGGCGTTGAATTCGCCTGCCACAATCGCCGACGGGAGACGCGCCCACCTTGGGTACCGCTGTCTGACCAGGTGGCGTTCCAAACGTTCCGTTCTGCGTTCCATTTACTTTGTTGCCGAGAAGAATGGTCACCGTTCCATCAGTTTGATTGACGGCGGCAAGGTCGGGTTGGCCGTCACCGTCGAAGTCCTGTGCGATGAGGGCTACCGGTTTGTTTCCCGTTGGATACGATACGGGCTTTTGAAAGGTGCCGTCCCCGTTGCCCAGCAAAATTGATACTTGGTTGTTGGCCCCATCCGTCACCGCGATATCCACGAAGCCATCGTTGTTGAAATCGCCGGTGACAATCGCCGAGGGACCTGCATTCGTTGTGACTGTGCCCACGGTAACCGCTGGAAGCGCTATGCACGATGGAAGGGTGCAGGCCGTCGCAGGCGCAACAAATGTTCCGTCACCATTTCCGGTCAGGATTGTGATGGTGCCATCGGTTTGATTTGCAACAGCAAGGTCAGGATGGCCGCCGTTTGTTGAATTAAATGTTGCTATGGCCACCGAGATTGGGCCCTTGCCCGTATCGTAATCGGTTCGCGGAAGCGTCAGGCCGCCGAGCAGGGCCTGCGTAAGCGCGATGGAAGGGGAATTCAGACTTGCGGAAAGGAGTCCCAGATCAATTGGATAGCGATCCCCCACAAAAAACGTGGCCGGTTTTCCGTCCTGCGCGCGCAGCAAAATCCGCTGGGCGCTGTGCACGGTGTTGAGCGCCGTGCCGAAGTTTGCGGAGGCGCCGGGCATGGTGGCAAGAAAAATAGTTTTGCCGCCGCCGAATGCCACCAGAGCAGGAAGCGCGGAGCCCGTTGCCGAACTCACCGCGCTGCTGCCGAAAATAGTTTGCAGGGTTTGAATTAGAGTCCCGTTATTCTGCGACGCTTGCAGCTGTCGAATTTCCGGCAAGGTCAACGCAAACGCACTGGTTCCGCTGGGCGGCGTAATACCCAATTGATTCGAGCTGGTGCGATCGACCTCCAGAATTTCGATTTCCAGCATCATTTCGCCGCGGGGCTGTTCGATCTGTTCGAGAAGTGCTTGCGCCAGCGCCACGTTTTGCTCGCTGCTGCGCACGGTGAGCGTGTGGCTCGCCGTATTCAGTTGCGTACGCGTAATGCCGGTCATCTCGCGAATCATGCGCACCGTTTCGTTCATTTCGTCCGAGGTGACGGAAGCAGGGAGCAAAAGTTCTTTTTCCACTTCGACGGTGTAGTCGCGCTCTTTTTGCGGCGTGTCTTCGGTTACAAATAAAGTATGCGCGTCCACCACGCGCGTGAACGTCCTGGTCTGCCGCGAAAGCACCATCACCGCCGTGTCAAAATCCAGGCTGGGAACCTGGAAGCGCACCGCGCGATCGGTCAGATCGCCGTCGAACACCATTTTCACGCCAAATTGCCTGCCGATTTCATCAAAGGCGCCGCGAGTCGTCCCGCGATAGTCGAATGTCTGAGTCCCGGGCTTGTATGTCAGGCGGGCCAGGCCGCCGAGGCGCGGCCCCTTGGCCACTTCAACTTCTTCGGGAGTTGGCGACAATTCCGCCAGGCGTTCCCGCGCTACAATGTAATTGGGGTCAATCGCCAGAGCCTCCGTCAGCAGCGCCTTCGCTCCGGGAGTATTTCCGGAAATTTCCTGCCGTTCGGCGTTTTCGACCAGCGATTGCACCACTTGAAACCGCGCATGTTCCTTCAGCATGGCGTACTCGCGGTTGGATGGATCGTAGGTGGCAGCTTCCGAGTAGGAGGCAAACTCGGCTTTCCAGTCGCCGGCTTGCTCGGCTCGTCGTCCGGCCTGGAAAACAGTCTTGGCGCGGGCTTTGTCCGGTTGGACAGCTGGCGCAGGAGGCTTTGTAGTTTGCGCAGGCGCGAGAGTTGGTGATGCCTGAGCCCGTGCGGATTGCGGCCACACTGGAGTCACCATAAGCAATCCCGCAAGGGCCAGCGCCCCGAACGCGTCCGGCAATCGTAACCAACCGGTCCGTCGGGCATCCAATTCCGATATAGCGTTTGGACTGAATCATAGCTAGAATCATGTAGATGCATATTCTACCGTCACGGGACGCACCCGGGATGTAGAAACTTGCAAGCTGTTAGCAGTTGAAGGCGGTGGGTACACGCGCATTTCTAGTTGCAAATGGGTTGCAACTGGAGAGTATCCCCCCTTCGGCGCTTGGGTCCTCGCTCCCAACTGTGTTGCCACGGAATGAAATTTGTTTCTGTGTGTGTGTCGTCGGGAAAGCACCACGTTTAGTCCAAGAAGGCCATTGCAGGGAGCGCTCATTTGGCTGCCCTGAGCAGCGTACGAATGTCGGCGTCGGGAGAGTTCGTGGGATGACATCGGGTGACCTGGTCTCAGCGACACTAAACATTGCGGTGCTTGTATTTCGTGAGGGTCTGGAATCCATTCTGGTTCTAACTGCCGTCACCGCAACTTTCAAAGGAAAAGAAGCCAAATTCAATCGCCCTGTTGCAGCGGGTGTGGCAGTGGCATTTGTGGCCACGCTTCTCACCTGGAGCATCGCGGTTCGAATTCTGGATGACATTGGACAAAGTGTTTCCGCGCTGGCCGTCCAAGCCGTAACGGGCCTGCTCGCAATTCTTGTTCTGCTGATCGTCATGAACTGGTTTTTTCATAAGCTCTATTGGACAGGCTGGATTTCACTTCACAACCAAAAGAAAAGGGAATTGCTAAGTACAGAAGGAAAAGAGAGAAGCGAGCTGCGCATCGTGGCTGGAATGGCGTTGCTTGGTTTCACATCGTTTTATCGCGAGGGGGTTGAAGTTGTTTTGTTTCTCCAGAGCTACCGGCTAAAACTCGGTAATCTCGTCGTCCTGTACGGGGTCATTTTTGGCGGGCTTGCGGCCAGTATTGTGGCGGTCCTCACGTTTGTTGTGCACCGCCATCTGCCTTATCGCAGAATGCTGGTATTCACGGGGCTGATGCTGGCCCTTGTGTTGCTTGTGATGGTAGGCGAGGAGGCGCAGGAAATGCAGCAAGCACGATGGCTGCCGGTAACCGAAATTCCTAAACTCGTGCACCTGATCCCATCGTGGATGGGGCTTTGGCTCTCAGTTTTTCCGACCGTCGAGACTCTGCTCGCGCAAGTGCTTGCTGCATTCCTGGTTTTCGGTTCCTATATAACGGCGCGTTCCTTTCCAGGGACTGCGCGATGAGCCGTGCGAAGGTGATTCGTCTGGCGCGCATCGTCTCGCCGTCATTGGCGAAGGATTAAGGAAACCGAGCCATGCCCATACCAATCGACGCGCGAAGAAAACCGGCCAAAGTGAAGGTGCACGTTTCTTCCGGGGCAGGAGTCGACATCACATGGGCCGACGAGCACTCCAGCCATTATGATTTCTCCTACCTGCGCCAGGAATGCCCCTGCGCGATGTGCAACGACGAACGCCAGAAAAAAGCGGCTGGGCAAGAGAAAGACGCGCAATTGAAAAAGGAAAATCCCTCGTTCGCAGCGGCCCCGGCGCTGAGTTCGCCGCTGCTGCCCTTGTTCAAGCCAAGACTAACTGCCAAGGCCGCCCACGCCGTTGGCAATTACGCCCTGCAGATCGATTTTAACGATGGCCATGCCACGGGAATCTTCAGCTTCGATTATCTGAGAATGATTTGTCCCTGCCAGGAATGCGCACGTGAATACCGCCCAAATCCGGAAGAGTAAGCCTCATTTTTTGCCCTCTTGAATTGAGACACGCTGAATTGAAACGGGGCGGTTACTCCTCGGCGACAGGTCCGTTCGGCGGTGCGGACCTCCCCGGTCTTCCCGGCGTATCATTTAAGTTCAGCCCTTCGGAGGAACCCGTGTCGTCCCATCAGTTGGCATCCGCGCAAAAGCGCCGCAGTACCCGCATCGACCAAGCCATACCGCTGCTCGTCCAAGGCGTAGGCGCCATGCGAGAACCCTATCAGGAACAGGTTTCGACCCTATCGATCAGCTGCCACGGCTGCACGTATTTGTCGAAGCATGAGGTTATTCAGGGCGAGATCGTGTTCCTGGACGTCAAGGCGCCAACCGCGGGTTCGACAGGATACTCAAGCCGGGCCCGTGTGAAATGGGTGCAAAAAGCCGGGGCCAAGGAGCGCATCTTCCAGATTGCCGTGGAGTTGGAGATCGCCGGAAACATCTGGGGCCTCTCGTCCGCGCCGGAGGATTGGTTTCCGCCTCGGATTGCGGAAGTCATGGAATCTGCCGCTCCCGGGCGAGACTTGAAGGTGGTGGCTCGTACGGAAAAACAAGTAGTGACCGCTCCGGTGAGCACCACGGACCTTATTGCCCGCCCGGAAGTAAATATCGCTGCTGCCTCTCCCGCCCAGCCGCTTGCGCAACTAATGGTCGGCTTTGGGGAGCAGATTCAATTCTTGGCAAAGGAAGCAGCTGCTACTGCCCTGGTTAAGGAAAAAGACAGGTTAATGGAGGAAGTCCGCGGGCAGGTTCGAGGTGAAATCATCAAGGCCACCCAGGCGGCGATCGCCGCTTCCAAGGAAGTCATTGTCAGCCAGGCCATGAAAGAGTTCAGCCAGGCGCACGAGGCCGCCGTCCGAAACAATTACACCCTGTGGATGAAGAAGATTGAGCAAGACATGGAGAGCGCCCGGCAGCACATATTGGTGCAAAGAAAAGAAGTGAGCCAGGTGATGGAGACCATGGTCACCACCACCATCGAGCGCGTGAAACATCACATGGAGACCACCCGCAGCGAAGCGGTGGAGCGCTTCGTGGGGCGGCTTCGCGAACAGGTTGGGCCCATCCTCACGGAAGCCAAGGATTCCCTGCAGAAATTGGAAGTGTCCGCGACAGCCTTCAAGAAGGAGTCTGCGGAAATTTATGCCGGGTTTGGCAGCCAGCTGGCGCTTAACGCCAATACAAGCCTGACGAAGACTCAGGAAGAGTTGGGAAAAAATACCGCCGCGGTTACAAGCAAAGCCAATGAAACGCTGCTGAAGCTTTATCGGGATTTTGAGAAATCGACGCAAAAAAATATGGAATCAGTGCTTGCATCGGTCGAAAGCCAGATGAATAAGGTGGTGCAGGAAAAAGCGGCGGAGGTTACACGCGAGTTTTCCAACGGCCTGGAAGATCATGCACAAACCTACCTTCAGTCGCTCGGCAAATCGATCGCCGAGATTTCGCGGAAACTGCCGGGCAGTTCGCGCTAGCAGGTACGCAAGTACAGGCTCGACCCCTTTCCAGTTGATACGGCGGCGTGGTGCTTGCCAGCCACCGTTCAAATTCTAAAATTCCGAGAATTATCAACTTTTTCAAAACGTTTCTGTGAATTTTATTCGACTTTTTGTTTCTACCTGTGTACAGACCCGCATAAAGATGCCATAATAAATTCTTTATATATTCCTTACGCCTCATGTCAACGACATCACCGGGCCAAACACCTGAACCGCCTCCCCTAATAACCGTACCTCGCGTGATTGTGGCTACTACGGCCATGCTGACGTTCATTTCCTTCTGGCGTGCCGCTGCCATTGTTTTGAATGATCTGGCTTCTTCCGCGTATTACGCTGGTGGCGAGTCTGAGAGCTTCATTGGGAAGTCCGCGCCCTGGTTCATTCTAGGCGTAATGCTGTTCTCTTACTGCGTGCGTGCTGTATACGTCGAAAGCTGCAGCATGTTTGTGCGCGGAGGCGTGTACCGTGTTGTGAAGGAGGCGCTGGGGGGAACCCTCGCGAAATTCTCCGTTTCGGCGCTCATGTTTGACTACGTCTTGACGGGCCCTATCAGCGGCGTATCCGCTGGGCAATATTTGGCCGGGCTCCTCAACGAGTTGTCCGCATATTTCCATTTGGGCTTTGTGCTTTCCGAGAATTCCACCGCGGCATTTTTTGCCGTTTTGGTCACCATATTTTTCTGGTGGGAAAACATCAAGGGAGTCCATGAATCCAGCGACAAGGCACTGAAGATCATGCAGGTCACCACGGTGATGGTGATTGTGCTGATCGTTTGGTGCGTGTACACGGTCTGGGTTCGTGGCGCGCAACTCCCGCCCTTTCCAACACCTTCCAATATAATATTGGATAAGAGGTCGCTTGGATGGCTGTCCGGACACGACATTGTGCGGATGATTCCGATGATTGCCGTATTTGTGGGCATCGGACACTCCGTTCTGGCGATGAGCGGGGAGGAATCTCTCGCGCAGGTATATCGTGAGATTGAGGCGCCCAAGCTGCCAAACCTGAAGAAGGCTGGCTTCATCATATTCGTCTACAGCCTGCTCTTTACCTCCCTCGTATCGTTTTTCGCGGTCATGATTATTCCTGACAACGTGCGGGGCAAATACCTGGAAAATCTGATTGGCGGGCTATCCATGAACCTGGCTGGGCCTTTTCCGTTACGGCTCGCCTTTCATGTGTTCGTTGTCGCGGTCGGAACGCTGATCCTGGCGGGCGCTGTGAATACCGCGATCGTGGGATCCAACGGCGTCCTCAATCGCGTCTCCGAGGATGGAGTGCTGGCTGACTGGTTCCGCCAGCCGCACCGAAAATATGGGACCTCCAATCGCATCATCAATATTGTTGTTATTTTCCAGATCATTACCATCGTCGCCAGCCGGGGCGACGTGACATTTCTTGCCAATCTTTACGCGTTTGGCGTGATCTGGAGCTTCACCATGCAGGGCATTGCGGTGCTCGTGATTCGCTACACCCATCCCGGCGATCGTGAATACCGCGTGCCTTTGAATTTTCATTTGTTCGGCAAGGAAGTTCCGCTGGGACTGGCATTGATCACGGTGGTGTTATTTCTGATCGCCATCGTGAACCTGTTTACCAAACCAAGCGCCACAGTCGCCGGGCTGATTTTTTCTTTCATCATGTTCGGTGTATTCACCATATCCGAACGAATTACGCACAAGAATCGCGGCGGCGCGCACGTCGAAATGGATCAATTCAACGTTGCTGGGCAGGAGGAGCTCACCCGGCAATCCGTGGGAGTTCGGCCCGGGAGCGTTCTCGTGCCGATCAGTAACTACCATGCGCTGTATCATCTGCAGGCTGTCCTGGACCGCGTCCGAACGGAGCGCCGTGACATCGTGGTGATGCATGTGCGCCTTCTCAGCCGGTCAACATCGGGATCCAGCGAACTGGAAGCGGAACAGCTTTTTGGGAGTGTTGAGCAATTCCTGTTTACTCAAGCACTGTCCCTTGCGGAAAAGCGCGGCAAGCCGATTCGTCTGGCTGTGGTCTCCGCCAACGATTTGTGGGGCGGCATCTTGAATGCCGCGGTCAAGCTGGAGGCCAGCACCATAGTTCTAGGGAGATCGGCAAAAGTGTCGCTCACCGAAGAGGCCAGAGGAATTGGCATGGCTTGGGAGCAGCTACCCGATCCACGCCCGAAATTCAACCTTGAGATATTCACGCCGGGAGGGCAGCGTGAATTCTTTCTTCTAGGACCGCACGCGCCCGATCTCACGTCAAACGAAGTGCGCCTTGTGCATCACCTTTGGCTGCGCTTCAGCGATCTGGTCTCTCCGGAAGAGCTTCACCACCACGACGTAGTCCACTTTGCGCTGGATGAAGTGATGAAGGAATTAGACGAAGGCAAGGAAAGCGATGTCGCCGCCCGCCTGAAAGATCATATCCACAAGAATAAAGCAGCAAATCCGAAACAGTAGCATCCCAGGCTTCAACCTGGCGGATTTCAATCCCTGTAAAACGATTCTAAAGTTCCCACATGCCCTCGGGTTGAGACCTGGGATCGTTGCTCCATTCATCGTGGGTCCTTCAGAAATCAGCTACGCAGCGCGAAGTTCAGAAGTGCAGATACATGCACTTGGTGGCCTTCAGCGGCACGGCGCCCAGGCAATAAGGGCAGTCGCGCGTGGTGGGAGCGGCTACGGGGGCCGGTTTTTGCATCCTGGAAACCATGCGCACGATCACGAAAATCGCAAATGCGACGATTAGAAAGTTGATGATCGTATTGAGGAAAAGCCCGTAATTAATCGTGGCCGCGCCCGCAGCTTTTGCCGCGGCAACCGAGGCGACATCCTTGCCGCTCAAATTAATGAAGAGATTTGAGAAGTCAACGTGGCCTAATAGCAGCCCGATCGGGGGCATAATCACATCTTCCACGAGGGATCCGATAATTTTTCCGAATGCCGCGCCAATGATAATACCGACCGCCATATCCAGCACATTTCCGCGCATTACAAATGCCTTGAATTCCTTGATCATGTGAGTCTCCTTTAGATCGGAAAAATCGATTGGAATTAATCTGTCCGGAGCGAAAGCAGGGCCGCCACAAAACCGCGCAACACCAGAACCACCCCAGCAGCCGCCAAAACGAGGCCCACCCAGCGAAACGCCAGAAAAACCAGCGCCAGCATCGCCAATCCTACCAGAACAAGGGAAGTTCCTGCGATGCGGGCCACAGCGCGGTCCGAAGTCCGCGCCGCGCGCGAGGTTTTCACCCACCCGCGCGCTCCCCAGTAAATCAGAACCGCTCCGAGCCCCAGCCATGCCGGGCTGCGCGGGTCAAAGTTTGGCGGATTGAGAAACCGGTTGGTCAATCCCAGCCAGACCAAAAAGCCGCCAAGCAGGATGAAGATGAACTCGGTCATCATCCTGAACATATTTGCCGGGTTAAGCATGCTGTTCCGAAACTGGTTAAACCCGTTCGATGCGCACGGATTTCAATTCGACCGCTTGCTTCGGCTTGTCATTCGCTCCGCGCGGCAGTTCCGAAATCTTGGTGGCGATATCCATTCCTTCGACAACTTCGCCAAAGATGGTGTGCTTGTTGTCGAGCCAGGGCGTTGCCGCCACGGTAATGAAAAACTGGCTGCCATTTGTGCCCGGTCCGGCATTGGCCATGGAAAGCTTTCCCGGTTTGTCGTGCTTCAGTGATGGGCTGAATTCGTCACCGAAGCGGTAGCCGGGATCGCCGGTACCCGTCCCGAGAGGGCATCCTCCCTGAATCATGAACTGCGGAATCACGCGATGGAAAACCAGGCCGTCGTAAAACGGGCGCTTCACTTTCTGCCCGGTCTTGGGGTCTTTGAATTCCTTGGTGCCTTC
Source organism: uncultured Acidobacteriota bacterium (assembly GCA_963825365.1). Taxonomy (GTDB): domain Bacteria; phylum Acidobacteriota; class Terriglobia; order Acidiferrales; family UBA7541; genus Palsa-360. Next base: position 172,879 of record CAWGSV010000001.1, on the reverse strand, counting down.
CGCAAGGCCTACGAAATTTCCGACCGTCTGCGGGGCTTCCTTCTCGAACAGGCGAACCACGATCTTTCCCTGCGAAGTATCGAACACGGCATACATGCCTGGTGCACGGCTCAAGACTGCCTCCTGTGAATACCAAAATGAGTTTGCATTATTACCCATTCCGGGCCTGTAGGCCAGCGCTGCCCTTGAAAATCGGCTACCGCGATTTTGTCGAAGCGCGCTCGCGGCCGGGGTGCTAAACTTTCCCCCTTTGTGGGTTGCATCGCCGGGCGGGTCTGCGGAATCCAATTGCAGGCAGGGAGAACATCACTTGAATAACGTCGTTATCATCGGAAGCGGCTGCGCCGGACTGACGGCCGCCATCTATGCCGGGCGCGCCAACCTGAAGCCCGTGGTCATTGACGGCTTCGAACCCGGTGGACAACTGTCGCTCACCACCATGGTGGAAAATTTCCCGGGATTTCCCGACGGGATCATGGGCCCGGACCTGATCGAGAACATGCGCAAGCAGGCGCAGCGCTTTGGCGCGGAATTCAAGACCGGCGCGATCACGGACATCGATCTGAGCAAGCGGCCGTTCAAGATTACGGCTGGCAACGAAGTATATGAAACTCTCTCGCTGATCATCGCGATCGGGCGCGACCGCGCGCCTGATCGGGCTGGAATCCGAGCGCAAGCTGATCGGCTACGGCGTCTCCACTTGCGCCACTTGCGACGGCTATTTTTTCCGCGGCAAGGAGATTGCCGTGGTGGGCGGCGGCGATTCGGCCATGGAGGAAGCCAATTTTCTCTCGCGCTTCGCCAGCAAGGTATATCTGATTCACCGGCGCCCTGAATTCCGCGCCTCAAAAATCATGGTGGATCGCGCACGCGCCAACGAAAAAATTCAGTTTGTCACGCCGGTAGTGGTCGAAGATATTCTGGACGTCACCAAGGGCGGCGTGGAAAGCATGAAGCTGCGCAACACGCAGACCGAATGAAGTTTCGATGCTGCCCGTGTCGAGGCATATTTGTGGCCATCGGCCATGAGCCCACCACCAAGCTTTTTCGCGGCATGCTGGACATGGACGAAAACGGTTACCTCATCACGCATCACGGCAGCCAGACCAAGGTTCCCGGCGTGTTTGCCGCCGGCGACGTGCAGGATCATCACTACAAGCAGGCCATAACCGCGGCCGGATCGGGCTGCATGGCCGCCATCGACGCTGAAAAATTTCTTGAGGCTCATCCGAACCGCTGAAGCCGCCCAACAGTTCAACAGCGTTGCCGGCACAACACCGATGTTACGCACGCTGCTGCTCGAACTCGCCAAAAGTTCCCGGCTTCAACGCTGGATTACTTCCAATGAAACAACGCGCCGCATGTCGCAGCGCTTTGTCCCCGGCGAAGAACTGTCCCCCGCCATTGAAGCGGTCCGCGCTTGCAACAAAGCCGGAATGACCGCCAGCCTGGATCACCTTGGCGAGAACGTTGTCACGCGCCAGGACGCGGAACGCGCGCGCACGTCCTACACGGAAATGCTGGACAGGATTGCGGCCGAGGGCGTTGATTGCAACGTTTCGCTCAAGCTGACGCATATGGGCCTGGATCTTGGCGGAGAATTTTGCGCCGAGCAGTTGCGGTTGATCCTCGCGCCGCGCGGAAGAGCTTGGAAATTTCGTGCGCGTGGACATGGAAAGCTCCGCGTACACGGACCGTACCCTGCGCATGGTCAAGCAGGCCCGCGCGGAATCTTCAGCCGTTGGAACAGTCATCCAGGCTTATCTCTACCGCAGCGAGGATGACATCCGCGAATTGCTGGACATGGGCTGCCGCATTCGCCTGGTCAAAGGGGCGTATAAAGAGCCGTCGCGCATCGCCTTTCCAAGGAAGAAAGATGTCGATGCAAATTTCATCAAGCTGATGAAAATTCTGCTCCCCAGCGGAATCTACCACGCCCTGGCCACGCACGATCCCAGGATGATCGAAGCCACCATTCGCTTTGCCGCCGAACAAAATATCTCCAAGGACAAGTTTGAATTTCAAATGCTCTACGGCATTCGCACGGATTTGCAAAGCAGCCTGGTGCGGCAGGGCTACCGAGTGCGCGTGTACATTCCGTTTGGGCAGGATTGGTTTCCGTATTTCATGCGGCGCCTGGCGGAACGTCCCGCGAACGTGCTGTTCTTCGCAAAGAATTTTCTTCGCAAGCCTTGACACTGCCTCCCCGAGTGCGATCCCATTAATTGTGGCGCGGGCTTCAGCCTGCCGCCTTTAGTCCGAGCAAGGACGAAACCCCGCAGGCTGAAGCCCGCGCCACGGGCTACTCCAATTGGGACGTGCTATACTTTTTGCGGGCAGAAACTGGCTTGTGAAGTCGCCGGTTTGGTGGTATAAACCCATGCTTTCCATGCAAATGTAAGTACGGTTTTTGTTTTTTGAGCAATTGATATCCTTTGAAGGAGAGTCCCGATGGCGTACGTAATCGCTGAGCCCTGTGTCGGAACGAAAGACACCGCATGTGTCGACGTTTGTCCAGTCGACTGCATTCACCCGCGAAAAGATGAACCCAAATTTGAATCCGAGCCGCAGCTGTACATTAGCCCTGTGGAGTGCATTGACTGTGGCGCCTGTGTCCCGGTATGCCCGGTGACGGCGATCTTCGCTTTGGAAGATCTGCCGGAGAAGTGGGCTAACTTTACTCCGATCAACGCGGATTGGTATACCAACCAAGGCTGATCGGTTTGGCCCGAAAACGGCCTTGTTTCAATGGTATTTCGTGCGGCGTTCCTCTTCCAGGAAGAGGGGCGCCGCATTTTTTTGGGGAAAATGCATCACTCCCCGCCTCGTCTGATGAACGCGGATCGTATCGAGAATTTTATAGATCTTCATAGGCTCCTGCTGATAAGAATCTGCATCCTACTAATGTAGCTGCAAACCTGGCACCGGGTGTCTCGCATCGCGAGAAGATTAAACCGGGGTCGGAATTAAAGGAGCTTCACTTTGCCGACCGTGCGAACGCCTAAAGTTCTGGAAGTAGTGGAAGTTCCAATCAACCAGCAAGCACCTCGAAGCAAACTTAAAAACAATCAGCTGCCCGCGATTGCCACCATCGCCGGGACTGCCACGGCTGTCCCGCCGTATGTGCTCTCGCGTGAAGATGTGAAGAATCGCATAGGCGAGGTTTTTTCGCTGGAGGGTGCAAGGCTCGAGGCCATTCGCAAATTGATCGATAATTCGGCTGTTGATCAGCGTTCCAGCGTGTTTCCAATGGATTACACGATTGAGCCCCGGTCGTTGGCACAGATTAATGCAGAGTATCGTGAAAAGTCCGTAGAACTTGGCCTGCAGGTTGCCGAGCGCTCGCTGGCGCAAGCCGGAATGGCGCCCACGGACGTGGATCTGCTGATCACGGTGTCCTGCACGGGCGTCATGATTCCTTCGCTTGACGCGCACGTCGCCACCATCATGGGATTTCGCCCGGATGTGCGGCGGCTCCCCATCACGGAGCTGGGCTGCGCGGCAGGCGCCGCGGGCCTGGCGCGCGCCTGGGAATATCTGACCGCATTTCCGGATCGCACAGCTCTGCTGATCGCGGTCGAGCTTCCCACGCTCACTTTTCAACGCAAGGATTTTTCGCAGGCCAACTTGATTTCCGCCGTGCTGTTTGGCGACGGCGCCGCGGGCGTGGTGGTCACCGGCCGCGAAGCCCCCGGCCCGCGCATTTTGGCTTCCGAGTGCTTTCTGTTTCCCGATTCGCTCGGGGCCATGGGATTCGATTTGCGCGATTCCGGTTTCCACATCGTGCTTTCCAAGGATGTGCCTGAAATTATCCGCGAAAGAGTCAAAGAATTGGCCGAAGGTTTTCTGGCGCGCCAGGGATTGCGACAGGAGGATATCTCCGCGTATCTGCTGCATCCCGGCGGGCAAAAGCTGCTTTCCTATATGCAGGAAGAATTGGGCTTGAATCGTTCGGACACGGAAGTTTCCTGGGACATCTTGCGGCGGTACGGCAATCTTTCGAGCGCCAGCGTTCTATTTATCCTGAACGAATGGATGGTTCAAAAGGAAATGCCGTCGGGCAGCTACGGACTCATGATGGCCTTCGGGCCGGGATTCACCGCGGAGATGCTCCTGTTGCAATGGCCATGACCTTTGCCTATATCTCATTGCTCTTGCTGGTAGGGATTGGGCGGCTTGCGGAACTCGGGATTTCACGCCGCAACCAACAGCAGCTCGAAAAACAAGGCGTTCGAAAAATTCCCGAAGCGCATTTTCGCTGGATGGTTTTTCTGCATGGCGGCGTCCTTGTTTGCGCCGGCGCTGAAGTCCTGATCCTGCATCGCCCCTTCATTCCCGCGCTCGCTATTCCCATGGCCGTGCTGTTTGTTCTGGCCAATCTTCTGCGCTGGTGGGTGATCGCAACTCTGGCAGGGCATTGGAACGTGGAGGTCATGGAATCGTCGCGCGTGGGAGTGGTGAGCACGGGGCCGTATCGCTGGGTGAGGCATCCCAACTATGTGGCTGTGGTGCTTGAAATATTTTCGCTGCCCATGATTCACACGGCCTGGATTACGGCCATTGCCGGGACACTGGGAGATCTGGAGATTTTGCGGCGCAGGATAAAAGTTGAGGATGGTGTTCTTTTGTCGAACCCAGCCTACCGCACTGCCATGGGCGGCAAGCCGAGATTTCTGCCACGAGTGTTTTAGCGGCGTTCACAAGCTTATGGAGAGATCGTCTTTAGTAGCACAGGCTTCAGCCTGTGGGGTTTGCGCCGATGTTGAATTAAAATCCACAGGCTGAAGCCTGTGCTACTTGAACCGCCTATGCACGATTCGCGGAAGTTTTTCGTTTTTGGGAATCTCACCAGCGTTGAGGGCGGCCAGCCATTCGCGCACTGCCAGTCGAAGCCGTTCAATTTCAAGCTCGGCATGAATTTCCGGGAAGCGATCGAGTTTCAGGAGCCCCGCCAGAAGTAAATTTCGAGTCCCTTGCAGGTTCGAGCGGGAATAGTGGTGAAAGGCAGCGGCAACCTGGATCAAACCCTGCAAAAACATTTTTTCCGGATTGGGCGTTTCGAGCCACACCTCTTCCCAATGCTCGTGGGCATGGTAGAAGTGGCCGGAATTGAAGGCTTCAAGCCCTTTCTGATACAGCCGATCTTTTTTGTGCGACTCCATATGCTTTTTGTGGCCTTGTATCGATTTCAGAAGCGAGCAGGGCATCTTAGCAGACGCTGGAAAATGGCGCATGCCTGGCGCGCTATTGTCGCTGTTCCTTATGGTGGCAATCGGGCATTTGAATTTCCATCTTCGCAACTACCCGCGTTACTATATACAGTCTGCGCGGCCGCGAGGTTCTCGCTTGTCGAAATTCAACTTGGTTCTGCTCATTCACGCGCACCAACCCGTCGGCAACTTTGACGATGTAATGGAGCGCACCTTCGAACGTTCCTACCTGCCGTTTGTGGAGTGCCTGGCGCGCCACCCGCGCGTGCGCGTGGGGCTGCACTACACCGGTTCGCTGCTGGAGTGGATGGCGGAAAAACATCCTGAGTATGTCCAGCGCATAGCCGCAATGGTGGCCCGAGGCCAGGTGGAGATTGTCGGCGGAGGATTTTACGAGCCGATCCTGATCGCCATTCCCTACGAAGATCGCATCGAGCAAATTCGGCGCTTGAGTGATTTTGTTGAAAAGCATTTCGGCAAGCGCCCCATCGGCGCGTGGCTTGCGGAACGCGTGTGGGAGCCGCAATTGCCCCAAGCCTTGGCCGAATCGGGAATGGAATACACGCTGGTCGACGACAGCCATTTTCTTACCGCCGGGCGCGAGATCGCCGAGCTGTTTGGCTACTACGTGGCTGACGAATGTGGCAGCACCGTTAAGATAATTCCCGGGCTTCAGGAGCTGCGCTACCTGCTTCCCTTTGGCAGCGTCGAGGACTCCATCGCGTTTCTTCGCCGCTCCGCCGGCACTCACCCGGGCGGAATGGCCTCCATGGGCGACGACATGGAGAAATTCGGCGCCTGGCCGCACACTTTCGAGCATTGCTACCGCGACGGCTGGCTCGACAATTTCTTCTCCGCCATTGATGCAAACTACGATTGGCTGGAAATGGTTCCGCCGGGCGAGGCGCTGGCGTCGCATGCTCCGCTGGGCCGCGTGGACCTGCCCACGGCGTCCTACACGGAGATGATGGAATGGGTATTGCCTACCTCGGTACGCCAGAAATTTCACGCGCTCCTCGATGAATTTTCCGGCCGCCCCGATGTGCGGCGATTCCTGCGCGGCGGATTCTGGCGCGGATTTTTCAGCAAATATGCCGAGGCCAATCTGCTGCACAAGAAAATGCTGCGCGTCTCATCCAAACTTCGCAGCGGCGGCCCGAAGGGATCGAGGCGCGGAGCCAAGGGAGCTGTTCTGCGCGCCACGGCCATCACGCACCTGATGCGCTCGCAATGCAACGACGCCTACTGGCACGGAATCTTCGGCGGCCTGTACGCCCCGCACCTGCGCACTGAGCTGTGGCGGGAACTGGTTCGCGCGGAGAGCATCGCGGACGGCCTGCAGCACGGCGCGAAGCCCTATCAGACCATGACGCGGCTCGATTTTGACGCCGACGGCAGGGAAGAAATCGAAATTACTTCGCCGGCACTTTGCTGCTCTCATAAAACCTTCCGACGGCGGCACGCTGGAGGTTCTGGATTTTCGGCCAAGCGCGGTGACGCTGATCAATTCGCTGCAGCGGCGCGTGGAGGCCTACCACTCCCGATTGACGAACGCCGCCCAGTTTGCCGCCAAGGTAGCATCCATTCACGATCAGACAATCGCCAAGGAACCGGGCCTCGAAAAACATCTGAAATACGATCGCTGGCCGCGCAATACATTCCGCTTGCTGCTTTTCGCGCCGGGAAAAACACATGCCGAATATGAAGCGCTTCAACTTGAGGAGAGCGCTCCGTTTGCGGGAGGGGATTATAAGGTTGAGGACGCAAGCGCGGAAGAAATCAAGTTGAGCAAGGAAGCGCCCCTGCTTCAGGTAATTGCGGGTGTGGATGCAAAAGAGATCTTGAACGTGCTAAAAGTTTTGCGATTTGAAAACGATGAAAGGGCTTCGACGCTGGTTGCCGCATCGACCTCGCGTTCAGCGGAGCGGAGCCTGCGGACTCAAGTCCCGTGCAGTTCACCGTGGGGCTGGAGATGGTGGTGAATCTCCTGGCGCCCAATGTGCCAGACCGCTTCATTGAATTTGCGGGCGAAAGGAAACCATTGGAATGGAGCGGTGTCGTGGATGGCTCGCGCGTGCGATTCGCGGATGAATGGCAGAACGTGGCCGTGGAAATTGAAGCGGCCGGCGCAAGCCATTTGTGGATTTCGCCCATCGAGACGGTTTCGGAATCCGAGGAAGGATTCGAACGTGTCTATCAAGGGTCGCAAATTCTGGCTGTTTGGAATGTGACGCTGGGTCCAACGGAAACATGGAGCGCCGAAACCGTTTTGCATGTTTCAAAAGCGCGAGCCATCTGAACTTTTCATCGCAAGAAACCGAAAGAAATCCGCTTCTCCGTACTTCTCCTCTTTTCTCTGCGTCCTCTGTGTTAAAAGTTTTGGCATTTTTGGACTGCAAAAGCTTTAACACAGAGGACACAGAGAAAAGAGGAGAGACGCGGAGAGGTCTGGGTTTACTCTGCAGTCAGCAAACTTTCCGCGAAAGGCCACTGAGCATCGATCCACTGCGCATCGCAACGAAATCCATTGCGCATCGCCAGGGCGGAAATCTCTTCGGCACGGAATTTATGCGAGCTTTCCGTCCAGATGGTTTCATCATTTGAGAAACTAACCGTGCACACCGAGCCGGGAATTGTGACCTTCTGATCCCGCAACGATACCAGGTGCATTTCCACGCGCCGGTGATCGGCGTCGAAGCGCGCTTCGTGCCGGAACGCGGAAAGATCGAAATCAGCGCCCAGCTCGCGGTTGATTCGCGCCAGAAGATTCAGATTGAATGCGGCCGTCACGCCGATGGCATCGTCATAGGCCGCGATCAATTGCGGCAGCGGTTTTTCGAGATCCGTCCCCAGCAGTAAAGCATCGCCGGGAAAAAGGATGCGGCGCACTTCGCCAAGGAACCGTTCCGCGGCGTCGCGATCGAAATTGCCAATGGTGCTTCCCAGAAACAGCACCAGCACATGATCGTTCTCCTTGCGCCGGGCCGTCGCGGCCAGCAGGCCGTCGAGGTAGGGCTGCTCAAATCCCACGATGCTGACGCATTCAATCCCGCCCAGCTCATGTTCACAACGCGCAAGAGCCGTGGGCGAAATTTCAATTGGGCAGTAGGTGGTGCACTGGCGCCGTGCCAGCGCTTCCAGCAGCCAGCGTGTTTTCTTGCCGCTGCCGCTGCCTAGTTCCGCAACCAGCACCTGGGGCTTCAGGCGAGAGACGATGTCGAGGGCGTGGCGGCGCATGAGCCGCTCGTCGGCGCGCGTCAATCCATATTCGGGCAGCACGCTGATGACTTCGAACAGCCCCGACCCCACCTCGTCATAGAGATACTTGGAAGGCAATTCTTTCTGTCCGGGGCGGAGCAAACCCGCGCGCACTTCCCCAGCCATGTCCGATTTTGGATGTTGGGCTATCACCGCTGTAGCCATGTGGTTTCCTCGATTCGTTTTCGCGCAAAATCCATTGCGCTTGGTTTCGATCCGGCGGTGTAGGGGCACGGCATTGCCGTGCCCCTACACTTCAAGGTTCGACGCAGCGAAATTTCGCATACACATACGGATAATGCGGCTGAAACCAATTGCGAAACGACCTCCGCAACATGCATGCGGCTGTGCGTGGCGAGCCGCCCTTCATCACAAAATGCTTTTGGTCAAAGAAATTTGCGGAATATCCTGGATAGAAAGAAAACGGTTGAAATCCAGGAAATGGCGCAAACGGCGTGCGCGTCCATTCCCAACCATTGCCCGCAAGATCGGCCACGCCAAAGTCGCTGTTGCCTTGCGGGTACGATCCCACGGCAACCGGATCCCATCGCTGGAAGTCGAAATTGCCGTGCCGTGCGCTCGGGCCTTGCTCACCCCAGGGATACGCGCGTTCGTTTCCACTGCGAGTGCCAAGCGCGGCGCGATGCCACTGCGTTTCGCTGGGCAACTCCTTTCCCGCCCACCGCGCATAGGCCGAGCCCTCATCGTGGCTGACGTACGCGGGCCAGTCCAGTGGCAAGGAAGTTTCCTCGAACATGCCGCGATAGTTCCAGGAATCTCCGCATGGAATCCAAAACGACGGGTGACGATGGTCCTGCGAAGTAATCCACTGCCAGGCAGAATCGCTCCACAGGTCGCGATTCTTATAGCCGCCCTGGCGAAGGAAGAGCAAGAAATCCGCGTTCGTTACACTGTAAGTATCGATTGCAAATGCGGGGACATCGACGCGATGCTCCTCGAACTCATTGTCCCATCCAAAGCGTTCGTTCTCGCCGCGAGCCAGTCCCAAAGTGGCTGTCCCAGAGGGAATTCTCACAATGCGGGGGCCTCTTGCACTGGCGAATGGCGGAGGGGCCGCGGGTTTTCCGATTTTGCGGCTCACAGGCATCTGGTGCAGCATGTACGAGAGGGTTTCGGCGTGCATCAGGCGATGTTCGATGGCCACCTCCAGCAATCGGCCCTGTTCGAGAGGTGCAAGCTGGAGATCCTTCGCAGCAACTTCTCGAATCCCGGCGTCCAGGTGTTCGCGAAGGCGCTTGTTGTATTCCAGAACCCGATCAACCGGAGGCCAATCCTTGGGCTCATCCGTTGGCAACCCACCTTCAACGGGGTCAATCCCGAACGCGAAGAGTTGGTCAAAGCCGGGGTCAAAGGAAGAAAGGCCAAGCGGTTCGCGCAGCAGATTCCAGTCGAAGGCTTCCAGGTGTCCCAAATAAAAAATAATCCTGTGGCGTTCCGGCACTGGGCGGTCGTACAGTGCTGCGGGGTGAACGATTTGAAACAACTCTTCACTCTGGCGACGCGCCGCTTGCAGGCGAGCAGTGAGCTGATCGATGCGTGTACATTGCGCCACGGATTGTGAATTCAAGAGTTCCTCCAATGCAATGATCGCGCCTCGCACCAGCCTTGATATCCAGCCCATGGAGGCGGAGCGTCAAGCTAAGCACCAGATTTAGATGCTTCTAGGTCAGGAGTCAACTCATGGTTTTCGATACGGTCAAATATTCTGACTGCCCTGGTCAAGGAGGAAAAGCGGCGTGAGTTCGCTAAGTGATGGATTCCAGGGCGGATACGCCGTTGAATTCCGCGCAACGACCTTCCGGCTGCCGTCCGGCGCAACCCTCATTTCCGGGCTGAATCTTAGCATTTCCCAGGGCGAAACGCTTGTTATGCTGGGACGCAGCGGTTCTGGCAAGACCACCACACTTAAACTCATAAATCGACTCATGGAGCCTACGGAAGGCGAAATTCTCATCTCGGGGCGTCTCAGCACGTCCTGGGACCCCATCCAGCTGCGCCGCGGGATCGGTTACGTCATTCAGGACGCCGGACTGTTTCCGCATTGGACGGTCGAGCGCAACGTGGGCCTGGTTCCGCAACTGGAAAAATGGCCGGAAGAGAAAATTCAGGCTCGCGTCCGTGAGATGCTTTCGTTGGTTGGCCTGCCGCCGGATGAGTTCGCCAAGCGGCGCCCGTCTGCCCTCTCAGGCGGTCAGAAGCAGCGCGTGGGCGTTGCGCGCGCCCTCGCCGCTGACCCTCCCATATTGCTGATGGACGAGCCATTCGGCGCGCTCGATCCAATCACGCGCGCCGACCTGCAGCGCGAATTTCGCGCCCTGGCGCTGCGCTTACGCAAAACGATAGTCTTTGTAACGCATGATGTGAGAGAGGCACTGTTCCTGGGCACGCGCATCGCCCTGCTTGATCAAGGACGGCTCGTGGGAGTGTATGCACCGGCGGAATTTCTGAAGGCTTCCGAACCGGAGGTCCACGCGTTCGCGGCGTCGCTCGAATCAGGTGCGGGCAGAGAGGGGCTTTAATGAACTGGTATGAATTTATGCTGCGCAATCGCGGCGAGGTGTTCGAACGATTCGTCGAGCATATTGCATTGGTCGGGGCATCCATGGCCATTTCGCTGGCCATCGGGTTGCCACTCGGGGTCGCGCTGATTCGCCGCGCAAAGCTACAGCGCTGGGTGATCGGCGCGGCCAATGTTGTGCAGACAATTCCCAGCCTGGCGCTGTTCGGATTCCTGATCCCCGTACCATTTATCGGTGGCGTTGGAGCGAGCACGGCCATCGTAGCGCTCTCCCTTTACGCTGTGCTGCCCATTTTGCGAAATACTTGCACCGGCATAGCAGAGGTCGATCCTGCGGTCGTTGAGTCCGCGCGAGGCATGGGCATGACTCCGCGTCAGGTGCTCTGGCAGGTGCAGTTGCCGCTGGCAGCCCCCGTTTTGCTGGCAGGTGTTCGCGTGGCCACCGCGATTTCTATCGGCGTGACCACGATTGCCGCGGCAATTGGCGCGGGCGGCCTGGGAGTCTTTATTTTTCGCGGCCTGGCCATGGTCAACAATCAGGTTATTCTGGCGGGCGCGATTCCCGCTGCTGGTCTCGCGATTGCCGCCGATTCAGGATTAGGATATTTCCAGCGGAGCATTGCAAAACGATGAGTTGCGCAAATAACTCTGAGCGGTGTGGTGGCGCCGGCGTCCCGCCGGTAGTTTTTCGGGCTCCGCACATGGCAAGACCGCCGGCGGGACGCCGGCGCCACAAAAGACCTGCACTGTTCCACGATTTCTACAAATCAACCTTTGCCGCCCTCATGTGCTGGAAGAAAAAGGGCCGGGCCTCGTTTTCGTTATGTGCCTTCGTGTTGCTCGCCATGCTCGCAACCATCGGTTGCGGCAAGCGCGGCGGGGACACCATCGTTGTAGGATCGAAGAATTTCACCGAACAAATTGTACTTGGGGAATTGTTTGCGCAGCAGATTGAGGCGCATTCGTCGATGCGCGTGGAGCGGCGCTTGAACCTCGGCGGGACATTTATCTGCCACGATGCGTTGGTCTCTGGAAAGATTGATCTGTATCCGGAATATACGGGCACGGCCTTCACTGCCGTATTGAAAAATTCTCTGGTTCCCAATCAGACGGCATCGCAAACATTCCTGGCGGTTCAGGACCAGTATCGCAAGCGGTTCAATGTGGAGGCGATGCCGCCGCTGGGCTTTAACAACACCTTTGCGATGGTTGTGCGTGGCGAGGACGCCGAGAAACTGCATCTGCGCACGATTTCGGACGTTGCGCCCTACGCTCCGAAATGGCGCGCCGGGTTCGGCTACGAATTTATGGAGCGGCCGGACGGTTATCGCGGCTGGCTGTCCGCGTATGGGCTGCATTTCGCGGGCGAGCCGCACATCCTGGATCTCGGCTTGCTCTACCGGGCGCTGGCGGATAAGCAGGTGGACCTGGTGGCAGGGAACTCGACAGATGGAGTGATTGTGTCGCTGCATATGGTTGCGCTGGAAGACGACCGCAACTATTTTCCGCCTTACGAGGCCGTGCCCCTGGTGCGCCTTGCCACACTTGAAAAACATCCCGAAGTCCGCAGCGCAATCGGCGCGCTGGCAGGGAAAATATCCGTGGACGAAATGCGCGCCATGAATTACGCGGTGGATGGAGAACATCGAGATCCGGCTGACGTAGTTCGTGCCTTCCGCACATCGAAGGGGCTGTAAACGATTGCGTCAGCTTGTACTTATTCCGGCACGGCGAGTTTCCTAATCCATCGTGGGCATTTGCCGATCTATTTGGATATGCTCAAAGACAGGTCCGAGCCGAGAGTTAAGCTGGATGTGCGCTTGGTCCTGCGGTGGGTGGACGAAGCCGGAAATCCGCGATCGTCACACGGACAGGTGGAAGATATATCCGATCGCGGCGTGGGCGTTCGAGCTTATGAACAAATAAAAGTTGGTACAAAATTGCAAGTCCGGACACACATGGGGAGTTAATCTGGGACCGTCGTATGGGCTCGCCAGGACGGCGAAGAATGCCTTTTGGGGATCAAGCGAGACGCTCCTCAATAGCTTCAGCGCAATCTAATTCGCTCCGTTCAATGGAATCCAGTCCCCAGCCGGGAATCTACCTAAAGTTGCTCCAGCGAATTCACCTCTGCTAGAGTGCGTATGCATGCTAAGCATTTCATTTTGATCGCAAAGGACCGTGAGAGTGCCAAACCCACAAGGGTATTTTCCCCGGACATGACCATTGACAATCGAAAACTCGCGCAATTTGCGAAAGCCATTCGAGGCAGGCGCATCGGCGTAGTGGGCGACTTCATGCTGGACCGCTACGTGTGGGGTTCGGCCACGCGCCTCTCACCGGAGGCTCCGGTTCCCGTGGTGGACTTTGCCAGCGAGAGCCAGGTGCTGGGTGGAGCGGGAAACGTGGCCAGAAACTTGGCCGCGCTAGGCGCGACGGTGTTTCCTTTTGGAGTGGTTGGCGAAGATGAGGACGGGCGCGCCATTCGTTCCCTCTTTGGAGCAGATGGCATGGCCACTAAAGGAGTCGTGGCCGACTCGTCCCGCCCAACAACTGTAAAAACGCGCATCGTCGCCAAGCATCAACAAATTGTGCGTGTGGACCGCGAGAAGCGCGAGCCCATCAGCCGTTCGCTGGAAGACCGTCTGGTTCGGGCTATCAAGACCGCGCTCCCGCAACTCGGCGCGTTGGTAGTGTCTGACTACGCCAAGGGTGTGGTCACGGATTCGCTCGCGGATCGTATTCTGACAGAGTGCCATCGCCTGGGCGTGCCCGCGTTGGTCAAGCCGAAAGAGTCAAGGTTGTATGCCTATCGAGGCGCCAGCTTAATTGTGTGCAACTCCAAAGAGGCCGGCTTTTTTGTCTCGCTCCTGTTGAAAGACGACGAGTCGGTGGAGCAGGCGGGGCGAGCTTTGTTGGCACATTTTGGTTGTTCGTCCGTGGTGATCACGCGAGGCCCTGATGGACTTAATGTATTTGAGGACACGTCGCCGAAGGGGTTCCATGTTTCAGCGACCAGCAGTGAAGTTAGCTACGAGCGGTTGGGCCGAGCGGGAATCGACCACTCCGCACATGGCCGACAGGTTTTCGATGTGACTGGCGCGGGCGACACGGTGCTTTCCGTACTTGCGCTGGCGATTGCAGCGCGTATTCCCATTCATGACGCCGCGGTTCTCGCGAATGCCGGAGCGGGCGTGGTTGTGGGAAAGCTGGGCACTTCGACGATTACGCCCAGCGAATTGTTTTCCGCCGTGCGCGAGCTCTAAGTAGCACAGGCACTCTTGCCTGTGCGATTTTCTATCAGTTAAGCGCATCCACAAAGTGATCAATCGCAAAAAGCACACAGGCAAGAGTGCCTGTGCTACATAATCGCCTATGGCGGAGGGAAGCTCATGGACTGGTCGGAGCGCTCCACCCACAGCTGCACTTCGCGGTTGCGCGCGGATTTCAATGTTTCGTCGGATTTGGGAAATGTATCGTATTCACTCAGCTCGATCGTGACCACCACGCCGGTCCCGCCCTTGGGCGGCACTTCCGCGGTTTCAATCCGAAAACTCTTGATCGGGCTGTAATACCCCTTCGGTCCCCAAAAGCTCAAGAAATCCTGAAACGAAAAACTGGCATGAGGATGCCAGATTTGGTATGCCTGCTGCGAATCTCCCACCACCACGGCGTGCATGAAGCGGTCGACGGTGCGTTTCTCGGCGGTGTAACGCAGCGGATACCACAAGCCCACACCGAGCAAGATGGCCAGGACAACTCCGCTGACCACGTAGCGCAGTGCCTTGGATTTGGGTTCTTCGGCGCCGGCGTCAAGCAGTCCCATGAATGTTTCTCCCTGTGGCATCCTAAATCTGCCTCTTGAAGAAAGCAACGGAGAGGCTGACCAGCACAACCGAAAATCCGGTCAGAATAAGAATATCCGAATAGATGGCCGAGAAGCCCGCATTTTTCAAAAGCAGCGCCTTGAGCGCGTGAACGGCGTAGGTGAATGGGTCGATGTAGGAAATCCATCGCAGCCACACTGGAAATCCCTCCACCGGATAAATTGCTCCTGAAGGGAAGTACAGCAGCGTATTCAGACACGCCAAACATGGCGCGCGGCACCAGCGGATCGCTGACGCGCACCATCAGCAGAAACATGAAACTGATCATGGCCACCGAAGTTGTGCCCAACACAACCATAAGATAAAACAGGCGCACGGGATCCCACAGGCGGTCGATTCCGGCAATCAGGCCGCCGATGATGGTGATGGTGGTGCCGGCCATCAGGCCCTTGAACGCGCCGGAAAAAGTGAGGCCCAGAATCAGTTCTGTTTTGGTGATCGGAGTTACCAGGTAGCCTTCATGCAGGCCGCGCGATTTGTCGTCGATAAACGTGATGCCGCCGCCGATCATGGCCACGATGAAAACGGACATGGCGATCGAGCCAGAGAGCAAATACTTGATGTATTCGATGTAGGGATAGAGTTCCACGACCTGCAAATCCACCAGCGGATTCAAGCGCGGCAATGGCACCGTCAAGCGCTGCCCAGGCTGAAACGGATTCAGCCCCTGATTGATGTCCTTCACCAAATCCTGCATGCGCGTGAGGATTTCGTCGGTCACGAAATTGTCGGTGTTGTCTTCGATGAAGGCGATGCGCGGGCGGTTCCCCTGATCGACGCGCCGCGAATAATCCACGGGAATGTAGACCACGGCTCGCACAAACCCCGCGCGCAGATCGACGGTGGCGTCGGAGATGGAGTTGTAGTTTTCTACCTGCATGGTCCCCGGCCCCGCGACGATGGCGTTAAAACGTTCGCGCAGGTCGCGCGAGTACACGGTGCGGTCCTCATCCACCACCGCGACTTTGATGCCCTTGATTTTTCCACCGAAGGCGTAGCCCAGCACGATGAGCTGCATCAGCGGAAAAATCATGGAGCTCATCATCAGCGCGGGGCTGCGGAAAAATTTCCGCATGTCGCGTTCGATGATGGCGGAGATGCGCTGGACTTTCATGCTTTGCCGGGTGCCCCATCCTTGCGGGTTTTGCAAGGGTGGGGATTTTCGGCCAATTCCTTTCTCCACATCCCGGTGTCGTTGAACCTAAACCCGCACCCTTTGAAGCCCACAAAGGGTGCGGCACCCGGCTTTCCCTTATTTGTACAAATGGCTCACGTCGCGTTTCATGCTGTCCGAAGCGGCGTCGCGCAGCTGGCGTCCCGTGTAGTACAGAAACACGTCGTCCAGCGTTGTGCCCTGCACGGAGACGCGCTTCACGTTCACGCCGCGATCGCGCGACGTATCCATGAGCCCCCGCACAGTGAGCGGGCCGCTGGTCGTCGAAATGTGCCAGACGCCGTCGTGATCGGCAACGCTGGCTACTCCATTTAATTTTTCCAGAGACGCTTTCCAATCGGCCGGCGAATTCTCGAATTCCGCTTCCACCATGTCCACGACCGGCACGCTGTCCTTCAATTTCGCGGGTGTGTCCAGGGCCACCAGTTGGCCATGATCGACGATGGCGATGCGGTCGCAGAGATTATCCGCTTCATCCATGTAGTGCGTGGTCAGCAAAATAGTAAGCCCCGCCGATTCTTTCAGGCGCGTAATCATTTCCCACACCGCTGTGCGCGACACGGGATCCAGGCCCGTGGTGGGCTCGTCGAGGAACATAATTTTGGGCGAGTGCACCAGGCCGCGCGCGATCTCCAGGCGCCTGCGCATTCCGCCGGAAAAACTTCCCACTAATTTGTCGGTGAATTCCGTCAGCCCCACGGATTCCAATAATTGCGGGACCAATTTCTCGCGATCGGTTTTTGTCAGTCCGTAGAGCTTGGCGTGGATGTTCATGTTTTCGCGCGCCGTCAGTTCCGGATCGGAGGTGAGCGCCTGCGGGATCACGCCGATGGCGTGGCGCACGCCGTCGGCGTCCGTGACCACGTTGTGCCCGCCCACGACTGCCGTGCCCGATGTGGGCGGTGTCAGCGTGGTCATCATGCGAATCAGCGTGGTCTTTCCCGCGCCGTTCGGCCCCAGCAGGCCGAAGACTTCTCCGGCATGCACCGTGAAGCTGACTTCCTTCACGGCCACGAATTCGCCAAATTGCTTTCTTAAGTTGGTGACTTCGATGGCGTTGGTTTCGGTTGTGTTCATGCATTTGTATCCGCAGCTCAAGGATTCCGTTTCAGTCCAGCGAAACGGGCTTCAGCCTGCGGGGTTTTGACCTGCTAGGACTAAACCCCGCAGGCTGAAGCCGGCGCTACCAAAATCTAAATAATCCGACGCCACCAGCTCTGGTCCGAAGGAAGCGGCGGCAGCAGCACGGTCGCGGTCATGCCGGACATCAGCGTGCGCCCATTGTTGGGGACGGCCACTTTAATTTCAAAAGTTTTGATGTCGCGTTTGGTGCGGCTGACGTCGCGCTGCGTGGCAAAATCGCTTTCCACGCCCTTGAAAATCACGGTGCCATCCAGCGTATTTCCGGAGGGAAGCCGAATATTGATGTGCTGGTTGAGCCCAACGCGGTCAATGTAGGTTTCCTCCACGTCCGCCTGCACCCACAGGTGGTCCACGTCCAGCACGGTTACGATCGGCTCGCCCACTTGCAGCACTTCGCCCTGCCGCGCGGCGCGCACGGAGACGATGCCCTCCAGTGGCGCGAAAACTTTTGTGTAGCTGAGATGCACGTCCGCGGTGGCCTTGTCCGCGGTCGCCTGCTGAAGTTGCGCGCGCGTTGCGGCCAGATCGCTTTGCTGCACGTCCAGCTGTTTACGATTGGCGGTGGCCACGGCAACTTGCGCTTCCGCCGCGCGAACCTGATCTTCCAACGATTTAACGGCTGCTTCAGAGGATTGCATGGCAGCAAGGGCCAGGTCGCGGTCCTGCGCGGCCGCCACTCCGGCGTCAAACAAACTTTGCGTGCGCTTGTATGTAGTTTGGTCGCGCCACAGGTTTGCCTGCGCCTGCGTGAGCTGCGAGCGCACGGAAGTAAGATTGGCTTCTGCCTGGCGCACCGAGGCGCTGGTTTGGTCGTCCGTCCAGCTGCGCGTGCCTGCCGCGGAAATCACTTTATTTTCCAGCATGTGGATGTTGGCTTCCGCGGAATCGCGCGCCGTGAGCCACTCCGCCGGATCGATTTCCGCGATCAAGTCGCCCTTGTGGACTTGCGAACCTTCATCGACGGTGAGGCGAATCATGCGGCCTGCGATTTGCGAGCTCACAATCACGTCATTGCCGGTGACGATTCCCGTGAGAGGAATTTCGCTGCCCTTCGGCGTGGTGGTCAGATACACCACTACCGAGATGGCGAACAACACACCAACGAAGACGAAAAATTTTGAAATTTTCATGGTGTTAATGACCCGAGCTTAGCAAACCCGCACTCGAACCAATTCAGTGTAAGGTAGGAAAATCCCAGCCTCAAGCAATTGCAGGAAGTCCTGTGTTCATGAGCAGTGGGTTTACGTAGCACAGGCTTCAGCCTGTGGATTTTTGGCCTTGCAAGGACCAAAACCCACAGGCTGAAGCCTGTGCTACTTTAACGCGCTAGTGCGTCGGCTCGGGCGTCGACGCGCGCGGCGTGCCGCAACGGCCGCGCATTCCTTCGCGGAATTTCTCGCGCTCCTCGGGCGTCATGTGTTCCCATCGGCGCATCATTTCGCCGCGCCAACCCATGCCGCCGCGGCCCGGTCTGAATCCGCCGAAGAGCAATCGCCCCAGCAGCATCAATCCCACGGCCTGCCAAAAGGTGATCATGCGAAGCCCGAACAGGCCCGGCATCAGGTAGTTCCACAGATGCGTGACCACGAAACCGAATACCGTGAAGGCCACGATTCCGATGGCCACGAATTTCAATACCCGAAAAAATTTATTTCCTCTCATGTTGGTTCTCCTTATGCACTCAAAAAGTCATTGACTCAAAAATTCTTCGTGGATGGATTGCAGCCTCCGGCGAAGATAAAGAACAGCGTGATGTTTGCGAGAGAGCAGAGTGTTGACCCCGACTCCCGTTTCGGCGGAAATCTCCTTGAAGCTTTTTCCCTCGTATTCATGCGCGAGGAAAACTTCGAGTTGCTCTTCCGGGAGTTCGTCGAGCGCCTCTTCAAGCTCTTCGACGAGGATGCTTCGCGCATAGGTGGCCTCCGGTCCCGCATCTGGCGATGGAAGCAGGTCTTCGAGCGAGAGACGATCGCCTTCGTCGTTCTCCGGAACGCTACCGGCCGACAGCGACTCCGGCTTTTTCTTCCGGAAGCGGTCGATGATGCGGTTGCGGGCCACGCGAAACAGCCACGCGCCGGCCTGCTCGATGGGCTTCATCAGCCGGTAGGCTTCGATGAGCTCGTAGAAGACGTCCTGCAAAATGTCTTCCGCGTCGGCTTCATCGGAGACGCGCCTGCGAATGAAATTGCGCAGCCGGCCCTGTTCCCGGCCGATCGTCTCGGTGAGCCGCTGATCTTGCTCAGCCATGATCCAGTTTGCGCTCGCTGCCTTGTCCATCTAAGAGTGAAGACGTTTGAGGGGCCGAAATATTGCAGGGATTTGGTGAATAAGCGGGTCGACGCGGTAATGTTTTGAAATGAATAGGCTTACGAGGTTCCCTTGGCCGCCGCTTCGAGCGCGTCGCCGATCAGAATCACCGGCTTCCACTCTTCCAGAAACGCTGCGCCCAGGTTGTTGTAAAACTGTATGGCCGGCTTGTTCCAGTCCAACACTTCCCAGCGCATGCAGAAATATTTTTCGCGCCAGGCGATTCCGGCCACATGCTTGATCAGCGCCGTGCCAATGCCATGTGTGCGAGAGGCCGGCCGGACATACAAATCATCCAGAAATAATCCTGCGCGTCCCTGAAACGAGGAGTAAAACTCGAAGAACACGGCATACCCGACAGGCTCGCCATTCCATTGAGCAATTACAGCCCGGAATTTTGGGTGGGGACCGAAGCCATCGCGTGCAACGTCCTCAGCCGTCATCCCAACTTCGTGTTCGAGTTTTTCAAACGCAGCGAGTTCGCGAATCATCCCGGCGAGCAAATCGGCGTCTTCTTTTGTGGCAGGGCGAATTGAAAGCATCGGCAAAGTCCTGGGTCAAACTTTTTTAGACGCGCCATTATAGACCAGTACCAAAGAGACTGTCGCGTGGAACGAACCTCAATGTTTCGGGGCTTGACGTGGCATAGGCTTCAGCCTGTGCGGTTTTAATGCTTGCTAGGACTAACCCCGCGCAGGCTGAAGCCTACGCCACTCAGAGCTCGATCCCTTCAGTGCGGCTCTGACCCTTCCGTTTGCGCAACTCCCGGCTTTGCGCCTCCCGCCGGCGCAGGAGTGCGACCCAAATTTACCTCGGCTCCAAGCTTGATGAGCGCGGTTTCGCCTGGCGCCTGAAAAAAGGTAAATCCGGAGCGGTCCTTCCAAGCCTGCGGGCCGCCCAGTCGAATGCCGTGTTCCAAAGTGACGTCGTGAATTCTGGAAACCATGGCTTCGTATTCCTTGTCGCCCTGTTTGTGTCCCGAAAAATTTCCAAGGTCCGTGCTGGCGGCAAAAATCACATCGATTCCCGGAACCGAGGCGATCTTCTCGGCATTCTCGACGCCGATTGGAGTTTCGATCATGATCACCACCACCATGTTGTTGTTGGCGGTCTGGCGATAGTCAGCGCCGTACAGCGCGCCGTACTGCCCGTTGCCCTGGCTGCGGCGCCCCTCGGGCGGATACTTGGCCCACCTCACGGCAGCCTGCGCTTTCTCGACCGTGTCCACCGTGGGCACAATGATTCCCAGCGCGCCGATGTCGGTGGCCTTCTGAATGTCGCTCTCGGTGGCGTCCGGCACTCGAACGAACGGCATTGCGGACGATCCCCTGCAGGCCCAGATCATGTGGGCCACGTCCTCAAACGTCAGCGGGCTGTGCTGCATTTCGATCCACATGAAATCGTAGCCGGAGTTGGCCATGGCGCAGTACATATTTGGGTCGGGAGAAAACACGGTGGCGCCGACCAGCGGCTTGCCATCTTTCAGTTTCTGCTTGGCAGTGTTATAGAGCGGCGCGGCCGATTTTTGCTGCGCCACCTGCGCTCTTCCCACAGCCAAACAGAAGAATGCCAGCAAGACGACGCAGCCTGTGATGATTCGCTTGGTTCTCAATGGTTCCTCCCCATATGGAAGCGCCGGTACAGGCGGTTGAGGATATGATTCTCTCGCGAACAGTAATCTTTCTCGGGAAGGTTTGCAAGTTGGCAGCGATGCAAATGGCGCTATGGCCTCGGACCAGACTTTCTATTCCTTTAGGGGTGCGGAAGCAGCAGCGGCGGGGAGTTCAATCGTATATTTGGTGCGTGTGCGTTCGCCGTGCTGCGCGAGGGCCAGTTCGATGAGGCGGTCGAGCAACTGGCGGTAGGGCAGGCCGGAAGCTTCCCAGAGTTTCGGATACATGCTGATGGATGTGAAGCCGGGGATGGTGTTGACTTCATTCAGCAGAATTTTTCCTGTGCGATGCTCCAGGAAAAAATCCACGCGCGCCATGCCCAATAGATCGAGCGTGCGGAATGCGCGGACTGCATATTCCTGGAATTTCTTTACCTGCGCTTTTGTCAGCTTTGCGGGAATCAAGAGGCGCGTGCCTTCCTCCAGATATTTCGCGGCGTAGTCGTAGAATTCGCGGTGCGGAACGATTTCGCCGGGAATGGACGCTTTGGGATCTTCGTTGCCCAACACCGACAGTTCGATTTCGCGGCCGCGGATTTCCTTTTCCACCAAGATTTTTTGCGCGAATTCGCCGGCGAAGTCCATGGCGGTGGCGAGTTCCTTGGCGTCATGCGCCTTGGTCATGCCCACGGAACTGCCGAGCGTTGCGGGCTTTACGAAAACGGGGAACTTGAATTTCTTGCGAATCTCGCGCAGAACTTTAGCGCGCGATTTTTCCCATTCCGAGCGCGGAATGGCCAGAAAATCTCCCACCGGCAGTTTAGCCTGCAGGAACAAGCGTTTTTGCACATCCTTGTCCATGCCCACGGCGGAGCCCAGCACGCCAGAGCCGACGTAGGGAAGCCCCGCAAGATCGAGCAAGCCCTGAACGGCGCCATCCTCGCCAAAGGTGCCGTGCAGCACGGGGAACACTACATCCACGTGCAACGCGTCCGCGCGCGAATTGCTCGCGGGGACAAGCGCAGCCACATTGGGATCGGCGGAGAGCATTACGCTTTCGCCGGTGCGCAACACTTCACCGAGCGCAGGCGGCAAGCATTTTGTGCGCGGCGGTTCCGGCGAGCCAGCGGCCTTCCTTGGAGATGCCGATGGGTACCGCTTCGTATTTTTCGGGATCGAGCGCGGAGATGACCGACGCCGCCGAAATCAGCGAGACTTCGTGCTCGCCCGAACGCCCGCCGAAGAGAATGCCGATGCGCAGCCGCTTTTTTTCCGTGGTCATGGTGGTTTGTAAAGTTCCAGTAGCACAGGCTTCAGCCTGTGGCTTTTCGACTCGCCGAGCAAATCAAAATCCACAGGCTGAAGCCTGTGCTACAAAATGCACTACAAAATCTTTTTTCCCAATCCGGAAAGAACCATTTCGACGCCCAGCAACGCTGTTTGATTGTGGAGATCGATGACCGGATTAATTTCCACAACTTCCAGCGACACCATGGCTTCGCTGTCGGCAATCATTTCCAGCGCCAGGTGGGCCTCGCGATAGGTTACGCCGCCGCGCACGGGAGTGCCCACGCCGGGCGCGTCATCTGGGTCCACGAAATCCAAATCCAGGCTGACGGCCACGCCGTCGGTATCGTCGCTCACAAAGCGCAGCGCTTCGCTCATCACGTCGCGCATGCCGCGCTCGTCCACATCGCGCATGGTGAAGACGTGCACTCCGGATTCCTTGATTAAGCGGCGCTCCTTGGCATCCAGATCGCGCACGCCCACCAGGACCACGTTGCGCGGCTCGACTTTCGGTTTGTAGCCCAGCAGTTCGACCAGTTCCGGCGCGCCGTACCCGATGATGGCCGCCAGCGGCATGCCGTGAATGTTTCCCGAGGGCGAGCTTTCCGGCGTGTTCATGTCGCCATGGGCGTCCAGCCACAAATATCCCACGCGTTTGGATTGCCCGCGGAAATGATTGGACACGCCCGAGAACGATCCCACCGCGAGCGAATGATCTCCGCCCAGCACCAGCGGAAAATATCCTTCCGAAAGCGAACGCTCGGTCATCTCCGCCAGGCCGCGGCAGGTCTCGGCAATTTCGTTCAGGTACTTGGCGCGTTTTTCGCCGTAGGGCTGCTCTTCCGGCTGCTTCACTAAAACATTGCCGATATCTTCCACAGTGTGGCCCAGTTGCTTCAGGCGCGATTGCAATCCGGCCACGCGCAGCGCCGAGGGACCCATGTCCACCCCGCGACGGCTTTGGCCGAGGTCCATTGGTACGCCGATAATCCTGATTTTTTGCGGCATATGTTCAGCTAGTGCCGCTTCTCCTCGAAAAGGGGGCGGCGGCGAGACTAAGGATAGACTCTATAGATCATGCGTGGGAAGGGAATGACTTCGCGAATGTGCTCAGTTCCGCAAATCCAGGCAACCGTGCGTTCCAGGCCCAGGCCGAAGCCGGCGTGCGGGACGCTGCCGTAGCGGCGCAGGTCCAAGTACCAGCCAAACGCTTCCTCCGGCAGGTCGTGTTCGCGAAGCCGATTCAAAAGCAAATCGTAGTCGGCCACGCGTTCGCCGCCGCCGATAATTTCGCCGTAGCCCTCGGGCGCAAGCATATCGAAACCAAGCGCGAGCTCGGGGCGTTCGGGGTCCGGCTGCATGTAAAAAGCCTTCATGGCGGCGGGATAGCGATGCACCATCACTGGTCGGTCGTATGCGCTGGAAAGAATGGTTTCTTCGTCGCCGCCGAAATCGTCTCCCCATTTGGCCGGATTTCCGCGCTGCCGCAAAACCTGAATAGCTTCGTCATAGGTGATGCGCGGGAAGGGCGCTGTGACTGCGGCGAGCTTGGAAGTGTCGCGGCCGAGAGTTTCAAGTTCCCGCGCGCGGTTCTGGAGCACCGATTGCACCACGTGGCAGACCAGGCCTTCGCCCAGCGCCATCATGTCTTCCAGGTGCGCGTAGGCGGCTTCCGGTTCGAGCATCCAGAATTCGGTGAGGTGGCGGCGTGTCTTGGATTTTTCAGCGCGAAAGGTTGGACCGAAGGTGTAGACCTTGCCCAATGCCATGGCCGTGGCTTCCACGTAGAGCTGGCCGGATTGCGTGAGATAGGCTTTTTGGTCGTCAATGTAATTCACTTCGAACAGGTTGGTGGTGCCTTCGCAGGCGGCGGGCGTGAAAATTGGAGCTTCCGTGAGGATGTAGCCTTGCGAATCCATGTATTCGTGCGCGGCGCGCACAGCGTGTGCACGGATACGCAGGATGGCGGCCTGGCGCGGCGTGCGAATCCACAGATGGCGATGATCCAGCAGGAAATCGACGCCGTGTTCCTTCAGCTGGATCGGGTAGGGCGAATCGTCCGGCACGCGCTGCACGATTTCAATCGCGGTGATCTGAATTTCGAAACCGCCCGGCGCGCGCTTATCCGCGTGGATGCGACCGGTGACGATAACGCTGGATTCTTGCGTCAGGCCGCGCAGGGATTCGAACGGTGCCGGCTGCTCTTTCAAGGAAACGACGCCCTGAATCGTTCCCGTGCCATCGCGGAAAATTGGGAAGAGGAGTTTGCCCGCTTCGCGCAGGTTGTACAGCCAGCCGCGCAGCGTGACTTCCTGCCCGTCGTGCTTTCCCACGTCTTGGATGGTTACGATCGGCATTGGTTTGCGTTTCTCTTCTCTTTGCGTGAAATTTAATTCGATCGGATTCGGGTTTTATGTAGCACAGGCTTCAGCCTGTGGAATTTCGACTGAGCATAGTCAACGCTGCCGTAACAAAAATCCACAGGCTGAAGCCTGTGCTACTTAACCCCGCTCTTCTTCGAATTTGTCGAACACGGTGCGGATGCCGCGCAGCGTTTCGGCGAATGCCTGCACTTCGGTGGAACCCGCTGCCGCGGCGGGCTCCTTCAATTCCAGGACGATGGGTGCTTCGGGCGGCAGGGCCGCGAGCGTGGCGCTCCAGTCGATGCTTCCCTCGTAGGGCAAGAGGTGATCGTCGCGCTCTCCGCGATTGTCGTGCATGTGCGTGGTGACCACGTAGTCGCGCACGTTTTGCAGCGCTTCCGGATCGCCGCCCTCAAGATGCGCGTGTCCGGCGTCGAAACAAAGTTTTACGCCGGTAAGGCGCGTCTGCTCCAGAAAATTTTTCAAGTTTGCGGGAGTGGCCATTTCGCCCGGAGTGTTTTCAATGGCGATGGTAATGCCGCGATGGCGCGCAAATAGGGATAAATTTTCAAGTGAGCTGAAGGTGGCGTCCCACTTGCGTTCATCCGGAAGATCGCGATGCCGGGCCACGTGTTGAACGCAGTAGCGGAATGGAATGTGTTCCACCAGGTCCAGCGCGCGCTTGATCTCGTCCACGGCGTCCTGCCGGCGCAGGCGCTCCGGGTCGCAAATGGAGAGCGGCGCGCCGCTTTCGCGCGAGAGATGAAAATCGCGCGTGGTCGGCGAATGAATGGAATTGAGAGTGAGATTGTTTCCCGCAAGCCACGCGGCCAGTTCGTGGGCATCGTCGGACGAGCGGTAATCGAAATGACCGCGAGAGCAAAACAGCTCGATTGCGGAAGCTCCAGCGTGCGCCGCTTCGCCCACCAGCGCGGCTGTCAGCTTTCGATTTACAAACAAATATGTGGAGAGAACGCGTTGCATCGTCACAATATGCGGGCCCTATTCGTCTTGATTGAATTCACATCGAATGTAAGCGATGCCCCGATAAGCGTCAAGGCAAGCCCGTGCCATGCAAACGGGCAATAAATCTCAATCTTTGTGCTGGGAAGCCAGCGCCTTCTCGGGAAATTATTCCTCGAGCAGGAACTCGGCGTCGGGAGAGCCGGGAATCAATCCGGCGCTGACGCCGCGCCTCAGAAATTCGTTGACGGCCTGCCGGCCGCGTTCGCCGTAGCCGAGAGTCCACTTGTTGACGTACATGCCGATAAATTTGTCGGCCATTTCCGTTTCCATGTCGCGCGCAAATTGCATGGCGTAATTCACGGCCTCATCGCGGTGATCCAGCGCGTAGGCCACGCTTTCGTGAATGGCCCGGCCGATCTGCAGGCCGATAGGTCGCCCAAGGGCGCGCCGCACGGCGTTTCCGCCAAGCGGCAGAGGCAGGCCGGTCTGTTCGATCCACCACTGTCCCAAATCGACGACTTTGTGCAGTCCCATCTTGGGGAAATACAGTTGCCCTTCATGAATCAGCAAACCGGCATCGACCACCGAGTTCTTCACTGCGTCCAGGATCTGATCGAAGGGAATGACCACCGGTTCGACATTTGGGTGGTACAACCGCAAGGCCAGATAGGCGGAAGTTTGCAATCCCGGGACGCCAATCCTGCACTTGCTAAGGTCATCGCGCTTCAGAGGATGCTGGGAGACAACGATTGGTCCGTAACCTTCACCAAAGCTCGCGCCGCAATCCAGGAGCACGTACTTGTCCCGCAAAAAGGGGTACGCGCCAAAGCTGAATGCCGTCACATCATAGATTTCCTGCTGTGCGGCTTTGTTCAAGGTTTCAATGTCGGCGAGCACGTGCGTGAATTTGAGCCCGGGCGTGCGGATCTTCTGCGTGGCCATGGCATAAAACATGAAGGCATCGTCGGAATCCGGCGAATGCGCGAGCTTAATATCTATGGACTTGGCGGCAGCTGGTTTGGTCGGCATTGGGTTATTTGCTCACTCCCTTTAGGTATTTTTTGCGATTTGGGGGGCAGCCACACCGTCACTCCGGCCTGATCGATTGCCAGGCAAAGGGGAGTCACAGGATAAACGGCGCCACACCTACATCACACCCGCGTCACAGAGGGGACATCTGGGGCGGATTCAACTTCTCAAGAAGCCGCACTTTGAGGGCAAGAGCTTAGCACAATTGGACCAGCCAGAAAAGTGTGTCACCTCACAAGTCCGCACGGTCTTTGTAGCGCCCGCCTTCAGGCGGGCAGCTTGATGCACCTTGCCAACCTCAGGTTTGGCGTTACATGTCTGCAGCAAGGCGAGCCATTGCCGTATCGAAGGAAACTTGCCCGTCCAAATAGGGTAGCCAATACAGGTCCAGCAACCCGCGAAAGTGCTCCCACGATCCGGAATAAAGTCCGAAGCGCGCCGCATAGGGCAAGTACCCGGACGGCCCATTTTTTTGCTCGTTTGTAAAGGACATTGAGCCGTACTCGATATCGCGGCGAACGATTTCGCCCGTGGTGTAGAAGAGCAGCGCATGCCAAAAGTCGCGAGGGATGGGCTTGTCGCGGGCGCGGAAATCGCGGGCGATGGCCGCCGTCACGGAGCCTGCCACCACGTGAGAAGCCTCGTGAAACAATACTTCAAAACCGTACACCCCGCGATTGCGCGGATCGTGGCTTGAAATGGTGATGTGCAGGGGATCGAGCGAAGTGTAAGCCCCGAATGGGCCGCCATACCACACCACGTCCACGCGCATGCGCTGGGATGGCCAGGGCCGCTGGTACACGTCCGCGAGCTGGGCGGAGAGCTCCACACCCATTTTCTGAATCATGGGCGCTACCTGGGAGATCCATTCCCGGTTGGCGTGATCCTGCTGCGCCCACCAATGCGCGCGGTATACGGGCGCGGCTTTTTGCAGTGCTTCCACCAGATCGGGCCGCAACCCGGATTTGCACAAAGGTGTGGTCTTGCCTTCCAGATCGGGGCAGGCCTCCATGGTCGAAAGCTGGTTGTTAATGATTTCCATGTCGCCATTCAGGAGCAGATCGCGGGCCGCAAGGTCCTTGGAGTAAAACGCCACGGCATCCTGCCATGCGCGGATCTCCGCCTCGGGAAAATCTATAAGGGAAGCAGGAAGTTCGTCCGGCTGCGCCGCTCCCCGCCCTGTTTCCGCGGCCGCTGAATTGGATTTCAAAAGGCGCGATTGAAGATAGAGAAAATGATGCAGGTTGACCCAAAAACCGCTGTGCATTTCAAATACGGGAAGAGGCGACTCGGTGGAAGAATACGTCTGCGCGGCCGCGGGCTGATTTGCGCTGGATACGGGCGTGATTGCTGGGGATGATGCGGCCCAGCCTGTGGCAGCCGCGAGCATGAGCGGCGCGGCCACTACAACACACAAAAACTTTTGGCGGCTGGGACGAAGCATGGCTGAGCCTGCCATATTATCGCCAAACACGCGGTTCTCCCGTAGATTTTTTAGCGAATGATTGGAGGCAATAGTTTGACCGCTTCACTATCCGTGAGAATTTTCTTGCGGACCAGCAGGGCGATTAGTTCACTCAATGCCAACATAATGTTCGATTCCGTCTGACGCGTTTTGGCCGCTTCATTTGAGGCAATTTCTACGATTTTTGCGGGATTCCAAGCGTCCAGATCTGCGACCCACTTCTGTAATAATTCTCGATGCTCCGGTTTCATTTCGGTGAATTTGAGGCCCATGCCCATCGAACGATGCGCGAAGGACACGAGCGCCAAGGCTACAAATTCGCTTTCATCGTGCTCGATACGAATTGCCAGGAGGGATCCCACAGGGAGCGGAGAGAGCGTATCTACATAACATCCTCCTATACCAATGTCGGAGCATCGGCCGGTCAGCCGCGTCTTCGTAGCAAGGTCGCAGATTTCCACTGCGGCTGTAAACGCGTACCGCGCATGTTTACGGTTTTCTAGATCTCCGCTTTCCAGCGATTCCTCGAGCGCGGGATTCGGAGATGCGGTCGGCTTGTGGGGCTGCTCTTCCATTATGATCCCCAGGCCGCGGAACGCAGTTCCGCGCCTGTATTGGAATGCAATGGGGATTCCACGCGTATTTCTGCACGGATATCGGAAGGGTGATTCCATTCTGAACCTGTAGTGAATTGGCGGGCAAGAAGAAACTTTCAATCCTGTGATGCAAATCGAAGGGGCTAGCTGGGTCCGATGCGCGGGTCAGCAGAGCTCGCCACGCCGCCCTTCTTGTCCGCGCCACGCAGGATTCCGGAGGAGTCCACGAAGAACGATCGCCGTCCCATCTTGCCGTATTCTTTGGGGGAAGCGGCAACGGAGAAGTTTACCGCTTTGCCGGAGTCTTCCCCGGGAGCGTAGTCGGTTGCGGGCACAATGGCATAACGGAATGTGTAGCCGTCTTTTTCCCCGGCGGCCAGGACAGCGTCGATCAGTCCCGCGGCATCTGGCGAAATTCCACCGGGAGGCGCAGGGCCAAGCGCCATGAGTGTTTCGGGTAATATTCCATATGCGTTGCGATAGGCGATTGCGGCTGCGGCAACCGCGCGCAAATCGGCAATGGCGGCGTCTTCGTTGGCGTCCAAATCGGCCTGCTCCCACTGCTTTGCCAGGGCAGGCACATCCAGCAAGATGAGTCCCACAGAAAGCAACTTCCAGCTTGCGCCCTCGCGCACCAGGCCAAAGGTGATCTTATGCGGATCCTCGCCGGCGATTGGAATTTCAATGGGGATGAAGGCCAGGTTTCCTCGCAATCGCGTTTCGCTGAAGCGCATTTCCGTGGTGAAGCTGGGACTCTCGCAGCGAATGATCTTTTGGCCGGCGCTGCTGGTGGAAAGCAATGTTCTTCCCGGCTCGTCCAGCAGCACAAAACGTTTCATCACCGCGCTGCTCTGCGGGCGGGGAAGTTCACGGAAGGCAGCGGCGTTGTCAGCTGTCAGGGAATTTGCGAAGGTCGTGGAGTCCTGGTGGCAAGCGGCGGTCAACGCGTCGGAAAGCGCCGTTTCAACATTCGCCGTCAGCGGTGGCTGCTGCGCCGCAATTGCAGGCGCGGTGGCAATCGCTGCGGCTGCGCAAAGTGAGAGAGTCATCAGGAAAAATTTGTGAGCGGGGATTCTCGTAGCGCGGGCTTCAGCCTGCGGGGTTGTCCTCATTGCCAGCAGCACTCTACGCGCAAGTTTGCGGGAAACGTGGGCCAGCTGTTTCATCGTCACCATGCTCTTCATGATTTCGCTCCGCGCAATATTTCGGCTAGATTTTGCGTGAATTTGGAACGAGGCATCACATCCGCGCAACCCGCCGCGCGCGCTCGTTCCGCCAAATCCGTTTGCACATGAGATAGAAACGCGATCACTCGCCGCGGGTTGCCTTGAACGTTTGCGGCGTTGTTCGCTCCGCACAGACGCTCGACGGCGTCGAGCGCTCCCTGCCTTGCGTTCAAGTCCACCAGAATAAGCGCCGCCGGGTGGGCCGCCGCCGATTTCAGGAGTTGCTCGCCGGTGGACGAGGTTTCCAGTGTAACGCCCGTGATTTTGGCCGTCTGGTGCACCTTGGCAAGAAAAAATAAATCGTCAATCAATGCGATTGCGTCAGCCATGAATTTCAATCCTCACAATAATTCACCTTTCCGATGTACCACGCGCGCCCCCGCAACACAAGCCGCAATGCTCAGCTCGCCCAAAGCAAAATTTCGTCTCAAATATTTTCCATTTCCCAGGCGTCTCCGGCTTTCTCCTCTGTTCTCTGTGCCCTCTGTGTTAAGTCTTTGTTCTCCTGAACGCAGAAAAGCTTTAACACAGAGAGCACAGAGAAAAGAGGAGAAAACCGGAGAATTAGGATGAGCTGGGTGCATTCCCCTTTTTCTGCGGATCGAAATGGGATACAAATGTGCGCTGTGATGGATTCGTTGGAACGGAAAATTCTTGAGGCCTTTGATGCGCGCGGTGTTCGCTCTCTCTCGCTTGCGGATTTGGGAGACCCCGCGGCCGTGAAGATCGCCGTGTTGCAACTGATCGAGCGTGGATGGTTGCGCGCCGCCGAAGCGCCGGACTCCTACGCGCGCACTGAAGACGGCCGCCTGCAACTTGCCGCGCCGCGCGACGTGACCATCTACTCGCGCCCCGGCTGCCACCTCTGCGAAGAAGCCAAAGCGCAAATCGCTCCCCTGTTGAAAGAATTCAGCGCGCGCCTCACGGAAATCAACATCGACGAAGACCCGCAACTTCGCAAGCTCTATGACTACGACGTCCCGGTAATTTTTCTCGGCGCGCGAAAAGCCGCCAAGCATCGCGTCGATCTGACACAATTTCGCCGCCAGTTGCGCGACGCTTCATCGGAATAATGCCGCGCCGAGCGCCTCAATCTTGCCTGCGAAAAAATGGTTTTCCCCCATCGCATAGCACCGTCTCTGTTTTTCTCCTCTTTTCTCTGTGTTCTCTGTGGTAATTCTTTGATTTTCTGAACGCTGGGAAAGCTTTAACACAGAGGACACAGAGAAAAGAGGAGAAAACCGGAGGCGCCTGCGGAAATTCGAACTAGTGGCCTGAAACTGGCTTCACGCCTACGGTTTTGTCGGGGATATCGCCAGAGCGGCCTTTGACGCGGTCGTAGACGGAGACCAGCGAGGTTGAGCCTAGCGCTTCGTTGTAGTAGGTGGGCACGCCTAATGCGGTTCTCAGCTCTTCGTTGAACTTGCGCATGCTTACCAATTGCTCTGCGTGCGCGGGGAATTTTTTGCCGTCGTCGGTGAGCAGAAATTTCTGGTAGCCTGCGTCCCATAGGCGCACGAACTGGCCGTTCAGCAGGATGGTTGGAAGAATGGTCATGGTGTAGTGATCGTCGGAGGTGCGGCGGAATTCCGCGCCGCTGCCGTACTTTTCAACGCGCATCACGCCGCCCGTGCTGCTGACCACAAAGCCCGAGGTCGACAAAGAATCCATCAATTTGGCCGGGAACCTGTCTTTCACATCCCACATAGAATTCAAGGATACGGGCGGAGCGATGCGCTGTAAAGGCGAAAGCTGAAAAGCTTTACCACAGAGGGCACAGAGAGCACAGAGAAAAGAAGAGAAACGCAAAGACAGTAGTTGCCTAGCCTGAAAAATATAGCCAGACTCCTCCGGTTTTCTCCTCTTTCCTCTGTGTCCTCTGTGGTAAGCCTTTGCTGTTCTGAACGCCAGAAAAGCTTTAACACAGAGAGCACAGAGAAAAGAGGAGAAATGCGGAGGACGGTCGATGGGCGATGCGATCGAGCGGCTGGCGTAGCGCCCCGCCTGAGGCTGCCTCTCCCCGATAGAATCGGCGAAGTTTATGCTAAATTAGCTGAACACAACTGAGCCGGTCCGGCATCTATATGCGGGCGTGGCTAGCGGTTTGTCGAAATGGCCCTCGGCAGGGGTGACGGCGGGGGGAAGAGAATACTGCGACACATGAACACGGCAAAAAAGCCAGTTTGGGCGGAAGCTTCGGCGAACCCGAAAATCATTGGCCAAAATGTGCTCGATTACATTGGCAACACGCCACTACTGCGCATGGAGAGGCTTGGACCAAACTATCCGAATGTGGAATTTTACGGCAAGGCGGAATGGTTCAATCCAGGCGGCTCGGTCAAGGATCGCCCGGCGCTGGAAATGATTCGCGAGGCGGAACGTTCCGGGCAATTGAAGCCGGGCCAAACCATTCTGGATGCCACCAGCGGAAACACAGGGATCGCCTACGCCATGATTGCCGCGGCGCTCGGCTATGGCGTGAAGCTTTGCCTGCCGTCCAGCGCCAGCGAAGAGCGGAAGAAAATTCTCAAGGCATTTGGCGCGGAGCTGGTTTTTACGCCCGGTGATGAAGGCTCTGACGGTGCCATCCTGCGCGCGCGGGAAATTATCGCCGCCGAACCGGGAAAATATTTTTATCCCGATCAATACGGCAATCCAGGAAATTGGCGCGCCCATTATAAAACTACCGCAAACGAAATCTGGGAACAGACTGGCGGACGAATTACGCATTTCGTGGCGGGGCTTGGAACCAGCGGAACTTTCGTGGGCACTACGCGGCGCCTCAAGGAATTAAATCCCGCGATTCGCTGCATCAGCCTGCAGCCGGACGCTTCCTTTCACGGTCTCGAAGGATGGAAGCACATGGCCACGGCCATCGTGCCGGGCATTTATGATGCAACGCTTGCCGATGCCAATCTGGAAGTAGGGACGGAAGAGGCCTATCGATTGGTGAAGCGTGCCGCGCGGGATGAGGGTTTGCTGCTGAGCCCGAGCGCCGCCGCCGCACTGGAAGGCTGCTTTCAAGTTGCTGCCCGGCTTGGACCGGACGAGCACGCCGTGATCGTGACCATCTTCCCGGATTCCGGCACGAAATATCTGAGCGAGCGTTTCTGGGACGAAGTTTAGGCGCGCCGATTTTTGTAGCCCGCCTCTACAGAGGCGGGGATTTTTTGCGGCTGATAGAAAATTTGCGATCGCATATCGGTTCTAGATTGGAAGGAATCTCGCGATTTACGGAAAAACCTCGCCTCTGAAGAGGCGAGCTACAGAACAAGACGCGAGCTAGAGAACAAAGGAAAGAGAAACGATCGATGCTGCTGCTGGCGAAAAAATTGGACCAGGAAATCCGCGATCATGGCGCCAAGGATTATCCGCACGAGTGCTGCGGCGCGATGCTGGGAACGGATAACGACGCGGCGGGCCGCGAAGTGCGCGCGCTGTTTCCGCTGATCAACCGGCGGGACGATTCCCCGCGCAACCGATTCTCGATTACGCCGGAGGATTTTCGCGCCGCCGAGCGAGCCGCGACCGAGCGTGGACTGGATCTGCTGGGGTGGTATCATTCCCACCCGGACCATCCGGCCCGGCCCAGCGAATTCGACAGGGAACATGCCTGGCCGTGGTATAGCTACGTAATCGTGAGCGTGGATGGAGGCGTCCCAAAGGATTTGACGTCCTGGCTATTGGAGGACGATCGCTCCAAGTTTCAATCGGAAGTGGTTGTGGCGGAACGAGTTGCGGGAAACGGGCGGCAGGGCTGAAGTTTCAGCTTGAACCCTAGACAGGCTTTAGCGCATCCGATCTGTTCTAGAAGCTTGTTTTGCTGCCCCGTCGTTTCCGGGGATGCCTATCGCGCAAGGGGTGAGCAAGTCACCCGAGTTGGTCAAGAAATTTTCATGGGAGAAACGACCGTATGGCCGTAAAGGTTATGATTCCGACGCCGCTCCGCCAGTTTACCGGAAAGCAGTCCAGCTTCGAGTGTAACGCGGCCACTGTGGGCGAGGCGCTCAGTGGACTGACTGGCGCGTTTTCCGAGCTGCGGAAACACCTTTTTACGGAGGAAGGAAAGATTCGCAGCTTCGTGAATGTTTACGTGAACGACGAGGACATCCGTTTCCTGGACAAGGAAAACACCAAAACCAAGGATGGCGATACGGTGAGCATCGTGCCTTCCATCGCCGGCGGTTCCGCGACAAGCGGCAAGTAAGTCCGCAAGATTGCGGGAAGAAATTAGAGGAGAACGTTCGTGGCAATTCCGACTGAAGCATTGAAGCAAGAGGAAGTAAAGCTTTCCAAGGAAGAAATTCAGCGCTATAGCCGCCACCTGATCATGCCGGAAGTGGGCATGGACGGGCAGCTCAAGCTGAAGCGCGCCCGCGTGTTGATGATCGGCACGGGTGGGCTGGGCGCGCCGCTTGGCCTGTATCTGGCCGCGGCAGGAGTGGGGCATCTGGGGCTTGTGGATTTCGACGTGGTCGATTCCTCGAATTTGCAGCGCCAGGTGACGTTCACCACCGCGGACGTGGGAAAACCCAAGTCCGAAGCGGCCAAGGCGCGGCTTTCGGCGCTCAATCCGGATATTGAAATCGTATCTTACGAGACGCGCCTGACCAGCGAAAATGCGCTCGATCTATTCCGCGATTACGACATCATCGTGGATGGCACAGACAATTTTCCGACGCGGTTTTTGGTGAACGACGCCTGCGTGCTGCTCGGCAAGCCCAACGTGTACGGCTCCATTTTCCGGTTCGAGGGGCAAGCCACCGTTTTCGGGTATCCCGGCGGGCCGTGCTACCGCTGCTTGTATCCTGAGCCGCCTCCGCCAGGGCTTGTTCCATCGTGCGCCG
The DNA here is from genome assembly GCA_963825365.1 of uncultured Acidobacteriota bacterium. Classification (GTDB taxonomy): domain Bacteria; phylum Acidobacteriota; class Terriglobia; order Acidiferrales; family UBA7541; genus Palsa-360. The sequence goes on along the minus strand of CAWGSV010000001.1, from coordinate 137,970 downwards.
AGGGCGGCGTGCTGGGCGTGCTGCCGGGCATTGTCGGCTCGATCCAGGCGATGGAAACCATTAAACTGATTCTGGGCAGCGGAGAGCCGCTGGTGGGGCGCTTGCTGCTGTTTGACGCGCTGGCCATGCGTTTCCGGGAATTGAAGTTGAAGAAAAATCCGGAATGCGCCATTTGCGGTCCGCACCGCGACGATCACAAAGCTGATCGATTACGAGGAATTCTGCGGAATTCGAGGCGAGGAGACTCCTGCAATGACAGACGGGATTCAGGAAATTACAGCGACGGAACTGAAGGCAAGGCAGGATCGCGGCGACAAGCTGTTCATACTGGACGTGCGCGAGCCGCATGAATATCAGATTTGCAATCTTAATGGAAAGCTGATTCCGCTGGGAGAGCTGACCCGCCGCGTGAACGAGCTGGACAGTTCTGTGGAGATGGTCGTTCACTGCCGCAGCGGCAAGCGCTCGGCCGACGCCATTCATTTCCTGCAAACGGTTGGCTTCAAGAAGCTATTGAATCTGAAGGGCGGCGTCCTGGCCTGGGCCGATGAAGTCGATCCCAGAATGCCCAAGTACTAAGCGAAAAAATCAGGGCAGCGTTTTCCCGCCGGGCGTTTCGAGCGTGCCGGCGGCGAGCCCACACGGAGGAATTGCAAATGCCAGAATCCAAGGTCACCATCCGCAATGACGGACCCTTGCTCATTGAGGGCGAAGTGGAATTGCGCGACGCGGAAGGCAATGCATTCGGCCTGGGCGGCCGCAGTTCGTTCGCACTGTGCCGTTGCGGCCATTCCGCGAATAAGCCTTTTTGCGACGGGTCACACAGGGCTGCCGGCTTTCAAGATAAGCAGCAGGCCAGGAACCTCCCGCCGCCGACTCCGAAGGCTTAACAGCCTTGGCGACGCCCCATAATGGCGTCGAAGCGCGAATTGAGCCCCAAATTGGGCATTGCTCGCGTACGAATCTCCCGACTGGCAGTTTTCCCGACGCCAATCGGGAGATTGCCGTTTTCAGGGCTTAAGGCCAATCCCTGCAACCTCATAAATTTCTAACCTGCCATGCGAACCGAACCCCAGGTAGTGTCAAACTTGCCACTAGTGTGACCCGGATTGAGAAGGTCAACGGAGTCCCTGTAACATTTCTATCCATTTTTAGGGAACGCCCAATCGATCCATCCGTCCTTGAATCCTACCCAAATTCGTAAGCTGCTAATTGTAAAGATACTTACAAGTTGCTTCAAATCTTTGCCAAATCGGCTGCGAACTTGCTCCCCTTTATTGCGAAGTAAGAACCGGGGCCCATGTAGCTGCTCAACTGGGGGAGCGGTGAGTGTGGTATATCAAATTCGAGCATGGTGCAGGAATTATCGAGGGTTTCTAGGAATACTCGGCGCGGTGGCGTTCCTTGTGTTTGCCGGCTGGCTGCGAGAACTTCCGATCTCCACTCAGCCCATTCTCTACTCATACCTGCAAATCGTTGGCAGCCTGCTTTGTTTCACCTACGCAGCCAACGCCCTGGTGCGCTTCCGTGGCACGCACGATCGCCTTACGCTGATCCTTGCATTCGGATTCGTACTGTCGGGCGTTATTGAAACTGCCGCGACATTCAATTTCTATAACATTTTGGCTTACGGGGTCTTTAGCCAATTGCACGTGCCCTTGGCGTGGATGGTGAGCCGCACGCTGCTGGCTTTGGTGTTGATTGCGGCGCTGGTGGTGGAGCGCCGCGTGCCGAACTCGCGCGAGCCGGCCAGGGAGATTGCGGTTGCCCTATTCGTGGTTGTGGGCGTTGCTTACCTGACCAGTGCCGCGTATTTCGGAGCTCGCCTTGAGCCGGCCATGCACCCACAAGCCATTTGTTTCAAGGCCCGGAGATCTATTGCCGGCGCTTCTATTCGGCATCGCAGCGATTGGATTTACTCGCAGGTCGCGGCGTCATGCCTCGCCCTTCGATCGCATATTTTGCGCCGCGCTTTGGATGAATGTGGCCTGCCACGTTCTGGCTTCGCAATCGGAGAGGCTGCTGGATGCGCCTTTCACAGTGGCTCAGTTCCTGAAAGTGGGCAGCTATGCGCTCGTGCTGGGCGGAGCATTGCTGGACAACGCGCGGCTATTCGATCAAGTCCGCAAACTTGCCATTACGGACCCGCTGACCGGCCTTTCGAACTACCGCACTCTGATCAACGTGATGGAAACGGAAATCCAGCGCTCCAGCCGCACCGGCCGCTCGTTTGCCGTGCTGCTGTTTGATCTGGATGGGCTGAAGACCATCAACGACGAGCACGGGCACCTGGTTGGCAGCCGGGCTATTTGCAGGCTGGCAACCGTGCTTCAGATCCAGTGCCGTGCAATGGATACCGCCGCGCGCTACGGAGGCGATGAATTTGCCGTGGTTTTGCCGGAAGCGGGAGAGGAAGCGGCCGCTTCGGTGAGCAGGCGCATTTGCGAGTGTTTGGCCAATGACGGCGAATTTCCGGCTGCTACGGTAAGCGTGGGCTCGGCTGTCTTCCCGCGCGATGCGGAAACGATAGATGGATTGTTCAACGTCGCGGACCGCGCTCTGTATGGAATGAAGCGGAGGCCCGATGGAATTCGGGCGCTGGCCCGCATCGCGGCTTGTCTGTAAAGAAGTGCCAGTCTGCACCCGCAGTGGAGAAAAAGGCCGGCGGACAACTGAGGGAAATGATGCCGATAGCATTTGATGTGGAGCGACTGGAAAAAAGAATTCCGATGACGGTGGCAGTCCACATTTCCGGCCGCACATCGGCCTCTTGCGTGGAGACGACGTTTACCGAAGACGTCAGTTCGCGCGGGGCACGTGTGCCCAGCGCTCGTCGCTGGAAACTTAACGATATTGTGAATTTTGAATCGTTGCCCGGCAATTTCCGCGCCAAGGCGCGTGTGGCGTATTGCCGGCCGCATCCCGATGGTTATGTCATCGGACTTGAGTTCCTAGAGCCCAATGGCCGGTGGGTGGTTTCCACCCCATTCGGCTCAGGGAAACCGCTGCAAGGATAGGAGGGACACGCGAAGAAGGCAAACAACTGGCGTAAGGTTTTACCCAGGAGCGTCTGACATTCCGCGGGAACGGGATGGCAGACGCTTTTGGTGCGTCTGGGGCTATGTGCGGTGACTGGTAACTAGTGACCGGTGATCTGTGATTGGTAATTCGGAAGCTAGACCAGGCTGCAGTGAACTCCTGTCACCAGTTACCAGAAGTCATCTCATAAACACTCTTACATTGCTGGACCGAAAATCCACATAAAACGGATATCTCAACGTTTTATGTTGCTGATCTTTTCAAGCGCTGAAGGCGCCGCCGGTGACTAGCCCGGGGCAACGCCCCGGGGGATCACCATTCGTCTTTTGCGGTGCGCCCTGTAAGGGCGCAAGGACCCTCCGCCCCTTCAGGGCGAACAGAAGAATTTGGCGCCACACCCGGGGCGTTGCCCCGGGCTAATCACCTCCGCGCCGTTGGCGCGAGACCATGGACTTAAGTTCACACTGCGAAACAAGAAAAGAGTTAATTATGGGATGGTTTCTAGTCACCAGCCGCCATTCAGAAGTCGATAGTCACCAACCACCAGTCACGAGTCACAAGAATTTTGTAGAGTCGCAGAGTTTCGTCCACCATGCGATCCGCTGAAAAATTGGCTTTCACTGTTTCACGCGCCGATTCACCCAGTCGACGCGCCTCATCAGGATTGGAAAGCAGGCGCGTGATCGCGGCGGCCAAATCGCTTGAATCCAAATCTTTTACCAAAATGCCGTTCTTTCCGTCTTCGACGGCTTCGGGATTTCCGCCGCGCGCGAAGGCAACGAGCGGAAGCCCGTAGGCCATCGCCGAAAGCATGGCCACGGCCAGCGGCTCCTGGTGAGACGGGAACACGAAGATATCCGTTGCTGCGTAAACGCTTTCTACATCCGGAACGAACCCCGGAAACTTCACCATGCCGTCGATGCCCAGCTGACGGGCAAGAGCTTGCAGATTCACTTTTTCCGGGCCTTCTCCGGCGAGGAGTAAAACCAGGTGGGGATATTGTGCGCGTAATTCAGCAAGAGCATGTAACAACAGGACGTGCCCTTTTTCCCGTACAAAGGCGGCCACATTGCCAAGGCAAATGTTTTCAGGTGAAATCGAGAAGCGCTTGCGTGCGGCTTCACGATCCGTCAGGGAAATGTTTGGCGGAATCTCAACGCCCACGAAAACAGTCTCGACCAAATCGGCGGGCAGGCCGCTCTTAAGCACCGAATCCCTTACAAAATCAGAAACGGGCAGGACGCGGCTCGCCGTGCGGTAACGCGCAAGGGAAATAGAATCGGGCGAGAGAGGTAGTTCGACTCGCCGCGACACAACGACGGGCACGGAACGATGTGCCCGCGCCAGCCACGCGGAGGTAAGCCCGTGGGGTTCGCTCGCGTGCACCACATCCACGGCGTGCTCTCGTACGAGACGCCGAATCACTCGCGCAGCATCCAGGCGTCGCCATCGACGGTTGACTTCGTAAGTGGACACGCCTGCTTGGTTAGCGCGCTGGGAAAGCAAGGAATCGCGCACGGCGATGAGCTTGGGAGCGTGGCCACGCGTGAGCAGGCCCCGTAGGAGCAGAAGCGCCTGGTCCTGTCCCCCACGAAAATCGCGGCCGAGGTCGATAATGAGCGGTTGCACGCTCAGGCCTCGCCGGGATTGGGCCAGGAGCGGCGAGTCAATTTTTCTCCCGCGCGCAGGCGGCCCAATTTGCGGAACTTGGTGTAGATATACTTTGCCGCCATCCATGCGATCAACCAGCCACGCCAGCCGTCGAGCAGGCCGAGCTGGAACACCAGCCTCTGGAAGAACGTCCAGGGTGGAGCGACGATCATGGCGGCACGCCAGCTCTTGCGGCCCTTCGCGAACATATCTTCCGCGGCCATGTTGCTGAAGGCTTCTACCTTGGCTTGGTGCTCGGCAAAGGAGCGTACCGTGTAGTGAAAAAGATGGCCTTGCAGGCGGCCCACGGGCGGATCGCCGTCCAACTTCACAGCGTCGTGGGGAACGCCCGTGAACTTGCCTGCATCGCGGCGATACAAACGCAATTTGTATTCTGGATACCACCCGGAATGGCGAATCCATCCGCCGATGTAACTCGACAATCTGGAAAAATCATATCCTGCTTCGACGGGGGCTTCCTTCTTCCAACGCAGAATGGACTCGCGTAATTCGGGACTCAATTCCTCGTCGCAATCGAGAGACAGTATCCAATCGTGGGAGGCCAGCGAAGCTCCATAATTTTTCTGGCTGCCAAGGTTATCGAGATCGCGGTGAAAAACACGCGCATTGAACTGGCCGGCAATTTCGCAGGTGCGGTCCGTGGATCCCGAGTCCACCACGATGATCTCGTCCGCAACTCCCGCAAGCGAGGCCAGCGCGCGCGGCAGGTCGATTTCTTCGTTAAACGAAATTAGAGTCGCAGTCAGAGCAGGCATCGGAAATCCAATCGGTTACGGTAACACGAAATGCGAGCGAGTGTGGTTGAGTAGCGCGGTCCTCCGCGGCGGACTGCGGAAAAAGTAGCACAGGCACTCTTGCCTGTGCGGTTTTCTCAACTTTCGCGCACTCATAACGCGATACATCGCGAAAAGCGCACAGGCAGGAGTGCCTGTGCTACTAAGACCCGCGCCACTCGAACCTTCGGAGATTATCGCAACGGCGCGATTGTGGGGGTGATGCTTACCAGAATCACGGAAGTGCCAATGCGGAATTCGGAGAGGTGTTTCAACTCGGCGACGCGAACGCGCTCGTCGGCAAAGTAAGTGCCATTGGTAGAATCCATGTCGCGCAAGCGAATCACGTCGCCCTTGATTTCAATGGCGCAATGCCAGCGCGAAATTTCCTTGTCATTGATAACGATATCGGCGTCCGCTCGTCCCAGGACCACGCGAGGCTTCTCCACTGGATAGACAAGACCGCGCGAGGGACCGGCGATAACGGAAAGCGCGATGGCTTTTCCTTTGGGCAAATGAAGGGAATTTGCTTCGTTGCCAGTAGCTGCGGCGAGCCATGGCGCACCCGAACTGCGCGCAAAATCCGGCAGCGGCGTTAAGACCTGAGTGGCGTCGGGGCTGCGTGGGATTTCCACGACCGTGCTTTTTCCGCACTTGCCGCACAGAAATTGCACTCGTGGGAGTCCCACCAATTGCTTATCTGGGAGAGAGTGCTGAGCGCCACAACTGGAGCATGCGACTTTCATCGGTTCCCGCGGATTCGAATTCTATTTCAACCTTCAAACGGAATACGTCAGCCCGGTTGTGAAAGCGTTCACCTTCAGCCTGGCGCAACTGGCCACAGCAGATGGCCGCTTCGCTGCCGGACGAGCAAGACATCAAACAACTCTTTCGCATGGCCGACGAACATTGCACTCGGCTTTGCCGATTGCTTATCTAACTTATCATGGGCGGCTTGCCAACCAATGGGGCTTCACGCAAGGAGTTTCGACAGGGGAACTATCACCATATGTTATTGATTCAAATGTGGTTATGGAGTGCCGCGCCATGTGTCGACCGCCGCTTGAAGAGCGCCGCAAGCGCGCCAGTGAACTTTCACCGTGCCGTCGAAAAAATGACGGAAGTCTTGTCTATTGCACGAAACCTACGTTGGGAACAGGAGGTTCGGGGACCTCGCGGATGGGTCCGAACTGTTTCTCGTAGCGCCGGATATTTTCCTCGAGCGCATGCATGATTCGCTTGGCGTGTCCCGGGCTTACGATCACGCTGGAAACCAGTTTTCCCTGCGGCACATTGGGAAACACGTAGATGAAATGCACGGTGAACTCTTCCGCCGTATGATGAAACATCACCAGGTTGGAAAATTGCCCGACTAATTCTTTTTCGTCGGCCTTGATTTGCACTTGAACCTGCTCACCGCCCGTTTGCGCCATGGGTTCCTCCGGTCATGGAGATTATTCTCCGCGAATCGTTCCATTTCCGACACTACCATACTCCGCGCGGCGAGTGGACGAACAACATGCACGCAAGTTTCTCGACCACCTGAAACGCAGAAGTCTCTCGGGCTCCCTTACTATTTTGCGAAATTAGAAAAACCGCCGGCGGGACGCCGGCGCTACCTCTGCCGCTTGAATTCTGGAGCACACTCTTGCCGCATATGGATTGACTCGCTGTTTCATTAATGCTAGTTTATTGAAGTTATTTATCTAGGTTAACTATGTCCGTGTTTTCACCAACTCCGACATCCGCCGACCCGATTTCGGGCCCCAGTAAAATGGACAGCGCGGCTGCTTCGCTAGACAGTCTTCAGCCGCAGAGCGTTTCTCCCTCGCTTCCGGAGTCCTACCGCAGCATTCCCATCCATGCAGGCGCCTCCTTTTTTCGGAAGATGATTGCGTTTGCCGGGCCCGGTTATCTGGTCGCGGTCGGATACATGGATCCGGGGAACTGGGCGACCGACTTGGGCGGCGGCTCGCGCTACGGGTACACGCTGCTGAGCGCCGTGCTGATTTCCAGCCTCATGGCAATTTTTCTTCAAGCGCTTTCCGCGAAACTCGGAATTGCAACCGGGCGCGACCTGGCGCAGGCTTGCCGTGAGCACTATTCGCGGCGGACCACAGCAGTGCTCTGGGTGCTGTGCGAAATTGCCATTGCGGCGTGCGACCTGGCGGAAGTGCTTGGGTCAGCGGTGGCCTTGAAGCTGCTCTTCGGATTGCCGCTGCTTGCAGGCGTTTTGTTGACCGGCTTTGATGTGCTGCTGGTTCTGGCGTTGCAGGGGCGCGGCTTTCGAGTGCTGGAGACGCTGGTCATCACGCTGATCATGACGATTGGCGCGTGTTTCGCTTACGAGATATTTTTCGCGCGCCCCCTGTGGATCGAAGCGGCGCGGGGATTTCTTCCCACCTGGCAGATCGTGAAGGACCGCGAGATGCTCTATCTCGCGATCGGCATTTTGGGCGCCACAGTGATGCCGCACAATTTGTATCTGCACTCCAGCATTGTGCAAACGCGGGCCTTTAGCCTCACTCCGGAGGGGAAACGCGAAGCGGTCCGTTTTGCCACGCTGGATTCCACGCTGGCGCTGGGATTGTCCCTGTTCATCAATGCGGCCATTCTGGTGTTGGGCGCGGCTGCGTTTCACGTGCGCGGCATGAACGACGTGGCGGACATCAGCCAGGCGTACCAGTTGCTCACGCCAGTGCTGGGCGTGAGCTTCGCGAGCGTATTGTTTGCGGCGGCGCTGCTATGTTCCGGGCAAAATTCAACGCTCACTGGCACGCTGGCCGGGCAGATTTGCATGGAGGGATTCCTGCACTGGCGAATCAAGCCTTGGCTGCGGCGCTTGATTACGCGGTCCATGGCTATTATTCCCGCGGCGGTAGTGATCGGAGTGATGGGCGAGAGCCATGTGACATCTTTGCTGATTTTGAGCCAGGTGATTTTGAGCTTCCAGTTACCGTTTGCGGTGGTGCCCCTGATTCAATTTACGGGCGACCGCTCAAAAATGGGCGAATTTACAAATGGCCCGATTACTGCGATTTTCGGCTGGTTCATGGCCGCGGCTATCATCGTCCTCAACGCGGCGCTGCTGTGGCTTACCTTTGGAGGGAAGATTTAGGTAGCCGATCCGTCGCAGTCAGACCTGTGCGGTTTATGCGATTCGTACACTTCGTGGAAGTGCCTCAAAGTTTCGAAAAGCGCACAGACAGAGGTGCTCGTGCTACTAATGCTTTAGCAGGTGAAATATCACCCGGGTTGTGGCAGAATTTTTAATGCCTCTCAAAATCTCGGTTCAAATGGAGACTTCGGAATGAGCGGATTGAACAAGGGAACTTCTTTGTGGCTTACGCGCGCTGCGGGCGCCTGCCTGGTGCTTGGAGCATTTGCGTTTGTGGGAGGACGAGTTGTGGCGGACGATACACCACCCGCGCCCTGGGTTGCGCCGGATGACGCAAAGAAAGTGAAGAATCCGATCCCGCCCACCCCGGAAACACTGGCCGCCGCGCAGGATTTGTTTACCGACAACTGCGTGCTTTGCCACGGTGAAAAGGGCATCGGAGACGGTCCGGGCGCGAAGGCCATCAAAGTGAAGCCGGCGAATTTCACCGATGCGAAGGTGATGGCTGCGGAGACAGACGGGTCCATCTTCTGGAAAATGACCAATGGCCGCGGGCCGATGCCGTCCTGGAAGGATGTGCTGACGGATAAAGAGCGCTGGGAACTGGTGGGCTACATCCGCAAGCTCGGCAAGGACGCAGCCAAGAAGTAACTGCAATTGAAGAAACAAATGGCAAAGGGCGCGGCGTTTGCGAGATAGCCGGCAGATTCCAGCCGCGCCCTGATTTACCCTCTTACTTCACCGCTGCAAGTGCCTGCCCCACTTCCTTCATGTCCGGCACGGCCGGATATTCGTAATACTTGAACCAGGCAATTTTTCCAGCCTTATCGACGATGGCCACGGCGCGGCCTGCGATCCCTCGTTCCGGGAGATAGACGCCGAATTTTTCCGCCACGGCGCCCTTGGGATGAAAATCGGCAAGCAGCGGGTAAGTGATGCCCATTTTTTCGGCGAAGGCTTTGTGCGACCACACGCTATCCACGCTGAGGCCCAGAACCTGCGCATTGAGCGACTCAAACTGCTTCAAATCGTTGACGAAGCAGGCGTGTTCGTTGGTGCAAAGCGGGCTGAAATCGAGCGGGTAAAAGACCAGCACCACGTTGCGCTTGCCGGCAAAATCGGAAAGCGTGACGGCCTTTTGTGACTGGTCTTCCAGGGTAAAGTTGGGAGCCGGCTGTCCTACGGCTATCGGCACGAGGCCTCCTCAAGATTGCGAATGAAGTCGACGTGCTTCTGTAGCACAGGCTTCAGCCTGTGGGTTTTAGACCTGGCAAGGACATAACCCCACAGGCTGAAGCCTGTGCTACTTCACCCCAATAATAGCGGAATTTTTCTAGCGGCGTCCCGGATTCTGATAACATCGCCTCGATATGGCGCGCATCGCTTTGGAACAGGCCTACCCGGGAATCTCGATTCGCCCGCGCTCGCGCAGATTGTGGGCGCGGCTGATGCGCTGGCCCGCGGAATGCGTTCATCTGGAACACGGGCATCACTGGATGGCCACCTTTATTCCGGACACGCTGTACCTGCGCGGCAAGCCCAGGCTGCGCCGCGATCCCGCCCGGCCGGAAGTTTCCGTTTGCATCGATTGCCTGACCGGCTTGCTGCAGCCGGAGCTGGCGGCTTGCCCGAGCCGCGTGATTGCTTTTGAACCGGACGGCGAGACATTTACGCAATATTTTTTTCTGGGGCGGGAAGATTTCGATTCCGCCGGCTTGCGCTCGGAGGTGGCCGCGGCGATCGAAACGCGCCTGGAGGAATTGCAGGGGCCGTGCAGCGATTGCGATCAGCCTGCGACCTGGCTGTGGATTTCGCGGCGCGAAGTTTCCAGCCTCGATCAGACAGAGCGCATCGAAGAGCTCGCCCGGCGCGCTGTTCTGCGCAAAGCATGGCGGCGCGAAACTGTGCGAGGCGCTGGGACAAGTGCCGGAAGCAAATCTGTTTTACGTCAACGCGCCTTACGGAGATTCCGGCGCGTACGTGTGGATTTGAAATGGTGACGCTGCGAGACATTGTCGAGAAATATCTGGCCATTGCGGGTGGGTTTGCGTTCCTCGCGCCGCTGTCGGAGTTTGGCCTCGACCACAAGGAAACAGAGCGCCTTTTCAGCTCGCTCGACGAGGATTACCTCATCAGCCGCTACCTGCATTTCAGCCAGGTTTCCGGCCCCGCCTATAACATCAACGGATTCGAGCAGACACACATTTCGATGGATCAGGAAATTCAAAGCGGGTTGTGAGCTGGTTCGGTAGGACAGGCTTCAGCCTGTCTGGTTTTGATTTTCGTCGATGTCGTGAAAGTCAAACGCAGACAGGCTGAAGCCTGTCCTACGAGTGCCGGCGCCAGAGCCAGTAGCCCAGGCCGAAGACGAGCAGGATGGGCAGGGAACTCATGACCAGGGTCATGCCGAGATAGGTGCCAGCGGTTTTGGGGTCGCCGACCATGCAGGCGGGGCAGGCCCAGGCCGCGCCCGGAATCAGTGATGCAACGGCTGCGGCCGCGAAGAAACGCCCTGCAAGATTTAGACTACGTTGCATAAGCTCCTCACAAATATACACGCAAATAGATCACCGGCCACAGAAGGACCACGAAATACCAGAAAATCTGCGTGGCGGCAAACGTGGAGGGCGCAAGCGTTCCGCGGCGCATCGGGAAATAAATTGCCGCCAGTATGGCGATGGCCACTACGGCGTGCAGCGCGTGCGCGCCGACGATCAGGTAGAAAAACGCGCCGTGGGAGCTGGAAGTCATGGTCAGGCCCTCGTGCAGCAGCGCCACCCACTCCACACCCTGCAGCAGCACAAAGGCAATTCCCGTGGCGATGGCGCCGGCCAGATAGGCGTGCGCCTTTTCGTAGCCGTCGCGCGCGCGACGGCTGGCCACGTATAAGAGCGCGCCGCTGAGAAGCAAGATCGCGGTGTTGAACGCGGTACGCTCCACCGGCAGGCGCGGCTGCCCGGCGGGAGGCCATACGCCCCCTAGCACAGTGGCTTTGGCGATGGTGTGCGCGCTCATCAGGCCTGCGAAAAACATAATTTCCATGACGATAAAAATGATCGTGGCCAGGACGGAATTGGGCAGGCGCTTCGATGCATCCGGCGCGGATGCGGCCAATCGAGATTCGATGGTTGTGGTTGGGCTACTCATTATTTAGGGGCCGCGCCCGATACTGCGGGTGGATTTACCACTGGATTGATCCAGTGCAGGCCACTGTGGTGCATCACGTCAGGAGCCACGCCCGCAAACAGGATCGCGATGAACAGGAGGCAAACGATCAAGAGATAGGGCACCCATCGTTTTTCGAAATTGACGTGCATGAAATTCTTGGCCACCAGGTAAGCTTTGACTATTGCAATTCCGAACGCGGCGATGAGCACCACTTCGCGCACATGGGACATGGAGCCGAGCACGCTCACGAAAAGCAGCAGCACCAGGATGGCCCAGATCTTGACGTAGTTGGGATGATGAACGTGCGCTTCCGCTTCAGTGGTCATGGTTCCTCGTCAACAATTCTCGCTTATTCTGCCTGCCGCTACACATCCCTTATCGGGCGATGTACAGCAGCGGAAACAGAAAAATCCAAACGATATCGACAAAATGCCAGTACAGCCCGATACATTCCACACGCTGCAATTCCTGATTTTTGGCCGCGTCCGATGCCACCACCAGCATGATGATCATTCCGGCCAGCACGTGGAGGCCGTGCAGCCCGGCCAGCGTGTAGTAGTACGACCAAAAACCGCCCGAGGAAAGCACGAACCCTTCGTGGATGTCCTTGGCCCATTCAAAGCCCTTGATGGTCAGGAAAAGCAATCCGCCGAGAGCGGTGAGGCGCAGCAATTTGGCCGCTGTGGGGCCTTGGTGAGCGTCCGCCGCCTTGTGAGCCATCACGGCGCACAAGCTGGAAGTGAGAAGCACCAGCGTATTGAACGCGCCGGCCCAAGTATTGGTGTGCGACGCGGCCTCGGCCCACTGCGGGTGGCCAATCCTGTGCATCACGTAGGAAGCCAGCAGGCCGCCGAAAATGACAATTTCCGAGGCGATCACCCACCAGGTGATCAGCCGCGCGGTGGGGATACCCGTGCCGCTTCGCGTGTTGGCAATTGGTTTGGCGCTTGAGCTCATGAGTTCCTGTCTCCGAAGTGCGAGTCGGGAACGTCTTGCGGCGCGAAGTCGTCCGCGCGGCCAGGCAGGCCATATTCATAAGGCCCGCGGTATACAGTCGGGAGTACGGCAAAGTTTCCGTGCGGCGGCGGCGAAGGAACCGTCCACTCGAGCGTGGTAGATCTCCACGGATTCGACCCGGCGATCTTGCCGTTGCGCAGGCTCCAGAAAAAATTGAAACAGAAAAACAATCTGGAATGAGAGCATCACCAGTAGCGCGATGGTGGAGGTGGTGCGCAAATGTTGAAGCCAGGGCCGCGACTGTTCGGCGAACTGAGCGTAACTGTAAATACGACGCTGATCGCCGGCAGTTCCGGTGATGAACAAGGGAATAAAAATCACGTTGAAAGGAATCACCGTGCCCCAGAAGTGAATTTTTCCCAACGTTTCATTCATCATACGGCCGAACATTTTGGGAAACCAAAAAGTGATCCCCGCGAAGACGGAAATAATGGCGATGGGCACGAAGGTGTAATGGAAATGCGCAACGAGAAAATAGGTATCGTGCAAATAAATGTCCGTGCCGGAGGAGCCCAGGAAAATTCCGGTCACGCCGCCGATCATGAACTCGGCGATAAAACCCAGGGCCCAGAGCATGGGCGTGTCCAGAGTGATCGATCCGCCGTAAAGCGTGGCGATGTACAGGAACACCATTTCCGTGATGGGCACGGAAATCATCAGCGTGGTGATCGAAAAAATATTGGCCATGCGAGGGTCGATGCCGGCCACGAATTGGTGATGCGCCCACACAACCATGCTCAGAAAGCCGACCGCCCATGTAGTGTACAGAACCGTCTTGTAGCCGAACACTTTCTTGCGGGCGAACACCGCCATAACTTCCGCCACGATGCCCATGGCGGGAAGCAAGACCACGTACACTTCGGGATGGCCGAAGAACCAGAAAAGGTGCTGCCACAAGAGCGGATCGCCGCCGCGCGTCGGGTCGTAAAATCCGGTGGACATGGTCTGGTCGAACAGCAGCAGGACCGCCCCGGCGATCAACGGACCCACCGAAACCATGAAGAGCACGCTGGCCAGAACGATCATCCAGACGAGAATCGGGATATCGTACATCTTCATGCCCGGGGCGCGGCTGTTCATGACTGTGACCGTGAAGTTGATGCCGCCGAGCAGAAAAGCCACAAATTCCAGGGCCACCGCAAGCAGCCACAGCACGGCGCCGGCGGGCGTCAGGTTGTAAGCGCCAGTGGAGGAAAGCGGTGGATAGGCCGTCCAGGCGCCGCCGAACGCGCCGCCCTTTACCAGGAAAGAGAGCAGCAGGACGATCGCGCTCAACAGGAAAATTTGATAAGACAGCCGATTGATGCGAGGAAAGGCCATATCGTCGCAGCCAATCATCAGGGGAATCAGGAAATTTCCGAAAGCGGCGATAAGCACCGGCATGGCCACCCAGAAGATCATGATGGTGCCGTGCATGGTGACGACAGCGTTGTACCTGCCGGGCGTGACCAATCCGAAGCCGGGAACATACTGATTGGGAAAGCCCTGTTGCATGCGGAAAACATAGGCGAGGAAGCCGCCGATCATGGCCATGACCATGCCGGTAAACAAGTACTGCTTGGCGATCATCTTGTGGTCAGTGGACCACATGTATTTGTGAAAGAAGCCCGGTTCGGCGTGTTCCACGTGCGAGCTCATCGCCGCGCCTCCGCCATGGTCATCGTCCCGTCTGGTGCCGATGCGGGCGAGGCTTGTTGCGCGGCCACAGCCGGATTCGAGTTGTGCATCAGCCAGGCAGCGTGGTCCTGCGGCGTCTCAACCACGATTCTGCCGGCCATCAAAGCATGGCCCAGACCGCACATCTGCGTGCATTGAATGTCGTAGGTGCCCAGGCGATTGGGACGAAACCAACCTGTAATTGTGCGGCCGGGCAATGCGTCCTGTTTGAGGCGAAAGGCGGGGATGGCAAAGCTGTGCACCACATCGCGAGACATCAATTCAAAGTGGTAGGTGGTATTTATTTTGACGTGCAGCTCGCCTACCGAACGAATATCGTCGGGCGTGTCCATCACGCCGTCCGGCCCGGCCTGCTGGAAGCTCCAGGCCCATTGCTGGCCGATGACGCGCACCGTTTCATCCGCAACGGGCATGTCTTGCTTGATGTTGTACCAGACGGTGATCGCAGCGATGATGATGACGATGTCGCATACTAATACCAATGCGTGAGGGATGGTGATCCAGCGCTTGAGGTGTTTTTCTTCTCCTGTAATGTATTGCGTCGGGCGCCCTTTCTTGGCGCGGAACTTGAAGACCAAGGTAAACATCATCGTCTCGGCGGCAATCAGCCAGAAGCCCACAATCACCGCGATCAAGATGAAAAGATGATCGATACTGTGCGCGTAGGTTGATGCTGCCGTTAGATACCGCTCCAACATGGAGGCTCCAACTACCGGATTAGAATGATTACTCCCGCAATAAATGCCAGCGAACCAATTACAATAATCCAAAAAACAGTCTTGGCGATTTGTTCCGGCGATGTCTCAGCGTGATCCATTTTTTCGTACACTCCCGCAAGCCGTTATTGGGGCTTCAACGTGCCAATGTATGCGACCACATTGCGAATAGCGTCTTCGTTTGCGAGTCCGCGGGCCATGGGGCGCATCAAGCGGCCCTCTGCATCCTTGGGATTAGTGCCACGCACTCCGCTTCTAAATTTTCTAAGCTCGGTGGCCAGGTACCAGTCGTCCACTCCGGCAATTCGCGGGGCTTTCAAATCCGGATTTCCGGCGCCGCCATCGCCGTGGCATGCTGCGCAGGTTGCAAAGATGGCTTGGCCCGCTTGCGCATCGCCGGGCAATGTGGATGCGTGCGGCACGGGAGACATGGTTTCCACGTAGCGCGAAACAGCTTTCACATCATCCTCGGAAGTCAGGCTGAGAGCCATGGGGCGCATTTTCATGCCCTCCACGTCGCTGAAATGCATGCCGCGAACTCCCGCGCGGAATTTGTCCAGCTCTTCCTCCACGTACCACTCTTTCATTCCAGCAATGTTCGGCGCGCCAATGGCGGCGTTCCCGGATCCGTCCACGTTATGGCAGGGCTCGCAAGTTTGGAAGACTTCACGGCCCCGAGTGGCTGCGTCCGTGCCGCCAAAACCGCATCCCGAGAGATTCAATCCGGCGAAGAGCAAGAGGAGCAATGCGCAAATCGCGAGTCGATTTGAGCCTGCTGTTTGAAATTTGCTCATACGAATTTGCAAGGGACTTCCCAAGGCGCGGATACTAGCAGCACGGAAAATTGAATACAAGAGGAAGTTGAATTAATCGCGTGTTTCAATTAGGAATTGAATTTGCAAAAGAAAAACAAAAAATAATCGCACTTCACGAAGGCATTTTCTGTGAGCTGCGTCACAAAAATGCGATTATTTTGGGACAACGGCCACGTGCTGCAGGCGCTCGCCGAGACGATTGTGTTCTTCGTTTATTTGTTCCGGCAAGCGATCGCCAAACTTCTCAAAGAAAGTTCCGACGTCGGCGTGTTCCTTGGCCCAATCTGCGGGATCGACGCGCAACAATTCGTTCATCGTTTCGCGAGACACATTGGTGCCATCCAGCGTAATTGCATTGGCGGTGGGGACGGCTCCGATGGGAGTTTCCGTGGCCGCGCCCTTTCCTTCGATTCGTTCCATCATCCACTTCAGCACGCGCGCATTGTCTCCATAGCCGGGCCACAGGAATTTACCGTCGGCGCCCTTGCGGAACCAATTCACGTGGAAAATTTTTGGGGGATGCGGAATGTTTCCGCCCATTTCCAGCCAGTGCCCGAAATAATCGGCCATGTTATAGCCGCAGAAGGGAAGCATGGCCATGGGGTCGCGCCGCGTCACGCCAACAGCTCCGGTGATTGCCGCGGTCGTTTCCGAGGCCATAGTGGCGGCGATGTACACGCCATGCTGCCAGTTCATTGCTTCGTAGACCAATGGAGCGAGGCGCGCTCGGCGGCCTCCGAAAATAAATGCGGAGATGGGCACTCCGGCGGGATCTTCCCAGCGCGGAGAAATCGACGGCGCCTGAGAAGCCGGCACCGTGTAACGGGAATTTGCCTGTGCCGCAGGGCCGTTTGCCGGCAACCACGGGCGTCCCTGCCAATCCAGCATGTCGGAGGGAATGTTGTCGGTCATGCCTTCCCACCAGGGCTCGCGCTGCGGAGTCATGCCCACATTCGTGAAAATCGTATTCTTGCGCAGCGCCGCCATCACATTTGGATTTGTTTTCTCGCTGGTACTGGGCGCAACGCCAAAGAATCCCGCCTCGGGATTGATAGCGTGCAGGTAACCGTCCGCGCCAACTTGCATCCAGGAGATGTCGTCTCCCACGGTCCAGACGCGGTAGCCTTCGTTTTCCAGCGCGGAAACCATCATGCAAAGATTTGTTTTGCCGCAGGCGCTCGGGAACGCGGCCGCCATGTAGGTCACTTTTCCGCCGGGTGATTCCAGGCCCAGGATGAGCATGTGTTCCGCCATCCAGCCCTGCTCACGCGCCATGTTGCTGGCAATGCGCAGAGCAAAACATTTTTTGCCCAGCAGAGCGTTTCCGCCGTAGCCTGAGCCAATACTCCAGATCAATTTCTCTTCGGGAAAATGTGCGATAAGACGGCGGTCCGGGCTGAGATCACCCAGGGAATGAAGCCCGGGAACAAAGTCGCTGGAATTGCCGAGCCGGTCCAGCGCAACTTTTCCCATGCGGGCCATGATGTTCATGCTGGCGACCACGTAGGCGCTGTCCGTCAGTTCCACACCGATGCGGCTCTGCGGGGAGGCCGCGGGACCCATGATATAGGGCACAACATACATGGTGCGGCCCTTCATGGAGCCTTCGAACAGGGCGCCCATGGTTTTCTTGGCTTCGGTGGGCGCCATCCAATTATTTGTGGGGCCGGCTTCCTCGCGATCCTGCGAGCAGATGTAGGTTACTTTTTCGGTGCGCGCCACGTCGCTGGGATCGCTGCGGTGCAGGAAACTATTTGGGTAGGTCTTTTCGTTCAGAGCAAACGTGCTACCCTCGCGAATCAACTGGTCCTTGATTCGGGCGTCTTCTTCTGCTGAACCATCGCACCACTGAATTTGCGCGGGGCGAGTCATGCGAGCGACAGATTCGACCCATTGTTCAAGCGGGGTAGACACGAAACATCCTCCAATTGTTTTCGGCATGCCGACGGGAAAAATTCCAGTGCCGACAGAAGACCGCGCAACATTTCACGCAGCAGACATACACCGATCTAAAAAGTTTAAGGCACGGACGAATCAAACGCAAGTAATCGGCAATATTGTTTGTGCCGGGAAAACAACATTTCGAATCCGCGAGCCCCGGAATCCAGGGCAGAAACAGTTCCCATAATTTTCCCTGGCACATGGGAACGGCACTCCGAGCAGCCTGGACCCCCCTACCCGAGAAAAAGCCAGAATCAATGCAAAAGAGCACAGAATCCGGATTGCCGAGGCGCTAGCATGGCCCATCGGATGGTGCGATCAAATGGATTTTACGCATCGCAAGGACTAAAACCCACAGGCTGAAGCCTATGCCACGGGTTTAAACCCGCCCGAATTCACTTCTGATTTTTCCTGGCCGGATTTTGAGGCCAGCACTGCGCGGAGTTTGGGAAGGGCGGCGCGGGCGGCCGCTTCTCCCGCTGCGATCAATTCTTCGGTTTTTTCGAAATCGTCCCAAAGAAAATCTTTCACGATTGGTTCAATGATGACGTCGGCCGCGCGTCTCCATTCCAGATCCGCGTGGCGCTGCAATATGGCAAAGGAAAGGCCGATCACATCCACGATGCTGGATGGTTTTCTATTGTTGGCCGCTTCCAGAAACACGGCGATGACGACGTCGGCGCCAATGCTTCGCGCCGCATCCACCGGAACCGGCGCGGCGAGGAAGCCGTCCACCAGAAATCGGCCGTCGATTTCGACCGGCACGAACATTCCCGGATACGCGCAAGAAGCTCGAAGCGCCGGGCCCAGCGGCCCGTGGGAAAAATAAACCGCTTCCCCCGTGGCCAGATCGGTGGCGGCAATCGCCAGCGGAATTTTCAGATCCTCGAAGGTACTCACTCCAAGATATTTGCGGGGGTAGTGTTCCAGTTTCTGATTCGAGGCCAGCCCCAGCCAGGAAAGTTTCCAACTGCCGAAGTCCTTGAAGCGTGTGGCTTTGGCCTGATGAACGATTTCTTCAATGGTGTGGCCGCTGGCATAGGAGATGGCCAGCAGCGCTCCTGAACTGGTGCCGGTCACGTAATCGACTGGGATTTTTTCCTGCTGAAGCACGCGCAGAACTCCGAGGTGGGCAATGCCGCGCGCGAAGCCTCCGCCCAGCGCAATTCCGATGCGGGGCCGCTCCTGCGGCGGCGCGGTGGGCTCCGCATAGGCAAATTCACGGACGCGCCCAACCGCGCCCTTCAGCCACTTCAGAACTTTCTTCTTAGGGCGTTTGCTCATGGCTCCAAATAAGACTACGTTACCTCGAATACGGATGCCCCGTGTTTCTCGTTGACCCTGGATTGTCGCTTCTGTAACCTGCACTGGCGCTTGGACTGGCGCCTGTCCCGCTAGAATTTCGGCCAGAAGAAAAATTGACCGGCTATCACGGCAGGTTTAACGTAACAGACATGTCAAAAAGAGCGATCGAAAAAGTTGTGGTCTTGGGCGCGGGAACCATGGGGGCGCGAATCGCCGCACACATTGCCAACGCCGGCGTGTGGTGCGCTCTGCTGGATATCGCTCCGGCTTCGCTTACGCCCGAGGAGGGCAAACGCGGGCTGACACTTGCCAGTCCCGATGTGCGCAATCGCATTGTTCGCGCGGGCCTCGCGGCAGCCGTGAAATCCAGGCCTGCGGCATTTTTCAAGCCCGGCATTGAAAATAGGATCGTTACAGGAAATTTTGAGGACGACCTGAAACTTTGCGCCGAGGCCGACTGGATTATCGAAGTCGTGGCCGAAAATCTGGACATCAAGCGCGCGCTGCTCTCGCGTGTGGCGCAGATTCGCAAGCCGGGCACGATTGTCACCACCAACACTTCCGGCCTGCCTGTGCGCAGCATCGCTGAAGGAATGCCCGAGGAATGGCAGCAGCATTGGGCGGGAACGCATTTCTTCAATCCGCCGCGCTACCTGAAGCTGGTGGAAATTATTCCGGGGACGGCCACGCGCCCGGATGTGATCGAAACGCTCTCCGAATTTTGCGACCACAAGCTGGGCAAGGGCGTGGTGGTCGCAAAGGACACTCCCAATTTTATCGGCAACCGCATCGGCACGTTTACCATGCTGAATGCAATTCGCCTGATGGGTGAAATGGGCATGTCGTTTGAGGAAGTGGACGCCTGCACCGGGCCGGCGCTGGGCTGGCCGAAGTCTGCCACGTTTCGCCTCGCGGATATTGTGGGCATCGATGTGCTGCTGCATGTGATCCGCAATATTTACGAAAATATTCCCAATGACGAATCGCGCGAGATTTATCGGGTGCCCGCGCTGATCGAGGAATTGGCCAAGCGCGGATGGGTTGGCGACAAGACCGGCAGCGGCTTTTACAAGCGCGTGAAAAAATCCGGAGGCGAGTCAGAAATCCTCACGCTCGATCCAGTGAAAATGGAATACCGCCCGCGGCAGAAGCCGCGATTCGCGTCCATCGAGGCGGGCAAGGCAATCGAGAGCACGCGCGCGCGGCTGCGCATGCTGGCCGGCCCGGCGCTGGAAGGGAAAGAGGGCGACAAGGCGCAAAAATTTATCTGGGGCGTGCTCTCCGGAATGTGTCTGTACGCCGCGCGGCGCGTGCCTGAAATTTCGGATTCGATTGTGGATGTGGATCGCGCCATGCGCTGGGGATTTGGCTGGGAGCTGGGGCCGTTTGAGACCTGGGACGCCATCGGCGCGGAGCCAATGGCCAGGCAGCTTGAAAAAGAGGGCAACGCGTTGCCGCCAGTCGTTACGGATCTGCTGTCCTCGGGGAAGAAATCGTTCTATCAGTCGGCGCAGGGCGAGACGTCCTATTTCGATTTGGCTGGAAAGGATTTCAAGCCCGCGCCGCAGTCCCCGGGAATTATTATTTTGAAATCGCTGAAAGAGCGCGCCGGCGAGATTGAGAAAAATTCCGGCGCGAGCCTGATCGATTTGGGCGACGGCGTGATCTGCTGCGAATTTCACTCCAAGATGAACGCCATCGGCGGCGACTTGCTGGCCATGATTCACAAGGGACTGGCCCGCCTGCGCACGGATTTCGACGCCATGGTAATCGCCAATCAGGGCCAGAATTTTTCCGCCGGCGCGAACCTGATGCTGGTGCTGATGACCGCGCAGGAGCAGGAGTGGGACGATCTGCATGTGATGGTGCGGCAATTCCAGAACACTACGCTGGCCATCAAGCATTCGCCGAAGCCAGTGGTGGTCGCGCCGCAGGGACTGGCGCTGGGCGGCGGCTGCGAAGTGGTGCTGCACGGCACGCGCATCCACGCCGCGGCCGAGGCTTACATTGGTCTGGTGGAAGTGGGTGTCGGGCTGATCCCGGCGGGTGGCGGCTCGAAGGAAATGATCATCCGCGCCAACGAGCGCGCCGAAGGTGAAGAGGACCTCGACCTGTTTCACGCGCTGAAGCCGGTGTTTGAAAATATCGCCATGGCCAAAGTTTCCACGAGCGGAGAAGAGGCTCGCGACCTGGGCTACCTGCGCCGAGCGGATTTAGTGGCCATGAATCAGGACCGCCTGGTTGCCGATGCCAAAGAGACCGCGCTGGGTTTAGTGCGCAGTGAATGGCGACAAACCTCGCCCGCGCCCACCGAGCCATCGATTCGTGTGCTCGGCCTGGAATTCAGCTCCGCCGCGAAACTCGCCGTGCACATGATGCTGGGCGGCGAATATATATCGGAATACGATGCACTCGTGGCGCGAAAGCTAGCGCACATCCTGGCCGGCGGCGCGCTCACCTCGGCGCAACTGGTCAGCGAGCAATATTTGTTGGACCTCGAACGCGAAGCCTTCGTCTCCCTCTGCGGCGAACGCAAAACGCAGGAGCGCATCGCGCACACCCTCAAGACCGGCAAACCTCTGCGAAATTAGAGGATTTCCAAAATGTTACAAATCATCGTCGGCGAGGCGGCGGTCGTGGCCGTTGGTTTCTAGCCAGTGGTACAGGTGGACTTGATAGAGGTAGGAGGCCACGATTTCTTCGCCGAGTTCGTGGGTTTCGACGCACAGGAATGGGACGCGCAGGCCGGCGAGCGTGGCGATTAGAGACTGCGTGATTTGGTTTGGGTTTGCGGGGCTGTGTTCGTAGCGGGATTTTACCTGGCTGAGCGCGGCGGTGATGACCAGCAGGCGATCGGGGAATGCGCTCATGCGTCGCAGGCGCGCAATGAATACGGAGCGTTCCGTGTGGAACGAGCGTGCCAGGTCGCTCAAGTCTTTTCTTTCGACGACGCAGGTGTCTTCCAGGCCGGCAATGGCGT
This sequence comes from uncultured Acidobacteriota bacterium, assembly GCA_963825365.1. Classification (GTDB taxonomy): domain Bacteria; phylum Acidobacteriota; class Terriglobia; order Acidiferrales; family UBA7541; genus Palsa-360. The sequence goes on along the minus strand of CAWGSV010000001.1, from coordinate 115,750 downwards.
AGTCGCCGATTTCCAGCGGGCGTTTCTCGACGCTGGAAAACCAGCCTGAAAAGCGTTGGAACGAGAATGGGTTTTGTTCGCGCGTGTCGACCACGATTACCGGTTTTGGCGTGCGCAGTTGCGTGCCGCCGCGTTCGGCGATCACTGGGACTGTGGGATGGGGCACCGGCAGGGCGGTCATCTGCCATTTCAGAGGTGAAGTGATCAATGTGCGGCGGCGTCGCATGTGTGTGTTCGGGGCAGGATAACATGCGAGGTGCTTTTCGTGGCGCGGGCTTCAGCCTGCGGGGGTTGACGAGAGCATCGGCGATCTTGCCATGACTACCCCCTCAGGTTGAAGCCCGCGCCACGTAAGGCGAAACTGCCGCCGGGACGGCGGCGCTACAAAGGCACAGACCCTGCGCCAATTTCGCCGATTTTCTGAGCTTTGTGCTAACTTGGGCTTGGTTAGGGGGTGCTCCGTTTTTGGCTTTGGGAGCATCTAATTGCGTTGATGGGTTGCACGAATTACAAGTCACGAATCACTCGTCACTAGTCACCGGTTAAGGGTCACCAATAATATGACACACGCCGTCATCGTCAGTTCCGTTCGCACCCCAGTGGGAAAAGCAGGTAAGGGCTCGCTGCGCTCTTCGCGGCCGGATGATCTCGCCGCCATTGCCATGCTGGAGGCCATTCGGCGCGTGCCGGGGCTTAATCCCGCGGACATCGAAGATGTGATCCTGGGCTGCGCCATGCCTGAGGGCGAAGCGGGGATGAACGTTGCGCGCATTGCCAGCCAGCGCGCCGGGCTGCCGCCGGAAGTTCCGGCCATTACCGTCAACCGCTTTTGCTCCTCGGGCTTGCAGGCCATTGCCATGGCGGCCGAGCGCATCATGGTGGGGCATGCCGAGATCATTCTGGCGGGCGGCACGGAATCCATGAGCATGATTCCCATGGGCGGCAACAAGGTTTCGCCCAATCCCTGGTTGATGGACCACTATCCGGACGCGTATCTGAGCATGGGGCTGACGGCGGAGAATGTGGCTAGGAAATATGGAATTACTCGGGAGAAGGCCGATGAATTTTCGCTGGCCAGCCACCAGAAGGCGCTTGCCGCGATTGCCGCCGGAAAGTTCAAGGATGAAATTGTGCCGGTGGAGGTGCAGACCGCAGTCGTTGCCAATGCCGCAGGCGGCCGTGCGGCAAAGGCCACAACGACCACTGCAATTTTTGAAATCGATGAAGGACCGCGCGCCGATACCAGCATGGAGGCGCTGGCCAAGCTTAAGCCCGCGTTTCATGCGCGCGGCACGACTACCGCGGGGAACAGTTCGCAGACCAGCGATGGCGCGGCGGCGACCATCGTGATGAGCGCGGAGCGTGCGCGTGCGCTGGGCGCAAAACCGCTGGCGCGATTTCTGGGATTCGCAACCGCCGGAGTGCCTGCGGAAATTATGGGCATCGGGCCTGCGTTCGCCATTCCCAAGGTGTTGAAGCTTACCGGGTTGAAGCTCGATCAGATCGATGTGATTGAATTGAACGAAGCGTTTGCCGTGCAGTCGCTGGCGGTGATTCAGGAGACTGGGCTTGACGTTTCGCGCGTGAATCCTAATGGCGGGGCCATTGCGCTTGGGCATCCGCTGGGGTGCACCGGGGCCAAGCTTACGGCGTCTATTCTGCGCGAGATGGAGCGGCGAGGCGCGCGGTATGGGATGGTGACCATGTGCATTGGCGGGGGAATGGGCGCGGCGGGAATTTTTGAGCGAATCGCGTCTTAAGCAAAGGCGAAGGCGAATTCAAAGACAAAAGCTCTAACACAGAGAACACAGAGAAAGGCGGAGAAAGGCAGAGAAAAACTTCTTAACGGAAACATTTGCGATGCAATATCGCTTCCTACCTCACTAACAGATACGCGCCGTACCCCAACCCAGCCCCCATCAGGGATCCCACTACTACGTCGCTTAGGAAGTGCATTCCCAGGATTACGCGCGAGACAGCTATGCTCACCGATAGCGCCAGCAGGGCCGCTTGCATTTGCGGATAGAGGATGCACAGTGGAACAGCGATGGCGAAGGCGCTCATGGCGTGGCCCGAGGGGAAAGAAAATTGATCGGGGGGAAGGATCTTCGACCAGCAATGCGCTTCCATGTGGCAGGGGCGTTTCCTTTTGCTGATCTTTTTGATGGTGCGAAACAGAACCACGGTGGCGGCTTCGGCCGATGCGCTGGCGGCAAAGGCGATAAATCGCATATCGCCACCGAACAAAAGCAAAGCGATCCCCACGGAATACCAGACCCAGCCATCTCCCAATCGCGTGGAGGCAATCATCCAGAATCGCATCCATCGCGGCGGGCGCCATCGGTGGACCTTCCTCATGACTTGGTAGTCGCGGGCTTGTATGAACTCCCAGACCATTCTTCGAGCTGTCATGGCTGCTCCATTTCCGTGCGTGCTGCCCCTGGAAACTCGGGGTAGACGAATACGGCCGTGCTTGCTAGGCCATCTGCTTTTGCTGAACGGGCAGAGTGCGCAACAGGCTCTTTTGCGTTGCGGGCTGGGGATCATTGATGGCAGCGCCCCAGCGGCGAACGAAATCCAGATCGATGAAATAGTCGACAGCGACTCCGGCGGGGACGAGAGCTACGACTGGGGCCAGCAGCACCGTCCAGCGGTCTTGGCGCATCATTTCTCCGCAGAGCAGCAGGATGTCGCGCGTCAATTTCCAGTAGCCGCCCGATTCGCCGCAAAGGCGGCCGTGCCCGGCGCGCAAGCCGGCGAAAAACTCTTCCTTGTTCCGTGCTCCCGGGACTTCCGTGTAGGTGGTGCCCACCGAGGCGAGCGCGTGCGCGTCGCTTCCGGCCACCTGAGTCTTGCAGCGCTTCCAGGCAAAGTCGGCGGCAAGTTTGTTGGCGGCGGGCAGCATCTGGCCGTTGCGCGCCTCGACGGCAGGAAAATATCCGGAGAACCATTCGTAGTCATCGGCGTTTCGTTTCCCGGTCACCGAAGAAAACACGTGATTTATGGTGAAGAACAGGCGCTGTTCGGAGAGGTACGCCAGCAAGCGCACGATGTCCTTTCGGCGGCGATTAATCTCCACATGCTGGCGTTCCGTAATGTCATACACGCCGACATGAGCCTCTGTGCCGCTAGGCATAGTGCAGGTGACCTCTTCGCTGACGAAGAAATCCGGGTGGCATCGCAGCTCTTCCGCGCCGCTGATGGAATCGTGATCGGTTAAGGTGACCAGGTCCATGCCGCGCTTTCGCAGCGTGGAGTAGACATCCCGCGGGCGGCTGTAACTCTCCAGAAAAAAATGGCGCAGGATGGCCACGGGCAAAGTGCCGGAGTGAAGCGAGTGGACATGCAAGTCACATTTCATGGGAAAATTTTCTCAAAATGACTTTGCTAACTTGTTACGCAATGTTTAAAAACTCGTAACAATTGTCTGTTACTAATTGAACACAAACAGGTTAACGATTGAGGGGGTGCAACGCTTGATGGCAGACGGAATGTCCGGCCCGCCGGACCGAAGACGCCGAATCCATCTTATTTTCTTTGACGCCGGGGGAGGCCATCGCAATGCGGCTACCGCTCTGCAAGTGCAAATAGAGAAGTTAGGCCTGCCGCTGGATGTGTCCCTGGTAAACCTTCAAGAAGTGCTTGACCCTCTGGATATCCTCCGCAAGATGACCGGAATTCGCATTCAGGACATGTACAACAAGATGCTGCGCAACGGGTGGACGCTGGGCAGTCCGCAGCTGATGCGCGTGCTGCAGCTTGTGGTGCGCACCTACCATGGGCCGTCCGTGCGCGTGCTCGAGCAGTTCTGGAAGAAGGACTCGCCAGACATGGTGGTGTCGCTCGTGCCGCACTTTAATCGCGCCATGCGCGAAAGCCTTATGAAGGCGCTCCCGGGCCGACCCTTTGTCACCGTGCTGACGGACCTTGCGGACTATCCGAAACATTTCTGGATCGAGAAAGAATCGCAATACATCGTGTGCGGAACAGAGCACGCCGTGGAGCAGGCGCGCGCGCTGGGGCACATGGATGGCACCGTGTTCCGGACATCTGGGATGATTCTTCATCCGCGCTTTTATGAGCCCAGCGAAGTGGACCGGGCCGCCGAACGAAAGAAGCTTGGCCTCAACCCGGACTTGCCAACGGGCATTGTTTTGTTCGGCGGATACGGCACCTGGAAGATGTTGGACATCATGCGGCGGATCAATCGAACGAACTTGCACGTGCAACTCATCATGATTTGCGGGCGAAATGAAAAACTGGCCGAGGCGCTGCGTCGCGAACCGTCGCGCATTCCCATTCACGTGGAGGGCTTTACCACGCAAATTCCATATTTCATGCAGCTCTCGGATTTCTTTATCGGCAAGCCGGGGCCGGGGAGCATCAGCGAGGCGCTCTCCAGGCGCCTGCCCGTGATTATCGATTGCAATGCCTGGACGCTGCCGCAGGAGCGCTACAACGCGCGCTGGGTGCGCGAAAAAAAAGTGGGCATCGTGGTGGGCAGCCACCGCGAAACGGCCGGCGCCGTGGCGGAATTGCTGAAGCCGGGCGAACTGGCGCAATTCCAGGCGCGCGCCGGGGCCATGAAGAATCGTGCAATTTTTGAAATTCCAGCCATCTTTGAAAAAATCCTCGCGGAAAGCTCCGAAAACGTATTGGCAGAATCTGAAAGCAAAATATGAAATTTCAGATTTGAGATTTCAGATTAGTACCGTAAATTCAAAATCGATAAGTTTGATTCTAGTGGGATCTTCCGGGTGATCGGTGCCAGTTGGCGATAGGCCCGTTTCTTAGGACTAGAGATTTTCCGATTGGGGATTGTCTCTTAAGTCTGATTCGTGTCTCACGCCATTTCGGTCAATCCTCAGAACCCATCGAGAGCCAAGACAGCGCAATGACTCCGGTGAGGGTTCGACGGTACCCGAGGCGATGATGTCATCTCTATTGCCGTGCTCGTCCCCGTCTTCGTCAAAGGCTGTGAGAATCATCCCTGCCTTTAAGGGCACGACATTGCCATCGACATTCACACATGAATCTTTGTGGGAAAGACAGAGCAATTCGCCAAACAGCCCATTGAAATCTGCACGAACGCGCAATAAGTTTGATCCGGTCATATTGGAAGCGATTCTATCTTGTGCCCGGGCCAGTAGACGATAAACCCGTTTATTCTGCCCTATCCCGGTTCAACGCACACCTCAATCGTGTTCTCTTCTAAATCATGGAATCGAAACAGACGGTTTCCACCCGAATCGGTCGTAATCGGCTCGACAAATACTCCGCGTCCCACCAGCCATTTGTGCGCCTTTTCCAAATGTGGGGTATAGAAAATGACGTGCCTATTCTCCGCATTTGCATTTGACGGCAATTCTACGAGTGAAAGAAAAGTGTCATCGTTGGAAATATGCAGGTCCGCGAATGGTCGCCCCGAATCATCTTCTCGGTCGGTGTTCGCCTCCTGCAATCCAAGTTTTTCCTTGTACCACTCGCTCGACCTGGCCAGATTGCGCACGTCTATCGCATAATTATCTGGGATGGAATATGGCGGTTTGCTCCACATCTACGACATCCTTTCCATGCTAAGCCCCAGGCTACAGATCACCATCTCTCCATATGACGCGAAGGAGTAGCGCGACAAGTACTCCCGAGACAATGAGAAGTCCAAACCATAATGTGGCGACTCTCGAAGAAAGAATACTTATGATAATTCCCAAGGCTAAAATGAAGACCCCTCCGCCAGCCCGCGTTTGCCACCACGGTCTTTGACGCAAACTCGAATAAACCGAGGGAAAGACCTTCTCGAAGAAGAGAACTAAACAAACGGCGGCGACGAGAAATGTGAAGCCACTAACGCGGTTGCTCTGAGAATGGAGAATTGCGTTGACAGATATACTCACAATCCCGGCCAAAAACACCACGACAAACGCCAAAACGATTCGCAGCAAGCCGATGGTAAAACGGTTCATCGTGCGATTCTAACGTAATCTAGCACGGAGCCAAGTCTTGGTAAGTCCTATTCTTGTCATCCGGCTTTTTTGGGCTTCGGTCACGGGACAAGGTTTCGAGCCGGAGCGGCCATTCGCGCAGCAAGTGATGAGGACTGCACGGCGCAGATAGCCCCACTAAACCGCTGCGACGAAATTCAATTGCGGCTGAACAGGTTGCAGCAAAACTCCCAAAACGTTTTGTCATTCTGAGCGAAGCGAAGAATCTCTCTTTCTTTTCGTGAGCGTAAACCGAAGTGAGATTCTTCGCTTCGCTCAGAATGACAAACTTAACTGCTTTTTCCGCAACCTTCTAATGGTGCGCAATACGACTCGGTGTCAGTCTAAAAAACGACAAACTACGAGTCAAATAACACGAATTACAAATCACGATTCACCTGTCACCAATCACTAGAAGCCATCTCATAAATCGTCGAGCGGCGGTTTTTTCTGTTGGAATACTTGCCATTCTTTCGCGCCAACGGCGCGGAGGTGACTAGCCCGGGGCAACACCTCGGGTGTTGCACCAGATTCCTCTCTTCGCCCTGAAGGGGCGGAGAGCCCTTGCGCCCTTACAGGGCGCACCGCAGACGACGGATTGTGATCCCCGGGGCGTTGCCCCGGGCTAGTCACCGGCGGCGCCTTCAGCGCCCGAAACGATCAGCTGCATAAAACGCTGGGAATTCCGTTTCATACGGATTATCGATTCTGTATGGCAAGGGCGTTTATGAGACGACTTCTAGTCACCCTTCGTAGGAACTCAGGGCAAGCCAGTCACTTCTTCATTCTGAGATCGCGGCCGGTCATTTCCTCGGGCACGGGCAGGCCGAGGACGCCGAGCAGCGTTGGCGCGATATCGCGCAGCGAGCCGCCGGGCGATGAGCGGGCCGATGCCATCTTCCGTGGCGATGAATTAGCGGCACGGGATTCGTGGTGTGATAGGTGTGCGGGCCGCCGGTGACCGGGTCGATCATCGTCTCGGCGTTGCCGTGATCGGCGGTGACGATCCATGCGCCGCCGCGCGGCTGCAAGCGCTTGCCGGATGCGGCCCAGGCAGCTCGTCCACGGTTTCGACGGCCTTGATCGTGGCTTCCAGATTTGCCGGAATGTCCGACCATGTCGGCGTTGGCGAAATTCATCACGATGGCGTCGAAGTCGCCCTTTTCGACGGCCTTCACGATGGTGTCGGCGATTCCTGCGGCGCTCATTTCCGGTTTCAGATCGTAGGTGGGCACTTTCGGCGACGGAACCAGAATGCGTTCCTCGCCGCCGAACGGTTTTTCGATGCCGCCGTTGAAAAAATAAGTGACGTGCGCGTATTTTTCGGTTTCGGCGCAGCGCAGATTTTTCAGATTTTGCTCGGCGAAAACCTGCGCCAGGATGTGCGCGATTTTTTCCGGCGCGATCACGTAGCGCAGCCACGGCCAGGACTTGTCGTACTGCGTCATGGCGACGTAGAAAAGATTTTTCGGGCGCTTCGGAGTCGGCAAATTCCTTGAAGCCCGGCTCGGCGATGGCGCGCGTCATCTGGCGGGCGCGGTCGGCGCGGAAATTGAAAAAAATCACGGCGTCATCATCGCGAATCGGGCCGACGGGCGGCGCGGACGGCGAAGCGTCCGCGGTGATCACGATCGGCTCGATGAATTCGTCGGTGACGCCGCGCTCGTAGCTGCGGCGAACGGCTTCGACCGGGTCGGCGGTTTTCACCGGAGCATCGCCGTGAACCACGGCGCGATAGGCGCGCTCGACGCGCTCCCAGCGATTGTCGCGATCCATCGCGTAGTAGCGGCCGGTGAGCGACGCGATTTGCCCGCAGCCGATCTCGCGGATTTTCTGCTGCAATTGCTGGATGTATTCGACGCCGCTGTGCGGCGGCGTGTCGCGGCCATCCATGAAGCAGTGGATGAAAACGCGCTCGACGTGCTGCTCGCGCGCCATGCGCAGCAGCGCGTAGAGATGCTGCATGTGCGAGTGCACGCCGCCATCGCTCAGCAGGCCCAGCAGGTGCAGATTGCGCGCGCGGCCGCGCTCCATTGCCTCGAGCAGCAGTGGCTGCTTGAAAAATTCGCCATTCGCGATCATCAGGTCGATGCGCGTGATGTCCATGTGGATGATGCGGCCCGCGCCCATGTTCATGTGGCCCACTTCGCTGTTGCCCATTTGCCCTTCGGGCAAGCCGACGGATGGCCCGGAAGTCTGGATCAGCGTGTTGGGAAAATCCTTGAGCAGGCGGTCGTAATTCGGTTTGCGCGCGAGGGCAATGGCGTTGCCCTTGGTTTCGGCGCGGTAGCCCCATCCGTCGAGCACGGTCAGTACAATTGGTTTCGGTCGTTTTGGCATAGGGTTGTCAGTATCGTCGGGATTTATTTTCGGGCCAGTGCGGCCGTCCGGGAAATTGCGCGGCGGCGCCCAATTCTTCCTCGATGCGCAAGAGTTGATTGTACTTGGCGACGCGGTCGGTGCGGGAGGCCGAGCCGGTCTTGATCTGGCCGGTGCCCATGGCCACGACGAGGTCGGCGATGAACGTGTCTTCGGTTTCGCCGGAGCGGTGCGAAACGATGGAGGCGTAGCCTGCCTTGCGCGCCATTTCGATGGCTTCGATGGTTTCGGTGACCGTGCCGATCTGATTGAGCTTGATCAGAATTGCGTTGCCGATTTTTTCCGAAATGCCGCGCTGCAGGCGGACCGTATTGGTCACGAACAGATCGTCGCCGACGAGTTGTGTCTTGCCGCCCAGTTCGGCGGTCAGTGTTTCCATCCGGCCCAATCGTCTTCGGCCAGGCCGTCTTCGATGGAGACGATGGGGAACTGGCGCACCCAATCGGCCCAGAATTTGGTCATTTGTTCGGAAGTGCGCGCGGACTTGTCGGATTTCTTGAAAACATATTTGCCGCTGGCCTTGTCGTAAAACTCGCTGGACGCGGGATCGAGCGCGATGGCGACGTGCTCGCCGGGCTTGTAGCCGGCCGCGGTGATGGCTTCGAGAACGACTTCGATGGCCTCCTCGTTCGATTTCAGGTTGGGCGCGAAGCCGCCTTCGTCGCCGACCGCCGTGGAGTAGCCGCGCTTGTGCAGCACGGCCTTCAAGCGATGAAAGACCTCGACGCCCATGCGCAGGGCTTCGTCAAATGTTTTCGCGCCGACGGGCATGGCCATGAATTCCTGCAAGTCCACGGAATTGTCGGCATGCGCGCCGCCATTCAAAATATTCATCATCGGGACGGGAAGCGTGTTGCCGGAGGGATCGCTCGAATAGTGCGCGAGATATTTGTAGAGCGGCTGCCCGCGACGCCGCTGCCGCCGCGCGCGCCGCGGCCATGGAGACGGCCAGGATCGCATTCGCGCCGAGATTTCCCTTGTTGGGCGAGCCGTCGGTTTCGATCATGCGGCGGTCGAGCGCGCGCTGGTCGGAGGCGTCGAGCCCTGCGACGGCGCGCGGCAATCGCGCCATTCACGTTGGCGACGGCCTTGAGCACGCCCTTGCCGAGATAGCGCGATTTGTCGCCGTCGCGCAATTCGATGGCTTCGTGTTCGCCGGTGGATGCGCCGGAGGGCACCGCGGCGCGGCCCAGCGCGCCACCTTCCAGGATCACGTCCGCTTCGACCGTGGGATTGCCGCGCGAATCGATGATCTGCCTGCCGTGCACACGCGCGATTTTCGTCGACATGCTGCCTCCTTGGATAACTAACAGATCAACACAGATGCACACTGATAAAGACAGATGAACACAGATTAAAAGTTGAAGTTCAGAGTGATCGCTGAGAGTTAATAGTTCAGAGCAATCGTCTGCGAGCGATTTAACTCTCAACTCTGACTGTCAACTCTCAACTGCTTCTCTCATTCCGGCTCCTCGATCATGGATTCTTCGCGGACGACCACCACGACGCCGCTTTCGGTGACGTGATAGCGCTGGCGGTCCGCTTCCGGGTCGTAGCCAATTTCGGTGCGCTCGGGAATGGTGACGTGGCGGTCGATGATGGCGTTGCGAATGCGGGCATGGCGTCCGATGTTCACGTGATTGAACAGGATGGAGTTTTCCACCTCGCTGTAGCTGTTGATCGCGCACGTCGTAGCCCACCACGGAGCGATTCACGCGGCCGCCGGAAATGATCGATCCGCCGGCAACGATGGAATCCAGCGCCACGCCCATGCGCTTGGGGTCGGCGAACACGGTTTTCACCGGCGGATACTGATGCTGCCAGGTGCGCAGCGGCCAGGTCTTGTCGTACAGATTGAAAACGGGAGAAACGGAAACCAGGTCCATGTTGGCTTCGTAATAGGCCTCGATGGTGCCGACGTCGCGCCAGTATTGCGGGCCGACTTTATTTTCATCGATGAAGTTGTAAGCGTACACGCGGTATTTCGAAAAAATGCGCGGCAGAATATCCTTGCCGAAATCGTGCTTGGAATTGGGATCCTCGGCGTCGGCCAGCAGCGCGGGAATCAGCAGCTGCGTGTTGAAGATGTAGACGCCCATGGAGGCGTTGACCATGTCCGGGTGCAGGTGCGAGCGCTTGGGCGATGTCGGGCTTTTCCTCAAAGCCGATGATGCGCCAGTTCGCGTCGGTTTCGATCACGCCGAAGCGGCCGGCGGCTTCCTGCGGGGTGATTTCGAACGTGGCCACGGTCACATCGGCTCCGGAATCCACATGCTGCTGCAGCATCTTCTGGTAATTCATTTTGTAGATGTGGTCGCCGGAAAGAACGATGACGTAGCGCGAGTGCTCGCTGCCGATCGAATAAATGTTCTGATAGACGGCGTCGGCGGTTCCCAGATACCAGTTGGTGGAGACGCGCATCTGCGGCGGCAGAACTTCGATGAATTCGCCGAGGCCCAGCAGTTGCGACCAGCCCTGGCGAATGTGCCGGTTGAGGGAAAGCGCTTTGTATTGCGTCAGAACGAAAACGCGGCGCAGATCGCTATTGATGCAGTTGGAAAGCGTGATGTCGATAATGCGGTAAACGCCGCCGAACGGCACAGCGGGCTTGGCGCGGTCGCGCGTCAGCGGCCACAGCCGCTCGCCCTGCCCGCCCGCCAGCAGAACGCCGATCGCATCGCGCATCAGGGACATAAGGCATCTCTTTGCCTGCTCTCCGATTTGGCCGGGAGCAAAGCTGCGTGCTCCGCACATTCTAGCAGGTAGCGCCGGAAAGTCCCATACAGCCTCTGTACTGGACGGTCCTGGCGGGACGGCGGGCCGGAAAAAACAAAGCTTGACTTCGGTAGGCATGGTCCGCTAGAAGTGAGTGCCAATAGGCTATTATAGGGGTTGGTTGAGCTCTCTTATAATCCTCATGGTTAATAGCAATCATTGCCACATGCATCGGAAGGACGGTGAAGTCTAAGTGGCTGAAGTCAGCATTCAAGAAGGTGAGTCTCTGGAAAATGCGTTGCGCCGTTTCAAGCGCAAAGTGCAACAGGAAGACATCATCAAGGAAATTAAGAAGCACAGTTATTACATGAAGCCTGGAGAGAAGCGTCGCGCAAAACAGGCGCTCTCGCGCAAGCGGCTGCGCAAGAAGCAGCGGCGGGAGCTGGACTAAACTCCCCCAGGCAGCAACACGACCCGGGATTTTCCAGAGCACCTTCGGACCAGTCGGAATTGGGACCCACGTTCATCCCCGGCGTATCCCAGCAAGATCTGGCTTGGCCGGGGATGCTGCGGGCTCTGCAACCAGCGTGGAGCCTCGGAGCAGCGTATGGAATACCACGATAAGGTCCTGAAGTGTGCGGAATGCAGTCAGGAGTTTGTTTTCACCGCCGGCGAACAGATGTTTTTCGCCGACAAGGGCTTCAAAAACGAGCCCAAGCGGTGCAAGGACTGCAAAGCCAAGCGCTCCCAGAGCCCGGGCCCAGGCAACATCCTTCCAACGGTCGGAAACCAAGACGACCTGCTCGCAGTGCGGAAAGGAAACTACCGTTCCTTTCCGCCCGACGCAGGGTCGGCCCGTGTTCTGCCGCGAATGTTTCCAACAGCGGCGGTCCATGAGCGCACAGGCGTAGCACGCGGGAGAAGTTCGCAGTCCCCGCTCGCTACCTCTCTGGGCGGCGCGGCAAATATCTCCCTAACGTCACGCCGACACTATCCCCCACACTTCTGCGCTATTATTCCGCCCTCTTGATATTTCTGATCTTGATCGCTATTTCGGGTCGTCTCTGAAAATTCTGAAAAATCGCACAAAATAATGGCGCGGAATTTTTTTGGGCTTCAACTGCCACGATAGGTCGAGTAGCCGAATGGGCTGAGCAGGAGTGGCACGTGGAAATGCATCCTGGCGTCGCGCACTTCAAAAATTACGGGAATGTCCGAGTAAAACGATTCGATGCGCTGCGCCTGAAAATATGGGCCGGCATGAAAGACAAGCCGGTAGGTGCCCACGGCTAAGATCGCTTCTCCCAGCAACCCATTGCACCGGCCATTGTCATCGGTTACGCCGGCTCCGATGGATTTCCAGTCTTCGCCTGATTTTCTGTGCAGCTCGACCTTGAGGTTCACGGCAGGGCGGCCGCGTGACGTGTCGAGAACGTGAGTTGTAATAGCGCTCATGAGGATTGTCACCCTCCGGCCAGAAGCTTATCCAGTCGAAGGCGTGTGATCAGACGCTGCTGTTCGGCCGCAATGGAAAGTTCGCTGGCCAGGTCATTCTGTAAGCGTTGATTCAGAAGTGCAAGCATCGCTTCGGCGGATTTGCCGGTTGCGCAGACGATATAGATGTAACCGAATTTTTCAAAATAGGCGCGATTTGCCCTAGCCAGTTGCGTCTTTCACGTCTTCGCCCGCGGAGCGCGCGCCGGCTTGTTCGCCCGCGGCCCATTGGCGAGCGAATTCCGAGCCGCTGGCGGGCTTGTCGCCGATCTGAGGGTGATGGCTGAATGCTTCCAGCCAGTCTGCGCGATCGAGTTTCCGCCAAGTCGCATCGGCGGCCTTGTGAAGCGTATTCCACTGTCGCAAAAGGCCGCTGCGCGGCGACGCCCGAGGCCCAGCGCGCGCAGCCGCAACAATCCATCAGCAGCGATTCGGCCTGAGCGGAAGGCAGCGCGTTAAATTCCGCAAGCGTCATACTACGCAGGCCTCCGCGCCAAAGTTCCAAAAATGCGCAGCCGGGCCACGCCGCCATCGGGATAAATGTGAAAGCGCGCGTGCGTCTGACTTCTCCCGAGTCTTGATTTCTTTTTCGTAGACGTGCAGCGAATCCGCTTGCAACTTTGTCCTAGTCAATATTTCCTTCCAGGGGAGAGCGCCAAGCGCGTCCGGATCGACCAGATCGCGCGGCGCTGTGCAGACTTCCAGCGAACAGCTTTCCGGAAAATTGCCTTTGAAATGCGCGGTGTCGACTTCCACGCGGCGGATTTTTCCCGGCGCGCCCAGGCGGACGACGCACCAGTCGTGTCCGGGGCCGCGGCGGCGGCGCGTTTCCCATCCATCGTGCATTCCCGTCGAGCGGCCCGGCAGAATCAAATTGTTGCGCGAGCCGAAAAACATGTCGCTCGAATCGATCACCCAGCCGCCGTGCTCGACGGCAGCAAGATCGATTTCGCCGCCCGCACGTGCCAGCGCCGGCCAATCCGGCACCACTTCGCCGTGAACGCGCAGGCGCGCCACGCCGCCGTCGGGATAAATCTTGAAACGCAGGTGCGTGACGCGGCCCGAAGGCGAAATCTCAAAACGATTTTGCGTGTCGCCGGCAAGAGGCGACTTCGGCAGCAGCGTCGCCCATTTCGTCGATGGGCTTCGAGTTGCGCGAGCGCTGGGATCGCCATCCACGGTGCACGCTTCAAGTTCGCAATGTTCCGGATAATTTCCCTTGAAATATGCGGTATCCACCACCACGCCGTGAACGATGCCGGGAAGACCCAGTTTCACGATGCACCAGTCGTAGCCGGGCGTTCGCCGCCGGCGCGTTTCCCAGCCGTCCATCCATTTGCCGACATCGGTATATTTGTCCGCGATCCACACGGGAGCGGCGGCTTTCAAGAGATTTTCCTTCGGCGCGAAAAATTCGTCGTTGGCCGCCAGCACGCGGCCGCCGAGCCGCTCGGCCGCGAGATCGATATGTTCTGTGAAATCCATCAGCGTTCGCCTCGTCGCAGCAACGCGCCACTGCGGAGCGCCCAGGAATCGCCCTCGGTCGTAAATCATTTCGCCGCGCAGAAAAGTTGCTTCCACTTCGCCGCGCAAGCGATTGGTTTGCGTATGGAGTCAGCTTGTGACGGTGGTGGAGCATCTTGGGCCGCACCATGAAACGCTTCTCCGGATTCCAAACCACGATGTCGGCATCGTATCCTGACTGCGATCGCGCCTTTGTGTTTTTCAAGTCCCGCCAATCGGGCCGGTCCGCCGCACATCCATCGTACCAGATGCTTGAGAGAATAATTTCGCCCGCTCAGTTTTGTCCACATGACGGGAAGGCCAAGCTGCAAGCGAAGAGATTCCGCCCCAGGCCTTGAAAAAATCGCCGGTGTCCAAGCATTTCATCGCGGGCGGAGACGGTGAATGATCGGAGACGACGAAATCAATCGCGCCTTTGCCAAGCGCTGTCCAAAGTTTCTTATTGTTTTGCAAATCGCGAATGGGTGGAGCGCATTTGATATTCCGTCCGTCCATTCTGGATGGAGCCCGAAGAGAAAAAAAGATAATGAGGACAGGTTTCCGCGGTGATGCGCAAGCCTTCCTTTTTTGCGCGGCGAATCAGCGGCACCGAAAGCTCCGAAGAAAGATGGACGATGTGAACTCGCGCCTTGAATTCACGCGCGAGGCGAATCATCATTTCGATCGCTTTGGTTTCCGCGCTGGGTGGGCGTGACTAGCAGCCATGTCTTGTACTTTCTCGGATCGGCTTTCGCCAGTTTCGTGCTGGCCTCCTCAATTGGTCCCGGCAATTCCGCATGAACCAGCAGCGGAAGCATTCATTGCGGCAAGTTTCGGCAGAGCAGCTCGCAGGTCGTCTTCCGTGACGTTTTCAAATTCCGGCACGCCCGACGGCACCAGAAAACATTTGAAGCCGAACACTCCCGCGCGCTGCAGCGCGCGCAAGTCGCCGGCATTTCCCGGCACAACGCCGCCCCAAAAACCCACATTCACCCAGCATTTCTTGCGCGCCGCTGTGCGCTTGGTTTCGAGCGCCGCAACCGTGGTCGTTGCGGGAATGCTGTTGAGCGGCATGTCGATCAGCGTAGTCACGCCGCCCGCCGCCGCCGCGCGCGTGGCCGTCTCGAAACCCTCCCAATCGGTGCGCCCCGGCTCGTTGATGTGAACGTGCGTGTCCACCAGGCCGGGCATGACAACGGACTCTCCCGCGTCGTAAACATTCGCGCCGGAGGGAAGATCGTCGTAGTCCGGCGCACGGATGCAATCACCCCATTGCGAATGTGGACGGTGGCCGCCCGCACTCCTTCGGGGGTCACCACACGTTTGCTGCGGATCACGTGAATGGTTGTTCATTTTGAGAGCTGCGAGAGAAATTCTTCGAGCAGATTTTGCGCCACGCGCAAACGATAGCGCGCGGTCGAGCGAATATCGTCGATCGGAGAAATTTCGCGCGCAAGAGTTTCTTTTGCCGCGGCAATCGTTGCCGGCGTGATGCTTCGCCGCCGCGCAGCGCGTCTTCTGTTTTCACCGCGCGCAGCACGATGGGCGCGATGCTTCCGAGCGCGATGCGAATATCGCGAATCGCGCCGTCTTCCATCAGCGCGGCTCCGGCGAAGCACACTTTGGAAATCGCCTGCGCCTTGCGCGTGCCCACTTTCCGGTAATACTGGCGCCACGTGTTGTCGCGCGGCGCGGCAACCGGATGCGCGCGCAGCAATTCATCCGGGGCAAGCTGCATTTTTTTGTAGCCGGTGTGGAATCCGTGATACGGCATCCAGCGCGATGCCGCGCGCGGAAATCAGTTCGATTTCGGCGTCGTAGACCAGCAGCGCGGGCGGGGAATCGGCCGCAGGCGAAGCATTCACGATATTGCCGCCCAGCGTGCCGCGATTTTGCGTGGCGATGCTGCCGGTCTCGCGCGCCGCGGCGCACAGCAGCGGAAATTCCGCTTGCAGAACGGGATGCTTCTGGATTTCCGTGTAAGTTGTCAGCGCGCCAAGAATCACGAATTCATCGTGGTGCACTTCGATGCCGCGCAAATCGGCGAGTTTTGCGAGGCTCAGGAATCGCTTGTGAGAAAGTTTGCCGGCTTCGAGCAGCACCATCAGGTCGGTGCCGCCGGCGAACGGCTGCCAGACGCCGGGTTCCCGAGCAAGCAGAGCCGAGAGCTTCCGAGAGACTTGCCGGGACGCGCAAATCGTACGCGGGAATGTAGGCCCTCATCGGTTCTCCGGCGTATTTTCTCGGCGGTCGATTGGCAGGCCCGCACAACGGCCGCGAAGATTTTCTGGTAGCCCGGTGCAGCGGCAAAGATTTCCCGCCAGCCCTTCGCGAATTTCCGCGTCGCTCGGGATGGGATGCCGTTCGAGCAGCGCCACGGCGGCAATCACCATGCCCGGCGTGCAGATGCCGCATTGCGCGCCGCCACATTCCAGGAACGCTTCCTGCACGGCGTGAAGCTGTTCGCCGTTGGCAATGCCTTCGATGGTGCGAATCTCCGCGCCATCGGCCTCGATCGCGGGAACCAGGCAACTATTGACGATGGCGCCATTCATCAGCACCGCGCACGCGCCGCATTCGCCCTCGCCGCAGCCTTCTTTCGTGCCGGTCAGATGCATTTCCTCGCGCAGAACGTCCAGCAGGCGCGCCATCGGGATAGGCTTGCACCTGGCGCTGCTCGCCGTTGACCGTGCACGTGATTTCAATTTTGCCGACGGTCTCAGCCATGCGCGCCCACCTTCTCCGTCATGGCTTCCATCAGCACTTCCGGCGTCGCGGGAATTTCGCGCAGGCAAATTCCCGTGGCGTTCTCGATGGCGTTCACAATCGCCGGCGCGGGACCATCCATCGGCAATTCGCCGATTCCTTTTGCGCCGCCCGGGCCGAAGGGATACGGATGTCTCCTCGAAGAAGACGCGGATCGGAGGGATATCCGCGGCGGTGGGCATGATGTAGTTGGTCATCTGCCCATTGGCCATGCGGCCTTCGCGCCAGACAACATTTTCGTACAGCGCCATGCCGATGGCCTGCGCCACGCCGCCTTCGATTTGTCCCGCGGCGAGCACGGGATGAATCACCTTGCCGACTTCCTGCACCGCGACGAAATCGGTGACGCGCGCTTCGAATGTAACCGTGTCCACGGCAACTTCGGCGACGTACACGGCCCACGCGTAGGTGCCGTAGGCGTCGCCGCTGTATGTGGCGTCGTCCCAGAGCAAGCCCGGCGGCGGCTCGTACTGGCTCCGCGAGCGCAGCGGCCCGCGCGTTTCGATGTAGCGCCTGCAGGCGCGCACAAATTCATCTTCGGTGCAGGCGTCGCAGAGCAAGCCGCTATCCACCAGCGTTTGCTTCAATGCCAGCGCCGCTGTCTCCACCAGTTTGCCAACGACCATGGAAGTGCGCGAAGCGACGGTTGGGCCGCTGTTGGGCACGGCGCCCGTATCGGGCTGCGCAATTTCGATGCGATCGTAGCCAATGCCCAGAGCGTCGGCGGCAATCTGCGAAAAGATCGTGTTCGTTCCTTGTCCGATTTCAGTGCTGGCGGCCAGAATGCGCACCATTCCATCCGGCAGTCGCTTCCAGCTTCCACCACCGACGCCAGATAGACTTCGCCCGAGCCGGTAAATCCCGCGCCGTGCATGAAGGAAGCAAAACCAATGCCGCGCTTGATCGTTGCAGCCGGGATTCTCTCGCGCGAAGCGTTCGCGCTTGGCGTGATAATCGCTTTCGCGGAACGCGCGATCGAGCAGGCCGTCAAAATTCACGTCTTCGTGGATCATTTGTCCGGTGGCCGTGGTCTGGTCTTTGTGAAGGAAATTGCGCCGGCGAAATTCTTCCGGCGTCAGATTCACGGCGCGCGCAATCTGATCCATGTGGCGCTCAATCGCAAAAATACTTTGCGGCGCGCCGAATCCGCGAAACGCGCCGTGCGGCGGAGCGTTCGTGGCGACGGCCTGCGAACGGACGCGCACATTGGGGCAGGAGTACGGCCCCGCCGCGTGAATCGTTCCGCGCGAGAGCACCACGGAGGAAAGCGTCGCGTACGCGCCGCCGTCGATCACGAAATCGATGTCCATGGCGACCAGCTTGCCGTCGCGCGTGACGCCGGTGCGGTGCCGCGTGCGCGACGGATGGCGCTTGGTGGTCGCCACCATGTCTTCCGCGCGGTCGTAGATAATTTTCACGCGGCTTCCCGGATTTCCACGCCAGCAGCGCCGCGTGTGCGGCGATCATCGAGGGATATTCTTCCTTGCCGCCAAAGCCGCCGCCGGTTTCCGCCTGGATGACGCGAATTTTTTCCGCGGGAAAGCCAAACACCGCGACCAGCGCCTTGTGCACGTAGTAGGGGCACTGCAGCGAACCCCACACGGTCACGCCATCCGGCGGGATTTGCCACCGCGATCATGCCCTGATTTTCGATGTAAAGCTGTTCCTGCGCGCCGGTCCGGTACTCGCCCTCGACAATGACATCCGCGCTGCGCCCATGCGGCGTCCACGTCGCCCTTTTCCATGTGATAGGACTTGAAAACATTGTCCTCGCCCAAAATAATGGCGCGTTTCGCGAGGAATCCTCGATCGTGAAAAAATCGCCGGCAGCGGTTCCACGTCGATCTGCACCGCGCGGCGCGCTTCCTCAAGCAAATATCGATTCTCGGTGAGCCAGCAGGACGATTGGTTCTTCGGGATGGTTGATCATTTCCGCGGCGAGGCAGGGCTGATCGTGCTCGATCAACGCGATTTCATTTTTGCCGGGAATGTCGGCGGCGGTGACGATCGTGAATTCGTTCCAGGGAATGCCTTCGCCGAAGTGGATGCCGCGGATGCGCCCTCGCGCGACGCTGCTGCGCACGGTCACGCCGTGAAGCATGTCCGGGACAGAAAGGTCGTCCACATACTGGGCGCGGCCCGTCACTTTGTCGCGGCCCTCCTTGCGGATGACGGATTGTCCGAAATATTTTTCTTCCATATTTTGCCGCGCTTGTGTAGCGCCCGCCTTCAGGCGGGCATTTCGGGTTTAATCAGGCGCCCGTCCGCCGCGGCGGACGGGCGCTACACGACTTCCGAATCCTTGAAGAAAACGCCACGCCGTCCGCCGCTTTGCCGTTTTCAGTAACGGATGCGATCATTTTTTTGTTTCCATTCGCGAAAGGGCTCAAGGCCTGCTTCCCGCATCATCGGCTCAAATGGAATTTTACGCTCGCGGTGCGCGTGCTTCAATTCTTCGTAGATGAAGGAATCGTCAAATCCGGCCTCGGAAGCATCGCTGGCGGTAGCCGCAAAATAGACGCGGTCCGGCCGCGCCCAATAAATGGCGCCGAGGCACATCGGGACAGGGTTCGCAGCTGGTGTAGATTTCGCAGCCGTCCAGCTGAAAAGCGCCAAGCACGCGGCAGGCTTCGCGGATCGCGTTCACTTCCGCATGTGCCGTGGGATCGTTTGAGGCGGTGACCAAATTTGTGCCCGCTGGCGATGACGCGGCCATCCTTTACGACCAGCGCGCCAAAAGGTCCGCCTCGCCCTGTGCGGACGTTTTCCACCGCCAGTTGAATCGCTTCCTGCATGAAAGCATTGTTCAATTTGCACCACCTGCTTTCCGCGCAACGATTTTGAATTGTACCGGAAAACCTGCAGGCAAATGGAATTTGGTTTTTGATTAGCTGGCATAGTGTAGTGTGTTTGGAGATGAACCTGACCTACCTATTCGGGATGCTGGGCGGATTGCTGGTTCTGGCGTTCGCGGCCAACCGGCTTTTCCGATGGACGCGAATTCCGGACGTAGTGGTTCTCATGGCCACGGGTGTGGTGATCGGGCCGGTTCTGGGATGGGCGCGCGCGGATCAATTCAGGGACGTCACTCACGCATTTGGCACGCTGGCATTGATCTTGATTTTGTTTGAAGGCGGGCTGGACCTGAAGATCCGTGAAACCATCAGCCACTTTCCGGGCGGACTGTTGTTCGGCGTTCTGGCCTATGGCATCACGACTTTTTCGGCCGGCTGGATTGTCTCCGCCAGTCTTCACATCAGCCGGCAGGATGGCTTGCTGGCCGGAGCGGTGATCGGCTGCACAAGCAGCACCATTGTCCTTCCCGTTCTCCAGCAGTGGAAAGCGAAAGAGGCGGTCAAGATTATCTTGCTGCTGGAATCAACTCTCGGAGACATTTTGGGGGTGCTCACCGTTGGATTCTTGCTGGCAACGCATCGAGCTGGCGGCTCTGTAGTCGGCGACTTTCTGACTGGTTTTTTCTCACAGGTGGCCATTTCCCTGGGCGTTTCGTTTCTGATCGGACTGGCTTGGTCGCGTTTACTCCCTTATCTTTCCGAGCAGCAATTCTGGCAGGTGGTCACGTTTTCCATGGTGCTGTTGCTTTATGCGGGAACCGAAGAGTCTTGGCGGGAGTGGATTGCTGGCCGTACTGGGGTTTGGCCTGACGCTCTCAAACGTATCCGGCGGACGGCGGTCCGTGTGTTCCCACGCTATTTCAATTCTCACAAGGCGGAGCCGGAGCGCACGAGCAGATCTTGAATTTCCACGCGGAGCTTTCTTTCCTGGTGCGCACATTTTTCTTCGTTCTGATCGGCGTGGTGGTTGAATTGTCCGGGCTTCGCCCCATCTGGCCGATGCTGATGGGCGTAACGGCGGTCATCTTTCTTGCGCGTTGGGTGTCCATTCAGTTCAGCCGTTGGTCGTGGCGCGGCCTGGAAAATGCCGACCGCGAAAAAATACTTTGGATGCTGCCGCGCGGACTGATCACCATTGTGTTGGCCATCGAAGTTATTGAAGTCCGTGGCCTGTCCATGGCGTTTCTGGCGCCAATGTCATTTGCCGTAGTCCTGCTTACAAATCTGATTCTGGTTTTCGGCAGCATTCGGACCAGCAAGATGGCCCCAGCGGAATCGCCGGAATTAATTGATCCCGCCGAGGGATTGCCAGAATAAATCGGGGCGAGGCGCCCGAACTATTGATCGTGCGCCACAACACTTTGAAGGGAATCGTTCACCTGAAGTCCGCCATCGTAATGGATGAACCCCCTCTTCCTGAACTTGTTCATAAAGAAATTAACGCGCGATCGCGTGGTGCCAACCATCCCTGCCAGCGTCTCTTGAGACACATTGAGAGGGGCGCACTGGGATTTGTCCATGCTGCCGTGCCCGGCAAGCAGCAGCAGGATTCGCGCAAGACGTTTTTCGCTGCAATTGAGGAGCTGATCGATCAAATCTTTTTTTATGCGATTGTTACGCTCCAGCATGTGCGCGATGAAGTGGTCTGAAAAGGCGTGTTCCTCGCGCAGCGTCTGCATCATTTCCTTTCGGTCAATTACGATTAGCGTGGCGCAGGTGAGCGCCGAAGCCGTCTCCCCGTACTCGGACTGCCCCGCCAAGACCCCTTCACCGATGAAGTCTCCTGGCTTCAGAATCGCCACGACCGCCTCCTTGCCTGCGTAGGAGACGACGGATAATTTCACTTCACCTTCCTGAAGGTACAGCACGTCCTTGCAAACATCTCCCTGAGAAAAAAGAATTTCTTTGGGCTGAACTTTCCGGATTGTTTTGGTAACGCCCGCCGTCCTGAAAAAATCCAGCGGATCAAACGCGTTATTCTTTTTGGTGTGTTCCGAGTAATTCATGTCCGATGGAATGGATTCGAAAGAGTATAAACTCTTCTTGCGCATCGCCTGCCTCCCGGTAGTATTTGCAATCATGGGCCACCTCAGCGCTTTCGCTTTCCAATTGCTTCGACTTGACGAAATTGGAAAAGACTTCTGACGTAGGCATCTGCCGCGTTCGGATATGAGCTCCCGGTAAGTTCAAATCAAATCACCCATGCACATTGCAGAAATGCAAGACTCATGCCAATCCGGGAAAAACCAGCTAAATCATTGTGCGAGAATTAGATGCGCAATAATCAATGTAGGGAAAAGTAGGGAGAGGATGACATCTGGGGTATGTAATTTTTGCATGATCCGTCAGGTCAATGAAAACGCGCCCCGAATTGTCCCTGACAAGGTTGGCCCCATTTGGCACAAGTTCTATTTTTCGCCGGCGCCTATTCGTACCTGCAATTCCGCGCTTCTCAATATGCTTAGTTGCCCTGATGGGCCTGCGGAAGGATGTGTATCGCGACACTGATTAATTTTTCCGATCGGACCCGTGCCTGATTTCTTTCAATGCTTCGATTGGACTTTCGCAAATTTGCATGTAAAATTAGTGTTTCAGTGTGCGGTTCCGGTGCACGCAAAGTAATTGGTTGTCTCGCGATTGCGCCCGGCGCCCATGGTTTATGGCCTGCGCAGGCCGCCACATGGAAGCGATTCTTACCTGGCGTGGCCCTCACGAAGAAAATACTAGACCTTGGCTTGGGCAAATTTAACCTTACGTGTCGAATTGCCGATTATGCCCGCATGGCCGCATTGTGTTGCAGTGGACTTGAAGGAGGAAGTTGAATGATCGTCGGTGTTCCCCGAGAAACGTATCCAGGGGAGCGGCGCGTCGCGCTCGTGCCCGTCGTCATTCCCAATCTTGCGAAGGCGGGCATTGAAGTTATCGTCGAAGCAGGCGCGGGCGTGGCGGCGGGTTTTCCGGACGCAGAGTACGCGGCCAAAGGCGCGAAAATCATTGCGGACCGCGCTGAGGTGTTCGCGCAGGCGGACATCGTCGTGCAGGTGCTTTGCTACGGATCGAACGACCAGACCGGGCGCGCCGATTTGCCTCTGTTTCGCCGCGGCCAGGTGCTGATCGGATTTCTGCGGCCCTTGGGATCGCTGGAAACGATTCACGAAATCGCGGCGACGGGCGTCACTTCCTTTTCGGTCGAGCTGATGCCCAGAACCACTCGCGCGCAAAGCATGGACGCGCTTTCTTCGATGGGCACGATCTGCGGCTATAAAGCCGTCCTGATTGCTGCGGACACGCTTCCAAAAATTTTCCCCATGCTCACGACTGCGGCCGGCACGATTACTCCGGCGCGCGTTCTGGTGATTGGCGCGGGCGTGGCCGGGCTGCAAGCCATCGCCACGGCGCGCCGACTGGGAGCCGTGGTTTCCGCCTACGATTTGCGGCCCGCCGCCAAGGAGCAGGTGCAGAGCCTCGGCGGGCGTTTTGTCGAGCTGCCGATCGAAGCCAAGGATGCGCAGGACGCCGGCGGGTACGCGAAAGCGCAGGATGAGGAATTCTACAGGCGCCAGCGCGAGTTGCTGGGAAAAGTGGTCGCCGAGAGCGACGTGGTCATCACCGCCGCCGTCGTGCCGGGCAAGAAATCTCCCGTGCTGGTGACCGAGAAATGGTCAAGGGCATGGCGCCGGGTTCGGTGATTGTCGATCTGGCGGCCGAGCGCGGAGGAAACTGCGAACTGACCAAGGCCGGAGAGAAAATCGTCGATCACGGCGTCACGATCATCGGCTATTTCAATTTCGCCTCCACCGTGCCGCACCACGCCAGCCAGATGTACGCGCGAAATATTACCGCGTTTCTCAACCTGCTGGTGAAGGACGGAAAGCTTCAACTCAATCTGGAAGATGACATTATCAAGAGCACTCTGGTGACGCAAGGAGGGGAAGTGGTCAATCCCCGGGTGCGCGAATTTTTCGCGCTGCCGCCTCTGGTGGCCCAGCAGAAGGGGACAGTCTAACGATGAAAATGGATCTGATTACCAGCCTTTACGTATTCATGCTGGCGGCGATTCGTCGGCCTCGAAGTGATTCGCCGCGTGTCGCCCCTGCTGCACACGCCGCTGATGTCTCTGACCAACGCGCTCGACGCCATCGCCGTGGTCGGAGCGATTCTGCTGGCGGGCGAACACAAGACCACGCTCTCCACGGTGCTCGGCACCATCGCCATTGTCGCCGCCACCAGCAACGTTGTGGGCGGCTTCTTCATCACCGATCGAATGCTGAAAATGTTCAAAGCGAGCCGCAGCCCGAAACCATGACACCTTTTCCCGGAACTGACACCATCATCGAAATGACCTACCTCATCGCCACGGCGCTGTTCATCCTGTCTCTGAAGTGGATGAGTTCGCCGACCACGGCGCGCCACGGCGTGTGGGCCGGCGAAGTAGGCATGCTTCTGGCCATCGTGGGCACGCTGCTCAATCGCGGAATCGTGGACTACAAGTGGGTCGCCATCGCGCTGGTGCTGGGCACCATCATTGGCGTTCCGCTCGGCAAAGTGCACATGACGGCGGTGCCGCAGCGGACCGCGCTCAGCCACGCGTTCGGCGCGCTGTGCGTCACGCTGGTCGGCACGGCGGAATTTTATTTGCGCGCGCCCAGCGTTCCCAAGTTCATGATGTCGGTCCTGTCGATGGAAGTGATTCTGGGCTCGCTTACGTTTACGGGCAGCCTGATGGCCGCCGGAAAACTGCAGGAAATTCTGCCGCAGCGCCCCATCACCTTCAAGGGCCAGAACATCGTCAACCTTGGAATGCTGCTCGTGGCCATTGGCGTGGCGGTATTTCTGGTGATTCATCCGGATCACACCTATTTGTTTCCTATCATCCTGGTGATCCCGCTTCTGTTCGGCGTGATGATGATCATCCCCATCGGCGGCGCGGACATGCCCACGGTGATTTCGCTGCTGAATTCCTACGCCGGTCTTTCCGCCGCCGCGATGGGATTTGTGCTCGACAGCAAGCTGCTGATCGTCGCCGGCGCTCTGGACGGCGCTTCCGGCTTGATTCTCTCCGTGAACATGTCCAAGGCCATGAACCGCTCATTTTCGAACGTGCTGTTTGGCGGCTTTGGACAGGAGCAGGTCGCCGCGAAGGGCGGCAAGGAAGCGCGCCCGGTTCGCAGCGCGACGCCCGAAGAGGCTGCCGGAATTCTTGCCGCGGCCAGCAAGGTGGTCATCGTTCCCGGCTACGGCATGGCCGTGGCGCAGGCGCAGCACAAAGTACGCGAGCTCTACGACATTCTGACCAAGCGCGGCGTCGACGTGAAATTCGGGATTCACCCTGTCGCGGGCCGCATGCCCGGCCACATGAACGTGCTGCTGGCCGAAGCGGATATTCCCTACGACAAGCTGCTGGACATGGACGAAATCAACGGCGATTTTCCGCAGACCGACGTGGCGCTGATCATCGGCGCGAATGACGTCACCAATCCCGCCGCGCGCACCGATGCCAGCAGCCCCATCTTCGGCATGCCGATTCTCGACGTGGACAAGGCGCGCACCGTGATGGTCATCAAGCGCAGCATGGCCGCGGGCTTCGCCGGAATCGACAACCCGCTCTACTACCTGGACAAGACGCTGATGCTCTTCGGCGACGCCAAAGGTTTCGTCGGCTCGATCGTCCGCGAACTTTCCGGCGGCGGCAGCCACGGGTAAAGTTTGGCAGATGAAGTTTAGTTTTAAGGTTGGGTGCCCCATCCTTGCGGGTTTCGCAAGGGTGGGGTTTTTTGCTCATGCAGCGGAAGTTTTCTCCTGCGCTGGGACCAAGCGATGCCGGCTGACGGTTGCGCCCGCATCGCGGTCGAGGGCGAAGCAATCGATTGTTCCGAGCAATGTCAACCCGGCCACCAGAAGAAACGCGATGTGAAATTCCTTGGTGGTGGGAGTTCCGTGCGCCATTGCCGTCCAGCAATCCGGCCGCGCGTAGCGCGATGGCGCCCACTGCTACTCCCATGCCCATGGACATTTGCGTGATCATGCTGAAGAAGCTGGTGGCCGAACTCAATTCGGGCTTCGGAATGTCAGCGAAGGCAAGCGTCGACAAGCACGTGAACTGCATCGAACGGCACAGCCCATTCACGAAGAGCACCGCCAGGATGATGGTTCTCGGCGTAGAAGGAAATAGCAGCGAACAGCCCAGCATCAGGATGGCCGTCAGCGTTCCATTCCAGATCAGCACAGAGCGGAATCCGAATCGTTTGAGCATAAATGTTGTGGCCGGCTTCATGCTCAAATTGCCCGCGAACAATCCCAGCAGCAACGTGCCCGACTGAAATGCGTTCAGCCCAAATCCCACCTGAAACATGAGCGGAAGCAGAAACGGCGATACGCTGATGGCGGCGCGAAACAGCGACCCGCCCTCGATGGTGACCGCGAAGGTCTTGATCTTGAGCAGATCGAGACTCAGCAGCGGCGTCGGCGTGCGTCGAAAATGCATCACGGCCAGCAGTGCCGAGCACGCTCCCGCAAACAAGGTAAAACAGATGTCGGTCCCCAGGTCGCGCTTTCGCGGCCCACCAGTTCCATGCCGTACATGAACGTCACGCACGCCGTGCTGCTCAAGGCAAACCCGATCCAATCGAACGGTTTTATTTTGTCTTCGCGTAAGTTTGGAATCCACAGAAAGGAAAGCGCCATGCCGATGATTCCGAGCGGCACGTTGAGATAAAAAATCCAGTGCCACGAAAAATAGGTGGTGATGTAGCCACCCACGGGAGGTCCCACCACGGGCGCAACCAGCGCCGGCCAGGTGATGTAGGCGATGGCCTCCATCAGCTTGCTTTTTTCCGTGGTGCGCAGCACCACCAGCCGCCCGACGGGAACCATCATCGCGCCGCCGATTCCTTGAATGATGCGCGCCGAGGTGAAGGCCATAATTCCGTTGCTCAATCCGCAAAGAACGGAGGACACGGTGAAAACCAGGATGGCCGAAATAAATACGGAGCGCGCCCCAACCCTGTCCGCCACCCATCCGCTGATGGGAATGAAGACCGCCAGCATCAGCAAATAGGCCGTCATTCCGATGTTGAGATCGACCGGGTTTACATGAAAAGATTTCCCCATCTGCGGCAGCGCAGTGGCAATGACGGTGCCGTCCAGGTTTTCCATGAAAAACGCCGTGGCAACCAGAATGGAGATCAAAGTGGATTTTTGGATTTGAGGCGACATTACTCTGGGTGACCTGTGCAAGCCTCGGTGGCAGTTTATGCGCGTGAAAGCCAGTGCCGCTGCCCGTAAACTCTACGTGGCAACAAAACTTTTGTAAAGGGAGGCAGGCGCTGGACTAGCGCTTTGCGCCGTTAGACAAACTCCATCTCGAAGGGAGCGGGCGCCAAAGTGGCAAGATGTATAATAAGGCGCCTTTTAGACAGGGCGGAAACTTTTGTGAAGTGGATCCCCATGCCCTGCTGGTCCACCGAGTGGCGGACGATCCCCTCCAGTTCAATGTCCGAATGCCCGGCTCGAAGGACGAAGACAATTTCCGATCCGGCGGGAAGGGGATCCGGGTCCAGGGCATATACGCCCTCCATGCTCAGATCCCGGACAGGCGACGATCGTTCATCGTAAATAATGGTATCGCCGGGTTTGGCTTGGAATCGCTGAATTGCGCGTCTATTTTTTTTAGGCATAGTCTCAGGCCGGCTCTCGGGTCGAGGAATTTTGAGGAAGCTCTCTGCAACCCGCGCGCTGCCGGCCTGCCTCCCAAAAATCTTTTCCGCCCGGCATCCGCCAGGCAAGTTCCATGATCTCAAATTACTGGATGCCAGGCTGACCAATCCACAGTCTTCGCGTCCGGAAGGTTATTGCTTGATTGGAGTACGATATCTGCGAGGGAAGACGCCCCAGGCTGACTGCTTGGCGATCAAGGTATGCGGATGTCGCTTTCGCCGATGATTGCGAATACCGACAAAAGATTGGCAATCCCAAGAAGCTCTCGAACCCGTTTGCCGATGTGGATGAGTTCCAATTTACAGCCAGCCGACCTGGTGGCCACGTACAGACGAACGAGTGTGCCAAGTCCCGTGCTATCCATGTAAGTGAGATCCGTCAAGTCCAGCACGATTCGTTTGGCATGCGGAAGCAGTTCCATGGCCTTTATATAGAGAAGGTTGTTCGTGCCCGTCACCAACCTGCCCCGGCATTTCACAATTACGGCGTTGGCGTCATGGACAATTTCAAACGTAAGCGCTGCGGCAGCTGGTTTGTCAGACATCGGCTTTCCCTCGTCGAAACTTATCGAAAGTTCGAAAATTGGAACGGTCATGCATTTTCTATTGTTGCGGCTATCTTACTCCGGCTAACTCAAGGCCTGCACGATTTCCTGGCAACTCCAACGGTCGGCAATATTCTGAAGGGCAAAATTGATTCCTGCATTCTGCCATTCGTCGTTGATGGTGGAGGTTCCATCGGTAGCCACAACCACTTCGTAGCCCGAATCGGCTCCGTGCCGCGCCGTGTGTTCAATGGAAAAGTTGGTCCATGCGCCGGTAATCACCAGGGAATCGATTCCGTATCCCTGCAAGATGGTTTCAAGCTTGGTCCCGTGAAAACCGTTCATGCGCATCTTTTCGACCACCACGTCGCCCTTTTGAGGTTCTAGGCCTTCAGCCGGCGCCGCGCCCCACGTCCCGCGTACCACGGCCTTGCTTTCCGCCAGCCCGCGGAAGAGCGGAGCGTTCAACTTGAGCCCTGGCGCGCCGGGCTCAACGATATAGTGGATATGAATTACAATTGCGCCGGCCTTGCGCATTGCGGCGGCCAGATTTTTCACGTTCTCGACGACATTCTGTTTCTTGGCATGCGCCGGCGCGCCGGAAGAAGCGAATGCGCCACCTTCGGTGATGACGTCATTTTGAAGATCCTGAATGATCAGCGCCGTCTTTTTCGCGTTCAGTTTTCGATCGGCCATATTCCCTCTCAGCGCATATTCATGTATGCCGCAGGATTTCCCTTAACTTTCATTTTCACGCGATAAATCGATTTGGAGCAGGCGCAATACAACTCGTCCCAGTTGCGGCCGCCAAAAGTCAGATTGCCTGCATGTTCGGGCATGCGAATCACGCCCAGATGCTCCGCCGTGGGACTAAGAACCCAGATGCCGCGCGGGCCAGTCACGTAGATGTTTCCCCGATCATCGCACTTCATGCCGTCGACGATGCCGTTCTCCAGAACGCCATCGCCAATTTTCTGCGCGAAGATGCGGCCGTTGCTGAGCGAGCCGTCGGCGGCGACATCGAAGGCGCGGATGTGCGCTCTCGGCGAATCGTTCACGTACAGAATTTTTTCGCCGGGCGCAAAACACACGCCATTGGTCTGCTCAAAATCGTCTGCCTCCAGATGAAGCTTTCCATCGGGAGAAATTCGGTAGAGGCCCTGAAAGCCCAGGTCCCGCTTGCGCTCCAGGCCAAAAACAGGCATGCGCCCGTACCAGGGATCGCTGAAATAAACTGTGTTGTCGGTGCGGACCACCACATCGTTGGGGCTGTTGAGCTCTTTCCCCTGCCAATGAGACGCCAGCACTTTTCGCTCGCCCGCCGGGGTTTCCATCACCAGCGAACTGGTGACATGCTCACAGACATATAAATTGCCCGCGCCGTCGTAGGTCATGCCATTGCATTTGTTGCTGGGTTTCCTGACTTCCTTGACTCCATCGGCGGCGCTCCATCGGCGGCGCACATCTCCCGGCATGTCGCTGAAATACAGGCATTGTTCCTTGGGATTCCAGATAGGGCCTTCCGTAAACCAAAAACCCGTGCAAAGTTTGTTCAACGGCCGCGTCTTGATCGATCAGCTTGAGCAATTCGGGCGATTTGACTTCCACATTCATGAATGAGTCATTCATTACGTTTTCCGCCTCCTGCACATTCAAGCTAGTTCGACAACCGGGCCGCGCTCGGCCGCAATTCAAGCGATTTGCCGAATTCGATTTTCTGGTTGCGCAAGACTATATGCTTGGCCCTGCTAGTGTCAAATTCAGCTCTGAGCCCCAATTTCGAAAAACAAGATTCGAAAATCGAGTCTGCATATATCTCTATTGCGTATCTCGATGTCCCGGATTGGCCTTGCTTGCGTGGAGGATAAGAAAGTTTCAGCGAGGATTGAACGGACGGAAATATCCAATGTGGAGAGCTCTGAAGAAGCAAACGCGGCCCCCGGAGTAGCGGGCCGCGCAGCAATCTTTACTTTATCCGCTGTATTTACAGATGTGAGACTCCGCCGCGGGCAGCCTGTGCTTCGAGCTTCTGCGCGTCTCCCACACGTCCCAGTTGGCGAAGGACAGAGGCGTAGGATTGCACGGTTTGCAAAACCACCGGGTTATCCGACCCCAAGTCCGTCTGGCGAATCGTCAAGGCTTGCCCGTAGAGAGGCGCGGCTGCGTCATAGTTGCCTTCGCAGTAGTAGAGGATGGCCAGATTGTTCATGCTGGCGGCAACTTCCAGACGATTCGGTCCCAATGTTTGCTCCGTGCTTTTCAGCGCTTGCTGAAGCATGGCTTCGGCTTGCGCATATTTCCCTTCGGCCCGGTAGATTTCGCCGAGCGTCGTCTGCATGGCAATGGCTTCCTGGCTTTCGCTCTTCCCGGCTTTTTCCCACATGGCAAGCACATTGGCATACAGCGGAGCGGCCTCTGTATTGTTGCTGCGGAAGTGATCGATATCCGCCAGGTGAATCATGGCGTTGAGGGCATCGCTGCTTTCCGATTTTCCCTGCTCATTCAAAAGCGTAAGGGCTTTCCGGTAAAACGGCTCGGCCTTGGCATCCTGGTTCTGGGAGTGATAAATACCGGCCAGAGCCAATGCTGGGATCACTTCATTCGAGCTGTCAGTCTTTTTCAAACCTTCCCAGATAATCGAGGCGCGCAGATAAAGTGGTTCCGCTTTGGCGTCCATGCCCTGGTCTTGATAGAGAGAGGCGAGATTGTCCAGAGTGTTGGCCGTGGACACTTTTTTGGCCGGGTTCTTCTCCAGAATCGCCAGGGCTTGCAAGTAGTCCTGCTCCGCCTGCGGGTACCTGGATATGTCCTGGTCGGATACGGCCAAGTTGTTCAGGCTGACAGCGACTTCCAGATTATCAGCACCTAGAGTCTTCACCTGAATATCGACGACCTCTTTGTAATACTTTTGGGCCTGCGCGTAGTCGCCACGCTGGCGCGCCGCTGCGGCTGCGGAGTTAGCCTTGCTCCATTCCGGCGTTTGCGCGGGAGTGTAAAACGCTCCGAAGAGAATCATGAATGTCAGGATGGCGGTTAGAGTGAATTCTCTCGATTTCATTTGGCGTCTCCTCGTCTTCGGTTCAGGTGCTCCGTTTCGACATGCCAACTTTCGCAGGAATAATCGGTGACACCAATGAGGCGGAAGTGCCAATTCATCCAGACAATGGTGCTGTGAGTCCCAGTACCAGTCCTAGGATTGATACTGGGACTCCATAAATAATATATAAGCATAGTGTTATCATAGTTTTACAAGCTCCATGTCTCTCATTATTGGCTCTGTCCGGAGCTTGAATAGCAGCCAAAGCAGTGCCGGGAAATTCCAGGCGGAGCGGCCACCATGGCTGGCGCAACGTTCCTGGGGCGCGATGCGGGGCCCGCTTGACCCGGAATTTCGGCCGCCGCGCTTGGTCCCAGCAAGGCAACGTACATGGCCGACTGGCTAAAGGATCGGTTGGACGCCAAGCCCATGCAGTCCAAGCATATGAAAGTGGATACTGCGGGACAGATTCATGACTTCACGTTTGAAGTGGCGCGCAAAGTCCTTTCGATTCTTCTTTGAATTAGGGGTTAAACTTTGCGGTAAAAATATTCGTTGTCATTCCGTTCATGGTGAACCGAGCGGAGCGAGGAATCTCTCTTTCTTTTCTTCAGGCTCCAATTGAAGAGGGATTCCTCGCTGCGTTCGGAATGACCGGAGCGGGAGATCTTTTCGCAATCATTTCGCAAAAATTGAAGGCTGCGTTACGTTAGGTCTATTCCTCGACTTTGAATTTCACGGGTTTGATAAATAGCTTGTCGCCCACCTGGATGGAAATGTTGTAATCGCCGGCCTTCACCTGAGGCACCTTCAGCGTGATCTTATCGTCGCTTTGATCGACGACCGTGGCTTTGTAATCGTTCTTGTCATCCGAAAAATAGACCGCGGAAACGGAGGCTTTTCCTATATTGCTTCCGGCAACGGTCACGGTGTCGTTTACTTTGCCATTCGCCGGATCGACGGTGGTTACCTGGGGGGAATTCTGCGCAACGGCAATCGATGCAAGGAGAACGACCACTGCGAGAAAAACCCACCGTTTGCAAATGATCGAGCTTGAGGAATTGTTTCTATTTTTCAATTTGGAAAAAAGAGGAGTTTTGCCGAACTCTAACGCATTAGCAAAGAGATTGGCCATTTTTCACCTCGCACAAGGCTATTCAATACTGGAGTTCAACCTGCTCTTGCGCTGGACCGTACACCAGCCGCCATGCCGTGTCAATCCGAAGAAATTTTGGCACTGGCGTCTGAAGATCCAAAAATAAGTGAAGCCGGTCTTCGTTCTTGCCGGCGGTTTGGCTTATTGAGCCCTGGCTTGCTGCTGTTGCTGAACCTGCTGTTTTAAGGCTTGCAGGTCTTCCTTGCTGCGCAGCGTCATGCGCGCCACTCTTCTTGCGCGTGAGTACGGCAAAATGATTTCCACTTTGCCGTCGTGTTGCAGCAAAGAAATGTAGCGGGCTTCCGCGCCCAATGTTGGGAGGGGATATTCTGTCCATTTGGATGCCTTGGGGTCAAACTTGATGACCTCGTCCGAATTCATCAAGTTGATCCAAACGTTGTGGTCCTTATCCACCGCGGCCTGATAGGGCTGCTGCTCTTCTGGCCTGGGGAGGGGAATCAAAGTCATTTTCAAGGTTTGCGTATCGATCCTGGCGAGGCTTCCGCCCCAAAAATCGCAAACCCACACCACGTGTCCCTGCTTGTCCGCTCCCATGCGCCGCGGACCTTCCGCCCAGGGCATTGCGGCATTCCAGGTAGATCCGCCGGCGTCGTAGTTTTTGGTTTCTTCCGGAGAAAATAGTTCCCTGATTCCAGGCACAGGCGGAATTTTGATTTCGGTGACTTTTCCGGTTTCCAGGTCGGTTTTCGCGACAATGTCCAGGTTCATCTCGGCCCACCAGCCGTTGCCTTCTCCATCGGCCGCGAGCCCGTATGTGTTTCCGATTCCATCCGCATTTTTAAACGTGGGGGATTTGAATTCCATGAACTGTTTGGTCACGGGGTCGAATCGCGAGGCTCCGTGGTAGGTCGAAGCCCAGATTTTTCCCTTGCCGTCCACGTCCACGGTTCCTGCAGCCGGCGTCGGCCCTTCCATGGTGTTCGGCGGGGTATAGACCTGAAGCGACTGCGCCGCGGGATCCACTTCAATCAATCGCCCAGGCCCTTTTTCTTCGCCGGGAGTAATGTTGAACCAGAGGTGGCCGCGCTCATCCCTCGATGCGCCGTGGCCATTTGCGGCCAGCCCATTCATGCCGTCCACGCGAAAGAATTTTGTCTCGCCTGTTTTGGCATCCACGCGCCCGAGGCTCGCATAGGGATTCGGGACATTCACGGAAAACCAGATGTTTCCGTCAAGGTCGGCCTGCGCGTCGTGCACTCCGTGATTGCCGAAAAACGAAGATGGAGTACCGAGCGACCAATCGCTTCCATTGTTCAAGCGCATATGTTTTGGGAGCGTCATTCGGCGCAAACATGGCCACATCGTATTCGGTGAAGATCGCTCGCGCCGCGTCTCCCGTGGGCCTCGGCCGCAATTTATAATTTTTGATGGCGCTGGGTTCCGGCCCGCGAGCGCGCGCCAGATACGCGGCAAGCTCCTTCTCGTGGGAATCGATTTGCGACGCAATGGGGCTGTTAGGCCCTGAATAGCCGCCCGCGACGTTCACGCGCTTCATCACTTCCAGAATTGCGGTCCATCCCTTTTCGTCAAACTGATTCTGCAAAATGTAATTGGGCTGGTGGCAGCTGGTGCAGCTGTTGCGAAACACGCGCTTCAGCCGGCGGTCGTCCGGCGTCTGATCCGGCAGGGACGCCAGCATTTGATCGCCGGTAAGCTGTTTGGCGACATCTTTCGCGGGATTCAAAACAAAATCCTCATGCCTGGTTGACATGAGATCCACACTGCCATGCGCCGTATCGAAGCCATCCGCCTGCGCCCACACTTGATAGCGCCCGCTATTCATCGCCGGGAAATAGTACGAGCCCTCTTCATCCGTAAACACGGAAGTCGTGATGGTGGTGTTTTCCAGTTTTGCGGAAACCGTAACGCCGCTCATTTTGGCCCCAGCTGTGGACTTCACCGTCCCCGTCAGCAGCGCGCCGTCTGGAGCCGCAAGTGCCGCGGGGGAAAGAGCCGCCGAGAGCGCAAGCAGCACAAGGGCAAAGCCTGACAATTTGACGATCGCCTGAATTCTTGAAAGATTCATTGCAATCTCTCCTTTTTCCTAGTCCAGCTGGCCCATGTCTCCGCCGGCGGTCGCCGCGCCCTTGGCTGGCTTCGGAACTGTTTTCAAATATTCAACGATGGCGTCAATATCCGACGCTTGTAAACCAAGTTTGAATCCAGGCATTTTGGGTGATCCGCTGCGAATAATTTCCTTGATGGCATCTTCGCTTCCGTTGATCAAATCCTTGTACAGGGCCGGCCCGTACATTTGAAAGCCCGCTCGCGCCGGAGCGTGGCAGATGCCGCAGCGCTGCTCAAAAATACGATGGCCCAATTTCTGAACATCGGTCAGCGGCTTATCCATGTTGGCTTTTTGTTGCGCGTTCGCGGCAAGCGGAAAAATACCCAGGCAAATGAAGATAATCCAATGAAAAAGCCTCATGGGAGGTTCTCCTAAGCAGACTTTATCACGAATGCCTTTCGTAGCACAGGCACTCTTGCCTGTGCGCTTTTCTTAAGTCCAACAAGCTCCACACAGGCAAGAGTGCCTGTGCTACCGAATCGGCTTTTTCCGCGACCTTTAGAGCCGCGTTGATTTTATGACCGTTACGGCACAGCTGAAGCCATCCCCTGCAAATATTTGGAGGTTGTCACACGGACTCTCCAACCAATCGGGTTCCGCATTGAGGGTAGTAGTCCCTAAGAACGAAGAATACACGATTTACCGGATAACGTGTCTACTGCCTTGCCGCATCTAATATTCCTGCGGGGTTGTGCGGGGTATGTTCCCCGTATTCAGTGACATTTCTTCGTTGCGCGCGAAGGTCTTACATGGTCGTCAAACCGGGCGGACGCTAATCCCTTTCGCTGGAGCAAATTATTTGGCTTTGGAATGGCCAGTGTCGTGCGCCAAGAATCCTTTCCAGAAGTTAGTGTTTTTGTCATTTCGGCGGGGGAAGTTTTTTACAAACTCTTTGCGGGGGGATAAGCGCTATGCGTACCTTGGGACTTCTTTTTGCGGTATTGGTGTTTTCTAACGCGTCGTTTGCCGCGCAACAGGCGTCCCTCCCGCCCGTTGGAGCGCTGGACCAAGTGGTCTCCAAAGTGGCTTCCCGCGAGAAGCAGGAAATGCAGATGATCCGCGAGCACGCTCCGCTGGTGGAAACCTACATTCAGAAGGTCAGGGTCACGGAAAACGACGGCAGTTGGGTGCCTGATGGCGATCATTACTTTGTCGGCCGCGCGCAATTTGCAAAGGGGCTCGATCTGCATCCCCTCCCGGTTCCAGGCGATGACTCGCTGCATCATGTGGTCGCCAGCATCACCCACCTCTTCGACTTTGGCAATGAGTTTCTGCCCCAGGGTTTTCTGCAAATGATCTATCTGGACAACAACGGACTGGATACGCAGCACTACAATTTCGATTACATCCACCGCGAATTTCTCGGCGAAGTACGCACGCTTGTTTTTGACGTAACTCCGAAGAAGAGCGCCGGCAAAGGGCGATTCGTGGGCCGCATTTGGGTGGAGGATCAGGACTACACCATCGTTCGATTTAACGGCTCTTATTCCGGGTATCAGTTTTCCAATTTGAATTTCCATTTTGACAGCTGGCGCGTGAATGCCGGCCCAAACCTCTGGCTGCCGGCGTTTATCTATTCCGAAGAAAATGCAGGGTCCATTCCGTCTTTCAAGGGGCGCGCCTACAAAGCCCAGACGCGCTTGTGGGGATACGACGCCGGCCGTTCCCAGAAGGAGCAGGAATTGAGCCAGGTTCTTATCGAATCGGCCTCTCCTGTAGTTGACCAATCGCAGACCAACAACGACCTTTCACCCGTGCAGGAACAGCGCGCATGGGCGCAGCAGGCGGAAGATAACGTCATTGAAAAGTTGCAAAAATCCGGCCTCATCGCTCCCCAAGGGGAAGTCGACAAAGTCTTGCAAACGGTCATTAACAATCTGGAAGTGACCAACAATCTTGACATCGAGCCCGAGATTCGCTGCCGCGTGCTGATGAATTCCACTCTGGAGTCTTTTTCCATCGGGCATACCATCGTGCTGAGCCGCGGTTTGATCGACGTATTGCCGGACGAAGCCAGTCTCGCGGCCATGCTGGCAAAGGAAATGGGCTATGTTTTGACCGCGCAGAAGAAAGTCGATACGGGCATGGCCTTTTACGATCGCATGCAATTCGACGACAAGAAAATGTTTCAACATTTCGACTTCGCACGCAAGCCGGAAGAGGATGCCGCGGCCAGCGCGAAGGCTTTGGAATTGCTGAATAATTCTCCGTACAAGGACCAGCTTGACACCGCGCAATCGTTTATCGCTGAGCTTCAAAACCGCTCTCGTGAGATTCCCAATTTGATTAGCCCTCGAGTGGGTGATATCGGGTTGCTCAAACTTTCCGTGGCGGCAAAATCCGCGGAGGCGGAATCCGCGAATCATATTGTTGCGCTCCCCCTTGGCGGACGGATCAAGCTGGATCCATGGGACGACAATTTGGCGCTCCTGAAAACCGCAGCCGTGGGAACTGTTACGAATCGCGACAAATTGCCCTTTGAAGTGACTCCCTTCGTCATTTATCTGACGCGCGTCGGCCCCGAACCTCCCAAGACATCCGAAATCGTTGTGCCATCGCAACCCGCCGATTAGCTGAGTCGGGGCTAAGTAGCACAGGCTTCAGCCTGTGGCTTTTAGTTCCTGCAAGGACTACCCCCCACAGTCTGCCCTTCAGAAATGCTCTGGGTAAAAAGCCTATGCCACAAAAACCGCCGGTCGCACTTGCTGCAAATCAATGAAAGAGTTAGCGTTGGATTTGAAATGATTCGAGATGATTTAATTCGGGCACGAGTGGAAAGCCCAGGGGTTAAGGATCAAGAGAAACAACCTGTTGGCCGCATTCCTGTCCGGTTCCGTCCTCGTTTTTATCTCCATTCAGTTGTCCCCACAATCCTTCGCTGGCACCCTGGCGGGTTTCGGCTTGGGATTTATTTACGCCAACGGGTTTGAATATTGCCTGCACAGATTTCTACTGCACTCGGGCCAGGGGATTTTTTGTCAGCAACACATGGTGCATCACACCACGCTTGAATTCTCCGGAGGCCGCACGGTACGTCAATTTTTCGAGCAATCCGTGGGGAGTCGTCGCGCTCTTTGTGGCGAACGCTGTGCCTTTTCTGTTTCTTCAGTGGATTTTTCACGCAGGCTGGATGGCCGGAGTGTTTGCGAGCTTCGCGATCTACTACATCGCGTTTGAGGAGATTCACTGGCGCTCGCACATGGGCGGATGGCTGCCGAAGTGGCTGCGCCCGGCGGCGAGGCATCACCTGCTGCATCACGCGCGGGACACGGGCCGCTTCAACGTTTTCCTGCCAATCTTTGATTGGGTGGCGCAGTCATTCAAGCCGCAGGCGTGAAGTTCGTGGCGCCGGCATCTTGCCGGCGGTTTTCCGTCGCGCAGACTAACAAACAAAAACGCCGGCAAGATGACGGCGCCACAAGATCCCATCTGTGCTGAAACTAATCGCTACCTGCAACACTCGCCAGCGATTTTTCATTTTGCTCTTGCTTGCTCTGCAAGAGCGGGCAATCCGGCGGCAGCAGCGCCAGTTTTTTCTGAATGATCTTGTCCGAATATTTCGCCAGGTAATGAACGATGGTTTCGATGCGGATCCTGACGCTGCCGGCGGGCTTGGTGGAATCCAGATCGCCAAACTTGAAGAACAGCGTTCCGGTGGCCTCGACGATTTTTTGCGTCGGCGTGTAGGTCGGCTGGTCCATGCCGCATTCATAGCTCGATAGGCGCAGCACGCAGGTGATCCACGGAAAGCGCGTCGCGAATTTCGCGCCCCACAGAATTTCATTCGTGTTGCTGCTGTTGGACGAAGTCCACACGTCGGAAATATCGAGCGGCGAGCGGATTTTCTTGGCCTGCACTTCTTCGCCGAAAAGCCAGTCCAGCAAATCCTGATCGATCGGGCAGATATTGCAGCCACACGATCGGATAGCCGTGCGCCTGCAGGTCGGATTCGATCTCGTGCCCGATGCCCGGATCCATGTGATAGGGACGGCCCAGCACCAGCACGCACGGTTTGATTCGCGCGCGCACCAGGTCAGAATTTCCCGCGAGCGTCGCGCGCCTTTTCGATTGAACGCGCGCAGGTCCTTGTATCCGGCCTCCACGGCGCGCTGCGTTTCCGCAAAATCCAGATCGAAAACGTCCTTCAAGCAGTCGTACATCTGCTTCGGAACGACGTCCGGCTCGGCCATGCTCACAAACGGAGACGGCGTACTTGATTCCGTTGTCGGCGAAGACGTCGCTTTCCTTCATGAAGCCGGCGCTGATGTTTTCCGGGCCGG
This sequence comes from uncultured Acidobacteriota bacterium, assembly GCA_963825365.1. GTDB lineage: Bacteria > Acidobacteriota > Terriglobia > Acidiferrales > UBA7541 > Palsa-360. The sequence continues at coordinate 77,235 of CAWGSV010000001.1, read as the reverse complement.
CCATCACGCGCGTGCACGCCAGCGTTTCTCCGACGTGTGCCCGCGCAGGAACGAAGGCAGCGAATAAATCATGGGGCTCAGAATGATGTGGAGTTTTTTCTTCTGGCCGAAGATCAATTCGCCGTAGTGGCCGCTCATGGCTCTTCACGGGATAGCAGCAATCCACCGTGCCGCGGCCTTTTCCGAATTCGCGGCCCTGCTCCTCGGAAGTATCCGAGCTGAACACGATATTTTCGGAGCTGATTCCGATTTCGCGCAGAAACCCCACCCAGAACTGGTGCGTGTTCCAGATGTTCAGCACCTTGGGAATCCCGACGCGGATTCCCGAGCGGTCCTTAGGCGGAGACGGAGACTGCGGCGGAAGCCTTCTTTGCGAACCATGTCTGCAATGTTGGGAAAGGCATTCTTGTTTTTCTCGATTCCGGCCTTGATCACTTTCATTTCGTTCAAATCTTCGACCAGCCCCTTGGGGCAGGAGTTATTCACGATCACGCGTTCCCAGCCGTTTGAAATCGGAACCTTGCTCCACTCGCGGCCGTTGCCGCCGGGCAACGCCACGTCGATAAAGCTGCGCTGGCAAGTCACCGGGCACCAGTTGCAGATCGTTTCCTTGGAGGTGGTCGTCTTGTAGGTCAGTGTTTCGATCACGTCGAAGCCGCGGAACTGGCTCTTGCCGCCCTTTTCCCACCAGTCCAGCGAAACCAGCGCCGCGCCGATCGCGCCGGCTTCGCCGGAGTAGGGATGCACGACGACTTCCGCGTCGGGAACTTTGGAGCGGATGAAATCGACCTGCGTTTTCACGACCGCCAGATTCTTGTGCGTGCCGCCCTGCAGAATATATTTCTTGCCCACCTGCGAGAGATTGTTCATTCCGCCCGCGTAAATCCATACGTTCAGCGGAAGAATGGAGCACAACGCGGCGAGAATTTCCTCCGCCTGCCAGCCCTTGCGCTGCTGGTTGACGATATCGCTCTGCAGAAAGACGCCGCATCCCATGGAAAGTTGCGGCATGGACTGCGCCCGAAACGCTCCGTCGGCGATTTCGCTCAGCGGAATGCCGAATCGTTCGGCGACGCCCTGCAGGAACGCGCCGTTGCCCGACGAGCATTGCGAGTTCAGGCGGAAATCGCTCACCGCGCCGTTTTTCAGGATCATGATCTTGACGTCAACGCCGCCGACGTCGCAGATGCAATCCGCGTCCGGGAAATAGTGCAGCCCGGCGGAGGCGTGAGCGATCGTCTCCACCACGCCGCAATCCGCGCCCAGAATGCCCTTCAGCAAATCTTTTCCGTAGCCGGTGATTCCGAGGCCCAAGATTTCGCCGTCGCCGATGGCTTCGCGAAGCTGGCGGAACAAGCTTCTCGCGTCCTCAATGGGATTGCCTTTGCTCAGAGCGTAGCAGGAGAAGAGCAGTTCCTTGTCCGGCGAGAGGCAAACGGCCTTCGCGGTGGTCGAGCCGAAATCGCAGCCCACCACGACGCGATCCAGTTTCCTTTTTTCCACCGTGACGCTCGGACTTGCCGCCGCTTTGGCATCGATGTTTGCGGCCGAGGTCGCATCCATCTTCGAATACAGGTCGATGAACGTTTTCAAATTGTCGGCGCTGTCGCACAGCCCGCCGCGGCCCTGCTTCTTCTTCTCCTCGTACTGGCCTTCCTCGATCCACCAGTGCAGCTTGCTTTGTGCCCTGGTAAACGCCCACGGTGTGCTGCTCGCCGAGAGCCACTTCGATGCAGCCCAGCGCCGCGTAATACAGCGCGTCCTGCGGCACGATGATGACATTCCTCGGATCCCTGCCGTCCGGCATCTGGACTTTTCGTTCCTTCCAGATGTGCGTGAGGTGCAGTCTCCAGGCCTCCTGCAATCCCTTGAAGAACAGATTCGGGCCGCCCAGCAGCAGGACTTCCGGCGACGGAGTGTTCCCGCGCGTCAGCGTGGCGAGATTCTGGTAGACGACGGCCTCGAACAGCGAAGCGATGATTTCATCGACGGTCACGCCGGCCTTGAGCAGCGTGTTGGCGTCGGCTTCGGCGAAAATTCCGCACTTGCTGCTGATCTTGTGCAGCGTGTGGCCCGTGTAACGCATTTCGGAAAGCTGCTTCCGGTGTAATTTGCAGCTTGCGCGCGGTTTTTTCGATGAATGTGCCGGTGCCGCCCGAGCAGGCGCTCTGCATCAGGACTTGCTTGCTCTTAGTTTTTTCGTTTCCGTTGAAGAAGATCGTCTTCATATCTTCTCCACCGATTTCGCTGACGAAACGCACATTGGGGTGCAGCCGCTCGACGCTGGCAGCCACCGCGACCACTTCCTGAATGACCTTCGCGCCCACGATGGGAGCGATCAGGCCTGCTCCCGAGCCGGTAAAGAAAATGCGATCATGCTGCGGCGTGAAATCGTGCTGGGCCTCGAGGCGCGCCAAAAATTGCAGGACTTTTTCCGCCTGCTTGGTATTGTGCCGCTCGTAGGCCTGGGAAATGACTTCGCCGGAGGGCGAGGCCAGAATGTATTTCACCGTGGTGCTTCCCACGTCGATGCCGCAGATCTTGGCGCCATTCGTGCTGGGCGCGAGCTTTCGGCGGCATCTTGATTTCCATCATGCCCGGTTCCCGCATGAGCGGCGCGATCTGGACAATGTTCCCGTCAGCCATTGAGGAGCCCTCGCTGAATGCGGTTCCCATGTTAGATGTGGTCGGGTGCCCCATCCTTGCGGGTTTTGCAAGGGTCGGGATTTTCGTACCGACCTTCCACAAATTTCCGGCTAAGCTTGACTCTAAACCCGCACCCTTTGTAAGTCACAAAGGGTGCGGCACCCGCTTCTCTTACAGCTGGCGAGATGCAGTGCGTAATTAGCAGCCGTGGATCGCGTAGCCCATGTGCGGAACGGGATACGTCGCCTTCTTCACCTTGGGATGTTTCTCTTCGATCTGCCGAAGTTTCTCCAGCGTCATTCCGGTCTTCGCCATGGCTTCGACGAACTCGGATTGCGCGCGCTTCTTCGCTTCCGTCAGAATCATCTGGCAGCGGGACAGCGCGTGAACTTCGGCGTCTCCCTTGATTTCGATCGGAGCGTAGAGCAGGTCGGGATGCCGGCCCAGCACGTTGGCCATGGCGCCCTGCGACATCGTATTCGGCATGCAGGAATAAGGCGAAAGCTCGCAGGTCATGTTGGCATGCTTGTGAAGATGCGCATGCAGCGCCTTGCCGACCAGCATGTGTCCTTCGCCGCCGCGCAGTTCGTAGTGGAAGAACGGAGAGGCCAGCGTCTTCAACTCTTCCTGATCCGGCAATTCGTGCGGCACATTGCCGAGCGCCTTGCGGAAGCGGTTGTAGGTTCCCACATAAAGTTTTTCCATCCCGCGGACCATGGCCATCTTCATTTTGACTTTGCGATCGACGTTGGGCTTGTCCGACAAGCGCCAGATCGGTGTGTGCAGCAGGTAGCCCAGCCACACGGCCACCGGAGGCGGCATCACTTCGGAGCCTTCCTATTCCAGCCATCGCTTGATGTTGTAATTGCCGTCGCCTTCGTGGGTCTGCAGCCAGAACTCGCCGGTGATTTTGATCTTCGGCTTCACTTGCAGGCGATCCACTTCGATGGCGTCGAACTTCTTGCGCACCACGCGCAGGGCGTCCGCAAAATAGCCGGACATGAAATGCCATGCCAGCATGCTGTATTTATTGGTCTTCAGCGGCCGCTTCTGGAAAACTTCGAACAGATAGTCCGCGCTTTCTTGCATGACCTTGTCGGTCTGCCCGGGGACGACCTCGTAGGGACGCGTCAGATATTCCATGTCCGTCAGAATGTCGCCGCACAGAATGGCCCACACGATGCCCAGGCTCAGCGGCATGTTGATTTCCAGGCCGCCGCCCTTTTCGGGCGCCTGGTCGAGCTGGTCCTGCGCCAGCAGGAAGAGGCGGAAATCCTTCAGGCCCATGCCATCGAGCGCCATCTCATAGGATTCGTGGTATTGGCCGAAGCGGCAGGGGCCGCACGCGCCGGCCGTCAGGAAGACGTAATCGTCCAGCGTCTTCTGTTTGCCGTTCACGGCCACTTCGGTCTTCAGGAAATTGACCAGGCTGCCCGTGGTGAAGATCGTGGGGCAGCACGCGCCGATGTCGATCAGTTCCTTGCCGGCGTCCAGGTCCGCGCGCGTAATATTGGGCAGCGGTTTGGCGTTGTAATTCAAATTGTTGAACACGCCCTGGACCAGACGCTCGTGCTTCCAGGTCAGGCCGCCGAAAAGAATGGTGGTCTTGTCGCGCTGTTCCCGTGTAAAGGGCCGTGCTTTATAAGAAGTGTAGTGCGTAACCGCTGTGGCCATGAAAATCCTCCTTGCACCCTCAGACTTTTCCCTGTTCTAAAGAAGGCCCGTGAACCGGTGTCCCCCAAGAAAATTCCATGATACCGATGTGGATGACTGGCGTAAGAGTAGAAATTGAAAATGGGCAAGTCCTTGCCCATAAGAAAACACAAATCCCTGATTCGCACCCTTTTGAATATACATAAGGCTCATGACCCAATCTCCATGAGATCGCGCTTTCAGCACCGGGCAGGTGGAATATCCCAAGGCCAAACCGGACCCTTCGCTTATAACAAAAGAATCGCCCAAAAGCCATACTCGTTTGCATCGAGTTATCAGGAAGATAGGAGGGGTACCTATCCAGGGCAAATGCTGCTATAAAAGTTCGGCTTCGCCTGCGCCAACCTGCGAGATGGGTCCCCATTTTCACTAATTTCCCGTCTTGAAAGGGTTCTGATTCCCGGATTGAAGAGCCAAAAAGTGTCCATTGGCAGCACAATCCATCAGAAGAGGTTCAAGAAATCCGCTCTGCTCACGCCAAGAACGAGCGCCGGAGAGTAGGATGTAGTCGTGCTTCCGTTTGCAAGCTGGCCACTGAGATTGGATCCCCAGCACTTGGCTTCACCAGAGTTGGTCACGGCGCAGGTGTGGCGATAGCCAGAGGAAATTGCGATGACGCCACTCGACAGGCCCGATACCGTCACCGGTTGGCTGGAGTTGGCTGTGCTGCCGTTGCCGAGTTGCCCGTTTCCGTTCGCTCCCCAGCACAGAGCCGATCCGCTTCCGGTCGCGGCACAGTTGTAATCAAGGCCTCCTGAAATGGCGACGACATCGTGCAGCGCCGATTGCCCATTCGAATCCACAACTTGAACCGGAACATTGGAAAGAGAACTGGTAGTGCCGTTGCCGAGTTGGCCGGAATTGTTAGCACCCCAACAAAGGACGGTCCCGCCACTCGTCAGCGCGCAGGCATTTTCGAAACCGGCGGAAATCGCCACCACGCCGCCAAGCGGCGCGTTTCCGGTCGAATCCAAAACAGCCGTCGGGACAGTGGAACTAGTGACCGTGCCATTGCCGAGTTGGCCGGAAGCGCCTTCTCCCCAGCAAGACGAATTGCCGTTGGTGGACACAGCGCACGTGAAATTAGATCCTGCGGACATTGTTGCCACGCCGCTCGCGAGTCCCGAAACTTGCACCGGGAGATTGGAGGCGATCTCAGTGCCGTTGCCAAGCTCGCCTTTGGCGTTATCTCCCCAGCAAAGAGCTGCTCCGGCGCTGGTCACCGCGCAGGTGTGATACTGCCCGGCGGCAATCGCAAACACGCCGCTGAGGGGCGCGCTCCCGGCGGAATCCAATACCTTCACCGGAACGATGGACTCGGTAAACGTGCCGTTGCCGAGCTGCCCACTGGAATTGTCGCCCCAGCACCACACGTTTCCCATATCGGTCAAAGCGCAAGTGGAATCGTATCCGGTGGTCACAGAGACAGCCGCACTGGGAAGCCCGATCACCTGCACCGGGGCGGTGGAGTTGGCTGTATTGCCGTTGCCTAACTGGCCGTATTCATTCGAACCCCAGCACAGGACCGAGCCGCTGCTGGTCAGCGCGCAGGTGTGCGCGACGCTTCCAGTAATTGTGGCGCCGCAGGTGACCGCAACATTGATGTTGGCGCTTGCCACCTTGCCGCTCGCATTGGCGCCCACGGTGCAGGTTTGGCCCGCCGGCTGGGTCAGAACTGTAACTGCATAGGACGCGCCCGTGGCTACCGGCGTGTTGAAGTTGCTGACGATTCCATTTGCCGAAACTGTGAGGTTGTCGCCGCCATTGTCTTGCAACACCACGCTGGTGTTCGCGAGCAACCCTGAAACGGTCGCACTGACATTAAAAGTGGTGCCCCCGCAACTGATGGTGATGCTGGATACGGCGGAGCTTACTACCTTGCCGCTACCATTCGTGATGGTACAGGTCTGGCTGGGAGGCTGCGTCAACACATTCACTGCGTAGCTCGATCCGCTGGCGACTTGCGTAGTGAACGTGAAGGTGGCGGCATTTGCGCTGACCGGCAGATTGTTTCCGCCATTGTCCTGCAACACAAGCCCCGAGCCAGTAAGGCCCGTGATGGTGCCGCCAAGGGTGAATGTGTTTGTGGTGCAGACCACTTGGATTCCCGTGATATTTGCTCCGGCTGTTCCGCCGCCGCCCGTCACTGCGCAGGTCTGCGAAGGGCCGGTTGGCTGCGCAAGTACCGTAACGCTATAGGTGCTGCCGCTGGGGATTGCAGTGGCAAACGTAAAGCTCCCGTTTGCTCTAACCGCAAGATTGTCGCCGCTATTGTTCTGAAGTAGCAATCCCGCGCCGGAGAGGCCCGATACCGTGCCGCCAATTGTGTAGGTAACCGTGGTGGTGAAGCAATTCACCTGAATGTCCGTTACATTGCCGGTAATGCTCGCTCCGTATCCATTGGTCACCGCGCATTTCTGAGCGGCAGGTTGCGTGAGGATCGTGACGTTATAGCTGCTTCCCCTGGCAAGGGCCGTGGAGAAGGTGTAGTTCCCATTTGCGCTGACGGTCAGGTTGTTGCCGCCATTGTTCTGCAACACCAGGCCGGCGCCGGAAAGGCCCGAGACCGAGCCTCCAAGGGTAAACGTATTCGTGGTGCAAGTGATCTGAACGAACCCGATATTTGAGGTCACCGTGCCGCTGCCGCCGTAGGTCACCGCGCAGGTTTGGGCGGGGTTCGTAGGCTGCGTCAGGACTGTCACTGCATAATTATTCCCAGTGACGATGGCCGTTGCAAATGTGAAGGCTCCGTTGGAAATGATAGTCAGGTTATCAACGCCATTATCCTGCAATACCAGCCCTGTGCCGGAAAGACCGGACACCGTTCCGCTGATGGTATAAGTGGTAGAAGCCGTTGTTGAGCCGCAGGAGGCAAGAGCAAATGAAAACGTAATCGTCAAAATTGTTAGAAACCACTTCATCTTCACCCTGCCTCCGCCCCGTTTGTTTGCATGCATTTCCGGGGTTAGCGCGCTCGTCAATTTTGTGCATCTTTGCGATTCGTGGAACTGGACATCCTTGTGCAACTCCAAGAAAAGAAAGAGAGATTCCTCGCTTTGCTCGGAAGGACAAGATAAATTACTTATTCCGCCACCATTCATGCAAGCGCTTCATTCATTGCACGCATTTCTTACCCTGACACGATAAGTGTTGACTCTCTTCGGAAGCAAGAGCGGCGCAACAGGTTGCCCGGATCGCAGGCCACGCGAAACCGCCCGCGCTCCCAATTTGTCGGGAACCGATCATACGACAGGCGGGCACGATGTGTCGCCTGTTCGCGCTTCTGCAACGTCGCCGCGAGGATTTCTCCCGGTGGCGGCATGGCTTCGCAGGGGCCTCTGCATCCCGCGCTCTTCGGTTCACCGAGAACGTTCTCCGTGAACGGGATGGAGAGGACACGTTTCAAATTGCACTGACCACTGGTCCACTGCTAAACCTTGATTTGACTGAAGAGGCGACCTATAGTTCTTCGCAAAGGCGGCGTATAATTTTTCAAGAAAATATTTCAGAAAATTCGGTCCCGACGGCAGTCTTTACAAGCCGCTGAAAAAGTAGTGTATTTTGTCATTCCGAGCGGTGCGAGGAATCTCTCCGGGGTTTAACTCGAAGAAAAGAAAGAGAGATTCCTCGCGCGGCTCGGAATGACAAAATGTTTTGGGACTTTTTCCGCAATCTGTTAAGGCCGAAGAGTAGAGCCTACTGCGGAAAGAGCGATTTAAATTGGGATCTCTTTGCGAATGAATCGAACTTCAAAGGACCGTTTGCGTGGCCGCGGGGATTTGCCGCGGCAAAATGCGCCGCGCCGGATCGCGAACTCTGTCATTTTGTTAGCGGCCCTATCAATATTGCCGCCAACTTCTTTCGCTCAGACCCGCAAGCCATCCGACGCTCCCAAAGCAGAAGCGGCGGTGACTCCCCTTTCCCATGATCTTTCCGGGGTTTGGATGCAATATCCGGATGGCGATGTGCCGGGAGTGCCCGGGATGAATGCTGTGGATGATCGCACTCGTCCCCCTTTGACGTCTTGGGGCAAGGAAAAATTCGATGCCGCTAGGCCTTTAGTCGGACCCCGAGCCGTTCCCGGCGAAGAAAATAATCCAGCGTTGCGCTGCGATCCGGACGGGCCGCCAAAACTTCTTAACTTGCCCAATCCATTTGAAATTGTGCAGATCCCCGGCAGGATGCTGATGTTTTTTGAGCTGGAACATATCTGGCGCGAAATCTGGACCGATGGCCGCCAGCTGCCCAAGGATCCCGACCCTTCCTACTTGGGATATGCGGTCGGGCGATGGGAAGGCGATACTTTTGTTGTGGAGACAACCGGTTTTAACGACAAGCTCTGGGACGATTCTTATGGGAATCCGCGCAGCGACGCGACGCACCTTACGGAGCGCTACCGGCGATTGAATCGAGACACTTTGGAATTGCAAATCATCATCGACGATCCCAAGGCGTACACCAAGACCTGGGTCAGCCCGCCCAAACTTCACAAGCTGGAACCCGGTTGGGAAATTGCCGAATGGTTTTGCGTCCTGGATGAAGACATTGCGTATGATCAGGTTGTGCGAAAGCCGGCAGGTGTCGCGCCAAAAGCCGGGAAGTAGGCAAGCGGAACGAAGAGGAAATTGAGAAAGTAGAGGATGGGAAGGAAGTATAGGAAGTAGAAGAACGGGAACTTCGCACGGGCGAAAAAGGGTGGGCAAGGTTTTATCCTTTGCTTCCTTTATTTCCTGCATTTGCTCTACTTCCTCAAAATCGAAAGGTGTTTGCCATGAGGCTCAATCATTTATTTGCAATCTTGATCGCAACGCTGGCTTGCCTGCCCGCCGCGTTTGCTCAAACCGGCAGTCCGCAGCCCAAGCCTCAATCCGCAGGCTCTGCGCCCGCAGCCTCTGCAGCGCTGTCGCACGATCTGTCAGGAGTGTGGATGCCGTATTCCATTCATATGGACGGGATCGATGAAAACCTGCGTCCGCCTTTGACGCCGTGGGGGCAGGCCAGATTCGATGCTTCTGCTCCACTGGTCGGACCCCGTGCGGTTGCCGGCAAGGAAAACAATCCCGCGCTGCACTGCGAGCCTGAAGCTGTCCCGAAATCGCTGGTGCTGCCCAATCCATTCGAGATCGTTCAGGCCTCGGGCAGGATGTTCATGTTTTTCGAGCAATACCATCTCTGGCGCACCATTTGGGCGGACGGGCGGCCGTTGCCCAAAGATCCTGACCCCAGTTTTCTGGGCTACGCGGTTGGAAATTGGGAAGGCGACACGTTTGTGGTTGACACAATCGGCATGAACGATAAGCCCTGGGTTGACTCCTACGGAAATCCGCGCAGCGAGCAGATGCACCTGACGGAGCGTTACCGGAGGCTCGATCACGACACTCTCGAAATGCAGATCATCATGGACGATCCCAAGGCTTACACCAAACCCTGGGTAAGTCCTCCGCAGCGCTTTAAGCTTGAGCCCAACTGGGAAATCGCGGAATTCTTTTGCATTGTCGACGAAGAAAATGTTTATGGCGACGCCGTGCGAAAACCGGCCGGTGTCGCGCCAAAATAGAAGGAGATAAAGGAAGGAAAGGATAAGACCGCTGGCATCTCTTTTGAGCGCGGCAGATTTTTCCGTCCCTCTACTTCCTTCACTTCCTCAAAATCCTGAATGCCTTTTCTTCGGAGCCTGAAGCCCATGATTATTGAAAATCTGGAACAAGTCACACAAGCCGTGCTGGATGAAACGAAGCGCACGCCGGATGCTCGCACCCGGGAAATTCTTGAAAGTTTGGTGCGGCATCTGCACGGCTTCCTGCGAGAAACCCGCTTGACGGAAAAGGAATTCGACAAGGCCATCAACTATGTGGCCGCCCTCGGACAACTCACCACGGAAAGCCACAACGAAGTCAGGCTCATGTGCGGATCGCTGGGAGTTTCCACCCTGATTTGCCTGATGAACAACGGTCCCAACGCGGCTACCGAAAGCTCCGCAAATCTGCTGGGTCCATTTTGGAGAACGGATTCACCGCGAACGGAAAACGGAGGATCGCTGCTCAGGTCGCAAACTCCGGGGCCGGCGCTGTTCTTCATCGGCTGGGTGCGAGATCAGGATGGCAGACCGGTCGCCGGAGCCGACGTAGATGTCTGGCATGCTTCTCCCGTGGGCCTCTATGAAAATCAAGACCCGGAGCAGGCGGAGATGAATCTCCGCGGAAAGTTCACGACCGACGCCAACGGAGAGTTCAGTTTCAGAAGCATCAAGCCGGCCGGGTATCCGATTCCGCTGAACGGTCCAGTGGGCGCTCTCTTGAACGCGCAGAAGCGGCACAATTTTCGCCCAGCTCATTTGCACTTCCTGGTCTACAAGCCCGGCTACAAGACGGTTACCTCGCAGATCTATTCACCTGACGATCCGCACCTTCATACCGACGCGCAATTCGGAGTGACCCGCGCGCTGGTTGGGCATTATGAGGTTCATGAAAACGAACCCGCCCCCGCTGCGGAAGTGACTGGTCCGTGGTATTCGCTGCAACATACATTTATCCTTCAGCCGGGTGAAAGCTGGCTGCCTACGCCGCCCGTTTCAGCCAAGGCAACGCGAGATTAGAACGATCCGCGCTGAATGTGCTTCTGAAAGAAATAGACAATTTTGTCATTTCACGTCTCACCGTGAACAGAATGGCAAAATGTTCACGGTATGACAAAGGATTTGGGATTTCCTGCAACCCGTGAAAGCAGGTCCGGGACAATCGTTTGCAAAATCTCAAAACGGCCAAAAGTCCAATCTTTACAGTGAAACTTATTCATGGTTGAATTCGTATAGCATTTACGGAACGGTTCTCTTGAAAGGCAATGAGTTTTGGACTCCTTGATCGCGATCTTCCATAGGGATCTGCCATTGGCAGGGCCGGAAATACAAAATTGGGGGAGAGTTGGAGTGAAGAGCGCAGTTCTTATTGTGTCTATCGCATTGATCTTTGTTCCTGCATTCGGAGGCCAGCCTCCCGATTCGCGATGGGTGGATGGCATGGACCTTACCTTCGCATTTCCAGCGCCTTCCCCGGATTTTCCGCCTGAGGATAACAGTGTCGTCAAGCATCTTCCTGGCAGCGCGAAATCCTACACGCAGGGTCAGATCGACGATACCTTTAACCCTCCCGACTGGTACCCTGAAGAGCACGCACCGTTTCCAAATGTTGTCGCTCGCGGCGAGGGTCAGGCAACTCCGGGCTGCGCATCTTGCCACCTTGCATCGGGTAGCGGGCATCCTGAATCTGCAAATCTTACCGGGCTGACCGCCAATTATCTTTTGACGCAAATCCACGAATTTCAGCAGGGCGTGCGGATGGACCCTCGCCACCGTATGAGCGATATCGCCAAGGGCATGACGGAACAGGACGCCAAGGATGCGGCTGCCTATTTTTCCAGTCTCAAGCCGCGGCATTGGATTCGCGTGGTTGAGACAGACACGGTGCAGGAAAGCTACGTCAATGAAGGCCACCGCCGCTATTTGCGGCCTGACGGCAAAATGGAGCCGATCGGTATGCGAGTGATCGAAGTGCCGGAGGTTCCGGAGCGAATCACCTGCCGCGATCCCCATACCGGTTTTGTGGCCTATGTGCCCAAGGGCAGCCTTGAAAAAGGCAAGGATTTGGTGATGACGGGCGGCGGTGGCAAGACAACCGCTTGCATCGCATGCCACGGTCCGCAACTCATGGGCGTTGGTCCTGTGCCCAGAATCGCCGGCCATTCTCCAACCTACATCGTTCGCCAGTTGGCTGGGTTTCAGGTAGGCGCGCGCAACAGCGAAATGGATCAATTGATGAAAGATGTGGTCGCAAACTTGACCCAGGAAGATATCGTCTCGCTGGCCGCCTACGTCTCCTCGCTTTTCCCGGATAAGTAAAATGATGAGGCTTACTCAGCGGCGCAAAGAGAGGCTCTGAAGTCCAGGATTCCGCCTTTGTTGTTTGAAAAGGTAGGGGAGTTGCGGGATGTGAGCTGCAGAAACAACTCCGATCAAATTTGGCAAATCGTAGACATCCCTGCGGTCCCGCCGGCGATGCGTTGAACGCCTGACTACTTGCGGTCGTCATCGACGATGTACACAACGCGGTAATCCCCGAAGTGGATACGTCAAAGATCTGTGTAGCCGCGCAATTTCCTGCAGCCGGACGGCCTTGGGTTGTCCGCCAATCCTTCAATCTTCGGAACTATTCTCGCGATCAGGTTGTCGTTGAGGTTGTTTAATTCCCTTCGGCAGAGGGCTTGATTTCGATCTGCATACGTTAGCCACGCAGTCGTCCGCGCTTGGCTAGATCGGCTTTGACAGAACTAAAGGAAGCACCCTTCTCCTTGCGCCGCCGTTCCGAGACAAGGCCATCGTAAAAATCCTCCCGAATTGGCTCCGTGCTTGCGAAGGTCAATTTGCACCGCATCTTGCGGCCCGCTTGTCGGTCAGAAACTGAATTCACGGTCATGATTTTCCTCTCTATGCGACCAATCCATGCTATCCCCGATTTCGTGCCCGGTCAAGAAGCAGACTGTCATTGAGGGGGCATACTGCACGCAAAACCAGCCCGCTGACGGATCGCAAGATACGAAAGAATGCCATTCTTTGTTGGCGTGCGGCTGGCTGGATAACTGCACGAGTCGCACTTGAATGATCTCCGCGGGTTCGGAAGGATCGACGCCTGAAGCCGATTGTCACTTACCGCTTCTTTCGAATGTCAGCGCTTGTTGCAAGCTTTGCGGAAATCTGGCCGGCTGCCTCATTCGATGTGGTTTCTTCGGCGCCGGGTGGCAGGGAAGCGACGTACGCCGCAAGCGCAATCATATCGTCCTGAGTCATCTGCGCGACGACGCCCTTCATAAGCGCTCCCATGGAGCCGTGGCGCGATCCATCCTTGAAGTAGTAGAGCTGGCGGAAGAGATACATCGGCGAATGCCCCGCGATGGGCGGCACTTCTCCAAGGCCGTTGAGAGACGGCCCGTGGCAGATCACGCACTGAATTGTTTTTCCCCCGCCACCTGTTGTGACAAATTCCTTGCCCTTAGCCAGGCTGCCTTTGGGCACGTAGGCGATAAATCCTGAGTGCGCATCGCGGCTCTCCGCGCGCGAAATATCCTGCGGCAGCTCGATGATCCGATTGCCAATGGGCTCGTCGCCGCCGCCCGGCAGGGGCATGCGCATCAGATGCTCGTTGATAAAAGTTTTGGGCACGCGATCGGTCTCCACCACTGGCTGCCACACTTTTGGTTTGAGCGCCGCGAACCACTCAGCGGCTTGGCGCGCATCGTCATCGGTAATATTTTTAGCCATATCATTCATGGCTTCGCCCATTCTGTTTCCGGCCTTGAAGTCGGCAAGCTGGCGAATGATGTATGCGGCGGGCATGCCGGCAAGATTGGCGGATTCCGGATGGCCGAGTCCCGAGGCCAGATGGCAGGAAGCGCATCCGAGCACTCCTCCCGGCGCGCCGTGCGAAACCACTCGCGGCATCGGGGCATGCTCGTCGGGATACCAATCGGGGACATCGACAAAATTATCGATCTGATCTTGCGTGTATGTCCTGCTGCTTCCAGGGACATGCTGAGGGCCGACTCTTTCGTCGATCACCGGTTGCACTTTGTCTCGAACTGGAAACGCCCATGGAATGTCCGGCAATTTCCATTGCTGCGGGGATTGCGCGCCGGTGCGGATTACAGGAAACAGGGCAAGCGCCAGAACAAATGATAGGGTTCGCATGCAATTCCCCAAAGACCTTCGAGCCTCTTTGGCACCGGTCCGTTCCAAGCATCTTCTCAAGCGGTCTTTCGCATGCAGCGCGTCTTTCGCAAAACGCTTTGCCTCAAAACAAGCGTCACCGGCCGGAATCTTCATGTATCGTTCTTTCCCCCATTGTCCCCATTCGCTCAATTTGCGTTTGTGGATTCAGCGCGGCCTGAATTATCAATTGTCGCACGAAACATTACTTGGGCGTTGGCGCGCCGCCGGACGGCTTTCGAACATCCTTGTCATATTCCTGTATTTCGCTTGCGGCGCAGAACCACTCGCCAATCTCCCACTTGGGTTCCAGCTTGTGAAGTTTGGGAGGACTCACCCAAACTTTGGTGTAGGACTTGGGATCGTCAATGATGATCTGTTGTTCCAGAGTGTCGTGATTGACCCGCCGGTATCGTTCGATCAGGTGCGCCTGTTCGCTGCGCGGGTTGCCGGAAAGATCTACCCACACTCTGTCGTTAAAACCAACCGTATCGACAACAAAAGTGTCGCCCTCCCAATGGCCGACCGAGTATCCAAGCCAGGTTGAGTCGGGATCTTTGGGAAGCGGCCGCCCATCGGTATAGATGGTGCGCCAAATGTGATACTCCTCGAAAAACATGAACATTCGCCCGTGAATCTGAACGATCTCCCAGGGATTTGGAAGAATGAGAAGTTGTGGAGGTCCGCTGGGATCGCAATGCAACGCCGCGCTGTCTTCCTGGCCCCCCACTGCCCGCGGCCCCATGAGCGGCTTGGCTGAGTCGAATCGTTTCTGTCCCCATGGCGTCAACGGAGGGCGCGTCCGATCATCGACGGCATTCATGCGTGTAAATGCGGGGTCGGTGCCGTCAGCATATTGCATCCAGACTCCGGATAGATCGTGAGAAAGGCCATGCTTGGCAGAAGAGCTTGCGGAAGGCGTTTTTTTCGTTTCTGGAGGCTTGCTCGCCTGAGCAAACGCAAATGGAGAGAAAGCCAGCACTGCCGCGAACACACCTAAAGAATTCGACAACTGGCGACGCATCTTAAACTCCTAGATTCGATTCAGAAATTGCAGCGTGCGATCACGTCACATAGTCACGAATCGGCGCCCCGATTTTATTCCTCAAAGAAAATATCCGATGGAGATCGAATCGCTCGCACGCGACTCCCCAGGGCAGCTTGCCAGTTCTCTTGGCGCCTGTGTAGCTAGAATGCTTTTTGAGTCGTCAATTCCTTGCCATCCGGAAATTGAATCTTTTGTAGAAAAGTGACTTTTGCCCCAACCTTATTCGGATTAACGAACAGCGTGATCTGATCGCCGGGTTTCAAGGTTTCCTTACTCCAGCCAACTCGATTCAACATGGCCGGATTGGTGGTTTCCGCGACCCAATGTTCCACGTTGCCTTTGTCATCGGTCACGTCGTAATAAACCTGCGTATGGGGATTGGCGTACTCGAAGTGCGTGACAGTTCCTTTCATTGGA
This sequence comes from uncultured Acidobacteriota bacterium, assembly GCA_963825365.1. Lineage (GTDB taxonomy): Bacteria > Acidobacteriota > Terriglobia > Acidiferrales > UBA7541 > Palsa-360. The sequence continues at coordinate 61,657 of CAWGSV010000001.1, read as the reverse complement.
ACGGTCTTGGACATGTCGTAGGCCGAATTTCCGTGGTGCGCAAAGACAGGGGCGGAAACCGCCAGAAGACAGATGATTACGGCAGAAAGAATAGACAGCTCGGACTTCATTTGACACCTCTTGACCGAAAATGCTGGGTTCACTCGAATCCAGTTTTTACTTAAAATTCATTGTTCTGCAATATTTTTGCTTATTTGAGGAAACCACACACACCCATTTAGTGTCAAATAATTTCATCGGTTTTGTGCGCGCGGATTCGTAGGAATTGAGGAAACGTTTAATTCCAGAAACGGCCCGGATTAAACGAAAAATCCCGACAAGAAAGTGAAAAATCGTCTTGAAATGAAGCCTCCATCTCATGGAAGGGCTTGCTGCCACGCAATCATTGCGAGCAGGCCCGGGCCTTGAGCATGCAGGAGTTGAACAAGCCTGTCTCAGGAGCCAAAAGTAATTTGGTGCTCACTCGTGCAGAAGTACATTCAGGAGCGAAGGCTTGATGTGCAGCCCACCCCTGCACTTGATATAGCCCTTCCTTCTGAATTTGTTCATGAAAAAGTTGATTCGGGATCGCGTAGTGCCAACCATTTCCGCCAGCATTTCCTGCGACATCTTTGGAATCATGGTTTGGGGTGGTTCTTGCTTGCCATATCCAGTGAGGAGGAGCAGGGTGCGCGCCAGTCGCTTTTCACTCGAGTTGAAAAGGTGATCAATCAAGTCCTCCTCGGTGCGGATCTTTCGAGAAAGCAGGTAGGACATAAAACGGTCCGGGAACTTGCCTTCGAATTGGATGGCTCGCTCCATTTCGTTTTTCTGAATGATGAACACGGTCGTGGATGTCAGCGCGGTGGCGGTCCCCACCCGGACAGACTGGCCTGCCAGGCAGCCCTCTCCAAAGAATTCGTCCGGTCCCAAAATTGCCACAATCGCTTCTTTCCCGAATTCATTCACAACGGAAAGTTTCACTTTACCTTCCTGAATGTACATCACACTGGTAGCGGGATCGCCTTGCACGTAGGCCTTCTGAGACTGCCGAAGGTGCACGACTCTCTTCGGCACGCCCGCCGATTCGAGAAAAGCCTGGGTGTTGAAAATCGGCCCGTTATTAGGTCTCACTTTAGTAGAAATCGCGACTGCTTCCATGACATCCCCTCTCAAAACATAGCGATTTTAATTATCTATATAGCCCATGGGGCAATCCACAAACCCACCCTGAGTATGATAAAAACATGGTTCCTGGAAAATACTGTCGACTCACCAGATTGAAGGGAGAATTCCTGTATGTCGAAAATTGGCACTTGCCTGATCCTTGGTGGCGCCTGAATCTTTTCGGGATTTCAATTTGCGGAAGGGAAGTGCGGGGTCAGATGCCAGCAATTTGGTGCGTCCACTTCGTATCAATTCATGGGGTAAGGCAACGGTTCTCGGAAGCTACTGGCGTTTCAGGCCTCAATGATCTGGTTGCGGACGGCGTAGCGGACCACTTCGCTCACGCTGTGCACATCCAGTTTACGCATGATATTGGCGCGGTGAGTTTCGGCAGTCTTGACACTAATGCCCAGAGAAGATGCAACTTCCTTGCTACTCTTGCCCTCGGCAAGCAACTGAACGATTTCACGTTCGCGTGAAGTAAGGCGATTGCCAATCAATTCCGGCACAGCGACGCCAGGCTTACTCGTGTTGAAATTGTTCACGATCACTTCCGTTGCATGAGGCGTGAAAAACGGCTTGTGCTTGGCCAGAGTTTCCACGGCGATGATCAGATCGCGGTCAGAATCTGATTTCACGATATATCCACGAACGCCGGCATCGACAATTTCGCGTATCAATTGGTCGGAATAGTGCATCGACAGGATGAGAACCTCTATATTGGCAGATGCTTTTCGGATTCTTCTGGCGGCTTCGACGCCATTCAACTCCGGCATGCTGATATCAAGAACTATGACGTCTGGTTTCAATTCTTCGGCTTTTTCGACCGCCTCGCGGCCAGTTCTGGCTTCGCCGCAAACTTCCCAACCCGCATGCGTCTCCAATAGAGTTCTTATTCCCCGGCGCATCAGATCGTGATCGTCGGCGACCAAAACGCGGAAGGGTTTCATTGTGTTCTCCTGTCGTGCCTGGCGCTTCGGAATAAGACCATTCCAACGACGCGGATCAGTCTATTTTGTCATAGTGATGATAAAGTTTGCATTTTTTGTTACTAACTCAAGTGCAAGCTTGGCCGATTTTTCTTTTCCTCATACATGGCTTCATCTGCGCTGGCGATGAGCTTTCCCAGCGAAACAGGATGTTTGGGATCGAATCGCGCCATGCCAATACTTAGCGACAACACATAACGAGATTCCTCCGTGCTCGATCCATTCAGACTCTTCTCCAAACGGCGCAGGATGGTTTCCCGATTTTCGCAGGACGCTTCCAATGCCAGCACGGCAAATTCGTCTCCGCCAAGACGGGCGATTACGTCAGAGTTGCGAAATGTCTTTTCCAAAGCGTCCGCCGTGCGGATGAGAGCGAGGTCTCCCTCCCGGTGCCCATAGGTGTCGTTGATTTCCTTGAGACCGTTGACGTCCGCGAAGAAAACTAGCAGGCCTTGCGCATTCCGCCTCGCCACTCTCAATTGCTGCCCCGCCAGGGCCAGGAATGCGCGCCGGTTATAAAGGCAGGTAAGATCATCGGTTAGAGCCAAAGACCTGAGTTCTCTATCCAAAAGGGACTGTTTAACGGCGCACAATACTGCGCGCTGAAGAGTGTTGCTGAAAGCTTGATTGTCTTGCGCTTCTGACATCAGGCTCTTGGAAAATCGATCGACCTCTTGCAGGATTCCCGCGAGTTCCTTGTCCTGCGCCAACAGCGCTGAAGAGAGCATGTCGTCCACGGAGTCTTCCAGATTGGGCTTGCATTGATCCAGGCTCAAAATGCCGCATTCGGGGGCCTGCCAGCGGATGTGTGTTCGCGAGCGGACAGCAGCCGTAATATCCGCGGTGCGCAATCGGCGCGATCGCGCCTGTTCTTCTGCCCTCAAATCCGAAGTGTTTCTCTTCATGGGATCAGGAAATCCTTTCACTTTCAGCCTGCTGGACGGCAATACACGACATGACTATTTGACATCTAATTGCCATGATCTAACCATCAGGTAAAAGCTGTATTCTGCAGATTTTGAACGCCTTGGCAGGCTACGGTGCTCAAAACGATACATCTTCCGTGACAAGGCGAATTTCGCAATTGTTCGCGGCGCAAGAGCCAGAAATGGCCATTTTTCGCTCTTATTCAGCAATGAACGAATGATCTGCCTGCGAGGTGTAAGGCTTGCTGGCGAATGATCTCACTTTGTGAAATTTAGGCAGCGCAGACGGGCTCGAACCGGCGCACTTATTTTTTCTGGAAGATTTCTAGTTTGCAATCGGAAATTACTTTTCAGGACGGTGACTCAAGGTGCTGACATTGATTGATTCAACTTGTGACGGCGCGAGGCACTGGCGGATGAGAATTAGTGCGTCGGCATAACGGATCAATTTGTCTTTGTCTCTGCGTCCTGGCTTTGGATCAATTCCTCCACCAAGAGAGATGTTCTGATTTCCACGGCAGATAGGCGAACGTAGCCTCCAACATCGGCGGCAATTTCAAGTAGAGTTTCAGTTCGGTAATCCTCGACGGGGTCGGGGTATGTCAACATCGCCACGCGGATTTCGTCCGGTGTCGCCAAGCGGTCCACCGCAATTGGGTTCTTGTCTACGCAGGGATGGATTCGTCTCCCCGGCATTCGAAGGCAATCGATTTTGCCTCCCTTAGCAGCTTGACCCATGCTTTGATCTTAGCGTTGGGGCAGCGGTGTGAAATCCACAGTTCTCTGTACAAAAGAAGGAAAGTCGCTGTATGCAGAGGTATCTCCAAAGGCTTCCGTGGGGACCTCAGGCCAGGGAGACCTTTATTGCAATTGTGCGATTCGGTCGCGCCGGCGGGGCGGCGCCATATAAACGCGCACCGTAATTCCGATCGCGCCATCATCAATTCAACTATTCGAATCGTTGTGATATTTCACGGTGAGGGCTGGGTGGGAATTCAGACCTGCTTTGCGTTACCTCGCCGCAGCAGCGCGCGCAATTCCAATACTATGCATGGTAGACACTTCCATGGTAAATGTGTGGAAGGTCGGCTCCTGCTGGATGAAGGGTCTGAGCGAATCTAGAACTTGCCGGCCTTGGCCATGGGCATATTTTTCAGCATCCTCTTTACTCCTCCAGATCGTGACACCGACAATTTGATCGCGCTCCGTGTCTGACGCTAGAGCCATCGCATCGATAAATCCTGGCTGCAGCTTGAGAATTGGAAGCCCCTTCTCAGTCAATGCATTTATGCAATCTTTGACATGGCCCGTTTTGGTTGTTAACTGAATCATCCTCGCATGCATGGTGGTCCTCCTTAATTGTCTTTAATTTTTTAGGTGAGGACTGGTATTGCCTGTTTCGGGCCAAGACTACAAATTGTGGGCTTCCCCGTGCAATCGGGCGAAAGCTGTAGGCACCAATAATGCCAACAAATAAAAGTGCCGCTGAGGATAGGTGAAACGACATTGATTTTTGTTGCAGTTGAAACGGTCGTGCGGTTCTTGGGTAAAGCGATTATTTCACTGCTCTACCTGAAATACCCTATGGCGTCTTTCACCCCAGAATTGCAGTGTTGGAAACTGATCGAAAACGTGGAGGCGCGCAATGAGTCTTGCGGCACAAACTCGACAAGAGATTCCTTCCAATCTGCAATGGGGCATCCCCGACGGAGCTAGAGTCCTGATTGTCAGCGATGACGATTCTGAAGCATGCTTTCTCAGGAACTTGCTAGCGAGTGCAGGGTTTGCAAGCGAGTGTGCCTGGGGCATCACAGCGGGTTGCGATGCCGCGAGATCCGGTCAATTCCAGGTACTCATTTCGATCCCTCAATCGCATGATGGGTCATGGAGGCGGCTCACCGATATTGCGTGCCATTACGATCTTCACTTTGAGATTATTTTATGGGCGCGGAATTTTGATTTCCGGGAATGGGGCAAAGCGCTCGACGACGGAGCGTTCGATGTTCTTGATGCAATTCACGAGGAATCAAGGGTCGCCGAGGTCACAAAATGTGCATTTTGGGCAGCATACCTGAAGGGCGCTGGGCCCAACCCCAAACTGCTGCGTCTGCAAAGGAAAGCATAAATGCCTTCACGGCGTCCATCCTGAGCAGTCCAAGGTTAGCTTTGGCTCGGGCCGTAATAATCCGAACTCTCTTGTGCCCGGTTCGTGTTCCCATGTGTTCGCACTCGGAGACGAAAGTTCTGCTCTCCCTCCAATTGATAGAAACGTAGATATAACTTTTCGACATCGAGCCTCTCTGCCAGCCAGAAGAATAATGAAGATTCCTCTAATGTTGCGGATGTCGACGCATGCTTTTCCGAGATGCTGCTTATTCGTGTGCTGCTGAGCGCATTTGACGGCCGCAGGGCGCCCCAGAAGACTAGCTAGGTCTGAGGCGCCCCGCAACCGTTGGGTTAGTGCGGGAGACCTCCAAAATACAATTCACTTCAGCTCATCTCAATACATCGAGTCCTGTAGATACAAAGAGCATGAATACGTATGCTTTGGCATTCAAGATCGAAAGAAAGTAAGCGTTTTGGAATAAATTACGCGGACTAGTACTCTTCAACTGTCTGCGGGAATTGCTGGATGCAGTTCTCAAACCCCTCTCAATCCTAAACAGTTAAGACACCCGTTCAGAAAGGGTGGAGTTTGGAGCATTTTGTGCACCCCATAAGTGCCTGATGGATCGTCATCGTTATGCACCGACAATTTCATCGCGCGTGGTGTTGCAGAGAACAAATCGCGCCCAGTCCCCCTTGGTCAGACTGAAGAAAAAAGGAGGAAACATTTATGAGAACTTTCAAAAAATGGCTTCTCGGGTCTTGTGCTTTCGCTTTGATACTCACTCTTACGCCTGGCGTAACGGCCAGTGAATGGGACCAGAAGGTGGTCGCAACATTTAGCGGTCCGGTAGAAATCCCCGGACAAGTCTTGCCCGCGGGAACCTATGTCTTCAAAGTTTTTGACTCACTGAGTACCCGCGAAATCGTGCAGGTATCTAACTCCGACGAATCCAGAGTACTGGCGTTGACCATTGCAATTCCGCAATATCGCGCGTATCCAACGGAAAAAGCCCATTTTATATTTGAAGAGCGCGGCGGCGATTCACCACAAGCACTGAAAGCTTGGTACTACCCGGGATATACATCTGGACATGAACTCATCTATGGCGCCCGGGTCGCTCCTGTAGCCGAGACGGCCAGCAGCACCGCTGCTACGACGACCACCAGTGAAGCACCCACAAATCAACCCAACGTAGCCGAGGAATCCTCTCCAGTGACGTCGGCTAATGCGATAACCAGCGAACCCGCACCCGCCGACGAAGCCCAAAGCAACCAAAATCCAAATCAAGACCGAGCGAACCAAACCCAGACGACGCCAGACACGTCCACAACGACATCTACTCCCACTACAGATCAAAGCGACAAGGAACTTCCGAAGACCGCCAGTTCGACGCCACTGATCGCGTTAATCGGCATCTTGTTGCTGGGAGGAGCGCTTGGTTTGAAAACTCTGTTATTGCGAGTCTCTTAACAGCTTATTCCACAATGGAGCCTTTCAAGCAAGTAACTGAAAGGCTCCATTGTGAGGGTGCCAAGATGTGGGTCGGGGCGAATCAAGGAGAAAGAATGCGAACCTGCAATGCAGGTTTTGCGCTTTCACTTATCCTGAGCGTGAGCACTTCCGGCCACTGCCCAAACTGCGCCCACCGAGCGGGCAAAAGAAGTTGAAAATCAGGCTGCCATAAGGGTCACTGTAAATCTCGTGGATGTGCCGGTAAGCGTTACCAACTCGCAAGGTCAATTCATATCCGGACTCGCGCAGGAAAATTTCCGAGTCTATGAGAATGGTGTTCCACAGAAAATCACCGCCTTCCAAGACGAAGATAATCCAGTGACGGTTGGTCTGCTGGTGGACCATAGCGGAAGCATGCGCCACAATTTGCCCGAGGTGACAGCAGCGGCGATCGCTTTCGCACAATCCAGCAATCCGAAAGATGAGATGTTCGTTGTGGATTTCAATGACATCGTTTCCCTGGTATTGCCGGCGGCCACGCCGTTCACGAGCGATTTCCGAGAGCTCGAAAAGGCAGTCTCGGGAGTGAATGCCGATGGCAGGACTGCGCTCAATGATGCGATCTTGGTCGCGCTCGATCATCTGCGCTCCGCACATCGTGACCGCCAAGCGCTGATCATCGTGAGCGACGGCGGCGACAACGCCAGCCAGCACAAATTTGATCAAGTACTGTCGGCGGCGCGGGCTTCCAAGGCAAGCATATATTCCATCGGCATTTTCGGAGCCAACCAGGCGGATCAAAATCCCAAGATGCTGGAGAAGCTGGCCAACGCGACTGGAGGCAAGGCCTACTTTCCACTTTCCACAAAAGAGGTTTCCTCGATCTGCACGCAAATCGCGCGCGACATCCGCGAGCAATATACGCTCGGCTACAGCCCTCCAAATGCCGCGATGGATGGCTCGTACCGGAAAATTGAAGTGAAGGTTGACGCTCCGAAGCATGAAAAGATTGCACGTTCGCACACGTCCTGGCTACGTATCTCCACCAAAGTTGTCGACCCTTTCCTCCGTGCGAACCATCGGAACCTTATGATGACCAACACTCGCCATATGCATGTCGTCTCGCCTAGTCCCCGTCCGAACTTTCCTTCGCCGCGCCCAGTACGTCCTTTTTTTCCTGAGCGCGCTGGCACTGACCTATGTTGGCTTCGTACTTCTGGAAACGCACATCTATCAAGCGTACGAATCCATGCAACTTGAATCCGCCCCCAGACTCGACCAACCTGCCCCGCCCGCAGGGGCCGTGATCGGAAAAGTGAAAATTTCGCGAATTGGGGTGGAGGCCATCGTTGTGCAGGGAGAAAGCGATTCGATCTTGAAGCTTGCCGTTGGCCACATCCCCGGGACAGCTCTTCCGGGCCAATCCGGTAATGTTGTTCTGGCTGGTCACCGGGATACATTCTTCCGCGGGCTTCGCAATATCCGCGTTGGTGACAATATTGTCATCGAAGGCCGCGATGGATCCTACAACTACAAAGTCGATTCAGCCTTCGATCGTTCAGTCCACGGATGTATCGGTATTGCGACCTTCGGAAAATAGGGAATTGACGCTGATCACTTGCTACCCTTTTTCGTGGGTCGGCTCCGCTCCGGATCGCTTCATCGTCCGTGCCCGGGAAAATAACCTTCAGCAGTCCGCGCAATTGTCCAAGCGACCTGAGACATAGGGAAAAGATCGCACCGGACACGTAACTGACACTTTCTCTTTTTTCCTACTCTCCCATAATCGATTTCATCAATGGAGATTTCAATATGCACGTATTATTATTCTGCGTATGTTTGATGGATCGATCTGGCGTAGAGCACGAACTCGAATTGGCAAGATCTGTTCCCGTGAGCAGTGAGACGAAGGCTGTTTGCATTTCTGAAGGAAGCTTGCCCCCAACGCTCTTCCGACGAAGAGAAATTGCAATTATCCATCGCCTTCTTGGGGGCATGACCAGCTCAGGTGACAAAAATTGAGAGTCGGCGTTATCGGCACAGGTGTCGCCGGAAGCCTATTCATTGCAGCGGCGCAAAAAGGATCCGGCAAGATCAAAGTGGAAGGATTCGATCAGGTTCGTTCCGGCGAACGTAGCGAATCGGGAACCGGACTCAATATCGGGCCGAACGCGGTGACAACCCTGCGTCTCCACGGTGGTATCGCTCTTGATGCGCTGCACGCAGCCTCGCTGCCCTGGCGACGCTGGTCAATTGCACTCACCGACGGAACAAAGCTGATTGACCTCGATTTGTTGTCCGTGGCCGAAGATGCGGGAATTCGCATCCGTTGGGCGGATCTTTATGCAGTTCTTCGTTCCGGCAGCGTTTCATACACACACTACGGACGGGCGCTGGAAGCACTCGAAGAAGATTCGATCGGCCGCCTGATTCCGGTTTTTCGCAACGAGGACGGCGGAGTCATCCGTTATGGCGCTTTCGATCTGCTGGTAGCGGCGGACGGCCGGTATAGTCGTTTGCGCGAGATTGCTGACGGTCCCCCCGAGTCCGATTTTCCAGGGATTGGCACGTGGCGTCTTCTCGTTCGGGGTACAGCCGATTGCCCATTTGACGATTTGGGGCAATATTTTTGCGGCAATGCCAGGTTACTATCATTCCGCTTGCCCAACGATTGCGCTTACATCGCCGGCTCTTTCCCACATACAGACTGTGAAACAATACCGAATGAACTGAAAACCGGAGCTGCCCAGCGGCGGCTTTTTCAGCCCGCCTCCGGCGTAGCTAGCCCGCAAGTGCTGTGGATGCTGGATAAAATGGAACGTCATTTTGATGAGTTGAATTGGGCGCGCACGCAGGAGATCTCAATTCTGAATCAAGCGCTCGGCGGGCGCGTCTTATTATTGGGCGACGCCGCTCATGCCACATTTCAAACGCTCGGACAAGGTGCGACTCAAGCCATTGAAGACGCGCTGGCCGCAGCTGCAATCCTGCATGCGCAGCCTGCCACCCCGCAATCCATTTGCGCAAATTATAAAGCGCGCCGCGAGGATCGCATCGAATTCATGCGCAAGCTTTACGCGCGAAGCCACCGACACATTGCTGCCCGGAAACGATCCAGTTGCCGGATCGCTTGCCAAAGCCAAGGAACCTTTTCTGACGCAAACTGCGAAAGTTGTATTCGGACGTAGCGTGACGCGCACGCCTGAATATTTTCGCCGTTCGGTCCGGGAACTCTCCGCAAATCTGCGCGATGGAAGTTGCACCGCACGCCAGCTTCTGGATCATTATCTGGAACGCATCGACCGTATCAATCCCAAGATCAATGCGTTTGTTTTTCTGGACCCTTCCGCAATTGCGTCGGCTGATTTGAGCGATGAGCATCTTCGTGCGGGCCGTCCGCGCGGGCTGCTGGAAGGAATCCCCGTCGCTGTCAAGGACAATCTCCTGGTCCGCGACTGTCCGGCAACGTGGGGTTCCAGGCTCTTTGCCAACTTCATCTCGGATCATGATGAGTTGCCCGTGGCGCGCTTGCGTGAGACCGGCGCGGTCCTGGTCGGAAAGACGAACGTGCCGGAATTCGCCATGCGAGGCTACACGGACAATTCGATTTTTGGCGTTACGCGCAACCCGTGGGATTTGACCCGAACGCCTGGAGGATCGAGCGGAGGAGCGGTTGCGGCGGTCGCTGCCGGCCTTGTCCCCCTCGCGCTAGCGACGGATGGCGGCGGTTCTATCCGCCGTCCCGCTGCTCACACTGGTCTCGTCGGCTTGAAGCCCACGGTCGGCAGAATCCGCCGCGCCGGCGGCTTTCCGCAGTTAATGTTTGACTGCGAAGTCGCCGGTGTAATTGCGCGTTCCGTGGATGACATGCGGCTGATGTTTGATGGATTGGCGCGGCCCTCCAGAACGCGTGCAATTCAATCTGGTCGCGCGCGCATTCTTGCCGTCGAGCGTTTTGCAGATGCTCCGGTCGATCCTGAAATTGTCGATCGATGCCGGGAAGCTGCGGCGAACCTTGCCGCGCTCGGCCACACAGTAACATTCGGTGCTCTGCCATTCGCAATTGGTGATGCGATGGCCGCCTGGCAGGCGATCACGAATGTTGGTCTGGCAGTGCTTGCAACGCGCGAACCGAACTTCTTTGTGAAGGCGTCCCCCGACTTCGTTGCGCAGGCAACTGCTGGACAGAATATTTCCGCAGCGGATTACGCGGAGTTCATCGAAACCATGCTCAACTTTCGCGTTCAAGTGGCGCAAGCATTCGACACGGTCGATATCATCATGACACCGGCAACAGCAGCGCAACCGTGGGGGGCGGCGGAGCCCTATCCCGCAATGATTGATGGCCAGAAGGCAGGCCCGCGAGGCCACGCCGTCTTCACAGGTTGGGTCAACGTTTGTGGGCACCCGGCCATCGCCATCCCCTGCAGCCCAGCCGAGGATGGCATGCCCATCGGCATTCAATTGGTGGGCGCAGCAGGGGCCGACGAGTTGCTGCTGGATGTTGCCGAAGAATTTGAAGCGGCCCATCCTTGGACGCAGCGCTGGCCTTCAATTGCGATCATGGAGTGAGTCGCGAAACTTGGCCGTGTAGCGCCCGCCTTCAGGCGGGCGCTACAATATCTTCTGAAAGCGGGTTTGCCCGATGGGCTCTTCAATGCGGATCGGCGAGGTAAGCGGTAGGAACTCCTCGTCGCCGCCGGTCCCATCTTCCCATCGTTGCGTCAGGAAGGTGCCGGGCGCTCCCAACGCCAGGAACGGGTGATGCCATGTATCGACACTATAGTTAATAGCCTGGTTACCTGCCCCCACAAACGCGAGCCCGGATTCCAGAATCGGCTGCCCGTTTTCATCCGAAAGAAAAACCATGATCAAGAAAGAGCCCCCAGACAGAGGTGCAAACATCTGTGACGAGTGGCGATGCCGCTCAATTAAGGTTGCGATGTGCGGCAGCGATACGGGTTCGGCGCGTTGAACTCTTAGATTTGGCCGCGCACTCGGCCGGTCATTGAACAGGTTGGCCGCAAAGTCCTGGCGGTCCGGATTACCCGGCGACCATGACAGCACTTGGCCGAACGGAGCGAATGCCTTTTGTTGCAGCGCTTGCGCCTTGATAATCATGGTTGTGAGCCTCCCGGGAAAGTATGCGGCGCAGGCGGTGCGGCGAGATCGACGATGGCCACCACTGGTCCGCTGCCATGCGGTCCGGAATGCATGGCGTCCACCGAAATGAATACCGCAGGGTCGCCGATCGCAGCGGTCACCGCGCCTCCCACGGCCGCTTTGGCATGCCGGTGATATGGCACGTCGGAATCGTTGAACATGACCTGCCGGCGTCCCTTCAGTTTCGCATTGCGATTGGGCTCGCATTTGATGAACATAGCCACCAGCCGGCCGCCAAGATCCTCCGCGCGAGGCCGCTCAGGCAATTCCAGCCCGGCATTGCGGATCGCTTCATAGACGCCATCCATATCCAGCATATCCTTCATCAGCGCGTGGCCGATCGAAGCGTTCCGCCAGCGCCAGGCCGATTGCCGAGCAGCACAATCTGCGCGCGAGTGAATTCGACGCCGGAGGAACAGGACGCGACCGAAGAATAAAATTCCAGGTCCCGGCAGATCTGATCCGCTCGCGGCATATCGATTTCGCCAAGGCCCACAGCCACGCCGAGCGCGCTGGTTCCGTTCGAGATGCCGGAGGATTCCTGAACTTTGCAGGCGACCGTCTGGCCGCGCCTTGCGGCATCGGCAATCGAATCCACGGTCAAGAGCGGAGTCTTGGTCTGCACGTAATGGACGTCGCGAGGGTCGGTGATTTCGGCGTCCCGCATTGCCAAGCGAACGCCGGCGGCAATCTTTTCGATCATCGCGGGGCGCCCGATATCTTCCGGCAGGATTTCTTCGCTGATCGCGGCGCCGATCGCCAGACGCGACAGGTTTGCATCGCCGGCACCGTCCGTTGCGCGCGAACAACGTCACATGCGGCGCGATGACGCCGTCACAGCCGCCCGACCACACCATCGGAATGCCCGCAATCTCATCTCGCCCACGCGTGCCATTCTTGCGAAGTGCGCGGCGGTAGGCCTGGTCCGCCAGCGTGCGGCTGAAATCGTTGACGCCGCCATTGCCTTCCGTCTTGCCGATGAGCGCCACCACCTGGTCGGCTGTAAACCGGCCGGATTGAAAACATGCTTCAAGACCGGAGACATCCTGAGGACTGGAGAGTTCGAATTTGACGACGTCCACGGCCATTTCGATATCACCCGCTTTCCATTTATTTTTATCGGGAAAATACGCGATCGAGCCGCACCAGGCGGCCCAACACAAGCATCGCCGACGACCGTCATGGCGATCATCAGAGTCGAAATCGCATAAACCGTCGGCTCCAGGCTGTAGCTCGCTTCCGCATAAATGCGCACCGGCAGCGTGGTCATCCGCGCCGTCGTGAGAAAGCTGGTGATCGTCACTTCCTCAAAGCTCAGCAGAATCGCCACGATGGCGGCAGCCGCAAGGCCCGGCGCCAAGTCCGGGAGGATCACGATGAGCGCGAAGCGCCGCAAAGGTCCTGCGCCGAGGCTGCTGGCGGCCTCTTCCAGCGTTCGATCGAGCTGCTGCACCGAGGCGCGCAGCAAACCGATGCAGAACGGCAGCGTGATCGTCACATGCACGGCGAGCAGGCCGAGAAACACCGGCAAAGTCTGGAATGCCTGCAACAGCCGCAACATGCCGATGCCGATGGCGACCTGCGGCAAGGAAATCGGAAACATCCAGAACGCCTCGAGTATCGGCTTGCCAGCAAAACGGCGTGCGCACGAGGCGAATGCCGCGGCAGTGGCAAGCAGCACCGTCACGAGACTCGTGGTCACCGCCAGCTTCAGCGAAATCCAGAAGGAATCGAAATAGAGTCGATTTCTGAACAGTTGGGCATACCAGCGCAAGGTAAAGCCGCGAAATCCGGCCATGGTCGCCTGCGGCACATCGTTGAAACTCTGGACAAAGACGAGGACGAGCGGCAACAGCAGAAGGGCAAGCGCGATCACAATCAGAAGCACGCGAGCGGCGGAATCACGGCATCGAGCGTCGCCATCACGACGCGAGGCATCGACCAGGCGCGTGCCGGGCGAAAGGAAAGCCACGGCGTCAGTCGCGCTATCGCTAACGCGATCACTACCGCAGCGATCACGGCAATGAGCGTCATCACCAGCGCCAGCGCGGAGGCGAATTGCGCGTTCAGATTTTCCAGCACCTCCTGCCAGACCAGCATGCCGGTGGTGAAGGCCTTCTTGCCGCCGAGCATGCGCGCCGAAACATAGGTGGTGGATGCCATCAGAAAGACGAAGGTCAGCGCCGGCCGCGCAGGCCCGGCAGCGACATCGGCAATTCGCACCGAAAAAAACCGGGTTGCGCGAGACGCGCCCAGGCTGTGCGCGGCTTCCAGGACACGCGGCGGGGTGGCCTGCAGCACGTCGTAAAGCGCCAAAACCATGAAGGGCAGAAAGACCTGCACCAGCCCACGCGCGATGGCGCCGTAATTGTAGAGCATGTTCGTTGCGCGCGGCAGCCCGATCGCCCAAGCACAATTGATCAAACCGTCCGGCGCCAGCAGCAGCTCGATCCCGAGCGAGCGCACCACCACATTGATCAGCAGCGGCACCAGCACGACCGACATCGCGAGCGGCCGCCAGCGCGCCGGCAGCGACACGATCCAAAGCGCCAGCGGATAGCCGAGCACGGTCGTGACGGCGCAGACGCCCAGCGCCAGCGCGGCTCGTCTTCAACAACACTGAGAAATAGAAAGTGTCGGCGAAAATTTCCTTGAACTGTGCGCCGCTGAAAGACGGAACTAAGCGGCGCGAACGGATCGGATCCCGGCTGGACCGACAGCAGAACGACGACGAACAGCGGCGCCGCAAACGCCACCAGCAGCCAAATCGTCGCCGGCGCGGCCAGCGCCGGCCCCAGCCAATTCTTCACCCGGCGATTTCCCTGTTGAAGCGGGTCGTCCATGCGCGCTGGTTGTGGATCACCACGTCCCAATCGAAATCGACCAGCTTGTCCGCATCCTTCGGACTCACCAGTTTGGGCTTGAGGTCAGTCGGGATATCGTACATTGTCGACGGTCGGCGAATAATAGGTCTCGCGCGCATAGGCGAGCATGCAGGGCGCGCTCAAATGCAGATTGATCCATTCCTCGGCAAGCTTCTGGTTGGCTGTGCCCGACCGTGATGCAGGCGACATTGAGCGCGGCGGCCTGACCTTCCTGGGGGCTTGCGATCACGAGATTGGGATTGCGGGTCTCGCCATATTTGCGGCTGAGGCTGCCGAATTCGATGGCGATGTCGCAAATGCCGGTATCGAACATCTGATAAAGCTCGTCCTGGCTCGAGGAAATGGCCGCAAACGGCTTCAGCTCTTTGATCTTCTGAAACGCAATATCGATATTTGTTTCGCTGCCGCCCCAGACTTTGGCGCTCATCAGAAGACCCGCAGCCCCCTCGGCTGCGGGATAGGCGGGCCAGGCGATGCGGCCCTTCCATTCCGGATTCCACAGATCCTTCCAGGAGGTGACCGGCGTCGACGCTTTGCGTCTTGTCGTAGATGATGGTGATCGGATTGATCGCCACGCCATAGCCGCCGAGTTTGGCGATATCGACCAGATGAGCATATTGCGGAACCGCCGCGGTCGGCGCCTGAGTGACGCCGTCCTTCACCGCCTGCCGGCTTTCGAAAATGTTCAGATAGACGATGTCGAAGCTCGGACGGCCGCGTTCGGCATAGGCGCGGGCGCGGCGCTCCGGCGTGCCGCCGAGCACGAGCCCAACCTTGCAGCCAAATTTGTTGACGAGCGGCTTTTCGCAATATTCCCGCACGAGCTTCTCCTGCACGCCGCCCCAGATGCCGACAATCAGCTCGTCGCCCGGCTTAGGATCGGCGATTGCACTACGGACAAAGAAATACGGCGATGCAACGTTGCACCGAGGGCAAGCCGGCCAAAGGTTCGGCGTGAAATGGTCTTTTGCCGCATGATCGACCGGTTTTAGGAAATGAAACTGACGCCGCCTGGCAACGCAGAAACAAAGCAATCTTCCCCGATGGCAGGTGGCGGCGCATCGGACGGGACGATGACTCGCACGCGCCCCGAAGGTGTTTCGATGTCGGTTTCGAAATAATCTCCCAGATAAACTCGCGTCACGATTTTGCCGCTCATCAAGAGCTGTCCGTCCGCGCTGCCGAGGCGAAGCCGCGGCCCACGCAAAACGATGTTCGTTGCAGACTCCGGCGCGCCTTTGTAGGTGAGACCAGGCGCTTCAAAGACCCCATCGCGAGTGCGCCCGGAAATCACCGTGCGCGCGCCCAGAAAAGCCGCAGCGAATGGATCTCCCGGACGATCGCAAAGCGCTTCCGGCGTTCCGATGTCGACCAATCTGCCCCCATTCATGACGGCGATGCGGTCGGAAACGGCGAGCGCTTCCTGCTGGTCATGCGTCACCAGAATCGTCATGATCTTCAACTGCTTCTGCAGCACTCGGATTTCATGGCGCAGTTCCGCACGAAGGTTCGCATCGAGATTGGAAAGCGGCTCATCCAACAGAAGAATTGCCGGCTCGATCACCAGGGCTCGCGCAAGCGCCACCCGTTGCTGCTGTCCGCCCGAAAGTTGCGCCGGATAGCGGTCGGCAAACTCGGCGAGTCCGACCATTTCAAGCGCTCTGGCTACGCGGGGCGCAGTTGAGCTTTCGCGACCTGCCGCATGCGAAGCCCGAACGCGACATTGTCATGCACCGTCAAATGCGGGAACAAAGCATAGGATTGGAACACCATGCCGATATTGCGGCGATGCGGCGGTAGAGCGGTGATGTCCTGCCCCGCGACCAGAATTCGTCCCTCGTTGGCGCCACGAAGCCCGCGATGGATCGCAACGTCGTAGTCTTGCCGCAGCCCGATGGACCGAGCAGCGTCAGGAATTCACCCCTCTCCGCACGGAAGGATAAGTCCTTGACGGCTATCTCATTGCCATACTGAATTCGTAACGATTCAACGGCCAAGTAAGAGTGGGGTGTGCCCTGCGGAGCTTGCCCTGGAGTCAAAACTTAGGTCCTCACAAAGCCATTTACAAAAAATATCCTATCATATTTTTTGAGGCTGGAATGAGGGCGCAATCGTTTCACAGAGTACATCACAAAGATAGAACGCGAATCCGTGATTGTCTTCCCCGACCTTGATTATTTCTATCGAAACGAAGGGAGCTATCGGATCATCATTCTGCAGATTTGTTCTTGCAGTTTCCTGTAACAGGAGTGCCAGACCCGATTCTTAACTATGTCATACGCGGGATAGTCATCCTCAACCATTGGTGGTTGCTTCTCGCCCTTATATCCTTGCTCATTATCTTCTGCTGGGCCATTCACCAGGGCGTCACAAGCTTCAAGCGATTGCGTCCATTGGGAAACAACGTAAGGGATTTGTAATACTTCTGAGATACTTATGTCCAGACCGAAGGACATTATCAATGCCCGCACCCCCTGCAGCTTTCAGCAGTGCGGGCGTATTGCCAAACATTTCGCATCTAGGCACAAAAATTGATCCAACTCTGGAATATTCACATGAACGAGTTCATTGAAATTCGATGTGAAGCATTTATAACGGGTCAAGAGAGTTCCAGGGAAGAAGAAGATGCCCTCTGGACTCGCCTAGACAAAATTCACAGGGTCATTAGAGCGAGTGATTTCACGCGAGCAGCTGAGATTGCCTGCATTCAGTTAGGTGGAGAGTATGACGCAAGAATCTGGGAGGCATTTTTACAAGAGGATGAGGCTTTAAGGCAGGCCGTGGCAATTGAGATTCAACATGGCCATTTTAATTACGATGACGGATTCAGCGAGGACCTTTCAGGTCGAATCGCTAAAAGTCGTCGAAGGCCGCAATATCTTCCGCCGATAGTTTTGCAATGTTTGGCGCAGCCGACCCCTGACCTCATTCATTGAGGTTACAGAGTTTGTCTTCCAAGGTCTAAACCCATGAGGGGAATTTTATGGATGCAGTGACCAATTTAATGGGCGAAGAAGTCGCTGCTGGCAGCGAGAAAGCAGCGAGAGGATCCCAGGCCGACAGGGACAGGCGGACAGCGATGCTAAAGCCGTTCCGCTGGAGAAAGGGGCAGTCCAGCAACTCCGCTGGCCGCGCGATTAAATTGCCCATGAGCGACATTCTGCGCGATGTCTTGGCTATGAAACTGCCAGCCAAGTTCAGGGAAATGATTGAGTTGGCGATAAACGAGGCCCTGCCAAAAGATCTCTCATTTATGGACGGGTTGGCTCTCGGGAGCATCGCCGCAATGTTCTCGCCGGAAGAACTGAAAGGTTTCCGCGCGGATCTGTTGCGTGGGTTGCGCGAAGCCACGGAAGGGCGCTCGAATCCGCGCAAGGCGACATCTGTTGAAGAAGTCGCGCAAGTTCTTGAAGAGGCTGTGAATACCCAAGATCAAATCTTGCTTGGGGTGCTCAAAGTCATGAAAAAGCGGCAGGAACTGTACAACTTGGAATCACCGCGGTTTGATGCCGTGATGGAAGAAGGCAAAAAGGAGGCAGAAAAGACTGAGTGATGGACACAAATCTGTGCGGACATCCAGAACGAGCATTTCCGGCGTCCGCGGATGGCCATGACAGCCCTTCAAAATGGTATTTAGAGGATTTTGGCGGGCACCGGCGAGTAGAACATATTTGCGTGCAGCCCAAGTCCTATTTCACAATTAAGGTGCGCCAAATCGAGAGCAAATACGTTTTCCACTGTCACACTTCTTGCAGGACCGGGTGCTCCGCTGCGAGTTCAAAGTGAGTCACAGATACAATCTCGACCAATGCTCAATTGCTTTCTCGGGGCGCTCCGGCTTGCACGATGTGAGATAATGAGCACTGAAAGCTCCAAACTCAAAAAAGCCGCTGATTCTTGCCGCGAGAAAATCGCGCGGCCGTAATGGCTCGCGCGGTTTGAGCAAACGGTTTACAGAAGCCCTCTCCTACGCCGCAACATTGCACGCCAATCAGAAACGCAAAGGAAGCGGCGAACCTTACATTGGCCATTTGCTTGGCGTGACCTCGCTGGTACTGCAACATGGTGGCAACGAGAACGAAGCAATTGCCGCGCTATTGCATGATGCCGCAGAAGAACAGGGTGGACGTGCTACCCTTCGGGAAATCGAAAGGAAATTCGGAAAGAAAGTGGCAGGCATTGTTGAGGCCTGCTCCGACACATTTGAAACACCCAAACCGTTGTTTTTAGAACGAAAGAAACGGCGTGTGGCGAAGATCCGTCGCGCATCACCGAGCGTGCGTTTAGTCTACGGTGCAGACAAGCTGCACAACGCTCGTTCCATATTGGCCGATTATCAGGCGATAGGTGAACGGCTCTGGCGGCGGTTCAGTGGTGGCAAAGCAGGGACAATCTGGTATTACCGGGAAATGACAAACGCGCTATCAAAATCGAGTTCAGGCCCTCTCGTAAAAGAACTCAGCCGCGTCGTCGCGGCAATTGACCAGTTGAGCTGGCAAGTCTTATCGGTAACTGGGATTTGGGAAGCCACTCGCCGGAAATACGGCTTCTAAAGGGACTGACTACCTTCCACGGTTTGCGCTGAGAACCTCGCGCCGGTTCCAACTCACTGGCGAGAAGGCTAAATTCTGAAACACGATGTTGGGGTCATCTGATTGGACCAACATCAGCAACCTTCGTCCTGTCAGTAAGAAATATCTCGAAGCGCGAGCAAATATATGAAGCACAACTGATGCTTCGGTCGGCCCTCGCGGTGTCGCACCTGCTCCTGCGCCTTTTGCATAAACATCAAACCGATTGAACACGACCACCATGCCACCCTCGTCTGGGACTGCGAGGTCATCCAGAACGTCATTCAACGCATCAAGGGTTCTGCCATAGTAGTCGGGCAGCGAGAGGGTACTCTGAAAGTCGGCGTGCATCGCATCGTTAGAAGTCCATTTGTCACAACTATAGGAAATGACTTGATAGTTCTTTTGACGGAACCAACCGACATCTGCCTCTAGATACTGGCATCGCCAATATAGGTTGATGCCGCCGTCACGAAGAATTTCCCAATCCATTCGGTTTTCGAGCGCTTCTTGCTTGGTGAACGCGGTCATTGATTGCAGTTTACCAGAATCTGCAGGAGGTAACCCACGTTTAGTCGGTGCCTCCTCGGCCAAGTCCTTCCATGAGAAGGCCGGTTAGTGTCAAGTCGGTTTTTTCTTTTTCTTATCAGAGGTTTTTTTCATTTGAGCCGGGCCGCCTCTGTCGCCATCCTTCCATCCGCACTCTTTGGTGAGCGATTGTTCGCTCGGTGCAAGTTGGGCGTCCTTCATTCAGCAGGTGCTGCTACCTGTGAATCGACCTTGGCTCCCATCTCTGACGGGAGTTGGGCCAGGACTTGGTCGCAGTCACCTGAACTCGGCGGTTGAGCTCGGCTCTTTCCTTTCAACCTCTAGGCCACGGCGCTTACCACTTTGTGGTTGTTCCGCAGTGGCTCATACGACTTCTCCGCTCACCCACAACTTGTGTAGCAGAACCGCCAACTTCCGTGCCACGGCAACCACAGCTCGCTTCTTGGCATTCTTTCCTCCGCGCTCGGCTAGCTTCAGTCCCCAGCGCCGCAGATCGCTGTCCTGTCCAAAGGGCCCCAGAATGTAGTGCGCGCCTTGCACCATCAGCGTTCTCAGATAACGGTCTCCTTCCTTGCTGATGTGCAGTTGCGGTTCGCTCTGGCCGGAGTTCCTGCGCCCGGGACGCAGTCCCAGAAAACATCCCGCATCCCGGCTGCGGCGAAATCGGTGTGGATCGTCCAGCGTCAGACACGTAGGTCAACGCGATCAGTGTCCCCACACCTTTCACTTGTTTCAGCAGGGCCACTTCGGGATGCACTTCCTTGGCGATCTGTTCGATCCGCCGATCGTATTCCGCGATGCGCTCGTTCAACGATTCGATCTCTCCCAGCAGCGGATCCAAGGCATCGCGCAACTCCTGGCTCAGCCCCTCGGAGCTGTCTCGATTCATTTGCTCCGTGCCGCACTTCTTCAGCCGCTCGCCATACGATTTCGTCAACCCGCGCGCCGCATTCACCAGCGCCGTGCGCGTGCTGACCAGTACCGCTCGGGCGCGAATCACCGTCAGATGGATTTGCGCCTGCGCACTGCGATGCCGCACCGGACCCAACAACCCGGGATCGATCCTTGCCAGCCGCGCCAGCGTCCGGGCATCGAGTTGATCGTCTTTTCGACTGCTCTCGCCGATCAGCCGCACGTTGCGCGCATGCGCCACGATCACTTCGTGACCCATCTGTGCCAACTGCCGGCTCACCCACGGCGAGTGCGTTCCCGTTTCCAGTGCGATCCGACAGCGCGGAATCCTGCGGAACGCCTGGCGCGATTCCGTTCGATGTGGTCGGCACGTTGCGTTCCCAAATCACGTTCCCCGCCTCATCCAAAATGCAGTAATAGCTGGTTCGATCTCCCAAGTCCAAACCGATGGTCAGCTTGGCCTGCTTGAAAATCTGCTTCCGTCCCACCGCCACAGTGCTATTCTTTTTCATAAGCCGGTCTCCTTTCCATTGCGCCTTGAGCGCGTCAATCATTGGGAGCGTATCGCATCCCGTCGGAGACCGGCCTTCTCATCCCATCTGTGAAACGGCCTTATCGGAATCTGGGAATTTGACACTATGAGGCCCCTAAGAGCCACTTTCCAGTATGAGGGGTGGTCTCAAAGGGTCAGTGCAACACTTGCTTGCAGTCTATCTGCCGGAGTTTTAAATCCCAAAGTTTTTCTTGGACGCTGATTTAGTTTGAGTGCCACCTCGTCGAGTTCTTCTTGAGAATGCGCTGACAAGTCTGTTCGTTTAGGGAAGTACTGACGCAACAGACCATTTGTCTTTTCGTTCGAACCGCGCTGCCATGGGCTTTGCGGATCGCAGAAGTAGACTTTCACTTCCGTGTCCAACGCGAAACTTTTGTGCTGGGCCAAGTATAAGCATGCTTTTCACGGTGGGCACCCCCTTGTATTTTTGGTCCATATCATGATCTTGTGTTGTCTGTACCGCAGCCCTTTACCAGTTTGCTCGGTTCAGATGTACGGCTGCCACGGCCGTCGGACATTCCTCTGAGGGCAAAATTGCCTGCTTCCCAAGAACGACGCAATCTATCCACCGCAATCACATGTCACCTGCAGACGGTGAGTGCAGGCCAAACTACTTGGGATACGATTAATTCACCCGCACTTCGCTCTTAAGGATTCGCACTACCGCCAGTGGCCGTCTCGCCAGTAGTATCGATTGCCGTGGCGCGTCCATCGCCCGGTTTCCCATCGTCCTGGAAACCAAACATACTCGTTGTTGCTCCAGCCCCAATAGCCCTGGATCCAAACGAAGCCTATGCCTGGGGCCGGTCCATACGTTTCGACGCGGATTGGCGGCGGGATCGTAGCATACGCTGCCGCATATCTAACGGCGGCAACCCTCGACGCCGAGGGTTGCCGCCATTAGTCCTATCAGAAGTGAGCGCTTCAAAAGATGTTTAGTCATCTATTTCGCCTCCACCCAGACACTGTCAGCCGAATCAAGTTCCACGCCCGCGACTTCGGTATTCAGGTTCACCGACTGCAATCCCGACTTTGTGCCAGGAATGGCCTGGGACTCCAGGATGTATTGGTTGTCCAGCATCTTCTGCACCTCGTCCAGGTAGGGCTTGAAACTTAACGGCTTCTGAGTTCCAAGGTAAAAGGACTCGCCGCCGGTTTCTTCTGAAAGCTTGGCCATGCTGTTTTGGCCATTGGTTATTGCCCAGAAATTGCGGCCCAACCGGCCAATTCCTCGAGTAAAGATTGTGTCAATAATCGTTCCAGTGCGTTGTGCGACGCTGCTTGCCGAATCCACGTCAGGACTGATGAACAAGAGGTTACGCGGACCGTTTCGAAATCTGTCTATTCCATCGGTGACCATTACGACCACCCGGCGGTTCATTGTTGTAGGCCACCGCTTCATGAGGTCCATCACCGAAAGGTAGGGGTTTGCAAAGGCGCCCATGGAAGCGATCGGGAGCCGTAAGGCCTTCGATGCTTGACTATGATCGGTTGTAAAATCCTGTGTGATTTGTACGGTTGCGTTGTGCATGTATCCGACTCCCACCGAAGTGGTCGGCGGCTGAGCAAGGACAAATGCGCGCAATTCGTCCAGCTGCGAACCCAAGGCCGGGTCGGAGGCGTCGTCAATCAAAATGAATAGATCAAGCCCGGCGTGATCTCCGCGGGCTGGCGTCCAGCCCGTTACCTTCAAGCGGTCCTTGCCCTGCCGGACAATCAGATCCTCGCGGTTCACTTCTGGCATGCGCTTGTTCTCACCAATCAATTCAAGTGTAACGGTCATACGGACCGGCACGGTTGTCGCAGGTTTCTTGTCTTGCGCCCATACGGGAAGTAACGCCATACAGGCGATGGTGAAAATCATGAGAAACTTAGTTGTAGTACGAGAGTTCATCAAGGTCAGTCTCATTTTCGATCCCTCCAGTTCTAATTTTCCTTTGCGCGCGCGTGCCGGCGACTTCCCTTACAATTGGTTGCCGGCCTGGACGTTTCGGGTCTTCATCGCATTTGGTTCTTTTGGTCGCTGCGTTGGTTTATTGCTCGTCTTGCATTTCCCATTCCTTAGTCCCGCGATTGCATTCTGCGTCCTCGCTTCCCTCACAATGCTGCGCGGATGGGCGGCCCTCACCTAGTGGGCGCTGTTCCGGGTCAATCGCCGGGTACTTCGAGTCTCCGCCCCAAGTCTTCGGATTTGTTCTTGGCTTCGCCGTATGCCAAGTAATCGCTAATCAACGCATATAGGTCGGTGGCTAAATCGGCGGTTGCCGCCACGTAGTCTGTGTAGGGAGCGGTGTGGATTCGAGCTTGATTCTTGTTCATATGGTTGATGGCTGCCGAAACATTTGTGGCAACTTGACGCAACAGGGGAGTGGTCTCGTCAATTGCTTGCTCTTGCCACTCCGAAGCCGAAGCTTTGGCATCATTCAGCTTGGAGACCAATTCCCCGGCCCTATTGACTGTCTGCTTGATCTGGTCGACTTTCCCTGCGTGGCTGTGCCAGGCGAGTTTTGTTCTTGAAAAGCTCTTCAAATCTTCAGCGTCATTTTTCAGGTCATAAGCCTCTGACTTAACTTCAGCCAAGAGTTTTGTGACTTCCTGTGAGTCACTCGGTTGTGGACTGGCAGATACCGCCGGCGCGGCGGAAAAAAACAGCACCGAAAGTAGAGCCAGAGTTGACACAGCGGTCGTCCCACGGATACCTATTCGCATTTTGTTCATCGTCGAATCCTCCAGTTCTAGTTTTTTCTGACGCGCGGGCTGGCCCCCCGACCCCCTTACATCTGCCCGCCAGCCCGCGCCCCGTTTTTGTTTCAACTTTCAACGGGAGCATAGAAGGGAAAGTGACAGCTGCCTATACCAACGGGGCGGTATTTGTGGATTCAAATTTAGCTATGCGCACATGCGTGAAGAAGGGAGAGATCAGCCCGACTGTTTTGAACACGAAGATGGTGGGGCTTCTTGGCATTCTCAGAGAAACTTCTCTGAGCGCACAAGTAGCGCGAGTCAGTCAGGCCAGTCTTGAACTTCATCTTTTGGGGAGAGCAAAATTTGTAGTGGTACTAGAAGAAAAAATTGTTGATCGCACCGGAGGTTGTAGAGAGCAATGATATCGGGGACCCTCGGACCGAGCCTGGCCAGATTTACGCGCAGGCGTCAGGTGGGGCAGAACCCATCCAGGTGTTCTGCCCCTGCTTATCGTGGACTAACTTTGCCACGACAGCTTTGCAAGTCGGCCAAATCCGCACCACCGAGGTACCCGTTTATAGATCACGAATAACAAAGCTAGTTCACGTAGACGCTGATTGCGATGCGATCGCGGGGGTACATGCGGTTATACAAGTAGTAGCCATCTCCGGTGTAGTCAACATACACATCATCGTTTTCGTACCAGTTATCTGACCAGTATTGCGGCCATGGGTCAACCACACTGAACCAAAATCCGCCGTATTGGAAGCGAGGATACCCGCCAACAATTACCAGTGGGAGACTATTGATACGGAATCGGTGATCCCGCCCAAAGTAGCGACGATAACGGTCGTCAGGAATCCGGTAGCCGTTGTAACCACCACGTTGGCGCCAGGTGCGGTGTTCGACCTGCCACCTGCGTGCTCGATGTTGCAGCCACATGCCCCGCCGGTCACCCTGCTGAACAAAGCTTGAGAAGACGCTGATCGCGATTCGATCCTGGGGGTACATGCGGTTGTACATGTAATAGCCGTCCCCGGAGTAGTCAACATACACATCATCGTTTTCGTACCAGTTGTTTCACCAGTATTGCGGCCATGGGTCAACGACACTGAAATAAAAGCCGCCGTACAGGAAGCCAGGATACCCGCCAGCCACCACCACGGGATTGCTGTAGATGCGGAATGAGTGATCCGGACCAAAGTTGCCCCGATAACGGTCCTCTGGAATTCGATCGCCATTGTAGCCGCCGCGTTGCTGCCAGGTCTGGTGCTCGGACTGCCAGTTACGTGCGCGATGCTGTTGCCACGCGGTCTGCTGTTGCTGGACCCGCTGTTGCTGCTGCCTGTTCTGGTCCTGCTGCCGTTGCTGGACCCGCTGTTGCTGCTTGTTCTGATCTTGTTCCTGTTGTTTGCTCGGGTCCTGTTGTTTCTTGTCTTTGTCCTGCTGTTTCTTATCGTCTTGCTGTTGCTTGTCTTGGTCTTGCTGCTGAATCGCGTAAACAGGAGCCGTGATCCCGAGAAGCAAGAGCAAAACTGCTGTGCTCGCAAATTTGATTGGTTTCATCTCAGTCACCCCAATCCTTTCTCGACTTGTCGGACTGGTTTCTCGGAGACTTCTTATTGAGAGTGGCAAGGAGCGATTTCGCCGACGCAGGCGGGCGAATCCTACTATTGATTACGATGTCCTGCCCGCTGACTCCCTCACCGTACAACCGCTCGTTGCCATCGTTATCGGGGCGGAGAGTTGAGCCTTCCAGTGAGACCCCGGCGAACAGTCCGCGCGATCGTGAATACGATAGGATTTCCGCTCGTAGTGTCACATCCGTGGAGGCTGCAGCGTTGCGGCCCTTCGGTCCGCCCGCCGCAGCCACGTCGCCGCCGAGCTTCACCTGGCTGGTGAGAATAGAATCGGCTCCGCGGGCATTCATCACCAATAAGACAAAATCTGTCGCTTGGCCTCCCAACTGCAGGCCAAAGCTTCCACCTTCAAGTGCAATCATGGAAGGCGCGCTCCAACGTCCGTTGAAATCCTTGCCGCTCCGGCAAGACATCACGCCGCGGCCGTAGCTACCTCCGAACCCGATTGCAAACTTCATCACCGAAGGCAGAACGATGACGCATTCCGCCTTGTCCAAAATATCCGCCGGAATATCGTCGGGAACGTTGAGAATCTCAATCATCACCTTGCCGGAATTCCGAATGCGACTGTTTTCGTCCTTTTGTGCATAGGCAGGCAAACTAATCAAAACCATCACAACCATTAACGAGAAGATTCTTTTCATCGACAGGCTCCTCTTTGCCGCGAATAAGTTCAAATGACCTGGGGCAATGGCGAGCATAGAAGGGAAAGCGACGGGCGACTATCCCAACGGGAGGGTATTTAGGGGCTCACATTTAGCTAGTTGGCCGGAGGAGGTATAGTTGGATGAACTTATTGATATTCTCGGCGGAGACCGGCTTTTCAATGTATTCGGTCGCTCCGAGTTCAAAGGCCTGCTGACAACATTGCTCGTCCCATTGCCGTGCCACCACCATGAGCGGCATAGGAAAGTCATAACGGACCAGGTGCCGGATGATTCGACGCCCTTCGAAAACCGTTGAGCCCTGGTCCACAATGGCCAGGTCGAACTCCTCTCTTTCAATACAGCGCATCGCGGTGTCCATTGTCATACACTTGTAAACCTCGAAACCCTGCGCTTCGAAAGGTTCGGCGTGCCAAGAAAGCGTGTCAATGTCTTGGTCGAAAATTAATATCTTCCGCGTACTGGAGAACGCGCCAATTTTCACCGGTACTTGTCCCATTTCCTGTCTCATCTTCACCTTCGAATTCCCGCGAGCGTGAATTATTTAATCCCCGGAAAATGGGTCCGAATCGCCACTACCGCTGCCAATCTGGCCCTGTCCACACTTGTCCCGAGCTCATCAAGCCACGTAACCGTACGATCCAGAACGTGATAGCGAGCGCGATACTTTTCCGTAGCTTGCCGAATCCACGGATAATGAGGACTCAGCATGAGGAGGCCGGCAGCTATAAGAATGCCTCCGGGAAGAATCGGTAGAAGCAAGCCGGCAATTCCGCCCAGCACAAAGGCCCAGCCGAGAGCCATGGTAGCAACGCGTTTGAGCACTCTCGCCATCGTGCCCGCGTTGCCATTGGCGGTGCACTGTGGCGAACCGGTGTATGCCTTCGTGCGGTCGGCTGCTCGCCTGTTATCGCCGCCCTGATCTGGAATCTGTTGCGTAGCGAATCTCCTGATCTTGCATTTCAATACAATTCCTGATCGAAGTGGAGGAACCGTAACGTATCTTTCTATGGAGGGCGCAGGTCCTTCAGTTCTACCCTGGCCTTGCAGATCGTTGGATTCCTCCACTGGCCCGAGCAACAATTCCTCGGCAATCGGTCACCCTACAGCTCCAACTCGTTTTGCAGTTTTTGGAGCTTCTGCTGGGTTTCCTCATAGTCGAGGTACTTGTCCACCGTCTGCTTCAAGTCTTCGGACCGGTCATCGATAGTCATCAAATGGTCTCGGTATTCTGAGCCAAAGTGGAGACGATTTTGATTTTCACGGAGGTGAACGATGGCCGCTCGGGTGCTGGCCGCCAGCTGCGCCGCGTGAGCAGTCACCTCGCTGATAGCCTGCTGCTGCCAGGGAAGCACGGCGTAACTTATCTGCTGTAGCTCTGTGGTGCGTTCTCCCACGGCATTGATGTGATGTTTGACTCGGGCCAGATAGTAGGCATGGCTTTTCCAGTTACGCTGAGGGTTCCGCCCGTACGTTCCAAGAACCTCTGCGTGCAGTCTTAGATCGGCAGCTTCCCTCTGAATCTCAGCGAGGAGCGTGGATGCCCGCCCTGACTCATGTGTTAACACGTCACTTTCCTGCGGGACCTGGGTAGTAGCCAAAACCGACTGGTAATCGTTGCTTTCGCCAGTCTCGCTCACTGGCACGGAGGTATCTACCGACTCCTCAACAATGGAGGTAGTGGCCGTATAAGGCGGGGCCTCCGGAACGGCTATCCTGTAGTCAAGCGGCGCGGGATTGAGCGCGAGGGAAAGCCATCCACTATCCAACGCCGCGGTCTGCACATGCGCTTGTTTCCTGCGGGCCTCGCGAGGAGCGTCCGGTTTGCGAGGGACGGCTTGGTCTTGGGCGGGCACCTGGCTTTCGATAGGAGCAGCGGTTGTGGGAGTCTTGCTAGCGGCCGGTTGGAACATCTCGGATGGTTGGGGCGCATTCTTCTGTCGCACCAGGAAAATTGTCAGAAGTGCTACTGCGGCAATTGTTGTGACGCCTGCAAGGGTTGAAATCGGTTTCAGTTGCATTTTCGTTGCCTCCATTTGACTTTCTGTGACGTGCGGGCGTGGTCTCCGACTTCCCTTACATAACTGCCCTCCAGCCCGCACGTCACTTTCGTTTCAACTTTCAGCGGTGAGGATAGAGGGAAAGGTGACGAGTGGCTATCCCAGCGGGAGGGTATTTAGAGGCTGAAGTTTAGCTATCGGCTGGCAGGAAAAGAGGGGAAGGACCCATCCGACAGTGTGGAAGACAAAGATTGTGCTATGTGATCCACCTATGCCCCGCGGGGATCTTGCTCCGCACCCGAAGCCCTCAAGAAGACATCGCTGAAAACGTGAATTTACCTTCGCGCAGCGCGCGCAATGCGCAACAACACCGGCGGCTAGCTTTCGCCCTCCTCACTGCGTCCGTAAATACCCTACCGAGGGGATATCCCTAGGCTCACCGTTGGTCTAGGCTGCGAGTATTGTTTGCTGAACGCGAAAACCGAAAGGAAAAGCCAATGATTCAGTCTCTGTTATCAACATCATGGTATCAAACGCAGGAAATCGGAAGCGGAAAGGGCTACGGCTTCAAAGCCACGTTCCCGCAGCGGGCACGTTCTCTTAAAGCAAAGGTGGATTTTCCTAACGGGCTGATAGTCAGTTCCGATGAGGAAGTGTTGCAAAAGCTTGCCAAAACCACGGGCCAGTGCGGCCTGGCAACTTTTCTTGCCTTCACGGTCGGCGAATGCAAGAAAATCGTGGACCGCCACGAAGTTTGCCTAGTGCTATGCGATGACCATCTGATTGACGGCAATTACGAGGACATTCTAAGGCAGCGGAAAAGTCGCGAGCTAAAACTCCAGTCATCGTGGTTTCACGAACGGGCGATTGGCCCGGTTACCTGAAAGCAACCAATGCCGGCGTGTTTGATTACCTGGTGTATCCGCCGATACTCGGAGAACTCCCGCGTGCCATTTGCAATGCAATGGCTTGGCGAACGGCAAACCCATTCCGAGAAACCACAACCAAATGTTCTAACTCTTTGACAGGAGAAACGTCATGAAAAACACACCGACAACAGTGCTTCTTGTTGGTCACAGCGCGGCACGATCGGCAATGCTGCATCAGTGGTTGAGCGATCGGGGCTGCCATTGCCAATTTGCCGCATCGTTTGATGATGCTTGTAGATTGATGTCAGAAAGTGAATTCGATCTGGCGCTGTGCCAATACGAATTGGCTGACCGAACAGCGTTTCCGCTGTTGGATTGGCTCGAAGGATCACACTCCACTCTGCTCTTTACGGCAAGAAGCGGGAAATGGCAGTCGGTGGTTGCCGGTGATCGAGCGCGGCAAGCGATGCATTGATCGGCCATTGCTAAAGACCACGAATTTGGCCAACGCGCTGCGAGATATGTTAGACGGTCAAACCGATTCCGATTCGCGGGGAAATGGAGTTTCCTTGGTGGTGCTGGAACAAGTTCGCACTAAATAGCAGGGCCCCGTCCCAGGGCATGCCTTGGGAAATGAAATATGTGAGGGATAGTCTTCTACAAATCTCGAAGGGGTCTAGCCTGTCTGCAATGGATCTTATGTGAATATGTTGATATCCATTCGATTAACAAAGTGCGCTAATTGGGAGCGCAGTCAGCGCAGGGAAGGCCATTGTTGAGCTTGACAGAAGCTTTCTGTTGGCTATTTCCGTCGTCCTCGTCGCTGCAGCGATTCTCCTCGCCTTCCGCCACCCGAGGATCAGCAAACTATTTGTTCAGGAGATTCCCGGCCAGCCGCGAAGCCGAGATCGGTTCTGATCTGCCGCCTCATGTCCGTACTTTACGGCGCGCCCTGACGCTAGATGAATTTGCTTTGTGGTTGACCTTGGAACATGTCTATTGGTCGCCGGAAGGGCGAGCCAGCATTGATGCAGTGATGCTATTTGGTGCCGTGTTGCTAACAAGTATCGAAGGGAAGCGATTTTTCCGCGCCTTCGGGCGCGAGTTGCTTCGCGGTTTCCGGAAATACAAAAACCGTTAGCAGCACAATCTTGATTTCACGAATCGCCAATGAAGCTGACTCCAGTCGGCGAAATAATCGACTATATGTCTTCATCTTTCGAGAGACTCGGGATTCAGATTGGAGGCACAACACATTGGATTGGCCGAAGACCGCCGACACCGCCGTGCATGGATAAGGTGCAAAGACCTAGTTAGCAGACCGGAAACGCGAGGGCAGCGCGGCAATTCTCCGGGTACGTCATGGCGTCCATTTCATTTGCTTCATCTTGTAGAGCGCGCGATCCGCTGCCTGGAATAGGGTTTCCGATGGTTGTGCCATCCTCAGGATAAACCGCGATGCCGACGCTCACGGAAAGCGTAGGTTCCTCGCGATCGCTGGACAGCCGTTCGCAAATCCTGCGTCCGACCGCATCGGCTTCTTTAGCGCCGGTCTCCGGCAGAATAATCGCAAACTCGTCGCCACCATACCGCGCCGCAGTGTCAATCGATCGGCAGGAGAAACGAAAAATATCCGCCAGGCGGCAGAGCGCCCGATTGCCTGTCAGATGGCCATGGCTGTCGTTAATCCGCTTCATTCCATTCAGATCAAAAGGAGCACAGCAAAAGCCCGCGACGTGCGATCCGAGCGTTTGATCTCTGACTCGAGAGTTTCGGAAAGCCTGCGATAGTTTGCCAATCCTGTCAGTGCATCAGTTGCCGCCAGGTGTCGGAGATGATCGTCCGATGCACGTTGTGCGGTGATATCCTCGACGATGACTTGCACCCATCCGAGCTCCCTGCATCAACGCTCACTTGTCGGCCGCTGAGCCGGACCTTCATGGGCGCCCATTATTCCGCTTCCATTCGACTTCGATCAGCTCGACATGGCCGGTTTTCCGGTAGGACTCCAAGAGTCGCCGCTCGGTGGGATCACGGATGATGTCCGTGCCAGGTTCACGGCCATCAATTCCTCTTGGATCCATAACCGAGCATCGCCACGAGCGCTTCATTGACATCGAGAAACCGGCCGTCGACGTCAAAGTGGCAGATGCCGTAGGTGGGATTCTTCACCAGCGCGCGATAGTGGGCTTCCGAGTGCCGCAATTCTTTCTCCGCGTGATTCCGTTCCTCGCGCCGAGTTTTTTCCCTTCCACCGCCAGAGCGACGGCCAACGGCAAACGATTCAGACGATTCTTATCAACACAATCAAATGCGCCGTTCCGGATGAACGCATCTATCATGTCCTCTTCCAAAATGCTGGTGGCCAGAATGAATGGAATGTCCTGTTTCGCTTGATGCAAGAGTTCAAGCGCCTCCATCCCCGTCCATCAGGGCATGGAGTAATCGCACACAATCACGTCAAAGGACTGCGTGCGAAGTCGTTTCGCGAACTCTGCCGAGGGCTTGAACCCAATCCGCGGAGACCGCAAAATCCATCCGTTTGAGTTCTTGCAAGCAGCGTTCGACATCGGATTCCTTGTCGTCAACAAACAAAATTCGTACGATCCGCCGCCGGTGGGCCGCGTTTCGGCGGCCAGGAAGATTTAGGTAATTCAAATACGTTTCGTTTCGGGCCAAGTGTGACATGGCAAACCGCCTTCTTACCATCAGAGCCGGCGCAGCAAACCCAAGCCAGTTCGTGGAACTTGTGAATATTCTCCTATCAATCTGGTGACCTCAATTGTTCCCATTTCCTGCACTCGTGCCGTAAGATCATGTTCAAAGAGTTCCGGTCTAATCTTATCATCAATTTATCTTCCTTCTGCCTTCCCGTCCCCGAGCATGAACCCATGCAAGTAGGGCCCAAATAATCGAAATGTCAGATCCCATTCGACACCTGAACACGATGTTTAACTAAGGCCCCCTTGCGAACAGCATAGAGCACGAGTTCGGCGGGATTATGCAGATTCAGTTTCTGGGAGGATGTGACTGCGATGAGTCTCGACGGTGTAGGGGCTAATGTTGAGACTCGTTGCGACTTCTTTGTTTGCCTTGCCTTCGGCCAGGAGTTGCAGGATCTCTCGCTCGCGTCTCGTAAGCAAGTCATAGGTATCTACGGCACCTTTTTGCTTGAGAACGCGCACGTAGTCTTCCGCCAGGATGCGGCTCACCTTAGGGCTAAAGAATGATTTATTTTGCGAAACCGCCTGGATGGCACCGATCAGATCGGCTGCTGCTGATTCCTTAAGCAAATAGGCTCGGGCTCCGGCCTTCAAAGCACGCATCACATACGATTCGTCGGCGTGCATACTGAGGATAACTACCGCGGTGGTTGGGTGCTGACTGACAATCATTTTGGTAGCCTCGATGCCATTCAGAACAGGCATACCCACGTCCATCACCACCACATCTGGTTTGAGCGAGGCGGCCAATTCAACAGTTTCACGTCCGTTCTCACTTTCGCCAACAACCTCCAAATTGGGCTGGCGCTCAAGCAAAGCACGCAACCCAGCGCGCATAACGATGTGATCGTCGGCCAACAATATCCGCAGCTTCTTCACGAGACCTGCCCCCTGGAAACATAATGCGCACCTTATCCCAGTTAATCCAGCCCAGCCCACAAAAGAGCCCAAACAAGCATCACCCCTACACCGGCAATGATCATCGATATCAAGCGATCTCGCATGTCGATCCCTCCGGTCTTGATTTTGTCTGACGCGCCAGTCTGCTGACGATTTCCCTTCGTAGTCCGCGCCTTGTCACGCTTCGGTTCACTCTTGGAAGCCTGATCGGCCGAAGCGTACGAACAAACTCACCTTAAGACCTTGTGTCGGCAGTGCCTATACGCGCTGGACGGTATATTCACGCCCAAAGTTAGCTATGCGTACCGAGGAAGAACCAGTCCGGCAAACATTAATGAAGAATCCAGCCGATCATGTCTCAAATCACTGACCGCAAACGAAGCACCGGTGCCGCAAAGCGGATACAATGTGCACCTCGATACGACCGAGAGCGTTGAGCGCCGTGAGCACCGACTATTGCCGGAGAAGGTGGCAGTCTACGAAGGTACAAAACAGTTATTTCAGCTTTCCTTCAGTGGTACTCTGAGGATAAATTCCGAGGTTTAATCCTTTGGGTGCGGACCCACTTGCCGGACTTCGCGACGTCGGTAATCAATTCCTTAAGAACGCGTACAAATTCTCCCGGCCGGAGTGCGGCATCACCTCGGCATTCTCGTCCATGGCAGACTCGAGGTATCCACCAGCATCCTCCTTCGACCGCATAGAAATAGAAAAGGCTCACGTCCTGTCCCTTCTGCATTGTCGACAACTCGTGGCAGTCTTCCCTGGGCAGAACGAACTTGCTGAGGACAAGGTCGAATCGTTCTCTGAGGAGTAAGGCACGGGCCCCTTTTACGGAGCGTGAAATGGCGCAGAGGCAGCCCAGATTTCTCAAGTAGGTCACTAGGGGGGACGCGTCCGACACAGTTTCATCGACCAAAAGGATTCTCACCCTGTCTGCATCCATCGCTACTCCAGTTCCATGCGCTTGAGTTAATGGTCCATTCATACTTGCCCTCCCTATTTCGGGTAGCTGCACAATCTGCATGCGCTCTTTCCGAGCGTGCGCCAATAGTCAAAACCATTGCGCGATCTGCTCGCGGTATTCGGGACTGGGGACATGGGAAGTTCGTGAGGGAGACTAGGTTGACGAAAGGGAAAGGTCTATCCCTCCCTGGGGGTATTTAAGGTACCGAAATGTCAGTAGAGCCGCACAGAAAGAACCAGGGAACTATGACTTCTTACCCTCTCAAGAAATGATGCCTTTGCGAACCGCGTAGAGGATGAGCTCGGCGGGATTGTGCAGATTCAGTTTCTGCAGGATATGGCTGCGATGAGTCTCGACCGTGTAGGGGCTAATGTTGAGCGATGTCGCCACTTCCTTGTTCGCTTTTCCTTCGGCCAGAAGTTGCAGGATCTCGCGCTCGCGATCCGTCAGCAAATCATACGAATCCACGGCACCCTTCTGTTTCAGAACGCGGACGTAGTCCTCCGCAAGGATCTGGCTCACTTTTGGACTGAAGAATGACTTGCCCTGCGAAATTGCCTGGATGGCACTGATCAGATCGGCGGCAGCGGAGTCCTTCAGCAAATAACCTCGGGCTCCGGCCTTCAAAGCGCGCATCACATACGATTCATCCGCGTGCATGCTGAGGATCACCACCGCGGTCGTCGGATTCTTACTGACAATCGTCTTGGTAGCCTCAATGCCGTTCAGACTTGGCATGCCCACGTCCATCACCACTACGTCTGGCCGAAGCGAGGCGGCCAGTTCAACAGTCTCACGTCCGTTCTCGCATTCGCCGACAACCTCCAGGTTAGGCTGGCGCTCCAGCAGAGCGCGCAGCCCGGTAGCGCATAACACTGTGATCGTCGGCCAACAATATCCGCAATTTCTTCATATACTCAATTCTCCAATCAAAGGATGCACTTGGGAGCGGCAAATCGATTCGGAGCCGTGTGCCTCGCGTTGGATCGGAATCCACTTTCAATATGCCGCCCAACTGACTCACTCGCTCATTCATGCCGACTAATCCCAAACCGCGCACGCGGCTTGGATCAAAACCCTTCCCATCATCTTCGATGCTGACTCGGAGATGATTTGGCTCCTGCCGCACAACAACCCGAACGTTCTTTGCGTATGCGTGTTTGGAGCAATTATTCAAAGCTTCTTGCACGATTCTGTAGATGCAAATCTTGTGCTCTTCAGGCAAGTTGTCCGACACATTCTCTTCCACCGTATCAACAATCATACCAGTGCGTTTGGACACTTCGCGTCCCTGCCAGTCAATCGCCGCGACCAGGCCCAAGGTCATCCAACATCGAAGGGCGCAGTAGCAGGGACATATTGCGCACTTCGTTGACGCAGGTTTCCGCGATCGTCTTGATTTTCTGAAGGCCCTGCCGGAAAACACGTTCCTTCGTTGGACATCTCTGTCAAGTTCTCCACATCCAGCAGCAGAGCGTTTAAGGATTGGCCGACTTCGTCATGCAGTTCCCGGGAAATCGCGCGCCGTTCCCGCTCCTCGGCGTCGACCAGAC
The DNA here is from genome assembly GCA_963825365.1 of uncultured Acidobacteriota bacterium. Taxonomy (GTDB): domain Bacteria; phylum Acidobacteriota; class Terriglobia; order Acidiferrales; family UBA7541; genus Palsa-360. Next base: position 26,399 of record CAWGSV010000001.1, on the reverse strand, counting down.
GCTTGGATAGCTCTTTCAACTCCCGCTGCGCACGCAGGCTCTCTTCATATTTCTCCTGAACACTCTTCTCGAGTCGCCCGGCATACATGATGGTGGTGGCAGCCAGAATCAATCCAAAACCGAAAGCGATCGTGGCAAACATCACCAGGCGGTGTCGAAACTGCGCAAACGATTCCGCGATCCCTCGGTCGGTTTCCTTCAGTTCGTCGCTATTCACCGCGCTAACTTCTTTCGCAATCGCCAAAACCTCCGCGTACCGCGACGGAACGGCGCTTCTCAGCAATGGACTACCTAATCCCTTCTTCTCCGTCATAGGCGATGCGAAAATCGGATCGACTTTCGACCAGTAACGTTCCAGTTCCTCAGCGAGATGCTGAAATGACTCCCTTCTGTCTGTGGGCAGGGACTGAATGCATGCTTTCAATAATGCGGTGGTTTCATTGTGAATAGACTGAAACTCGGCCCGGAGCTTTTCCTGTGTGCCAAGGTCCGATTCGGTCGCGATGTAGTCGTCGATGATGTCACCCGACTCGTACACGTTGGCTCGAACTTGTTCGAGCGTGCGTTCGCGGTAAAGAAGACCTTGCCGAATCTGCGTGTTGTGGTTCTCGAATGTTTCCACACTGTACAGCGAATCGATGGATATAATCGCCGTCAGAATTAGCAGCGTTCCGAAACCGGCAAACAACGCTCCGCGAGACCCCAATCGCCTCCGGCTTTGTGCCTGGAGACCTCGGGCAGATCGGCTTGTTCTCGGTCATTTGCTCGCCATCCTGCCAGGTAGTTTACTCACCTTGGCTATTGCTGGAAAGCTTCTTCGGTAGCTTCACGCCAATATGACTCGCGACCGGAACATTGGAGGATGACCTATCGAGGCTGCGGTTGATGGACTCACACCAGCCACTTTTCAATCTCGACTGCGGCAAAGACGCTGCAGCTGAACAGAATGCTCACTCCGAGATCAAAAAGTGACAATGCACTGGTTCTGAAAACCCCTGCATGAGCGGAGTGTAGATCAAGCTGAGTTGCAGAACGATCGTCAGAATCACAGCGGTGAGCGGAGGCTTGTTCGAAAACAAACCGATCCGAAACACCGAATTGCGTTCGGAGCGAATCGCAATCACGTGTGCCATCTGTGAGAGTGTGAGTTTGGTGAATACAGCAACGAATTCACCGTCCTCCACGAGTTGAGGTAGGTCATGGCCTACATAGTTGACGGCGTCGTAATCTGCGACGCCTTCCGCGAGCCCGACAAACTTTAACAGCTTCTCTCCGCTGGTAAGTCGAAACTTGTCCAAAGTTGTCGGCCTTCAGTGCGTTTCCTTGCTTCGGGTATCTTCCCTTCGTACGAGTTACATGACACGCCGGTGGTCTAGTACACTCCGAATCGTCTGACTGATGCTGCGCTGCGAATACGGTTTTTGGAGGAATGACGCGCCCTTTTCAATCATCGAATTCAGGTATGCAGCTTCGCTTGTATATCCGGTGGTGAAGACCGCTTGCAAGCCGGGTTGGAGTGCAGTCATTTGAAGAAATGCGTCTGGGCCGGACAGTCCAGGCATCACGACGTCCAGTACAACCAGATCTACCTGTTCGCGATTCGCCTCGAAGAGTTGGACTGCTTCCATGCCGTCTTGCGCGACGATCACGCGATACCCTAGTGCCTCCAACATTTCTTGCGCGGATTGCCGAAGCCCCTCGTGATCCTCCGCTAACAAGATGGTTTCGGTGCCTTTCCGGGCCAATTCCTCGGGATGCCCCTCGAGGGTCTCTGGTGCGCCAGAACTGGCTTGAAAATAAACACGAAATGTCGTGCCGACTCCGAATATGCTTTCCACGTCGATGAATCCGCCATGTTGTTTCACGATTCCATACACGGTCGCCAAACCCAGCCCCGTTCCTTTTCCCATTTCTTTTGTGGTGAAAAAAGGATCGAAGATCTGGTCTATAGTTTCCTTATCTATCCCAATGCCGGTGTCTGAAACCGACAGCAAGACATAGCTTCCTGGGCGCGCGTAGCTATGGAGGACGCAATATTCCTCATCAATCTCAATGTTGCTGGTTTCAATGATCAGTTTCCCGCCCTTCGGCATTGCGTCTCTCGCGTTTAAGCAGAGGTTCATCAACACTTGATCGGCCTGCACGGGGTCCACTAGCGTAACGTGCAGATCGTGTGCTGTTTGGACTGAAACGGTGATGTGTTCCCCGATGACTCTACGAAGCAGACTCATACCTTGCAACACATGAATGTTCAGGTCGATCTTTCTAGGTTGCAGTATCTGGCGTCGCGCGAACGAAAGAAGTTGAGAGGTTAATCCCGATGCCCTCTTCGTTTGATCTATGATTTTTTGCAAACGCTCGTGGAGACGCGTGCCCGGTCTTGCGTCCTCCTGGCTGAGTTCCGCCCAGCCCAGAATTGCTCCGATAACATTATTGAAGTCATGGGCGATTCCACCAGCCAACCTTCCAATCGCCTCAAACTTGTGCAAATGTTGCACCTGGCGTTCCAGTTGCCTGCGGTCCTGGCGGTCTTTAACCTCACGAAGTTCGCGCTGAACGGCGGGAACAAGCCGCCTCAAGTTTGTCTTCATGAGGTAATCTTGGGCGCCATCCTTGAGCGCGGCGACGGCAGTTTCTTCCCCGATTGTTCCGGAGACGAAGATGAAAGGTACTTCCGATCCTTGCGATCTCAGAATATTCAACGCATCGGTTCCTGAAAAATGGGGCATTGAGTGGTCGGAAATTACCAGATCCCATTTGGTATTGCTCAACGCCGAGACGAGGGCCAATTTCGTATCCACGCGCTCGTGGGTGACATCGTAGCCGCCGCGGCACAATTCGCGCAGAAGCAGTGCGGCATCGTCTTCGGAGTCCTCAATGATCAATAGACGCAGGGGGGTGGCCATTCACTTTCTCCTTACCGGCGGTCGTTCGTTGAATACAAGCCAATATAGCCCGAGTTGCCGAACGGCTTCGATGAATTGGTTAAAATCGACAGGCTTACGCACATAGCTGTTCGCGCCCAAGTCGTAACCATTGAATCGGTCTTGCTCCTCATTAGAAGAGGTCAAAATTACAACTGGAAGCAATTTTGTGCGATTGTCCTGCCTTAATTGCCGCAAAACTTCCAGCCCGCTGATCTTTGGAAGATTCAAATCCAAAAGAACAATCTGCGGCAATATGCCGGAATCCCGCCCGGCGAATTTCCCAGTACCGAAGAGATATTCGAGCGCTTCGGCGCCGTCGTGCACAACCACTACTTCATTGACGATATTGTTCTTTTTTAATGCACGAACCGTCAGGGCCTCGTCATCCGCATTGTCTTCGACCAAAAGTATAACGTTTTCATTCATTGTTTCACCCTTCTGCAAGTCAAGTTACTTATAACGTGAAATAAAATGTTGCCCCTTTTTCCACCGCTCCTTCTGCCCAAATTTCTCCCCCATGTCTATGAATAATCCGTTGCACGGTGGCGAGACCTACGCCGGTACCAGGAAACTCGGTTGTTGTGTGAAGGCGCTGAAAGGCGCCGAAGAGACGTCCTGCGTAGCGTTGGTCAAACCCCGCGCCGTCGTCGCGCACAAAAAAAGTACATTTGCCGTTCTGTTTGCACCTGCCGAATTCGACCCGGGCGCGCGGGTGGTTTGACGTGTATTTCCAGGCGTTGCGCAACAGATTTTCCATTGCCGCTCGCAGGAGTTGGGAATCTCCTGCGGCCATCAAACCATTCTCTATCACAAACTCCACTTGCCGCCCCGGTTCCGCTTCCCGAAGCTCTACTGCAATCGACTTTGCCATGCTCGCTCAAGTCCAGATTTTCGCGGCGGATCGCGCTTCTGGTGACCCTGGAGAGATTCAGCATTTCGTCAATCAGCGTCGCCATACGCTGCGCTGCGAGGCGGACGCGCTGTAGATGACTCTGGGCAGTAGCATCGAGTTGGCCGCCGTAATCCTCCAAAAGCGCCTGGCTGAATCCATCAATGCTTCGGAGGGGCGCCCGCAAGTCGTGAGAGACAGAGTACGAAAAGGATTCCAGCTCCTTGTTGGTGGTGGCAAGCTCCGTCGTTCGCTCTTGAACCCGTTGTTCCAGCTCGTCGTAAGCCTTTTGCAGCGCGGCATCGCGCTCCTGGATTTGCGACAACATGCCGTTGAACGCTTCAATCAAGAACGATAATTCGTCGTGATTGTCTGTCGGTGTGGCTCGCACCGAATAGTTCTTTTCCCGGGAGACGATACTTGCGATGCTCGCGAGATGGACGATCGGCTCCGCTATGGAGCGCCGAAAGATCGGTGATACGAGAAGTGCCGCGAGAAGAGATACTACAAGGACGATGCAAGAGATTTCCCCGTATAGCAATAGGCGTGCGTTCAATCTTTGTAAGTCCGATACGATGTACACAGTCCCGGTTGGCTTGCCATTGAATATGATTGAACGGACCAATAGAATGTCGCCGCTCCCGAAACGATACGTTTCTGTCTGTCCCGAGGGAATTGGAGGCAATCCCGGCACTCGGCTGGCTTGATCGCGCGAATACGAGGCAAAGGAACGGCCATCGAGCGTCAGGATGCCCGCGGAAATGATATTCGGCGATGCTCGTAGTGCAGACAAAGTTTTCTCCGCCGAGGTCGTATCGTCAAACAGCAGTGCGGAGACCGCGCTGGATCCAGCGATTTGCGCCTGAATGGAGAGGTTGTAGACCGTACCCTGCCGAAACGTGAACACATCGTAGGCAATAAATGCTGAGCATGCCAGGACCAACGCCGAGCCGCTTACCAGCATGTTCATCCACGTAAGCTTTTTGGAGATCGAATATTCTTTAAACATCGTCCGTCAGTCTCCAGGTTGTGATGTTTTTCTCACAGCCGCCGCTACTTTCAGAAGATCGGAGCTCAATATCAGACCTGCGTCCTGCGCACTTGTCAGGTTCACCTCGAAACGGATTTTGTTCTCCGCCATGACGAACTGGATGATCCCGCCGCGTTGCGAGAACTGTGGTATGTCACTGACGGTCAGGACGGCCGCTTTATCAATTGCCGCGAGAACATCCTTTAACCGGCTATCCTCGGACTTGCTTACAAAGAGGACACGGCAATTCAGGGCGTCTTGTGGCTTCGCGATTCGCTTCGCCACTACTGCCTTGCCATCGATGCTTTCACCCGAAAGGATCGTGTCGAGAATGGAGCCGAACGGATCTTGGCCAATCACACAAATAGAAAATGAATCGCCAGTCGATGCCACGGCACTCGCGGGCCATTGTACAAATCGCCCGAAATTGTAAAGATAAGTAGCTTTCACCTGATATTCGGACACCTTAGGTTGCTGAGCTTGCAGTACGGGAATGTGGAGGAGAGCCAATATCTCAATGAAGACAGCAAGGCACTGCCGGGCGCAGCGGTAGCGGCTGGAAACGCGGGCGTGAGCAGCGCGCCGGTTTAGTCCATTGTTATCAGTGCGCGAGCTGGAGTCCGATAACAGTTATCTTCTCCACGTTATCTTTGCGTAGGCGCTTCTTTCTATTCCAACAATCGTGTTGGCGTCGCCGCCGAACTCCGCGTGACGCGGTTGCAGCAGATTTTGTCCCGCGACGGATAACTCCCAATTCGTTGTAGGGCGCCAGCCAAAACGAATATCGGCACTCTGGTAAGCGTCCACAGTCTGGGCAGGCAATGCCGAAACGTATCGAAACGATACGTCCAATTCCAGTTTCTTCGGCAGATTGAACAGAGATTGCAGTTGGACCTGATGATGAGGGCTCGAGCCGTTGTCGGAGGAAACCACACCCAACGGGTCCGTGAAGCCTGGCTTGATGTGCACAGCCAGATGCAAATACGAATAGGAACCCTTTAAGTTCCCACCAATCAAACGGCTTCCAGTCCGGTGCAATTTCTACTCCGTCCGTCGTGCCGCTTATCACATTGGCCACCGGCAACTGCAAAATCAAACGTGTCGGGGCAGGAAGAGGCTCAACAAATAACGTTCCGGGGCCGTAGCCATACAGATCGTTGTAATCGTTGTGGAATGCCGCGAAGTCCACGTAGAACTTGCTGGCTACCAGCGTCCGGTAGCCGAGTTCGGAACTGATCATTTGTTCGGAGACGAAGTTTTTGCTTCCGACAACGCGCACATAAGTCGGCAAACCAAACAGTTGAGTCCCCGCAGGAGAAAAAATACTGAGCTGGAGGTCCTGATCGAAACGCGAAGGCGTGCGTACCGCCCGCGTTACCGCCGCCCAGACGCTTTGGTGTTCCGTCGGCGTCCACAGCAGCCGAACATTCGGCTGGATCTCGAAACCGGAGTAATTATTGTGTTCGAACTTCGAACCCACTGTCAGCCATAGATGATTCGAAACGATAGGAATTTGGTCTTGAAGGAACCAGCTATAAATACTGTCTGTCTCCTGATGTGGTTCAAAGTCAAGCGTGGGGAATTTCTGGTGAATGGTATCGGGACTCCATCGCGCGCCTATGCCCCAAAGAAAATCCTGATGCCCCTTCAGGGTCATATGGTGAAGTAAGTCGATGTCGAAGGTGTTACGAATCTCGTCGAGCTGGGGGCCGAAGTCCGATGTCCGGTCATAATAAGCCTGAATCTGAAGGTCAGAATCCTCACTGAACTTGCGCCGCCAGCGTCCCATCAGATTGCCACCGGAGACGTCATGAGGTGTATCGACGATCATTGCGGCGGGTGGCGAATAGGTTGAGACGGCCACTCTTTCCCCGTCGAGTCCCGTGTACATGTCACCCTGCAAGGTGAGCGAATCGCGTGTGGTGACATCCCAGTCCGTCCGAAAACCAACCTGGCCCGTTTTCCAGTAGTCAAAATTCGAGCCATCGGGATGGGACTCCGGACCTCGTAGGAAGCCCTTGGCATAGACCCTGTAGTCGAAGCCCTTGCCGTTTGTACCCCCATAACGGGCGCCGCCAGTGCCTTGGTCCACATTGCCGCCGCCAATGGTGGCAAGCGCCCCGTGAGTATCTTTCGTGCTCTTGGTGATGATGTTGATGACTCCATTGACGGCGTTAGCTCCCCAGATTGTTCCACCCGGTCCACGAATGACCTCGATCCGTTCGATGTCCTCAAGCAAAGTATCCTGAACCTGCCAATTTACGCCGGAATCGAGAGGGGTATAGACACTCCTACCGTCAATCAGCACAAGCACTGATTTTGAGAACTGGCTCCCAAATCCGCGGATACCCACAGCCCAATGGTCGGAATCGATTCGGGCCACTTCCACGCCCGGCGCCAGTCGCAGAATCTCCGGGATGCTTGTGGCACCGGAACGGCGAATGTCCTCTTGCGTGATGACGTAAATGGCCGCCGGAGTGCGCCAAACCTCTTCCGGTTCCTTGGAAGCTGTCGTCACTTCAACGTTGCCAAGTTGCTCCAGGCTCAAGCCTTTGAGATTTCCACCGGCGTTCTGGTCATTTTGTGAGGCGCGCGCCCAACCACCGTTGAGTATGAACGGTAGCAAAACGAGCCAGATCACTACCAATGGCGGCAGTTTGCCACGAGTCGACATTTCTGGGTAAATGGTCAATCTCAACCACGTTTTCCCATCGCGTGGCGCCCGTGGGGACACAGTTTTGGATGTTTTCATCTGAGTACTCATCTTTTACGAAGCTAGGCCAGCTCACGGTGAGAGATGAGGGTGAGAGCCAACTGTCCTAATCTAACTCTGAACTCTTCTTGCAGTGTTAGATAGAAAATGTATATGTGACTAAAGGTCAACTTATTACCTATCAGTTGGAGCTCTATTAAATGTGCCCACGGTATTGACAATTGTGTTTGTGTATGCTGATTTAATCGAAATAGTGCCCTGTTTAGATTCTTATTGAGTAAAGTCTTACAGATTAATTCCTGAGGGAAGGTATTGTCAGATCAATTAGTTACATGATGTTGCGTCGCCCCATTGAGACCGCGCCGTTTATCAGGTCCTATCGAGGGTCAAGGAAACAATTAGCGTTGCAAGCATCGCACGAGTAAACGGTCTTAGGTGGGTTCTCGAATCTTTCGGCATGGACCAATCCGAGGCATTTTGACTCGCTGTATTCTTGGTGTGGGCGTGGGTATCCTCCGCCTTCGATACCCGCACACACAGAGCAACTCCGATTACCTGCCATGTAGTCTTGCCCAGCAGTTCGGAAACCGAATATCATTTTGCCAATCTAACAGCCGGAATAGCGCCGGGCCGTGACGTGGATCACATATTTTGCCGTCTGTGAAGCTAATTCCTCCGGGGATAACCTCACCCTGCCCCAGTGCGTTCTGCTCGGAGGCAGCGACTCAGCCTTACCTGCTCAATAGCTTCACAGAATTGCGAAATGTCCCGCAATCGTTTAACTCGTTTCAGCCAAGGGTCCCTCAATGAAAAGCTAACGCGATGTTCCGGGCTGAAGTTGGGCATAACATGGTAGTCAAGAAACGAACGGTTCTTTTCGTCAAGCCGTGCCATCAGCGTGAGGGAACTCCAGTCGCACTGGGAGGGTCTAATTTCCCAATAGAGTGATTTGTCAGGACGCTTCGTTGATCGCGCGATCACCACGGAGACAACTGGCCCGTCGCGGACCCGTAGTTGGCTTCTGTGTCTCCTTCCCCGACTCAAGATTGCGACTTCACCAGCGAACCTCGCTTCAATTTGCGCAATCAGTTGTCGGCGCATAGCCTTGGTCCTACTCGCTGGTTCATCGCACCGGAATTGTTCTGGTCGGCCATACCCTACAAGCTCGAAAGCCTGCACCAAACTGCCAAACCGCTTCGTATAGCAAGTGAGCGAGGCTACTTTTGAAAAGTTCATGATAATGGTGGAGTTCAGTCGGCGGTGTTTTCTTAGCAGCGTCCGTAAGCCCTCCAGCAGTTCCGTATTCGATTTATGTCGCGTTAATTGCCTGAATCTTTCTTGTGCCCTGTCGAAGGTTTCGGGTTCTACGATTGGCTCGAATGCTCCTGGCGTCACAACCCACTCAGATCGAGGCATCTGCACGCGGGATGCATGGAGTCGGCAAGACGTGCGCCCAAAAGCAACCATCCCGCAATACCTTGGATGCCTCAGAATATTTCGTATACACGATGCGTTCCACTTGAAGCCTGTAGAGCTTGGATTGGGAACTCTTTTGCAGGTTAGGACTGCGGCTATTTCATATGTACTTTTTCTCTCCGATATGAACATCCGATAAATGTCCCTGACGACCTGCACCTCCTCGGACGGGCCAAGAACAAGAATGACACGGTCCGTTGCGATGCTCTTGTACTCGCCGTGACAGAGTTGTTGCTTCTCTTGGCGCGTGGATGAAACCAACATTCGTCGCAGGCCATAGCCAGGATTACCGCCCTGCTTGAACCCGAGGGCAGCGAGTCGCCTCAGTCCCGCACTTATCTTGACCCCCATCTCACGGCTGTATTCCCCCGCCATCGTTCTTTTAAGGGCCTTCATTATTAGGCTCGGTAGGCTACCGTCATTGGCAAAGGTTTCGGCGCAGTAATGCACCGGAACGCCTGCCGATTTACAAAGAAATTCGTAGTGTGCGGACTCGTCTGTGTCTTGAAATCGGCCCCAGCGGCTAACATCGTAGACAAGGATTGCTCGGTAGGGCGCGGTTCCCGCAACGACATCATGTAAGAGCTGTTGGAGTCCCTTCCTATCCTTTAAAACGAGTCCACTTCTTGCTTCGTCAGAGTATGTGCGCACGACCTCGAAACCATTCAATTCCGCATACTTATGGATAGCAGCGGATTGATTTTCGAGTGAATACTGTTGGTGTTCGGTGGACATACGGACGTACTCTGCGGCGGGAGCTACCTGATCTTTGGCCATAGTGCCTCCTATGGAGGGCCTATCGGCTAAAGTTGAATGGACTTTAGGAGGAAAATACGATATTTCGGACTTCTAGCTAAGAATTGACGATAAAAGGAGGGGATGGATAGTCTTCTTTTGGCGTTTTCATATCATTTCTGAGCAGGCAGACGCATCAACTCCTCTATCCACAAACCCAAAATCCGGTCACATTCCCGATCAATCTCGGTAAACGCAATTCCCATGTCTAAGTTAGGGCGGACATAAGCCACAATACCGACAGCTTTCACCTCCGCCCCTCGATGCGACAACCTGATTCTCACGCTCGTTCCTTGCGCAAATGGGTTTGAAGTAGCTATGCCGCATCCGAAAAGTCCCACTGTGTTGGTCCGTGCATACATATGAACTTTGCGGTCAACGTCAGTTATAGCGACATTGGCAACAAAAGGATACCGTGGCACCCTCCTGGCAATTTCATATTCCACCATAGTATTGATCCTCCATACTACAATGCAGAATATAACCGTATATTATATAAATGCCATATATTTATTTCTTGTGTCATCTTACATGACATGATATTCATGTTGACGGTCGGACAAGGAATATGCTGCGCTGACTTACCCAAGAAGTACGGCAATCGTCCACGAATATTTCGGTAAGTCCGATTCACTTGGGCGGCGGCGAAAAGGACGGAGAACATGAAGGGAACACTTAACTCCCACATGCTCAACCGCAGTCTCCCTATTTAGAGGACTCTACGCACGGGTAGCCCATGATTTGGGTGTCGATACTTCTTACATCAGCCGGATTGCTCACGGGGAGCGAAAGTCCAAAGTCGCTGAAAAAGCGCTCAATCGGGAATTCCACAGAGTCTTGGTGATGATCAACAACAGTCAAACTCCATCTAATGGATGGCGAAGAAGGCGAATCAAAAAGTAGGGCCGCTAACAGGGGGGTGATTTTCTAACTCGATCGCTCATTTTCTGCGCTGAAATTGATATGCAACCTCGGAATCGACTTTATGTGTGGACTGGCTTTAAGGCAAAGGAAGGGTCTCCACCAACTTTCGCGCGATGTCGTTAGGGAACCGCCGTTATTCAACACGACACATAATTGTTTCGTGTAATGTTTTTGGATAGTTCCTTACCCCAAATGGCCATACTCTATAGTGACACGGACGCAGCTGAGATCATCACGCCCTCCACATGCGGTAAGTTGAGCAGCGCTTGGGTGATTTTCACGCAATCTAACCCGGTGGAAAAAACGAGACTTCGCTCTGAACGCACGCGGAGGGTTTCCCGATGACGGTTCGACGAAAGACCTTTCTCATTATAGCCATCACTTGTGTGGGGTTGATGATCGTGCTCTACACTGCCTCCCGGTCTTTCCTTCTGGGCGGATTCGTCAAGCTAGAGCAGGCGAGCGCCGGCGAAAACGTGCAGAGGGTTTTGAACGCATTGGACCAGGACCTCGCCGCAGTGGACCGATTCACCTATGATCGCGCAGCGACCGATGAGACATACAACTTCATGGGAAGTCCAAACAAGGAGTTCGTAGAATCGTTGTTCGGTAAGGATTCTGCGGGTACACCAGCGACGCGTCGATTCAATTTTGTCGTCTTGACAGACGCCGCAGGGCACATCGTTGCTTCTAGAAGCCGTGATATTGCCACGAATACCCTCGTTGAAATTCCAGGAACCCTTAAGAGTCACATTTCTCTGGCAGATACTCTTTTCAATTTTTCTGCGAGCACAAACAAAGTTAGTGGAGTTCTGCTGCTTCCCGAAGGGCCTTTGCTCGTCGTCTCGCGTCCAGTTGTAAAAACAAATGGGGAAGGGCCCATACGCGGCGCATTACTGACGGCGCGCTACCTCGAATCGGGTGGGGACCTTCGTGCACTGGAAAAGACCACTAATTTCTCTCTTTCCGTACTCAGGGTCGATGCGGAACAACTTCCGGCCGATTTTGAGGAAGCTCGCTCGCATTTGTTCGCAGCGGGTGCGACTTATGTCCGCCCAATGAACGAACATCTCCTGGGCGGCTACACTTTGCTCAATGATATTTACGGTAAGCCCGCATTGATTCTTAGAGCAGAAATGCCGCGAGTCATCTATCAGCAGGGCCGTCTAAGCCAATTATATTTCGTGGGAGCACTGCTCATCGCGGGAATCGTATTTGGGGGTGTCATTCAACTTCTGCTTGAAAAATCGGTAGTGTCGAGGCTCAGCTCACTGAATGATAGTGTGAGAGGAATTGCGAGCAGCGGCGATTCATCAGCCCGAATTGAATCTAAAGGCAGCGACGAGATCGCAAATCTTGGCGAGGCCATCAACCGTATGCTCGAATCGTTTCAGCTTTCGCAAAAACAGAAACATCAGGTGGAAGAACGATACCAAGCGTTCATGAATAACATACCAGCGATTGCTTTAATCAAGGATAGTCAGAGCCGCATCCTCTATATAAATGAGCCCATGTCCAGAACATACAACATCAAGCTGGATGATGTGAAAGGACAGGTTCTAGCTAGCTGGATTCCCGAAGAAATCGCCAAGAAGATTCGCAGCAACGACCAGGAAGTGCTTTCAACGAAACGCGTAATGCAATTCGAGGAGGTTATCCCTACTCCGGACGGAGTCCTTCACGATTGGCTGAATCTGAGATTCCCCCTCGATGGACCGGATGGTGAGCCATTGGTTGGAACGATTGGCATCGACATCACGGAGCGGAAGCATGTCGAAGCTGCGCTTCAGGATGCCAAGGAGATGGCCGAAGCCGCCAATCAGGCAAAGAGTGAATTCCTGGCGAACATGAGCCACGAGATCCGAACCCCGCTGAATGGTGTGGTAGGAATGACCGACTTAGCGCTAGGGACTGACCTTACTTCGGAGCAGCGAGAGTACCTTGACACCGTGAAGTTGTCGGCGGATGCGCTGTTGACAGTGATTAACGACATTCTGGATTTCTCTAAGATCGAAGCCGGAAAAATCGACTTGGAAACTATCGATTTCAATATTCGCGACCATTTGGAAGCCACCCTGAAGACGCTTGCTTTTCGGGGCGACGAAAAGGGACTAGAACTGTTGTGCGAAGTGGTACCCGAGGTGCCGGAAATGGTTCGGGGGGATTCCAACCGACTTCGCCAAATCGTTGTGAACCTCGTTGGCAACGCCATCAAGTTCACTAATGAAGGGGAAATTGCATTGAAAGTTCGAGTCGATTCAGAGGAACATGGCGATCATGTCATGCATTTCATGGTGTCGGACTCGGGTGTCGGGATTCCTCCGGAGAAACTAGAGCTAGTCTTCCAACCGTTTTCCCAAGCGGATAGTTCAACGACGAGAAAATACGGCGGAACCGGGCTGGGGCTGTCGATTTCGGCGCGCCTAGTGGAGATGATGGGTGGAAAAATATGGGTCGAAAGCAAAGTGGGACGAGGATCCGAGTTCCACTTTACGGCGCGGCTGGGAACCTCAGAGAAGGCGATCGAGGTAGGAACGATCGCCCCTCCAGAAGTCTTGCACGGCGTTAAAGTCTTGGTGGCAGACGACAACCGTACGAACCGCCGGATTCTGGACGGAATGTTGAAGCGTTGGGGGATGAACTCTACTTCGGTGGCGGCAGGAGAAGATGCATTAACAGCACTCTTCACAGCCTTGAAAGCTGGAGAGCCATACGGGCTGGTTCTAACTGACATGCACATGCCAAAGATGGACGGCTTCGGGCTGATCGAACGAATTCGCCAAAGCCCTGAACTATCGGCGGCCATCATCATGATGCTCACTTCGGCGGGCCACCGGGGGGATGCGTTGCGTTGTCAGGAACTTGGAGTCGCAGCGTATTTGTTGAAGCCCATCCGCCAATCCGAACTTCGCGAGGCGATTGCTCGAGTGATCGGCGCGAGAGAACAGAGGGGCGCAATTCCCCTAATCACTCGCTACTCTCTTGGAGATGCGACTGTGCCAACGGCAGTCTTGCACGTGCTGGTTGCGGAAGATAATGCCGTGAACCAACGGTTGGCTTTGCGGTTGCTTGAGAAGCGCGGACATCGCGTCACAGTCACCGCCGATGGGCGCGAAGCGGTGGAAGCGATCGCGAATAACAAGTTCGACTTAGTCTTGATGGACATACAGATGCCTAAAATGGACGGGTTTGAGGCAACTGCGATAGTACGAGAGAAAGAAATGCACGACGGCGGCCATATCCCGATCATCGCATTGACCGCGAATGCCATGAAAGGTGATCGGGAACGATGCCTGGCGTCGGGGATGGATGGGTATCTTTCCAAGCCGATCGTCCCTCAGGAACTCGACGAACTACTGGAGATGTATTTAGCGCGGCGGACAGGTACCGTTCAAGTTCAAGAAACTTCGGAAAAACGCAAATAGATCCCGATATCAATGTGATCGACGCGGACGCCTTCGTGCCCAAATTCGAATGGAAAGGAAGAAGACGATGGTGAGAATCCCAGGTCAATATGACGACAATCTTAGCCGAGCCTCAATCTTGGAACGGCTTGATGGCAGTCAAGAACTATTGAACGAATTGATCCAATTGTTCTCTGTGGAAGCGCCTCAATTAATCAAAGCAATGCGAAACTCGCTCCAGCAGGGAAACATGCCAGAGCTAGAGCGGTCGGCCCATTCGATGAAAGGGGCTGCGAGCAATTTCTTGGCGTACGAAACGGTTAGCGCTGCCTCGCAGCTTGAAAACGATGCGAAAAACGGGGATTCGAAATCAGCGAAAGCTGGTCTAGCGAATCTTGAAGGAACCGTCGAACGCTTGCTTCCAGAACTTGCGAATCTGTGTCAGGGATCTCCCGAAATGAAAGTCCTCATAGCCGACGACGAATTAATCTCGCGCCGTAAGCTTCAGGCGCTCCTCATTACATGGGGTTATGACGTTGTTGCAGTGGAGGACGGGAATACGGCTCTTGAAATACTGAAGGCACCGAATGCTCCGCGTGTGGGGCTGCTTGATTGGATGATGCCGGGGAAAAATGGGGTCGATGTGTGCAGCGCCGTAAGGCGAGATCGGCCTGAGCCTTACACTTACATGCTCCTACTCACGGCCAAGGATGCTAAGGAAAACATCGTGGAGGGACTCGGATCCGGTGCGGACGATTATCTGATTAAACCTTGGGATCCGGATGAGTTGAGGGCAAGGTTGCGGACCGGACAACGGATCCTTCAGTTGGAAGATCGGCTGGTGGAAGCTCGGGAGAATATGCGCTTCAAAGCAACACACGACCATCTGACTTTTCTCCTCAACCGTGGTGCCATCGTGGATCTGCTGGAACGCGAATTGGTGCGGACTCACCGTGAGAAGGGTTGCACGATCGTGATGCTGAGCGATTTGGATCACTTCAAAGATGTGAATGATACGTATGGCCATTTCGTGGGTGATGAGGTGTTACAAGAAACAGCTCGACGCCT
Organism: uncultured Acidobacteriota bacterium; assembly: GCA_963825365.1. GTDB lineage: Bacteria > Acidobacteriota > Terriglobia > Acidiferrales > UBA7541 > Palsa-360. The sequence goes on along the minus strand of CAWGSV010000001.1, from coordinate 11,173 downwards.
TCTGGCATCGGTACGCTCATATGATTTCGTGGGCCGCTACGGCGGAGAAGAGTTCCTCATGGTCTTAAATAACTGCGATACAAGTCAAGCGATGCTGCGTGCCGAGGAGCTTCGCAAAGCGGTGGCGAACAACCCGATTCAGACCTCACGTGGCTCTTTGTCTGCTACGATGAGCATCGGAGTCCTTTCGAGCAGAGATTGGGATCAAAGCAACGCGGCAGAGATCCTTTGCGAAGTGGATGCCGCCCTCTATCGGGCGAAGGCGTCAGGCCGCAACCGTAGCGAACTAGCAAGTCCCAACGCCCTGTGCAACACTCCCCCTGATACAACAAGAGTAGACTGAGGTCGCGGTGCAAGCAAAATAGCGGTGTGCAGGAGCGAGATGGCGGCTTTCCCACTCAAGACGCCGCGAACTGCCGGAACCAAAGCGTTGGTTAACCGGTTGGGTCAGTTGCCGATAGCCCTGTTCCTCACGACTTGGGAAGGTGCATCCCACCGCTAACTTCTTTGTCGCCCGCCAATCGGTTAACTTTCGGTCAGAGACCCCTCTGAGATGTTCTGCAATTCACGGAAAATATCGGCATGATGCTGGGTGAGGTAACGAACAACGCGGTTGTTCTTAATCAACTTCGCAACGTAACCGCGTGCAAGAACCAGGTTTAGAACTTGATTTCCGTGAGACTCTTCGACTTGTTTCATATCTCGCTGTAACACTTCCATTTCTTTCTCCATCTTACTAACCTGCTCTGGCGTCAAGCCCTTGACGATTTTGTTCTTGTCCGGCTCGACAAGCATATCAACCTGCGTGCCTGCAAGGAGTGCCTTAACGTAGGCTGCTGAATAATTATCCGCTGCTGTCAATATTTCAGCTACTTCAATTTGCCGCATCGGTTTCATTTTTCGCAAAAACGCGAAAGCGCCAAGCGAAACGTGCTTGGTCTTGAGAATTTCCGCAGCTTCTTTGCAAATCCCATTTAGTAAGTCTATCTTTTGGCGAATCATTGCAATATCTACCTTCAATACTTTTGCGATTCTCTCTTCCGAAACGCCATTTCGAGTAGCTTTTAGGATCATTGCGTGCTCTTGAATTGTAGCCATGCGATTAATTCGTTTGTTGTACGTGTAGGCTTCATCGTCATTCGAAACCAGGCAACGGGCATGGGTTTCACCAAGTTGCTTCAAGACTTCGAGGCGAGCATGTCCATCCAGCAACAGAAATGTATCCAACTTTCCATTTTGTGGAAAAATGATCAGGGGCTCGATAAGACCAATTTCGCGGACTGACGCGAGAATCTGCTGATACTTGTGACTTAACTTAATTGGCTGCTTTAGGTGTTTCAGGGGCAGAATAGATTCGATTGGAACCATAATCCCATTTGGATCAAATGCGATCGACACTTGTTTGGGCATATCGTCACGCCTTCTCCCCAGCCTTCATTTTTTCCGCTAGAAAGGCTGGGAGTGTATCTAGTTCCTCTGCGCGCAACAAAGTCAAAAAATTCTCATCTTGGAACAGGTTTTTGAGAGCAGAAGAAATCAAAAGTAATCTATGCTCCGTTAACTGCGACTTCTTGATCATGAGTTTCTGTCGGTCCACTTCCTGCCGATAAACCCGAATCATTGAGTCGGCTGACTGTAACCGTTCACTCCTGCGGCGAACCCAAGGCGTTGGGCGTTTGCCCTTTGTTTTCCGGAGCTCAATAATGCGGCGGACGGTAAGCAGTCTACGCCCGCGAAGAGTTTTCTCCTCGTAGGCTTGGCAAAGAGCCTGTTGGATTCCTTCGTCGTCTGCGTTGGCTATTTGTATCGCTACTGATAATGGTATGCGACCTTTCTCGACGGCGTTCAGCAAACGCTCCTCACCGTTTTTCAATAGGTGAGCGATCCCAGTCACATAACTTCTATCAACATCAATCTTCTTAGCGATTTCTGCGGAACTATAGCCTCGAGTTTTCAGATTACTGATCTCTCGCAGTAGTTCTAAGGGCCGCATTTGTCGACGTGCGACATTTTCGACCAAGCTCATCAAAAAGCAGTCTTCTTTTGACGCTTCTCGCACGATCGCTGGGATTTCAGTTTGTCCAAGAGCGCTGAATGCTTCGAGACGACCTTGGCCGCACACTAGATCGTAAGATTTACCATCTGCTGATTCAGTACGACGAGCGACGGTGATTGGTTTTTTTAATCCAAGAGTAGAAATATTAGAAATAATCGTTTGGAAAACGATTTTGTTTCGAATCCTGGGGTTCAAGATGTTTATTTGGTTTATAGGGATCATCTCTACGATTGGAGCAGTGTTATTCATGCCGCCTCCGGAATAGGAGTCCTTTGAGTCATGCCGAAGAAGAAATCGAGGGTGTCGAAGCGATAAATTTCCAATCCAATTGGGTTAACCTCGGCCAATAGGAGTTTCTGGAAGACAATGTCGAGCCTGGGAAGCAAGAAGTAGTCCAGGGGGTTTCTGTTTTCGGCATCCATTCGGACTGCGATAGTCAGGTCAGGTTTCAGTCCGGAGTCAACTCGAATTAGCCATCTGAACGCGCCGGACTCCCTTTGCCAGCATCGCGAAATCACCAGAGACGCTGTGAATTCTTCATTCAATGTCAACAAGTCCGTCTTGTGTTCACATACGACCGTTCCGCCTAATTGACGTATACGTTCAACCACTCCCGCGACAACTTGCGGATGCATAAGCCGCAGTTGCCGGTTCGTCTGAATGTATTGGTAGTCACGCTCGGGCGTGTAAGCGATCAGTTTGTAAGCTTGGATCAGGCTCTTAAACCGGCTGCGGAAAACTGAACTGGAAGCAACCCCTTCTGCTTCGTCTATCACTAAGCCGGATAAGTGGCCTTCTCGTTCTAATAACGCTCGAAGTTGATTCAGCAATTCGTCATTGGAAAAAGTCTTGCTTCGCTCGCGAATAATTTCTTGAGCCTTGATGTATAAATCTGTTGGAATTATTGATTGATACGCTCCATTTGCGCGAATCCACATTTCGGGTGGATTCACGACTCGCTTTTGTTTCAGCTTAAAGGACTTTCTGTTGTAAACATTGTTTCCGACGTATTTTTCGCTCGTGAGAACTCGATGAACAGTGCCGGGTGTCCAAGCTCGCCCCAGATCCGTGGTAATCCCTCGCTGATTCAACATTCCTGCGAGTTTTGATTCGACTATTCGGTCTTCTACGAAAACGCGATACATCCACTGAACTATCTCAACCTCTTCCTTCGGACCCGGTATAAGGATGACGCGGTCAGTCTGGATACTCTTCTGTTCTCCTCTGCCAAGGACTCCCTTGTGGTTACCACTCACATCGCGCAGCATCCGACGAAGCCCAAATCCAGGTGAACCGCCCTGTCGATAGCCAAGCTCAATGAGCCTGCATTGCCCGATAAAAACTTTAGCGGAAAGTTCACGGCTATATTCACCAGCCATGGCCCGCTTAACACCCTTAACGATGGTAGATATCGGGCTGCCATCATTGTCAAACTGCTCGGCGCAGTAATGCACCTCGATTCCTGCGCGTCTGCAAATATATTCATAGTAAGCGCTCTCATCTGCATCCTGAAAACGTCCCCACCGGCTAACGTCATATACCAGAATTACGCTGAAATCAGCTTTCGCATGCTCCACATCGTGTATCAATTGCTTTAGTGCATTTCGTCCGTCTAACCTGAGACCACTCTTGCCTGCATCCGTATAAGTCCGAATGATTTTCATTCCTCTTTGTTCGGCATACTTGCGGATAATTGATCCTTGATTTTCCGTGGAGTATTGCTGATGTTCAGTTGACATCCGCACGTATTCTGCTGCGCGTGTTAGTTCAGGGCTGGTTTGAAGTGGCAAGACTGTCGACATTGCCGCACTTTCCATTTCAAAAAATGGGATAAATCGCCCTGCTAGAGGGACACAGGGAATGGGAAGGCTACGTTAGGATTGTTACGCTGGCATCAAACCTTAATGATAATTCGAATGCTTAGTGAGGGCGCGTCGGAAATATCTTCATTCTGGCAGAAATCAACTGACAATTTAGAGCTGAGGCTCTAAGGAAGTCCAGATTGGTAATAGTTGATGCTGCTGAGGACTATGCCTTTTTAATCAGGCGTATGATCCAGAGCAGTATGCAGGCTCCGACAAATGCCACGATGATCGAGACGATAATTCCGCCCCCGTTAAAAATTCCTAGCAAACCGAATACCCACCCGCCGATGATCGCGCCGACGACGCCCACGATGATGTCCATCATGACGCCAAAGCCGCCGCCTTTCATCACTTTGCCAGCTAAAAAACCGGCGATACCTCCGACAATGCACCACCAGATTAATCCGCCGAGCATTCTTGCCTCCTCATTACACTTTAAGCGATCAGTATCATAATGCAAGCCGTGTGCGCCTGTGGTTGGACTCCTTCTATCCTACTTCGCTCTGAACGTCAATCCTGGTCGTAGCACTGCGATGTTCGCTGTGCGGCACTGGTCGTAAGCCACCCCAAGTTGGTGGGACGGGGCGGTCTCTTTTTCTCGTGAATGTACGCTAAAAGCGGCGATTTTCAATAACATACAAGATCTGGTTCGGGACCAGGAGGCCGGACCGCGGCATCTCCGCCGTATCTCCGATCCAACAATCGAGTGAAGAATGGAAACCAGCAAATCGCCAAGAACCCCGGAACAGGGAATTCAAATTCCCTGCTCATTCCCAGATCGATCCCTGTTCCGATACGCCGCATGAGCGTCATTTTTCGGGCTAACGTACACGCTTGTAATTACTTAACTGCGGGGAAGCGCGACTATGAGCGCGATTTTCCCTGTTTTCTTCCCTGTTAGCAGGGAATTGGGCAGAGAAGAGTTCGCACCGGACTGCATCCTCCGCCATTCTGCAACTCGTTGAAAAAGCGAAGCCGAACTCTTACTGGTCCGCCCGTATCAAACTATTTCCTTTGGAACGAGTGGCACGAGCCGTCGAGTGCACGCGTGTTCCCCAACATGGGCTATCCTTCCTGCGCTTGGCGGGCCTGTTGTTGAAACATGCGGGCGTAAGGGAGCATGGTAGCGCGCCCGCCTAGGGCTAACCGGCGCGCTCACAACACGGGTCGGCCGCCGGTGACCGCCACCCGCGCACCGGAGACGTAACTGCCTTCGTCGGAGGCCGGCAATACGTAAACCGGCGCAAGCTCGGCAGGTTGGCCCGCTCGGCCCAGCGGTGTGTCGTCACCAAAATTGGCGACCTTTTCCTCGGGCATGGTGGCCGAAATCAGCGGAGTCCAGATCGGCCCAGCTGCGACGCTGTTCACCCGAATGCCCTTCTCCCGTAACGATTGGGCCAGGCTAGCCGAGAACTGGGCGATCGCAGGCTTGGTCGCCGCGTATGGTGCAAGCGTCGGGGAGGGCATGTCGGAATTCACCGACGAACTGCCAATCACCGACGATCCAGGGCATGTGCGGTAAGGCCGCCTTGACAAGGTAGAAGTAGGCTCCGATGTTGAGCCGAAACGTGTAGTCCCACTCCTGGTCGCTGATCTCCCTGAGGTCACTATGCGTCATCTAAAACGCAGCGTTACTCACTAGCACATCGATTCCGCCGAATTCAGCAGCGGCACGGTCGATTACCGTTCGGCAGTGAGCCGGCTCGGCCAAGTCACCGCGGACCAGTACGCATTTGCGACCGGCGTCTTCTACGAGCCCGGCCATTTCGGCGGCGTCCTCGTCTTCGTTGAGATAGGCAATCAGCACGTCGGCGCCTTCGCGGGCCATGGTGGTGGCGGACATGTCACGCCAAAGCACCGAACTAGCTGGGCGAACGTCGATCTAGAGCGGTGTGCGACACGCCGACCTCATCCCGTCTCTGACGGCCTGGGTGCGCGACGATGGGCCGGTGTCGACGTGGACCAGTCGGGCGCCGGGGCTGATCCGTGCGGTCGTTGTGGTCGTGGTCGTGGCGGCGCTACCGCTGCTCATCCTCACTAGCTGTCCCGCCAACCGAGACGGCATGCCCGGCGGGTTGGCCGCTGCGATGCAAGAGACTGCCGCGGCGGTGCGCTCGGGTGCGCTCGCGCTGCAGCTGTGGACCCAGGACCGTTCCACTCGACAACTCGTCAACGTGCAACTGACCGACGCCCGCGACGAGGTCACCAAGGCCTACCAGGGTATCGCCGAGCTGCGCGGCTTCGACATCGACGTCACACCTTCGGGCGCGGCTCAGCAAGCCGCCATCACCGAAGCCGTCGCCGAGATCGCAGTTAACCGGGCCTGTTTCGAACAAGTGAAGGGCATTCTGATGTTGGTCTACCGCATCGACGCAGACGTCGCCTTCGACTTGTTGAAGTGGCGCTCTCAGGAGACGAACGTGAAGTTGCGTGTCTTGCCCCGCTTGGAATACGACGAAAACCCGCCGCCCCGTTCAACGTTCGACCGCGTATTCCTCACAACGCACCAACGCGTCAGAGCCAAGGCAGCTAGCGACCGACCTTAATCCCCAGTGTGGCGGTGTGGTTCAGCGACCGGCTTGGACTCCGCGGAACCTCGCTGGCGCAAGAAAATTGACAACCCCACTATGGCCGCGACCGCGATGAACTCGCTCTGCCAGTTCTGCATCGACTCGAACCAGAACTGCGACGTCGGTCACATAGCGCCACACCGAAATCGCCGCCTCGCCATGCTGCAACTGCTCCTCATTGAACGCCTTCGCCCCACCCATGGCGTGAAGCGCCCACGAGGCGAAGAACAACACGAAAAACGCGATGGCCAAAGAGTGCTCATACAGGGCTAGGACCCAACCCCCTCTGCGTACCGGCCACGGCGTGGACTGATTCGCAGTCGCCTTGCGTGGGTCTTGATCCTGCGGGGCAGGCTCATTCAGCGGCTTGGACTCCGACGACCCCCGCTGATACAGCAAGGCGGTTAAGACGACATACATCCCCATCTGAAGGAACTCAGACTCCCAGTTCTCAAACGTAGCTTCCACAAAGTCGCCAGTGCTGAGGTACTTGAGCACAGATACCTGCTCGCGCGAACCGTGTTCTTGCTGTTCCTGGTTGTAGGTAGCGGTCCCCGAAATGATCATCCCGGCGAAGAAGATTGCGAAGAGGCCCAGGCATGCGAGCAGCAAGCCGTTGTCGCGCAATAGGGCAGATGCTCGACGCGGTTGCGACATCATCACGGGCCTCCCGGCGTTCAAGCAGCCATCTTTCCTCTTCTCGAGACTAATGTTCCCTCCCCAACCGCGACGAAAACACACTGGTCAAGGCGCTGCGTTTGAACGGTGCAGGCGCCGGGAACCACAAGTCCACGCACCACGTAGCAGTTATAAGGAGTGAGCCGGTATGGCTTCGTCGATTAAGAACGAGAAGGTCTACACGGAACTGCGGAAGCAGGGTGATTCCAAAGAGAAGGCCGCCCGCATCGCCAACGCGTCCGCTGCACGGGGCTCTTCCAACGTCGGACGCAAGGGCGATAAATCAGGCTCTTACGACGACTGGACAGTGCCCGAACTGAAAAAACGAGCCAAACAGCTCGGCATCAGCGGATACTCCAGAAAGCGCAAGTCCGAACTGGTCTCAGCGCTCCGCAACCACTGAATGCCATCATCAAATCGTTCTGCCCGTTATCCAATTCGAGTTCCATGAAGTCCAATACTGACCACAGCGCCGATGATCACCTCGTGATCCCACCCTTCGGGGACCCAAATCAAGCCTTGTTCAACGGGACCGGGAATTTATCCCCCGAGGTAGCCGACTCATCGCAAGTCATCAGCCCACCCCAACGACAATCCTCGAGTGCCCCCGATTCGTAGCACCCCGCACATCGTTCGGTGTGCAGCTCAGAGAGCGACAGTACGAACGACGGCGGCGAAAAGGATCACCCGCCCGCCTTCCGCGTTCCCCGAACGGCCTGCGTGAGATGTTCGGTACTAACCTGCGGCGCACCTCGGCGATGGCTGCAAAATTGCTGTAAGACAGGCACCCCGGACGGACTGAGCCCGTCATCCTGCTTGGGTAGCGGGCCGACTGCCAACAGCTATCGGGGAGACCAACAGGTCAGGTCGCGCTTGGCTAGATAACACGCGGTCAGCGTCTGAAGCCTGGCCGGATGCCCTTCAACCGATCGTGGGCCGACGGCGCGGTTAATTCCTCAGGGATGGGGGTAATCCCTCCAACACTCAATGTCCGTGCCAGCAACTGGCTCGCACATGATGACCCCCGACATGCGGGAGCGGACTGGAATGACCAGCATCGACATCTGCCCCGCCTGCGGCTATCCGAAGTTCGGTTGGCCAATACCTGCAAACAGTGCGGACCATCCACAAGCGGCGCTGCCGGATCGATTTCTCAGCGACACCTCCGACGATGCAGATGGCGCCCAAATGACAATCAGCCGACGCACTCACAAGACGGGTCGGCCGCCGGTGACCGCCACCCGCGCACCGGAGATGTAACTGCCTTCGTCGGAGGCCAGCAATACGTATACGGGCGCAAGCTCGGCGGGTTGGCCCGCTCGGCCCAGCGGGGTGTCGTCACCGAAATTGGTGACCTTTTCCTCGGGCATGGTGGCCGGAATCAGCGGAGTCCAGATCGGTCCAGGTGCGACGCTGTTCACCCGGATGCCCTTCTCCCCCAACAGTTGGGCCAGGCTGGCCGAAAAGTTGGCGATCGCAGCCTTGGTTGCCGCGTATGGTGCCAGCGTCGGGGAGGGCATGTCGGAGTTCACCGACGAACTGCCGATCACCGACGATCCAGGGCCCATATGCGGTAAGGCAGCCTTGACCAGGTAAAAGTAGGCTCCGACATTGAGCCGAAACGTGTAGTCCCACTCCTCGTCGCTGATCTCGGTGAGGTCACTATGGGACATCTGGAACGCCGCGTTGCTCACCAGCACATCGATCCCGCCGAATTCAGCAGCGGCCCGGTCGATTACCGCGCGAGGGCCGGCTCGGCCAGGTCTCCGCGTACCAGTACACATTTGCGGCCGGCGTCCTCAACGAGCCGGGCCACCTCGGCGGCGTCCTCGTCTTCGTTGAGATAGGCGATCAACACGTCGGCGCCCTCGCGGGCATAGGCGATGGCCGCCGCACGACCGATACCGCTGTCGCCTCCGGTGATCACCGCGCGCTTACCCGTCAGCCGACCCGAGCCGCGGTAGCTGTTCTCGCCACAGTCCGGAACGGGACTCATTGCCGACTGCACACCCGGAACCTGCTGCTGCTGCTTTGGAAACCCCATTCATCTCCCCTTTCGTCCAGACCACGGTTCAACGTCGATCTAGAGAACCTTGGTCGCTAGGTCTTTGACAGTTGTCTTGAGTTTTCAGGCTGCCTTGGGCAGCAGTCGGGCCCGGTCGATGGTTTCGGTGATGTGAATGTCGATGGTGCGGAAGGCTTTTCGTACCGGTGGTGGTGCCGGTGGCCGGTCGGCGGCCAGCAGCGGGCGTAGCAGCCGGTCGTGCAGTTTGGTGTAGAAGATCGCGAACCGCAGGCCGTCGCCGGTGAGCCGGTAGCGGTTTTTACCCGGGATGCGGGCGATGAGCCCGTTGGTCCGCAGCCGCGCCAGGTCGTAGCTGGCCTGGTTCATCGTGTAGGTCATACCGCCGAGCAATCCGGTCATCAAGGCGCGCAGGCTCTTGTTGGTGATGCCGGTGACGGCGAGCACGCTCGTGCACAGGGCGCCGGCCAGGGCCTGGACCCGAGGGTCGCCGAACCGCAAGGCCGGGGCCCTCCTGCCATCCCCGGTGAGGGTGGGCCGCGCGATCCGCTCAAAGGCTGGACTCGCCAGGACGCAGCCCTGGCCGACACGTTCAGTATCGAGCAGTGTGGTGTTGACCGCACGGGCACGGGACTGCAATTCATCGAGATGGACCAGCCGCCGCAGACAGCCCAGATCGTCCGGGTCGTTGATACGGTCTCGATCCGCAGCGCCCGCCCGTCCTTCAAATATTGTTTGATGCGGGAGTGCCGGTAGAAGGCGTTCACGTTGACCTCGGTGCCATAGCTGACGACCTTGGTCTTGAACTGCCCGGCGGCCGGTCGACCACGGCGTTGGCCGCGTCGAAAGACGAGTTCGATCCGCGAGCGACTTTGGCGAGGATGGACTCGGCGGTGGCGGTCCACACGTAGGGTCTGGGGTCGTTGTTGTGGGCGTCGATGTATTCCTGGATAGAGGCGACGAGGTCGGGCACGGAGTGGAAGACGCCGCGCCGCAACGCTTTGTCGGTCAGGTCCCGGAACCAGCGTTCGACCAGGTTGAGCCACGACGACGATGTCGGGGTGAAGTGCAGGTGGAACCGGCGGTGTTTGTCCAGCCACTTGCGGACGTCGTCGTGCTGGTGGGTGGCGTAGTTGTCCAGGATCAGGTGGATCTGCAGGTCCTTGGGCACCTGCCGGTCGATGGTCTTGAGGAATTTCAGCCATTCCTGATGCCGGTGCCGAGGCGTGCACTGGCTGATGATCATGCCGGTCAGCACGTCTAGCGCGGCGAACAGGGTGGTGGTGCCGTGGCGCTTGTAGTCGTGGGTCATCGTCTGGCCCCGGCCCTTGACCATCGGCAGCGATGCCTGGGTGCGGTCGAGCGCCTGCACGGAGGACTTCTCATCGGCGCACAACACGATCGCCTTCTCCGGCGGATTCAGATAAAGCCCGACGACATCGACCAGCTTCTCCTCGAACTTCGGATCGTTGGACAGCTTGAACGTCTCGACCCGGTGCGGTTTGAGGCCCCGCGCCGACCACACCTGCTGCACAGTCGATTTCGACACCCCGGTAGCCGCGGCCATGGTCCGGCAGCTCCAATGGGTTTCGCCCTCCGGGCGGTAGTTCAGTGTCAGATCCACGATCTCGTCGATCTTCTCCTGCGGGATCGTCGTCTTCCGACCCCGGCCCTCGCGGACCTGCGCGAACTTGACCAGCCCCTCCTCGGCGAACCGGGCGCGCCACCCGCTGACCGACGCCGGCGACACCGACACCGCCCGCCGCGATAGCCGTGTTCGCCAGACCGTCGGCCGCCATCAACAACGCCCGCGCCCGCACCACCTCGCGATGCGGCGCGGACGGCGACCGCGCCACGGACTCGAGAACCTCACGCTGCCCTGGGGACACCAGCAGAGCCGGAACGGGTCGCCTCATGTTGTGAATCATACCAAGTAACCACCAGTTAATTGCAGGACGCACCACTAGTACCCCCGCAACGG